>JBEVVY010000001.1:0-172648 GCA_040506895.1 Sedimenticola sp.
CCAAGCTCAAACGCACTGTCGTGGATTCCGATGGCGAGGTGCTGCTGCAACGTAATGCCTCTGAAGTGACCCAGGAGCTGTCACAGCTCTCCCACGAGGCCGGTATCATCCGCTTCGGCAGTACCGCTTTTAATCCTCTCAACCCGGTCAACAAGCCCGATGCCTTCGAACGGGATGGGCTGGAAAAACTGCGTGCCGGCAGCAAGGAGGTCTATGGTTTCGACGAGATCGACGGGGTGCTCGAGTTCCGCTACATGTCGCCACTGGTCACCAAGCCGAAGTGCGTGAAGTGTCATGCCGATGGCAGTTTCCAGGTGGGGCGGGTGGACAGTGCATTGACCTCGCACATACCTGCTGCCGCCATCATGAAGGAGAAGCAGGTCAACAAGATGTGGATGGCGGCCAGCGCAATCAGCGTGATCCTGCTGGTGAGCGTTTCGATCTGGCTGCTGGCACGCCGCTTCATCCGGCAGTTGACGGACGCCGATCAGCGTCTGGAGAAACTGGCTGCGGAGGACGTGCTTACCGGGCTCTACAACCGGCGCATGGGGATGGAGTTGCTGAAGGCGGAACAGGCCCGCTGCAAGCGGAAGGAGCGCCCCCTTTCCGTCGCGCTGCTGGATATAGATCATTTCAAGCGCATCAATGATGAGATGGGGCACCTGGTCGGTGATGAGGGCCTGCGGGCCCTGGCGGACATCATCCGCTGCCAGCTGCGAGAGTACGATATCTCCTTCCGTTACGGTGGCGAGGAGTTCGTGGTCATTCTGCCGGAGACCGACGGGTCCCAGGCCATGGTGGTGGCGGAGCGCCTGCGCCAATTGGTGGAGGGCAGTGAAATCGAAACCTCATCTGGCGAGCCGCTGACCTTCACTATCAGTATCGGACTATGCCAGCAGGGGACCGAGGGCGAGTTGAACACGCTGCTCGATCATGCGGACGAGGCGCTCTATGCCGCCAAGAACAGTGGACGGAACCGCTGCGTTCTCTACTCCGGCTGATCCTCAAGCCTGTTCCATAGCTCCTGGTGCTCCTGCCGGCTGAGCTGTCGGTCGATCCCGATATGCAGCAGCCGTACACCGCTACCGCCCAGGGATTCAGCCAGTGCATCACTGAAGCCTTCCGGTGAGGTCTGTCGATAGGTCAGGCCAAAGGCCCTGCAGGCGGCTTCCAGGTCCAGGCGACGGGGCGTGGTGAAAAGCTGCTCATGTTCTTCCAGTCCGGACTGGGGCAGGTGGTCGAAGATGGCGCCGCCGCCGTTGTCGAGTACCAGGATGACGGCATCGAGGTTCCGTGACTCTGCCAGCGAGCCGAGGTCGTGGACCAGTGCCAGGTCGCCGAGCAGGCCGACCACCGTGTCAGCTCCGGTTGCGGCCATACCCAGCAGGGTGGCGACGTTGCCGTCGATGCCGGAGGCGCCCCGGTTACAGGTAATCCGCAGTGGTCTCTCCCTGCCCTGAAAGAACCAGTCCAGCTGTCGTACAGGGAGCGAATTGCCTGTGAACAGGTGGCTCCCTTGGGGCAGCTGTTCAACGAGTGCGTTGATGACAGCGGCCTCCCGGGGTGAGAAGCGTGCCATCACGTCGGCAACATGTTGCTCCCTCCGCTTCCAGCTCTCCAGGTGATCGCCGGTGCATGGTTTCACACGCTCTGCAATGACGGCTGCAACCCGGCCTGGATCCGCTTGTACCAGGTGTCTGGTGCTGTGCAGGGGATCCGCCCATCGGCCGTCGGGGTCCACCAGGATCTGTACACAATCATCCAGGCTGTCGAGAAAGTCGTTCAGGATTTTCGATACGGGCATCGCGCCGAAACGCATAACCCAAGCCGGCTCTATCCGCTCCTGAAATGAAGGCTGTCTCAGACAGGCATCGTAGCGGTTGATGATATGGCTCCTGTCATGGCGTCCCGAGCGCAGATTGGAGAGCGGATCTGCAAGAACAGGGGCGCCTGTTGCAGTGGCGAGCCTGGCGATATCGTCTGCTGGGTGAGGCCGACCGCACTCGGGACCGCAGATGATAAGACCGGGCCTCCCGCTCATCATCCCGGTAACCTGCGCCAGGTCGGGCAGGGCGGGTTCGGCCAGGGGTCGATAGACGGTCGGTGCCTGGATATTCCCGGGGGCTTTGAAGTGTTCGGGGGTGAGGGGTTCCCTGAAAGGAGTGTTGAGATGCACCGGCCCCCGCAGGGGCCAGAGGGCGGATGCGCACGCCTGGGCCGCGTGGCTGCAGGCTGCCTGCATCAGGTCATCCTCGGCCAGTGGAAGCTCCATGGCAAAGCGTACCCGGTTTCCGAACAGCCCGGTCTGCTCGATCGTCTGGTTGGCACCGCGCTGTCGCAGCTCCGGCGGGCGGTCGGCCGAGAGCAGGATCAGCGGGACCCTTGAGAGGTCTGCCTCGGTGACCGCCGGCATCCACTCGCTCACCGCGGTACCCGAGGTGGCGACAAGTGCAACCGGGGCACGTTCCAGCCTGGCGGCACCCAGTGCCATGAAGGCGGCTGTGCGCTCATCGAGTATCACCCGGGTCTCGAGCCGGGGGTGCCTTGCGGCGGCCAGTGCCAGGGGGGTGGAGCGGGAACCGGGTGAAATGAAGACCCTTTGTACGCCCGTTGCCACCAGGCCCTCGAAGATGGCCCAGGCCCAGGCGTAGTTCAGTTCTGCGGTATCGGTCATGGGCAGAGCATGCAATCAATCAGGTCGGCCTGTCCAGCGTCAGGCATCCTGCAGGGCCTTGATCATGTTGTCGAGTTTGAGTTCGGTCTCCTCCCACTCGGCGAGGGAGTCGGAGTCGGCCACTAGGCCTGCACCCGCATAGAGATCGACTCGCTCCTGCTGCAGGTGTGCACAGCGCAGCACCACGCACAGAGAGCCATTGCCGGCGGTATCGATCCATCCTGCCAGGCCGGTGAACCAGCGACGGTCGAGAGGTTCGTTGCTTTCCAGCCACTCCACCGCCGCCTGTTTCGGTGTGCCTCCAACCGCGGGCGTGGGATGGAGTTGGTGGGCGATGCGCAGGGGATGGAGCGGACGATTCAGCCTGCCGCTTACCGGCGTGTGCAGATGTTGCAAACCGCGCAGTTTGAGCAGTACGGGTTGCTCCCCCGTTTCCAGCTCTTTGCTGAGCGGTTCGAGAACATCCACCAGCGAGTCGACCACCAGTTGATGTTCGTGGCGGTTTTTTGGATCCCGCAGCAACCACTCGCCAAGCTCATTGTCCACGCTCTCGTAGGTGTCGCGGCGCACGGTGCCTGCCACGGCCTCGGAATAGAAGTGCTCTCCCTGCAGGTCGATGAGGATTTCAGGTGATGCACCCACCCAGCAACCGTTCTCACGGTCAGCCGCGAAAAGTGTGCTGCGACTATGCCGGGTACCCAGTGTCCTGATCAGCTCCTCGGGGGAGAGTTTGCGTTGGGCGGTGAGCGTGATTCTGCGGCCAAGGACCAGCTTCTCGAGGTGGTCGTTGTTCAGTTCTGCGATGGCCTGCTCGGCAAGGCGCAGCCAGACAGGGGCCTGCGGTGCCTGCTCGACCAGGGTCAGGGTGGGTGGAGGCGGTGGAGGTTCGGCCGGGGTGTCGAGTGCGCTTCGCAATTGATCCAGGGTGGCACGCCAGCTATCGGGCCGGTCGGGATCGGGTGACACCGTGACCAGGTTTCCCGACGGGGAGAATTGCAACTGGACCAGGGGCAGGGTAAGAAGACCTCCGTCATCCTGTGATACCAGGCTGAGCCGGGGGGGGCTGCCACATCCCTCGGGATCGATATGATCAATCAAGGCACCCAGTGTCTCTGCATCTTCGGCCAGGGCGGCCAGGTGTCCGTTGCCCGGTTTCCCGCACTGCCAGGAGACACCGAGACCGAGCCACTGCACTCCCCTGTCCGGTCGCATCCAGAAATAGCGTTGCTCCCCCGTTTGGGGCAGACTGTCGAGATTGATGCCGGTCAGGGGAAGTGTCACGCTGACCCGACGGCCGGCTTTTGGAGGGACCTCCTGCAGCAGTTGCTCTATGGTCTGTTCGATATGTTGAATGTCAGTCATTACTCGATAAACACGGCATTGCCGTCTGCGACGGCTGTCAGGCATGCACGCATTTATATCAGTCTCGACGGGGTGGTAACTTGATACGTGTCATGGATGCCACTGTGCATCCCTACCGGCTGAAGTTCAAGCGTCCGTGGATCAGTGCACGGAGTCATCTTGGATATCGCGAGGGCTGGCTGCTCGCCCTGCACGGGCCCCCGGGTGTTGTGGGCTGGGGTGACTGTGCCCCCCTGCCGGAAGCAGGGACAGAGAGTGCAGCTGTCAGCCAAGATTCCCTGAATGCCTTTCTGCCGCGAGCTGCAGGCCGGCCCGTTGCGCAACTGCTCGATGAGCTGCAGAGCCTGCCCCCGGCGGCACGCTCTGCGGTGGAGACCGCCTTGCTGGACCTGCAGGCGCGGCAGGAGGGGATTCCACTTGCCAGCCTGATCGACAGGCAACGCCGGGGGCTGCTCAAGGTCAATGCCGCCTGTGGCCAGTTGGATGGGGACGCATCGGTCTGTATCAACGAAGCCATGAAAACAGGGTTTGGCCTGGTCAAGTTGAAGGTCGGTATGGGGCCTCTCCGGCAAGAGGTGGCACTACTGGAGCGACAGGCGTCCCAGGCGGGTGGGCAGATCCTGTTCCGTCTCGACGCCAACGCTGCATGGGACCTGAAACAGGCAACGGAATTCATCAGCGCGGTGGACGGACTCCCCGTGGAGTCCATCGAGGAGCCACTGGCTCAACCTGATGGGGTCTCGCTTCAATCTCTCCAGGAGCGTGCGCCCTTTCCATTGGCGCTGGACGAGTCCCTGGTAAAGCTGGTGGATCCCGATGACATGAGCAGTCTGCCGGTGAAGCGCATTGTGTTGAAACCAACGGTTGCTGGCGGGCCGTTGGCAACCCTGGCCTGGGCTGAGAAAGCCCGGGCTGTCGGTGCAGAGGTGGTGATCACTAGCACCCTGGAGTCGGCGGTAGGGGTGGCCATGGCCGCCCAGGTGGCCTCTGCACTGGAACAGGATATGGTGCACGGACTCTGTACGGGAGAGTGGTTCGAAGAGGACGTCGCCCGGCCTCCCGTTGTGAGAGCGGGGGTCATGACGTTACCATCCGGGAGTGGCTTGGGAATCGATGTCGATGTATAAGCATAAGTTGAGAATAGGGATGGGACAGGTGGATGCGGCCGGTGTTGTCTTCGCCCCCCGCCTGCTGGAGATGGCCCATGCGGTATACGAGGCGTTTCTGGTAACGCATGGCTGGTCCGCCAGGCATATCCTCGACGGCGGCTGGGCCCTGCCCATCGTCCACATGGAGGCCGACTTCCACAAGCCGATACATCTCGATGACGAGGTCAGCGTGCTGATGGGACTGGTGACCCTCGGGGAGAGCAGTCTCACCCTGGAGTACAGTTTCTTCCGGGATGGGGAGCTGACGGCCTCCGCCAGGTCGGTCCACGTGGCCATCCGGAACGGGGTCAAGCGGCCCCTGCCCGAAGCGCTGGCTGATCTGTTCGTTCAGGAGTGAGTTGCCAGTTCACTGAGCCGCCCCCGGTCAATTTTGCCTATGCCCAGCAGGGGCAGGGTATCGATACTGATAATCCGTCTTGGTCGATGGCTTGAAGGCAGCCTTTCGAGGCACCAGCTGTTCAGAGACTCATCCCTGGCATTACCCACTACGAACGCCGTCACGATCTCGCCGTACACCGGGTCGGGGGAGCCGACCACCGCCACATCATCTACATCGGGATGTTGATTGAGCACCTGCTCTACGGTGGCTGGGTGTACATTGATGCCACCGCTGACGATCACGTCGTCGTGACGGCCCAGCAGGTGCAGGTGGCCGCTGTCGTCCAGCCGACCCAGATCCCCCGTGCTGAACCAGCCATCTTCTGACAGGCCCTCTCCGGGGGTCAGCGTGGGATTGAGATAGCCGGCCATCACCATCGGTCCGCGCAGCTTGATGATACCCGAGTCGTCGATACGGATCTCCATGCCGTCCAGGGCGGGGCCCGCATCCCCGGCGCGCCAGTCGTCACCCGGTGTACAGAGGGTCGCTGCCTGGGAGCCCGCCTCGGTGAGCCCATAGCTGACGCAGAGGGGCCAGCCACGCCCCTGTGCCTTGAGAAACAGTTCGGTTGAGATCGGACCTCCGCCGATAAGCACCTTCCGCAGATGGGGTGGCGGGGGATCGCCTGCAGCCTGTTCCAGCAGTCGGGAGAGCATGGCGGGTACCAGCGATAGATGGCTCACCGGGTGCTGTTGCAGGGCCTGCCAGATCCGCGCAGCATTGAACCCCTGCATCGGCAGTACGCCTGCCTTTGCATGCAGCGCACGTTCCAGTATCGCGATACCCCCGATATGCCAGGGGGCCAGGCAGTTAAGCCACAGGTCGCCGGGTCCGTAGTCCAGGCGGCTGCAGGCGGCGCGACTGGCCGCCTCGATGCTTTTCGTCGTGTGCATGACGCCGCGGGGTACACCTGTACTGCCGCTGGTGTGGATGATCAGACGCACCGGGGAGTTGGCAGCAACTGGTGTGTTGGTTGAACCGGATACCAGGGCGGGGAGTGGGTCGTCCCCGGTTCCCATCTCCACCAGGGCTGCGCAACCGGCCCGTTGTAAAACCGTTTCCACCTGCTGCGCTGGCATAGCCGGTGACAGGGGCATAAAGGGCAGGTCAGCGCTGCGGGCCAATGCCCACAGCGCCAGCCACCGGGCCGGGTCGCTGCTCTGAACAGCCAGCACGGTGCCGGGTGAAATACCGGCCTTCTCCAGGGTATGCGCTGCACGGCCTGTATCGATTAGCAGCGTTTCCGGGTAGAGAGGTTGCTCCGGGAGTGTTAAGGGCATAAGAAGACGCTGCTCGGATTGATCAATGTTAATGAAACAGGACCATTATGGCTTCAGAGTGCACCCTAGGGCCTGTTCACATTAATTGAATTGTACCTGTTGCCCCTGAAAAAATGCGAATCAAGGCGCGAGGCGCGCGGTTTGGTCGCTCCAAATAAGCAACGAGCAACGCAGAGTCGCGTTTTTTCAGGGGCAACCCGAAGGGCAGCGGCCATTTTTCCGCTCAGCGGTGTTATCAGTCGCTTATGTATGCGCATACACTGCGCTCCTTCTGCCTTGCTGAACGAAAAAATGGTCGCTGCAGGTATGATTCAATTAATGTGAACAGGCCCTAGTGAAATCTGTTGAGGGTTGAAATGCAGAGACGAGACTTTATTCTGGCCATGGGGGCGGCCTGCCTCTCGCCCCTGGCATCGGCTGGGCGCAAACGGGGACTGGTGGAGCCACTGACCGATGGTGGCACGATCCCGGAGTTTGACCTCACAGACCTGCAAGGTAGAAACCACAGCCCCTCCGACTACCGGGGGCGTGTTCTGGTGGTCAATTTCTGGGCCACCTGGTGCCCGCCCTGCCGGGCGGAGATGCCCTCCATGGGACGTATGCTGGATAAGCTGAAGGGCAGCCCTGTCTCGCTGCTGGCCATCGCAATGGGTCAGAAGCGGGAGCAGATAGCGCGTTTTGCCGAGGAACATCCGCAACCTTTTCCCCTGTTGCCGGACCCCGACAGCAAGATCGCTGCCGACTTCAGCGTGACGGGTCTGCCCTCGACCTACATCACCGACAGGAACGGCCGGCTGATCTACCGTGTTCAGGGGGGGCGTGAATGGGACTCTCCACGTATGCTGAGGGTTATCGAGCTTCTGCTCTGAGGTATACGCTCCGGGTCAAACAATCCGCCCCACAGATTCGTCAGAAAATGGTGTAATAGATTCCTGTCGCCGGGTTAATGAGGAGAGAAGATGGAGTGGCACAAGGCCGGTGAGGTTTCCTACACCGATATCAGATACGAGCACGCCGAGGGGATCGCCAGGATCACCATCAATCGCCCCGAGGTGCGAAATGCATTTCGACCCGAGACGGTCAACGAATTGATAGATGCCTTTCATCATGCACATCACGATCAGAATATCGGTGCCATCATCCTGACCGGGGAGGGGCCGGACGCTTTCTGCTCCGGGGGTGATCAGAAGATCCGCGGATCCGAGGGGGGCTACCGGGACGAGGGTGGAGTTCAGCATCTGAACGTACTCGATCTGCAGATGCAGATACGTCGTCTGCCCAAGCCCGTGGTCGCCATGGTTGCCGGTTATGCCATCGGTGGCGGGCACGTGCTGCACCTTGTCTGTGATCTCACCATTGCCGCCGAAAATGCCCGTTTCGGTCAGACCGGACCCAAGGTGGGGAGTTTCGATGCCGGCCTGGGGGCGGGGATCATGGCGCGCACCGTGGGACTCAAGAAGGCCAAGGAGATCTGGTTCCTCTGTCGCCAGTACGATGCACAAGAGGCCCTGGAAATGGGGCTGGTGAACCGGGTGGTGCCGCTGGAGCAACTCGAGGAGGAGACCGTCACCTGGTGCCGCCAGATGCTCACCCACTCGCCGACCGCGTTGCGTCTGCTCAAGGCTGGCTTCAATGCCGATACCGATGGCATGGCGGGCATCCAGGAGCTGGCGGGCAACGCCACGGGACTCTACTACATGACGCCCGAGGCCAACGAGGGCAAGCAGGCCTTTCTCGAGAAGAGACCGCCGGACTTTTCCAAGTATCCCCGTCGTCCTTAGCGGGGGGCCATGCGGTGACCGGCCAGGCTGCCTTCGCACGCCTGAACAGTGGAGAAGCTCAACATGTGTAACAGTACACGCTGCCAGTGGGTTGGTGACGATCCTCTCTATATCGACTACCACGACCAGGAGTGGGGAGTCCCCTGTCATGATGACCGGAAGCTGTTCGAGTTTCTGTTGCTCGAGGGTGCCCAGGCCGGTCTCTCCTGGATCACCATTCTGCGCAAGCGCGAGAATTATCGCCGCCTGATGGATGGCTTCGACGCCGAAAGGATCGCCCGCTACAACAGCCGGAAGCTTGAATCCCTGCTGGCGGATCCGGGTATCGTACGTAACCGTCTCAAGGTGACATCGGCGGTCACCAATGCCCGGGGCTTTCTCCAGGTGCAGGAGGCGTTCGGCTCCTTTTCCGACTACCTGTGGGGGTTCGTGGATGGCGAGCCCATTCAGAACCGCTGGCGGCGTCTCGCCGATGTGCCGGTCAGCACCGCCGAGTCCGACGCCCTCTCCCGGGACCTGAAGCGCCGTGGCTTCAAATTCGTGGGCAGCACCATCTGCTACGCATACATGCAGGCCATGGGACTGGTCAACGATCATACGGTGGACTGTTTCCGCCACCGGGAGCTGGCTGGTTAAAGCGTGTAGCACACCCCCCGGCAATGCTGAATGCAGGCTACTATTAGGGGTGGAGGCAGGTCAGGGAACAGACGCTATGTCACGCTATTCGCCAGCTGTTCATTTGCTGAAAGAGGGTGGCCGGATCATGGGACAGACCCTGATGGCCTACATGGTCTCTGTCCTGGTACTGCTGCTTGGAATCAGCCTGGGTTACCTGACGGGTGACTGGTACTGGCTATCGAGGGCGGGCTCGCTGATCGTGGTCATCGGCCTGATACTCACCTCGCAGCAGATCTTTAACCATCTCGAGTACCTGCGCCAGCAGCAGGTCGGCAACCACTCCGACAGCAGTCACCGCTCGACCCACGACTGGGCCAGGGATGTAGACAAACGGGGCCTGCTGGACCGGCGCTACAGCAACGAGGTGATCTGGCACAAGGAGGCCCACGGTTTCTACCTGCTGACCCTGGGTACCCTGGTCTGGGGATTCGGCGACCTGCTGGGGCGCTATTTTTTCGCTGCGCTGCTCTCCTGAAATCACCTGGGTGTCAGGGCTGTGCCCTCGAAACGGATTCCCGGCCAGCCATGGCGCATGAAACAGCGGATGTTGGCGTGGTCATCGCCGTCCGGGTGTTGCAGGACATCCTCCCGGTAGTAGCGCCCGAAGCAGTCCAGGGTCTGCTGTTCATTGAGTCCGTTATGCTGCGCGAAGGCGAAGATTCGGCAGGAGCCCTCGTTGCTGCCCACCTCGTTGATCACCTGGTCCGGGTGGAGGCCGTTGCTGAAACGGGTTGGGGCGTAGTGGTAGTTGTCGGCTATGACCGTCATCACGTCATCGAACTCGACGGTGTGGGGAGAGGCGTTGAGCAGGTGCAGAAGCTTTTCCAGGTTCATTTTTTCTTCAATGGTCTTATCAGCTGTTCCAGGCCGTTGATCCTGATCTCCAGGGCAAGCTGCATCAGCCTGCCCAACTCGCCGCCGGGAAAGCCCTTGTTGGCAAACCACAACAGGTAGGGCTCGGGCAGGTCGACCAGGACACGCCCCTTGTACTTTCCGAAGGGCATCTCCATCCTGGCCAGCTTTACCAGATCCTGCTTGTCGAACATCAACGTTCCGGATTTTCAAAAACGCTGATTATAGGCCCACGGCGACGGTATCGGTATATAATCCTCTCCCTTTTCAACCTAATCCGGGAGTGTAACGTGCCCAAGGCTTCAGAACTGAAACGCGGAACCGTGGTCGAGATCAACGGTGCGCCACACGCGGTGAAGCAGGTGGAGGCCAAGAGCCCCTCCTCGCGGGGTGCCTCCACGCTCTACAAGGTGCGTTTCACCAACCTGCAGAGCGGACAGAAACTGGACGAATCGTTCAAGGGGGATGACTTCCTGAAGGAGGCCGACTGCTTGCGCGTACAGGTGCAGTACTCCTACCAGGATGGTGACAGCTACGTGTTCATGAACATGGAGGATTTCAGCCAGTACGGTCTCGACCGCGAAGTGCTGGAAGGGCAGGTGGATTACCTGGTCGAGGGGATGGAGGGGATCACCGCCCTGCTGGTGGATGAACAGATCCGTGCCATCGAACTGCCCCAGTCCGTGAACCTCACCATCGTTGAAACGGCGCCCGGTATCAAGGGCTCCACCGCCACCGGACGTACCAAGCCCGCGCTCCTCGGCACCGGCCTCGAAGTCCAGGTGCCCGAATACCTCGAGCCTGGTGAAGAGATAAAGATAAACACCACCACCGGAAAATTCATCTCCAGGGCCTGAACCGGCCCTTTTTCACACCTTCTCTCCCGCCTGGCGCTCTCTGGTCCGGGCCTGTTTTGCCAGCAGATCAGTGATTTTTCTACGCCTGAAAGTAGATAAAATCCCAATTTTCTCCGAATTCCCTCCTGGATACCCAATTCATGACTTCCAGCAAGCTCGCATCCTTACAAACAGCTGATCTGAAAACTATGCTTTGAGAAGGGGATACTTCTCCCCGAGGCTTGCGTGCATGGGGGTCAGAGGGAACTGGCCTGCTGCATTTGGACCATCTTTTGGATCGGCTGTCAGATGATCCAGGGGAGATGGCGATGGGTATCAATAATGAGAAAAAATTTCCTATGCTGAGACGCAGACACTTCTGGCTGATCATCATACTCACCCTCCTGGGCGTACTCTTCTTCATCCTGCCTGAAAGCACACAACGTGACGAGGTGAAGGAACAACATGGTGAACGGATCAAGGTCCGTATCGGGCTCGCCATGCAGCCCACAAGCTCACTGGCGATAATCGCTGCCAGCAAGGGTTATTTCGAAGAGGAGAATATCGACGCCCTGGTTTCGGAGTATCCCAGTGGCAAGCGGGCCCTCAGGGACGGGCTGTTTCAGCAGAAGGTTGATATCGCGGTCTCTGCCGATGTGCCGGTAACCATGGCTGCCATGGAGAAGAAACAGTTCAGGATTCTTGCCGCCACCTTCAATGCCGGCAACGTCAACCGGGTTGTGGCCAGGACGGATGTCGGAATCCGCAAGCCGTCCAACCTGGCAGGCAAGCGGGTGGCGACCCAGCGCGCTTCCGCGGTCCATTATTTCCTTGAACTCTTCATGAGCGAGCACGACCTTACCCATGATCAGCTCGAACTCAGCTACATGAAGGCGGAGAAGCTCCCCCAGGCGCTGGCTGACGGGCACATCGATGCCTTCTCCATGCGTGAGCCCTACGTCAGCCACGCAAAAGCGCTGCTGGGTGACAGGGCGGTGGTCTTCTCGGCACCCGGTCTCTACCGGCAGATCGACCTTCTGCTGATCGACCCGCAGATGCTGGATGCCCATCCCGACCTGGCAGCCCGTCTGCTGCGCGCGCTTTTCAAGGCGGAACTGTTCGCACATCAGCGGCCCGACGATGCCATTGCCCTTGTGGCCGAACGGCTGGGTGTGGATGAAGAGGGGATTCGGGCCTTCTGGCCAACCCTGAAGTTACATGTCTCGCTTGAACAGTTTCACCTGCTTCTACTGGAGAGCGAGGCACGCTGGGCCATCAGAAATGGCCTCACCGAGGCCACCGAGGTCCCCGATTTTCTTGACTATATCGATTTCAATGGCCTTCAGGCGGTCAACCCGGAAGCAATCACCATATTCCGGTGAGAGCCGGCAGGCATAACGGTAGGCGAATGAACCTGGCAAGACAGATACCATGAAGATCAGGACCAGGGTAAGGATGATCATACTGATTCCGATTCTCTTCGGAATGAGTGTCACGATTATCCAGCAATGGATGGCCCAGCGGGTCGATGCCGCCTACGATTACGACCTGCTGGTCAGCCAAATCGTCCAGAACACCTCATCCCTCTACCACCTGGGAGCAGAGTTTATCCGCTACCCGGGGGAGAGCAGGGCGCGCAAACAGTGGCTGGGAAAACACAAGGCACTGGCCAGCCTGATGTTCCAGGCCGACCTCGGCGAGGAGGAGGTGGTGGATCTCCTGGGCAGGATGCAGCAGTCACACGCTGAACTGTGGGAGTTGTACAGGCGCTTTTTCGCTGTGCAGACTGACAATACCCATCCAACCCGGTTGACGAAGTCACAGGATCGTATTGCCGATCAGCTGTTCATGGTGACACAGAACATGATCTCGGATGCGCTGGCCCTGGGGCATTTCAGTGCCGGGCAGGTGGTCGGTGTCAGGGATCTGCAGGACAGGCTGATCATCGTTTTCACTCTTTTGCTGATTCTGCTGCTGGGCTTTTTCGGTTTCGTCATAGGACGACAGATCATCCAACCCCTCGAAAAACTGAGAGAGGGTACCGAGGCGATCGGTGAGGGTGCCCTCGACTACCGCGTGGGGCATGTCTCCAACGATGAGTTGGGTGACCTTGCCGAGGCCTTCGACCGCATGGCTACCCGCCTGCAGGACACCGTGTCATCCCGTGACCAGCTGAACGTGGAGGTGGAGCAGAGAAAGCGAAACGAGCAGGCGCTCCAGGAGAGCCGCAAACGGTTGATGCACGCCGAACATCTTGCCCACCTGGGGAGTTGGGACTGGAATGTCGCCAGCGACCGGGTGATCTGTTCAGAGGAGGCGTTCAGGATCTTCGGTATTCAACCCATCACCGTGGATGTCGACATCAGCGTGATGATGAACCATGTGCATCCCGAGGACCGGGACAGTGTCGATCTCTGGCTGAGGGAGGCCGCCAGCAGGATTGGCGGTACGGGGCTGAAGGAGTTCAGGCTGCTGCGTCCCGACGGTGCAGTCAGGGTGGTACAGGCCGAGGGGGATGTCATCAAGGAACCCACTACCGGTACTGTCCACATGGTGGGAACGCTGCACGATATCACCGATCGCTGGACAGCGGAGAATGCCCTGCGGGAAAGCGAGGCGAAGTACAGAAACCTGCTGGAGAATATCCCCCAGAAGGTGTTCTACAAGGATAAGAACTCCATCTACCTTGCGGTCAATCCCAGCTATGCTGAGGATTTCGGATTGGCGCCGGATGACTTCACCGGCAAGGATGACTTTGTATTTCATGATCCGGTATTCGCTGAAAAATACCGCCAGGACGATCAACGTATCATGCAGGCAGGCTACGTGGTCGAACTGGATGAAGGGTATGTCCGGGACGGTAAGGAGTTTACCGTTCACACGGTCAAGGCGCCTGTCAGGGATGAATGGGGCAATGTCATCGGCATCCTGGGAATATTCTGGGATATCACCGAGCGCAAGCAGATAGAGGCGGAGCTGAACGCGACCCGCAAGTACCTTCACAATGTTGTCGACTCCATGCCCTCGGTGCTCGTCGGACTGGACCCGGAGGCGAGGGTTACCCACTGGAACCCCGAGGCGGTCTCCATGAGTGCCATTCCATCCAACCAGGCAATCGGCAACCCGGTGGAGAGCCTGCTGCCCCAGTTTTCGGCACAGATGATCGAGGTCAAAAAGGCGCTCGGAGAGGGGGCTGCCCTGAAACTGTTGCGGCTTCCGAAGCTTGTCAAGGGAGAGCAGCGCTTTCTCGATCTGATCATCTATCCCCTAGCCGGTGAAGGGCCCCAGGGTGCCGTCATGAGAATCGATGATGTCACCGAGCGGGTGCGCATGGAGTCCACCATGGTGCAGACCGAGAAGATGATGTCGGTGGGTGGCCTGGCTGCAGGTATGGCACATGAACTGAACAACCCGCTGGGTGGCGTGTTGCAGGGACTGCAGAACGTACAGCGGCGACTCTCCCCGGAGATGGATAAGAACAGGCACCTGGCCGAGGAGATGGGTATCGACCTGGAGAAGGTGCAGGCCTACATGGAACAGCGCCAGATACTACACTTCCTGGACGGTATCGGAGAGGCGGGGCGGCGTGCCAGTGAGATCGTCAAGAACATGTTGCAGTTCAGCCGAAAGGCCGATACGGCGATGCATCCCGAGGAGATCATACCCCTGATCGACCGTACGCTGGAACTCGCCTCAGTGGATTACGACCTGAAGAAAAAATTCGACTTTCGCGACATCGTCATCGATCGGGACTATGACCCGGATATCCCCCCGGTGCTCTGTATCGCCTCGGAGATCCAGCAGGTGTTGCTGAACCTCCTGCGCAATGCAGCACAGGCCCTGAGCATGCAGGAAGACAGGGATGAGCCTGCCAGGATCAAGATACGCACGGCCATGGAGGAGAGCATGGTGCTGATAGAGGTCGCAGACAACGGCCCCGGCATGGATGAGGCGACGATTCAACGTGTCTTTGAACCCTTTTTCACCACCCGGCCGCCCGGACAGGGCACCGGCCTGGGGTTATCTGTTTCCTATTTCATTATCAATGATGAACACAATGGCAAGTTGAGTGTTCATTCCACGCCCGGCGAGGGAACGGTATTTTCCATCCTGTTGCCGGCAGTTCGGAACCCCGACCGCTTGCCTAAAGGAGAGTGAGTACCATGAGTGAAATACAAATCCTGTCATCAGACCTTGAACAGGCACTGCTCTCCCTGAACAGGATCAGGGCAGAAGAGATCCTTGCGCAGTGCCAGGAGAATACCCCGTTGGTCGAAGTTGTGGAGCACGTGGTGGCACCTGCGATGGAGCGCATCGGCAGCGGTTGGGAGCAGGGCGACGTGGCCCTCTCCCAGATCTACATGAGCAGCCGTATCTGCGAAGACCTGGTCACCGCCAGCGTTTCCACACAGGGAGCAGACCTGTATCAGAACCAACCGAAGACGGCGATCGTGGTGCTGGAGGATTTTCACCTGTTGGGCAAACGGATCGTCTACTCTGTCTTGCGGGCCTCCGGCCTGCGTGTGAATGATCTCGGGCAGATGGATGCTGACGCCCTATTGCAACGGATTGTTGACGACGAGATAGAGATACTGCTGATCTCGACACTGATGTTGCGCTCAGCCCTGCGGGTCGGTCACTTGACCAAACAACTCAAAGCGCAGGGCAGGGAAGTGAAAATCGTGGTAGGAGGCGCCCCCTTCCGTTTTGACGGCAACCTCTGGAAAGAGGTGGGCGCAGATGCGACAGCCAACACGGCCACCGAGGCCCTACCCGTAATTAAATCGATTATGGGAGAGATGTCATGAATGAAAACACCATGAGTTCACTGGAACGGGTATTGACCGCCCTGCAACAGAAAGAGGGCGACCGGGTTCCTTTCTTCCTGCTGCTCTCTCTGACCGGCGCCAGGGAGATGGGACTGGGTATCGAAGAGTACTTTTCCGATCCACAGGCCGTGGCACAGGCCCAGCTGCGCATGCGTGAGAAGTTCCGGCACGACTGCTACTACAGCTTCTACTACGCATCCATCGAGGTCGAGGCATGGGGTGGAGAGAGCATCTTCTATGACGATGGACCACCCAACGCGGGCAAGCCCCCCATCCACGATGCCAGGCTGATCGATACCCTTGAATCCCCATTGGTTGCCGAAGCGGAAGGGCTGCAGCGTGTAATGAAGACCCAGCAGCTGATCAAGGCAGAGGCAGGAGACGAGGCACTGATCATCGGTGTCGTGATGTCACCCTTCTCACTGCCGGTAATGCAGATGGGCTTCGAGGGCTATCTCAACCTGATGCACAACGACAGGGAGCGGTTCTGGCGCCTGATGGAACTGAACCGGCAGTTCACCGTCGAGTGGGCCAACAGCCAGCTCGCTGCAGGTGCCCATGCCATCTGTTACTTCGATCCGGTTTCATCTACTACGGTGATCCCCAGGGATCTCTACCTGGAGACCGGTTTCAAGGTGGCCCGGGAGACACTGCCCCAGGTCAACGGTCCCATCGCCACCCACATGGCATCGGGCCGTTGCAAGGGCATCCTGCCCGACCTGGTGGAGACGGGAACCGGGGTGGTGGGTACCAGTACCGACGAGGACCTGGCCGAGCTCAAGGCCATCGCCGGCGGCAAGGTGACCCTGCTGGGTAACCTCAACGGTGTGACCATGCGCCGCTGGAGTGCCGCGGAGGCCGAGGAGGAGGTCAAAAAGGCGATCGCCAGTGCCGGCAGGGGAGGTGGTTTCATCCTCTCCGACAACCATGGCGAGATACCCTGGCAGGTCTCCGACGAGGTGCTGATGGCCATCTCCGACGCGGTACACAAGTGGGGCCGTTATCCTCTCGACTGGGTCGAGTAGAGGCAGGAGGCGCGATGTCCGGGCGATTGACACTGCTGGTTTGTGACTACTACCTCCGGGAGGTGACCAGGGTCGTGGAGGAGGAGGCCTGCGGTGATGTCGAGGTGATCCCCTACAGGGCCGACTGCGACCATCCGGAGGCGGTTGCGGACAGCCTGGGTGAGATCCTGGCCCGGCTCACCGATGCCGGGTCGGTATGTGTGCTGGGCGGTCACTGTCTTCTCGGCTTCGAGCAGAGCAGGCTGTCCGATAATGTCACTTTCCACTCCATGGAGCAGTGCTTCGAGATGCTCATCGCTCCTGAGCAGCTGGACGGTTACATGAAGCAGGGCGTCCACCTGCTGATACCCGGCATGCTGGCGAACTGGCGGGATCAGTACAAGGCATGGGCCTTCGATGATGCCGATGCCAAGGCGTTTTTCAGGGAATCCACCAGTCGCCTGGTGCTGTTGGATACGGAGACCACGTCAGCGGCCAACGATGAACTCGAGGCATTTGCAGAGAAGGCCGGCGTGCCCTCGGAAAAGGCAACGGTTGGCCTCGACGGTCTGAGACTCTTTATCCAGGCGCTGGTCGCACAGTGGCGCGAGGGCAGGTTGCAGGAGGACCAGGCCGGCATGCTGCAGGAGAAGGAGCGACAACTGGCGGACTACGCCATGGTCAATGACCTGATGAGTGGTATCACCGCCCTTACCGACGAGGCCTCGGTGGTGAACCAGGTGCTCGAGCTGTTCACCATGTTCTGCGGTCCGGGGCAGGTGGTCTACCAGCCGCTGACAGAGGATGGGCCGGGAGAGGTCGTCTTCACCCCGCCGTTCAGCACCATTGAGGAGGGTGAGGCTGAACGGCTGGCCGGTTTCACCACGCGCTATGAACTGGATGAAGCGGGGGGTGGTTTCACCCTGGTGATCGAGCGCCAGGGGATGCGCTATGGGGTGGTCTCGGTGAAGGACATCGCCTTTCCCCAGTACCGCCAGCACTACCTCAATCTCTCCCTCAGCATCACACCGGTCATTGCACTCGCCCTGAGCAACGCCCGCACCTACCAGAAACAGCTGGCAGCAGAGGAGAGGGTGAAGGGGTTGAATGAGCAGCTGAAGCAGAAGCTGATTGCAGTCAATGCCCTCAACAAGGAGCTGGAGGCGTTCACCTACTCCGTCTCCCATGATCTCAGGGCACCCCTGCGCAGCCTGGACGGCTTCAGCCAGATGCTGGTGCGGGACTACCCGGAAAAACTCGATGAACGGGGTCAGCACCTGCTGGAGCGGGTGCGTGCCAACGCCCAGCGCATGGGGCAGCTGATCGATGACATGCTGCGTCTCTCGCGCCTGACCCGGGGAGAACTCAGCCTGGCGCAGGTGGATCTCAGCGCCATTGCATCAGAGCTGGCCGAAGACCTTGCACAGGGAGATACCGGCCGACAGGTCGAGTTCGTTATTGCCGATGGCGTGGGCGCCCGGTGTGATGGGGGCATGTTGAAGATCGTGCTCGAGAACCTACTGGGCAACGCCTGGAAATACACCGGCAAGACGTCCGCGGCAGTGATCGAATTCGGTACTGCAGAGATGGAGGACGAAACGGCCTATTACGTGAGAGACAACGGTGCGGGATTCGACATGGCCTATGCAGACAGGCTGTTCAGGCCGTTTCAGCGCCTGCACAGCGATGAAGAGTTCCAGGGAACCGGGATTGGATTGGCCACGGTACAGAGGATCATCCAGCGCCACGGCGGGAGACTGTGGGCTGAGGGTGCGCCGGGTGAGGGCGCTGTTTTCTACTTTACCCTGTGAGGTTGGTCATGGGACAGGCGGTAGAGAAGACTATTCTGCTGGTCGAAGACAGGGATGATGATCTCGAGTTGACCCTCGATGCCTTCAGGCAGCATGGACTGGTTGACCAGGTGACAGTAGTGAGGGACGGGCAGGAGGCCCTGGAGTGCCTGCTGGGCGAGGGTGCCTACCAGGAGGAAGGGGCATTTCGGCCAAAATTGATACTGCTCGATCTCGACCTGCCGAAGCTGCACGGTTTCCAGGTCCTCGAGCGGATACGGCAGGATGAGAGAACCCGCCAGCTGCCGGTGGTGGTACTGACTTCATCCGCCCAGCAGGAGGACAGGCTGGCCAGTTACGACCTGGGGGCCAGCGGTTATGTACGCAAACCGGTGAGTTACGAGGCATTTATCCAGGCGGTGAAGAGCCTGGAGCGGTTCTGGCTGGGGCTGAATGAACTACCCTTTGAGTAGGGCTGTCCATCCAGCCGCTTCAAGCGAGACACAATGAACAAACGACTTGAAATACTGCTGATCGAAGACTCCGAGGACGAGGCACTGCTGGTCGAGGATGCCCTGCTCCAGGGGGGCTTCGAGCCGCAAATCCGGCGGGTCGAGACCGAGGGCGAGATGCGCGCCGCCCTCGATGAAAAGTCCTGGGACCTGCTGCTGGTGGACTATCTGCTGCCCCATTTCAGTGCGCCGGCGGCATTGAAGGTCTACCACTCCCTGTTGCTGGACATCCCCTTCATCGTGGTCTCCGGGCAGGTGAACGAAGAGAACGCCGTGGAGATCATGCGCAACGGCGCCCACGACTACATCTCCAAGCAGAAGCTCGCCTTCCTGGTGCCGGCTGTCGAGAGGGAGCTGCTCGAGACAGAGGGCAGGCGGCAGCGCCAGCAGGTCGAAGAAGAGCTGAACCGCCTGCGCCACTACCTGCAGAACGTTATCGACTCCATGCCCTCGGTGCTCGTGGGGGTGGATGAAGAGGGGCAGATCACCCACTGGAATCACGAGGCGGAGCGTTTCAGCGGTATCAGCGGGGATGATGCCACCGGCAGGCACATCGAACAGGTGATGCCGCTGCTCTCGGCCCAGATGGAGCAGGTGCGCGAGGCGATACGCAACAAGCAGATCCAGGAGGTGGGACGCCAGACCCATGATATGGACGGAGAGCACTGTTATGCGGATATCACCATCTTCCCCCTGGTCGCCAACGCCGCGACCGGTGCGGTGATCCGACTCGACGATGTGACCGAGCGGGTGCGCATGGAAGAGATGATGATGCAGACCGAGAAGATGATGTCCGTGGGAGGTCTGGCTGCCGGTATGGCCCATGAGATCAACAACCCGCTGGGCGGTATGCTGCAGGGTATGCAGAATATCCGCAGGCGGCTGAAACCTGACCTGGCGAAGAACCGGGAGCTTGCGGACGCCATCGGGCTCGATTTCGACCGGGTACAGCAGTACCTGGAACAGCGCGACATCTACCACCTCATGGAAGGGATCGCCGAGGCGGGACGCAGGGCAAGCGGTATCGTTGAGAACATGCTCAGTTTCAGCCGCAAGACCGAGCCCGGGTTCAGTGCCGTCGACATGGCCTCCCTGGTGGACAGAACCCTGGAACTGGCGTCGGTGGATTACGACCTGAAGAAGCGGTACGACTTCCGGCAGATCGAGATCGAGCGGGACTATGAACAGGGTCTGCCCTCTGCAAGGTGTGCCGTGAGCGAGATCCAGCAGGTCCTGCTCAACCTGTTGCGCAACGCCGCCCAGGCGCTCTTCACCCAGGATGATGAAGAGAGGCGGGATGTGCGGATCCGAATCGGTCTTCACCGGGAAGGAGAGATGATCAGGATAGAGGTGGAGGATAACGGCGCCGGTATGACCGAGACGGTCCGGCGACGGGCCTTCGAGCCCTTCTTCACCACCAGGCCCGTTGGAGAGGGTACCGGGCTTGGGCTGTCGGTCTCCTATTTCATCGTCTGCGATCAGCACGGTGGCGAGATGTCGGTTGATTCGGAGCCTGGAGAAGGCAGCAGGTTCATCGTCAAGCTGCCACTCTGGCGCGACGGTATGAAGGGGGATCGATGAAGCGGGGAAAAAGATGACAGTTCGCCTGTTCAGGATGCTTCTGCTCTTATCCGCCCTGCTGGCAGGGATGCCAGGGTATGCAGAGCAGGCAGAGCCCCTGGTGGTGGCCGTTCACAAGCACTTTCCTCCTCACTATCTCCTCGATGAAAACCGGGCCCCCGACGGTTTTGCCGTGGAGATCCTGGAAGCGATTGCAAGCGACGCCGGTCTCCGGCTGGTCTACCGGGTCTACGATGACTGGGTGGGCATGCAGGAGGCGTTGCGCAGGGGAGATGCGGATATCATCCCAAATATGGGTATAACCCCCCAGCGCAAGGCGTTTGCCACCTTTACGGATCCCGTGGAGACATTCGCCATCGGGCTCTTCGTCCGTGAAACCAACCAGGATATCAACGGGCTGACCGACCTGGCCGGAAAGCGGGCTGCAGGCGTGGAGAGAAACGTCGGCCTGCGGCTGCTCAAGGCGGCGGGCAATATCGAGGTGATCACCTACGACTCCCAGGAACACGCCCTGTTCGCACTGCTGGCGGGTGAGGTGGAGGCCTTCGCCTACCCGATCCCCGTGGCCTGGAAGAGTGCCCGGAGTGCCGGCGTGGAGGGTCTGATCAAGCAGGTGGGAACACCCCTGGAAGAGATCAAGCGGGCAATTGGGGTTCGCAAGGGTGACCAGGTGCTGCTGGAGAGACTGAACGCGTTGGTCAACCGGTTCGTCGGTACCCCGGAGTATGCAAGGATCTACAGTACCTGGTTCGGGGCCCCTGAACCCTACTGGACGGTACGGCGTGTCATGCTGGTGGGGGGCGGTGGCAGTGCCCTGTTGCTGGTCCTGATCGTCATCGCCATGGCCTACTGGCGTTACCGAACGACCGTGGTGCTCTACCGGGATCTGAAAGATAGTGTCGATGAGCGGGACCGGGCCCAGCAGGCGCTGGAACGCCTCAACGCCGAGTTGGAGTCCCGGGTGGATCAGCGCACCGGTGAGCTTCAGAAGGAGATACGGGAGCGTAAAGAGACCGAGGAGCGCCTGAGAAGGAGCGAGCAGAGCCTCGAGAAGGCCCAGCATATCGCAGGCCTGGGTAACTGGGAGTGGGATATTTCCAGTGGAGAGCTCTCCTGGTCGGATGAGATCTATAATATTTTCGGTCTCGATGCTGACCAATTTTCCCCTGAGTACGATAGTTTTCTGGCGTGTATACACCCTGAAGATCGTGACAGGGTGAAAGAGGCCGTCGACCGAGCCCTGCACCAGCACCAGCCCTACAGGGTTGAGCACCGGCTGCTGCGACCAGATGGTGAAGTGCGTTATGTCCAGGAGCAGGGGGAGGTGACCAGGGACCCGTACGACACGCCGCTGCGCATGATCGGTATCGTGCACGATATCACCGATCGCAAGCGCATGGAGTCGACAATGGTGCAGACCGAGAAGATGATGTCGGTGGGTGGCCTGGCTGCCGGCATGGCCCATGAACTCAACAATCCCCTGGGGGGTGTTCTCCATGGGCTGCAGAACATGAGACGCAGGCTCTCCCCGGAACTGGAGAAGAACCTGGAGGTGGCGGGCCGATTGGGATTGGACCTGGCGTTGGTTCAGCGCTACCTGGAACAACGGGAGATCCTCGGATTCCTGGATGGAATCGCGGATGCCGGCCAGCGTGCCAGTGCGATTGTCCGCAACATGCTGCAGTTCAGTCGCAAGAGTAAAATCGAGAAGGATAAGGTCGATCTTAGCGAACTGCTGGAACAGACCCTGGAACTGGCGGCAGTGGATTACGACCTGAAGAAGCGTTTCGATTTCCGTAATATAGAGGTCATCAGGGAGCTGGAGCCCGGTCTGCCGAAGGTCTCCTGTGTGGCCTCCGAGATCCAGCAGGTGCTGCTGAACCTGCTGCGTAATGCGGCACAGGCGTTCAGTGAAGCGCACGATGCACTACAGACAACTCCGCGCATCGTCATACGCCTGGCCAGGGAGAGCGACAGGGTGATGATCGAGGTCGAGGACAACGGCCCGGGAATGGACGATCAGACCCGCAAGCGGGTGTTCGAGCCCTTCTTCACGACCCGCCCCCCGGGGGAGGGTACCGGGCTCGGACTGTCGGTCTCCTACTTCATCATCTGTGATGAGCATGGTGGCGAGATGCGGGTCGAATCTGCGCCCGGTCAGGGCAGCAGGTTCATTATTGGCCTACCCTTGGTATAGGGGAGGTATGAGATGGTTGTCACTGCGGACAACCACTGGTTGAGAAAGAGACGAGGTTATCCCTATGTCCCTCATATTGATTGTTGATGACGAAGAGTCGGTACTGCTCAATCTCGTGGCCTTTATCGAGGATGAGGGGTATGAGGTGATTTCCGCCTCGGATGGTGAACAGGCACTGAAGATCATCGACGAGCGCAAGCCGGATCTCGGCATTATGGATATGCGGCTGCCGGGAATGGATGGCAACGAGTTGATCATCAAGGCCCACCAGTTGCACGGGGCGATGAAGTACCTGGTACATACCGGCTCGGCAGACTATATACTACCCCCTGAGCTGGTGGGTATCGGGCTGAGCGAGAAGAACGTCTTCAAAAAGCCAGTACCGGATATGGCAATCTTTACCCAGGCGATTGCCGATCTGCTGGCAGAATGACGGATTTCGAAGAGAGGGGTAAGAGTAATTACTGATGGGTGGAACGGATAACAAGACAATCCTGGTCGTCGATGACGATCCCGTACTGCGTGAAAGTGTTGCAGCCTACCTGGAGGACAGCGATTTCACGGTGATCACCGCCACCAATGGCCGGGAAGGGCTCGAGACACTGGATCAGCAGTCGCCGGACCTGGTGCTGCTGGACCTGCGCATGCCGGTGATGGATGGCATCGAGGCGCTGCCCCTGATGGTGAAGCAGAATCCTGATACCCCGGTGATCATCGTCTCCGGTATGGGGACCCTGGATGATGCCATCGAGGCCTTGCGGCTGGGGGCCTGGGACTTCATCACCAAGCCGGTCCATGACCTGGCGTTTCTGGAGCACTCGGTGATGCGCTCGTTGGAGCGTGCCCACCTCATCAGGGAGAACAAGCGCTATCGCGAACATCTCGAAGAGGAGGTGATCGCCCGCACCGAGGAGCTGGCTGCCAGGAACGTGGAGCTGGAAGAGAGCCGCCGGGAGATAGAGCAGGCGGCACGGGACTGGGACGACGCCTTCAACGCGGTACAGGATCCCCTCTTTATCCATGACGGGGAGTTCCGCATCGTCAACGCCAACAACGCCTACTTCGAACGCACGGGAGTCTCACGCCAGGAGGCCATCGGCAGGCTCTACTGGGAGCTGTTCCCGAAACTGGATGGGCCCCTGGAGGGTTGCGAGGAGGCGCTGGAGAGCAAAACTGCTTCGATACCTTCGGAGATCACCACCAACGCGGGCGAAGTCTTCCTCTCGCGCTCATTCGTTATTCTCGGCAATGACCGGGAGTACAAGCACTCGGTGCATATCCTGCAGGACATCACCGAGCGCAAGTGGGCCCAGGAGGCGCTGCGCTCCAGCGAGGAGCGTTACCGCCTGATCTTCGAGCAGGGGGGAGACTCCATCATCCTTCTCGATCCGAGAAGCGGCGAGATCCTCGATTTCAACGAACAGACCTACAAGACGCTCGGTTACTCCAAGGTGGAGTTCGCCGACCTGAAGATTCCCGATTTCGAGTGCAGCGAGTCACCCCAGGAGGTGGAGCGCCACTTACAGACGATCCTGGAGAGCGGTGGCGATGTGTTTGCAACCAAGCACCGGACCAAGGATGGCGATATCCTCGACGTCCAGGTCACTGCCAGGACCATCAACCTGGGCGGGAAGCCCTATATCCAGGCCATCTTCACTGACTTCACCGAGCGCAACAGGGCGGAGCAGGAGCGACGTGAGAATATCGAGCGGTTGCACGGTGTACTGGTGAAGACCATCCAGGCCATTGCGCTAACGGTTGAAAAGCGCGACCCCTACACCGCGGGCCACCAGGAGCGCGTTTCGGATCTCGCCTCCTCCATCGCCGTAGAGATGGGGCTGGGCGAGGAGCAGGTGGAAGGGATCCGCATGGGGGCGATGATCCACGATATCGGCAAGGTCTACGTGCCGGGCGAGTTCCTCAACCGTCCGGGCAAGCTCACCGAGGACGAGTTCTCGATCATCAAGACCCATGCCCAGGTGGGCTACGACATCGTCAAGGATATCGATTTCGCCTGGCCGGTGGCCGAGATGATCTTGCAGCATCACGAGCGGCTCAACGGGTCGGGTTACCCCAATGGTCTCAAGGGGGAGGAGATTATCCTGGAGGCCCGGATCATGGCCGTGGCGGACGTGGTGGAGGCGATCTCGTCACATCGTCCCTACCGTCCGGGACTGGGCATGGACGTTGCACTGGGTGAGATCACCGACAACCGGGGAACATTCTACGACCCGGACGTGGTCGATGCCTGTCTGCGCCTGTTCAACGAGAAGGGCTACCAGATCGAGCATTGAGCTGCCGGCTCATCCCCTTTGCAGGTCCGGTTCACCACAGCTTTCCAGGATCGCCTCCCTGCTCTCATCCCGCAGCTTCACGGCGGCCTGCCAGTCGCTGTCCATGGGGGTGATGGCCGGCTTCACGCTCACCTTCAGCCTGCCTTGGCGGGGGAACCAGCAGTTGGCCGGGAGTATGTCACGACTGCCCTGCAGGCAGACCGGCACCACCGGTAGATCGGACTGGGCGGCGGCGACGAAGGCACCCAGCCTGAAAGGCATCAGGCCGGGAACCCGCTGGAAGGTTCCCTCGGGGAAAAAGAGCAGGGGGGTTTCCGCCTCCGCCATACCGCTCAGGCGTTTAGCATCTTCTGCGCTGGCCTGGCGGTCGAAGCGCTCGACGAACTGGCTGCCGATACGCTGCAGGAAGATGCGGGGTACGAACTGCCCGAGCAGCTCCGCCTTGGCCACGAAGCGGAAACGCCTGGGCAGGGCAGCCACGATCACCATGCCGTCGATATAGCTCGCATGGTTGACCGCCAGTACACAGGGTCGGTCCAGGGGCAGGTTCTCCAGTCCATCCACCTCCAGCGGGATTCCCAGCAGCGTTCGGTAGAGGTTGGCGGCGTTGCGGATCAATCGCCAGCGCCAGTCGATGCGCGGCAGCAGGGCGGTCATCAGCCACACCGGTGGCGCCAGGGTGAACAACAGGGCCCAGACATAGCCGGCGTAGAGGGTCTTCGCCGATCGGCTCCACAACCTGCGGAGCATGGCGGGCAGTCCGCTCAGGGTCAGACGGGTGAACTGGCGCCAGATCGCTCGTCGGCCACCCGAGGCCTCGCCCTTCTCGTAGAGTTCACGGCATGCGGAGCGGCGGATCTTCCCGCTGGAGGTCTTGAGCACCGTATGGGGTGGCGCCAGCACCACCTCGTCAGGTGGCATGCCGAGCAGCTGTGTTGCCAGGTTGAATACCTCCTCCCTGATCCGCTCCAGCTCCCCGGGTCGGCTCTCACGGCTCTCGGCCAGGATCACGATACGCTCCGTGGCACTGGCCCGGTCCTCGCTTCCGAACATCGCCACGCACCCCTTGCGCACACCGGCAATGTTGCCCAGCTCCTCTTCCACGTCGTAGGGGTAGATGTTGCGCCCGCCGCGGATGATCAGGTCCTTGGTGCGGCTGGTGATAAAGATCTCGTTACCTGACAGGTAGGCGAGATCGCCGCTGTTGAGCCAGTCGTCCTGGAACAGCTGCCCGGTCTGCTCCGGGTTGTGGAAGTAGCCCTGGGTGGTGGAGGGGCCGCGGAACTGCAGCTCTCCCTCCCGACGCTCGGGCAGCGGTTTGCCCCGGGAATCGACGATGCGGACCTGGTGGCCGGGCAGGGCCTGTCCACAGGCGACGATCTCCACGTACTCCTCCTGGCCGGTCGCCGGTATCGCCTCGCCGGAGTGGGTGAGCGCTTGGCGCTGAACCCTGTCGATCACCGGTCCCCGCTCCAGGGGCGGAAAACCGAGGCCTACGGAGCACTCGGCCAGGCCATAGACCGGGGACATCGCCTCGGGCCGGAAACCGAAGCGGGAGAACTTCTCGGTGAAGCGCCGGATAGTGCGTGCGCTGACCGGTTCGGCGCCGTTGAAGGCCATGCGCCAGGAGCTGAGATCAAGGCCTTCCAGTTCCGCATCGTCCACCTTGTTGAGGCAGAGCTCGAATCCGAAGTTGGGCGATGCCGAGAGGGTGCCACGGTGGCGATGTATCGCCTGCAGCCAGCGCCCGGGCCTGACCAGGAACCTGAGGGGGGACATCAACACCAGGGGCGCGGAGAAGTAGAGACTGCCGAGCCAGGCACCGATAAGGCCCATATCGTGGTAGAGGGGGAGCCAGCTGACGAAAACATCCTTCGAGCTGGCACCGGTGGCCTGGCCCATGGCGCGGATGTTGGCCAGCAGGTTCGCATGGGTCAGGGTGACACCCTTTGGGGTCCCCGTACTGCCGGAGGTGTACTGCAGAAAGGCGATATCCTGATCACTCACCCGGGGGGCGGCGGGTTGTCTCTGCCCAGCCTGCAGCATCTCTGCAGGGGTTACGATTTCTCCCAGGCTGGCTGCCTGGGACTGCAGCAGGCGGGCCAGGGGCTTGGCCTCGGAGACGGTGATCATCAGCACGGTCTGGGCATTGTCCAGGATGCGGCCGTGGCGCAGCAGGTGATCCTCCACCTGGGAGAGACGGGCGGGGGGATAGATCGGTACCGGTACCGCGCCGGCCAGCAGGATGCCGAAGAAACTGAAGAGATACTCGCGGCTGGTGGGCAGCATGATAGCCACCCGCTCTGTTGGTGCCACACCGGCCTGTTGCAGCCCCGCAGCCATCTTTTCGGCACCCTCGAGCAGGTCACCGTAGGTGAGGGTCTCCGGCTCCTCCCGGTCGCCATAGAGAATCACGTGCGGCCTGTCAGCATGCACCTCCACGTGCCAGTGGAGCATCTCGTTCAGGGTTGTCGCCTCGTGCGGTTCGGTAGCCGTTGTTCCGGTCTCTTGGCCCGGCAGTGGGCTCAGGGTCTCGATGGTCTTCTCTGGGGTCGCGGTGAGGATCAGTTGCAGCAGGTCCCGGGGCGTGTCGGCCTCGATGAACGCACTCTCGACCAGGGTGCATTTGAACCGCTTCTCTATGCGCACCAGCAGCTCCACGCGGCCGAGGCTGTCGAAGCCGAGGTCCCTGTCGATGGAGCTGTCCAGGGTGAGGGCGGTTACCGGTCGGCCCGGATGCAGCTCCAGGGCCAGCTCGCGAATCAGTTTCAGCAGGGTCTGTGCAGTGGTGTCTGCGTTGATCCTGTCGCTGGTTGAGTGTTTCTCTGCGGACATGACGCTATGTTCCGGGTCAGTGCAGTGGTGAGCCGCAGAATTTGCAGTGGATGGCATCCGAATCGTGTCCCTCACGCATGCAGTTGGGGCAGGTGTGGGAGGTGGGCTCCTTGCCGTGACGTTTGACCACCTCGACGGCGAAGATGCCGATCGGAATGATGATCATGCTGTAGCCCAGCAGCATACCGATCGAGGCGATGATCTGTCCCGGCAGGGTCAGCGGGGCAAGGTCTCCGTAACCTACCGTGGTCAGGGTCACGATGGCCCAGTAGACGCCGGCGGGAATGCTGGTGAAGCCACCCGCCTCACCCTCGACCACGTACATCAGGGTGCCCAGGATCAGCGCCAGGGCGAGCACCATGGAGAGAAATACTGTGATCTTGTGACGCGTTGCCCTGAGGGCATGCATCAGCGATATCACTTCACCAAGGTAACGCGCCATCTTGAATACCCTGAAGACCCGCAACAGCCGGATGGAGCGGATCACCATCAGTGACTGGGAGCCTGCAAATATCAGGCTGAGGTAGGTGGGCAGTATCGACAGCAGGTCAACGATACCGAAGAAGCTCTTGGCGTAGTGCAGGGGGCGCCTGACAGACCACAGGCGCAGTGCATATTCCACGGTGAAGAGTAGTGTCACCACCCACTCAACCGTTGTCAGGAGCGTGCCATACTCGATTCTGTAGGCTTCGACGCTTTCGAGCATAACGGCAGCGATGGCGATCAGGATGGTCACCAGCAGCAGGGCATCGAACAGCTTACCCGATGGGGTATCCGCCTCGAATATCACCTCGTATGCTCTCCTGCGCAGCGGGTTGCGTCGGTCTATGCCGTCTCTTTCGAGCATCTTGTTATGGTTCTCCGCACGGCCTGCCTGTAACTAGAGGATAGGGCAGGTTGGAATCCTCCGCCAGTTCATTCAGCCGGCCTGCAACAGCCGTCCCATCTCCTTGGCGAGGGTCAGCAGATCCTCTTTGCGGTAATAGGTGTTGCGCCACACCAGGCCGATCTGGCGGTGGGGACCTGCCTCGGTGAGGGCGGCCAGTCGTATGCCTTCCGGGGGCAGCAGTTCGGAGCGGTTCGCCATCTCGGGCAGAAAGGTGATGCCCTGTCCACCGGCAACCATCTGCAGCAGGGTGTATAGACTGGTGCCCTGGAAGGCGGCATTGGACTTGAGTCCTTCCAGGTGACAGGCCGCCAGTGCATGATCAGTCATGCAGTGTCCCTCTTCCAGCAGCAGCAGCTCCTCTCTCGGCAGTTCGCCGGTGGCCAGCCGCTTGCGTCGTGCCAGGATATGGTCGCTGGGCAGGGCGACCAGGAACTTCTCCTCCCAGAAAATGGAGCGCTCCATTTCCCCTGTAGGATATGGGAAGGCGAGGATGGCGGTGTCCAGGGTCCCCCGCCCTAGCCGTTCCAGCAGCCTTCCCGATTGATCCTCCACAAGTTGCAACTCGAGATCCGGGAATCCGCTGCGGATACCGGGCAGGACCTTTGGCAGCAGGTAGGGGCCGATGGTGGGTATCACCCCAAGGCGCAGGGTTCCGCTCAGGGGTTTTCCCTGGCTGCCAGCCATCTCGGTCATTTCGGTCGCAAGGTCCAGCAGTTGCTGCGCCTTGTCAGCAACCCCGATGCCCAGGGGTGTTGGCAGTACCTTGCGCTTGCTGCGCTCGATAAGCGTGGCACCAAGCAGGTTTTCCAGCTCCTGTATGCCTGCGCTGAGGGTGGACTGGGTGACGAAACAGTGCTCGGCGGCCTGGCCGAAATGCCTCAGTTCGACCACTGCAACCAGGTACTGAAGCTGTCGCAGAGTGGGGAGGTTCATGATCGAGTCTATCGATTAAACAGTTTCTTCAAAGTTATAAAAAGTATCACTGATGAGGCCTGCTTTCCATTCAGACGTTTTATCAGCTGGGGGGGGCTCATTAAACAATGGGTGACTGATGAAATGACTTAGGGATTCACTGCTATATTTCTAGGAGAGGGATTTAGCCGGTCTGCTGTTTTTCCCTGTCTCGTTTTTGCCGGGGACCATCACCCGCTTCCCTCTGCAGGAGAGGGGATCAGGCTAATGGAGAGCCGCTTCGAACGGGAAGTGTTTTCAGAGCAGCTGAAGATACTCTACGCTGGTTATCCCCAGAGCCTCGTTGTTACGCTGGCTGTCGCTTCGGTGATGGCGGTTGTGCACAGCAAGGCCTCGCTGCCGATCCTCGTGGGTTGGCTCGTTGCCCACATCCTGGTCCTTGTCGCCAGGGGTGTCCTCACTCTCCGTTACAGGATGAAGCGTCCCCGTGAAGAGGAGCTCGATGCCTGGGCCTGGTATTACATGGTCGGCCTTGCGGCGAGCGGCGTTGTGTGGGGGAGTGCCGGGGTGTTGCTGTTCCCCGAAGAGTCTCTTCCGCTACAGGTGTTCACGGTACTGGTGCTGGCCGGCCTCTCCGCCGGTGCACTCTCCGTGCTTGGCGTGATGCTCAAGGCCTATCTCGTCTACGTGGTGCCGGTATTGGTGCCCGTGGTCCTGCATGCCTTTCTGCACGGCGGGCAGCTACATCTTTCCATCGGTATACTGATCAGCCTGCTTTTCATCTTTCTTTACAAGGCCGCCAGCCGGCTGAACGACACCATGGTGCTCTCGTTTCAGTTGCGCTACGAGAAACAGGATCTGCTGACGCAGTTGAGGCGGGAGAAGACCCGCCTGGGCAGTCGCCTGACGCGCATACTCCAGGACTTCTCCACAGAGATCTACATTATCGACCTGGATACGCTGAAAGTGATTCAGGCCAACGCGGGGGCGGTACGCAACCTGGGCTACGACGAGGATGAACTGCTCAAACTCAGGCTGACCGATATCTGTCCCTCCTTGATGCCCGGCCTGATGAGTACGGTGATCGAACCCCTGAGAAGTGGGGAGCGGGAGTACGTGGTATTCCAGGGTAACCACAGGCGAAAGGATGGCAGCACCTATCCCGTGGAGGCGCGATACCAGATCTCCAGGAAAGAGCATCCCCCGGTGTGCGTGGTGACGGTACTGGATGTAACCGAGCGGTTTCGTTACGAGGAACGCCTGCGTTACCAGGCCAACTATGACCAGCTCACAGGCCTGCCCAACAAGACCCTGGCGTTGACACGGGCCAGCCAGGCCTATGCCCGTTGCCGCATGAACCACACCAAGATGGCACTGATGTTCATCGATCTCGACGACTTCAAGCATATCAATGACACCATGGGTCACAATGCAGGTGACGAGGTGTTGAAGCAGCAGGCCCAGCGACTGCAGAAGGTGCTGCGCACCACGGATATTGCTGCCCGCATCGGCGGTGACGAATTCCTGATACTGATCAGCGATCTGAACGATGAGATCGATACAGTGCTGATCGCGGAGAAGATTCTCGATGCCCTTGAGCGACCTTTTGCAGTGGAAGAGAAAGAGATCTACATGACGGCAAGTATCGGCATCAGCATCTACCCGGATGATGCCACTTCACCCGAGGCGATGCTGCAACATGCGGATGCGGCGATGTACGGTGCCAAGGAGAAGGGCAAGAACACCTTCCAGTTCTTCAGTATATCCATGGAGGAGTCTGCCGAGAGGCAACTGGCCATCGAGTTCGAACTGCGCAAGGCACTGGAAAGAGATGAATTCTCTATCCATTACCAGATGCAGTGTGATGCCAAAACACTCTCTCCTATCGGTGCGGAGGCGTTGCTGAGATGGAATAATCCCGCCCTGGGCCAGGTTCCACCGGCAGAGTTCATTCCGGTGGCGGAGAATACCGGAATGATCGTCTCCATCGGGGACTGGGTACTGCAGCAGGCGTGTAATGACGCGGCATCCTGGAGCACGATCTCGAACCGCCCGGTCAAGGTGGCAGTCAATGTCTCGCCACGCCAGTTCAGAAGCGGCAACTTGATCGGGGGTGTCGAAACAGCCCTGCTGCAGAGCGGCCTGCCTGCAGAGTGCCTGGAACTGGAGATAACCGAGAACCTGCTGGTTGAAAATGTCTCGGAGACCATGGAGACACTCAATGCTCTGAGATCACTGGGCGTTTCCCTGTCACTGGATGACTTCGGTACCGGCTACTCCTCCCTCAATTACCTCAAGCGCTTTCCGTTGCAGGTACTCAAGATCGACAAGAGTTTTATCATGGACCTGGAGAACGATCCCAATGACCGGACGCTTGTGAAGACAATCATCGTGATGTCCCAGAGTCTCAACCTCAGGGTCGTTGCCGAAGGGGTGGAGACCGAGTATGAACTCGAGTTCCTCTGTCAGCACGGCGTAGACCATATACAGGGCTTTCTCGTCAGCACGCCATTGCCCAGGGTGGAGTTCAGGGATCAGCTCGCCTGTTATGCCTCGCCGTCTGACGACGAGAGATGCCGGCAGGTCAGGGCAGGTTTATCAGAAGGAACCGACCAGTTGCAGTGATGCCAGGTTTCTCATCATGCGAAGAATCATCGGCGGCGAACATATATTGCCGGCACCACTGTGCCGGCATTGAATAGGCGTTGCTGCCTGTGGGCAATCACCCTGCCGGCTACTGGTTCTCGTAGACCTCGGTCGCCATGTTCAGGGCATTACGGCTGCGAAAGGGGAGGTCGGAATAGTTCTGCAGGTAGGAGAACCTGGACTCGTCCAGACCCTCGGTTGCCTCCACGGGGTCGAAGGCACCCTCGTCGAACTGCCTGGTCGCATGGTTTCTGAGCATCACCAGGTAGTCGTAGGTGTCACGCAACACCTCGTCGAGGTCGGTGACATGTCCATGCCCTGGTACGACGACTCGGGGCTTGAGGCTGTCACGTATATATTCCAGGCTCCTGATCCACTTAAGCCCGGTTCCGGGACGCACGCCGAGAAGACGCTGAACATAGACGGTATCACCGCTGAACAATATCGACTGGTCCGGTAGCCAGACCAGGATATCGCCGGGCGTATGTCCGCCACCGGCAAAGATCAGTTCGATCCTGATGCCCTCGACAGGGAGTTGATGCCGTTCTGCGAAGGTGACCTGGGGCAGCGTGGGATTGGTGCCGGCGAACTTCTCCTTGAGGTATGTCTTCGACCTCGAAATCTGCTCGCCCCTGCGGTTCTGCATATCCTCCCTGGCTTTCTCCGAGGCGATGGTCCTGGCGCCCTGTTCAATGAAGTATTCGTTGCCGAACCACTTGTGATCCTGGCCGCCGCTGTTGATTACCCAGGTTACCGGCTTGTCGGTCACCTCCCTGATGGCGGCATGGATCGCCTCTGCGCCGAGCCGGCTGCCGCCGGAATCGATGACCACCACACCGTCGCCGGTAACGATGAAGCCGACCGTCATGTTGTTTCCGAGATTCTGTGCGGAGCGCTGGGTCAGTTCGCCCACCAGGGCGTAGATATTGTCACCTACCTGGACCCGCTCAAAGGCCTGAATGGGGGAGACGAGCGCAAGGAGGGCGAGTAGTAGAAGTATTTTTTTCATAGGTCCACGTGTTGATCCTGCAGGGTGTCGGGTGATTCTAATCCCATGATGTTGCTGGCGATATTGTGGTTTTCCACGACTGTCGTTTGATTGAGGGTTATCTATACTCCTGCAGATGGAGTGACCACTAGGGTCTATAACAACAGCAGATAGAATGGAGGATATAGCGATGTGTGACCTGTACTCTTGCGGCTCGGAGGATAGTTCAAAACGCCCCTTGCCCACGGTGTCAACGGAGGAGCGACGCGCCTTCCTCCAGGGACTGGCAACACTGCCCCTCGCGGTGATCCTGTCAGATCCTGTTCTCGCCCAGGCGGCGGGGGAGTCCGTTGAGGAGGTGAGTATCACCCTCGGCAGCGGACAGAAAGCGAATGCGGTGGTTGCGCTTCCGGAGAACGTCGCTTCGGCACCGGCGGTGCTGCTGATCCACGAATGGTGGGGGCTCAACGACCAGATCAAGACGGTGGCCCGAGAATTTGCCCAGCAGGGCTTCCTGGCCCTGGCGGTGGATCTCTACAACGGAAAGGTCGCCACCTCCCGTGAGGAGGCCCAGGCCTACCGCAAGGGAATGGACACCCAGTGGGCTACCGAGGCACTGGTGGGCTGGGTCGACTGGCTGCGAAAGCACGACAGGGGCAATGGAAAGGTCGGTACCCTGGGCTGGTGTTTCGGTGGCGGCTGGTCCCTCAATACCTCCCTGGCCACACCGGTGGATGCCACCGTGATCTACTACGGGAACGTAAAGAAGTCTGCAGCGGATCTCTCGAGCCTGCAGGGCCCGGTGCTCGGTCACTTCGGTACCCTGGACAAGTGGATCAACGCCAAGATGGTGGGTGGCTTCGAGCGGGCCATGGACGAGGCGGGGAAGCGTGACCTGACCATACACTGGTACACCGCCAATCACGCCTTCGCCAACCCCACCGGGGCCCGCTACGACGAAGACGATGCCAAGCTCTCCTGGGCACGCACGCTCACTTTTTTCCACAAACACCTCTCCTCTTAACACTTTTCACCCGGTTTGCGATGCCGCAAACCGGGTTTTCCGCGCAGAAATCGGCACTGTTTTAGGAATCTATTGCGTTTTTTGGTCGAAAAAAGGAAAATAAGTCATTTTTTAGGCCATGAGACAGGAACGTTAAGCGCCGAACGAGCGGACGGGGCACTCCAGTTGGCAGTTCGAGGCAGCCCTCTCAGGTGATGGTTAATCGATTGGCTTGATTTCGGAATTCCAATGATCAGAGCAGCACTTGGCATCCTCCTGGTGTGGGCACTATCGCACCACGCTGCGTTGGCCCATAACGCGAAAGACGAGGTTCAATTCACCGAGGCAGAAAAGGCGTTCATCGCCGAGCACCCGGTTATCCGGGTATCCAACGAGCTGGACTGGCCTCCGATCAATTTCCGGGCAAATTACATAGCCACCGGATTTTCAGTGGATTACATCAGGATGGTCGCAGACAAGGTCGGCCTTCGCGTGTTGTTCGTGCCCGGTAACTGGGGTGAACTGCTGCAGAAGAGTTATGACAAGAAACTGGATGTCATGCTCAATATCGTCAAGAACGACGAGCGTGAGAAGCACCTGATATTCACCAATTCATATGCGAGTACGCCTACCGCGATTTTTGCGCGCAAGGATGGCCCCAGGCCGAAGAACCTGCAGCAGTTGCAGAATATGCAGGTGGCGGTTGTCGACGGGTTCTATACCCATCGCTACCTGAAAAAGCATCACCCCGAGATTGAACTGCTGCCCTTTCCATCTTCTCTTGAAGCGATAAATGCGCTCTCCACGGGCCAGGCCGATGCGGTGCTGGAACGCCTTGCGGTTGGGAATTACCTCATAGCGAACAACTTCATCACCAACCTGTCCCCTTCAGGCATTTCGGGAATCGGTCCGCTCGACAATGCCCAGTGGCATCTCGCGGTGCGCGACGACTGGCCGCTGTTGGCCAGTGTGCTGCAGAAGGGGATGCAGCTTGTAAGCTTCGAAGAGTACAGAAAGCTGCTGCACCGCTGGTATCTCTACGGGGCACCGACCACCCCACCGGAGGTTTCACTGACCGAGCGGGAGAGGGCCTGGCTGAAGGCCCATCCCGTGGTCACTCTGGGCGTGGACCCTGAATTTCCTCCCTACGACTATTTGAACAACCAGGGTATGCACAAGGGTATCGCCGCAGACTTCATGAACCTGCTGTCCGAACGGCTGGGGGTAAAGTTCAAAGTGCTCGATGGACTGACCTGGCAGGAGGTGATGGAGAAATCGAGGGCAGGGGAGGTGGATCTTCTGTCAGCTGTCATACCGACGCCTGACAGGCTGAATTATCTCGATTTCAGCGAGCCCTACATGCGTTACGAGATCGCCATCGTTACCCGCAGGGATCACGCCGCAGTGAATGGGATAGCAGATTTTTCGGGCAGTTCCGTGGCGCTGGTGAAAGACTACGCCCTTACCGAGTTGGTATTGAGAGCACAACCGGACCTCAAGCCCCTCTATGTAAACTCGATCCTCGAGGGATTGAGAGCCGTGGCGGAGGGTGAAGCGGAGGCGATTATCTCCGACCTGGGGTCACTCTCGTACAAGATGCAACAGTACAACCTGATCAATCTGCACGTCGCCGCCCTGAGCGATCTGCAGGCTGCAGGACTGTCCGTTGGCGTGAGCAAGAGACATCCGATCCTGGTCGGCATAATCGACAAGGCGCTGCAGACGATCAGCGAGGAGCAGCGCATCGCCATTGCCCAGCGCTGGATAGGCGTGCCTGTCCCGAAACCGAGAATGGTGCTCAGTGAGAGTGAGGAGGCTTTTCTCAAGGCGCACCCTGTAATACGTGTCGCCAGTGAACCCGATTACGTGCCCTTCGATTTCCGTGTGGATGGTGAGCCCACCGGTTACTCGATCGACTACACGGAACTGCTGCTGGACCGGCTGGGTATAAAAATCGAGTATGTGAAGGATTCCTGGAAGAACCTGCTGAAAAGAGCGGAGCAGGGCGAGGTGGACCTGGTACACAGTATCTTCAATTCACCCGCTGACAGGGAGCGCTATCTCAGTTTTACCCGTCCTTACAAGGAGGTGGTGACGGCAATACTGGTAAGGGATGAGAGTGAAGAGGTAGTGAGACTGGAACAGCTGGCGGGGCGCCGGGTGGCGTTGGCGAAAGGGGATTCACTGGTCAGCATTGTCAGTCGAGAGGTACCCACAGCGGAACTTCTTCTGTTCGATAATTACAACCAGGTTCTCACGGCCGTGGCTGTCGGTCATGCCGATGCCGCTGTAACCGAGTTGCCGGTGGCGGCATACCTGATTCGCTCACTCTCCCTCACCAATCTCAAGATCACGGGCGGATTGCGCAATATCGGTGACAGGGATCAGCGATACCGCCTGGCCGTCAGGAAGGACTGGCCTGAACTGGTATCCATTCTGAACAAGACAATGGCGACCCTCACCCATGAAGAGCTGAGGGTGCTTGATGATCGCTGGATGACGCTGCCCGAAACGAAAGCGGAAGACCGGGGCCTGGTGCTGGGCAACCAGGAGCGGGCGTGGTTGAAACAGAACCCTGTGCTGAAAGTGGGTTACGACATTGACTGGCAGCCCGTTGAGTTCTCGGACAGCGAGGGGCGTCACCGGGGGATTGCGGCGGATTTCATGAAGAAAATCGGACAGCTTTTAGGTGTCGAGATCGAGCCCGTTCCGCCGAGAAACTGGCCGAAGATGCTGGATGCGGCCAAGCAGGGAGAAGTCGACCTGCTGTCGGCGGTTACCAGAACCCCCCAGAGGGAAGAGTATCTCGACTTCACCGAACCCTATCTCAGCTTCCCCATCGTGATCGTCGGTCGCCAGGATGTGCCATACATTGCAGGCATGGAGAGCCTGGCGGGAAAACGCGTTGCGGTTGTCTCAAGTTATGCATCACACGAACTGCTCAAACACCATCATCCGGAACTGGAGCTGTTGCCCATGGAAACCACCCAGGATGGACTGATGGCGGTGAGCGAGGGACGTGCTTACGTGTTTATCGGCAGTCTCGCAGCTGTCAGCCAGGTCATTGCAGAACAGGGACTGTTACAGCTCAAGGTTTCAGGTAAGACCCCCTACAGTTTTGACCTGGCAATTGCCACACCCAAGGACCGGTCCATATTACGGGGATTGATGCAGAAAGCCCTGGACGCGATATCCCAGGAGGAGCGCAACTCAATTTCGAGCCGCTGGTTCCGGGTCAGCTACCAGCACCAGGTCGACTATCAACTGGTCTGGAAAGTGGTGGTCGTCGCAGTGGTCCTGTTCCTTGTTGTCTTCTATTGGAATCGCAAGCTGGCGGGCCTCAACCAACAGCTGGTGATGGCCCGGGATGCCGAGCAGAAAAGCCGGCTGAGTGCCGAGTCGGCAAATCGCGCGAAGAGCATCTTCCTGGCCAATATGAGCCACGAACTGCGTACACCGCTGAACGCCATACTGGGCTTTTCCCAGATGATGCGCCAAAACCCGATTATTCAGGGGAAGGTGAGGGGCCATGTGAATGCCATCAACCGTTCAGGTGAGCACCTGCTCGGGTTGATCAACGATGTGCTTGATATGTCCAAGATCGAAGCCGGACGTATCAACCTGGTGGAGGAAGAGTTCGACCTCAAGGGTTTGGTGAGCGATGTCGTTGAGATGATGCAGAACAGGGCGGAGGGGAAAAGGCTGCAGCTTGTTCTCGAGCAGTCATCCACTCTTCCCCGCTACGTTCTCGGCGATGCCCCCAAGTTGAGGCAGGTGCTCATCAACCTGCTGAACAACGCGATCAAGTTCACCCATGCCGGCACTGTTTTTCTGCGCCTGGATGCAGCTGATGATGGAGACGGGAAGATCCTGCTCCGGGGCGAGGTTGAAGATAGCGGTATAGGGATCTGTGCCGAGGATATCGATCGTATCTTTTTTCCATTCGAACAGTTGAGTGAATCGGTCTCGCAGCAGGGCACCGGTCTCGGTCTTGCAATTACCAGCCAGCTGATCACCTTGATGGGGGGGGGGATCAGTGTCGAGAGTGAACCCGGGGAGGGTGCATGTTTCCGCTTCTCGCTTACACTGCAGGTTGTATCGGATGCGTCATCAGCCACACCGGTGAGAGAGACCCGCTGGGTGGTCGGACTGGAACCCGGACAGCCTGAATACAGGATACTGATCGTGGACGACCAGGCGGTCAATCAACTGCTGTTGCAACAGATACTGGAAACCGCCGGCTTTACCGTGGCGCTTGCCGATAATGGACAGCACGGGATTGAACAGTTCCACAAGTTTCGTCCTCACTTCATCTGGATGGACCTGCGCATGCCGGTAATGGGCGGTCTTGAGGCGACGAGAAAGATCCGCCAGTTGCCCGGGGGTGACGAGGTCAGGATAGCGATGCTCACGGCGAGCGCTTTCAAGGAACAGCGTGACGAGGTGATGGTGGCGGGGACCGATGACTATATATGCAAGCCCTACAGGTCCGGGGAGATATTCGACTGCATGGCGAGACACCTGGGTGTACGTTACCTGATGTCCGAGTCATCGGTCGTTGACCCAGACCATGTCCAGGTGTCTGTTTCATCCCGTGCCTGTGCAGAACTGCCTGACGATCTGAAACAGGAATTGCACCAGGCAGCCCTCGAGCTCGATGTCGGGAAACTCGAAAGGCTCGCCGGTGACGTGGAGAAGGTGAATCCTGAACTTGCCGCCCAGATCAGGCAGGCCATCGAGCAGTATGAACTGTCAGCGATTCAGTCTGCCCTGTCGCCTTCCCGACCCGAAGGTGAACAATAGCTATTGACCCGGTGACGATATCTTTCGTCACTGGGTCAATATTGTTGCAACAGATGCAGAGTGATACGCGCTGTTCTGCCGGGTTGAACCCCGTGGGGCAAATATTGCCCCGCACCGGATCGATGTCAGAACGCCAAGGCGAGGGTCTTACTGGCGGAATCGGTCTTAAGCATATCGAGATCCTCTTCCAGGTTCTCGAGCTGCTGTGAAAGCGTAACCAGTTCTGCCTTGGCATCCTTGTGACGCTGTTTCTTGTGAGCTGCATAGAGCAGGCCACCAGGCATCAGTGCTGCAATCAGCGCATCGGTACCGCTGAAGCGGCTCTCTTCCACTTCGAGTGCGGCATGTGATTTCTGTGCCTGCAACTCGCTCTTGAGACTCTGTACCCTGTCGAGCAGTTGGTATGTCTGGGTGGCAGGGATCGTGGCAATCAGCCCCGTTTCCTGTTGCATGTAAAGCATATCCGGAGTGGCGAAGGAGACATCACCGGTTTCTGCTGCCTGCACGCCAACAGGAAGGATAAAGGTCAACAGGGCGATAGTGCGCGTAATAACGTTCATTTATGGGCCTCTGGAAGCGTAAATTATCTTACAATTATCTCTCCATAAGTACTTCAACAGCTATGTCGATTATCATTGCATGAACGTTTATACCTGTTGGTTATAATGACAATTGTGCGTTATGTCATGGTTTTCATGCAGTCCCGCCTCGCGCGTGCAATCACAGTGCAGTTTTGTGACCGCTTTCCTATAAACAGCTCTTATGAACATTGCGATGCCGGACAGGTTTCTGACCGCTTTGCACACAATGCACAGATGCCACTATCAGCAGTAGGGTGGGTTAGCGATAGCGTAACCCACCTTATGGCCTGTGATTGGTGCAATACGCTTCGCTATTGCACCCTACAGATGCTCCTGTTCACTACAGGGAAAGGCAACGCGTTGCGGATCAACTGACTTGAAGGGTTCGGAGTTTCTCCAGCAGTAGGGTGGGTTAGCGATAGCGTAACCCACCTTTTGATCTGTGATTGGTGCAATACGCTTCGCTATTGCACCCTACAGATGCTCCTGTTCACTACAGGGAAAGGCAACGCGTTGCGGATCAACTGACTTGAAGGGTTCGGAGTTTCTCCAGCAGTAGGGTGGGTTAGCGATAGCGTAACCCACCTTTTGATCTGTGATTGGTGCAATACGCTTCGCTATTGCACCCTACAGATGCTCCTGTTCACTACAGGGAAAGGCAACGCGTTGCGGATCAACTGACTTGAAGGGTTCGGAGTTTCTCCAGCAGTAGGGTGGGTTAGCGATAGCGTAACCCACCTTTTGATCTGTGATTGGTGCAATACGCTTCGCTATTGCACCCTACAGATGTTCCTGTTGAAAGAGAGGGTGGATTACTCCAGGAATCTTCGACTCCCGTTAAAAGTAACGCTCAAGGGTGAGCTGGAGATGATCATCGTCCCTCAGGTTGTAGTAGCTGTCTGAACTGCTGCCTGCAGAGATCAGTCGCAGGTCGAGACTCGCCTTCCAGTCATCGCCGAAACGACGGCTTGCTTCGATCTGGAAAACACGCGTGTGGTAGTCGAAGTCGTATCCAAAACCAGCGAGAAGTTCGCTGCCGGCCTCGTCGTTGAAAGCAAGCCTGGCACCGAAGTAGAGATCGTTCTGCATGGGGGAGGTGGCGGCAGTGCCCCGCTCATCCCAACCGTACTCCATCAGCATGCCCAGGTCTGAGGTGCTCTCCATGACACCGACGAAGGTGTACTCGAAACCGCCCTGGACAGCCCAGTGTTCACTGCCCCCGCTATCACGCCAGATCGCCTCCAGTTTCCATAACCAGCTGTCCAGTGTCGCCTGCAGATCGAGACCCAGTTGATCCATCTGGGGGTAATAGGGGGTGAGCACCGTGTTGCCGACGCTATCGGTACCCACTAGCAGGGTGGGAGAGCGGTTCGTACCGTGGAACCAGTGCAGGCCGATGTCGTAATCGCCAACCGTGTGACTCCAACGCAGTGCGATATCAGTGTGGGTATTGCCTGCCGCGGATTCGAAGCTGGCCTGGCTGGTATCCACCCACGGCGATGTCCTCAGGCGACCCTCCTGGCCAGGGAAGGTGCGTTCGCGGAATCCGGGAAGTATGAAGATGTCCAGAATACCCCAATCCCTTACCATGGAGAGATTGATCATCGGCTGGCCGAGCTTGTCCTCGCCGTCGATATCCTCAACACTGTCGCTCTGGTTGATGACATTCACCAGGTGCTGGAACTCGGTAACACCCCAGAATACCTTGCCGATACCGGCATGGAGCTCCCAGTCGTCGCTGACATGAGTCCAGATGAGCTCGCGAATATCCGCATGACTGCGTTCACTGTCATGTTGATCCAGCCTGAACCAGGGTACGAAGGTGAGGCTGTCATCACCATCATTCCATTCGTGAAAGAGCTCGGGCTCTGCAAACAGTGAGAGGTTGCTGCTGCCGTGCTGTCCTGCATGGGCGGCAGAATGGGGAAAGAGGCGCAACTCGGCGCCCAGTCGACCGCTCACTTCGATCGCTGTTTCAGCAACTGCCGCGCCGGCGGTTGCCAACAGAATGATGGATAGAAGCGATTTCATCGTGCCCGTTTCAGACTGTTCTTGTTGAAGTCCCTGTCGCTCAGACCGGTACGGAAGCGGTAGTTGTGCCAACTCAGGTCGGTGCTCTTGCCGGTCTGGTGGTTGACCATCTTCATCTGGTCCGCACGCCAGTACTTGTCCAGGTACTGTTTGTAATCATGGAAGGTGAGGGTCTTCAGCAGGGCATTCTTGCGATCGTAGAACTCCACCTTCTGGATGCGATACTCCTGTTTATCTATCCAGGTGATACGGCGGGTATAGCCGGAGAATTTATCCACCGGGTACTGCTCCACCTTGAAGCAGTCCAGTCCATTGAGTTGCTCGTCGGCAAGGTACTTGTAGGTATACTTCTCCACTTCGAAAGAGGTGAGGTCCTCGTAGGCGAATTCAGAGCCCATGAACGGTCCCGACTTGTTGCGTGATGCGATGCGTTTAACACGTTTCAGCGCCGGCAGGTAGAGCCACTGCTCGTCCGCGGCCACCGGGTGGGAGAAGCTGAGAAAGGCGGTACCCTTGACGTCCCGTGGCTTGTCGAAGATGGTCAGCCCCTTGTCACCGTCATTGTCCACCTCCAGGGTCTTGCTGCGGATCTCGCGCAGGCTCTCCTGGCCCTGGCGGTTGCGCAGCACCATGGTCATCTCCGACTGGATATCACCCCAGCCCAGGTCGCGTACCTTCGACTCCTTGGCGATGGCCAGTCCCTTCTCCTCGGGCGTTTCAGCGAGGCTGGCGCCGCTGGCCAGCAGAAAGGCGGTGGTTGTAATCAGACTAAGGGTTCTCAGTAACCGGTTCATCGGTATCTGCTCCTTGCAGTTCGTTGACGGGATTCTCCGCCGGGCTCTTGTCCAGTTTCATCAGCAGCGGTGGCAGAAAGAGAAAGTCCACCGCGAGTGCGATCATGATGGTCAGGGCGGTGAGCAGTCCCATGTCGGCGTTCACCTTGAAAGTGGATTGGGCCAGGACCATGAAACCGCACACCAGTACCAGTGTGGTGATCCAGAGTGCCCTGCCGACACTGCCGAAGGCGTACTCGACCGCCTGTGCCGAACCGGCATCTCGGTGGCGCCTTGCATAGAGGTACTTGCTCAGGAAGTGGACCGTGTCATCCACCACGATACCCAGGGTCATGCCGGCCACAACGGAAAGCCCCAGGCCCACCTGGCCGTCGATCAGGAACCAGACACCGAAACCGATAGCCGCCGGTGTGAGGTTTGGCAGCAGGCTGATCAGTCCCAGTTTCAGCGATCGCAGTGCAAATCCCAGTAGCAGTGAAATCAGTACCAGGGCCAGCCCGACACCCCACAGCATGCTCTGGATATTGCGCTGACCTATATGGGCGAACATCAGGGAGGGGCTGGCGACATCGATCCTGTACTGGGGGGCATTTGCTGCGAACCAGTTGAGGATACGCTGCTCCAGCTCGATCTGCTCGACACTGGTGAGGTTGTCGAAGGTGCCGATCACCCGGGTGGAGGATTTATCCACGTTGAGCTGGTTGTTGAGATCCAGGCCATAGGGCAGGGACATTTCATAAAGCAGCAGGTACTGGGCCGCCATCTCCTGGCTGTCGGGCAGGCGGTACCAGGCCGGGTCATCTGCGTGCAGGTTGCGGTTGAGCCGCTTGATGGTGTCGGCCAGGGTGTTGACGTGGTTGGTCTCGGGCTGCGACCTGAGCCAGCTGCTGAAGTTCTCCAGCGCCGCCAGAAAGGTGGGGTCGTTGATACCGCTTGATACGCCACTGTCAATGGAGATCTCGATATTGGTCATGCCGGAGATGTTCTCCTGCATGAAATCGGTGGCCTGGCGGAAAGGTACCGACTCGTCGAAGTACTTCACGAAGTCGTCGTTGGTCGTGTTGAAGGGGACGAAGATCACCAGAATCGTCATTACCGCGGCTGTGGTAGGCAGCAGCAACCTGCGGTTGCGGATGACGAAGTGGGCCAGGCTCTTCATGCGGTCCGAGCGCTCCTCGTGTACCTGTTTGACGCGAAGAGGCAGCAGGGAGAGCATGGCCGGAAAGACGGTGATCGAGAAGACGAAGGCGAGCATCACGCCGGCGGCCACCATGTTGCCCAGGTCGCGGAATGGGGGTGAATCCGAGAAGTTCATGCTCAGAAACCCGATGGCGGTGGTGGCGCTGGTCAGGAAGATGGGCTGGAAGTTGATCCTCAGACTGTCCAGGATCGCCTTGCGTTTCTCCACCCCGTGACGCATCTCGTAGAGCATGGTGGTCATTACGTGTACGCAGTCGGCCACCGCCAGGGTGAGAATCATCGTGGGGGCCGTGGCTGAAGGGCCGGTAAGATAGAACCCGGCCCAGCCCGCAAGCCCCATGGTCGAGAGGATGCTGAAGATAACCACCGTCACGGTGGAGATCGTTCCGGTGAACGTACGCAGCAGCAGGACCAGGGTTGCCAGCACCACGCCGAACATGATCGGTACCAGGGTCGCGTTGTCCTTCAGGGAGGATTCGGCGAAAGAGTTGTTCATCATCACCATGCCCGAGAGCATGACCTTGAAATCCGGGTTCTGTTCCAGGAACGCCTGCATGATCTTGCGCACGCTGCCGGCGACCTCCGGGACCTCCTCCACGGGATTCACTCCCGGCAGCTGGATGGTGGCGTTCACCACGGTGACATGGCCCCGGGGCGAGACCAGCTTGTGCAGCAGCATGGGTTCAGAGGTGGCGACCCGTTTCACACGCTCCACGCCTGCAGCATCCAGGGCTAGCGGTTCCAGGGCCAGGTCCTCGACGATCAGGTCGTCACCCTCGGCATAGCTGTACTGGTAGTTGGTGATCGAGTCGACCCGGGTGGAGTAGGGGATCTGCCAGGCTGCCTCGGTGAGCTGGCGTACCGCCTCCAGGTGCCTGGGGGTGAATACGTTGCCGTCTTGCGGGGCGAGAACAAAGGCGACATTGTCGCTCTTGCTGTAGATCTTCTGCATCGCCTCGTAGGCTGTCAGCTGGGGATTCTCCTTGCCGAAGAAGACCCGGTAGTCGCTTTTGAATACTAGGTTCCGGGCGCCGGAGGCAGCGGCTATCACCAGGATCAGCGAAGCCAGTATCACCCACAGGGGGTGGTTGATGGCCAGGTTGAACAGACGCTCTTTCATTGGATCTCCTTTCTGGCTGTTCCCTGCCGGAATTACCCAAACAGATCCCCGGTGGTGCCGACGGGCATCTTGGGGCGGGTGAAATCGAGGCTTATGCCGCGTTCGGATAGCTGTACCATCTCCTCGTTGAAGAGTTGGTCCGCGATGCGCTTGAGGGTATCGCTGTGGTCCTTGCTGCCACCGAGGGGCTTCCAGCCCATGCCGTCGAGCAGTGTGTTGACGTTATTGAACAGTTCATGCTCCAGGTTCAGTCCCCGGCGGCATTCGCAGTCGTTGAACTCCACCGCCAGCAGGGCAATGGTGCCAAACCCGACCGCCCAGTTGGAGAAGGCCACCTGCTGCTTGGTCATGTGGGCGGGAAGCTTGAAGTCGCCACAGCTGATGGCGTCGTCCACGATCTTCACCACCGAGCCGAACAGCTCTCCCTCGACCGCACGGAAGGCCCCCCTGTTCTGTTCGGAGGTACGCTCGAACAGGGTGGGTGACATGGCGGAGATCACCAGTCTGAAGCGGTGTGGATGGAGCAGGGCATAGACCAGGTAGGCGAGGTGGATGGCCAGCCCCCGCTCGCGGGTGCTTCCCTGGTGGTCGGCTGCCCGCTGGAACAGCTCGGCCAGTATCTCCATGCCCTGGATACAGAGCCGGGTGAGGAGATCCTCCTTGCTGCTGAAGTGGCTGTAGACCGTACCCTTGGAGTAGGGCACCCGGGCCACCAGCTTGTCCATGTTGAGGCCGGCAGTCCCCTCGCTCTCTATCACTTCAAGGGCGGCGGACAACAGCTCCAGTTCCCTCGCTTCGAGGCTCTCTTTATCTACGATTCTTGGACACATGGTATTATCGACGATTCGTCGTTGACGGTTCGTCGATAATAGTCCCAAGCTGATGGGGGATCAATACTTACAAGGTAAGTATTATTAAATATATTTAATATCAGTAAGTTATGGTTGTTTCTTAAAGTTAGAATTGGTAGCTCGTTATGGGCCGATCTCTCTAATCCCTGAGAAATCGCTCCGCAAACTCATCGGCTGGCATGGGCCTGGCGACGAGAAATCCCTGGGCCAGGGGGCAGCCCATGGTGTCGAGTCTCTGCAGCTGCTCCGCCTCTTCCACACCCTCGGCGATGATGCTGATACCCAGGCGTCGGGACATGTCGATCAGGGATAGCACGATGCCCGCACTGCGCTTGCAGTCGGCCATCTCCGCGATGAACATCTTGTCGATCTTGATGCCGTCCACGGGGAACTTGCTGAGGAAGGCGAGGGTGGAGTAGCCGGCACCGAAGTCGTCGAGCACGATTCTGAAACCGGCCTCGTGCAGGGCGTGGATATTCTTTATCGCCTGCTGCTTGTCATGGGAGATGGCCGTCTCCGTGATCTCCAGCTCGATATGGTCGGGGGTGATCCCCTCTTCCCTGAGAATGGTGGTGTAGGTCTCCACCAGCGAGGGATGATTCAGCTGTTGGGCCGAAACATTGACCGCCACGGGTACGATCCTGTGATCCATCTGCTGCCAGGCGGTGATCTGGCGACACACGGCACGCAGTCCCCATTCGCCGATCTTGTGGGCCAGGCCGATATGCTCGGCCAGGGGAATGAATACACCGGGGCTGATAAGGCCACCGTCATCACCATGCATGCGCAGCAGGGCTTCCATGGCGCAGACATGGCCACTGGCGACATCCACCTGGGGCTGGTAGTGGAAAAAGAAGAGACCGTTTCTCAGGGAACGATGCAGTGCCTGTTCAAGGCCCAGCCCGATCACGTTGAGCTGCTGCATCTCCTCCGAGTAGTAGTCGTACCTGTCCCGCCCGGTCTGCTTGGCATGTTTCAGGGCGATGTCGGCCTGGCGGATCAGGCTGGTGACCCCTTCAGCGTCCTTGGGATAGAGGCTGATCCCGATACTGGCGGTGATGTAGATGGAGTTGCCTTCGAAAACGAAGCCCTCGGAGAGGTGTTTTCGCAGGTAGGGAATCACCTGCTCGAGCGCTTCGGGTTGCTCCATATGGGAGATGAAGATGGCGAACTCATCCCGCCCGGTGCGTGCGATGGAGATGCTGGGTTCCTCCACCCCCAGCCAGTCATAGACCTGCCGCGTGTGCAGGGCATGTCGCAGCCTGCTGGCCACGTACTTCACGATACCGCTTCCGAGGCGGTCGCCAAAGTGCTGGTTCATGCGCCAGAAGCCATCCAGGTTGAGCAGCATGCATGCCGCCTGCTGGTGATCACCCATGCCCTGGCCCAGCAGGCGTGAAATCCTCGATATCCATTCGTCGCGGCTGAGCAGGCCTGTCAACCTGTCAAAGGGATAGCGGCTGTGGAACAGGCCGCTCTCCTGCTGTTTCTTCGTGCCGCCGGAGAACTGCAGGTCCGAGAACGCTTTGCCGGTGCGCTCCACCACGTACTGGAGGACCCTCATGATGCGGGTGTCAGGCCAGGAACAGCCGTGAAGCAGGAGCATTCCCCTCACTTCATCGCCCACGCTGATGGCTGCGAGCAGCGTGGCGGCATCGCTTGAGGTGGCCAGCAGGGGGCGGCGCACCCTCACTGCACGGGCGAAGATGCCATCTTCTATCAGGTCGTCGATAAGATCCTTAAGGTACGGGGTATCCATTCCCTGCCGGAAGTCGGCATTTTCTATCTCGAACGAGGCGTCTTCCTGGACCAGCAGCAGGGAGAAGATGGTGTAGGGTGTGATCAGCGAGACCTCTTCACGAAGAATGGCGATCAGTCTGCCGAGGCTATCTGCTCCCGCCAGCTTCCTGTCATACTCCAGCAGCGAGTCAAGCAGGCTGGCATAGCGCCTGTTCTGCTGTTCCAGGGCCTGGTTGCGTCTGTCGGAGTCCACACCTGTTACAGGGGCCTTCTGAACCATCTCTATCCTTCAATGAATACAGCGATCACCTCGCTGATACGCTCTTCGGTCTGGGCGACGATATCGTCCAGGTCGGATACGCCAAGGCCCACCCGTTGCCAGGCCAGCTCATTGAGCTGGGGGACGAAGTGGTTTCCGCTGCTGCCCATACGCAGGGCATTGGCAATGAGATCGGCAACATGCACCACGCAGGCCTCCATATGTTCGCCGTTTTCCGCGCTCTCCATGTGGTGGCCGGATGCCGCCTTGCAGAGTGCCGGTGGCAGGTTCCAACGGTAGAGCAGGGCACCCCCGACTGCGCCGTGGCAGGTACCGAAGGCTTCCTGTTCGAGCTCTTTCAGGTACCTGTTGTTTTCCTGTTGTTGCTGTATCAGTTCGCTCATCTGGTGGGGATACTGCAGAAAGAGTACCAGCCGTCCGATGTCGTGCAGCAGTCCGGCGACGTAGAAGCGCTCCACGTTCACCTCGTCGCGGTAGGTCGCAATGGCCCTGGCGGCGAGGCCGCAGGCGATACTGTGTTCCCAGAAGGAGCGCATCGAGACAGCCCCCACGGGCATGCCGTTGAAGGCGGAGAGAACCGCGGTGGCCAGGATCAGTTCACGTATCTCCTGGGTACCGATAACCGTTGCCGCGCGGCTGATGGTGTCTATCCTGGAGGGGAAGCCGTAATAAGCACTGTTGGCCAGTTTCAGCAGCCGGGCTGAGATCGCGGGGTCGGCCTGGATGGTGTCGGCCAGCTGTTCCAGCGAGAAGTTCGGGTCGGCGAGCACCTCGTCGACCCGGTAGAAGACGTCCGGTAGTGACGGGAGATCGGTGATCTGCTCGATGATCTCGTCGGCTGTCATGGAGGTGTTCTCCCGACGCGGCTCAGGGCATGTGCCAGGCAGAGATCGTAGAGCTCCTGGATCGCCGGGTGTTGCCGGTTGGTCAGGCCGAAGCGCTGGTCCAGCATCTGGCGCAACTCCTCCTGGAAAGCGCTGTTGCCACCGCCTCCGGAGGATTCCTGAAGCGGGACCTGGGGAGAGGTTACCGACACGCGGTCTATACCCCAGGATTTCAAAGTGCGGATATGTTTCTGTTCGACCTCGGTGCCCTTGGCGATAAGGGTCCGTCCCTGCCCGTCGACCACGTCCTGGGCAAAAGTCATTCCTACATCGAGGGCGGAAATTTCAGTCTTTTCCATGGGCTGTTGTTGTTGCTTCACCGTTCCTTTGCAAGCTTGTTATTGTCAACGCCTTCCTGTTCTTCCACTCGATCGAATGGAACGCTCCTTATCCATATTAGTGTGGTCGAAAATATTGATTCTGCAAGTGCGAAGGTGCTTTTTTACAGCCCTGTTGCAGGGTGGAAATGACGCGGATCAGAAGAGTGTCATCTGGTCTTCCGTGATCTCTTCGAAGCGCTCTGCCAGGAAATGGAGAATGCCGTCTGCCACCGGCGCCAGCTGCCGGTCGATATAGTGCTGGTAGTCGATGGATGTGCTCTGCATGGCGAGGGGTTCCGGTCCGTTGAGCGTGATCAGGTAACTGATCCAGCGTACCTGCCGGCCGAGCTTTTTCGCTGCCTGGACATGGGGCGGTATGTTGCGCTGGTACTGTTCGATCGGGCGGCGCAGGCGTTTTTTGTAGATCAGCTGGTGATCCAGTTCACCGCTCTTCAGGCGCTGCACGGTCTCCTGGATATACTCCCTGTAGGGCTCGTTGAAGAAGATGCGCCGGTAGAGTTCCCGCTGAAAATCCCGGGCCAGTGGCGTCCAGTCACTGCGCACGCTCTCCAGTCCCTTGAAAACCAGGTCGAACTCACCCTCCCTGTTACGGATATAACCCGCGTAGCGCTTCTTGCTGCCGGTATCGGTACCGCGGATGGTGGGCATGACGAAACGGATGAAATGGGTTTCGAATTCGATCTCCAGGAAGGACTCCAGTCGGAACTCCTGGGCCAGGGTCTCCTGCCACCAGAGGTTGAGTCCCTGCGCCAGCTCTGTTCCTGTCTGCTGCGCACGCGTCTCGTCATAACCCGGACCCAGCAGTACGAATACCGAATCGGTGTCGCCGTATATCACCCGGTAGCCCCGCGCTTCCAGCCACTCCTTGCTGCGCTGGATGATCTGGTGTCCCCGCCGCGTGATACTGCTGGCCAGCCGGGGATCATAGAACCGGCAACCACCGGAACCGAGTACCCCGTAAAAGCTGTTCATGATGATCTTGATCGCCTGGGAGAGAGAGGCGCTCTTCGCCTGCTTGGCATGGTCGCGCAGTTTCCACAGGCCGGTGATGATCTCGGGCAGTATGCTTTCGCTGCGTGAGAAGCTGGCCTCGAGAAAACCGGGCACCGGATCGTCCCCCGGCCTGGCCATGCCCAGCGGGTCGATGCGGAAGGTCCGTATGATGCTCGGATAGAGGCTCTTGAAGTCCAACACCAGTACGTTCTCGTAGAGGCCCGGCAGGGAGTCCATCACGTAGCCACCCGGACTCGATACGGTATGCTTCTGGGAGCCGATGTCGAAGGCCACGGCCCCGGCACGGTGCAGCCTGGGCAGGTAGAGGTTGTCGAAGGCGGCCACCGAGCCACCCTGCCTGCCCAGGGAGAGACCGGTCATCACAGAGCGCTGGATCACGAAATTCAGCAGATCGGTCTTGTCGAAGATCGCCTCCACCAGGCGGCAATCCTCCAGGTTGTAGGCGGCCAGGGCCGGCCTGTCCTCGCGGAACAGGCGGCGGATCTCCTCGATCTTCTCCTCTGTCGACTCGATCAGCTTGTTGCGACCCAGCAGTTCCTGGGCGACATGACCGAGGGAGAAGCTCTCGAAGGACCAGAAAGCGGCCCGCAGATTGTCGATGCCGTCCAGGGCGACCCGTCCGGGGATACTGGCGATACGGGGTTGTCCCGCCTGCTGGGGCTGCAGAATACGCGCACTTTCACCTCCGCGTCCCAGGTTGTAGGCAAGGTTGTGGTGCCGGCAGCGACGTTCCAGGTAATCGAGGTCGAAGTTGATCAGGTTCCAGCCGAGGATCAGGTCAGGGTCGAGCCGGGCAAGGCGCCCCATGAAACCGCGCAGGAGCGCCTTTTCATCCCTGAACCAGGCGATGGGCAGTTCCGTGGGCCACTCTTCCTCATCGCCCTGCATCAGAATCTCCTCGTGTCCACCGCCGCAGAAGGCGATGGAGAGGACCTCGCCGGCAATACCGTCGGTCTCTATGTCGAGGCTCAGATAGGAGAGGGTGGGCTCGTACTCGGCGGGCTTTATCCTGGGATTGAGCAGTTCGAGATATCCGTTGCGTTTCCGTGCCTCACCCTGGATATGCAGTGGGGCAGTGACAAAGCGCTCCATCAGGAAACGGTCGCTGGCCTTGATGTCCGACTCGTAGAGCAGAACACCCTGGTCATCCGCCAGGCCGGCGAAACGTGACAGCTCCCGTTGCTGGTTGAAATAGAGCGCGTCGACCCGCTTGCCGTTGAGGGCGTTCAGTTCGAGGGGTCTGCGCAGCAGTTTCGCCTGCGAGAGCGGGCCCTTGCCCAGGTCGGTATCGTGGTCGATGAAACAGACTGCCTGCTGATCCCGGAAAACCAGGCGCAGCGGTCCCTCCGCCGATGCGGCCCAGTAGACCAGCTCGAGCCCGTTGGCCGTGTCTCGCCAGTGACGGGTGAGGAGAAAGCCTGTGTACTTCTGCATCTCTTGGCTTCGTGAGGGTTCAAAAAGAAGACCCGGCAGCAGCCGGGTCTGAGTAGAGATCTGGTCAGGATTGCCGGCTCACAGGTCGTTGTGGCTGCCGTCACAGTAGGGTTTGTTCTTGGTCCTCTTGCAGCCACAGAGATAGACCGTGCCGGTCTTCCCGGCCACGAAGGCCACCGGGGTGCAGCCCTCCACCTCGTGGTGACTGCCATCACAGAACGGCTGCTTATTGCTGCGGCCGCAGGAACACCAGTAGTAGTCTTTGCCTTTCTCTACCTCAGCCGCGTAAGGCGTCTTCTGGGCAATTACGGGATCCTCACTCATAAGAAATACTCTCTCGTGTGTTAATTTTATTTATAGGTGCTATATATTAGGCCATTCTGATTTATTAGCCACCTTTTTTTTGGTTGCCCTCCCGTTTGACGGAATCAGGCTTTACGCAGGGTGTGAAGGGGTGGTTTTACCACCATGGGGAAGGTGGCGGCCACGCCGGCGCAGCCGATGCCGATGGCACTGCCGAAAATGCCGACCACCCAGATCCAGGGATTGAGATGGTAGTCCAACGCAAGGATCTCGGTGGATACGAACCAGCCTGTAAGGGTTGCGCAGAGACTGCCCAGTATCCCGGCCAGCAGCCCCAGTACGAAGAACTCGATACCCACCGCAAGCAGCAGTTGACGCTGCTTCAGACCGATGGTGCGCAGAATGGCCGACTCCTGCCGCCGGCTCTCCCTGCTCGCCTGCACGCCGGCGTAGAGCACCAGCAGGCCCGCCGCCAGTGTGAACAGAAAGACGTACTCCACCGCCAGGGAGCCACGCTCCATGATCTCCCGCACATGCCCCATGATGGCACTGACATCGATGGCTGTGACCGATGGGAACTGACGGATCAGGTCGGCAAGTACACCGGCATCTGCCCTCGGCAGGTGAAAACTGGTGATGTAGGTGGTGGGGTGCGCTTCCAGTAACCCCGGTGTGCCGATAACGAAGAAGTTGGGCTGGAAGTTGTCCCAGCGCACGGTACGCAGACTGCTGACCTCGGCCTCGATGTCGACCCCTGCCAGGTTGAATGTGAGTACATCATGGAGACGGATGCCCAGGGTCTCCGCCAGCCCCTGCTCCACGGAGAAGAGGGGGCTTTCGAGTTCGCTGGTACGCCACCATCTGCCGGCACTGATGGCGTTGTCCGATTGCAGCCTGCTTGCCCACGACAGGTTGAACTCCCGGCTCACCAGGCGCTGGGCGCGGGTTTCCTGGTAACTCTCTGCCGACACCTGTTTGCCATTGATCCTGGTGAGTCGCGCCCTGAGCATGGGGTAGATCCCCCGGTGCTCGAGTCGGTTGTGCGCAAAGTAGGTCTCGAGTGCTGGTACGTCGCTAGGCTGAATGTTGATCAGGAACTGGTTCGGTGTCTGCGGGGGGATGGTGCGCTCCCAGGTCGAGATCAGGTCGACCCGGACAATGGCCAGCAGCAACAGGGCCAGGATGCCGAGTCCGAAGCCGGTCAGTTGGATGGCGGTCATGGTCGGGTTTCTTGCAAGGCCGGCGAGTCCGTAGCGCCAAGTGGTATTGCCCCTGTGTCGCAGGGGGGAGAGCAGCATCACAAGCAGCCGCGAGGTGATGAGCAGTAACCCCAGGGTGGCAATGGCACCGCCCATCACCATCGCCGCCAGCTTGGTGCTGTCCGCGGCCCACAGCATCAGCAGGCCCATGGAGAGAAATGCCGTGAGTGCAACCAGCCAGAATGCCGGAGGCGCTGCCCCCAGATCACGGCGCAGAACCCTCAACGGGGGCACGCTGCTGAGACGGGAAAGGGGGGCGAGGGTAAAGCCGGCCAGGGTGATCAGGCCGGTGCCGAGCCCCAGCAGGACAGGGTAGAGATCCGGCGGTGGCAGTTCCGTGCTGAACCAGTCGCCCACCAGGAGGGCGAGAGAGAACTGGGCCAGGTAACCGACCAGGGAGCCGGCCAGGCCGGTGATGGCGCCGAGCAGCAACAGGCGCATCAGCAGCACCCGCTGGATGAAGGCCTGGGTGGCGCCCAGGCAGCGCATGATGGCGCTGTTGTCTGACTGGCTCTCCACGAAACGCCGGGTGGAGAGCGCTACCGCGGCACCGGCCACCAGGACGGCGGCCAGCGCCGCCAGGGCCAGAAACCGCCTTCCGCGGTCCAGGGCATTGCGCAGTTCCGGCCTCGCATTCTCCAGGTCCTCGATGCGTGCCCCCGCGGGCAGCGCTGTTTCAGCCCACCCCCTGAAGGCCTCTACCTGCTCCCTCTCACCAGCCACCAGCAGCCGGTGTCGGACCCGGCTGGCCCGGGTGACCAGTCCCGTTTTCGGGATGTCGGCGAGGGGCATCAGCACCCTGGGACCCAGGTTGAAGAGGTTGCTGCCGTCTCCACTGTCCCTGCTGACGATACCGTCGATATTGAATTCCGCCTCGCCGAGTGACAGTGACTGGCCCGTCGTCATGGCCATGGCCGCCAGTAACCGGGAGCCGACCCAGAGGTTGCCGGACGCCGGGGGTGCCTGCGCCTGCCTGTCCGGTTCGTTTATGGCGGAACGCACCCGCAGCTCACCCCGTAGGGGGTATTCGGGGCTTACCGCCTTCACCTCCACCAACTGGGTCTGGTCGTCATGCAGAATGACACTGCGGAAACTGAGTGTGCGGGCGCTCTGCATGCCCAGGGATTCAGTCCGTCGCGTGAAGCTGTCGGGTATCGGGTTGTTGCTGGAGATCACCAGGTCGGCTGCCAGCATCTCGACGGCCTGGAGCTCCATGGCACGCTCGACCCGGTTGGTGAAGAAGCCGACCGCGGTGACCGCCGCCACCGCCAGCACAAGGGCCAGGGTCAGCAGGCGCAGCTCGCCGCTACGCCAGTCACGCCGGAACAGACGCATTGCGAACAGGGCGCCCCTCACCGGTTCACCTCCAGGCGGCCCGCCTCGAGCCTGACGCGGTTGTCGCAACGCCTGGCCAGTTGCTCGTCGTGGGTAACCAGCAGCAGGGCAGTGCCCGTGTTGCTGCGCAGTTCGAACAGCAGCTCCGATATCAGGCCGCCGGTTGCGCTGTCGAGACTGCCGGTGGGCTCATCCGCAAACAGCAGTGCCGGCTGTGCCGCGAATGCGCGGGCAATGGCTACACGCTGCTGCTCGCCGCCGGAGAGCTGACTGGGGTAGTGGTGTATGCGTTGAGACAGGCCGACCATCTCCAGTGTCTCCCTCGCCTGGCTCCCGGGATCGTTGTGACGGGCCAGCTCCAGGGGCAGCATCACGTTTTCCAGGGCGGTCATGCCGGGCAGCAGCTGGAAGGATTGAAAGACAAAGCCGACCCGGCCGGCCCTGAGCTCGGCGCGCGCATCCTCGTTCATCTCCGAAAGGGACTGGCCAAACAGCCGGATCTCCCCGCTGCTGGCCTCATCCAGGCCTGCCAGCAGCCCGAGCAGGGTGGACTTGCCGGAGCCCGAACTGCCCAGAATCGCCGATGCCTCGCCCCGGTGCAGCGTCAGGTCGATATCCTCGAGAATGGTCAGCTCCTCGCCAAGGGAGGTGATAACCCGCTTGCCGACCTGGGCGGCAGATATCAGGATCTCGTTTGAGTTAGAATCTTTCAGCATGAAACATCTTTCCGTGTTGATCGCATTACTGCTGCTCGTATTGGCACCTGCCAGTCGGGCCGAGCCCCCGGTGATCCTCGTGATGGGGGACAGCCTGAGTGCAGCCTACGGCATCGAACAGGATGCCGGCTGGATAGCGCTGCTCCAGCAGCGCCTGCAACAGAAAGGCTATCCTCACCGGGTGGTCAACGCCAGTATTACCGGCGACACCACGTACGGTGGTGTCAACCGTCTGCCTTCCACCATCCAACGTACTGCCCCCAGTATTGTGCTGATCGAGCTGGGTGGAAACGACGGTCTGCGCGGTTTCAACTTCAACCAGACCCGAGGCAATCTCTCCCGCATGATAAGCCTGAGCCGTGAGGCCGGCAGCCGGGTGCTGCTCCTGGGTATGATGATGCCTCCCAATTTCGGCAAGGCGTTTACCGAAAGGTTCCTTCAACTCTACAGGGATCTGGCCAAAGAGGAGTCGGTACCCCTGGTGCCGTTCTTTCTGGAAGGGGTCGCCGACAGGCCCGAGCTTATGCAGCACGACGGTATCCATCCCCGGGCCGAGGGACAACCATTGATGCTGGAGAATGTCTGGCCCTACCTGGAGCCGCTGCTTGATTGACCCGACCGCTTCAGGCCTGCCAGTATCGTATGTCGGCGTCAGCCGGAATGGTCTGTGTCCACGGATTTAAGCTTCCTCGACCGCTTCCACTGTTCCCGCTGTTTCATGGAGAGGCGCACCGCCTCGAGGTAGGGGGCCACGCCGTTTCTGCGGATGATGTCTCGCCCCTCCTTGCTGTGGGCGAAGCTGATGAAACGGTCGAGTTCCCCGGTATTACCGTTGTCACGATCGGTGATGATGTAGAGCGGGCGGTAGAGCATGTAGGCGCCGGACTTGATGTTCTCGAAGCTGGGTGACTTGCCGTCCAGTTTCAGGATCTTGAAATCTCTTTTGCGGGCACTGCTGATGCCGGTCATGCCGATGGCGTTGATGTTCTCCTCGATGGCTTGCTCCAGTGGCCCCGAGGATTTGTAGACAAACCGGTCGGGGAAGTCCATATCCGTATCGCCAAACACCAGCTGGCGTATGGTCAGACCGACACCGGATATCTTCCCTCGCCGGGTCAGCAGGTCCAGGGGTTTGTCCTCACCGCCGAGTTGCTTCCAGTTTGAGATCCTTCCCAGGTAGATCGCTCTCAGCTGGTCGAGGGTGATGGATTCGATCGGGTTGTCCTTGTGTACGGCAACCACCAGTGCATCCCAGGCGACGGGGCTGAAGCGGATGGAGGGGTCCGGAACCTCGCCCTTGACGTGGTAGCGGCAGGAGCCGCCGATGTCGGCAGTGCTGTCGATGACCGAGAGGATCCCCTTGGTTGCGCCGCCGCCTTCAAGCTCGATCCGGACGCCGGTCTTCGCCTGGTAGGCGCTGGAGAGTTCCGCCATGAACGCCTTCTTCGTGATCCCGCAGCCGACCCAGGAGAGGGTCAGGGCCTGTGAGGCAGTGGAAAGGGTGATGATCAATAGCGTCAACGGTGCAAGCAATACGCGCTTCATTGCAATTCCTCTGGTGGGTTTTCAACGAATCCTCTGGAGTACTGCTCCCTGGCTGGCGGCAGGCCACAGGCCGTGCGTAGCCATTACCTAATGGGTGCCTGATCCTAAGGTTTATCCTGCAACCGATAAATTGATGAAAACTGCATATATGTGGTGGATTACCACCAGACCGGAGTTGCAGCAATGTAACAGAAAAAAACATGGAAGGAATATAATTCCCATGATAGCCTCGTTCTCTGCCGGTGCAACCTGCACGGGCCTGGTGGTTACAGGTGTTCAGTCCTGGATCGATAAGCCAGTTTATTCAAGTCAACCTAAGGAGAACGAGGATGTTTCGACTTGGCTCTACCCCGATGCTTCAGGCACTGCTCCTGGCTGCACTCCTGTTTTCAGCTACAGGATCACTGCAGGCTGCGGAGTGCAAGGGTCTCTCTTCCAAGCAGTGTGCGACAGATGCCGCTTGTGCCTGGGTGGATGGCTACCAACGCAAGGATGGACGGACGGTTTCCGGTTACTGCAGGACCAAGCCAAAGATGAAAGCTGAAACGAAAAAGGCAGCAAAACCGAAAGCCGGTAAAACCCAGCAGTAACTTCCATACCATCTGTCATCTGGTCTCCATTTCCACACCCGCCGCGTGCGGGTGTTTTTTTACCTGCTTGCTGCTCCAGGGTTGCGGTGTAATATGCACTTTTTGGCTAACGATATGGGGCAGGTATAAATGCAGGCTGGCAGTGGTGGCGTAGAAGGGCAGTTGATGATCTCCCTGACATGGGATGGTGATCGTGTCACCGGCGTCGACATCAGCTCATCGCGACCCCTGCAGATGCCGAGGATCTTCGCCGGTAAATCCATGGACTACCTGCTCAGCACGGTACCTCTCCTCTTCAGTCTCTGCGGTACTGCCCAGGCCTGTGCGGCAGTGACCGCCTGTGAACGGGCCATGGGCCAGGAGGGGGGAGACCGCGAAAAGGCAGGCAGGGCGTTGCTTGTGCTGCTTGAAACGGCCAAGGAGCACGCCTGGCGTATCAACCACGGCTGGGCTGAGCTGCTCGGTGAACGGGAGCAGCCGGAACCGGTTGCCAGGCTGATCGCCCTGATGTCACGGTTCCGTGCCACCCTCTATGGTGAACTCAATCCCTTTCTACCAGACAGCGCACCTGTGCTGGAGCGGCCTGATCAACTGGTTCCGCTGCTGGCGCAGCTGGAGGAGATACTGGAAGAGAGCGTCTATTCAGGAACGGTCGCTGACTGGCTGACCCTCGACAGTTGTGATCAGCTGCTGGCCTGGGCCTCGGCAGGGGAGTCAGTGGCGGCCCGTTTTATCGATCACCTTGTCACCGAACGGCTGGCTTCCGTGGGCAGTGCCCATAAAAGTGCGCTACCTGCGCTTGATACGGGCGTACTCGATAGCCACCTGGCGGCGGAAGATGCGGACCTGTTCATTGCCCGGCCCACATGGGAGGGTGACAGCTGCGAAACCGGTCCCTTTACCCGCATGCTCGAGCAACCGCTGATGGCCCCCTTGAGGCGCGAGTACGGCGATGGCCTGCTGACCAGGGCAACAGCACGGCTCCTGGAACTGGCTACGATTCCGGCGCAGTTGAGGGCACTGGTCGACAGGCTTGCCTTGGATGGTGCAGAAGGGGTGGCGTCAGGGAGCCGGCAACTGGCCCCGGGCAGGGGTATTGCCCAGGTGGAGGCGGCCAGGGGGCGCCTGGTTCACCGGGTCGAACTGGCTGACGGGATGGTGGCCGGTTACCAGATCCTGGCGCCAACCGAGTGGAACTTTCATCCCGACGGGGTACTTGCCCAGGGGCTCGCCGGTCTACAGACAGGGTCAGAAGCGGAGTTGAGGCACCAGGCACGGATGCTGATCAACGCCATAGACCCCTGCGTATCGTTCGAGCTGAAAATAAACTAGTGTCCCGTTTGGTTAATTATGTGAATTAACCAAACGGGACACTAGACCATCCGGTTCAACCGTGTAACAGCGGCAGCAAGGTGCTCCGGAGAGATCTGCAGCCAGATACGCAGGGCGGGTTCTGTCAGTTCACGGCCGAGCAGTGCATCGGTGATCAGCTGCAGACTCTCCTGCCATGCAATGCAGCCGTGCACACTGCCCAGCAGCGGCAGGGCGAGGGCCCTGCAGTTCTGCTCACCGGCTGCCGCCAGCACGGCTGCCAGGGTCTTCATGATCCATGCCTCCCTGCAGGTGGGATCCATCTCCAGGTCATGAATAACCGCCAGCCAGCGTTTGCCCCTGATCAGCAGGCTGCCCGGCTCAGCCTGCCGCTCGAACACCATGTCTGTCATCAGTCGCACGGGGTGTCCCTTTTCCGGTCGCGCATCGTTATCGGCACTGAGAACACGCCAGGTATCCTCTTCGAAGACCGTTGCATCCACCGGGAAGGGGGCCTGTGAGCGGGGGCTTGCAGTGACCTGGCAGCTGCCCAGTGGGAACATCCTCGCTTTGCCACCCTGTATGACCCTGAAAGGGGAGCGCTTCATCACTCACTCTCGAAAAAAGTGATGAGGTTTCTGCCTCTCTCCTTGGACTGGTAGAGGGCCTGGTCCACCCGTTTCAACAACTGCTCCTTGGTGTCGTTCTCGGCAAACAGTGTGAGGCCGCAGCTGATGGTGATGTGTCCCACGGTGGCAAACTGGCGTTTCTCTATTCTCGTTCTCAGCTGTTCCGCCATGTTGATGAGGCCCTGGGCTGTGATCTCCGACACCAGCAACATGAACTCTTCGCCACCCCAGCGGGCCAGTACATCCTCCCGGCGGGTAGTCTCAAGGGTGGCGGCCACCAGTTCCTGGAGCACCTGGTCGCCAATGTCATGGCCATGGCTGTCATTGATCCGCTTGAAGTGATCGATATCGAACATGATCAGACCAACGGTGGTGTCATTGTGATGGTGCTCACTGAGGACCTTATCGAGCAGCTCGTCGAAGCTGCGGCGGTTGTGGGTCTTGGTCAGGTGATCGGTGGTGGCCAGTGTCTGCAGGCGGCGCTCCTTTCTCAACCTGGCTGTGATATCCCGGTGGGACTCGATGATCTGCAGCAGGTTGCCATCCTTGTCCTTGATGGGCGTTGCACTGACCTCGAAATAGAGTTCGTTGCCGTCACCATCGAAGTGGCGGTGCACAACGTTGGTCGGTTGGCCCGTTCTGCGGATCTCCTGTATCGGGCAGGGATCATCCTTTCCCTCGCAGGGTTTTGGGCTTTTGTGGGAGAGTTCATGGCAGGTCGTCAACGGCCCCTCGTAACCGGCCTTGAGGTAGGTTCTGCGGGCGGCCTCGTTGGCCATCAGCAGCCTGTAACTCTGCGCATCGATCACCAGGGTGGGATCGCCAATGGTGTCCACAACGGTCTGCAGCCCGTCACGGGCATGGCCCAGTGCCTTCTCCGCGGCCTTCAGCAGGGTGATGTCATTGAGGTAGCCGTAGAAGAAGGTTTCGCCCCGGTCATTTTTCAGGACGATGGCGTGGTCCTGTACCCAGCGACGGTTACCCCGGGCGTCGACGATCTGGTACGGCTCGAAATCTGCGTCCTCGGTGTCACCCTTGCGCATTCGGTTCAGCTGGTTGGAGACCTGTTCGATAAACTCCGGGGCCACGATGCTGGCAAAGGTGAGTTCGTGAGAGGTGAACTGTTCTGGGCTGTAACCCAGTTCCGAATGGACATTGTCAGACACGTATTCGACCGGCCATCCAAAGGCGTCCCTGCGTTTAACAACCACCGTCGGGCCATTGACGAAGAGATCCCGCTCGTTGTGTATGGCACGGTTCAATGTCTGGATGTGTTTTTCGCCCTCTATCCGTTTTTGCCGGTTGTTCAGGAAGAGCCAGAGGGCCACCGTGGAGATCAGCCAGAATATGACCAGGATGCCCACAACGTCACGCTGTTGTTCACTCAGACGTTCCTCGATCACCGTTGCAGGGATATGCAGCATGACAAGCCACTGGCAGGCTTCACACTCTCTCAGCTCGGCACGGTCGGGCTGCAGGTGGGCATAGGTGAAGATTCCCTGGTTGTTGATCAACTGTCCCTGCCGGTGTGCCTGGGCAGCCTGCCACACGTCCGGGTGGTCGTTCTTGAAATTGAGTGTTTTCTTGCCGGGAAACATGAAGCCCCACTCCATGTCACTGGAATAGCCCGCGAGATAGTAGCTGTCGCGGTTGAGCAGCAGGGCGTGACCGGGATATGCCATGGTGCTTACGCGATAGTGATCCAAAATCTTCTGGCCCAGGTAGTTGAGGATGAAGACCCCTTCTCTCTGGTTCTGTTCCGAGAAGACCGGCATGGCAAACCGTATCATCGGTTTCAGGGGGACCTCGATCTGGCGATGCTCGATATTGAGGTCAAACGGGGAGATGTAGATTTCACCGGGGTCGATATCAACCGCGTTTGCGAAATAGTAGCGATGGGTCTTGGATTGCAGATTCTCGTCCGGGATAACGCTTGGATTGCCTGCATTGAAGTTGATCCTTATCCTCTCCATGCCGGTGATGTCCAGGTAACGTATCTGGTCGTAGCGGGCTTTTTCACGGCTGAAAACCAGCAGGTCCCGGGCAAGGTGCTTCTTTGCTTCAGGCCGGTTGGCGATGAAAGCGAGCAGTGCGTGCTGCTGGCTCAGCAGACGGAGGTCGGATATCACCTCGTGGATATCCTGGCGGATAATCTGTGCCTGCTGATCGGCCAGGAGTTGGGATTCGAGGGCGAGCTGGTCGGTGATGCCTTGCCGCTGGTTGTAGTTGATGCCGGTGAAGATGGCCGCCATCAGGAGGGTGGCCAGAATCAGCAGCAGGATGAATTTCCTTATCATCAATCCACGCTCCTTTCGATTTCGTCGCTATGGGCATGGAACAGCACCACGGCACCGGTGATTGTTCCCTCTTCGATAATCGGTGTGCTGATGAAGTCAGCCCTGAAACTGCTGCCGTCCTTGCGCCACAACAGCTCGTTATTGCCCCTGTGGGTTATGCCCTTCTTCAGGACACTGGTGATGGGACACTCTGAAGAAGGATAGGGGGAGCCATCTTCCCGGGTGTGATGCCACAGGCTGTGGCTGTCCTGGCCGATCAGCTCTTCGATCTCGTAACCCAGCATGGCTGCGGCGACGGGATTGCAGAAGGAGTGTGTTGCATCTGGATGAAGGCCGAGGATACCGTCGCCTGCCATGTTGAGAATCAGTTCTTTCTGCTGACTCTCCCTGTCGAGGTTCAGGTGGAGTCGCTTCAGTTCGTCGATATCGTCAACCACCGCAATGATGTGCTTGATGCGGTCGCTGCTGCTCCAGCTGGGGGCGAGGGAGATGGATGTCCAACGCCTGTTGCCGTTACGGTCGACGATTCTCACCTCGGCACTGAACTGTCTGCTCGATTGGCGTCGAAGCTCCTCGAGTCCCTGGATCAGCTTGTGTGCGTCTTCCGGATAGATGATATCGATGAAGTTTTTCTGCCTGAGTTCCGATTCGGATTGCTCCGCCAGGCTGCACAATCGCCGGTTGGCCCTCAGGAACTCTCCGGATGCCGAGATATTCGCAAACCCGACTGCCGCCTGTTCAAAGGTGGCCCGGAAGGCCTCCTGGCTCCTCTCCAGCTGGCGGCTTCTCAGTACCAGTTTTCTATTGAGGGCGGAGAGGTTTCGCAGCAGGAGGGCCATGATCAGAATGGCCAACCCGATGGCAAGCAGCACTTCCCAGTAGTCCTGTACCAGGGATTCCAGGGTGAGCTTTCCATACTCTTCATAGGGTGGCACCCTGAGCCGCCGCAGCAGCTCGTGAACCGGCTGGTACTCTTCCGGAATGGTCCAGCCACTGATCTTGGCCGCCATTGCGGCCGGGTGGTCGGCGGGCAGGGCGAGGAGGTGGTTGGAAACCTGCTTTGCAATGGCGTCAGGCGTGGCCCGGGTGGTGGCAAAGGGCCACTCAGGATAGAGACGGCTGGTCACCTTGAACGGGAAGGTGTGATTCGATTTGTCATCGATCACCCTGATGATACCGGCATCTATCTTGCCTTCACTGATCATCCGCTCCAGGGTGTCGGAACGAACGATTCCCGCATCGACCCGTTCCGAGATGACCGCCTCGATGACCGCGTCGTGGGTATTGGTAAACAGCACCTGCTTGAGATCACGCTCGCCTATACCCCGCGATTCCAGTTCATCCCTGATCATCAACCAGCCACCGAGTGAAGTGGCATGCACCGCTGCAACCCGCCTGCCGGCCATATCTACCAGGCGTGCCGGTTCAGGATTGTCTGCCCGGGCGACAAGGGTACTGCCGAAACGGGTCAGTGAGCGGCCCAGGGCGTTACGGTTCTCCAGGGTGAGGATACGCCGTACGCCGTAGCGGACTGCCAGGTCGACATAGATGGCCGAGTTGACGATGACAAACTGTACGAGGTTGTTGTCCACCAGTCCGGGAATCTCGTCGAACTGCATGGGAACGATACGGAAATGGTGTTGTGGGATGCGCTCCTGAAGGTAGCTGGCCAGGGGTGACCATCTGTCGAGAGCCTTCACTTCACCACGCTTGGCCAGTACTCCGATACGTATCTCGTCTGCCGAGACGGACAATGCCGCAGCCCACATGAGCAGCACCAGGACCAAGCTTGATAAGATGCGCCACGCTGCCACGATCAGCTTCCCCGCGGTCTGTTGGGTTGGGTATCCGGAGCCATGGTCGACCGGTCATTGGTTTAATTATAGGAGAAGGTACGGCGGTCAGGAAAATCGATCCTGTGCTCTCCCGGTTCTTATAATCTATTGTTCGGAACCCGTGGCCTTTTCTTTAGTTCCGCTCAGCAACCGGACGGTTTGAGCGGCTACCGGCACACCAAAGGATGGTATGCTCAGCGTTCATAACAACCACGAACAGTATTTAATCTCCTTTATTGCATGGCCGGTATAACGAAGGGTGTCGAGATCAGGGTGCGGGGCCTGGTTCAGGGTGTGGGCTTCAGGCCCGTGGTCTGGCACCTGGCGAACCAGTGCGGTGTCACCGGGGAAGTGTGGAACGACGCCGAGGGTGTATTGATCCATGCCTGGGGAAGCGCGAACCAGATCGACGCCTTTATCACCAGGCTTAGCAATGAGCCGCCCCCCCTGGCCCATATCGAATCGGTCGAGAGCAGGGCGCTGGAAGAGGGAGATGCGCCGGATCAGTTCTCCATCGTGGGCAGTCGCCAGGGAGATGTGCGCACCGGCGTGGTCCCCGATGCGGCGACCTGCGGCGCCTGTCTTTCAGATGTGCTGGACCCGGCCAACAGGCGCTACCGCTACCCGTTCACCAACTGCACACACTGTGGCCCACGGCTCTCCATCGTCCGCGCCATACCCTACGACCGGGCAACCACCAGCATGTCGGTCTTTCCACAGTGTCCTGCCTGCCAGGCGGAGTACGACGACCCCGCTGACCGGCGCTTCCATGCCCAGCCCAACGCCTGCGGTGAATGCGGACCCGAGGTGTGGCTCGAAAACCGGGAAGGGGAGCGGATCGAGCCGGTTGATGACGAGGACAGTATTGCCCATGCCGCCCGCCTGATCCGGCAGGGTTCCATCGTCGCGATCAAGGGCATTGGTGGAGTCCACCTGGCCTGCGATGCGGGCAACAGTGATGCGGTGGACCGGCTCAGGCAACGCAAGCGCCGTTATCACAAGGCCTTCGCCCTGATGGCGACCGGGCCGGAGATGATCCGGCACTACGTGCCATTGAGCGAGGAGGGCGAGAAGCTGCTGCGCAGTCCCGCTGCCCCCATCCTGGTACTCGACTGGACCGGTGACGGACAGTTGGCCCCCGGCGTGGCGCCGGGACAGAACACCCTGGGCTTCATGCTCCCCTATACCCCCCTGCACCATCTGCTGATGCAGGAGATGGCGCGGCCCATCGTACTCACCTCCGGCAACCGCTCCGATGAACCCCAGTGCACCGGCAACGACGAGTCACACGACCGGTTGGCTGCGATCGCCGACTACTGGCTGCTGCACAACCGGGACATCGTCAACAGGCTGGATGATTCCGTGCTGCGGCTGGCTGCGGGGGCACCCCGCATGTTGCGACGCGCCCGTGGCTATGCGCCGGCACCTATTCAGCTTCCACCAGGCTTTGCCGCTGCCCCCCCGATACTGGCCATGGGGGGGGAACTCAAGAACACCTTCTGCCTGCTGCAGGATGGCAAAGCGATCGTCTCCCAGCACATGGGCGACCTGGAGGATGCGGCCACCCATGGCGACTACCGCCACAACCTGGCGCTCTACCGGGCGCTGTTTCAGCATCAACCGTCACTGGTTGCGGTGGATGCCCATCCCAACTATCTCTCCACCCAGCTGGGCAGGGCGATGGCGTCGGACGAGGGCCTGGAACTGGAGGTGGTTCAGCACCACCATGCCCATATTGCCGCCTGCATGGCGGAGAAGGGGATCGACCCCAATGGTGACGAGGTGCTGGGCATTGCCCTCGATGGTCTCGGTTACGGTGAAGACGGCACCATCTGGGGTGGCGAGTTCCTGAAGGCCGGTTACCTCGGGTTCGAAAGACTCGCCTGCTTTGAACCGGTACCCATGATCGGTGGTGCAAAGGCGATGTACGAGCCCTGGCGCAACACTTTTGCACACCTGGTGCAGGTCCTTGGCTGGGAAGAGGTCGAGATGCGCTTCGGCCATCTTGAACTGGTGGATTTCCTGGGGCAGAAGCCGGTGGCCAATATGCAGACCATGATGGCGCGTGGTCTCAACTCGCCCCTGGCATCCTCTGCGGGGCGCCTGTTCGACGCCATGGCCGCTGCCGTTGGCATCTGCCGCGATCAGGCGAGCCACGAAGGGCAGGCCGCCATCGAGCTGGAAGCGATGGTGGACATGGATGCCCTGGTGGAGGGGGTATACGGCTACCGCTACCTCGAGAGGGATGGACTCGGGGTGCTGAACTGGCAGCCCCTGTGGGAGGCGGTCCTCGATGATCTCGCACGGGATGTGCCCGTCACTCTCATGGCGGCGCGCTTTCACGGCGGCATCGCCAGGGCGGTGGCGGAAACGGCGCTCAAGTTATCGGCCGAGCACCGGTTGCAGCGCGTGGTGCTCTCCGGTGGTGTGTTTCAGAACAGGGTGTTGCTGGAGGGGGTCGAGAGCCGTCTCAGTGCACAGGGGCTCGAGGTGTTGATCCCCGAGCAGACACCGGCAAACGACGGCGGTATCTCCCTGGGCCAGGCGGTGATCGCGGCGGCCCGCTCTCTGGTGGAAAGTCACAATACCCTCCAGGGATAGAGCGCCTTTACCATGTAGCTTTTTCGTAAGGAGGGAATCGATGTCGCCCAGGTTGCAGGTTTACGGTTACGCACTGACCATCTTTCTCAGTTCAGCTTTTCTGCTGGTGCTGGAGATGGTGGCCGGACGCCTGATCGCCCCCTATGTCGGTGTCTCTCTCTACACCTGGACCTCCATCATCGGCGTGGTCCTGGCCGGACTCTCGCTGGGTAACTGGATAGGCGGGGTGTGGGCAGACAGGGGAGGGAGCAACCGCAGTGCCGGTCTCGTGCTCATGGCCAGCGCCCTGGCCAGCCTGGCGGTGCTGCTGATTCTGACATGGGTCGCCCCCCCACTGCAGGAGAGCGGTCTCAGTCTTTTGAGCATCAGCTTTCTGATGGTGCTCGCGCTCTTCTTTCTGCCCGCCGTACTGCTGGGAATCGTGACACCCCTGCTCACCACCCTGGCCCTGAAGCTGGATCGGCGAACAGGCCATATCGTCGGTATGATGCACGCCCTGGCGGCACTGGGCAGTATTCTCGGTACCTTCGTTACCGGTTACTGGCTGGTGCAGTACATGGGTACCCGCAACATCATTGTTCTTACCGCCGTTGGCCTGTTTCTGCTGGCACTGCCCCTGTTGCGACACTCTGGCAAGACCGTGCCGGTCGCATCACTTATGCTCGCTGCCATCCTCTCCGGGGTGACCTGGATCCAGAGCGGATTTGCCAATCCCTGCGACCGGGAGAGCAGTTACTTCTGTATCCGCGTGGTGGACAGCTCCGGGGAGGCCCCCTTCGGCGAGGCCCGCTCGATGATCCTCGACCACCTGATCCACGGCACCAATCACAAGCAGGAGCCGGGGCTGCTGATGGCACCCTACGTGCAGCTGATGGATGAACTGGTGCTCGACCACTGGGCCGGCTCGCCACCGGAGAATACCCGCTTCTTTTTTGCCGGGGGGGGCGCCTATACCCAGCCGAGGGCTGTGCAGTCACTCTATGAGGATGCCAGGGTCACCGTGGCGGAGCTCGACCCCCTGGTCACACGGGTGGCCAGGGAGCAGCTCTACCTGGATGAACGGGGCATGGAGATCCATCACAAGGACGCCCGGGTGGTGCTGCAGCAGATGGAGCAGGGGGCGTTCGATGTCATCGTCACCGACGTGTTCCACGATATCGCCGTGCCCTATCACCTGGTGACCCGGGAGTATGCAGAGCTGGTGAAGAGCCGGCTCGACAGGGATGGGCTCTACACCCTCAACCTGGTGGATATCTTTCCCGATCCGAAACTTGTCAAAAGCATGGTCAAGACACTGGAGTCCGTTTTCAGTCATGTCCATGTCTGGATCGACAAGCTGCCGGAGGAGTCCTCGCGCCTGACCTACGTGATCTCCGCCAGCGATCTCCGCAAGCCGCCGGAAGTGATCCGTTCAAAACGGGGCTTCAAGCGGGCCTGGGTGCGTATGACAGGGCCTGTGAAGACCACCGGAACGCCAATTGACGAACTGCCCCTGTTCAGTGACGACTTCGTGCCGGTGGACCGGCTGGTGGCATCGCTCTTTCTGAGTGATGTGGGCAAGTAGAGGTTTCAGCTCTCGAAGCAGTGCTTCTGGGCCTTCAGGAACCTGATCTCCTCGATACGGTTCTCCGCAGAGACGATGCGTCCCTTCTCCTTGAAATCGAGATAGCCGATATAGCCGAGGGCAGCGTAGGTGGGCCAGAAGATGGTGGTGCCCACCACCACGCTGGCGCCGGTGTAGGGGTCTTCGTAGAAGCCGGGCTGGTAGCTGTAGGTCTGGGGCTGCAGCCTGCTCAGCTCCTGTTCCAGTTCCATGCAGCTCTTGGCGCTGTCCATCTCGTCGGCAAGGGGTGCGTAGGGCTGGCGGTAGAGGTCGAATGCCTGGGCGCCGGTGGCCAAGCCGAACAGTATCGGCAACGTGGCATTGAGTAGCAGTTTTTTCATGGGCATGGCTATGCGCTCGCGTTCAGGGGCTATTACTCTTGATCGGCCGTTTGTGGCAATCCTTGATCTATTGGGCTTGGCTTCTCTCAAGCAGTAACCCACCAATGAATCCAGGAATTGGTGCAATACGCTACGCTATTGCACCCTACCGCTCTGTCCGTTCGGAAACAGGTCTGGTTTCAATTATGACTTTTATCATAATTGCCGGTACAGGCCAGCACTGAAATCTGTTTGCTTATTTACTAATATTCTATTAAGTCCTTGATGTACAGGGTGTTAGCGTTATGGATGCACCACTCGACGATCTTGAGTTCGAATTCTCCCTGAGGCCCGATACCGATCCCAGTCTGAGCCGTTATGTCATTGGGTTCAGGGGTAAAGCACTGCTCTGGGACGACCGGGAGGCGACCGAGAAGGTGGTCGCCGAACTTCGTGGCTACCGGCTGGACATCGCCTCTGCCAGTATGGATGGCCTGGAGCAGAACCTGCTGCTCGACTCCGTCTGCTCCGAAATCTCCGAGTTCTCAGAGACCGTCTTCGAGGCGTCCGGCTGTCACTTTCTGCACCGTCTTGCGGATGGCTCCACCCGTAACCAGGAGTACGATGGGCTGGTCTGGATAAACGAGATGCAGGTGGATCCGGACTACCGTGGGCAGGGTATCGGAACCGCCCTGCTGGAGCGTGTCGGCCAGATGATCGACCTGGAGAACTGCATCATCGGTCTGAAGGCCTACCCCGTGGCTGAAGTACTGGGTAGCAAGGCTGAAAAAGCGGTTGTCCGCCGGGTGAAACGCTTCTACGAGCGTCTCGGCTTCGTTGCTGCCGGGGAGCATTTCATGGTCAAGGAGTCGAGTCTCTTCGAGACCATGAAGAAGCGTCTTGCCTGGCGCCGCGATCACGAAACCGGCTATACAGTAGAGGTCGGAACACCTTTGCACTAGCAGGCCGTTGAAGAATCTCAGGCGAGTGCGAGGCAAGGCAAAATTTGACGAAAAAGCGGAGTTTACAGTTCGTAAATGAGCATTTTGAGTCAGATTTTAACGCCGTATCGTGCCGCATGAGATTTTTCAACGGCCTGCTAATGGGGCAGGGTCACCACCACCTCCAGGCCGCCTCCTGTGCCATGCTTCAGCGTGACATCGCCGCCATGGGCGCGTGCGATGTTGCGTGCGATGCCGAGTCCAAGACCCGAGCCTCCGGTTTCACGGCTGCGTGATCCCTCACCCCGGTAGAACGGCTTGAACAGGTTTTCCAGGTCCTCCTCGTCGAGCCCCGGCCCCCTGTCCTCGATCGAAACCGTCACCTGCTCCCGGCTCTCTTCCACCGTGAGATGGGCTTCGTCGCCGTAGCGCACCGCATTCTCCACCAGGTTGCTGAAACAGCGCTTGAGGGCCAGTGGCCGTCCGCGGTAGGGTGAGAGCTCCGCGGCATCCAGCGAGACCTTCCAGCCCAGGGCGGCCATGTCGTCCTGCAGCGCTTCCAGCAGGGCCACCAGGTCGATCTCCACGGGCTTCTCACTGCTGTCGGTGCCGCGCATGTAGTCGAGGGTGGCGACCACCATCTGCTCCATCTCATCCAGGTCTTTCTCGAACTTCTGCTTCGTCTCTTCATCCGCCAGCATCTCCGTGCGCAGGCGCAGGCGGGTAATGGGTGTCTTCAGGTCATGGGAGACCGCCGCCAGCATGCGGCTGCGGTCGTTGATATAACGCTTCAGACGCTGCTGCATGTTGTTGAAGGCACGGCTCGCCTTCTGTACCTCGCGGCTGCCGGTTTCAGGCAGGGGAGGACGGTCTATGTCGCGGCCCAGTTCATCGGCGGCACCGGCCAGGGTGTTGAGGGGGCGTGTCAGCTGCCTGACGGCGAACAGGGAGATCAGGACGATAGCCGCCAGCACCAGGAGAAGGGTGATCAGCATGCGTCCAGGCCAGGGCATCAGCCCCTCGGGCAGTGCCCGGCTGATGCTGAGCCATTGACCGTCCTTGAGCTGAACCTGGACATGGAAACCGACATGGTGCATCGGCGGCCCCCTTCTGAAACCGGGTCCGGGACGGTGCTCCATGTGGCGATTTTCGCGCCACCGGTTGAATGCCGTGGCATCGAAGGAGACCTGTACCTGGGGGTGGTTTTCGAGGTGCCGTTTGAGTCTCGACTCGAGGTGATCCGCGCGTGTTGCATTGGGCGGCAGGGGCAGGGGTCGGTCACCGATGCGTATGCGGAAACCGGGTCCACTCATTGCGGTGGCGATCTGCTGCCGGTTTTCCTGGGGCATGCTCTCCACCAGGTTCACCAGCGATGTGATGCGGTTCATCAGGTTGAAGCCGAAGCTGTCCCGCAGTACCTGGTTCCGGTCGCGCATCAACAGGCTGGCGCTGATCACCTGGATCAGTACCAGGCCGACGATCAGTATCAACATCAGGCGACCGAAGAGAGAGCGGGGCAGAAGTCTCATTGTCCGGGTGCCTTGTGACTGACCCTGGCGGATAGTACGTACCCTTCACCACGGACGGTCTTGATGATGGAGGGTTCCCTGGGGCCGTCACCGAGTCTCTTGCGCAGCCGGCTGACCAGTACGTCGATACTGCGATCGAACGGCTCCGCCTCGCGGCCCTGGGTCAGCTCCAGCAACTGGTCACGGCTGAGGATGCGGTTGGGGTGATCGAGAAACACCTTCAGCAGGCGGTACTCTGCACCGCTCAGGGGTGATACCACGCCCTCTCTCTCCAGGTGTCTGCCGACCGGGTCGAGTTTCCAGCCGGCGAAATGGAGGAGGGTGTCGCTCTCCTGTTCCTCGTGAGGCGTGACGTTGTTGAACCGTTTCAGCACCACCTTGATCCGCGCCAGCAGCTCCCTCGGATTGAAGGGCTTGGGCAGGTAGTCGTCGGCCCCCATCTCCAGCCCCAGTATGCGGTCCATCTCGTCGCCACGGGCGGTGAGCATGATCACTGGTAATTGGGATTTCACCCGCAGGGTGCGGCAGAGCTCCAGTCCGTCGATGCCGGGCAGCATCAGGTCAAGCACGATGAGATCGATGCGTGACTGCGCCAGGGCGCTCCACATCCCCTTGCCGTCACCGACGGTGGTGACACGGTAGCCGTTCTGCTCCAGGTAGCTCTTCAGAAGCTCGCGGATTTCCCGGTCGTCGTCGACCACCAGAAGATGTTGTTGTCTCTCCATGGCTCTATTTATACCCCAACGCCGATGGTCACTCCCGGCTTTTTTGTAACTCAATGTAAATGCCGGGCCACAGTTACATTGGTTTACAAAAAGCGCCGTTTTCTGACATCCGCTGCTTACATTCAGGTGATTTTATAGATCCTGCAGGGGGACATACCCCGACTGATTACCAAGGAGAACACCATGAAACGCTCAAGCAAAATCATTATCACCACCATCGCCGTTGTCGGTATCACCGCGGGTACCCTCTCAATGGTCAGCGCCGGCGGCCGCTGGGGTGGCTGTCAGTACCAGGACGGCGCCATGTATGGCCAGGATTTCCGTGGCCACGGTATGAAAGGCCGGTTCAACCGGGCCGGTATGGGTGGCCCCACCATCGAGCGCCACCAGGAGCGGATGGAGTACCTGAAGTTCAAGCTCAAGATCACCGAGGCGCAGGAGCCCGCCTGGCAGGCCTTCGAAGCCGCCATGCTGGAGAAGTTCGGTGACCGGGCAGAGCGTTTTGCACAGCGCGGCAGCAAGGCGCAGCTGCCGATGAACGAGCGGGTGGAGTTCATGCGTGAACGTGCAGTGCAGATGAATGCCATGGCCGATGCCATCGACAAGCTCTACGGCAGCCTGACTACCGAACAGCAGAAGATTGCCGATGAACTGGGCCCGGTAGGGCGTGGCGGTCCGATGCGGGGTGGGCGCTTCTGAGAATCTGTCAGCCTCTCTGTGGACAACGTCCTCTCCCGCGGGGGAGGGGACGTTATTGCATGAGTTCCGGTCGGTTCCTGAACTGATCCAGGGCTTGTGGGTTGGCCAGGGCCTCGATATTCTTCACCGGCCTGCCGTGAACCACCTCGCGGACCGCCAGTTCCACGATCTTGCCGCTCTTGGTGCGGGGGATATCCTCCACCCGGGCCACCACCGCGGGTACATGGCGGGGCGTGGTGTTGGACCTGATCCGCTGCCTGATCCGATCGATCAGCGGTTGGTCGAGGGTCACTCCCTCACGCAGCCGGACGAACAGCACCACGCGGACGTCACCGTCCTTCTCCTGGCCTATAACCAGTCCCTCAACCACCTCGTCGAGCTGTTCAACCTGGCGGTAGATCTCCGCGGTACCGATGCGCACGCCTCCGGGGTTGAGCACCGCATCGGAGCGTCCGTAGATGATCAGCCCGTCCTGGGCTGTCAGTTCCACGTAATCGCCATGGCACCAGGTGCCCGGAAAGCGGTCGAAATAGGCGTCATGGTATTTTCTGCCGTCCGGGTCGTTCCAGAACCCCACCGGCATGGAGGGGAAGGGGGCGGTACAGACCAGCTCGCCTTTCTCACCCCGGACCGGCTCTCCATCGTCGTTCCATACCTCCACCGCCATGCCCAGCCCGCGACACTGCAGCTGGCCCCGGTAGACCGGCAGCTGCGGATTGCCCAGGGCGAAGCAGGAGATGATATCGGTGCCGCCGGAGATGGAGGAGAGGCAGATGTCGCTCTTGATCTTACCGTAGACGTAGTCGAACGCCTCCGGCACCAGGGGCGAGCCGGTGGAACAGAGGGTACGCAGGCTATCGAGCCGGTGGCTCTCGCCAGGTGCAAGGCCGGCCTTGTTGAGGGCGTCGATATACTTTGCCGAGGTGCCGAACAGGGTCATCCCCTCCGCTTCGGCATAGTCGAACAAAGTGTTGCCATCGGGGTGGAAAGGCGAGCCGTCGTAGAGCAGCAGGGTGGCCTCGGCGGCCAGGCCGGAGACCAGCCAGTTCCACATCATCCAGCCGCAGGTGGTGAAGTAGAAGATGCGGTCGCCGGGTTTCACATCGCTGTGCAGGCGCAGCTCCTTGAGGTGCTGCAGCAGGGTGCCGCCGGCACCATGGACGATGCACTTGGGCACACCCGTGGTGCCGGAGGAGAACATGATGTAGAGCGGGTGGTCGAAGGGGAGTTGCCGAAAGGGGATCTCGCCGGGAGTGAATCCTTCGGTAAACGACGCCAGGGTTACGCCATTCCCGATTTCATCGATGGCAAAGCTCCCCCGCGTGTAGGGTACCACCACCACCTTCTCCAGGGAGGGGATGGCGCGGGTGATCTCGGCGATCTGTTGCAGCCTGTCGAACTGTTTGCCGCCGTAGAAATAACCCTCGGCGGCAAACAGCAACCTGGGCTCGATCTGGCCGAAGCGGTCGACCACGCCATTGACGCCGAAGTCCGGCGAGCAGGAGGACCAGACCGCCCCGAGGCTGGTGGCCGCCAGCATGGCGATGATCGTCTCCGGCATGTTGGGTAGGTAACCGGCGACACGGTCACCCGCTTCGATGCCCATGGCGCTCATGGCCTGGGCGAGCCGTGATACCCGCTCATGGAGTTCACGGCGGCTCAGGCGTGCGGTTACCCGGTCCTCCCCCCGAAAGATGATGGCGTCCCGTTCGTCGGGATTGCGCAGCAGGTTCTGTGCGAAGTTGAGGCGGGCCTGGGGGAACCACCTGGCCCCCGGCATCAGTTCTTCCTGTTCAAGGGTGACATCGCCCCTGGTTTCGGCGATGACGCCGCCGTCATCCCAGACGGCACGCCAGAACGCTTCGGGATTCTCCAGTGACCACTGGTACAGGGCAGGGTGGTCGGCCAGGTTGGTGTTGTGACCGGATTCTATCTGCCGGCGGAACCGGCTGAGGTTTGCCTGGTCGATCCTGCTGCTGTCCGGCTGCCATATCGGCTCGTCCATGTTCGGTATCCTCTCTTCAGGGGAGCTCATCCTGTTGGGCATCGATCCCCAGTTCAAAACCGCGCCCCTCCTCGACCTGCACCTTGTGGAAGAAGGGGCACTCCAGGCACTTCATGAATTTCTTGCCGATGTTATCGGCACAGTGGGAGTCGTGGACCGACCAGCAGACCCGGCCCGCGGCAGTGCCGTGATTGGTGCCATCGCTCTGCTGCTGCAGGGCCGTCGGGCAGACCCCGAGTTCGCCCGCCTTTTCACCGCCGGGCTCCCGGCCGCATTTGAAGTACTCCCAGCAGTTGGTGCGATTGATCATGGTCTGCTGCCTGGTGCTACTCCGGGGCTTTGAGATTGTCCCGCAGGCATTCACCCAGGTAGCGGCAGGCGTCAGTGGCGGTGAATATTCCTGCCAGGCTGTTGTTCTCGGTGATCAGCACGGAGCCGATATGCTGCTCTGCCATGTATGTCACCACCTGGTCCAGGGGGGTGTCCGGTTCGACGCTGTAGGTCTGCAGAGTGCAGACATCCTCGAACGTCAGGGCATCGCCACCGGAGAGCCCACGGTTGGCCAGCAGGGCGAGGTTGATATCACGGTCGGTGATAACGCTGATCGCCCGGCCGTTGCTGGTCACGGGCAGGTGCCTGATATGCCCCTCCGCCATCAGTTTCTGCGCATTTTCAATAGGCTCCGACCCCTCGATGGTGATCGGTGATCGGGTCATCAGTGACTTGATGGTGAGTACTGCACGCATTGATATTCCCCTGTTGCCAATGTGTTGAGTGTACTCGCAGCTGTTAAACTTTAGAAGATGATTGCCGGGAGATGAAACACATCGCCCCTGTTACCACCAACCCCGTTACTTACCGTTCCATATATGCCTGAGCCTGAAAGCCGTCTCATCATGCATCTCGACATGGATGCCTTCTTCGCCTCCGTGGAGCAGCGCGACAACCCGGAGTACCAGGGGAAGCCGCTGGTGGTGGGTGCCCGGCCGGGAGGGCGTGGCGTGGTGGCGACCTGCTCCTACGAAGCGCGCCGCTTCGGTATCCACTCCGCGATGCCGATATCCGAGGCCTACCGTCGCTGTCCCCATGCAATCTACGTACGGCCTGACATGAAGCGCTACAGCGAGGCGTCCCGTCGGATCATGGCCGTGCTGGGCGAGATCTCACCCCTGGTGGAACCGGTCTCCGTGGACGAGGCCTACCTCGATATCAGCGGCCTGGAGCGCCTGTTCGGTACGCCCCGCGAAATCGGGCTCCTGACCAAGCGGAAGGTGCAGGACGCGGTGGGATTGACCTGCTCCGTGGGTATCGGCTGCAACCGGCTGATCGCCAAGCTCGCCTCGGACTATCGCAAGCCCGATGGACTGACGGTGGTGATGCCCGACCAGAACCGGACCTTTCTGGATCCCATGCCGGTCTCCAACCTGCGGGGTGTGGGCAGGCAGACGCTCAAGACGGTCAAGCGGCTGGGTATAGAAACCGTTGCCCAGCTCCGCGGCTACTCCCTGGAGCAGCTGCAGCTCCACTTCGGCGAGCGGGGAGGGGAGCATCTCCATAACCAGGCGAGGGGCATCGCCTCGGACCGGATCGTCACCGAGTACCAGCGCCAGTCGATCTCCAAGGAGACCACTTTCGGCGAGGATGTCACCGACCTGCGCCAGTTGAGGGAGCGCCTGCGCCAGCTGGCATCGGAGGTCGGGCGCACCGCCCGCCGCGAGGGACTCAGTGGCCACGTGGTGACCCTGAAGATACGTTTCGCCGGCTTCGAGACCCACACGCGACAGCGTCGGCTCGCCGAGCCGCTGGATGTCGATGGCGAAATTTTCAGGGTGGCCTGGCGATTGTTCGAGGAGAGTGGTTTCTCCGGCAAGCCGGTGAGGCTGATCGGTGTCGGTATCTCCTGCTGGGAGGGGGATGATCAACCGGTGATGGACGATCTCTTTTCTCCCAGGAAAAACCGGGAAAAGGAGAAGCGGCTTTACTCTACACTTGACGAGGTGGCCGACAAGTTCGGCAACAACAAGCTGACCTTCGGTGTGAAGAAAGAGTAGAGGTGTATGTCCCCGGCCGTTGAGACCTCCATATGCAGCAATCTCGATGAGATCGATCCACGGGAGTGGAACGGGCTGGTGGAGGATAACAATCCGTTCCTCAGTCACGAGTTCCTGGTGGCCCTGGAGCGTCACCATTGCGCGGCACCGGTCTACGGATGGCATCCCCGTCACCTGCTGCTGCACTCCCGGGGCAGACTCGTGGGAGCAGCCCCGCTCTACCTGAAGGAGAACTCCTACGGGGAGTTCGTCTTCGACCACGCCTGGGCCGACGCCTATCAGCGCCACCGCCTGAACTACTATCCCAAGCTGGTCTCGTCCATACCCTACACACCGGCCACCGGAAAACGGCTGCTGCTGGCCGAAGAGTGGGATATGCCGTCGACCTGGGCCACCGTATCCAGCGCGGTGAAAACCCTTGCCACGGGGGAGGGCTGTTCATCCGTTCACTGGCTCTTTTTACAGGCCGATGAAGAGCGTGCACTCCGTGAGCAGGGCTGGATGACCAGAAAGGGGGTGCAGTTCCACTGGTATAACCGGGGATATGACGATTTCGACAGCTTTCTCGGCGAGCTGAACAGCAAGCGCCGCAAGAACATCCGGCGTGAACGCCGGCTGGCATCCGGGCATGGACTGCAGATCAGGGTGTTGCACGGCAACGAGGCGAGTCAGGAGCAGTGGCGAATCTTCAGTCGCTTCTATGCCAAGACCTTCGAGGAGCGCTATAGCATGCCGACCCTCAACCTCGGTTTTTTCAGCGAGGTGGCAGGGACCCTTGGAGAGCGCGTGGTGCTGGTGCTCGCCTACGAAGGCGAGCGCTGTGTGGCCGGTGCCCTGATGTACCGCAGTGACAACACCCTTTACGGTCGTCACTGGGGCTGTGAAGAGGATTACGACAGCCTCCACTTCGAGCTCTGTTACTACCAGGGCATCGACTACTGCATCCGCAACGGCCTGCGGCGTTTCGAACCCGGTGCCCAGGGGGAGCACAAGATCTGGCGTGGCTTTCTGCCCACCACCACCTACTCCTCCCACTGGATCGCGGAGCCCGCCTTCAACAGCGCGATAGAGGACTTCCTGCGCCGGGAAGAGCGAGCGATGGCCGACTACAAGGCCAACCTCGAATTGAGCTCACCCTACAGGCAGGGGTAGTGAATTCAACAGGCCGGGCCCCGGGTGCCGGCCAAAACACAGGACTGGCGAATTTTACTACACTAGGAGTGGCCAGGTTTTTGTTGCAGGTTGTTCCCGTGAAATGGAGTTCCGGGTTGATGGGTTGACCGCTCATGGAGGAGCTTTTCCGATCAGGTAACCATTCCATCGAGGAGTTGCTCATTGAATACCGAAGTTGTCATCTTTCCGTGGGACAGGAATTTCGAGACAGGGATCGAGATCGTCGACGAGCAGCACAAGGAGCTGGTGGGGCTGCTGAACAAGCTTGTGAGTCACCTGGCCTTCCAGTCAGACGGGCCAACAATAGATGCTATCTTTTCCCAGCTGAAGGATTACGTCGAATTCCACTTCTCCACTGAAGAGCAGGTATGGAGTGAGCACTTCGAGGGGGATACCTGGCAGAAATGGCATGTGCATGCCCATGCCGATTTTGTCAACGAGGTGATAAGGCTCAAGGAGGAGGGGGAGAGTTCCAGTAAACCCTATGACGAGGTGCTGTCGGAGATCGTCAGGTTCCTGACCCACTGGCTGTCGCACCATATCCTGGAATCGGACAAGCGCATGGCCAAGGTTGTTCTTGCACTTCCTACGGGGGTTTCGCTGAGCCGTGCCAAGGAGATGGCGAACGAGGAGATGTCCGGGGCCACCCGTGTACTGATCGACACCATCATGGGCATGTACGACAAGCTGGCCAACAGCACGGTGCAGATGTCGAGGGAGATCTACAAGCGCCAGCAGGCCGAGAAAGACCTGGAGATCTCCATGCAGAGAGCCGAGCAGGCCAACCAGGCCAAGTCTGTCTTTCTCGCCAACATGTCCCATGAGCTGCGTACCCCGCTCAACGTCATTCTCGGTTTTTCCGAGATGATGGGGCGTGATCCCAAGGCATCACCGGACCAGTTGAAGAAGCTTTCCATGATCAACAGCAGCGGCGAGCACCTGCAGCGGATGATCAACGAGGTGCTGGATCTGTCCAAGATCGAGGCAGGGCAGATGGCGCTGGAGATGGAGTCCTTCAACCTGGAGTCGATGCTGGAGGAGATCGGTCGCATCTTCGCTGCACGGGCCGCTTCGGTTGAGCTGGCATTCGGCCTGGATATCGCCCCGGACCTTGCCAAATACATCGAGTCCGATGCACTCAAGCTGCGACAGATCCTCTTCAACCTGCTGGACAACGCTATCAAGTTCACCCGCAAGGGAGGGATCACCTTGCGTGCCCGATCCATGCCCGTTGCCGGAGATAACGGCTCGGCGGTCATCCAGTTGGAAGTGGAGGACACCGGGCCTGGTATTCCTGTTGAGCAACTGGAGCGTGTTTTCAGCCCCTTTGTACAGGTTGGCGGTTCGCCGAATACCAACAAGGGCACCGGCCTGGGTCTCACCATCACCCGTTCGTTTCTGATGTTGATGGGCGGGGATGTCCGCGTCGAGAGCCGGCCGGGTGAAGGCGCCCTGTTCAAGATCGAGTTTCCGGCAGGCCTGGCCCGGGAGGAGGATGTCAGGCGCGTGTTTATCCATCAGCAGGCAGTGGTTGGCCTGGAACCGGGACAGCCTGCATGGCGCATCCTGGTGGTGGAGGATAACCTGGAGAGCCGTGTTCTGCTGGTCAGCATGCTGAGCGATGTGGGCTTCGAGGTGCGCGAAGCGGAGAACGGAGAGTCTGCTGTGGAACAGTTCAGGGAGTGGCAGCCTCACCTGGTCTGGATGGATATGCACATGCCGGTGATGGATGGAGTTGAAGCGACACGCCATATCCGCGATCTGCCTGGCGGCAAAAATGCCAGGTTGCTTGCCATCACCGCCAGTGTCTTTGAAGACCAGCGGGTGCGGATTATGGAGGCGGGCTGTGATGGTGTGGTCTACAAGCCTTTCAAGGCTCACGAAATATTCGACGCAATGGCTGAACATCTCGATGTCCGGTATATCCATGCCAGCGATGAGCAGGCAGAGAGTGACGGGTCGGACTATACGGTTTCTCCCGCTGAACTGGAGACACTGCCTGCAACCGTCAGGCAAGCATTGTCCGACAGCATCGTGAATCTGAGCGTGGACAAGGTGAACACGGCCATTCAAGAGGTGCATAGCCTGGATCCAGGGCTGGCCGGGAGACTCCAGTCGCTGGCGGACAATCTTCAGTACAGTGAAATCCTCAAGCTGCTGAACAGGGCGGACTAAGCGGCAGTAAAGCCGTTTTTTCTGCCCGATTCCCACATCTTCAGTTATTCAAAAAAACTGTCCGACTTTGTTAAAAAGTTGTGCTATCAGCCCTGTTTCTGATTGCCTAAACTTGCTTTCAATGTCTGCAAAGCAGCAATTGAGCAAGTTTTAATATGTTGAAAAACAGTGAACGACAATACGGAACATTAGCAAGGTTTTTCCACTGGGCGGTGGCCCTGGTGCTGGGGGGGCTGTTCGTTCTGGGCTGGTACATGACCGGGCTGACCTATTACGACCCCTGGTATCACGACTCGATCGAGCTGCACAAGTCGCTGGGAGTCCTTGCCGCCGTTCTTATTGTCTGCCGTATCGGCTGGGCGCTTTACGACAGAAAGCCCGGCTATCCCGCCAGCTTGAGTGCCTGGGAGCGGCATGCAGCCGCCCTTGCGCATGGACTCCTCTACCTGCTGATGATCGCACTGCCGGTATCCGGCTACCTGATCTCCACGGCCCAGGGTCACGGTATCGATCTGTTCGGTCTTTTCGAGATACCGGCCCTGCTGCCGGCTGCGGATGGCCGGGAGGAGATTGCAGGGCGGGTGCATTACTTTCTTGCGTTCGGTGGTGGCTGGATAGTGCTGCTGCATGTTGCCGCCGCGCTGAAGCACAACCTGATCGACAACATAGATATTCTCGGCCGCATGGCCGGGCGCGTGAATGAGTGAGATGCCAAAGGAGGCGATATGAGTTATCGAAACAGTGTGAAGGGCTTTGCGGTTGCAGGGCTGGTAGCGTCCATGGGATTTGCGGCACCCGGTGCCATGGCGGCAAATTACAAGATCGACCCGACCCATTCGTTTGTCGAGTTCAGTATTCTGCACCTGGGTTACAGTGTGCTGAAGGGTCGTTTCAATAAGCTGAGTGGCAGCCTCCAGTACGATAGTGCCAACCCTGCAGCATCCAGTATCAGTGTGGATGTGGAGACCGCAAGCGTTGACTCCAATCACGCTGAACGGGACAAGCATCTGCGCAACAAGGACTTTCTCGAAGTGAATAAATACCCGGCTGCCAGCTTCAGGAGTACGGGGTTCAAGCCGGCAGGTGACAAGGCGACAGTGCAGGGTGAGCTGACGATGCACGGCGTGACCCGTTCCATCAGCATGGAGGTGGAGAAGATCGGTGAGGGCAAGGACCCCTGGGGCGGATACCGCGTCGGCTTCAAGGGCGCGGTCGATCTGAAGCGCAGCGACTTCGGTATGGATTACAACCTGGGGCCGAAGTCGGACGCCTTCGAGCTGGCGGTATTCATCGAGGGTATACGCCAGTAGTCGACAGGGTCCACCGGGTCAGGTGGAGAGAAAGAGTCCCTGCCAGGGATTCTCTTCCAGCAGGCGCTCGGTGAACCACTTCATCGCATTCCCTTTCTTATCCGTCTTCCAGGCCATGTAGAGTTCAGCGGGAGGTGGCGATGTGGCCACCTCGAGTTGGAGCAGGTGGCCAAGCTTGATCTCCTCGCGTACCAGGAATTCAGGTACGTAACCGATACCCAGGCCACGGCAATGTGCGGCGATCTTGCTGGCCATGTCCGGAACGGTCAACACCTGCTGGCCGGTCAGCAGCGAAGTGGTCAGGGGAGGGAGGTTGCGTGAACTGTCCGCCGCCGCGACGGCGCGGTGCCCAAGGATCTCCTGCTCATCCAGGGGTCCCTTCAGTTCGGCCAGCGGATGACCCGGCGGGACCACGAAGATGAACCCCAGGCTGCCCATCTTTTCACAGTGGTAGCCCCCGCCCGGGGGTGCCATGCCCGGAGCGCCGATCGTGATATCCGCCCGGCCCGAGACCAGCGCATCCCAGTTGCCCTGCAACACCTCGCTGCCGAGGCGTATCTGGGTTCCGGTATGTTCGCTGTAGAACCTCTCCACCAGGTCGAAGAGTGTATCCATGGGCAGGATGTCGGTCAGGGCGATGCGCAGTTCGCTCTCCCAGCCGGTGGCGCTTCGCTTGACCGCGGCCTCCAGCTCGTTGGCGGCCCTCAGCAGTGCCCGCCCATCATCCAGCAGCTTCTGCCCCGCCTCGGTCAGCGTGGCCCGGTGACCTGACCGGTCGAACAGGTGCAGGTCCAGGTCCTGCTCCAGTTTGCGTATGGTGTAGGTGATGGCCGAAGGGACGCGGTGCAGCTCTTCGGCTGCGGCCGCGAAGCTGCCCTTGCGATCGATGGCGTCGAGTACCAGTAGTGCGTCCAGGGTCAGTCTCATATTCAAACACTTTGAATAAATGGTTTAGATCTTTTGTGTTTTATTCGCCAGAGGCCTTATTTAGTATATGACCAAGCGTTGAAAAAATTTCAACATAAATTTAGCAGAATTCTCACACCCGTGACCTTGGATGGTTGATGGGTAACTGTTGGAGACGATCTATGGCGACCCCTCTCAGCAACGAAGCGCTGGACACCCTGTTCCGTAACGCGAGAACCCACAACGCCTGGCAGGAGCGCGAGGTGACGGACGAACAGCTGCAGCAGCTCTACGACCTCATGAAAATGGGGCCGACCGCAATGAACGGGCTGCCGGCAAGACTGGTGTTCGTAAAATCACCCGAGGCGAAAGAGCGTCTGCGCTCCTCTCTCGCCGAGAGCAACCTGGAGAAGACCATGGCCGCGCCGGTTACCGTCATCGTGGCCATCGATACCCGGTTCTATGAGCATCTGCCGGAGCTGTTCCCGGCCTATGACGCCAAGCCCATGTACGAGGCCAATCCGGACAAGGCGATGGAGGCGGCAACCCGTAACGGCACCCTGCAGGGCGGGTACATGATCCTGGCGGCCCGTGCCCTGGGCCTTGACGTGGGACCCATGTCCGGTTTCGACAGCGAAGCATTGGATGCCGAGTTCTTCCCCGACGGGCGTTACAAGTCGAACTTCCTCGCCAACCTCGGTTACGGTGATGAAGCGGGTCTCTATCCCAAGGGACCCAGGCTGGCGTTCGAGCAGGCCTGTTCTATCCTCTGAGGAACAGATCGCCACAACTATCCGCTGCAGGGGGAGAGAGATGCCATACGTGAACATCAAGGTGACCAGGGAGGGGGTGACCCCCGAGCAGAAGGCGGCCCTGATCAAGGGCGCAACCGATCTGCTCTCTGAGGTGCTGGGCAAGAACCCCGCCACCACCGTGGTGGTGATCGACGAGGTGGATACGGACAACTGGGGAATCGCTGGCGAGGTGGTGAGCGCAAGGCGGCAACGGGGCGAGTAGCGGCCAGTAAGGCGTGCCCCCGATCGCCAGTGGGCCAGGCCTCTTCCCAACCGGTTACAAGGTTCCCTCCAGGGGCAGCATAATCGAGATCGTGGTGCCTTCTCCCGGCGTGGAGTCGACGCTCATCTCGCCTTTGTGCTGTTCACAGATAATGAAGTAGGAGACCGACAGTCCGAGACCCGTGCCGAGTCCCGGTGGACGGGTGGTGAAGAAGGGCTCGAAGATCCGCCGGCTGGTCTCCTTGTCCATGCCCGGACCATTGTCCACCACGTCGATTCTCACCATGCTGTTCTCACGGCCTGTACGCAGGCTTATCCTCGCCGGCTCGCGCCTGTCACTCTGCTCGTAGAGTGCCTGGGCGGCATTGCGCAACAGGTTGAGCAGCACCTGTTGCAGTTCGGAGGCGACACAGGGGACCTTGGGCAGTTCAGTATCGAACTCCCTGTTGATCTCGATGTTGCGGAAGTCGTACTTCTTCTTGAGGTCGTAATCGACGGTGGCGAGTTCCAGTGTCCGGTCGATCAGTGCGGAGAGATCTTCGGGCTCGCGACTCTTGTCGGCCCGCCGGCTGAACTGGAGCATGTTGGAGACGATATCGCTGGCCCGCATCGGTCATCCCTTCGATAAAGTGCAGGATCTCGCGCTCGGCAAGGTACTGCTGGGTCTTTTCAAGGTCGATTCCGAGACGGTTGGCGGTCTCCAGGTTCTTCGCCAGTTCAGGCGAGAGCCGGCGCCTGATGTTCTGCAGGCCCTGGAGGATACCGCCCAGGGGGTTGTTGATCTCGTGGGCCATGCCGGCTGCAAGGCCGCCCACCGACATCATCTTCTCGGTCTGCACCATCATCTCTTCCATGCGCACCCGGTCGGTGACGTCATCCAGGCGGATCACCGCGCCGGTGATGTTGTTGGCAACAAGGGGGTAGATCATCACGTCGTTGTAGCGCACCTCGTTTTCCAGTCTATGGGGCTGGCGGTCCAGTTGCTGGGGTTCGCGGCTCTGCAGTGCCTCCCTGATGCGATTCATCTGTAGCGACAGCTGGGGCAGTACATGATCCACCAGGCAGCCAGAGGCCTCCTCGCGGCTGAAGCCGCTCAGGCGGGCTGCTTCGCTGTTGAGATGGATCACCTTGCCCTCTGCATCCACCGAGACCAGGGCCGAAGGCATGGAGTCGATCACGTTCTGCAGGTAGTGTCGCAGCTCTTCGAGTTCGCTCTCGATCCGTTTCTCCTTCACCATGCGCCACATCGTATTCATATAGAGGCTGAGGGTCTGTGCATCCTGTTCGGTGTAGGGCTCCCTCTTGTTGCCGACACCGGTTATCCCGACGATATCGTCGCCGTCGAGAATAGGCACGCTCATGTGACGATGCACCGGGAAATGGCCTTCCGGCAGGCCCTTCTTCCTCTTCATTGCGGGGTAATCATTGTGGATCACCGGCTTGCGATAACGCAGGCAGTCTGCCCAGATACCGGCCATCTCCAGGGGGTAATGCTTATCTTCAACCGTCTTGCAGATTCTCAATACATCACGGGACCAGGTGTAGAGTTCGATCTCGTTGCTGTCCGGATGGAAGAAGTGGAGGTAGGCCCCTTCACTCTGGGTGAGGCGCACACTCTCCTCCACGGCGTGTTCGATCAGTTCACGTTCGCTTCCGGTGCGGAGCATGGCCAGGTCATACTGGGCGGAGAGTCTCGCTTCATCGCGCTTCAGGCGGCTCTCCTCCTCGACTCTCTGGCTGATATCCCTGGCAAGGGCCATCACATGCTGTTGGCCATGTACCCTGATCAGGCCAACCCGTACTTCTACAGGAAATTCATCACCGTTCTTTCTCCGGTGTCTGCCTTCAATGGTTTTGACCCCTCTGGGCTGCAGGCTCTCCAGCAGGGCATTCAGCTTGTCTGCAGGAAACGAGGTGTCGATATCGGGGACCGAGAGGTTGAGCAGCTCCTCCCTGGTGTACCCCAGGCTCTTGCAGGCCCAGCTGTTCACATCGATGAAGTGTCCCTTGTTGTCGAGGAGGAAGAAGGCATCGACGGCATTCTCCACCAGGGTGCGGAAGCGGGCTTCTCCCTCGCGCAGTGCCTCCTGGATATCATGCTCCTCGTCGGCCCAGCGGTTGCTCTGTCGCCTGATATAACCGATGCCGGCCATGCCCAGCAGCCAGATTCCCCCGTGGCTGAGCAGCAGGACGTTGATGGAGCGCTCCTGCTCGAAGTAGTAGGGGACCAGCGGGACGGCCACACCAACACCTCCACGTACATCCCCCACCTGGTAGCCCTGGAAGCCGTGGCACTTGAGGCAGCCCTTCTTGGTGATCATGGGGCGCATCAGGCGCAGATGGGGCTGTCCGCCGATGTCGGTGATCTCGAACGCCTCTTCTGCACCCTCTTCGAAAGATTCAAGGGCCTTGATCTCCCAGGGGTCAGCCGCGTTGTCAGGGTTCAGGGGCTTGAGGCTGGTAATGCGTCCCTTGACCCCGTAGAGACCGCTGAATTCCCCCATCATCTGGCGCAGCATGTAGGCGGGATTCATCAGGGTCAGCTCTTTTCCCGCTGGGGTGGTGATGTCCCGTTCCGGGACATGGGAGAGGTGGGGGTTCGGGGGTGTACGGCTGTCGGACCGGACATAGACCCCGCCATGGCGGGTTGCCCAGAGGCGGAATGCCTGATCCTTGTTAAAGTTGGCCCGTGCCTCTTTCTGGGCAAGGTTGAACGCCTGCTGGCGTTCATTGTGGATGTTCCATGCGAGGGAGGCCGCCACGATTGAGGTCCAGAGCAGCAGAAGCCCCCAGGTCTGGGGCCGGCTCAACCTCAATCGTGCATTGGAGAGCGTGTCAGAGAGGTGCACCATGGCATCCCTGTGTAGTTACCCGCTGAAATCCGGCGCTTTTTTTACTGTCACAAAAAAAGGCCCACTTACTGAAAGCATAGTTTTCATCCGGCGAAATGAAAAGTGGAGCCTGTACGGTGTGGATCCACGATGCTGCCAGCGGCAGGAGCGGTTGATGCGGGGTTGCGGCTGCCGCGCTATTCACAATCCTCCGAGTCATCCTCCGCTTCGAACTCCTCGTCAGTCATATCCAGGACGGCGGTGATCGGCGCGTGGGGCGGGAGTGTCAGCGGGGGTATGGGTGAGGTGTCGTTGAGCTTGAAGTCGAGTGCCGAGTCGGAGAGTTTCCAGTGGCCCTTCAGCTGGTTGATCAGCCCTTCTCCCTCGAAGACCACGTAGCTGTACTTGCCGTAGTGGGGAAGCTTGCGCATCAGGGCGTCGAGGGCGTCGAGGGCGTCGCGGTCATGCAGGGAGATCAGGCCGAGTGTCTGGGCCTGGTTGTCGGGGTGCCTGCGTGACAGGGCGGCGCTGTAGTTGCCGAGCCCGAACTGCTGCTCTTCCAGGGCGATTACGTCCTCTTTCAGCTGGGCCTGGAAATGGCTGGCGAAGCTGTTTTCAGATCCCAGCAGCCAGACTGCGCGATCTTCCGGCAGCTTGTCGATATCGGTATCCCAGAGGATTTCGATATTCTCGCCGCCCTCGGCCCAGGTTTCGGCCATCTCCTCGTATACCTTGCGCATGGACCTGCTCGCATCCGCGGGCAGTACGAAGGCTACCCTGCCTGCACCGAAAAGCTGACCCAGGCTGCTGGGCAGCTCGCTGGGATGGAGCTGGCGGAAGAGATCGAAAAGGGGGTCGAAGCGCATGCGCAGCGGACGTTTCCTGTAGAACAGCCTGAAGTTGGTGTCGCGTTCGGAGATCACGATAAGCCGTTTCACATACCTGGGATGATCCTCGACCTGGGTGAAAACGGGGACTCTCAGGTAGAAGGGTTCACCCTGCTGGACCTGGCGCAGGGTACCGGTGACGAGGAACCCGTCATCCTGTTCAGTAACCTTCAGGTCATCCACGGACAGGGCGGGGGCGCCGGTGCGCTCGGTCCACTGGCTGAACATCACTTCCAGGTCTTTGCCGCTGACCGCCTCGAAGGAGCTCCTGATCTCATGGAAACCGGCGACTTTGAAGAGGTGGTCCTGGTAGAAGCCCTGCAGTCCCTCGACGAAGATCGCGTCTCCCAGTCGCTGTCGCAACATGTGAAACAGCATCAGGGTTTTACCGTAGCCCACCGCCTGGCTGATCTGCCCATGATTGCCGCGGAACGCCTTGAGTGGAAAGTCCTCGGCGGTTGAAACATAGTCCGCGTAGCGGCGCAGGCTGTCGCGACGGTAGTCTGCGCCATTACCGGCCTGCTCTTTCATCAGGTGGTCGGCCAGGTAGGTGGTCAGTCCCTCGCTCCAGTTGCCGCTGTCGTAGTCGACGAATACCCCGTTGCCCCACCAGTTATGGAGGATCTCGTGGGGATAGGAGGTGGCGATGATAAAGGGCAGGCGGATGACCCGGGGGCCGAGCAGGGTGAAGGAGGGCATGCCGTAGCCGCTCTCCCAGAAATTCTCCACCAGTGCGAATTTCTTGTAGGGGTAAGGACCGAGCAGGCGCTGGTAGAGATCGAGATACTCCCTTGTTGCCTTCAGGTAGCGCTGGGCCAGTGCGGCATCGGCTTCTGAAAGGTAGACCTGGGCTTCGGCGACCGGGCCTTCCAGGGTGTAACGGTGATAGCGTCCGGCGACCAGGTAGATCTCGTCCTGGGGTGAGTGCTCCTGCCACACACCCTGCTCATTCTGAAGGCCCTGGCTGACGCTGCTCCAGCCGTCCGGCAGCCGGGTGCTCAACGCGAAGCTGACGGGGTAGTAATCCGTCGCCGGGTACCAGAAACTGCTCAGGCCGAGGAAGACCCCTTTTTCCGAAATCTGTCCCGCAGTGGCCTGGCGGCCCCCTGCATATCCCTGGCGGACGGATTTCAGTTCGGAATGGATTCTGCCCCTGTAGTTCAGCTCGAGCCGGGAGGTGGGTTGCGGGAACACCGCCCTGTATCTTCTGACCAGGACGCTTGAGCGGATCTCGGAAAGGGGTTCCAGGCGTACCTCTCCATCCCCGGCGGTGACCTCCAGGTTGGCGTTCAGCAGAAACTCGAACTCGGCGGTTTTCGATGGCAGTGTCAGCCTGTCCCTGGCCGCCAGCATCCCCTCTGCAGGGTCTATGGTGACCTGCAGTTCGTGGTGGATGATCTTCGTTTCCGCCTGGGAGGAGAGGGGCAGGAAGAGGACCAGGATGACGAAGATCAGAAAAACGTTCCTGTGCATAGAAAAGCTCTCGAAAAATCGTTCTTTTGTCGTGATACTCTGGTTGTATCAGCTTCTGACCAGAATAGCCGTTACCCGTTGCATTGTACTTGGCAATAATCAATTAATGACAGAGAAACCGTCGATTTTCAGGGGTTTGGGAATCAATTCTGTTATTCGTTGTCACTGGTTGAAGCCTACTTTGAGAATTGGACATTCAAATGACAATAAAACGCTGTGTCTATACTTTGGCCCTAGGTTGTAGCCTGGTCGTTCTGTCAGCCTGTGGAAACACCCCTGTTGCCCACAAATCCCATGGTCATGGGGCTGAGCGTGTTCATGGTCAGGGAACGAAACATATTGCAAGTTCGCAAGCCGAGACCCTGAAGGCCGTGGATCTGCGCAATACGCTGGATGTGGACGCGGTGGTCTCGAAACTCGGGGATACCCGGGTGATCTACGTCGGTGAGTTCCACGACAACTACGGTCATCACCTGGCTCAGCTCGATGTGATCAGGGCGCTCCATCGGCAGGATGCCGATATCGCCATCGGCCTGGAGATGTTTCAGCAGCCCTACCAGGACCAGCTGGATGCCTACATCGCTGGTGAATCAAGTGAACGGCAGATGCTGAGAGAGACCGAGTGGTATGACCGTTGGCGCTTTGATTTCCGTCTCTACAAACCGGTACTGGACTACGCCAGGGAGCACGCCATACCGCTGGTTGCCCTGAATGTCTCCAGCGAACTGAAAGAGAGGGTGTCGGAGGTTGGTGTCGATGGCCTGAACCCGCAGGAGAGGGCTGCCGTACCGGCAGAGATAGACCGCTCGGACAAGGTCTACGAGTCCCGCCTGAAGAAGATATTCGTCAAGCATATGGACAGGGGCAAAAAGTCCTTTGAACGCTTCGTCGATGTGCAACTGCTGTGGGATGAGAGCATGGCCGAACGGGCGGCGGATTACCTGCAGGCAAACCCGGGCAGGCGACTGGTGGTATTGGCGGGCGGAGGACACCTGGCGTATGGCTCCGGAATTCCCAACCGGGTCAAGCGCAGGGTGGATGTGACCTCCGCCATCATCCTTCCGGCGGACAACAGGCCGGTCACCCCGGACGTGGCGGATTTCATGATCTACCCCTCCGTGGCCAGCCTGCCCCAGCAGGGGCTGATGGGCGTTATGCTCGACAAGGGCGAGGAGGGTGTGCTGATCGCCCATGTCCTGGAGGAGAGTGCAGCAGACAAGGCGGGGCTGGAGAGGAAAGACACCATCATCCGCTTCGATGGCGAGCCGGTGAAAACGCCGGGCGACCTCAAGGTGCTGTTGATGGGCAAGCAGCCGGGTGACAGTATCAGGCTGAAGGTCAGGCGCAGCAGTATCCTGTTTGGCGACGAGCAGCTCGATTTCGAATTCGCCCTCGGTCAGTAGGGGTAATTTACCGATCTTCCTGGGTGCGTGCAGGTTTCTTTGAAAAGAAACTCCGGGTTCACCTGTCTTATCAGGAGAACTGTGAGCTAAACATACCCGGAGGAGATGATGATCATGCGCCTGTTACTGACTGCTGTTACGTTGATGTTGATTGCCAACAGTGCATTGGCAGCCAAGAGTGAAATCTACACCCCATTCCTGGGCCAGGCGTTGAGTGGTTATGATCCGGTCGCCTATTTCACCCAGGGCAGGCCGGTAAAGGGGAGCGGCAAGCACACCCTGGAGTACAAGGGTGAGACCTGGCGCTTCTCTTCCGAGGAGAACAGGCTGGCATTCGAAAGGATGCCTGAAAAGTACGCGCCCCGGTATGGGGGGTACTGCGCCTACGCCGTCGCCAGTGGCTATACCGCATCCGCCGATCCCGAAGCCTGGAGCATCGTCGAGGGTAAGCTCTACCTCAATTACAATAAAAGCGTGCGCGATACCTGGAGCAGGGATATTCCCGGCAATATCGCCAGGGCCGATGCCAACTGGCCCAAGGTTCTCGACAACTGAACACCACGCTTCCCGGTGGTCGGTAGCGGCCGACTTGCAGAATGGTTCTCTCTAAACCATCTTTACCCCAGGTAAGCCAACCAGAGAGAACGCCATGAGCCTGCTACTGACCTCAAGCGCATTTGCCGACCAGGGAGGGATACCTGGGCTCTACACCTGTGACGACAGGGATATCTCGCCAGCGCTTTCATGGAGCGGTCTTCCCGGGGAGTGCGCCAGCCTGGTACTGATCGTCGATGACCCCGATGCGCCGGACCCCGCGGCACCCAAGATGACCTGGGTCCACTGGGTACTCTACAACCTGCCGGCTTCGGCCAGTGGTCTGCCAGAGGCGGTTTCGCAGCTGCCGGACGGGACCCTGGAGGGGCTCAACGACTGGGGGCGCACCGGCTACGGCGGTCCCTGTCCGCCCATCGGTCGTCACCGTTACTTCTTCAAGCTCTATGCCCTGGATGTGATGCTGCCCGATCTCGACAGGCCCACCAAGGCGGTGGTGGAGGAGGCCATGAGAGGGCATGTTCTCGCAGTGACCGAACTGATGGGTACCTACCAGAAGGGTTGATGACAGGTGCGTATCTTTGGCGTGGACTTCACCAGCGCGCCCCGGAAATCCAAGCCCATCACCTGTGCAGTCTGCAGCCTCGAGGGGGATATCCTGGCGTTCGAGGCTGTCGAGGAACTGCACTCTTTCGAGGCCTTTGAAAACTGGCTTCAACAGCCCGGCCCCTGGATCGCCGGTATGGATTTTCCCTTCTCCCAGCCGAGAAAACTGCTCGAGAACCTGGGTTGGCCAACGGACTGGTCAGAGATGGTGGCCAGGGTGGGCGGTTTGACCATGCAGGAGTGGGAGGCGCTCCTGAAAGGTTATCGTGATGCCAGGCCTGCTGGCGACAAACAGCACCTGCGCCGTACGGATCAACTGGCACAGGCCTGCAGTCCGATGATGATGTACGGTGTGCCCGTGGGCAGGATGTTCCGACAGGGTGTGCCGCGCCTGCTCGAATCCGGCGTCTCCATTCCTCCGCTGCACGAGACGGGAGATTCCAGGATCGTTTTGGAGACCTACCCGGCGCTGCTGGCGCGTTATCTTGCGGGGGGGCTCTCCTACAAGCACGACCAGAAACAGAAGCAGACAGAGGCGCGGCGCGAGGCAAGACGCAGAATCTGTTACGGCCTGTCATCCTCCAGGGTATCTCGGCAGTACGGCGTGATGCTGGATGGGGTCGACTGGCCCTCGCTGGTGGATGATCCGAAAGGGGATGGGTTGGATGCGCTGCTGTGTGCGGTGCAGGCAGCCTGGGCCTGGTCGAGGCGTGACCGGGGTTACGGTATACCGGACGATGTGGACAGGCTGGAGGGCTGGATCACAGATCCGGCCCTGGCTGTTTCCGCAGTCGTGTGAAAGCCTTGTTGTTGAAAATCCTGATTGTTTCTAATAATCATGTGGTTACATGATATACATCATGTAACTTTAAGGTATTGGCTATCACTTGATCCCGGGAGGGATTGACAAAATCAGTAAATTAGCTAAAACTTATTAATGAGTAGTTTTGTTGTAATTGGGGTATTCCAATGGTTGTGTTGAATTGTAAGACCCTCCGCGCCGCCGTACTCGGCGCCGCCTTGGCCTTTGTTGCCGGCATCGCACTGCAGGTTCTCGCCGGCCTTCCCGTCTTCACCGGTTCCATCGTGCCGAGCTTCCTTGCATCGGTGGCCCTGTTGCTGGTGCTGAGCAGCCCGCTGGTGATCCTGCTGATCGTTCTTATCAGCCTGGTCCCAAATACCGGGCTGGAGCGCTGCCAGCACTGAACCGCACCTGACTGGTTGTTCTGCGGGTGAGCCCGCTCACCCGCAGGGTTCGCAGTGGTCCACTCTAGTGTTCGCAGTTCTCCTCCTCCTTGCGGCGCGTGAGCACCGTCAGCAGAAAGGTCGACAGCAGGATCAGCGGTGACAGCAGGATCATGATGAAGCCGAAGAACATCACGATATGCTGCATGTTCCATATGTGGGGTATCACGTACTGGGCGGCAAGCACCAGCAGGATCCCGCTGAGGAAGAAGATAAAGGAGGCGAGCACCCCCTCGCGCATGGTCTTGCAACCGAGTATCAACAGTTTCATGGCAGGCTCCCTATTCTTTTAATAATGCTTCCGCACTGCCGGGTTCGAGTTTGAACTCCTCCTCGATCATCCGGTTCCAGGCAGCCCGCTTGAATGTCTTTTCGGACGGCACCTTTCTGTGCACCAGGTTGTAGTGACAATCGATACAGCTCTTGCCCTTGGCATCCTCCAGGTGGATCTCCAGGGTATCGGGTCGATCACCGACGATCGCCTCCTGAACATGGCAGCGTTTGCAGGTGGCCGAGTCCCTTACCTTGAACCAGCGCCGTGCCTTGAAAGCGGCCTCCGGCAGGTGCAGGGCATTGATCACCGGGTCGTCGTAATCGGCACCGAAGAGCTGTTTGAACAGATCCTCGGTACCCAGGAAGTGATCCCAGGTGGCCGTAAGCACACCCTCGGAGACATGGCAGTGGCCGCAGGTGGCCCGCACGCCGGAGGAGGGCAGGTAGTGTGTCGATTGCCGGTAAGGCTCGGCCACCAGTTCCATGGAGTGGCAGGTGGTACAGAACTCCTCGGTGCTGGTGAAGTGGTCGAACTCGATAAGAAAGAGTACGAAACCGATACCACAGAGGCCACCGAGCACCAGCGCGTAGAGCACATGCCGCGTGATGTACTCGAACAGCTTACTCATCGTTCCTGGCCTCGCTGCTGTAACCCAGAATCGGATTGGCCCTGTCCGGGGAGTTGAGCCATTCGTGGCCGGTGCCTTCCGCGAGGTGACTCTCGATCAGGGCCTGGGCCTGGTCACCGGCCACCTGTCGAACCTGGGGCAGGAAACGGCTGTAGAAGTTGCGACCCACCTGGTAGATCCCCTCCCACCAGGTGTGGTTGGGGCTGAACATGGCCGCGCCGTGGCGCGCCCGCGCCCCCTCGTCATGCCAGAGTTCCCAGTAGGTGTACTCCAGGGGCTCGTCGAAAGGTGCGGGTGTCAGCAGTCCTTTTGCGTACAGTTCCTGCATGATCCCCTGGGCCGGTCTGCCGAACTTCTCGTTGTAGAGCTTCACCAGGTTGTCGAACTGGCGCATGGAACCCTTTACGAAATCCTTGCCGTGACACTCCAGGCAGACCTTGCTCATGGCCTGGCGGCGACGCTTGGGGCTGGCCACCACCTTCACCTTGCCGATGGTGCCATCCGGTTTCGTTATCTCGCTGCCCCGGCGCGGGGCGGGTTCGCTGTCAGGAATCTCCAGGGTGTCGCCATCCTGCAGTACCACCAGGTACTGTTTCTCCGAGATCGGGCTGTTGAGATTCCAGGCACCGCGCATGCCCACGTCGTGGGAGGGCTTCAGACCCGGGGCGGCACCCATGTGGCAGGTGACGCAGGTGGGTGCGGCGGTGTAGTCCTTTCCGGCCACCCACTTGTCACTCTTCAGGTTCATTTCGTCATAATACGCTTCGAAAGCCATGCCGTGCTTGGAGGCCTCGAACACCTCCTTGTCTGGAGAGTCAGGACCGGAGTGGCACTTGGCGCATGCACTGGGCTCCCGGGCCTGCGCCTTGGAGAAACTGTGACGCCCGTGGCAGGCAGAGCATGATCCCTTCGAGCCGTCGGGATTGATCCGTCCGATACCGGTGTTGGGCCAGGTATCGGGATCCAGGCTGCCGTCTCCCTTCACCTTCACCTCGGTGCCGTGGCACTGGGCGCAGCCGGCGGCGAGCACCGCGGGGCCGCCTATGTTTTCAACCATCGCCGGCAGGCGCTCCCTGATCAGCGCTACCGCGTTGGCATGTACAGAACCCTGCTGCTGCTTGAACTCCACCTCGTGGCAGCGACCGCAGTCCTTGGGCGAGACGATGGTGGCGATGATCTCGCCCTCGTGTTCCTTGGCGTCATCTTCGTCGGGGTCCGCCTTGTGGCAGTCGAGGCAGTTCACCCCGGCCTCATGGTGGGCGCTCTGCTGCCACTGGTGTGTCAGGCCGGCGGATGACTTCTTGTGGCAGTCGACGCAGGCCTGGCCCGCTTCCAGCCCCCAGTTGGAGGCGTCCAGTTTCACCTTGGCGGCAAAAGCCGGCCCAGTGAGCGAAACCAGGAGCAGGGCGATGCAGAGCCTGCTGAGAATTCGAAAAATAAACAGTTTGCACATGATGAAACTGCTCTCCTGTCTATGGCCATGGCGTTATGGCCAGGCACGGGGGCCTATAAAAAAATCGTGCTTCGGGAACTTCACCTGTTCCTTGGCAATGGGCGGGAGAGGGGCATACCGGTAAGGTGTAGAACGGTTTTCCTTCCCCGGGGTATGGAGCCGACCGGGGCCACTGTTGGCCCCGGCCGGTCACTAGGTGCGCGATGTAATCGCTAGGTGATTACAGCGTGGCTTCTGCCGAACCGATCAGCTGTGGCGATCTCAGGTCCTCGGGCAGGTGCTTGAACTTCTTGGCCAGTCCGGGCCAGAGCAGGCTGTAGTAGAGCTCGCCGCGAACCAGGGCCACACCCTTGGCAGGGATGTCGTAGGTGAGGGTGCGCTCCTCGTAGGGCTTGAGACGGGTATCCTTGCCCAGCTTGGTAGCCACCGGGGGAGACGCCGGTTTGCCCTCGTCGTCAGCAAGCGCGTAGACCAGGTAGGCCTGGGGATCATCCTTTGCAGGGTGGGCCTTGGTGTTCTGCCACACCACGTTGCCCTCGCTGTCATAGGCGGTCAGCACCATGTGGATATTGCGGAAAGGTGCGCCGGTGGGCAGGCTGTGGGGCTGCTGGTTCTTCATCAGTACCGTGGCCTGGAGCTTGTCGCCATTGGCCTTGGCCTGAACGTCGAACACCACGGCGCGCCGCAGCATGGCGTTGTCGTGACCGCCGCCCATGCTGTGATCGGCGATGCCGTTGTTCACTGGCATGTGGCAGGAGAGACAGTTCACCTGGCTGTGGCTCATGGAGTACTCGTTACCGGTCTGGCACAGCGGTACGCCATGGGGGTTGTTGCGCTGGTCATGACAGCCCATGCAGGCATCTGAGGTCTTCAGCTGAACCGGGTTGCTCTCCATGGGCAGGGAGGGGATCTCCTTGCCATCCATGGTGACCGGTTCACCCAGGTGCGGGTTTGGCTTGGATTCATCGTCGGTGCTGCCGAACATGTCACCCGATGACTGAAGCTTGGCCAGTCCGCGGTTGGAGTGGCGACCGGGTCCCTGCACCTTGTCGGATACCTCGTAGGACTTGAGGCCGAGCTGCAGCTTGCCATCCTTGCCCTGGATGCCCTTGTATTTCTTCAGGGTGTGGCAGGCGACGCAGTTGACGCCCTCGATGTAGGCCGGTTTCGCATCCAGCTTGGTGGTCTTGTCGCGAGCTGCGTTCGGTGCGTGGCACTGCAGGCAGACAGGGTATTTGCCCGAGGCCTTGTGCAGTACGCCCTCCTTGCCGGGGTCGCCCACAACCTTCTTGTAGAAGGTGGCGTGGATCGGATCCCTGAAGGCCGTGCTGTTGCCGTGCATGGAGCCGCTCCACTGCTTGTAGATCTCCTTGTGGCAGGCCTTACAGGTCTCTGCCGAGACATGATGGATCGGTTCTTCTGCAGCCATTACCTTGCCGCCGAAGAGACCGGCCACCATGAGCAGCGTAGCTGCAACTCCAGTCATTCGTTTATTCACTTTTTCCATCCTCCATTTTTATTGCATGTACGGGGTTTTATGTGCCGGGCACAAACACCCCCTGTTCCCTGTGGGTACAGATCGACCGAACCTGCGCATCGTGGATGTGCGGTTCTGTAGATTCGATTCAAGGGAAGGGCGCAAACTGCGCGACCGCTTCTTCTTTTTATTTTTCACCGGTGATCTCTCGTAAAGCGGAGATTCCATGCCTGCTGGATGAGGCTGCCGGCTACCTGTTGTTATTGTTCCTTCCTGCAGACAGCAGTGCTGCAGGCGGTTTTTTTATATCCTTAGCATTTGATAAGAACAGCGAACGAATTTCATTGAGAATTATCAATAGAAATCTATTTTACAACAATTATTTTGTGTAAATTTTTCTCTATTACCAAGTACTTAAGAAGGAATATTGTCAATATTCATTGGACATAATGCAGCGTCATAAAGGAGGCTTTCAGCTGCGCGATTGACAATCACAGGGAGAAGTTCAAGTGATTGATTGGAATCATTCTATTCTTTGATTTGCCGCAATTTGTCTCTGCAAAATAAGACATAACATAGGCCTTGCATTATCCCGGTACTCTAATAAATGAGGTGTCTATGTTCACCGCGAACAAAAAAGGAGTTCTGGGGACAGCGCTAGCCGTATTGGTTCTGATTCCCGGACTGACTATCAATGCAGCAACTAAGGATTCGACTGCTGACCACACCAAGTTTGAAGCCCTGCAGGCAGATTTCAAGACAGGCCCCGAGGTCACCAAGGCCTGCCTGAGCTGTCACACGGAAGCTTCGAAGCAACTGCATAAGACCAACCACTGGACCTGGGGCTACAGGAACGAGGTGACCGGCCAGGAGTTGGGCAAGAAGAATGTGGTCAACAACTTCTGTGTAGCCACCGCAACCAACTGGCCCCGTTGCACCAGTTGCCATATCGGCTATGGCTGGAAGGACGGTAACTTCGACCTGACCCAGGAGGCCGCTGTCGACTGCCTCGTCTGTCACGATACCACCGGCAGCTACAAGAAGTACCCCGCCGGTTCGGGACATCCCGCCTACGAGGACAAGATGTTTCCGCCCAAGGCGAAGAAGGGCAAGCTGTTCAAGAAGGTAGATCTGCAGAAGGTGGCGCAGAATGTCGGCAAGACCAGTCGCAACACCTGTGGTGCCTGCCACTTCTATGGCGGTGGCGGCAACGGTGTGAAGCATGGCGATCTCGACTCCTCCATGGCCAAGCCGAAGAAGTCCCTGGATGTGCACATGGATGTCGAGGGGTTGGACTTCAGCTGCTCCACCTGCCATTCGGCCGGCAGTCATGAAGTGAGTGGCAGCCGCTATTCACCCAAGGCGGTAGACCGGGAGGGTATCGATATTCCGGGTCGCACCGACGGCAGCCGTGCCACCTGCGAATCCTGCCATGGCATGTCGCCCCACGAGGATAACGACAAGCTCAACGAGCACACTGACCGTGTTGCCTGCCAGACCTGCCATATTCCCGAGTTTGCACGGGGTGGGCGCAAGACCAAGACCTGGTGGGACTGGTCGACGGCAGGAAAGAAGAGCGATAAAGGAAAAGGTATCGTCAAGAAAGATGCCGATGGTTATGCCACATACCACTTCAAGAAAGGTGATTTCAAGTGGGAGCAGAACGTCACGCCGGAGTACCGCTGGTTCGATGGCACCATCAAGTACACCCTGCTGAATGACAAGATCGATCCCAGTGGCGTGGTGCCGATCAACAGCTTCAGTGGCAGTGCCGATGACCCTGACTCCAGGATCTGGCCCTTCAAGGTGATGCGTGGACGCCAGCCCTACGATACCCAGCAGAACCTTCTCGCTGTGCCTCACCTGTTCGGCAAGGACGAGGCGGCATACTGGAAGAACTTCGACTGGGGCAAGGCACTGAAAGCCGGCCTCCAGGCCCGGGGTGTCGAGTTCAGCGGCAGCCATGATTTCGTGGAGACCGAATACTTCTGGCCACTCAGCCACATGGTGGCCCCCGAGGACGACGCCATGGCGTGTGAAAGCTGCCATGCAAGGGATGGCCGTCTGGATAACCTCAATGGTTTCTATCTGCCCGGTCGTGGGGATTATCCCCTGATATCGACCATAGGCTGGGGTGTTGCACTGCTCACCCTGCTGGGCGTCATAGGGCATGCGCTGCTGCGCGTCCTGTTCTGGATTCGAGAGAGGTAACCAACATGTCACGCGAATTGGTATTCACACGTTTTGAACGTTTCTGGCACTGGAGCCAGGCGCTGCTGATCATCTCGCTGATGGTTACGGGCTTCGAGGTTCATGGCAGCTACGCCCTGCTGGGTTACGAGGATGCCAGTGAGATCCATCGTCTCCTGGCGTGGATCCTGATCGGCCTGTGGGCCTTTGCCATCTTCTGGCACTTCACCACCGGAGAGTGGCGCCAGTACCTGCCGACCTCGGAAAATCTGGTGGCGGTGGTCAAGTATTACACCCTGGGTATCTACCATCCGGCGGTGGAGCATCCGTTCAAGAAAACGCGTCTCTCCAAGCACAACCCGTTGCAGCGGCTTGCCTACCTGTTCCTCAAGCTCTGCATCAATCCACTGGTCTGGATTACCGGTCTGCTCTACATGTTCTACAACGACTGGGCGGTTATCGGACTGGATGGCATGAGCCTGGGTGTGGTTGCGGCGCTGCACCTGATCGGTGCATTCATGATGCTGGTGTTCTTTATCGCCCACGTCTACATGGGATTCACCGCAAAACCGGTTACCCATTACCTGAAGGCGATGCTTACCGGCTACGAAGAGAGAGAATGATAACCGGCTATATGCAAGAGTGAGATTGACCGGGCCTGATGGCCCGGTTTTTTTATGCCCGGGGTATTGGTTTTCCTCTCTCTGAATTCACCAGGGTAGTGAGATCAGTCCTGCTTTTTCGGAAAGCCGGTCTCATTCATTTGTAATGAGAAAAAAGTTCGGAATCTTACCTGTCAATTGTTACTTGTCATACTGTAAAGGCGTAGTGGACACTGTTTTGGCGTTTCGGTGATCGGGTGCTTGTCTTCTGAGCATTATTTTCCTGTCTATATATTTTTTACAGATTTTTTACTTGTTCCGCTAACCCACTGCTGAACTGAAAAAAATATGCTGAAAAATTTTACGCAGGTTTTTATCGGCCCAAAGTTGATTTTTCTACACTACAAAAGGCCTTGTAATTTATGCATTACTAGTCCATTTTACCAATCGTTTCAGGGGCCTGGGTGAATCCTGAGCGCATGATGGCTTACTGCTCACCATGCTGACAACAAGATAATAAAAAACTGAACGCGATAAGAATAACAACGAGCGGATCAATAATATTTCCAGAAGTTGAACCATTGATTTTGCATCAGGGTTGTTGATGTGACTATGCGAACAGTATGAAAAAACACTCTCACGTCACTGGCAAGGAAAGACAGTTTCCGCATGATGCGAATATTTTATCGACCACCAACCTTAAAGGTCAGATAACGTACTGCAATGATCAGTTTGTCGATATAAGCGGTTATACATGGGAAGAACTCCAGGGCAGGAGCCATAACATAATCCGTCATCCAGATATGCCGCAGGAAGCGTTCTCCGCACTCTGGAAATCGATAGGGGGTGGCAACTCCTGGATGGGTATAGTGAAGAACCGTTGCAAGAACGGTGACCACTACTGGGTCGATGCCTACGTCACCCCCATTATGAAGGGGAGTAAGCCGATAGAGTACCAGTCGGTTCGCAACAAGCCCCAGGCAGAACACGTTGAACGCGCCGAAGCACTCTATGGAAGTATCAATTCGGGGCGCATGCCTCTGTGGCTGAGGTTCGGTTATCCGTCATTCAGTGTTCGCCTCTTCACTGCCTTCACCCTGCTGCTCCTGGTTTCGTTATCAAGCCAGGTTCTTACCGGGGATGCTGAATATTCAGCCGTTGCGATCACCCTTGTGATCGGCCTGCTGGTTTCTGGTGGCCTGGCCTACTGGCTGTCCCGCCCAATGAAAGAGCTGGTTGAGAAGGCGAGAAAGATTATCCAGGACCCGATTGCCGGCTACATCTATAGCGGGCGAAGGGATGATGCAGGCGATGTGTTGCTGGCACTCAGGTACGCAGAATCGGAAGCCCGGGGTGTTGTCGGCCGTATCGCTGACTCTACGAACGAGATCATGAAAGCTGTGGAGAATCTCTCGTCTGCCATTCATCTCAACGTTAAGGGGATCAATCAACAACACCAGGAGACCGACCAGGTGGCTTCCGCCATCACACAGATGGTCGCAACGACCCGGGAGGTTGCGGATAAAACCAACAAGTCCGCGGAATCGGCCGTAAAGGCAGAGGCCGAAGCCCGCAACAGTAAAAAGATCGTGGCCGATACCATGCAGGCGATGAAGGGCCTGGCTGGGGAGGTGAAGATCGCCCACGAGGTTATACAGAGGCTGGCAAGCGACAGCGAGAACATCGCGTCGGTTGTCGGCGTGATTACCTCCATCTCCGAACAGACAAACCTTCTTGCACTGAATGCCGCGATAGAGGCGGCGAGGGCAGGAGAACATGGACGTGGTTTTGCCGTTGTTGCCGGAGAGGTACGTGTGCTGGCCAACCGCACATACGAGGCGACCCAGGAGATCGGCGGGATCGTCGAGAGTCTCCAGGGAATAGCAGGTGAGGCGGTGGGGACCATCAAGCGTTCACACGACATGGCCCACGATACCCTGGAGCGTGCACAGGCGACTGTCGAACTTCTGGATGGGATATCCCAGGCAGTGAGCAGTATCAGCGACATGAATGCACAGATTGCCACTGCGATGACCCAGCAGAATATCGTCACCCAGGAGCTGGACAGCAATATCATGACCATACGGGAGGTGTCGGATCTGAGTGTCGATGCCAGTGCCTATGCAGACCAGTCCATCGAGAGCATGGAGGTGCTGGCATCCAAGCTCAGAGGGCTGTCGGAACAGTTCTGGTTGAAACGTATGTGAGTTCTCTCAATTCACTGGCAGAGAATGCAGTCGAAAGATTTCCGGCTGTTGAGGCCAGGGTGGAATGCGTTAAGTAGTAAGCAGCGGTAACGCTGAAGATTAAGAATAATCATGAATAAAGCAACTTCACGTACTGTCGCTATTTTTCCACATGTGCCCATTAGCTGGGTATGGGTGGTCCTGTGCGCGGTATTCCTGTTATGGCCTGGCCCGGGTAATGCATCGAACGATCAATTGGAACCGCTTCTGGTCACCAATGAACTGCTTGCATCTTCTGTCCCGCCGCAGTCTGATTACAAGATGCTCTGGCGCCTTTTCGGTGTAGGGTTTCTGCTGTTTGTCGCCATCGTGTTCTGGAATTTCACCCTGAAGAGCAGGGTGCGTGACCGTACGAAAAAGTACCAGGCTGAACTGGCGCGTCGTCGTGAGAGCGAGTCACGATTCAGAAACCTGGTGGAGTCCACCAGTGACTGGATCTGGGAGGTGGGTCCGGACGCCCGTTACACCTATACCAGTCCCAAGGTTTTCGATCTTCTGGGCTACACCGTCGACGAGGTGCTCGGAAAGACTCCCTTCGACCTGATGCCCCCGGAAGAGGCGGAACGGGTGGCCTCAATATTTTCGTCCATTGTTGTTGCCCGGGAGAGCATAGATTCCCTGGAAAACGTCAACCTGCACAAGGATGGTCACCAGGTGACCCTCGAGACCAGTGCGGTGCCCATTATCGGTCAGGCGGGTGAGTTCCTGGGCTATCGGGGGATCGACAGGGATATCAGCGAGAAGAAAACGACCGAGCACGAACTGCGCCAGGCTGCCGCGGTCTTCAAGAACACCAACGAGGGTGTGTTCATCACCGATATGAACGGTGACATTGTCGCGGTCAACAAGGCATTCAGCGAAATCAGTGGTTACTCGGAAGGCGAGGTTCTCGGTAGGAATCCGAGATTGTGGAAGTCCGAACGTCACGACGAGTCCTTCTATCAGTCGATGTGGTCCCTGATTGTCGAGACCGGCTATTGGCGTGGCGAGATTTGGAACCGGCGCAAGAGTGGCGATATCTACCCGGCCTGGGTCACTATCAACGCGATTCGTGACGAGCAGGGGTTTGTGACCAGTTATATCTCGGTCTTTTCGGATATCAGCACCATCAAGGAGTCCCAGGATCAGCTGGAGTTTCTGGCCCACCATGATCCGCTGACCCGGCTGCCGAACCGGCTGCTCTTCATCTCCAGGTTGGAACACGCCCTGAAGCATGCCCATCGCTGTAAACAGACTGTAACCGTGATGTTCCTCGACCTGGATAACTTCAAGCAGATCAACGATGGCCTGGGTCATCCGGTAGGCGACAGGGTGTTGCAGGAGGTGGCAAGGCGTATATCCCACCAACTCAGGGAAGACGATACCGTGGCACGGATGGGGGGAGACGAATTCGCCTTTATCCTCAGTGAGACGGAAGAGACGGAAAGTATCTCGCTGGTGGCGAGGAAGATACTCTCCACTTTCGATGCGCCTGTTGAAGTCGGGGGCAGAAAGCTCCACGTCACCGCGACACTCGGTATCAGCCTCTACCCCAATGATGGTGAGAATGTGCCGACACTGATCAAGAACGCGGATGCGGCAATGTACAGGGCCAAGGAGAGGGGCAAGGCGCGCTACTGCTTCTATACCGTCGACCTCACCGCCACCGCGTTGGAGCGCCTGGAGATAGAGAACGACCTCCGGGTGGCACTGAAACAGGATGACTTCGAACTCCACTACCAGCCTCAATATGACCTGTCAAAAGGTCGTCTGACAGGTGCGGAGGTGCTGATCCGCTGGCGCCACAGGGAACTGGGACTGGTACCGCCAGACAAGTTCATACCGATTGCGGAGAGCACCGGGCTGATCGTGCCTATCGGTAACTGGGTATTGCGTGAAGCCTGTTTCCAGGCAAAGGCCTGGCAGGACCAGGGACTCCAGATCGACCGCATAGGCGTGAACGTGGCAGGATTGCAGGTTCAGAGCGGTGATATCGTGAAGCAGGTTACAAGGGCACTGGAGGAGAGCGGGTTGCATCCCCAATGCCTCGAGATCGAGATTACCGAGAGCTTCATCATGAGGCGGACCGACCAGGCGATCAACACGCTGAAGGCGTTGCGCTCGCTCGGGGTGGCACTGGCCATTGATGACTTCGGAACCGGTTATTCATCCCTCAGCTACCTGAAACAGCTGCCCATCCATAAGCTCAAGGTGGACCGTTCCTTCGTCAAGGACATCCCCAGTGAGACCAATGACGAGGCCATTGCGAGGGCGGTCATCGCGCTCGGCAGAAGCATGCAGCTCAAGGTGATTGCGGAGGGTGTTGAAACAGAGGAGCAGGAGCTTTTCCTCAGGCAGGAGGGTTGCCACGAAGTGCAGGGATACTACTACAGCCGTCCTCTTCTTCAGGGTGAGTTCGTGGAACTCCTGAGCACTGGCTGACGAGCCGGAAAAGGCGCTGCACCACAGGATATCTGCAGGTCTCTCGAGCCCGGTTTTTTGTGCCACTTCAAAGAATCGCGGATTTATTCTGATTGGCGATTACATGCGCGCTATAGTTTAGGCAACAAAGTTCGAAACACTCCGCAAAGGAGAGAGAGATGTCCAATCAAAACGCCAAGCTGTGGTACCTGGCCTCGTTCCTTCTTTCGTTTTTTCTCCTGACACCACTGTTCGCCGTGGATTACAACAGAAGCGCGCCGGTGCGCAAGTCAGCTCCCATCATGTCACCGAAGGCCAAGCAACTTGCCCCCCTGATCCAGACGGGGGATCTGCCGGACCTTCAGCCCAACAGCATCACCTTCTCGCCGGGAAAGCCGAGACCCGGTGACACGGTGACCGTCTGGGTCCAGGTATGGAACACCGGCAAGGTCGATTCAACGCCGGCGATGGTCTCCCTGAGACTGCGGGCCACCTATCCGCCCCAGGGCAGCAACCCTCCGGTCTACACTGCCAGCACTTCAATTCCTGCAGTGAAACCCAACATGGCCAAGGTGGCGACCTTCACCGTCACCATGAACGGAGCCACCCGGGGGCAGTGGAAGGCCGAGACCGTTGTGGACACCAACAACAACGTTATCGAGGCCAACGAGACCAACAACGCCATGCACCAGCTGTTCCAGGTGCTATGAACAGGGCTTCGTTCTAGCTGGTGTTCAGGTATCCGGCGCTGGCTCTGCGTCCGCACCTTCGTAATAGGCCTCCAGGCTGTCGATAAAGCGCTTCGCCTGGGGTGAGAGGTACTTGCCGCGTCTCAGCACCAGTCCGTAGGAGCGGGTGGGGAAGTACTCGTTGAGGGGGAACTTCACCAGCTTCTCTTCGCCGGTGAGACAGACATCGGTGACGATGGAGATGCCGAGCCCCAGCTCCACGTAGCGCTTGATCACCTCCCAGCCACCGGCCTGCAGGGCGGTCTTGAATTTCAATTCGTGTTGCCTGAACACCAGGTCCACCATGCGCCAGGTGGTGAGGCTCGGGGGGGGCAGAATCAGCCCGTAGGGACTGATGTCCTCCAGGGTGACGCGCTCCTTATCCGCCAGGGGGTGATCCGTTGGTACGATCAGGGCGGGGCTGTAGGTGACCAGGGGCTTGTAGACGATGTCGTCCGGTACCTCGATCATGGAACCCACGGCGAAATCGGCCTCGTCCGCTCTCAGCCTTGAGAGGCCGTCGCGACCCCCCGTGACATTGTGCAGCTTGACCCGGATCTTCGGGTGCTGGGCCATGAACCTTTTCAGGGGCGAGGGCAGCACGTAGAGAATGGTCGATTCACCCGCCGCGATGTTGAGTTCGCCCGACTCCAGCAGCCCCTGCTGGGCGGCGAATGTCTCGTGCAGCTTGTCCATCCCCTCCACCAGGGGCTGGGAGAGCTTGAACAGGATCTCCCCCTCCGGTGTGAGCCTGATCTTGGGGCCTCTGCGTTCGAACAGCACCGTCTCCAGCTCTCTCTCCAGTGCCTGGATCTGCAGGGAAACCGTTGGCTGGCTTAGAAAAATCTTCTCTGCTGCCTCGCTGATGCTGCCGGTCTGGGCGGCGTGGCAGAAGGCCCTGAGCTGTTTCAGCCGGTTCTGCTTGTAGTAGACGGGGGTGGGGGACGCCATCTCGGTCTTCCTGTTTTAATATTGATTGGCCTAATAGTAAGCATTGAAATAATTGACGTGTCAAATACCCACTGAAAAATTACACTTTTGCTGCAGTTGCGAAAAAGCAGCCTGTTCGCGCGCGGATCAGAAATTAAAGGAAATAAAAACAGAGGGAGATTCACTGCGCCAAGATCCTGCTGCAACGCAATATAAAACAGACCGGAGACGGATTGCCAGCGATCCGACATCCGGCATATAACGGTTAAAAACCGAAACGCAAACGGAGCCAGGATTAATGACTGAACTGACGAGCATTGCGATCTCTGTCGGCTTTATGGCCGGTCTGGGTCTTTTGCTGGCCACTGTTCTGGTTATCGCCAACAAGCGTCTCTTCGTCTACGAGGATCCCCGCATCGATGAGATCGAGGACCTCCTGCCCAGCGCCAACTGCGGCGCCTGCGGGTCACCCGGCTGCCGCCCCTTTGCAGAGGGCCTTATCGACGGCTCTTACGAACCTGCCCAGTGCACCGTCAACTCCAAGGATATGAACAAGATCATCGCCGATTACCTGGGCGTTGATCTCGGCAACCGCGAGAAGCGTGTGGCCCGCCTTGCCTGTGCCGGTGGCAAGCATGTCGCCTACATCCGTGCCAGCTACGACGGCATGGACACCTGTCGCGGCGCGGCCCTGGTCTCCGGCGGCGGCAAGGGGTGCACCTGGGGCTGTCTCGGCATGGGTGACTGCGAGGTGGTGTGCGAGTTCGACGCCATCTCAATGAACCGATACGGCCTGCCGGTGGTGGACGAGGAGATCTGCACCGCCTGCGGTGACTGTGTCGATGTCTGTCCCAAGAAGCTGTTCGAACTGCACCCCGTGAGTCACCAGCTGTTCGTCGCCTGCAAGAACCTGGAGAAGGGCGACGAGGCGGAGGCCGAGTGCGAGGTGATCTGCACCGCCTGCGAGCGTTGTGCCGTCGATTCTCCGGAAGGGCTGATCGAGATCAAGGAGAACCTGGCGGTGATCGACTACGCCAAGAACCGAATCTCCTCCCGAGTGGCCATCGAACGCTGTCCCACCGGCGCCATTGTCTGGTTCGACAAGAAAGGCAACTACTCGGTGGGTAAGGATGCCCGGAAAGTGATCAGGAAAGAGGCGCTGCCGGTCGGTTGAAGAGCGGGGCGGATCTGAAGGTTTTAAAAGTGAACGCGGTACCATGAAAGTACTGACATTCAAGTAATCATACGAGAGAAAATGGCTATGTTTGGTAAGAAAGAGCAGAAGCAGTTCAAGTACCCCGGAATTCGCATGGCGATGGACGGCAACACCGCCGTAATCATGTGTGAACGCGAGGCATCTGATGCTGCCGGTGCCTACCCGATCACCCCCTCTACCCAGATGGGCGAGTTCTGGGCCGAAGAGGTTGCCAAGGGACATGTCAATATCTCCGGCAAACCGCTGGTCTTCGTCGAGCCCGAATCCGAACATGCGGCAGCGGCAGTGACCGCCGGTATGTCCATGACCGGGCTGCGCGCCACCAACTTCTCCTCGGCCCAGGGCGTCGCGTTCATGCACGAGTCGCTCTACGCGGCGGTGGGCAAGCGTCTGCCATACGTTCTCAATATCGGTACCCGGGCCATCACCAAGGCCTCTCTCAACGTTCACTGCGGTCACGACGACTACCACTGTATCGACGACACCGGCTTCTTCCAGGTGTTCGGCAACGATGCCCAGGAGGCGGCCGACCTCAACCTGATCGCGCGCAAGATTGCCGAGCTGAGCCTGACACCCGCCGCGGTGGGCCAGGACGGCTTCCTCACCACCCACGTGATCGAGCCCCTGATGGTGCCCGAGCGTGAACTGATCGAGGAGTTCTGCGGCCGCCCCGACGACATCATCGAGTGTCCCACCCCTGCCCAGAAGATGATCTACGGCGAGAAGCGTCGTCGTGTACCCGAAGTGTGGGACGTGGACAACCCCATGCTCTCCGGTTCGGTACAGAACCAGGACGCCTACATGCAGGCGGTGGCCGCCCAGCGTCCCTACTTCTTCGAACATGTATCCAGCATTGCTGAACAGGTGATGGACGAGTACTACGAACTGACCGGTCGCCGCTACCACCGGGTCGGCGAGTACCTGATGGACGATGCTGACTACGTGATCGTCGGCCAGGGCTCCATGATCGTCCAGGCCCACGCGGTGGCCGAATACCTGCGCGAGACCCGCAAGCTGAAGGTGGGCGTGGTCAACCTCACCATGTACCGTCCGTTCCCCGGCGACCTGATCGGCAAGGCCCTGAAGGGGCGCAAGGGCGTCGTGGTGCTGGAGCGTACCGACCAGCCCCTGGCGGAAGACCTGCCGCTGATGCGCGAAGTGCGCTCGGCGCTGACCAAGTGCATCGAGAACGGTGCCACCCGGGGCGACGCCCCCTATGCAGGCTATGAACCCTACAAGGTGGGTGACGCTCCCGCGCTCTACTCCGGCTCCTACGGTCTCGGTTCCCGCGACCTGCAGCCCGAGGGGCTGATTGCCGCTGTCGAGAACATGCTGGACGACGGCCACAGGAAGAAATTCTTCTACCTGGGCGTGGATTTCGTGCGCACCCCCGAGGATCCCAAGGCGGAGATCCGCCAGCAGGAGCTGCTCGAGGCCTACCCCCATATCGCCAACATGGCCCTGCGCGGCAGCGAGAATCCCGACCTGTTGCCCAAGGGTGCCATCACCGTCCGTATGCACTCGGTCGGCGGCTGGGGTGCCATCACCACCGGTAAGAACCTGGCCATGACCCTCTACGAACTGCTGGGCTTCGATATCCGAGCCAATCCCAAGTACGGTTCCGAGAAGAAGGGGCAGCCCACCACCTACTACCTCTCCGCTGCACCCGAGCCGATCCGCCTCAACTGCGAATACCACTACGTTGACGTGGTGCTCTCCCCCGACGCCAACGTGTTCGGCCACTCCAACCCCCTCTATGGTCTGAAGAAGGGTGGTACCTTCATCATCCAGAGCAACCTGGAGACTGCACAGGAGGTGTGGGCACAGATCCCCGTACAGGGCCAGAAGTTCATCGTCGACAACGATATCCGCATCTTCTACGTGGACGGTTTCAAGATCGCCAAGGAGGAGGCCTCCAACCCCGAACTGCAGTTCCGCATGCAGGGTAACGCCTTCCAGGGTGCCTTCTTCGCCGCATCGCCACTGATGGAGCGTGCCAACCTGACGGAAGAGGGCCTGTTCGAGGCCATCGAAGTTCAGCTGCGTGACAAGTTCGGCAGCAAGGGTGAGCGGGTGGTGACCGACAACCTGCGGGTTGTACGTCGCGGCTTCGACGAGTGTATCGAGATCACCGACAAGCAGGTCGGTGTCACCCAGCAGAGCCTGAAGAAGGAGATGGGGCTGCCGATCATGCTGCAGCAGCTGCCCGAGGGTGACGGCAAGGTCTCCGACGTACATCGCTTCTGGGAACAGACCGGCTCCTTCTACATCGGTGGCAAGGGTTCCGACAACCTGGCTGACCCCTTCATGGCCACCAGCCTGATCCCGGCCTCTACCGGTGTATTCCGTGACATGACCCAGATCCGCTTCGAATATCCGAAGTTCGTTACCGAGAACTGCACCGCCTGCGGCGACTGCTATACCGTCTGTCCCGACAGCGCCATTCCCGGACTGGTCAACACCATCGGTGAGGTGTTCAACGCCGCTATCGAGCGTATCGAGACCAGGGGCACCCCGACCCAGTACCTGCGTCGCGAGAGCCGCAACGTCGAGAAGCGTCTGCGTGCCCTGATCGAGACGGAAGGCGAGAGTGCAGTGATCTCCAAGTTGATGGACCAGGCGGTACTGGAGCTGCTGGCCGACTCCGAACTGGAGGGTGATGCCAAGGCCAGCCTGGAGAGAGAGTTCGGCCTCTTCGTCGAGGCGCTGGGTGGTTTCGAGTTCTCCATCACCAAGCCTTACTGGAGCAACCGCGAGAAGAAGAACCCCAACTCCGGCGGTCTCTTCTCCATCACCATCAACCCCTACACCTGCAAGGGCTGCATGGAGTGTATCGAGGTGTGCGACGACGGCGCCCTGGTGGCCGAGGTGCAGACCCAGGAGGCGATCGACAAGATGGAGCAGGACTGGGCCTTCTGGCTCGACCTGCCCACCACCAATTCGGATTTCATCCGCATCGACGACCTGGATGAGAAGATCGGTGCTCTCGAGACCCTGCTGCTGGACAAGAGCAACTACGAGTCCCTGGTCTCCGGTGACGGCGCCTGCCTGGGTTGCGGTGAGAAGACCGCCATCCATCTCTTCACCGGTACCGTGACTGCCCTGATGCAGCCCCGTATCAAGAAGCACCTGGCGGAGATCGACGATGTGATCAATCGCCTGGAGACCCACGTCCGCCTGAAGCTGGCCGAGGGTATGGATCTCTCCAACATCGCCGCGGTGAACGACGCGGTGGAGAGCCACCAGGACAGCGATCTGACCCTGACCGATCTCTCCGCCACGCTGAACGACGAGACCCAGCCGGTCGATCCCAAGTGGCTCAAGTGGGTCACCCAGGTGCTGGAGAAACTGCGTCACCTGAAGTGGCTCTACACCGATGGCAAGACCAACCGGGGTCGTGCCAACATGGGTATCATCAACGCCACCGGTTGTACCTCCGTGTGGGGTTCCACCTTCCCCTACAACCCGTACCCCTTCCCCTGGACCAGTCACCTGTTCCAGGACAGCCCCTCGGTGGCCCTGGGTATCTTCGAAGGTCACATGGCCAAGATGGCCGAGGGCTTCAAGGTATTGCGCCAGGCCAAGCTGGAGCTCGAGGGCAAGTACAGCGAGCAGGACCACGCCGCCTTCTTCACCTACTTCGGCTGGAAGGACTTCAGCGACGAGGAGTGGCTGCTCTGCCCACCGGTGGTCTCTGTCGGCGGTGACGGCGCCATGTACGATATCGGCTTCCAGAACCTCTCCCGTGCCCTGGCATCGGGTGTGCCGGTGAAGGTGCTGGTGCTCGATACCCAGGTCTACTCCAACACCGGTGGACAGGCCTGTACCTCGGGATTCGTCGGCCAGGTGGCGGACATGAGCCCCTACGGCAAGGCATGGAAGGGCAAGACCGAGATCCGCAAGGAGATGGGCATCATCGGCATGGCCCACCGTACCAGCTACGTACTGCAGAGTTCGGTGGCCAACGTGACACACATGCTGGAAGGCTATATCGACGGACTCAACAGCCGCCGTCCGGCACTGTTCAACATCTACACCACCTGCCAGCCGGAACACGGCGTGGGCGATGACATGTCCAAGCACCAGGCCAAGCTGGCCCTGGAGTCCCGCGCCTACCCGATGTTCAAGTACAACCCGGATGACGGCGTCACCTTCCAGGATTGCTGTGACATCGAGGGCAACCCTGCCATGGATGACGACTGGCCCATGTACAAGATCCCCTACCTGGACGAGAAGGGTAAGGAGGCGAAGCTGGAAGCACCCATGACCTTCGCCGACTTCGCCCTCACCGAAGGCCGTTTCCGCAAGCACTTCCGCAAGGCGCCCCAGGAGACATGGAACGACGACATGGTGCAGCTGCACGAGTTCCTGGACCTGGACGAGGAAGACCGTGACGGCAAGTTCCCCTACATCTGGGCTGTCGATTCCAAGAACCGCCTGATGCGTGTGCTGGTGGCCCAGGAGATCGTCAGGTCCACCGAGGAGCGCCGCGACTTCTGGCACCAGCTGAAGTCCCTCGCCGGCGTCGACCAGGTGGTCGACCTGGAGGCGGTTGCCAACCAGGCCAAGGCGGACATGGCCCAGAAGCTCACCACCAGCCTGCTGGCCATGGCCGGCGGCGGCGACCTCTCCGCGCTGACCGATATGGCGGTACCCGCCAACGGCGGCAACGGCAGTGGCGGCAACGGTGCGGCGGCCCCCGGTGATTACGAACCGGTCTGGATCGAGACGCCGGAGTGCACCGCCTGCGACGAGTGCATCGAGATTGCACCCAAAGTGTTCCAGTACAACGACGACAAGATGGCCGTGGTGGTGGATCCCAAGGGCGGTACCTTCAAGGACATCGTCAAGGCGGCGGAGAAGTGCACCGCCGGTTGCCTCCATCCCGGAACCCCCTGGAATGCCAACGAGAAGGACCTGGAAAAGCTCCTCAAGCGGGCTGAGAAGTACCAGTAAGAGTTTTGGGACGCGAAGGGCACTGTGAAGACGCAGAGGTAATAACTACGGGAAGCTCTGAATAGTTGACTGCTCGTCACTCCGGTGAATGCCGGAGTCCAGATACGACATTGATATATAAAACCTGGATTCCGGATCTTCGCTACGCTTCGTCCGGAATGACGAATCTTTCAGAGTCTCTGCATCATTTTTTAGGCTGAACCATGAGAAGCTTTCAAACAGGTTTTATGAACATCTTTTCAAAACATAAGACCTTCTCCCACGGCATCCACCCGGTGGAGCACAAGGAGATGACGGCGGACAAGGCGATTCGAAGAATCCACTTTGCGCCGACCATGATCATCCCCCTGGCCCAGCATCGTGGCGCGCCGGCGATTCCCCTGGTGAAACCGGGACAGGAAGTGGTGCGTGGAGAACCCATCGCCAGGGCGGGGGGCTTTGTCTCCGTGCCCATGCATGCGCCGGTCACCGGCGTGGTCAAGGCGATTGATGAACTGGTGCCCACGGCGGAGGGACCCAAGACACCCGCTATCATAATTGAGACCTACGAGGCCTCCACCCAGCAGGTGCTCTACGACAGTCCCCGCGATCCCGACACCATGACCCCTGAAGAGCTGGTTCAGGCGGTCCAGGAGTCGGGCATGGTCGGCCTCGGCGGTGCCGCGTTCCCCAGTCACGTCAAGCTGCTGCCTCCCAAGGGCAAGCATATCGATACGCTGGTGATCAACGGCTGCGAGTGCGAGCCCTATCTCACCTGCGATCACCGGGTGATGCTGGAGCAGACCGACAAGCTGATCCAGGGCATCAGGATGGTGCTGAAGGCCACCGGTGCCGAGCGCGCCATCATCGGCGTGGAAGACAACAAGCTCGACGCGGTGGAGCATATCCGCTCCAGGCTGCCCGAGGACGGCAATATCAGCTGCCAGGCGGTGGAGACCAAGTATCCACAGGGTGCCGAGAAGATGTTGATCACCAGCCTGCTGGGCAAGGAGGTTCCCTCCGGCGGTATCCCGGCGGACATCGGTGTGGCGGTCTACAATGTCGGCACCCTGGCTCAACTTGGAGACCTGGTGCCCCAGAGCAGGGGACTGATCGAACGCGTGGTGACCGTCTCCGGTCATGGCGTGGAGAAGCCAGGCAACTACCTGGTGCCCATCGGAACGCCCCTGCGTTTCCTGCTGGAGCAGGTGGGTGCGCAACCGGAGTCCAGCGAAGTGGTGATGGGTGGTCCCATGATGGGCATGTCCACCGCCTCCCTGGACGTGGCCATCACCAAGGGCGTCTCCGGCGTGGTGCTGTTCAGGAAACCCGACGAGGACCTGAACAACCGCAGGGTCTATCCCTGCATCAAGTGCAGCGCCTGCCTGGACGCCTGTCCGCTGCATCTCAATCCCTCCATGCTGGGACAGCTGGCCGGTGTACGCCGCTACGAGGAGATGGAGAGCGACTACCACCTCAATGACTGTTTCGAATGCGGCTGCTGCAGCTACGTCTGTCCATCGAACATTCCGTTGACCCAGTATTTCCGCATCGCCAAGGCGATCAACCGAGAGGCCAAGGCGGCTGAGAGCAAGAACTGAATATGCTTAAAAAAGCACCCATTGAGATCCGTACCTCGCCGCACCTGAAGAAGACGCTGAGTGTCGAACAGATCATGCGCAACGTGGTCTACGCCCTGTTGCCGATCTGCGCCTGGTCGGTCTACCAGTTCGGTATCAGTGCATTGGCCCTGATCCTGGTGACCACCATCACCTGTATCCTCACCGAATCCTTTTTCTGCTGGATGTCCGGCCGGCCCAACTCGGTGAAGGACTACAGCGTGGTTATCACGGGCCTGCTGCTGGCGTTGACCCTGCCGCCCGGTTTTCCCTTGTGGATGGCCGCAGTGGCCGGTTTCATCGCCGTCGCCCTGGGTAAATCACTGTTTGGCGGTCTCGGTTTCAATGTCATGAACCCGGCACTGATCGGGCGTGCCTTCGTGCAGGCCGCTTTTCCCGTTGCCATCACCACCTGGACCCCCTCGTTCGTGCCGGGGCGCTTCCTCGAGTTCATACCCTCGACCCTGGCGGTGCCTTTCATGACACCGGTGGATACCAGTGACTGGGTGAAAGAGAAGGCGATCGACGGTTTTACCGGGGCGACGCCCCTGGCGCTGCAGAAGTTCGAACAGGTATCGGCGGACACCATGGATCTGCTGACCGGCAGCGTTGCCGGTTCCGCCGGTGAGACCTCGGCCATCATTATCTTTATCTGCGGGCTCTACCTGGCATTCCGCAAGATGATGGACTGGCGTATTCCGGCAGGTGTTTTCGCCGGTACCGTGCTGCTCTCCCTGCCGCTCTATCTCTACAACCCGGAGATCTATCCCTCGCCCCAGTTCATGCTCTTTTCAGGTGGCCTGATGCTGGGCGCCATGTTCATGGCCTCCGACATGGTGGGTTCGCCGCTGACGCCCAGGGGTATCTGGCTCTACGGCGCCTTTATCGGTGTGCTCACGGTAACCATCCGTATATTCGGTGGGCTCAACGAGGGGGTGATGTACGCCATCCTGGTGGCCAACGCCCTGGCACCCATGATCGACTCCATAACGCAACCGCGCATCTATGGCGAACGTAAAGAGGAGGTCGAGTCATGAGCAGTGCAGAGCAGGGCACCTTGCCTCCCCAGGCGGACCAGCCCCAGACGCCCAGCTTCGCCATGCTGCGGACCCTGGGCGGAGTCGCCATGCTGGCCGGTTTCCTGGTGGTGATGGTCTACCAGTGGACCAAGCCGATCATCGCTGAGAACAAGCGTATCGCGATTGAAAAAGCGGTATTCCGGGTGGTTCCGGGTGCGGCTTCGCGCAAGGATTTCCTGCTGGGTGAGGCCGGGCTCTTTGCGAAGGCCGAGGCAGAAGCGGGAGAGGGTGAGACGATCTACGCCGCCTATGATGAACAGGGCGCTCTCAAGGGTATCGCCCTCGAGGCTGCCGCCACCGGCTACGCCGATGTGATCCGCATCCTCTACGGCTACAACCCCGGCTGCGAATGCGTTACCGGCATCAAGGTGCTGAAGATGGCCGAAACGCCGGGATTGGGTGACAAGATCGCCTTCGATCCCGAGTTTCTGCAGAACTTCGAGGCACTCGATGCCAAGCTCAACAGCGACAAGAGCGGTCTCGAAAACGAGATCGTGGCCGTCAAGCATGGCGCCAAGACGCAGCCATGGCAGGTGGACTCCATCTCCGGTGCCACCATCTCGTCGGTGGCCATTGCGCGCATGATCAACAAGAGCGGCCAGAGGATGTTTCCCCTGATCGCCCGGCACCTGGCGCCCCTGAAGGCTGCGGGTGAGGCGGTGCAGCCGGCTGCGCCCACACAGAGTGGAGCTGAGTGATGGCAACACTACCCAATCAAGAAGAGAAGATCACACTGGATACCTTCCTGCGCGGCCTGTGGGAGGAGAACCCGGTATTCGTCATGCTGCTGGGCCTCTGCCCCGTGCTGGCGGTGACCAACTCCACCATGAACGCCATCGCCATGGGCCTGGCCACCACTTTCGTACTGGTCGCCTCCAGTACCCTGGTGTCACTGTTGCGCAAGGTGATTCCCAGGCAGGTGCGCATCGCCACCTACATCATCATTATCGCCACCTTCGTAACCATCGTGGACTACGTGATCCAGGCGATCAGTCTCGATCTCTACAATGCCCTGGGTGCGTTCATTCAGCTGATCGTGGCCAACTGCGTGATCCTGGGTCGGGCAGAAGCCTACGCCTCCAAGCAACGCCTGGGGGCCTCGGTGATCAACGCACTGGGCATGGGCGCCGGCTTCACCATCGCGCTGCTCTGCCTGGGGACCGTTCGGGAACTGCTGGGCGCGGGTACCATCCTGGGCGTGCAGATCTTCAGCGTCAATTTCGAGCCCTGGGTGGTGATGATTCTGCCGCCCGGCGGTTTCTTCGTGCTGGGCGCCTGGCTGCTGCTGTTCGAGTACCTGAAGCAGCGCAAAGAGCGTAAATTGTTGAGCGAGGAGGGGGCGACTGCTCATGGATCCTAACAGCCTGACATTTATCTTTCTCAACGCCGCGCTGATCAATAACTTCGTGCTGGCACTGTTTCTCGGTCTCTGTCCCTTTCTGGGCGTATCCGCGAAGCGGGAGACCGCCTGGAACATGGGCCTGGCGACCATGTTCGTGATGCTGGTGAGCTCAACCTCGGCCTATGCCATCAACTGGCTTCTGACCGAGCTGGAGATCGAGTTCCTGCGCCTGATCTGCTACATCGCGGTGATCGCCTCCGCAGTACAGCTGGTGGAGATGACGGTGAAGAAATTCAGCCCGACGCTTTTCCGTGCGCTGGGTATCTTTCTGCCCCTGATCACCACCAACTGTGCAATCCTGGGGCTGGCACTTTTCCAGACTTTCCGTGAGTATGATTTCCTGCAGAGCCTCGCGTTCTGCGTGGGCGCAGGCGTCGGTTTCACCATTGCCCTGATGATGATGGCGGGGCTGCGCGAGAAGCTGGAACTGGCGAAGGTGCCCAGCGTGAGCCAGGGCGCGGCCATGAGCCTGATGCTGGCCGGCCTGCTGTCACTGGCCTTCATGGGGTTTGCCGGCCTGGGAGGTTCCCATGCTTAAATTCATACTCGCCAGTAGCGTGATCCTGGTGGTGATGCTGGGCTGGATACTGGTTCAGCACCTGGCACGGGAGTTCGCCCGCCGTCACCCCGAGTGGGGGCCTTACCGGGAGAAGGTGGGGTGTGGTGGACACTGCAGCTGTGGCAACGGCGGTAGCTGCAAGAACAGGTGAGCTGGAAGTTGTGAAATCAATTCCAGTATCAACCAACCGGTTTATTAACGAGATGTAGACGGCCATAATCCAGGTCGATAGAGACAAGCAAAAAAAGGAGCGGTAACGTGAGTGCAGCAGAAGATATGGTAGAGAGCCCGTGCTGTGAAGCGGTGGTCAAAGAGAGTACCCGCATGACGCCGTCCTCGGGTGATGAAGTACGCAGTATCGTGCTCAAGGTCCAACAACCCATGTTCCGTTTCGAAGAGGGGCAGAGCATCGGGGTCATGGTTCCCGGACCGCACGAGTTCGGCAACAAGTACCACACCCGGCGCTACACTATCGCCGACTCGCGCATCGGTGGACGGGGCGAGTGTGTCGAGCTCACCATCCTGGTGCGACGCTGCTTCTATATCGACGAGGTCAACGGAGAAGAGTATCCCGGTGTTGCGTCCAACTTCCTGTGTGACGTGGTACCCGGTGACCGCATGCTGCTCTCCGGTCCCTACCGCGGTGCCTTCGATATTCCCGCGGATAACACGGCCAATATCCTGATGATCGGTACCGGTACCGGTATCGCCCCCTTTCGCGCCTTCGTCAAGCAGATCTACAAAGAGAGGGCCGACTGGCAGGGTAAGGTGAGACTCTTCTACGGTGCCCGCAACGGCATGGAGACCCTCTACCTGAACGACAAGAACGACGATATGACCAACTACTACGACGAGGCCACCTTCAAGGCGTTCGACGTGGTGACCAGCAAGCTGATGAGCGATGACGGCCAGTCCCTTGAACGCACCATGGAAGGCAATATCGACGAGGCCTGGGAGTTGATGAATGCGCACAACACCCACGTCTTTCTGGCGGGACTCAAGAAGACCGCGTCGGCCACCGACAAGGTGATGTCAAAGAAGGCCGGTTCCGAGGCGGCCTGGGCTGAACTGAAACAGAAACTGGTGACCCAGGGACGCTGGAGCGAACTGCTCTACAGCTGATACAGGCTTGCCTGGAATGAAAAAGCCGCTGCCGGGAGGCAGCGGCTTTTTTTTGCGTGGAAGGGAGTCGACAAAGATTGGTCTTGCCGGCTGCCGATATTCACACAAAATCTCTGGGGAAGATCTATAATTTTCCATGTACTTCGGATGCCAAGGCTCGTACAGGTAGGCATCGTTCTTGGAAACGGCGGAGCTTGGCATGCTGCAGTCAATGACTGGTGCCAGGGATTTGTGGCGTAGAGTCAGGGGAATTTGGCAAGGAAGCAGATCATACCCCATCGTGCTGGTCATCCTGCTGGCGGGCGTGGCGCTGTCGCTGCTCGCAGGTGCCTGGTACGAGAGGGAAGAGCGTCTGCGCCTGGAGCAGGCCTTCCTGCGCACCACCGAAAGCCACCTGCGCAATGTGGAGCACACCCTCGAGCACAACCGCGAGGCGCTGATCCAACTTGGCCTGTTATACGAGCTCTCATGGGAGTTCGATCCCCATGCATTTCAGCACTACCTCAGGGGCATCAACCAGTTTCAACGCCGTTTCCAGGCAGTCGAGTGGATTCCCAGGATTACCCGCGGACAACGGGAGGTGTTTGAGCGGGACGCCGCTGCGGTCATCCCGGGGTTCCGTATCACCGAGCGATTGGACCAGGGCAGCATGGTGGCTGCCGAAGAGCGCGATGTCTACTACCCGGTGTTTCTTATCGAACCGCTCGAGGGCAACGAGGCTGCACTGGGTTTCGATCTCGCATCCGAGAAGACCCGGCGGCAGGCGATCCAGCGTACCATCGAGAAGGGGGAGTTTAGCGTAAGCGGACGCATCACCCTGGTTCAGGAGAAGGCGGAACAGTACGGCGTGTTGGCCTTCTTTCCCGTGCACAGGCACATGCATGGACCTTCTGAAAATGATCACATCCATCAGGATCTGTTGGGTTTCACCCTTGGTGTTTTCAGGATCGGTGACCTTCTGAATTACGCAATCGGGGATCCTGACGCCAGGGGGGTGAATGTCCTGCTGGAGGATCTGACCGCCCCTGAGGCAGAGCAGTTTCTGCACTACCACTCCTCCCGTCTCTTTCCCGCCACCGGGGCAGGGGAGTCGGTCTCCAGGGATGAGAACGGGGTCTTTCATGTAAAACAGACTATCGACTTCGGGGGCCGGACCTGGCAGTTGACCTTCACCTCGGCGGAGGGGTACTTCCAGGTGGATGCCATGGGAAACGTGGTCAGGATTGGCGGCATCACGCTCTCCCTGGTGCTGACCCTCTACTTGGTGAGCATGATCTATCGTGATCGGCATATCTCCAGCCTGCTGGTACAACGCGACCAGCAGCAGAGAGAGCTCCGGTCGACTCTCAACGATGTCGAGAGCCAGCGAATGGAGATCGAACAGTCCCGCAAGGAGTGGACCGCAACCTTCGATGCCGTGACCGATCCCATCTTTGTCCATGATGACCGGTACCGGCTGGTCAGGGTCAACAGTGCATACTCCGATATCGCCGGAAAGCCCATCGAAGAGCTGTTGGGCAGGTCCTATTACGAGGTGTTTCCGCTTCGGGAGAGACCCCTCAACAGCAGCCTGGACCTGATGGCATCAGGTGAAGATAGCGCCCTGGAGGAGGATGAGAGCTTCGAGCATGGCGGCAGGCAATTCATATCCCATGCCTACCTGATCCCCGGCGAGTCGGGATCTTCGCCTCTAGGGGTCCATATCGTGCGCGATATGACCGAGGATATGCGCCTGGATGATCTTCGCCAGGAGCATGCCGCACTCATCAAGCGGGCGCTGGTAGACACGATCTACTCCGTCTCCCTGACGGTGGAGAAACGTGACCCCTATACCGCGGGCCACCAGCACCGGGTCGCCAGGCTGGCGGTGGAGATCAGCCGTTTGATGGATCTGGATGAATCGGTCCAGGAGGGCCTCTACTTCGGCGGCCTGATCCATGACATCGGCAAGATCTACATCCCCTCGGAGATCCTCAACCGTCCCGGTCGTCTCAGCGAGCTCGAGATGAGCATCATCAAGACCCACCCGGAAGTGGGCTGGGATATCCTGAAAGATGTCTCGTTTCCCTGGCCTGTAAAGGAGATGGTCGGGCAGCACCACGAAAGAGTCGATGGATCGGGGTACCCGAACGGTATCAAGGGGGATGAGATCTACCTGGAGGCAAGGATCCTGGCCGTGGCCGATGTGCTGGAGGCGATGGCCTCCCATCGTCCCTACCGGCCGGCCCTGCCACTCGAGTCCGCCCTGGAGGAGATCGAACAGCATCGCGGTGTGCTGTATGACCCTGAAGTGGTCGATGCCAGCCTGAAGCTGTTCCGGGAGAAGGGCTTCAAGATGGCCGATATCGAGATCAACAAGTAGGCTGATGGGTAGAAAAATAAACCGGTGACCTATAATTGAACTGTCATGCAACTGCTCTGAATCGGTGAAGAGATGCTCAGTGTCAACCAGGAAGAATTGAACGAAATACTTGCCCAGCTCGACAGTGCCATCCGTTACCACGAGGAGTGGTTTGAACGGGTATCGAAAACGCTGGTCTGCCGGGAGCAGCCCGAGGAGATGGATATCTCCGAGGATGCGCACAGGCTGTGCAATTTCGGTAACTGGTATTACAACCACTCCCACCGGCGCCTGCGTGAACACCCTGCATACCTTGCGATCGAGCCGTTGCATCGCACAATGCACGAATACGCCGCATCCCTTCTGAAAGCGGTGGGGGAGAACCGCCAGATAGACGGTGCCTCCTACTCCAGTTTCGCCTTGGCGCTGAAGCGCCTGAAAGAGCAGGTGATGGCCCTCTCCACCGAACTGAAGGATGTCTTCTACAATATCGATCCCCTCACCGGGCTGCTCAACCGGAAAGGTATGCTGACCCGGCTCAGGGAGGAGCAGGAGAAGGTGAAACGCAAGATCCAGGCGGTAACCCTGGTGATGGTCGACCTGGACGATTTCAAGCAGATTAACGACCGGTTTGGTCACCCAACGGGAGACGAGGTGTTGCGCAGGGTCGGTAGCCTTCTGTCCGACCGCACCCGGGTGTACGATCCCATCTACCGCTATGGCGGCGAGGAGTTCCTGATCTCCCTGCAGGATATCTCGATACCACAGGCCGAGGAGATCGTCGGGCGCCTGTGCAACGAGATCGCCCTGCTCACCATCACCTTTGAAGACGGTAACGAGATCAGGACCAGTGCCTCATTCGGTATCACCGCCCTGGATCCGGACGCCTCGGTCAACGAGTGCATCGAACGTGCCGACAAGGCGTTGTACCAGGCCAAGGCGAAGGGTAAGAACCGCTTCGAGCTCTGGAACTGACGGACGTAAACCCCTCTTCAATCCCCCTGCTGGAAATAGTTGGAATAATTCCGGTACTCACCGCGTCTTGTAGGAAGTGTTCCCTTTGAACACAGAGAATCAGGCAGCCGGCACAGACCGGTGACACTGAAAAATCCACAAGAGGAGATTTGAGAATGAAACGACTGATCCTGCCCCTGGTGACCCTTTTGATGGCTATGCCCATGCTGGCCGGCAATGCTCTGGCCAGCAGCTATGGAAAGCAGAAAGTGGTCTATCACGTGAACTACGATAATCCCAAGCAGCAGGCCGGTGCACTGCGCAATATCCAGAACCATATCAACGCGGTAGGTTCTGAAAACCTCGAACTCAAGGTGGTGCTGCACGGTAACGGGCTTTCCATGCTGGTCTACCCGGACTCCCTCAAGAGCACCAAGCTGAAGCACGCCAATGCCACGGACCAGATGCAGGCCAAGGTCGATGGCCTGAAGGACCAGGGTGTCTCTTTCCATGTCTGCGCCAACACCCTGAAGGGAAAGAAGATCAGCCTGGACAACGATCTCTATAACGTTGACCAGGGTGCCGTGGTACCCAGTGGCGTGGCCCATCTCGCCCATCTCCAGGCCCAGGGTTACACCTATATCAAACCCTGACGGCTTCCGTTTTGCACTGTCCATATCCTCCGGACGGTGACAAATGCGCAACATCAGGCTTTGCGTACACTTCCAAGCCCGCGTAAGCGGGCTTTTTTTGTCTGCCGGGTTGTGTATGGCGCCGGACAATTGGGTTAACCTAACGGGATCACATCCGAAGCAGGTCGGGAGACATCGTGGAGCAGTACATCCTATCCAATGAGGTGGCCATCAGGCTCTCCTTCTTTATCGCCGTTTTTGCCGTTATCGCCGGGTGGGAGCTCCTGGCACCCCGCAGGGAGTTGACCGTTTCCAAGGGCGCGCGTTGGGTATCCAACCTTGGAATAGTGGCCCTCAACACGGCGATCGTGCGCCTGCTGTTCCCCACCGCGGCCATCGGTGTGGCGCTGTTCGCCCAGCAACAGGGCTGGGGCCTGTTCAACTACCTGCAGGCGCCCCCGTGGATCGCGGTGGTGGCATCGGTGGTGATCCTCGATTTCATGATCTGGCTGCAGCACGTGGTGGTCCACGCCATCCCGCTGCTGTGGCGGCTGCACCGGGTGCACCATGCGGACCTCGATTACGATGTCACCACCGGTGCCCGTTTCCATCCCATAGAGATCCTGCTATCCATGCTGATCAAGTTCACGGTGATCCTGCTGCTTGGACCGCCGGTTCTGGCCGTGGTGGCCTTCGAGGTCATCCTCAACGCCATGGCCATGTTCAACCACGGCAATATCCGGCTGCCTGGACCGCTGGATGCGATACTGCGCCTGCTGCTGGTCACCCCCGACATGCACCGGGTGCACCACTCGGTGGAGGACGACGAGACCAACTCCAACTTCGGTTTCAATCTCTCCATTTGGGATCGCATGTTCGGCACCTACAAGGCCGAGCCCCGGGATGGACAGCTGGGTATGACCATCGGTATTCACAAATTCCGCGATCCTGCCGAGGTGGATCGCCTGCCCGGTATGCTGATGCTGCCTTTCCGGGGCAGGATCAGCGGCTACGCCATCAACCGGCGCAGCTGGGAAGGTGATGACCAGGCGAAGTGACAGCCGATAGCCGGTAGTGTCTCACTCCTGCAGTATTTCCGGTTTCTTTGGTGGGCAGGGTGTCTTGAAGTTCTCAAGCCCCCTTACAGGGGTTGAAGCGTCATCGCGCATCTCTTCATAAGAAGAGGATCTGTCGACGTGGCGGCGTCGGACGGAGCGGGGGTAATAGTAGTTACCGGACCACTCGGTCGCACGCATATAGGACCCCTGGTTGAAGCGTGCCCGCACACTCCATGAGTAGACTTCACAAAGATCCAGTTCATCCTGCAAAAGATACCGGTTCTCTGTCAGGCCGTAACGATAGTGAACGAGCTCGCCGGAGTTGTATATCTCAAGGTCATACAGAACCTTGTCTATGCTACTTATGATCCCTTCAGGATCATGATCCAGGTCCGTATGCCGGGGGAAGGGTTTCCAATGGAAACGGGGGGTGAGCGTTTCCACTTTCGGGGTTAAGAAAAGATTTTGCCTGACCGGTTCAAGCAGTTCTACTAGGTAGCAGCCATCCCACCTGGGTCTCCAGGTGCCTATCTCTTCATCTTTCTGCTCTGCGTCTGCTTCATCTCCAGTCCAGTACGTATGCCCGATGATATCCGGTGTTGGCGCCGGTTCTTGCGGCATCAGCTCTTCCGGAGCGTAGTAGAGGAGAAAGTTTTCATGCACGATCTCACTGGCAAGAGTATGAATAACATGGTCGTAGGCCTGGCGGACGGCCTCACCGTTATATTCTGCCCACTCGGGCAGTTCTCTTCCCCGGCTGGTGACCCGGTAGTTGCCAAGGTACACGACCTCTCCAGTGGCAACAGTGATCAGTTTCATGTTGACGCGTATGACGATGGAGAATGGCGAGCCGATCATGCCGCCCTCGGAGTGGACATCTGTGATCCGTAGCATGAGTGCGGTGTCGACATCCTCAAGGACATCAGCATTACTGGATGTGATTCTGTCGGGGGCACTGTACTGTTCCGCTGAGAGTGCAACAGCCGGTCGGAGTGCCTGGGTGGAGAGAAAGTGTATGACTTTACTTTGCAGGCGTTGCTGGAGACTTTCGGTATCTGTTGCCGAGAGGATGGCTGCCTCTGCTTTCAGCACGGTTTCAGCGTTTTCAGCATTGGCCAGTCCATAAACGCCGCCGGTGACAGATCCGACGATCAATCCCACACCGATAAAATAGGGCGCCAGGTATACACCTATCGGTCCCAGCGAAAGTGAAGAATAGGCTCCTGCTCTGGCACCTATAGCTGCCCCACCTGCCATTCCCTCTCCAAGGCCCTCAGCCTTGCTTCTGGTGGGTACTTCGATCTCTATTTCAGGGGTGGAGCGGACAACCGATACACCAACTCTTCCGACGTCAGGTGGAGGAGACTCGGCCAGCACTTTTATGACTTCAATCTTGCTGCAGGCGGTGAGTGTACTGGCCAGGTAGGCGGCAGCGATGAGGGTGGCGGCAATCCTTCGCATTCTCTGACTCCTCCCAAGTACATCTGCAAGGAAATCAGTGGAACAGGCTCTTGATTTATTTATAGTCCATTTCAGCGGGTTTTTTCTCTACAACTCCCCGTTCCGTGCTGGGCCAACCTCCCGTATCGGATCGTCCTTTGGAGCGATGCCGGTTGAGGGGAGAGTCTACTGGTCAGGGGAACCACCCTGGGGAAACTCCTTGATATAGAGATCCTGCTTGGCGTAGGGGATCTCGATACCTTCTGCCATGAAGCGCTTGTAGACGGTGGTGTTGAGGTCGTCCAGCACACGACCGCGCAGTTCCGGGTTCTCCACCCAGCAGAGCAGCTCGAAGTCCAGTCCCGAGGCGCCGAAGGTTCTGAAACGCACCCTCGGTTCGGGGTCCTGGCAGACCGTATCGGCACTGCCGGCGACATCCATCAGTACCTCACGCACCTGGTCGATATCGGAGCCGTAGGCAACTCCCACCTGTACCCTGATGCGGTACTTCTCGTGGGGGCCTCCCGACTCGTTGACGATGCGGGTATTGCCCATGGTGGCGTTGGGTACCGTCACCTCCACGTCATCGCGGGTGAGGATACGCGTGCTGCGGATGCCGATATGGGTCACCTTGCCGCGTTCACCGCTCTCCAGTACGACATAGTCGCCGATCTTGTAGGGTGAGTCGGCCAGGATGAAGACGCCCGAGAAGAGGTTGGCCAGGGTGTCCTTGGCGGCGAAACCGATGGCGATACCGGCGATACCGGCTGAGGCGAGCCAGGCGGTCATGTCGATGTGCCAGGCGCTGAAGATGAAGTAGACCGCCAGGGCCAGCACCACCACGATGACCAGGTTGTCGAACAGGGGCAGGGTCTGCTGCCTGATCACCGCCTGGGGTTTGGCGCGGTTGCTGACGGTCTTCAGCAGCAGGCGCAGGAAACGCAGGGTGAACATCGACCACATGAAGATCAGCAGGGTGGCAATGGCGGAGTAGAGCGCCCCGGTGAAGCCCTCTGGGAGATTGAGCAGGCTGATCGCCGCACGGGTTCCCACCAGGATCACGCTCCAGAACAGGGGGCGGTGGAGCATGATGATCAGCTTGTCATCCAGGCTGGTACTGGTTCTGTGGGTGATGCGTCGCACCAGCCGGGTGATGATCATCGCCACCAGGTTGGCCAGGGCGAGGGAGATGAGGAATACGACCAGGGCCCTGATATAGGGGTTGTCCCCGAAGTAACCGATAACGGGTTGCAGGTACTCGATCAGCTTCTCTTGGTCCACGTTGTGCCATCCCTTCGTAGAAATCGATTTCCCATTGTGACGGATGAAACTGTGCCGGGCAATCCATGGTCATCTGCTCTCATGGATGGCTGCCAAGCCAGGCAGTTTTTTGGTGAAATATCCGTTTAAATCATTTATTTCGACTATCTTTAATCCTTAAGGGCAGCAACAAAAATCGTGGTTGGGTCGGGCTCCCGGATGACCATCCGTGCGGGCCTTGAAATCTCAGGAATAGCGACCTGCTTTGTTATCTATCTTACTGAAAAATATTGAAATATTGGGGGTTCGATCATGAAGAAGGGTAGACGTCGGTTTCTCGATGCCGCTACAAAACTGGTGCTCTTCGCCTCGCTGGGCCTGCTCGGGGCCTGTGACAGCGGTGCGCCCACCAGCCCACCATCCGAGACGGTACAGGCTTCCGAGGTGACGCCTGCAGAAGCGCCCAAGCGGAATATCGCCCTGGTGATGAAGACCCTCACCAACCCCTTTTTCGTGTCGATGGAGAAGGGGGCGAGAAGGGCTGAACAGGAGTTCGGGATCAACCTGGTGGTGAAGACCGCGGCCCAGGAGACCTCCATCCAGCAGCAGATCGCCATCGTCGACGACCTGGTGAGAGAGAAGGTCGATGCCATCGTCATCGCACCCGGCGATTCGGTGGAGCTGATACCGGTCCTCAAGAAGGCCCAGGACGCGGGTATCACGGTGATCAATATCGATAACCGTCTCGACCCCGATTTCTCCCGGAAGAACAACCTGGTGAATGTCCCCTTTATCAGTGTCGACAACAAGGGCTCCGCCTACCAGAGCGCGAAGTATATCGCGGACCAGGTGACCGAGCCCGCCAAGGCGCTGCTGATGGAAGGTATCAGGGGGGCCCTGAATGCCGAGGCGAGGAAGAACGGTGCGATCCAGGCGTTCTCTGAAAACAGCAATATCGATCTCGCGGAGATGGCGTCGGCCAACTGGAAGATCGACGAGGGCAACCGGCTGATGCGCAGCTGGCTGGAGAAGCATCCCGATGTGCGGCTGGTCTTCGCGGCCAATGACATGATGGCTTTCGGCGTGATCGATGCGTTGAAAGCGGCTGGCAGAAGTGATGTGCTGGTCGCCTCCTACGATGCCCTCGACCAGGCCAAGGCGGCCATCAGGGAGGGGACCCTCCAGGCGACGGTGGATCAGCAGCCGGCCGAACAGGGTTACCTCGGTATCCAGTACGCCCTGCGTGCGCTCGATGGTGAGACCCTGCCGGAGAACACCTACATCGACACCATCCTGGTGACGGCCGAGAACGTAGATAAGCAGTAACGGCACGATGATGCTGATCAAGGGGCTGAACATCACCAACAAGTTCGCCATTTTCATGGTGCTTATTGGTGTTGTTCCCCTGTTGACTGCAGGTATCGTGGCTTACCAGTCATCGAAACAGGCCCTGGTGGAGGGGGCGTTGAAGGAGCAGGCGCGTATCCTCTCGGGATACCGGGACAACCTGGTGCTGATCCAGGAGCAGATCGAGAGCCTGATCGCCAATATCTCCGGCGTGGAGACCATCACCAACGCCCTGCTGAAACCCCAGCATGACATCACCACCTACGAACAGCTCGACACAGAGGCCCAGGTGGGGTACATCCTCAACGGCTACCTCAATATCAAGGGGCTGGTCTCGATCCACGTGTTTGGGGAGCAGGGGGCCCACTACCAGGTGGGTGATACCCTCGATACAAAAACCAAACCCGTCGTCAGGGACCTGATCCGGTTGGGTTCACTGCGTTCACAGAGCTGGGTCCACTGGGTCGGGGTGACCGAGAATGTCAACCAGCGTTCCAGGCAGACTCATGTGCTCGCGGCGGCCCAGACCATGTACCACACGGACAGGCAGAGCCTGGAGAGAAGACCCATCGGAACCCTGGTGGTCAACTACAGTGTCGACCACCTGTCGAGACTGTTTCAGGACGACGATACATCGATGGTCTACCTGGTGGATCAGAACGGGCGTTATATCCACCACCCCGACCGGGGGTTCATCGGGCGGAAGGCGGGTGGTCACCTGCGGGATTTCCACGCCAGGCTCGGGTCCCACACGCTGCTGGGTACGGCACATGGCAATGTCTACCTGACCCACCAGCATATCGAGCGCAGCGGCTGGATGCTGCTCTCAGAGGTTCCCGAGGCGGAACTGCTGGCAGAGGTGAACCTGATCCGCAATGCCACGGTCGCCATCTTCACCCTGGCGCTGGCGTTCGTGGTCCTGGTGGCGCTCTACTTCTCCCGCTCGGTGGTTTCGCCCATCCGGTATGTCACGGAGAGCTTCAAGCGCTTGAGGGCAGGTGCGACCGACGTGGATAAGCTGGTCGTATCGGGACATGACGAGATCTCGCAACTGGCCCAGTGGTTCAACCAGTTCCTGGATGAGCTTGGCCGGCGTCGTGCCTCGGAGAGCGCCCTGCGTTTCAGCGAGGAGCGCTACGAGCTGGTCTCCAGGGCGACCAACGAGGGCATCTGGGATTACAACCGCGAGCAGGGGACGGTCTATTTCTCCGATCGCTTCAAGGAGATCGCCGGTTATGAACCGGACAAGCTACCCGCCACCCTGGTCAACTTCTACAAGGTTATCCATCCGGCCGACCGGCCAATGATCAAGAAGCGGTTCAAGGAGTTCCTGAGATCGAACCGGAACTTCATCAATATCGAGCACCGCATGAACCGGCCTGACGGCAGTTTCGTCTACGTAAGCAACAACTGCCAGGCGATCCGGGACAGCCGGGGCAGGGTGATCCGCATGGCCGGTTCGATCCAGGATATCAGCCTGCAGAAGGAGATCGAGGGACGGCTGCGTCACGATGCCTCCCACGATCCCCTCACCGGCCTCTACAACCGCCCCTGGATGATCAAGCGCATCAACCGGTAACTGGACGAGGCGAGGATGGAGGGCGACCGGCTCTTTGCGGTTCTGTTCCTCGACCTGGACGATTTCAAGCAGCTCAACGATACCCTGGGGCACAGTTACGGTGACTTGCTGCTGGTGGAGGTCTCCAGGCGCATCGAGGCCACGGTCAGGCCCGGTGATGCCATCGCGCGCCTCGGGGGGGACGAGTTCATCGTGCTGCTGCCCGATATCAAGACCGGCGATGCGCTGCATGTCGTGGACCGGCTGGTGGAGAGTATCTCGGAACCCTACCTGCTCTATCACCATGAGTACTCGACCCAGGGGAGTATCGGTGTCGCCTTCTCCAGTACCGGGTATGAGAATGCCGAGGAGATCCTGCGGGATGCGGATACCGCCATGTACCGTGCCAAGTCCCTTGGCAAGGGGCGATACGAGATCTTCGACAACGAGATGCGCAAGCACCTCCTGGAGCGCACCTCCCTTGAAAAAGACCTGGCCAAGGCGATGGATATGGGTGAGCTGGAGATGTACTACCAGCCCATCCTGTGCCTGAAAACGGGTCGCATCACTGGCTTCGAGGCACTGATACGCTGGCCCGACCCCAAGCGGGGGGTATCGCCTGAGGTGTTCATCCCCCTGGCGGAGGAGAGCAACCTGATCCATCCGCTGGGTCACTGGATCTTCAGGCAGGTACTGGACCAGTTGAAACTCTGGAAGGGTCAGTTCGAACTGCCAGCGGATTTCAAGGTGGCGGTGAACATCTCCCCCAAGCAGTTCACCGACAGCAGTCTTATCGACTGGATGAAGCAGGTCATTGCGGAACGCAACGTGGAGCCGCGTCACGTGGCCATCGAGCTCACCGAGACGGCGATATTCAGGGACCGGTTCGCTGTACTGAATTCACTGACCCGGCTGCGGGATGCCCAGGTCAGCATTCACCTGGACGATTTCGGTACCGGCTACTCCTCCCTCAGCTACCTGAACAACTTCCCCATCAATGCAATCAAGATCGACAGGTCATTCATCTCTGCACTGCAGCCGGGAAGCCGCCAGGAGAGGCTGGTGAGCACCCTGATCCTGATGGCCCGTGAGCTGGAGATACAGGTGATTGCAGAGGGTGTGGAGCAGGATGACCAGCTGAAGTACCTGAAAGAGAAGAGCTGTGACTTCGCCCAAGGCTACCATATCGGAAGGCCCCTTCCCGAAGCGCAGGCCAGCGAGTTGCTTGCAGATGCATACCCCCGTAGAGGGCAGGTCTCCGGTATCTGATCAGGAACCGGAACCACGCATTCTGCGTTTCACTAAGATGGTATAGATTGCCAGGTTGAGCAGCAGGGCCAGCATGGCCAGGGTGATCTGTTCACCCCGGCTCATCCCGAGGGGGTATATCAGGGGCAGCAGGTAGTGCTCGATGAAACCGCCTTCGTAACCCTGTTCGCCACCCGCTATCCTGAGGCTGTTCTCCAGGGGGGTCAGCGGGCATATCCAGCCCATGGCATCGATGGTCACGCCCCAGATCACACAGGGTACATGCAGCCAGGCCAGTTTAGGCCAGCGCAGCACCAGTAGTCCGCCAAGCACCACGAAGAGTATGAAGCCGAAGTGGATCAGCAGGACCAGATCTGCCCCGAGCCTGGCAAGCACAATCCAATACCTGCCAGGTCAGAGAAGGTGCTTGCCGTCGAAGAGATCCGCTTCCAGTGCCAGGGGATCGATACCCTCGATACAACCGAGATTGACCCGGTAGTGGCCGGGAAAGCGGGCGGTCTCGTGAAAGGTGTAGATACCACACTGCCTGCAGAAGTGATGTTTTGCGGTCTTTGCACCGAACTGGTAGAGGCCGAGGGCTCCCTCTTCAGCATCGATCTTCAGCTTCTCCAGGGGGATCACCTCTGAACTCATCATCGCCCCCTTGCGGGAACAGATGGAGCAGTTGCATCGCAGCCCTTTTTCGATCGCCTCACCGGTGTAGGAGAATGTCACTGCGCCGCAGTGACAGCTGCCCTTGTACTCTTTCATGGTGACCTCCTTTCAACTCGTAAAAGAATAGCCGCTCTCATGCGACAGCGGTAGTGGGAGAGAACCGTCAGAAGTCGTCCAGCCAGTGGTGGAACTGGTCGGCAGGCATCGGTTCCGAAAAGTAGTTTCCCTGGACGATATCGCAGCCCAGCTCTTGGAGACGGTCCAGGGTCTCACGGTTCTCGACACCCTCCGCCACCACGCTCAGGCCGAAACGGTGGGCGATGTTGATGATCACCTCGACGATATGGCTGTTCACCTCGTCGCTCAGCAATCCATCGACAAAGGAGCGGTCGATTTTCAACTCGTCAGTGGGGATGTCGCGGAAATAGGAGAGACTCGAATAGCCGGTGCCGAAATCGTCTATGGCGACCTTTATGCCCTGGCCCCTCAGCTCCTTCAGCATGTTGAAGGTGTAGTGGGTGTCGTTGATGAAGGACTCTTCCAGCACCTCGAGACAGAGCGCCACGTTATCGGTTTTCCAGAGCTGTTCCGCGCTCTCTACCAGGTCGGGAAAGTCCGGTTGGTCGAGCAGCGAGGTGGGAATATTCACCGATACATGGAGATTTCCGTACTTGCCGGGCCACTCGGCTGAATGGCGCAGTGCACTGTTGAGTATCCAGATGGTGAAGTTCTTCATCAGTCCCATCTCTTCGGCGACGGGAAGAAAGAGTCCGGGCGGTATGATACCGCGACTGCGGTTGTTCCACCGGAGCAGTGCCTCAGCTCCCACGGGCTGGCCGGTCTTGAGTGAAACCTTGGGCTGGAAATAGACCAGCAGTTCCGAGCGGTCGATCGCCCCCTCCAGTTCCAGTTCTATATCCCAGTTCTCCGACAACTCATCCTCGGGCTTGATCTCGGTGATGCCGATGGCATCATCCGAATGCTTGGCCTTTTCCAATGCCTCTTCGGCGGCATTCATCAACTGGTTGGGTTCGGTGGCATGGATCGGGCAGAGGGAGATGCCTATTTTGGCGGAGCAGCTGACCTGCTTCCCGTCGATCTCAACCGGTACATCCATCAGGCGAAGGATCTTGTGGGCGGCCAGCTGGGCGTGTCCCTCGTTGGATATCGGTGAGAGCAGCATGGCGAACTGATCACTGCCTACCCGGGCAAGTGAGTCCCCATCGCGTTTCACCTCCGAGAGCAGCTCGGCGACTGACATCAGTACACGGTCACCCGCCTCCTGGCCGTAGAAGGTGTTGATGCGTCGGAAACGCTGGATATCGATGATCAGCAGGGCGATGTTGACGTTGTACTCTACCGACGCTTCGATCTCGTCATTGAGCTGGGTGGTGAACTGTTGCCTGTCCAGCAGCTTGGTCAATTGATCCATTATCGTGCTTGCGGTGGCCGGTCAGAGAAACAGCTCTTTCATATTGATGCCGTAATCGTCAGGGCTCACGCCCCGGGTGACGTTGATATCCTTGGTCTTGGATATGTCGATATGTTTGAACTGCGACAGGGGCTTCTTGTTTTCGTCCAGCAGCAGCATCACCACGGGGCGCAGCCGCCGCAGCCCGTTCACGGAGATCACAGCGCCCACCTCGCCGGTGTTCAGTTCCACGAGTGAGCCGGTGGGATAGAGGCCGACGGACTGGATGAACTGCTCTACCAGTTCCCCCTGGTACTTGTCGTCACGCAGCTCGTACAGCTCCGCGATCGCCTCGTGGGGCGGGCGGGGGCCTTTCCCCGCATAGGGCCGCTCGCTGGTCATGGCATCGTAGCTGTCCACCAGTCCGGCGATCTTTCCGTACAGGGGGATCTGCTCATTGCCGAGCTTCTGCGGATAGCCGCTGCCATCGAAACGTTCGTGATGGGTCGCCACCATCTGCAGTACGTCCATGGGCACCTTGGTGGTGGGGGAAGTGGAGGATGCGTGGGCCAGGATCTTCACCCCCATGTCCACGTGGGAGTGCATCTGCTTCTGCTCGTCGTCGTCCAGCCCGCCCAGCTTGAAGATCAACTCCCTGGGGATCGAGGTGTTGCCGATGTCCAGCAGAAGGCCGCCGAGGGCCAGTTCGGTGATGGTCGATTTTTCCAGGCCCAGGTGGCGTCCGAAGGTGGCGCACCAGACCGAGGTGCCGAGGGCGCGGGAGTAGGTATACTCGTCGTGCTTCTTCAGGTGCACCAGCCAGGAGAGGGCGGCCGGATTGCGGGTGATGCTCTCCACCATGTCGGTGATGCCGGACTTCACCCTGGCCAGGTCGATATCCCGGCCCTTGCCCAGATCCTCCAGCAGGTTGCTGAACCCCTCGCTGACTTTATCGCAGGCCGCCCTGGCCTCTTTCAGCTCACTCTTGATACTGGTGGTTACACGGTAGGTCTTCTTGCGCAGGCTTTCGAACTCATCCGTCCTGGTGACCACCGGCCGTTCCGAGGGCTCCATGTCGAAAATATTGGTGGAGGCCTTCGGTGTGCTGGAGACGATCCAGAAGCGTGGATTCGGCGCATGGCCCTTCTCGACGTCGACGTAGACGAAGCTGCAGTAGGCCCTGAGCTTTTCGATATCGTCCTTGGAACGGATTTTCAGGCCCTGGATCGGAAAAGGGGTCTTGATCCACGGACGGTCGAGGCGTGACACGTACATGCCAACCTCGAGGCCGTCGATACTTGTTTTGACTTCAGATAATTCCATGGGCTCTCGTGTTTATACTAGTTATAAAAGCCAACGTACGTATCCGTCTAACTATTTGTCTCTCAACAGGTTGAGAGTGAATCTTAAACCTGCAGTTGTCAATAAGAATTAAGCTTATTCTGATCAGTAGATAATGAAGTGCAGCAGGCTGCGGATCCCTATGGCAACCAGGGCACCGTAGATGGCGGGACGGACAACGGAGGCGACCTTCGGGCCCGCCGACATGAAGATGGCGATACCGGCGATATCCAGGGGATGAATCAGAAAGCCGGCCAGGCGGTTGAACTCCGCGAGGGAGACCAGGCCGTCGTTGAGAAAATCCACCATCACACCCATCATCGCCGTGCCCCCGGCGATGTACTTGGTGACGATGGGCAGAAGCATCGCCGGTGAGAGGCCCAGCGCAGTGAACAGCGGGGCGAGCAGCGACTCCAGGCCATCCACGGCACCTGCGGTGCGCAGACTGTTCACCAGCAGCAGGGCCAGGATCAGCATCGGCAGGGCACCGACCGTGATACCGAACGCCTCGCCGCCTGCATGGTTGATCACATTCAGTATACCTTTCGTATCCTTCGCCTCCCGGTGACTCGGCTTCAGTTCGGGTTCCGTGTCCTCCGGCAGGTTGCGGGCGAACAGGTGGTAGGTGATCGAGGCGCCGATGATGCCCGCAATGGCCGATATCAGAATGGTGGCAGGCCCCTGCAGGCCGACAGCGGCCATGGGGAAGGTGACATTGGCCTGGGAGGCGCCCAACACGAGCGCCAGCGTGGCCGCGATATGGCGCCTGGAGGTACCCCCCTTGTCCATCATGGTGAGCGTGGCCAGCGGCGCGGCGAAGCTGACCAGCAGCACCTGCAGCAGTGCGAAGATACCCAGTCCCGGTATCCCCAGGGGCCTGAGCAGGGGTGCCAGCCGAGCGACCAGCCAGTCCAGGATGCCCTTCGCTTCGAGCAGCCGCATAAGGGTGAGCATCACCACCATCACCGGCAGCAGTATAAACAGTGCCAGTTCCACCGCGGCGCGCCCTGATTGCAGGATAAGATCGGCGAAAGCTGTCATAGGGTCACCCGGTCAACTCGTCATTGGTTGCATTGTACCCCGTGAAAAAAAACGGCTCCCGTGAAGGGAGCCAAGGGGGAGTTTGCTGCTTGCCGCAGCAGGGGAAAAACTTTTTTAACCTTTTCTGCGCGGCATCAGTACCGTGTAGTCCAGGTCCAGCACGACGTTTTCGTGGTAACGCATCCTGCCATCCACCTCGATCTTCGGTGATTCGATCTTCTCGCTCTCCAGGTTCTTGATACCCAGGGTACGCAGGCGCAGGGCACCGAGATCCGTGCGGCCGGGCAGTGCCCACTTCTCCAGCACCTCGCTGTAGGCATAGAAGGTGTCACCGGCAAACGAGGGGTTGCTGTGTGCGCCGCTGTTGATGGCCGCAATGCCGATGCTGTTGGCCAGGCCGTTGAAAGAGAGGGCGCGGCAGAGGGAGATCACGTGCCCTCCGTACATCAGCCGTTCTCCGAAGCGGGAGGGCTTCATCAGGTGCTCCTCGAAATGGAGCCGTGCATTGTTCTGGTAGAGCTTGGTCGCCAGGGTGTGATCGCTGTTGTCCACGGTCATGCCGTTGACGTGATCGATACGTTCACTCTCGCTGTAGTCATCCCACAGGTGGGATGAGCCGGTGGCGGCGGTATCGTAGCCGCTGGCATCGAGTTGCAGCGGAACCGGCAGGTCTTCCACCGCGACATGGGAGGGGAGCTCCGGGACCACGGTTTCCGGTGCGGCTGCACCGTGGTCGCGCTTGTGCACCATCACCCAGCGGGCCCAGGTCAGCACCGGGTCGCCCAGCTGGTTGTAGGTGGTTGAGCGGACATAGACATTGCCGTTCTTTCCGCTGGAGTTCTCCTTCAGGCCGATGACCCGGCTTTCGGAACGCAGGGTATCGCCGGGGTAGACCGGCTTGAGAAAGCGTACGTCCGCATAGCCGAGGTTGGCCACGGCGTTGAAGGAGACGTCGCTCACGGTCTTGCCGAATGCGATATGGAAGGCGAGCAGGTCATCGACACTCTCGCGTTCGAGGCCGAGGCTCTCGGCAAAGGGGCGCGCGCAGTGCAGGGGGAAACGGCTGCCGGTGAGCGCGATATAGAGCGACATGTCGCCCTCGGTGATGGTGCGCGGGGTGCCGTGAACCAGCAGCTGGTCGAGGCTGAAATCCTCGAAGAAATTACCGGGATACTGCTTTGACATGGTGCTCGTTCTCCTGTTCGAAGGCTTCGGTTCTGGCCTCTACGGCTTCGTGGTAGGCCACGCAGTGGCGTGCGGCGTCCAGCTCCGACGGCTGCAGCAGGCGACTGTCCATCATGGCGTAGGAGCGTCCCTGCTGCTGGGCCTCCTCCATCAGTTCGATGATGGCGCGTTTCTTCTCGATCTCCTTCGGCTTGGGGGTGAAGGCGTCGTTGGTGTAGGCGAGCTGCACCGGGTGGATCACCGCCTTGCCGTCGAATCCGAAATCACGGCTCTGGCGGCAGGCGTATTCGCAGGCACGGGGCTCGGTGATATCCAGGTGGGCGCCGTCTATCACACCCAGGCCATGGGCACGGGCCGCCAGCACCACGATGGATAGGCTGCTGAACAGGCCGGTGCGATCGGCGCTGGGGGGCAGCCGCATGCTGGTGATCAGGTTGGCGTTGCTGACCACCATGCAGCAGAGCCTGTCGCTGGCACCGGCGATCTCGAGGGCGTTGAGTACCGCCATCGGTGTTTCGATCATGGTCATGAGCGGCAGGTGATCACCACCCGCTACATCGAGTTTCCACTGCGCCTGCCGGATGTCCTCGGCGCTGGTGATGCCGGTGAACAACAGCGCATCGATGGGCAGCTCGGCCGCCAGCTTCAGATCGTCGTCGAACCAGGGGGAGCTGATGGGATTGATCCTCAGCACCACCTCCTGGCCACGGAACTTCGCCCGTTCCAGGAAGCTGCGCATCTTGTCCCGGCCCCGCTGCTTGAACTCGGGGGCGATGGACTCGTAGAGATCGAAGATGATGGTGTCCGTGGGCAGGTTGCATGCCTTCTCCATGTGGCGGTCGATATCCGCCGAGACATAGAGCATGGTGCGACGCGGCTTTACGGTAACGGGATTCTGTGACTGGTTCATGGCTATACCTCAGGCCGCGGTCTCGATCTGCTTTTTCAGCTGGCTGCGGATCACCTTTCCGTTCTTGGTGCGGGGGTAATCCTGCAGGATGTGAACCACCTTGGGCCGCTTGTAACCCGCCAGATGCTGTTCACCGAAGGTGAGCAGGTCGTCTTCCTGCAGCTCTGCGCCGGGCTTGAGAATGACGCAGGCCGCGACCAGGGTCTTGTCCTTGGCGATATCCTGGCCGATGGCCACGCAGTCGGCGATATGGGGATGGGTCTTCATCACCCGCTCGATCTCGTGGGGCGATACCCGGTAGCCGAAGGTGTTGATGATGTCGTCGCGGCGGCCCAGGAACCAGATGTAGCCATCCTCGTCCTTGCGGGCGAAGTCGCCGGTCATGAACCAGCCGTCGCGGCGCACCCTGGCGGTCTCTTCAGGCAGGTTCCAGTAGCGCAGGAAGAGGCCCGGATCGCTGTCGGGTATACAGATCATTCCCTCCTCGCCGTCTGCCACCTCTTCGAGGTCGGCATTCAGCAGGCGTACCTCGTGTCCCGGCTGGGGAAAGCCCGCCGAACCGGGGCGGATCGGCTGGTAGATGTTCTGGGAGATGTAGTAGGAGAGCTCGGACATGCCGATTGCCTCGTACACCTCCATGCCGAAGCGGTCGTGCCAGGCGCTCAGCATCTCGTCGGAGAGGTGTTCGCCGGCACTCATGCAGTGACGCAGGCTGGGTACGTCGGCCGCCCTGAAGGCGGTCTTCTGGATGATCTGCCGGTAGATGGTGGGCACGCCGATGAAGATGGTGCACTGGTGCTTGGCGATCAGCCTGGGCCAGAGCGAGGCGTCGTTGGGCCCCTCGTGCACGATGACGGTCTTGCCGTTGTAGAGGGGATCCATCAGTCCCGAGCCGAGAACATAGGTCCAGTTGAACTTTCCCGAGTGCATGATGCGCTCTTCATCCTTGAAGTCGAACCAGTGGCTGCGGGCCGGGGTGCGCCCGATCATGGCGCGGTGTGCATGCAGTACGCCCTTGGGGTGGCCGGTGGTGCCCGATGTGTAGACAAGATATGCCGGGTCATCCGCCTTCGTGGGGTGAGGGGGATGGCTGCTGTCCATCTCCGACAGTTCGGCCGTCAGGTCGTGCAGCTGCAGGCGGCTGTCGTCGTTTGGCAGTTCCCCCGGGCCGGTCAGCAGGACATGCTGCAGGTTCCCGGCCTGCTCCAGTTCACCGCGCAGGTCCGGCCACATGCTCTTGTGGGTGACCAGCACCGAGGCGCCGGAGTCCTCCGCCAGGTAGCGGACCTCCTCAGCCACCAGCAGGGTGGATGTGGGTACCGCGATGGCACCGCGTTTCATGGCACCGAGGAAGGCGATGGGATAGTCGAGACTGTTGGGCAGGCGGATCAGTACCCGCTCGCCCAGGTCCACGTCCAGGTTGCGCAGCAGTTGTGCGAAGCGGCTGGTGTCAGCTGCCAGCTCGGCAAATGTAGCGGTGCTGGTACCCAGGTCGTGGTCCTCCACGATCATGGCGGTACGCGATGCCACCGGGGTGTTCAGGTGGGCGTCGGTACAGGCGACGCCGATATTGAAATACTCCGGTATATCCCAGGTCCACGCTTGTTCATTCACAGTTTCATTCATTTTCAGAGCACCGTTCCATAAGGCCAGTTTTCACGTATTACCCGTACGGGCAGTTTCTTCAGGATCTCGAGGGCAAAGTCGGTATCCTCCCTGGAGAGGGCGTTGAGGGCGCGGGCCCGTAACAGGGCCTGCAACGCCTTGCCGAACATTGGCGGGTCGAGCATCTCACCCTCGAACTTGATTGCGCCGCCGAGCAGTGCATCCGCATCCACGGCCGCACGCAGGATGGCGATATTGCGCTGGATCTTGTTGGGGGAGGGGGTGAATGCTACCCGGCAGAGATGAATATGGTTTGGGTGTATCACCTGTTTTCCGGTGAGTCCCAGGGCCGCCTCTTCACAGGCGTGGGAGTAGACCGTGTGGGATTCGCTGTCGCCGTGCAGGTCGAGCCAGCGACGCACGTCATCCTCCTCCAGGAAATCCTGGGGCATGGGTTGTTCGTTGATCAGCACCTCGACACCGCCGATCACCCCCTTGCCCTGGATGCGCGCCTCGAACAGCAGCATCTTGAGATAGGTACGCAGTTCGTCGATCCAGCCCTGGGGCGTGATGTGGATGGCCATCGCCTTGGAGAAGTCGTGGATGCCGAACACCACGTGCCTGACCGAGGGAAAGGCCATCAGGTCCGGGGCCAGCTTGAGCGACTTGGGGTGTTCGATGATCGGCTGAATCGTGATCCTGGGATTGACGCCGACCAGCCATGCGGACAGATCCCGGATTTCAGCCGCACCATACATCTCGCCCGCCTTGGCTAGGCAGATGACATCGATGTGCTCGGCGATATCGCGCACCATCGCCAGGTCTTTTTCGTACTCCTCGGTCCGGAAGGGGTTGATGCGCACGGCGATTTGCACGTCGTCCCTGGGGAAGCCGGGCAACTCCTTGCGCAGCAGCTCACGGCTCAGCTCTTTCTGTCGGCAGCCGTCTTCCAGATCGAACAGCAGGGTATGGGCGTTGGTGTTGTAGGCGTGCTTCTTCATCCTCTCCGAGGCCGCTTCCAGGTCCTCGTAGACACCCTGGGCAGGGGAGTACTTCACGGGCGGGTAGTAAAGCTCGATACCGGGCCAGAGATCACCCAGCACGGCTTCATCGGTGACGTCGGTCAGGTAAGCGGTCTGATACATCTATGCCTCTCCTTGGTGGAATCTGTGTTGTTCTGATATTTCTGCCTTTGCTATTCACCTACAAATCCCGTTGAAAATGAGAATGACTTGCAAATGCGAGAATTGTTGACAATACTAGTCAACAAAATTGTGCGGCGCAACAATGTGTCAAGCAGGTTGAGTAGCGAAGAAATACGAAAAACATTGGGAAATGTGATGATGAAAAGTATTTATAAAACAATGATTAACGAAGTTTTATAAAGAAATTCACAAGTTAGTATCGAAAATCTCAATAATTCGTATTTAAAAATTTAAATAAACGAAATTGATCCAGGTAGTAGAGGATTAAATGAGATTGAGGCCCTTACGGCCCGCCAAAATGCAACAGGAGATAGAGCGAATGACCCAAGCAGTCCATCCCAACGATGCCCTTTTCAGTGGTGAAAAGCCGTTTCCGGTGGTACCCACCTGTGAACACTTTGCGGGCAGTGAAAAACTGATCGGCAAGGCCCTGGAACTGCAGGAGAGGATCGGCCCGATCTTCGATATCACCTGCGATTGTGAAGATGGTGCGCCGGCCGGCAAGGAGCGCGAACATGCTGAGATGATCGTACGGGTGCTCAGCAGCGATGCGAACAAGCACCGTATGGCCGGCGTGAGGATCCATGACTACAGTCACGACCACTGGCGCGATGACGTGGATATCGTGGTCAAGGGCCTTGGGGATATCGCAGCCTACATCACCATCCCCAAGACCACTGATGTCGAGCACCTGCAGGAGATGGTCAACTACATCAAACAGGTGGCCATGGCCAACGGTGTCGAGCGGGAGATACCCCTGCACATATTGATCGAGACCCACGGTGCGCTGCGTGATATCTGGGAGATCGCCAAGGTGGACTGGGTACAGGTTCTGGATTTCGGCCTGATGGACTTTGTCAGTGGTCATCACGGCGCCATACCCGCTTCCGCCATGCGCAGTCCCGGACAGTTCGAACACAAACTGCTGGCCAGGGCCAAGGCCGAAGTGGTGGCTGCAGCCCTCGCCAACGGCGTGGTGCCTGCGCACAACGTCAGTCTCGATCTGAAGAACACCTACTCAACCTACTCCGACGCGTCCAGGGCGCGTAACGAGTTCGGATTCCTGCGCATGTGGAGTATCTATCCTGCACAGATCCAGCCCATTGTCGACGCCATGAAACCGGAGTACTCCGAGGTGCAGGATGCGGCCAATATTCTGCTGGCCGCACAGAAGGCCGATTGGGGCCCCATCCAGTACGCTGGCGAACTCCATGACCGCGCCACCTACCGCTACTTCTGGGAACTGCTGAGAAAGGCCCACGTGACGGGTGTGAAAGTGCCCGATGAAGCGGAGCAGGCCTTTTTCTCCGAGTAGACCGTGAAAGATCATCTTCTCCCCGCCCGGGGAGAAGATGATGTCGTCTTCATTCCAGTGTGTCAGCGTAGAACAGGTGGCGGTTCTTACCCGATCTCTTTGCCTGGTACATTGCCAGGTCGGCGAATCTTACAAGTTCATCTATATCGTGGCTGTCCTGGCCAAATACAGATATCCCGATGCTGGTTCCCACGTGGACAGACTCGGGTGCTTCAGCCAGTGTTACAGGTTGGGAGATCGAATGGATGACATCCGTGGCGATTCGTTCAAAGGTGGCACGCCCTGTCGCTCCCTGGACGATCAGCATGAATTCGTCTCCACCAAGCCGCGCAGCGGTATCCTCCCTGCGAACCACATGGCTGATTCTGTCCGCGATCTCCTGCAACAGCGCATCGCCCGCCAGGTGGCCGTACCTGTCATTGACCCGTTTGAAATCATCCAGGTCCAGGAACAACACGCCGACTGACTGGTTGTCCCTTTCGGCGGCCTGCACCGCCTTCCCCAGCCGGTCCATGAAAAGCACCCTGTTCGGCAGGTTGGTCAATGGATCATAGAAGGCCATTTTCTGGTAGCGCTCCTCCTGAACCTTCTGTTTGGAGATGTCGATGTAGATGCCGACATACTGGACCCCATCATCAGCGTCGCTATCAATGGTGGAGATGCTCAACAGTCCGGGAAAAACGCTGCCGTCCTTGCGCCTGTTCCATATCTCGCCCCGCCAGTGCTTCTTCTCAATGAGTGTCTGCCACATGTCCCGGTAAAAAGCATCATCATGCCTGCCCGATTTCATGATTGCCGGGGTCTTACCCAGAATTTCTTCTTGATGGAAGCCGGTCAGCTCTGTGTACGCCGGGTTCACCATCTGGATGCGTTGCTCAGAATCGGTCACCACGATGGCATCCTGGGCCGCATTGAGTACGTCGTGAAACATGCGTTCCTGCTTTTTCAACGCGGTTTGCGTCTTTGTCAGTTGTTGATGCTCCTTGGCTGTTTTAATGACCAGTACCGTGGCACCAACAACTATACCCACGATCAACAGGAGCAGTATGGCACCGGTATTTCCGAGCAGAGACTCGAGCATTGTCCACTCTTCGGAGATGTCGTAATAGACTTCGAAGGCGCCTTTGAAGTCTCCATCCTTGATCACCGGTACATATATTTCGACGATATCGACCGGGGCAGTCTCTCCTTCCATGGTCTTGCCTGCTTTCTGTTCGACCAAGGAGAACACTTCGCCATTTGTCACCTTGCGATGAAAATAGGCATTTTCGTTCCAGGTGCCGATTTCGTCGCCGGTGGTTGAGAAAATGATTTCACCATCGGAAGTGAAAACCCGTGCCTTCCACAAGGTGAAGTCGGATACTACATCCTGCAATATGGCCTGGCGTTCATCGGTCAGGCCGTCGCGGCTGAACAGTTTCTCTTCGCTTTCTGGCTCGATAAGCATGTGGAGAATATGTCTTGCAGTTCTTTTTGCATCGTTCTCCATGGCCTTGATGAGCAATCTTTCGAAGGCAGGGTATACGTAATGCAGATCGTAGGCGGGGAGGACGATGGCCCCTGCGAGGACCAGTGCCATCACCCCCCTGAGAAGAGGGGTGCGGAGCACAATCCCGAGCAGACTGTTGGCGGCGCTGTTCATGTTATGCAAATCTCAGGATCCAGAGGGTTTATAGGTATCGTTTGACTCTGTTTGCCCGACCACAATAACACAGTGTTTTAGTAAGATATATAGTATAGTAAATCTGTCGGGTATTTGTGGGTGTCACGGTGATCAATCGGGTCTCCACTGCGCCAGTGACCTGCCTATGGCAACCTTAGTGATTGATGGTTAAAAAAAGGAGGCGTTTCTGAACAGCTTGAGAATTGCAGCCGTAGTGATGACCCAGCTGCCGATCATTCTGTTTATTGCCGGCAGCCGGGATCTTCTGTTCGGTTTCAATCAAACCGATGCGGGCTTTACCACCCTTGTTTTTCTGTTTTTGTTCGTTCCAGTCATGAACCTGGCCTGGATCGCCCTGGAGGTCAGGGTGATGGTTTCCAGGACCAGGGCACAGGGGGAACTGGCGTCGTTTCAGATGCTCGGTTTTGCCTTTCTCTTTTTCGTCGAAGCGATTGCCATTGACCTCTACCTGCTGACCCAGGTCAGGATGTGATCGGAAACACGGCAGTTACATTACTCACCCTCTCCGGCCCAGCCCCAGCTTCCTGCCGGTGTGATCAGTCCTTTGAACGGAAGGTTGGCTGAGAAACTGTTACAGGAGAATTGCCATTCCCATTCAGAAGGCGGGGGTGAGACTGAAATTTATCTGCTCTTTCTTCCCTTTTTTCTATAGAATAGAGCGCAATGTGCAGGTGCAGCATTGTGCTGCCGCCACAAAGCCAAAGCGAGCGTGGGTATGTTGCAGAGAACGGCCTTTTTCGTATCCGAGAGTACCGGTATCACCGCGGAGACCCTGGGGCAAAGCCTGATCTCCCAGTTCGGTCAGCTGGTGGAGTTCCGCACCGTCTACATGCCTTACGTCAATACCCCTGAGAAGGCGCACGCCCTTGCAGCACAGTTCGATCAACTGCTGGAGAAGGAGGGGCATCGCCCCATCGTCTTCGCCACCATGGCAGAACCCGATGTACGTGCAATCCTCAAGGAGGCCAACTGCATGTATATCGAGCTGTTCGATACTTTCATCGGGCCATTGAGCATGGAGTTGGGTGTCGACCCGTCGGGTAAGAAAGGTCTCAGTCACGGTATCGTCAATGGTGAGACCTACGAGGACCGCATGAGCATCATCAATTTCGCCATGACCAATGACGATGGTGCCCGGCTCGATAAATATGACCAGGCGGATGTGATCCTCACCGGTGTATCCCGTTCGGGCAAGACGCCCACCTGTCTCTACCTGGCGATGCATTTCGGCATCAAGGCGGCCAACTATCCGCTTACCGAAGAGGATTTCGAGAAGAACAAGCTGCCGGAAGCGCTGACCCGCAACAAGGGTAAGCTGATCGGGCTGACCATCGACCCCCACCGCCTCAACCGTATCCGGGAGGAGCGCCGGCCCGGCAGCCGCTACGCATCCCTGCCATGCTGCCAGAGCGAGGTACGCATGGCCCAGCAGTTTTTCAGAAAGCTGAAGCTGCGGGTGCTGGATACCACCAGCCACTCCATCGAGGAGATCTCTTCACGGATCATGAAACAGATCGGATGTGCCTGAGAAAAAGGCTTTAAAATAGATCAACTGCTTCGATCTGCATGTAAATGCACTCTATTTTTTAGTACCTCATTTTCCCGAAGCGGGTGCTCATATTATCTTCTTGCCCTCGAATAAGTATTTTCTTGGGTTCCTATAAGCAATACCCGCTTGAGCCGGGTGGGCGATGCCCAGATAATTCCCCGTTTTTATTGATAAATCCATCCTTTGCGGGATACCTGGATAAATAAATATGAAAATCGGAGTTCCCAAGGAGTCGGTTGCCGGCGAAACCCGTGTCGCGACCACCCCTGAAGTCGTAAAGAAACTGGTCGGCAAGGGTTTCGAGGTGCTGGTTGAAAAAGGTGCCGGTGTCGATGCCCGTTTCACCGACGAAGCGTACGAGGCCGAAGGCGCCACCCTGGTGGATGCCGGGACCGCCCTGGCTGCCGACATCGTTGCCAAGGTGCGCAAGCCGAGCCAGGAGGAGGTGGCTGCCCTGTCCGATGGCGCGATCCTCATCTCCATGATCGAGACCTGCGAGGATGACGGCACCCTGGCTGCACTGCACGCCGGCAATGTACGCACCATCGCCCTGGAGCGGGTGCCCCGGATCTCCCGTGCCCAGTCCATGGACGTACTCTCATCCCAGGCCAATATCGGCGGCTACCGTGCCGTGATCGAGGCGTCGGCCCACTACGGCCGTTTCCTGCCCCTGATGATGACCTCGGCCGGCTCTGCCAAGCCTGCCCGGGTGGTGATCCTCGGCGTGGGTGTTGCCGGCCTGCAGGCCATCGCCACCGCGCGCCGGCTCGGTGCCGACGTCTACGCCTACGATGTACGCCCGGAGACCAAGGAGCAGATCGAGTCCCTTGGCGCCAAGGCGATCGAGCTGGATCTCGGCGAGAGCGGCTCGGGCGAGGGCGGTTACGCCAAGGAGCTCTCCGACGAGGCCAAGGCGAAACAGCAGGCGATGCTGGCCGACGAGCTGGCCAAGGCCCACGTGATCATCACCACCGCGCTGATCCCCTGCCGGCCCGCACCGACCCTGGTCACCGAGGATGTGGTCGAGCGCATGCGCGAGGGCTCGGTGATCGTCGACCTGGCCGCGGCCAACGGCGGCAACTGCCCCCTGACCGAGAAAGACCAGGTGGTGATAAAGCACGGCGTGACCCTGGTGGGCCACACCAACTACCCGGCCATGGTGGCCTCCGATGCCAGCGCCTTCTTCGCCAACAATATCGCCAACCTGCTCAACATCATGGTCGATAAGGGTGAGGAGGGTCCGGTGCTGAAGGATCTCGATGAAGACGAGATCACCCAGGCGGCCCTGGTCCGTGCTGAATGATTACCGGGCCCCGGTCCGACAGAATTTGAATTGAGGGAGTCTTCCCAATGCCTGAAACACTCGTAGCACTCTATATCTTTGTGCTCTCCTGCTTTATCGGATACTGGGTGATCTGGGGCGTTACCCCGGCACTGCACACGCCGCTGGTGGCGCTGACCAACGCCATCTCCGGCATCGTGATCGTCGGTGCGCTGCTGGTCACCGGCCTGGAAAGCGCGGGTACCACCGCCGAGATCATGGGGTTCGTCGCGGTATTCCTTGCATCCATCAACGTATTTGGCGGCTTCCTGGTGACCCACCGGATGCTCTCCATGTTCAAGAAAGACAAGAAGAAGTGAGGGTCTGAACGATGGAGATCTCCGCAAACACACAGGCTATCGCCTATCTCGTATCCGCCGTGCTGTTCATCCTGGCGCTGAAGGGGCTGACCCATCCCGCCTCGGCACGCAACGGCAACTTCTACGGCATGACCGGCATGGTCATCGCCATCGCCGCCACCCTGCTGGGCACCGAGGTGCAGTCCTACGGCTTCATCATCGCCGGCGTATCCGCCGGTGCCGTGGTCGGCACCGTGCTGGCCTCGCGGGTGCAGATGACCGCCATGCCCCAGCTGGTCGCCGCCCTGCACAGCTTCGTCGGTATGGCCGCGGTGCTGGTGGCCATTGGTACCTTCCTCAACAAGCGCGACGCCGACCTGCTCAACGCCGTGCTCATGGGTGAACTCTCCGCCGGTATCATCATCGGTGCCATCACCTTCACCGGTTCCGTGATCGCCTTCGGCAAGCTCCAGGGCATTATCTCCGGTGCACCGGTCAAGTTCACCGGCCAGCACGCCCTGAACGCGCTCATCGCCCTGGTGACCATCGCCCTGGGTGTCCACTTCGCCATGACCGGCAGTATCGTCTCCCTGGCCATCATGACCCTTCTCGCCTTCGTGATCGGCGTGACACTGATCATTCCCATCGGTGGTGCAGACATGCCGGTGATCATCTCCATGCTCAACAGCTACTCGGGATGGGCGGCTGCGGCCACCGGTTTCACCCTCGGCAACAACCTGCTGATCATCGTCGGCGCCATCGTCGGCTTCTCCGGTGCGATCCTCTCCTACATCATGTGCAAGGCGATGAACCGCTCCATCATCAACGTGGTGTTCGGCGGCTTCGGTTCCGATGCCGGGGCAGGGGACTCCGCCGGTGCACAGGCGGCCCAGAAGGGTGTCAAGTCCGCCGCGGTGGACGATGCCATCTACTGGATGGAGGACGCCAACAAGGTGATCGTGATCCCCGGTTACGGCATGGCCGTGGCCCAGGCCCAGCATGCCCTGAAGGAGATGATGGAGCTGCTGGAGGCGCGCGGTGTGGAGGTGAAGTTCGCCATCCACCCGGTGGCGGGCCGTATGCCCGGTCACATGAACGTGCTGCTGGCCGAGGCGGATATCCCCTACGACCACGTGCTGGAGATCGACGAGATCAACCCGGAGTTTCCCACCGCCGACGTGGCGCTGGTGGTGGGTGCCAACGACGTGGTCAACCCCGCGGCCAAGACCGATACCTCCAGCCCCATCTACGGCATGCCGATCCTGGATGCGGCCAAGGCGCGCCAGGTCTACTTCCTGAAGCGCTCCATGAACCCGGGCTACTCCGGTGTCGACAACCTGCTGTTCTACCAGGACAACACCTCGCTGATCTTCGGTGACGCCAAGGACACCATCGAGGGCATGGTGACCGCACTGAAGGGTGGGGGGCACTGATCGCCTCTCCCGGTGCATGAAAAAGCGGGCAGTGCCCGCTTTTTTTTATCGCTCGCCGGTGGGTTACGCTGGCGCTAACCCACCCTACGCCTGTCCAACCTGCAATCGGTGTTGGACTTTATTGTGCCTGTGGTTCCGAGTCTTCCAGTATGTAGGGTGCAATAGCGTAGCGTATTGCACCACAACCGAAGTTGGTTTGTGGGTTACGCTGGCGCTAACCCACCCTACGCCTGTCCAACCTGCAATCGGTGTTGGACTTTATTGTGCCTGTGGTTCCGAGTCTTCCAGTATGTTGGGTGCAATAGCGTAGCGTATTGCACCACAACCGAAGTTGGTTTGTGGGTTACGCTTCGCTAACCCACCCTACGCCTGTACAGCCTGCAATCTGTGTTGGAGTTTATTGTGCCTGTGGTTCTGAATCTTCCTGTGGGCTGATACAGCGCGCCTTGTTGTAGATGCAGATACGGTTGCGTCCCGCCCGCTTGGCCTGGTACATGGCGCTGTCGGCATAACCGACCAGCTCTTGGGGGTCGGTACCGTGATCGGGAAACAGGCTGATGCCGATACTCGCCTCAACCTGCATCGGTTCGAAGTCCCGGATATGGAAGGGTTCCCTGAGGTGGCGCAGGAGATCCTCCGCCAGGGTCAAGACATCATTGGGGTCGGGCAGCTGGTTCATCAGCACGATGAACTCGTCACCACCCAGTCGTGCCAGGGTGTCGATATGGCGAATACGGGCCTCGAGCCGTTTCGAGACTGCGCACAACAGCTCGTCACCCACCCCGTGCCCCAGGTTGTCGTTCACCTCCTTGAAGTGGTCCAGGTCGATGAACAGCAGTGCCAGGCGGTCTTCGCTACGCTGTCCCTGGGCCATGGAGATGGCCAGTTGTTGGTTGAAATACTTGCGGTTGGCCAGGCCGGTGAGGGGATCATGATAGGCCTGGTGACTCATCTCCTGTTCTGAACGTTTCGCCTGGAGCAGCATCCTGTGCTTGTTCCGTGCCGACTCTTCCGCATGCTCCTTGGCCAGTATGTAGCTGTTTATGTCGCCCCTTATGTGGGCCAGCATATTGTTGAAAGCGTTGGCCAGCAGTCCGATCTCGTCGCTGCGTTTCAGATCGATGTGCTGGTCATAGTCGCCCCTGGTGACACCCTCAGCCGCCCGGGCCAGGGTGCGGATCGGTTTCAGCACCAGGTTGATGGCGTAGAGACCGAGGCTGATGCCGATGATCCAGAACACGAAGGCGGTGGCGGTGATGTCCCGGGCGATCCGGTCGGCCTCTTCGTTGAAATCAGACTCGTAGACACTGGCGCAGACATACCAATCGAATGAGGGTGAGTAGCGGATCCAGGCGATCTTTTCGTAGTCATAGTTCTCCCTGTCGGTGGGGTGATTCCAGCGGTAGCTGTAGCGGCTGACACCGTTGACCACGGAGGCGGCCATCTGTTTCAGCAGGGTATTCAGTGCTTCAGGCTGTCCCGGGCTGCCTCCATTCGCCGGATCGTTCTGGAATCTCGGATGGGCCAGCACGCGCTGCTGGCTGTCGAAGACGAAGAAGTAACCGGATTTGCCGAGATGGATCTTTTTCAGGGTTTCGTTCATCCGGTTGACCAGCCTCTCGCGGGCACTGTTCACCGCCTCCTGCACATCGTCCAGGTAGACGCCGCTGCCGATGATCCAGCCCCAGGGCTCGAACTTGCGTGCAAAGGAGAGCTTCTCGATCGGCTTGTCAGAGCCGGCCCGGGGAAAGAGGTAGCGGTTGCTTGCCTGCTCTTTGGTCCTGAGCTGCTCCAGGAAGGGGCGGATGACCGGCTTGCCCTCGGCATCCAGCAGGTTGCTGACATCGGTACCCACCAGCCTGGGATTGGGGTGTGACAGGGTTATTCCACGGTCGGTGATCACCCAGACGTAGTTGCCCTTGCCGAAGCGCAGGTTGTTGATGTGCTCTATGGCGAGTGCCTGGGGATCCTCATCGGCCCTGGCCTCGTCGTGTTCTCCCTGCTGAACGCTCTCGGCGATACCCAAGGCGACCTGGATCACGCTCTCCAGCTGGGACTGGTGGCGCCTGAGTTCGACCTCTTCGTACTGCTGCAGCCACCTGGCCTCACTCTCCAGGTCGAAATAGGCCTGGTCCAGCAGGGCCAAGGCGCTCTGCTCCTGTTTCTCCAGCGCCTCGTCGTGCACGGTCGGGACGATCAGCAGGTAGAAGGCTGCAGCAAGCAGCAGGCCGAGGACAAGGAATATCCCGTAGGCCTTCATGGTGATCCGACTGAAGGTAAAAACGCCCGCTGGCATGGACATCATCCTTTTCGTTCCAAGTCCGGAAAATGGTCAGCTGGTGCTTTAATTCTAGTTGTTGGGAGGAATTTTGGCTGGAAAAACAACAGGTCGGCCTGGCAGCGTGTGGATCGCTTTTGCCAGGCGCCGGCAATGGGTCAATTGCCCGTGCCGTTACCCGGAAGAGGCTGCAGCACCTTGGTGATTACGGGCAGGGGAAGTGGCAGGGCCCGGAAGACCGGGCCCTGGTGGAGAGGTTATATAGGGCTTCGGTTACCGGCCGCCCAGCAGCGAGGCCTTCTCCCGCTTGGGCCTCGGGCTGTGACGGCGTGCAGTGCCGGTGCTGGCAGGCTTGGAGCTGCTCCGCTGGGGCTTGGAACGCTTGGCCGCGGGGGCATGGCCCTGGTTGCGATTCTCCTCGCCCTGCCTGGCCTGGGTGTGGCTGCGCTTCTTGTTGGAAGCCCTTCTTGGGCGGTTGTGACCGGTCTCGCGATGGCCACCCTCCTGGTTGCCGCGGCCCTGTTGCTGCCGGCCGCCACGGCCTTTCTGGATGGGCTCCGCCTTGATGGAGGGGTCCACCTCGTAGCCGGGGATGACCTCCCTGGGTATTTCCCGTTTCAGCAGCCGCTCGATATCACGCAGCAGCTTGTGCTCATCGACGCAGACCAGGGAGGCGGCTTCGCCCTCGTTGCCGGCCCGTCCGGTGCGGCCGATGCGATGGACGTAGTCTTCAGGGACGTTGGGCAGCTCGTAGTTGACCACGTGGGGCAGCTGGTCGATGTCCAGGCCGCGGGCGGCGATATCGGTGGCCACCAGCACACGGATGTCACCCGCCTTGAAACCGGCCAGCGCCCGGGTGCGTGCCCCCTGGCTCTTGTTGCCATGGATGGCGGCGGCACTCAGACCGTCCTTCTCGAGCTGTTGGGCGAGTCGGTTGGCGCCATGCTTGGTGCGGGTGAACACCAGCACCTGCTGCCAGTTGTTGGCACCGATCATGTGGGAGAGCAGTTCCCGCTTGCGCTTCTTGTCCACCGGGTAGACCACCTGGGCCACGGTCTCGGCGGCAGTGTTGCGACGGGCAACCTCGATCAGCTCGGGCTTGTCGAGCAGGTCATTGGCCAGTTGCTTGATCTCGTCGGAGTAGGTGGCGGAAAAGAGCAGGTTCTGCCGCTCTCTCGGCAGCAGCTTCAACACCCTGCGGATGTCATGGATAAAGCCCATGTCGAGCATCCGGTCCGCCTCATCCAGCACCAGGATCTCGATCTTCGAGAGGTCGATGGTTTTCTGCTGGGCGTGGTCCAGCAGGCGTCCCGGTGTGGCGATGAGGATATCCACGCCGTGGCGCAGCTTCTCTATCTGGGGGTTGATCTTGACGCCGCCGAATATCACGGTGGAGCGCAGTGGCAGGTGCCTGCCGTAGGTCTCCACGCTCTCGCCCACCTGGGCAGCCAGTTCACGGGTGGGGGTGAGCACCAGGGCACGGATCGGCCGGTGGCCCTTGCCCTGGGCGTGCTCTTTGAGCAGCTCCAGCAGGGGCAGGGTGAAACCGGCGGTCTTGCCGGTGCCGGTCTGGGCTCCGGCCAGGATATCCCTGCCCTGAAGTACTACCGGAATCGCCTGGCGTTGAATGGGGGTGGGTTCGCTGTAGCCCTGTTCGGCCACGGCACGCAGAATATCGACCGACAGGCCGAGGTTTTCAAATGACATGTGTGATTACTTCTCTCGAATCCTGCCCGACACGGCTTTGAGCCCTGTTACGGTCCAGGCGGGATCTCTATATGGGATCGAATCCGAGAGCGGATGCTCTCTTGACGATGGTGGCGCTGACCGAAAGTGCGCCGGATTGGGCGGCATTATAACAGAAAGGTGTGAAAATGGCTTGCCGGGATAAAACAGCGGGCAACAGCGACACCCTGGCATCCCATCAGAACGGTGATGAGACACGGTGAGAACCCCTGGAAGGGTTGCAGGCGAAAAGCGGAATATCCCGTTTTTCGCCTATGCCCGGTTTATCCGTCCACCCCTAGCGTGGACGGCGAGGACGATCCTCTCTCGGGCGTGCCTCGTTGACGCGCAGGTTTCTGCCACCTACCTCTGCATCGTTGAGGGCTTTGACCGCGGCTTCTGCCTCGGACTGATTCGGCATCTCGACAAAACCGAAACCCTTGGAGCGGCCGGTATCGCGATCCATGATGATCTTTGCGCTGTCGACTGAACCAAATTCGGCGAATGCATCCCTTAACTCATCATCCGTCATGCGGTATGACAGATTTCCTACGTAGATATTCATCAATCTCTGTCTCTGATCACTGTGCGCTGTAGAGAAATAGACTGCCGGTTAACCAGGCGCACCAATTAATCCGCCAGCAGGTGTTATTCCACCAATGGCAATCATACGACTGGCAATAATAGATTGCCAGAACTACCTTTTCTGTACGGAACGTCTTATATATTCAACATGTTACAGTAGTATTAAGAGGTGAAATGCAATCTGTGGGGGTACCACCCGATCATGATTCATGCCTCTTTTCGCCTGTTACCGTTTTGCAGCATGACAAAGCGGGAACCTGTAGAATAGCGCCTCTTTGATCCCTGGTAGTGTTTCGTGGCTGTGCAATCTCTTCCCGACCCAAAGGATATCGATACCTGCATGCTGAAGGACCGGCACGGTTTCAGGCGCCGGCTTTCGGGACTGAAAAAGCGTCGCAAGGAGGGTAAACCTTTCGACCAGGGACAGCAGCGCCTGGCGCAGCAGATCGACGCCTCCAGGACCCTGGCCAGGCTGCGCCGGGAGAGCCTGCCGGAACCCTCCTTTCCCATGCAGTTGCCGATCAGCGAACGCTGGGAGGAGATTGCGGAACTGATCAGGGACAACCAGGTGATCGTGCTCTGTGGCGAGACCGGTTCCGGAAAATCCACCCAGCTGCCCAAGATCTGCCTCGCCCTTGGTCATGGAGTCTATGGACGCATCGGTCATACCCAGCCCCGGCGTATCGCGGCCCGTTCCCTGGCATCACGCATCGCCAGTGAGCTCGACAGCGAGCCGGGTACCTCGGTGGGCTACAAGGTGCGCTTCCATGATCATGTCAGGCCGGAAACCCATATCAAGCTGATGACCGACGGGATGCTGCTGGCGGAGATCCAGCAGGACCGTTATCTCAACGAATACGATACCCTGATCATCGACGAGGCCCACGAGCGCAGCCTCAACATCGATTTTCTCCTCGGCTATCTCAGGCAACTGCTGCCGAAACGCCCCGATCTCAAGCTGATCATCACCTCCGCCACCATCGATCCCGAGCGCTTCGCCGAACACTTCGAAGGCGCACCCATCATCAATGTCTCCGGTAGGACCTACCCGGTTGAGCTGCGTTACCGTCCGCCGGAAGAGGAGGGGGGCGGTGAGAGGGACGAACCGATGCAGCAGGCCATCGTGGACGCGGTGGATGAGCTGGGTCGGGTGGACCGGGGGGATATCCTGGTCTTCCTCAGTGGCGAGCGCGAGATACGCGAGACCGCCGAGGCGCTCAGAAAGCACAAGCTGCAGCTGACCGAGGTGCTGCCGCTGTACGCCAGGCTCGGGCCTGCCGAGCAGGCGCGCATCTTCAAACAGAGCGGCACACGGCGCATCGTGCTGGCCACCAACGTGGCGGAGACCTCCCTGACGGTGCCAGGCATCCGTTACGTGATCGATGCCGGTTATGCGCGTATCAGCCGCTACAGCCATCGCAGCAAGGTGCAGCGCCTGCCGGTGGAGCGCATCTCCCAGGCCAGTGCCAACCAGCGCAAGGGACGCTGTGGACGTGTCGCTGCAGGTATCTGTATACGGCTCTACTCGGAGGATGATTTCGACTCCAGGGGGGAGTTCACCGAGCCCGAGATCCAGCGCACCAATCTCGCCTCGGTCATTCTGCAGATGAAGATCCTCGGTTTCGGCGATATCGAGAACTTTCCCTTCGTCGATCCGCCCGACAACCGCCTGATCAAGGACGGTTACCGGGTGCTGGAGGAGATCGGCGCGGTGGACGGCCAGCGCAGGGTGACACGCATCGGCAGGCAGCTGGCCAGGCTGCCGGTGGATCCGCGCATCGGCCGGATGCTGCTTGCCGCCACCCAGTCCAACTGTCTCTCCGAGCTGCTGGTGATCGCCGCCGCTCTCAGCGTGCAGGACCCCCGGGACAGGCCCCTGGAGAAGCAGCAGGCGGCTGACGAGGCCCACGCGGAGTTCCGTGACGAGGAGTCGGACTTCATCGGTTTTCTCAATCTCTGGAACCACCTGGAGGAGCAGCGCCGTCACCTCAGCAAGCGCAAGTTCCGCACCTACTGTCGCAGCCGGTTTCTCTCCTGGACCCGAGTGCAGGAGTGGCACGATATCCACCACCAGCTGCGGGGACAGCTCCACGAGATGGGCTACAAGGAGAACCAGGCCGAGGGGAGCAACGACCAGATCCACATCTGTGTGCTGACCGGCCTGTTGAGCAATGTCGGCCTCAAGGGGGGAGGCAAGGATCGCGACTATCTTGGAGGGCGCAACAGCCGGTTCATGATCTTTCCCGGATCAAGCCTGTTCAGGAAACAGCCCAAGTGGGTGGTGGCGGCAGAGCTGGTGGAGACCACCAGGCTCTATGCCCGTACCGTGGGTGCAGTGCAACCGGAGTGGATCGAGTCGGTGGCCGGGCACCTGGTGAAATGCAGTTACAGCGAACCCCACTGGGAGAAGAACCGGGGGCAGGTGGCAGCCTACGAGAAGCAGACCCTGTTCGGCCTGCCCATCGTGCCCCGTCGCAAGGTCAACTACGGCCCCATCAACCCGGAGGAGTCCCGCGAGATCTTCATCCGTTTCGCCCTGGTGGAGCAGGACTTCCATACCCGTGCCCCCTTCTGGCGCCATAACCGGGAGCTGATCGAGTACATCGAGGACCTGGAGCACAAGTCGCGCCGCCGTGACCTGCTGGTGGACGAGCAGACCCTCTACGAGTTCTATGACAAGCGCATCCCCGAGGGGATCTACAGCACCCCCCAGTTCGAGCAGTGGCTGCGCACGGCGACCGCGAAGCAGTCGAAGCTGCTGCACATGCGCCAGGAGGACCTGATGCGGCGCGAGGAGCTGCTCTCCGATGAGCAGTTCCCCGACACCCTGGACGTCAATGGCATGCAGCTGCCCCTGGTCTACCACTTCGACCCCGGGCACAAGGCCGACGGCGTCACCCTGAAGATCCCCCGGGCGATCCTCAACCAGATCTCGGAGGAGCGTTGCGAATGGCTGGTACCGGGACTGCTGCGTGAAAGGGTGGTGGCCCTGCTGCGCGGTCTGCCGAAGAACCTGCGCAAGTCATTCGTGCCCATTCCCGACTATGCCGATCGCTGCATCAAGGCCATGGAGCCGTCGGACAGGCCGTTGATCAGGGTGCTCTCCGAGCAGCTCAAGGCGATGACCGGGGTGCATGTGCCAGAGGATGCCTGGCAGCAGGAGTCGGTACCCGATCACCTGCGCATGAACTTCCACGTGATGGATGAGAAGGGCAGGCGAATCGCTGCATACCGCGATCTCTCCGCCCTCAAGCGGAAGCATGGTGGCACGGCAGGCGAGAGTTACCACAGGCTGCCGGACAGCGGCCTGGAGCGTGACGGCATCAGCGACTGGGATTTCGGACCGCTCCCCGAGAGCGTGGAGATGGACCGGGGCGGCATCAAGCTGAGGGGTTTTCCGGCCCTGGTGGAGCAGGGGGATTCGGTTGCGATCAGGGTGCTCGATTCCGAGCAGAATGCACGGCGCGCCATGCATGACGGATTGCGCCGCCTCTTCATGCTCAAGCTGCCGGGGGATATGCGCTACCTGCGACGCAATCTCACCGGGCTGGAACGCATGCGCCTGCAGTATGCCAAGGCGGCCCCGGCCCCCGAGGGACTGGGGGACAAACGCAAGCCGGACCTGGAACGGGAGCTGGTGGCCCTGGTGGTGGATCTCACCTTTATCGAGGGGCAGCCCCCGGTACGTGATGCAGAGACTTTCAGCAAGCGTATCGAATCGAGCAAGGCAGAGCTGATGGGCCATGCCAACGAGGCGGTGAAGATCGCCGGCGAGATCCTGGACCAGTACCAGAAACTGCGCAAGGCCCTCTCGGGCGCCACCCAGATCAACTGGATGAACTCCATCGCCGACATGAAGGCCCAGCTCGACAGGCTGGTATTCCAGGGTTTTCTACAGCACACGCCCTACGAACAGCTCAGACATCTGCCCCGTTACCTGAAGGCGCTGGAGCGGCGCCTGGATAAGCTGGGACATGCCGCCGCCAGGGACCAGCAACAGCTGCGCGAGTTCCAGGGACTCTACCAGCAGTGGCAGCAGTGGGACGAGAAGTGCCGCAGGAACGGCAAGGCCGATGAGCGTATCGACGAGCTGCGCTGGGCCTTCGAGGAGTTGCGGGTCTCATACTTCGCCCAGGAGCTGAAGACCGCCTATCCCATTTCACTCAAAAGGCTCGAAAAGCGCTGGAAGGAGTTGGGATTGTAACCCTGTTGTCATACAGTATAAGGAGAATACCGCTCAACAGATCGCCCCGTCATTCTGGCGTATGTTAGAATCCACATTCCCTGAGCGTGTTCCCTGGATTCCGGCCTGTGCCGGAATGACGATGAATGCTATTTCCCGGAATACTTTTTATGGAACAGGCTGCAGCCTCTATAAGAAACTACCTGGTCATCACCGGCGCATACTGGGGTTTCACCGTCACCGACGGGGCCATCAGGATGCTGGTGGTGCTCTACTTCCACCAACTCGGCTACACGCCCCTGGATATCGCCTTCCTGTTCCTCTTCTATGAATTCTTCGGCGTGGTGACCAACCTTGTCGGCGGATGGATCGGCAGCAGGGTGGGGCTCAACTTCACGCTTTACGCGGGCATGGCACTCCAGGTGGTGGCTCTCTCGATGCTGGCGGTGGACCCGGCCTGGCTGTCGGTGGGTTACGTGATGTTTGCCCAGGCGTTGTCGGGTATCGCCAAGGACCTGAACAAGATGAGCGCCAAGGCCAGCGTCAAGCTGATGCTGCCGGAGGATGCCCAGGGGCGGTTGTTCAAATGGGTCGCCGTGCTGACCGGTTCGAAGAACTCCCTGAAAGGGGCAGGCTTCTTTCTGGGTGGTTTTCTGCTGGCCGGGATCGGTTTCCAGGGTGCCCTGCTGGTGCTGGCAGGGGGCCTGTTTGCCCTCATGCTGCTCACCATGCTGCTCCTTCCCGGCAGTATGGGTCGCTCGAAAGCCAAGGCGAAGTTCACCCAGATCTTCTCCAAGACGGCCGAGATCAACTGGCTCTCGGCGGCCCGCTTTTTCCTCTTCGGGGCGCGGGATATCTGGTTCGTGGTGGGTCTGCCGGTGTTCTTCGTTGCGGAACTGGGCTGGGGTCACACCGCCGTTGGAGGGTACATGGCGCTGTGGGTGATCGGTTACGGTTTCATCCAGGCCCTGGCTCCCAAGCTGCTGCGCCACAGTCACCATGACCAGGGTCCGGATGGTGTCACCGCCAGGCTCTGGGTCGGCGCTCTGGTGGTGGTTACCACGGTCATCTCGGCAGGCTTCTACGCGGGGATGGAGCGGGAGCTGTTGCTGATCGTCGGCCTTGCCCTGTTCGGTGCGGTGTTCGCCATCAACTCCGCCGTGCACTCCTTCCTGATCCTGAAGTATTCCGACCAGGACAAGGTGGCGATGAATGTCGGTTTCTACTACATGGCCAATGCCGGCGGCCGGCTTGTGGGGACCATGCTGTCCGGGGGGATCTACCAGCTCTGGGGACTGCAGGGCTGCCTGGTCGGCTCGGTTATCTTCCTGACGATGGCCTTTCTGCTCTCTCTCAAGCTGCCGGGATCATCCGTACAGGCGAACGAAACGGCATAGTCAAAGCGCCTCAAGCCGTGCTAAGGTCTGCCCGTTTTGAAACGGGTAGAAGAATAAGAGGTTCGATCTATGTCCCAATGTCCCTGTGGTTCAGGTAAGGTGTTCGACAGCTGCTGCGGTCCCGTGTTGTCAGGCGAGGTCCCGGCAGCCACCGCCGAAGCCCTCATGCGTTCGCGCTACAGCGCCTTTGTGACCGGTTCCGTCGACTTTCTCACCGAGAGCCTGCACCCGGCTCACCGCCACGATCATGATGCCGCCGCCACCCGGCGCTGGGCCGAACAGTCCGACTGGATGGGGCTGGAGATCGTCTCGACCGAGGCCGGTGGCGAGAAGGATGAAGAGGGAAAGGTGGAGTTTATCGCCACCTTCAAGGAGAAGGGTATGGTGCGTCGGCACCACGAGATGAGCAGCTTCAAGAAGGACCAGGGGCGCTGGTATTACGTGGATGGCAAGCTGGTGATGCCCGAGACCCAGGTGCACGAAGGGCCCAAGGTGGGGCGCAACGACCCCTGTCCCTGCGGCAGCGGCAAGAAGTATAAGAAGTGCTGCGGCCGATGAGCTGAAATGATAAGGAATTCCTTAAAATATTCCGCTATCGGGTCTATTATCTGAACTGTGGGACTGACTTATCCTGACGGGGAATCCTGTGCGTAGATCCGATCTGGTGAAAAGAGTGGGCTGGCTGCTGTTTGGCGGACTGGCTCTCTTTTTCCAGCCGGTATACGCCGAGGTCTACAAGTACGAGGACCGGGCGGGCAATCTCTACTTCACAGACCGTCCCATGAAGGGGGCCAACTACAAGCTGCTCTGGCGGTCGGGCCCTGAGCGCAAACCCCGGGGCCGGGCACGCATGGATGCCGCCAACATGGAGCGCAACCGCAAGCGCTTCACACCCATGATCTCCGTGGTCGCCAGGGAGCACAATCTCAGACCGGAACTGCTGCACGCGGTGATCAGGGCGGAATCGGCCTATGATCCCAACGCGGTCTCCCGGGTCGGCGCCATCGGCCTGATGCAACTGATGCCCGAGACAGCCAAGCGCTACGGGGTCAAGGATATCTGGGATCCCCGGTCGAATATGGAGGGAGGAAGCCGCTACCTGGTGGACCTGTTGGAGATGTTCGAGAACGATCTGCGGTTGGCGCTGGCGGGCTATAACGCCGGTGAGAATGCCGTGATCAAGCACGGCAGACGGGTACCCCCTTTTCCCGAGACCCAGGACTACGTTCTGAAGGTGCTCACTTTCTACCGTGACAACCGTGCTTCCGCCGGCAAGTATGCCAGCCGGGCAATCCGGTAACCCTCAGGTCCAATCCCCCGGTTTCAGCCTACCACCAGGTAATCCGTTCCCCGCTTGTAACCCAGGCGGTGCAGGTCGTGGGCGATCAGCTCCCGGGCACCGTGGTTGGCTACGTAGACCAGGACAAAAGGTTTTCTCTCCTGTCGCTCCAGCCATTGCGGAGCGACCACCGGCACACCCTCCAGCTTGTTACCGATCTTCTTGGGATCGATATCGATCCAGGCGACGGGTTCGAATCCCTTGCGCAGCAGTGGCCTGCAGCGCCTGCGGGTCTTTCTGCCGGCGCCCCAGATCGCCAACCTGTCCCGTCGCTTCAAAAGGCGCGGGTCGTGGGCGAGATAGTCGGCGCGCAGCTGGTCGAACGCATCACGGCTGTATCGGAGGTCGACCCGGGAGGTGCGGTTCGGCGATTCACGCCAGTCGAGCAGGACATCAGGCAGTTTGGCCATGCGGTGGCCGGTACGGTGCAGGCGCAGCCAGAGTTCGTAATCTTCCGGGAACGGGCCGTCACGGTAGCCCCCGATGCGCTCGACACAATGTTTCCTGAAAACCACCCCGGGGTGGGCAAAGGGTGACTCGATATAGATCTCGTCGGAAATCTGCTCCGGTGTGTTGCAGCCGTTCTGCCAGCGGATGTATTCCCGGTAGCCGTTGAGGACGAGGTGTTCCGGGAAGAGCCGTGTGGCACAGCCGAGCAGCGACAGCTCGGGGTGTCGCTGCAGGTGGTCATGCTGACGCTGAAGGCGTTCGGGATGCATGATGTCATCGGCGTCCATGCGGGCGATCAGCGGGGAATCTGCCTGGGAGAGGCCATGATTCAGGGCATCGACCAGTCCACGACCCCGGTTGTCGATCAGCCTGATGCGTGGATCGTCTGTTGCGTGGGCTTCCACCAGTGTCCCGGAGTTGTCGTCGGAGTGATCGTTGACCGCCAGCAGTTCATAGTCGTGGAACGACTGCCGGGCGATGGAGTCCAGGCAGGCCTCCAGGGTCGATTCACTGTTGCGGAAGGGGAGGAGGACTGAAATCTGCGCCATCCGCGCAGTCTATCAGAATTACTCGCTTGTCCAGGAGTCGATCAGTTTACCGATGACCAGGGTGTGCCGGTCCGCGATATCGATGATGTGAAAACCGGTCCAGACGGTTTCAGCGTCCGTTGCTGCGTGGCTCCAGAGGCTTTCGGCGCCGAGATCGATGGAATCGACACCGTCGATGGTCGAGGGCAGATCGAGCCGCAGCTGGAACAGGCTGTTGAGCGGTAGCTGGCGGTTGGTGATCAGCATGAAGCCGCCGAGGGAGATGTTGGCGAGATGGCCGATCTCCTCGCCACTGTTGATATCGGTTACGCCGATTCTGTCCTGTACCGTACTGCGCTCGCTGGCGCGGTGTTCTGTGTACTGGTTGTTGTCGCTCATCAGGAGGCCTGCTGCTGTCCTTGTGATAGCCCGAGGAACGACTTGATCGCTTCAAGGGCACGGTCGACGAAGGGTGTCTGGGATTGCTCGATGATCCGTGCGGTACCGCTGCCCATCTTGCGGGCCAGGCTTTCGAGGGAGATGACCGAGGACTGTACACCGGAGCGGTCGACGAACATGCATTTCCTGGTCACCGGGCTGAGCCAGGAGAGCTTGGCACGGTAGGTGTTGCCGCTGGTGTCGTCCAGCTCGAACCAGGTGCCGAACTCCAGCACCTTCAGGTCCTCGAGGATCTCCTTCTCCTTATCGCTCAACGGCTGCTGTTTCTTACGCGCGGCGGCTTTCTTGACTGCAGACGGTTTCGAGTCCTTCTGGATGATGGGTGCCGCCTCCTCGGCCGACTTGTCTGCGTAGGATTGGAGCAGGGAGAAGAGTTCATCACGGTCGGGCTGGTGGTACTCTCCCAGGGTGGAGAGACCGGCATCGACCAGTTGCTTCAGCTCGTTGATGGCCAGGGGAAGCTGGTCATGGCGTTCGGGATCGCTGCAGGCGTCGAAACACCAGATGACCTTGTCGATAACGAGCATCGAATCGGCCCACTCCCGGCTCTTCTCCACCTCGGGATCCCGCAGCAGCATGAGGATCAGCTTGTCCAGCCAGGCGTGGTTGAGAAAGCGATCGACCTCGTGCGGAATCTCCCGGTCACCCAGTTTCTGTTCTATGGCATTGTTGGCCCTGGCCCTAGCGCCCTCAAGCCTCTCGCGGCCACGGGCGGCTTCCTTGGTCCTGGTTTCGACCATGCGGGCCTTCTGTTCCAGGTCGTTGATCCGCTTGTCGATATATTCGAAGACCTGTTCGAAGATCTCCAGGTTGTCTTCCTTGAACTCTGTCAGGATCCTTCTCACCTGGTCCTGCATGGGGTAGTAGATGCCTTTTCTCAGATCCTCCTCGTCGATCCACTGGCACCCGCCTGCCACCAGGCGGTTGAGAAGCTGCCTGGCGATATGTTCGTTGTCGATCATGAACTTGTGATCAATGACCGCCACCTTCAGCATCGGGGTGTGCAGGTGGCTGATCAGGGCCTTGCCGATATTCGGCAGCAGTTCCTCGTTCAGCACCTGCTCGAACAGCATGCCCACCATCTCGATGGTGTCGAGGTCGGCGGTGGGGACCTTGTTCCGGTCGACCTTGTCGAGCAGTTTTTCCCGCTCGGCAATGAGGGTCTCGCGCACCTCCTGGATCAGGCCCTCGTCCAGCTCGACGGTCTGGGGCAGTTCGCCTGTGCTGTCGGGCTGGGGCAGGTAGGGGGCAGCCGCAGGGGGCTGGATCTCGCTGATAGCGCTGGCCAGTTCGGGCGCCTGCACCATCTGCACCGGTGCTGCACCGGGATTGAATTCGGGATGATCCCTGTAACGCGGGTCCTGGGCCCGTCGTGCCGTGAGCATGTGCCGGATCGAGTCGAACAGCTCCTCGCCGAGGGCGTGTGAACTCGATGCTCCACCTGTTCCCGCTGCTCCCTGGCCGCCTGCGGCTTCGGCCCTGGCCGGTGCCTTCTTCTTCTCGGGGCGGGGTGCGTAGGGGTTCTTCTCGATCTCCACCTTCAGGTTCGGGAAGATGCCGGCGTCGATCAGCTTTGCATTGATATCGTGGAACAGGCTGCCGGTCTCGGACAGAACGAACTTGTCGAACAGTGCATAGAGGATCAGTACCTTGTCCATCTCCAGACCGAAGGCGTCCGACGCGATCTGGAACGACGAGGCCAGGTGGGAGGGGCAGCCTGGGACGTCATGCTCTTCGAGCTTCTTGCCACCGCCCAGCATGGCGAAGCGCTGGCGCAGGGCGTAGATATCCTCGGTCCACCGGTTGTTGGCCTTGGTGATGATGTTCTGGATGGCTGTGCGGTACTCCATGTCGTCGAAGCCGACGATATTGAGCTGGCTATCCTCTTCGTACTCCGGGGCATCGCCAGGGTAGGTGATGGGCCTGCCCTGGAGGAATTCTGCGAAACCGCGATTGATCTCTTCCCGGAAGCTGTGCTCCGCGTCCTCGCGGTGCGCCTTGACCATGGTGATCGCTTCGACGAACCGGATCTGGCTCTGGTTGGTCTCCGCTTTTTCCGCAAAGTCGAGCATGGCGGGTTCGAGGTGTTCGAACAGTTCGGTGAGCTGGGTGCTCAGGTAGACGAGCGCCATGTCCCGGCACTCGTTGACCAAGCGCTGGCTGTTCGTCTTAGATTGGCCGACAGAAGTCTGGGTCGGCGGATTATTCATGCAAAAGATCCCTCTCCGGAACTATCCAAAACATGGGGCAACTGCAACAGGGTGCAATTGCCTGATCCCTGGTTTCGAGTTTAGATAATTTCCGGCACACAGGTCAAAGTAAACTTTGGAAAATAAGCGCTTGCATTCAATTTGAAAAGTCGATCTGCCAACGCACTTATCAAAGTTTAGGCCATGTGCGGGGAATTCACATGAAAAAGTTGACCGGTTTCAGTCGTCACCCTCCACGGGCGCCTCGCGGGGGGTGAGTAACAGGCGTTCGGCTTCGTTGGGATTCTGGGCGAATATGATCTTGATGGTGGCGATATCGCCCTCTGCCTGGTTTGCCCTCAGCTCCTTTGCCCGGTTTTTTGCATCCCTGTACTTGGGGAAGCTCTCGAGGTTTTCCAGGGTCTTGTCTGGTTCAATCCGGTAGATGAAGTACGGCATGTCTACTCCCGAAAAGGGTCATGTCAAAGGTGTCGGTGTATAGGGGCCCCCATGGATCTCGCGGGGCGGCTCATGGGGCCAATATGGCCCCATGGATTGCCGATTTCAATAGCAGCCGTCAATCCTCTGCCCGGGGCCTGGCCTTTTCGTAGCCTATGAGGAAACTCAGCAGCGCCGGTATGACGAACAGGGTGAGCAGTGTCGAGAGGGCCAGCCCCCCCAGGATGACGCTGCCCAGGCCGCGATAGAGCTCCGTACCCGAACCCTGGGCGAGCACCAGGGGCAGCAGGCCGAAGAGGCTGGTGGTCGTGCTCATGAAGATCGGACGGATGCGGGTACGCACCGAGTGGGTGATCGCGGCCATGCTCTCCATCCCCTCGTACCTGAGGTTGTTGAGGGCCTGGTGGACGATCAGGATGGCGTTGTTCACAACCGTGCCCACGAGAATGATGAAACCGAGCATGACGAGAATATCGAAAGGCTGGTCGGCGAGCAGCCGGTCCACCAGGGCCAGGCCGATGAAACCGCCGGCAGCGGCCAGGGGCACCGAGAACATGATGATCAGCGGGTAGATGTAGTTGCCGAACAGGGCCGACATCAGCAGGTAGGTGATGACGATGGCGAGCAGGAAGTTCCACTGCAGGGCCAGCCGGGTCTCGGTCAGCTTGTCCGCGTTGCCGCCAATGGTGATGCTGGTCTCCTGCAACTTGCCGGCCTTTTCCAGGTCGGGTACCAGTTGGTCGGCGATCAGTTCCATGGCGGACTGCAGCGCAAGGGTGTCGGGTGGCGTGACCTCCAGGCGGATGTTGCGCTTACGCTCGAGGTGGTCGATCTGTGTCATGCCGAGGTCGTATTGCAGGTTGCCCAGGTCGCCGACCGTGATCAGGCTGCCGTAGGGGCTCGCAATGACACTGCCCAGCAGATCCTCCGGCGTCTCCACGGCCTGGCTGCGGCTCTTCACCACCATGTCCATTACCTTGGTGCCGTCGGGTTTGAACTCGCCGATCTTGCGCCCATCCATCAGGACATCGATATAGATGCCGAGTTCGCTCTCCGTGAGGCCGTTGGCCACCACCCGGGAGCGATCGGGTACCAGGTTCGCCTCCGGGTAGCTGATCTCAAGGGAGGGAACCGGGCGTACCTGCGCCTGGGGTATGGCCTGTTTTATGGCGCCGAACAGTGCCCGTGCCGAGGCCACGATGCGGTCGCTCTCGTTGCCCGAGACATTGACGTCGACGGTTCTGCCCTGGCCGATGCCCGATTCGAAGATGCCCCGCTGGATGCTGACGCCGAACATGTCGGGGATCGAGTTCATGACCCGGGTGAAGAGGGGCATCATTGCACGTGCCGCATCCGGGTCCACGCTGGTGCCACCAAACAGGGTGACCGCGTCGGAGGCGACATAGAAGATGTTCTGGATCTGCGGTACGCCGTTCAGGCCATCCTGGTCGAGGTGGGGCGCGACCTGCTGGTGGATATAGTTGCCGATCTCCTGGCGCTTGGTTTCCGAGTAGCCTGGCGGGGGTACGAGGATGTTGAGGATCAGGTTGCGGTTACCCTGGGGCAGGTACTCGGCCTTGGGAATCAGCAGGGCCACCACCAGCATCGCCATGGCGGTAAAGCCGGCGATAGTGAGCAGGCGCGTGAAGCTGTTTCTGCGGGTCATGCGCGAGAGGGTCATGACCAGGCGCACGAAGGCATTGCCGTCATGCTCGGTGGCCACCCGTGGCTCGACCTTGCGCTTGGAGATACCGTAGAACTTGTTGGTTACCGCGGGGATCACCGAGACCGAGACGAAGAGGCTGATCAGGATCGAGAAGGTGATGGCGATGGCGATATCGCGAAACAGCTGCCCCGCCTCCTCTTCGATGAAGATCACCGGCAGAAAGACCGCAACGGTGGTGATGGTGGAGGCGAGTACCGCACCCCACACCTCCCTGGCACCGTCGTAGGAGGCCTTGAACGCGGACTTGCCCATGCGCCGGTGGCGGTCGATGTTCTCCAGCACCACGATGGAGTTGTCCACCAGCATGCCCACTGCGAAAGTGATGCCCGCAAGGCTGATGACATTGATGTTGCGGCCAAACAGGTACATGAAAAAGAAGGTGCCCATCACCGAGATGGGGATGGCGATGGCGACGGTGAGGGTGGAGCTGACCGAGCGCAGGAACAGCAGCAGTACAGTGATGGCCAGGGTGCCGCCGATCATCAGGTTTCTCTGCACGGTACTGATCGCGGTGTTGATGTAGGGGGTCTGGTCGTAGACCCAGTCGAAAAAGAGCCCGTTCCTCTCCAGCAGTCCGCTGTTGAGTCTGTCGATCACCCGGCGCATCTCGGCGGTGAGGTCGAGCACGTTGGCACCGGCCTCCTTCCTCACGCCGACAACGATCATCGGCTGGCCGTTGTGCAGTACCGCGGGTGGATTGGCGGCATAGCCGAACCCGACACTGGCCACGTCGGCCAGGTAGAGACGTCGCAGGCCGTCATCGTTGAGCAGCAGCTCGCTGGCGTCCTGCGGTGACTGGAACTGGCTGGTGGTGCGGATCCTGTAGTTGCGCTTGGATACCCCCAGGGTACCCGCCGAGACATTGCTGTTGGCACTGCGCACCCGGTCGATCACCTGGCCGAGGGTGATGCGGTGATCCGCCAGCCGTTCAGGTGATACGGTGATCTCGAGCCGCTTCTCGGTGCCGCCGAAAACGAACAGGGAGCCCACCCCGGGGACGCGCTCCAGGGCGTGGCGCACCTCGTCCTCGAAGAAGGTTCGGTAGGTCTTGATAAGCTCCGGGTCGCCTGAGCGGGTCTTCAGCATCAGCCAGATGATGGGGGAGTTCTCGGCGCTGGAGGTACTCACCACCGGCTTGTCGGCGTTCTCCGGGTAGCGTGTCACCTCGTTGAGCTTGTTGGTGACACGCACCATCGCGTCGTTGAGATCGGTGCCGACCTTGAAGGTGAGATCGACGGTGCCGTAGTTGTTGTAGCTGGAGCTCTCCATCACGGTGAGCCCGGTGACACTCTTCAGCACCTCCTCCTGCTTTTCGATGATCTCCTTCTCTATCTCGTAAGGGCTGGCGTCACCCCATTTGGTCTCGACGCTGATTTTGGGGGCCTCCACGTCCGGCGTCAGCTGGACCGGCAGGCGGCTGAGGCCGATCACGCCGAACAGCATGATCAGGATGACCGCGGCAAAGGTGGAGACCGGCTGCCGGATCGAGAGTTTGACCAGGTCCATCCTCTTGCTCCTAGCGGCTGGTGACCGAAACAGCCTGTCCCGGACGCAGCCGGTCGTTGCCGTCCACGATGACCGTCATCCCGGCACTGATCTGCGGGTCCGCCACGCCGAGACTGTCGGTATTGCGGGCAACGATGGTGATGGGCTGGAGCCTGGCGCTGTTCTCTTCGACGATGTAGACGTGGTCCTTGCCCTTCATTCGCACCAGGGCGTCCCGTGGTACAAGGCGCAACATGCGCTTGTCGCTGGAGCTCACCTCAGCTAGCACCGACATGTTCTGCAGCATGCCGGGCTGGTAGGGCAGGGCGATCTTCAGCAGCGCGCTCTTGCTGCGCAGGTCCAACTCGGGCACGAAACCGGCTATCACTCCCTTCGTCTGCAGACCCAGGGCACTGACCGTCAGGGCCACCTTGTCTCCCGGCTGCTGGTAGCGGACCAGCTTCTCCGAAAGGGCGACTTTCGCTATCACGCCGTCCGTGGAGGCCAGCCGGCAGATGGGGCTGCCGGGTGCCAGCCATTCACCCTGTTCTTTCATTTTTTCGAGTACGATGCCGGTGAACGGCGCGCGCACGGTGCTCTTCTCTATCTGCAGGGTGAGCCGCTGCAGCTCCTGCTCCAGGGTCTCGCTCTTCTGTTGCAGCGCCCGGTAATCGAAGCGGGCATCATCGTAGGCCTGGCGGCTGGCCGAGTTCTTTTTCAGCAGGCTCTCGAGGCGTTTCACCGTGCGACCGGTCTTCTCCAGGTCGGCGCTGACCTGGGCGCGCTCCCTGCGCTTGATGTCCATATCCTTGCGCAGCAGGTCGGTATTCAGGGTGACCAGGGCTTCCCCCTGCCTGACGAGCGCCCCCTCCCTGGCTCTCTGCTCGGTGATCAGGCCGCTGATCTCGCCCGACACCTCCGAGATGCGGTCGAAGTCGATCACCCCCACCAACCGGCTGGTCTCGGTGATCTCGCGCTCTTCCACAGCAGCGACCACCACCTGGGTCGGGGCGGGTGCATCCGCTGCTGGAAGAAGAGCAGGCAGCAGGAGCAGGCAGCTGAACAGGGAGGCTTTTTTCATGGAGGATCGTCCGTTTTCCGGCGGAGGATAGAGACACACAACTTAGTCCCTGGCGCAAGCCGGGTCAACCGTGTTTAGCCCGTTCAGTTTAGGTTCAGGCATCACTCTCTAAGCTGTGGGCAGAGGGTAGGGAAATGCCCTGCCGAGCGTGATAAAAAAGAGGATGAGACGATGAAAAAAACAGTTGCCCTGGTTGCCGTCGGACTGATGGCGGTTTCCATTTCAGGCCATGCGGATAACAGTTACACCGACCGTGCGCGGGTGGTCAAGGCCAAGCCGATCTACGAGACCGTGCGCGTCAACCACCCAGAGGAGCAGTGCTGGAACGAACGCGTCTACCATCGTGGAGGCGGCTACAGTGAGTCCTATACTCCCTCAATTGCCGGCGCCATCATCGGTGGTGCCATCGGTAACCAGTTCGGCAAGGGTACCGGCAAGAAGATCATGACCGTGGCCGGCGCGGCCCTGGGTGCCTCGGTGGGTAACGATATCAGCAAGAGACCGAGCCGCAGGTACGCCACCACAGAGCGTCGATGTGAACTGGTGGATCACTATACAGAGCAGGAAGAGCTGGTCGGATACCGGGTAAAATACAAGTACAATGGAAAGATGTTCTGGACCCGTACCGATGATCATCCCGGAAAATGGATCGATGTCAGGGTATCGGTGGTGCCGACTCACATCCGCTATTGATAGGCGGGTAGTCGAGGTTTTACTGAGAGGTGAATAGCGTGAACAGCGTCAAGTGGATAACCCTGGCAACGGTGGTCAGCTGCCTGCTGCTCTCCCAGCAGGCGCTGGCGCAACGCTTTTCGCCGTTCAAGGAGAGAGGCCAGGGCCGCAAGGTCGAGGAGCCGGCCCGCAGCCGCTCCCTGGACAGGGAGGTGGAGCGTGTCAGGAGAGAGACCGGCGCGCGGGTGCTCTCCGCCGAGACGCGCAGGGTTGATGGCCGGCCCGTTCACGTGATCCGCCTGCTGACCGACGATGGCCGCGTCAAGCGCCTGCGCATCAAGCCCGGGCGGGAGCGTTAACCATGCGCCTGCTGCTTGTCGAGGACGAACAGGCCCTCCGGGAGCAGTTGAGCGGGCAGCTGCGGGAGAAGGGTTACAGCGTCGATGCCGTGGCCGACGGGGAGGAGGGTCTGTATTACGGGCGCGAGTATCCCTACGACCTGGCGATCATCGATATCGGTCTGCCGAAGCTCTCGGGAATCGAGCTGATCAGAAAGCTCAGGACGATGGAGATCGCCTTTCCTGTGTTGATCCTGACCGCACGGGGCAACTGGCAGGACAAGGTGGAAGGGCTGGAAGCGGGGGCCGACGATTACCTGGTCAAGCCTTTCCATATCGAGGAGCTGCTGGCCCGGATCAACGCGCTGCTGCGCCGTTCCACGGGGCATTCGAGCCCGCTCGTTGAGATCGGCCCGGTGTGCCTCGACACCTCGACCCAGTCGGTATCCTGCCATGGCGATACAATCGACCTGACCGCCTACGAGTACAGGGTGCTGGAGTACCTGATGCTCAACCGGGGCAAGGTGGTCTCCAAGACCGAACTTACCGAGCACATCTACGACCAGGACTTCGACCGGGACAGCAACGTACTGGAGGTGTTCATACGGCGGCTGAGACGAAAGCTCGATCCCGGGGGCGAAATCAAACCGATCGAGACATTGCGGGGCAGGGGCTACAGGTACAATGCCGGATAGCCCGCCCTTGCCCTCCCGAAGTGTATCCATTCATCTGCGACTGCTGATCGCGGCCAGCCTGGTGCTCGCCTGTTTTCTCGGGCTCGGGGGCTATGCGCTGGAGCGCGCCTTCCGTGACAGCGCCGAGACGGCGTCCCAGGAGCGCCTGCTCGGCTATGTCTATGCCCTGTTGGCGGCGGCCCAGGAGGATGCCGAGGGGCGCCTGCGGCTGCCCGTTGCGCTGCCCGATCCCCGTTTTTCAAATCCGGACTCGGGTCTCTATGCGCGGGTCTCCGGTGCGGAGGGGGCATTCAACTGGCGTTCGCCTTCACTGCTGGGCAGGGGGCCGTTCGAATTCCTCGAGACGACAGCAGCGGGTGAGAAGCGGTTTACCCGGCAGGGTAACGGCTCTCAGCGCTTCATGGTGCTCAATTTCGGGGTGGTGTGGGAGGACGACCGGGGCAGGGAGATCGGCTACACCTTTTCCGTGGCGGAGGACTCCGCGCCCGTCCAGGCCGAACTGAAGGCCTTCCGGCGGGCCCTGCTGTTATGGCTCGGCGGGGCCTCCCTGCTGCTGTTGCTGGTTCAGGGCGCTGTCCTGCGCTGGGGATTGCGTCCCCTGCGACAGGTGGCCGGCGACCTGGGAAAGATCGAATCGGGAGAGGCCGAGTACCTGGGCGGGCGCTACCCCCGTGAACTGACCGGCCTGACCGGCAGCATCAATTCGTTGATCCGTACCGGTCGTGCCAGCCGGGACCGCTACCGGAACAGTCTCGGAGATCTGGCCCACAGTCTGAAAACCCCCCTTGCGGTGCTGCTGGGAGCGGCTGAGAGTGCCGGGGACCGCAAGCTCAGGGAGGCGGTCCAGGAGCAGGTGCCGCGCATGAACGACATCGTTCAGAACCAGTTGAAGCGAGCCGCGGCATCCGGCGGTTCAGGGCTTGCAGGCCCGGTGGATGCGGGGGTGGTGATCGAGCGCCTGGTCGCCAGCCTGGAGAAGGTCTATGCGGGCAAGCAGCTGGCCTGTTCCGTTGAAATCGATCCGGCAGTCCGTTTCTGGGGGGATGAGGGCGACCTCTTCGAGCTGGCGGGCAATCTCCTCGAGAACGCCTTCAAGTACGGCAGCTCAAGAATCCGGGTGTCGGTTGAATCCCTGGACGGCCAGGGGGAGAGGGGCATGAGACTGCAGATCGAGGATGATGGTCCGGGTGTCGCGGAGGCAGAGAGGGAGCGCGTACTGGGTCGTGGCAACAGGGCCGATGAGCGGGTCCCTGGCCAGGGTATCGGTCTCAGCGTCAGCAACGAGATCGTCGGGCTCTACGGTGGCACCCTGCAGATAGCCGGCTCACCTCTTGGCGGGGCGATGGTCAGGGTGGTAATTCCAGTCTCCTGATCCGCCGGGAAGTCTCAGTGATTCGATGCCTCTTCCTTGGATAGCGCTTCTTCCGCCACCTTTCGGTCCTGGATTTCGTAGAGCCGGTTGTGGGCCTGGGTCAGGTCCTGGTTGGTGTTGTGGAGCTTGGCGATCAACCGGTCTATCAGGTAGGTGAGGATCGGTTGGGTCTTGCTGGGATAGTTGGACAGAAAGCGCTGGAACGCTCCGCGCTTGATCTCCAGCAGGGTGACATCGCTGCAGCAGAGGACGTTTGCGGTACGCACCCCGCCCTCGAGGACCGCCGATTCCCCGAATACCTCGTGTTCGTTGATATTGCCCATGTAGAGGGCATCCATATGGTCGACGGGATTCTCCTTGGTGATCATCAGGGTGCCCTCGGAGACCGCGTAGAGGGCGGAGGCCGGATCCCCCTCCCGCAGGACGTACTCATCCGCAGAGAAATCCCTGACCGTGGTGATGTTTGCCAGTGAACGCAGGGCCACGTCATCCAGGGAGGAGAAGAGTTCGATATCCTGCAGCAGGCCCTTGATATCTTCATAGGCCTGTACCGAGTGCTGGAACCGGTCCAGTTCCCGCTCCATGGTCTCGCGGTCGATCTTGCCGAGCTTGATAAGGGCCTCGCCCATGGCCGGTCGGTTGGAATCGATACAGTCGAGAACCGTCTGGGCCTGTCCCTCGTCGATGAAGTTATGACGCAGGGCGACATCCATGAAGCTCAGGTCGGTCTCCGCCTGCAGGGTCAGGACCTTGAACACCTGGTTCATGTTCATGGCGCCTATCTTACAGGCCATCTTTTCGAAGGTGGGGGTCTCTTCACGTTGCAGGGTGAGCGCCTCGAGGACATCTGCCTCGCTGATCAACCGGCGGTCGATCAGGTACTCACCGAAGAATTTCTTTCGTGCCATTGACTGCTCCATGAGCGTTGGTCAGTGTCCCGCGAGGGCGGGTGGATAACTCCGTGCGTATCCTTTCGCTCTTCGAGGATTATCGGCAATGGGCATCATCTCTTTAGGTTGCTGAAAGAGATTGTTATCGATTTGTGAAGTAGTAGCGACCGGTAGGTGTTTAGTTCTCCTGGTCCGGGTAGCCTCACCGGAATTCACGCTTAGGGCAGCTATGGGTATGTGTGGGCTGGCGGAGGATTGTGTCATAATTCCGCGATCAGACTTACACGATAACCATCCGCCTGTTATTTCAGGATAAAGCTGATCGAGATTTACTCACTGCCAGGCGGAAGCGGAGAATAGAATTCCATGACACTGCATTATGACCTGATCGCCATCGGTGGTGGCAGCGGCGGCCTCTCTGCGGCGGAGCGGGCGGCCAAGTACGGCGCCAAGTGCGCGGTGATAGAGGCAAGCAAGCTCGGTGGCACCTGCGTCAACCTGGGCTGCGTCCCCAAGAAGGTGATGTGGTACGGCGGCACCATCGCCCAGACCCTGAGGGACGCGCCGGATTACGGTTTCGACCTCCAGTACAACGGCTTCAACTGGGGCGAGCTGAAGGCGAAGCGCGATAACTATGTCGGCAACATCAACAGCTGGTATCACACCTACCTCTCCGACTCCAATATCGACGAGATCCAGGGCTATGCACGGTTTGTCGACAAGAACACGCTCGAGGTGGAGGGTAAGCGTTACACCGCCGATCACATCGTGATCGCCCCCGGCTCCCATGCGGTGGTTCCCCAGGTGGAGGGCGCCGAGCTCGGCGTCACCTCCGACGGCTTCTTCGATTTCGAGGAGCAGCCCGGGCGGGTCGCCATCGTCGGCAGCGGATATATCGCGGTCGAGATTGCCGGCGTGCTCAATGCCATGGGTTCCGAGGTGACCATGTTCCTGCGGCGGGAGCACCTGCTGCGCAAGTTCGACGCCATGCTGCGCGAGACCCTGATGGAGGAGATGCTCAATGACGGCGTCAACATCCTCTCGTCCGCCCAGCTGGAACGGGTGGTGCAGGCCGACGACGGCAGTCTCGAGATCCACTGCGCCAATCAGCAGGTGCACAGCGGTTTCGACAAGCTGATATGGGCCATCGGCCGGGCACCGTCCTCCGCGGGCCTGGACCTGGAGATGGCCGGGGTCGAGACCGACGAGGCGGGCTTTATCCTGGTGGATGAGTACCAGAACACCAACGTGCCGGGCATCTACGCCATGGGTGATGTGACCCCCGCGCCCCAGCTGACACCAGTGGCCATCGCCGCTGCCAGGCGGTTGTCGGATCGCCTGTTCGGCGGTATGAAGGATCGCAAGCTGGACTACGGCCTGGTGCCCACGGTGGTCTTCTCGCATCCACCCATCGGTACCGTCGGCCTGACCGAGGGAGAGGCAAGGGAGAGCCATGGCGAGGCGGTAAAGGTCTACCAGACCCGCTTCACCCCGATGTACAACGCCTTCACCCAGCGCGAGAGCAAGGTGGCGATGAAGCTGGTCTGTGTCGGCGCCCAGGAGAAGATCGTTGGCTGTCACATGATCGGGCTGGGCTGCGACGAGATGCTGCAGGGCTTTACAGTGGCGATCCGCATGGGTGCCACCAAGCGGGATTTCGACGACACCATCGCTATCCATCCCACGGCATCGGAAGAGCTGGTCACCATGCGTTGACCGGGTGGGAGGATCCCGGGCACTGAAGGCCTTTACAGCATTGGCTATGACCCCTGTTGCGCCCCGGTCTCCTTGCCTGGTGAGTAGGTGCATACCCGGTTACGCCCCTGTTCCTTGGCGTCATACAGGGCGCTGTCAGCTGCCGCGATAAGGAAGGTGTCCGTGTCACCATGCAACGGATAGGAGGCGACGCCTATGCTGATGGTGATCGAAACCGATCGTGTGTCGTCGATTTGAAATGGAAGTGCCGACACTGTCAGGTTCATCCGCTCGGCAACCTGCTGTGCATTCTGACCATCCGTCTCGGGCAGGATGATCGCTATCTCCTCACCGCCGTACCTGCACACGTAATCTATCCCCCTTGACTCCTTCAGGAGCCGTGCACTCAATTTCTGCAGTACAGTGTCCCCTGCGGGATGGCCATGGGTATCGTTTATCTGCTTGAATCTGTCGATGTCGATGAGAAGCAGCGACAGCGGGTGATCGAAGCGCATGGAACGGGCAAGTTCGTTGTCGAGAGACTCATGGAACATGCGCCGGGTGTAGAGATTCGTCAGGCTGTCATGGGTGGCTAGCTGCTCGAGAATGTCTTGATCCCGTTCGATCCGCTGGCTGACCCGGTTGGCCTGTACATAGAAGAAGATGATCAATACACCGCCCAGTATGAAGACGGTGATGCCAACGACCAGTGCCGTACGCTCCGCCACATCCATTTCATGTGACACATCGGCCAGCAGTGTCATTTCCGCTATTTCGCGTCCCCTCGCATCCTCTACGGGCATGGTGAGCAGCCAGTAGGAATAGCCATCGCTTTCAAGTTCCAGTACCTGGTTGCGGGGCACATGCTGGGCGCGGTTGAGATGCTGGTCCAGTATCGGGGGGAGTTCCCTGGTGGAACCCGAACTCATCACCACGTCGCGATAACGCTCCCAATCCACCGTGCGCCCCAGCACGCGCATGCCGTCCTCCCACTTCTGACGCTGCAGGTAGTTCTTCTGAATGACCACCGCCACTTCAAAGCCGAAGATATCCCTGAGACGTTCGATCACGTGGTCTATCTCCATGCCTAGCTCGATGTAGCCGATCAGCCTGCCTGTTTTCCTGTCGTGCCAGGGAGATACCACGCGCAGTGTGAATGTGCCCAGGGGGCCGAGTTCCACGCCGTAGGAGACGGCCTCGTTCTGCTCCGCCCGGAGCGTGGTGACCCGGTCGATTCTGTCACCATGGCGCCCGGGTGCGTGGACACGCAGGAAATTCACCCTGTCGGGGTGGCTGAAATAGAAGTGGGTGATGTTGTAATCACGATTGAGTTCCCGGTACAGATCTTCGGTATAGGCAAAGAGCGCCTCCCTGTCCCGGGTCGCAAAGACCTCGCTCAATGTCTGATCCTGCAGCAGGGCGTTGAGCATGGCCCGAAGCGCATTGGCATCATTCAGAATACTCTTCTCGTAGAAGTCTTTCGCTACGGACTGCGTGCGCGTCAGGCGTTCGTGGATCAGGCCGTGGCTCCGGCTCTCGGATTCGAAATAGAAAAGGCTGATCGCCAACACCATGACCAGCAGAACGATCGTGGCGACAAGCGGCGTCAGGAACCTCAGTCTGAGGGATGCAGCCTCGTGATTATCAGAAAGATGGTTTCTGCTCTGCTGCTTAGTGTCGGGGCCAGGCATGTCAGAATCATCCGGATTCGGTTATTGATTTTATAAATCCCTGCCCACAGATCGGCAGTTGATCTCTTTACTCAAGTGTAGTCGAAAATCACAGATCTCATCCCATGGCCTACTTGTCGAGGTGCAGGTGCAGGTGCAGGGATTCTCCGTGCATCAGCGGGATGCACCAGCCTGTTCGAGCCGCTCCAGGTAGTGTTGCCACTTCTCTGCATGCTGGCTGCCGAGTTCGTAGAGGTAGCGCCAGTCGTAGAGGCCGGAGTTGTGCCCGTCATCGAAATAGAGCTTGATGGCGTACTGGCCGACCA
>JBEVVY010000001.1:172848-444165 GCA_040506895.1 Sedimenticola sp.
TGGCTGCCGAGTTCGTAGAGGTAGCGCCAGTCGTAGAGGCCGGAGTTGTGCCCGTCATCGAAATAGAGCTTGATGGCGTACTGGCCGACCATCTTTATATCTTCGAGAGCGACATCCCGCTTGCCGCTGATCAGTATGCCGGCATCGCCCCGTCGGGCACGCACCTCTCCTGACGGGGAGTGGACACGCAGGTACTCGCAGGGCAGTTCGAAATGTGCGCCGTCATCGAAAGTCAGCTCCAGCACTCTCGATCTCTTGTGCAGCCTGATGTCGACGGGTATCGGGTGGTCGTTCACGGGCGACGGCCGCCAGGTCATTCGAGCGACAGGATGAAATCCCACTGCACCTTGCTGATGGGCATGATGGAGAGTCGGTTTCCCTTGCGCACCAGCGGGCAGTCGGCGAGGGTGGTGTCGGCATACTCCTTGAGTTCCTGCAGCGAGATGGTGCGCTTGAGCTGACGCTTGTGCTTCACGTCGACCATGTACCAGCGGGGGTTGTCCGGGTCGCTCTTCGGGTCGTAGTACTTCTCCTCCGGGGCGAAGGCGGTGTGGTCCGGATAGCCCTCCTTCACCACCTCCATGATGCCGACGATACCGGGTACGTCGCAGTTGGAGTGGTAGAAGAAGCAGAGATCACCCTTTTTCATGTCGTCCCGCATCATATTGCGGGCCTGGTAGTTTCTTACACCGTCCCAGGGTTCTGTCTTCTTTGGGCGGGATTTCAGGTGTTCGATGCCGAAGACATCGGGCTCGGACTTCATCAGCCAGTAATTCATCAGGGAGATTCCTTGCGAGTTATATTGCGCTTTATCGATCCATTATAACCGAACCTCCGGGTCCGATTTCCCCGTAAATGACCCGGCATATCCGGTTGTTTGGACCCCTATGAGAGCTGCTTGAGCATGTGCTGAAAGTTTTTCAGACGCTGGGGATGGATGTTGCCCTGTTCGACTGCCTCGCACAGTGCACAACCCGGTTCCCGGTCGTGGCGGCAGTTACTGAAGCGGCAGTGGCCCAGGTAATCTGCAAACTCCGCAAAGCCGCGCTCCAGGTGCTGCCGGTCGATATCGCCGAAGCGGAAACTGCGCACTCCCGGTGAGTCGATCAGGTTGCCGCCATGGGGCAGGGAATAGAGCGTCGTCGTGGAGGTTGTGTGCTTGCCCAGGCCGGTTGCGTGGGAGAGTTTGCCTACCTGGATGTTGAGGTCGGGCAGCAGGGCGTTGACCAGGGATGATTTGCCCACCCCCGACTGGCCCAGGAGGATGCTGGTTTCGCCGTTCAGCCTTTCCCGCAGCGGGTCAAGACCGTGTTCGAATTTTGCACTGATGCGGATCACCGGGTAGCCGATGTCGGCGTAGTGGCCGAACTCATCCTCGAAGCCTGCTCCCGCCGCGTCGTCCAGCAGATCGCTCTTGTTGAGTGCGATCACTGCCTTTACCCCGATATTCTCCGCGGCCACCAGGTACTGGTCCACCAGGTACTGGCTGGGCGGGGGTTCCGGTGCCATGACGATCACCAGCTGGCTGATGTTGGCCGCCAGGGGCTTCTCTTCACCACTGAAGTTGGGGCGTACCAGGACCGTGTCGCGTTCCAGAATGGCGGAAACGACACCCTCGCCATCGTCGGTCGCCTGCCAGACGACCCGGTCGCCACAGACCACTTGGCCGATATTCTGCCTGAACAGGCAGTGGATCAGCTCTCCCTCTTCGCTCTCCACCACCAGGTTCTGGCCATGGCGTGTGATGACCCGGCCCGGGCGGGGTGCATCCTTCTCCGCTTCGTGTAGTGCAGCCTGGGCACGGGTCTCCATGCGCTGCCGGCGCCGATCCTGTATCGCCTGGATGCGTTCCTTCTGGCGCTGGGAGAGTCTGCGCTTCGCCATTCCGTGGTGAGCTTATCTACTTCTTGAAGTGATAGAACTTGCTGTTCAGGTATTCAGCGGCACTCTCGACATCCTCGTCGAACCACTGCAGTCCGAGTGCGAGTTCACAGCGCCTCACCTGGGTGGAGAGACCGGGGCGGTTCTGTACTCTTCGGTCCGACCGTGTGTAGATATCGTTACCGTGGCAACCGTAGCAGTTTTCGTTGACCAGGCTTTTTCCCTCGGGAGAATCCGCGGCCTGGACAGTCACGGCGGTTGCCGCAGCCATCAGCATGATGCCGGTAAAGATTAGAGCTCTCATGTGAATACTTCTCCTTTGGTCTGTAGATTGCCTGATTTCGATGAGAGATGTGCAATCCGCACCGGTGCCGGCGGGTGGCTGTCATGATAGGCCGAGTAGAGCGGGTCCGGTGTCAGTGTACTGGCGTTCTCCCGGTAGAGTTTGACCAGGGCATTGATCAGATGTTCAGCCCCGCTGTTCTCGTGGGCGAAGTCATCCGCCTCGAACTCGTGACGGCGGGAGAGCCAGTTGCCCACCGGTTGCATGAACTGGGTGAAGATGGGCACGCTGAGCATGAACAGCAGCAGAGCCAGCGCATTCGATACGCTTGTCACCCCGAGCCCCTGGTAGAACCACTCCTGGGTCGAGAGCCAGCCCAGCAGCCAGAGCCCTATCAGGGTGAAGGTCATGGCCACGGCCAGGTGCTTCAGTACATGGCGCTTTTTGAAGTGGCCAAGTTCATGGGCGAGCACCGCCTCGGTCTCCTCATCCTCCAGGCTCTCGATCAGGGTGTCGAAGAAGACGATGCGCTTGTTACGGCCGAAGCCGGTGAAATAGGCGTTGCCGTGACCGGAGCGCCGGGAGCCGTCCATGATGAAGATCCCCTTGCTGGTGAAGTCGCAGCGTTTCAACAGGGTCTCGATGCGCTGCTTCAGCTCTCCCTCTTCCAGGGGGGCGAACTTGTTGAAGATCGGTGCGATAACCGTGGGGTAGATCCAGGTGACCATCAGCATGAAGGCGATCCATACCAGCCAGGCGGCAAACCACCAGTATTCACCGGCCTCCTGCATCAGCCAGAGCACAGCCCACAGCAGGGGGACGCCAAGTGCCAGTCCCACCAGGGTCTGCAGCAGCATGTCCATGACGAAGCGTTTCGGTGTCGTGCGGTTGAACCCGAACCGCTCCTCCAGCACGAATGTTCTGTAGATGCTGAAGGGGAGATCGATGATGCCGTTGACCAGGGTGAAGGTGAGGATCAGGCCGATGCCGGTGACCACCGTACCCCAGGGTGAGGTCTGCCAGAGAGAGGCAAGCAGATCGATGCCGCCTCCCAGGGTCCAGGCAAGCAGTACCAGGGCGCCGAACAGCAGTTCGATTCGACCCAGGGAGAGTTTTGCGCAGGTGTAGTCGGCCGCCTTCTGGTGCTCTTCCAGGGAGACCTTTTCAGTGAAGGCGTGGGGGACCTGTGTCCTGTTGGCAGTGATGTGTTGCCGGTGGCGCCCCATCAGCCACAGTTCGATCAGCAGGCCGATGGCCAGGGCACAGAGGAAAACAATTGTGAATAGGTGCATGGGCGTAAGGATACAGGGTTGGGGGCAGATGGGTAAACCGATGTGCCCCTGCCCAGGGTGTGGTAAGGGGTTTTAAAGGTCACTTGGCCTGGTGTGGTTCTGCTCTGCTAGAATGGGCAGCGCAAACAGATAACAGGAGAACCAATGGCCCAGGACCCCCAGAACCTGATCTGGATCGATCTGGAAATGACCGGTCTCGACCCGATGAATGATCGCATCATCGAGATCGCCACCATCGTTACCGACGTCAATCTCGACATCCTTGCGGAGGGGCCGGTGATCGCCATACACCAGCCTGACGAGGTGCTGGATGCCATGGATGAGTGGAATACCAACCAGCATGGTGGATCGGGTCTCACCGAACGTGTCAGGCAGAGTACCTACAGTGAAGAGGATGCCCAGCGTCTGACCATCGGGTTCCTGGAGCAGTATGTTCCAAAGGGTGCCTCACCGATGTGTGGCAACAGCATCTGCCAGGACCGCCGTTTCATGGCCAATTACATGCAGGAGCTGGAGGAGTTCTTTCACTATCGCAACCTCGATGTCAGTACCCTCAAGGAACTGGCCAGGCGCTGGGCACCCGAGGTGACCGACAGCCTGGTGAAGCAGGGCGCGCACCTGGCACTCGACGATATCCGGGACTCCATCAACGAGCTCATGCACTACCACGAACAGTTCCTGAAACTGCCATCGAAGCCGTAACGCTCACTCCCCGTGGCGGGCCAGTGCCCAGCCCACATGCTCGCGTACCAGCTCCGATGGGTGATCTCTCTTTTCCCGGAGCGCTTGCACGATCGTGGGAGTGGTTTCGGCGTTGCCCAGGGCTACCGCGATGTTGCGCAGCCAGCGCTCATACCCCAGGCGCCTGATTGCTGAACCCTCCATGCGCTTCATGAACTGCGCCTCTGACCAGGCGAAGAGCTCCACCAGGGCGCTGTCAGCCAGGCCGTGCCGCGGCAGGAAATCCTGCTCCCCGGTGGGGCGGGCAAAACGGTTCCAGGGACAGGCCAGCAGGCAGTCGTCACAGCCGTAGATACGGTTGCCCATCAGCCGGCGCATCTCCAGCGGAATCGCCCCCTGCAGCTCGATGGTGAGATAGGAGATGCAGCGGCGGGCATCCACCTCGTAAGGCGCAACGATGGCCCGGGTGGGGCAGATGTCGATACAGGCCGTACAGCGGCCACAGTGGTTGCTCTCTTCCGTGTCCACTGGCAGTTGGAGGTCGGTATAGAGTTCACCCAGGAAGAACCAGCCGCCAGCTTGGCGGTTGATCAGGTTGCTGTGCTTTCCCTGCCAGCCCAGTCCCGCTTTGCCGGCCAGCGGTTTTTCAAGAACCGGGGCGGAGTCGACGAATGCCCGGTAGCCGAACGGCCCCACGGCCTGCTCGATCCGTTTCGCCAGCTTCTGAAGACGGTTGCGCATCAGCTTGTGGTAGTCGCGACCCAGGGCATAGCGGGAGATGTAACCGAGCGAGTCGTTTTCGAGAACCTTCATCGGTTCGTCATCACCGGGAAGGTAGTCCATGCGCACGCTGATGATGCGCAGCGTTCCAGGCACCAGCTCGGCGGGACGGCTTCGCTTGCTGCCGTGGCTCACCATGTAAGCCATCTCTCCATGATGCTGATTGGCCGCCCACTGCTCGAAGCGTGCTTCTGCCAGCGACAGGTCGGTATCACAGATGCCCACCTGCTGAAAACCGAGCTCCAGACCCCAGTGCCTGATATCCCGGGCCAGGGCAGTAAGGGCGTCGCTCTCCGTTGGGCTGTTCATCGCTGCACTATAAACCATTAGCCGATTCAATTTGACCTGTTCAATTTGATCGGTGCTTCCGGTATAACGTCTTGCAATACCCACCAACGCAGAAAGGTCAATGATCGGAAAGCATCAACAGGGCGAGCAGCTTCCCTCGGCGCTCTATCGTGCCGGGCAGGTCAGGGAGCTGGACCGTATCGCGATCGAGGAATTTTCCATTCCCGGACTGACGCTGATGACGCGTGCAGGTGAAGCGGCATTTCAGTTGATCGAAAGACAATGGCCCGGCCTGAATGAGATCGCCGTGGTCTGTGGCATCGGCAACAACGGCGGTGACGGGTACGTGGTGGCGCGCCTGGCACTGGAAGCCGGCTTGAGGTGCAAGGTCTTTCAGCTCGGTGATGCATCGAGAATCGGTGGTGATGCACTCACCTGTGCCGATGCCTACCGTGAGGCGGGAGGTGAGGTCGCGCCGTTCGTCACCCTGCCTGAAACGGTGGAACTGATCGTCGATGGCGTCTTCGGTACCGGCCTGGAACGGGAGGTGGAGGGTGCCTGGCGTGAAGCCCTGGAGGCGGTCAATCGACATCCGGCCCCGGTACTGGCTCTGGATATTCCCTCCGGGCTGCACTCGGACCGCGGCCAGGTGCTCGGCGTTGCCGTCAAGGCAGCTGCCACCATCAGTTTTATCGGTCTCAAGCAGGGCCTGTTTACAGGCAGTGGCCCTGATTACTGTGGAGGCATCCGGTTCGACGATCTCGGTGTGCCCCGGGAGGTCTACAGCAACATCTCCCCATCCGCCAGGCGTATCAGCTGGGCACGGCAGCGCAACCGGCTGAAGCCGAGACCGCGCACTGCCCACAAGGGCGATTTCGGTCACCTGCTGGTGATCGGCGGTGATCACGGCTATGCCGGTGCCATCCGCATGGCGGCAGAGGCCGCGGCCAGGGTAGGGGCGGGCCTGGTGTCGGTGGCTACGCGGGAGGCTCATGCCGTGGCGATCAGTGCCGCGCGCCCTGAGCTGATGTGCCGTGGTGTCGAGCAGGCGGCTGAACTGTCACCACTGCTGGCGCGTGCCACGGCGATTGCCATCGGTCCGGGACTCGGCAGGGGAGCGTGGGGTGCCATGCTGCTGGGTCGCGTGCTGGAGGCCGGCCTGCCGATGGTTGTGGATGCCGACGCCCTCAACCTGCTGGCGGAGGCGCCTGATCAGAGAAGCAACTGGATCCTGACACCCCATCCGGGGGAGGCGGCCCGCCTGCTGGGATGCGATTCGGCAGAGATAGAGGCGGACCGCTTCGCGGCGGTGGGACAGCTGCAACAGCAGTATGGCGGCGTGGTGCTGCTCAAGGGCGCCGGCACCCTGGTTTCGAATGGCTCTGAACAGCTGCTCTGTACCGATGGCAACCCGGGCATGGCCAGCGGGGGTACCGGTGACGTGCTGACCGGTATCATCGGCGGACTGCTGGCCCAGGGGAGTGAGCCGGCCGGGGCCGCTGCCATGGGCGCCTGCCTGCACGGCGCTGCCGGAGACCGGGTCGCCCTGGTGGGTGAGCGGGGCATGCTCGCCACGGACCTGATTCCCCAGCTCAGAAAACTGGTCAATCCGGAGGTGGACCGGCGATGATCCTCGAAGCACAAACACCCGAGCAGCAGGAAGCCCTGGGTGGGCTGCTTGCCGAGGCCTGCCCGGCCTCCTGCATCATCTACCTGGAGGGCAACCTGGGGGCCGGAAAGACCACCCTGGTGCGCGGCTTCCTTCGGGCCCTGGGTTACCAGGGCGCGGTCAAGAGCCCCACCTACACACTGCTTGAGCCCTACCACCTGGAGACAGGGGACTGCTACCACTTCGACCTCTACCGCCTGGCCGACCCCGAGGAGCTGGAGTACATCGGGATCCGCGACCTGCTGGAGGAGAGGGCGGTTCTGCTGATCGAGTGGCCGGAGAAGGGTGTGGGCGGATTGCCGGCAGCGGATCTGTGGGTCCATATCCACTACGAAGGCCAGGGGAGGCGGCTGGAGCTGGTGCCTGAAACCGGGGTTGGGGAGCAGGTTGTCGCTGAAATCGAAAGGCGTTTGCCGTAGAAACTTAAAGCGAAAGTCCAGGAAGATCTCCTATCTCTAGGAAAATTCTGGAATTTCTTTGCAGGGCATGCTATTTTTCTCTCAAGACCGGGGGAGAAACTCGACGATCATCTGTTAAGAATGAAGAAAATCGCCGCTTTCCTACTACTGTTATTGATCAGCCTGCCTGTCGCTGCCCAGCAGACACAGGTGGACAACATGCGCCTGTGGGCCGCACCCGATCACACCCGCCTGGTGCTGGATACCAGCGCACCGGTGGAGCACACCCTTTTCAGCCTGAAGAATCCCGACCGCCTGGTCATCGACCTGAAGAACGCCAGGCTCAAGGGCGTCCTGCCGGATACCGGCAGTGATCCCGTCATCCGCAAGCTGCGCAGTGCGGCGCGCGAGAAGCGGGATCTGCGCGTGGTGCTGGATCTGAAGACCAGGGTGAAACCCAAGAGCTTCGTGCTCAAGCCGAACCGCCAGTACGGTCACCGCCTGGTGGTCGACCTGTTTCCCACACAATCGAAAGGCAAGCCTGCCGGTAAAAAGGTGGTCAAGTCGGTGAACGACAAGGGCCCGAGGGATATCGTGATCGCCATCGATGCAGGGCATGGTGGTGAAGACCCCGGCGCCAGGGGGCGTGGGGGATCCTATGAGAAGGACGTGGTTCTGGCCATCGCCCGCAAGCTCGAGGCCATGATCAAGCGTGAGCGGGGTATGCGCCCGGTGATGATCCGCAAGGGTGACTACTACCTCGGCCTGCGCAAGCGCATGAAGCTGGCCCGGGATGCCCGTGCCGACCTGTTCATCTCCATCCATGCCGATGCGTTCAGGGATTCCAGGGTGCGCGGCTCCTCGGTCTATACACTCTCACGCAGGGGGGCATCTTCTGAAGCGGCCCGCTGGTTGGCGAAACGCGAGAACAGCGCCGACCTGGTCGGTGGCGTGACCCTCGAGGACAAGGACGATGTCCTGGCCTCGGTACTGCTGGACCTGTCACAGACCGCAACCCAGCAGGCCAGTCACCAGGTGGCCCAGTCGGTGTTCAAGCAGCTGAAACGCCAGGGCAAGACCCACAAGAACTCGGTACAGAAGGCGGGCTTCATGGTGCTCAAATCGCCCGATGTGCCGTCTCTTCTGGTGGAGACCGCGTTTATCTCCAATCCATCGGAAGAGCGTAAGCTGAATGATCCGAAGCACCAGCGTCGGCTTGCCAAGGCGATCATGGGCGGCATCAGGAACTACTTCACCCAGTCACCTCCTCCCGGAACCTTGCTGGCCCAGGTTGCACCGAAGAAACACACCATCGAACGTGGCGAGACGCTTTCGGGTATCGCCCAGCAGTACCAGGTCAGCCTCGGTCAGCTGCGTAACGCCAACGGTCTCTCCAATGACCGCATCAGAATCGGTCAGGTGTTGAGCATACCGGGCACCTGATACAATTCCAGTTCGATCCGTCTTAGACAGAACGGCGCCGAAAGCGCCGTTTTTGCTTTTGTTAGCGTATTGAACAGACCCCGTATAAACTGGCCCGCAGACTATGAGAATTCACGCCTTACCCCCCCAGCTTATCAACCAGATCGCCGCCGGCGAGGTGGTGGAGCGCCCGGCCTCGGTGATCAAGGAGCTGGTGGAGAACAGTCTCGATGCCGGTGCGAACCGTGTCGATGTGGAGGTGGAGCAGGGCGGGGTCAAGCTGATGCGGGTGAGGGATAACGGCTACGGTATCCACCAGGATGACCTGGCCCTGGCGCTCTCCAGGCACGCCACCAGCAAGATCGGCAGCCTCGAGGATCTCGAGGGGGTCTCCAGCATGGGGTTCCGGGGGGAGGCCCTGCCCAGTATCGCCTCGGTATCCAGGATGACCGTCCAGTCCCGGGAAGAGAGCTCCGAAAGTGGCTGGCAGGTGGCCGGCGACGGCAGCGAGGAGGTGGATGCGCCCGTACCGTCGGCCCACCCGGTGGGTACCACCATCGAGGTCAGGGATCTCTTCTACAACACGCCGGCCAGGCGCAAGTTCCTGCGCACCGAGAAGACAGAGTTCGGTCATATCGAGACCCTGATCAAGCGGCTGGCCATGGGCCGTTTCGATGTCGCCTTCAGCCTGCAGCACAACCGCCGCGAGATCATCCGTCTCCCCGCCGCCGTGGAGAGGGTGGAACGGGAGCGTCGCCTCAGCGAGCTCCTCGGTCCGGCCTTCCTGGAGCAGGCACTCTACCTGGACCAGGAGAAGCTTGGACTGAGGCTCTCGGGCTGGGTGGCGCGTCCCACCTTTTCGCGCAGCCAGGCGGACATGCAGTACTTCTACGTCAACGGGCGCATGGTACGGGACAAGCTGGTGACCCACGCGGTACGCCAGTCGTTCCAGGATGTGCTCTACCATGGTCGTCACCCGGCCTACGTGCTCTACCTGGAACTCGATCCGAAACTGGTGGACGTGAACGTTCATCCGACCAAGCACGAGGTGAGGTTCAGGGACGGGCGCCTGGTTCACGATTACCTCTTCCGCACCCTGCACAAGGTACTCTCCGAGACACGTCCCGGTGGCGAGGTGGTGGATACCGAGACCGGCGAGGTGCTGGAGCCGGTGCCCATGGCAGCCACCACGGGCGCCATGGCTGATTCACCCAACCGGCCGCCCCAGCCCAGCTACCAGCAACCGTTCAGCTTCAGGGTGCAGGAGCGTCCCGCCAGCTACGTGCCGAGCTTCGATATGCAGAAACCTCCGCCAGTCTCCGGGTTCGGGGAGTCGGCTGGCGAGGAGGTATCGGTTGAGGATCATCCATTGGGTTACGCCCTGGCCCAGCTCAAGGGGATCTATATCCTGGCTGAAAATGCACAGGGCATGGTGCTGGTGGACATGCACGCGGCTCACGAGCGGATAACCTACGAGCGGTTCAAGCAGGGCCTGGAGGAGAACGGTATCGCCAGCCAGCCGCTGCTGGTGCCGGTATCGGTCGCGGTCAGTGCCCGCGAGGCGGACCTGGCGGAGGAGCAGACGGAACTGCTGGAGAGCCTCGGCATGGAGGTGGGTCGCCTCGGCAAGGAGACCCTGGTGGTACGCTCCATACCGGTGCTGCTGCAGGGTGCCGATGCCGAGAAACTGCTACGTGATCTGCTCGCGGATATCGTCGTGCACGGCAGTAGCGGGCGCATCAGGGAGGAGATCAACACGGTACTGGCGACCATGGCCTGCCATGGCTCGGTGAGGGCCAACAGGCGCCTCACCCTCGAGGAGATGAATGCACTGCTGAGGGACATGGAGCGCACCGAGCGCAGTGACCAGTGCAACCACGGCCGGCCGACCTGGGTCCAACTGGAACTGGGTGAGCTGGACAGGCTGTTCATGCGGGGGCAGTAGCTGCCAATGGACGGAACTTCAGAGTACGATCAGCCCCTGGCCATCTTCCTGATGGGCCCCACCGCCTCGGGAAAGACCGACCTGGCCATCGCACTGACCGAACATCTGCCCTGTGACATCATCAGCGTCGATTCCGCGCTGGTCTACCGGGGCATGGATATCGGCACCGCCAAGCCGAGTGCCGAAGAGCTGGTCAGGGCGCCCCATCGGCTGATCGATATCTGTGACCCTTCCGAGAGCTACTCTGCCGCCCAGTTCAGGGAGGACGCCCTGCGCGAGATGGCCGAGATCACGGCAGCCGGACGTATCCCCCTGCTGGTGGGGGGGACCATGCTCTACTTCCGGGCCCTTCAGTACGGGCTCTCGGAGCTGCCGGCGGCCAATGCCGCTGTCAGGGCGCGGCTGGAACAGGACGCTGCACTGCACGGCTGGCAGGCGATGCACGAGCGGCTGGCGGCAGTGGATCCTGCGGCCGCCAGCCGTATACATCCCAATGACCCCCAGCGCATCCAGCGAGCCCTGGAGGTGTACGAGATCACCGGCAAGAGCCTCACCGAGCTGCAGGACCGGGACGGGGAGCAGAAGCTGCCCTACCGCCTGGTGAAGCTGGTGCGGGCCCCCAGGGAGAGGGAGGTACTCCACCAGCGCATCGCCGATCGTTTCCACAAGATGCTGGCGCAGGGCTTCGAGGAGGAGGTGAGGGGCTTGTTGCAACAGGGCGGCCTGGTGCCGGATATGCCCTCCATGCGCTCCGTGGGCTATCGGCAGATGCTCAAGTACCTGCTGGGGGAGTGGGACCGGGAGACCATGATCGAGAAGGGGATCGTCGCCACCCGGCAGCTCGCCAAGCGTCAGTTCACCTGGCTGCGTGCCGACACCGAGGCGCACTGGCTGGACGAGGAGGCGGGAGACGTTTTGGGCCAGGCCTTGAAAATAATCCGCTCCGTACCTATATAAGCAGTGCAGCAATTAGCAACGCTTGGTGTGCTATAATTGTGATTTGTGGGGGAAATTTGAACTGGAACCGCTTTTTTTTGTCCAGTTACCTACAAAACCGGATCCAACAATAAGGAGAACCTCATGTCCAAGGGGCAGAGTTTACAAGACCCTTTCCTCAATACCCTGCGTAAAGAGCGAATCCCCGTCTCGATCTTCCTGGTGAATGGAATCAAGTTGCAGGGACAGATCGAGTCATTCGACCAGTTTGTTGTGCTGTTGAAGAACACGGTCAGCCAGATGGTATACAAGCATGCCATCTCCACCGTGGTACCTTCCAGGAATGTGCGTGTTCCGCTGGCCGAGAGAGAGGGGCAGTCTGAACAGGGCAATTTCTGATCTTTTCGGCCCGGGGCCGGATGAGTGAGGCGAGTACCGTAGTCAGAGCCAAAGCAATGCCCATGAAGCTCTACCCACCGTTCACCAGGACCCTGGTGAGGCGGATGCGGTGCCCTTCGTCTGAAATATGAACCCACTCCGCTTCACCACGGCCATGCCGTCATCCCTTTATCATCCGTCTCTTCCCGGAGAGCGCCTTGTTTGAGCGCCCCAAGACAGGCGAGCGTGCGGTGCTCGTTCACGTGGATATCGGGATCAAGCCAGATCCGGACGAGCTGCAGGAGTTCCAGGAACTCTCCGCCTCGGCAGGTGCGCTGCCGGTGGAGATGGTGATGGGCAGCCGCAAGTCCCCCGATCCGCGTCTCTATATCGGGCGGGGCAAGGTCGACGAGGTCAAGGAGGTGATCGCCGCGCAAGACGCTGAGCTGGTCATCTTCAACCACCCCCTGAGCCCCAGCCAGGAACGCAACCTGGAGCGGGAGTTCGAGTGCCGGGTGGTGGATCGTACCGGGCTTATCCTGGATATCTTCGCCCAGCGCGCCCGCTCCTTCGAGGGTAAGCTGCAGGTGGAACTGGCACAGCTGCGCCACATGTCCACCCGGCTGGTACGTGGCTGGACCCATCTTGAGCGTCAGAAGGGCGGTATCGGCCTGCGTGGACCGGGTGAAACCCAGCTCGAGACCGACCGCCGGCTGCTCAACAACCGGATTGCCCAGATCCGGCGTCGCCTGGAGAAGGTCGACAGCCAGCGCGAACAGGGCAGAAAGGCGCGCAACAAGGCGGAGGTGCCCACGGTCTCCCTGGTGGGCTACACCAATGCGGGCAAATCCACCCTTTTCAACAACATTACCGATTCCGGCGTCTATGCCGAGGATCAGCTCTTCGCCACCCTGGATCCGACCCTCAGGCGGGTGGAACTGGAGGGCGAGGGCAGCCTGGTGCTGGCGGACACCGTGGGTTTTATCTCGAACCTTCCCCACGAGCTGGTGGCGGCATTCAAATCCACCCTGCAGGAGAGCGCAGAGGCGACCCTGCTGCTTCACGTGATCGATGCGGCGAGTCACCAGCGTGCCGTCTGTATCCACGAGGTGAACGATGTGCTGGGCCAGATCGGCGCCAGCGAGGTGACCCAGATCGAGGTCTACAACAAGATCGACCTGATGGAGGGTGAAGGCCCGCGGGTCGAGCGGGGCGAGGACGGCCTTGTGCGACGGGTCTGGCTGTCGGCAAAAACCGGTGAAGGTGTCGGGTTGTTACTGGAGGCGCTGGCGGAATTTTTCCACCAGGAGCATGTCCACAAGGTAGTGCAACTCCATCCTGCTGATGGCAGACTGCGGGCTCGACTGTTCGAAAGCGGCAAGGTGCTTTCGGAACAGGTCACCGACGACGGTGGCTGGGAGCTGGAGGTGCAGATGCCACGCAAGGAGTATGAGCGTCTTCTCCAGCAGGAGACAGAATTTGGTAGCCGTCTCATTGCTTGAGGGGTTGGCTCAGACTAGAATCCATGATTCGGCCTGCCCTGGGGCAGGCCAGAAAACAAAACTGAAACAAACTGGAGTATTCGATGGCCTGGAATGAACCGGGTGGTGACAATAAAGATCCCTGGAGTGGGAAGGGCGGCGATCAAGGTCCCCCCGATCTCGATGAAGTGGTAAAGAAGATGCAGGAGAAGCTCGGCGGCCTGTTCGGTGGCAAGGGCGGTGGTGACCAGGGCGGTCCCAGTGCACCGGTCCCCGGCCCGGGTTCATCCGGCTTCAAGGGCATTGGTGCCCTGGTGCTGGTCGGCCTGGTGCTGTTTCTCGCCTTCAAGAGCTTCTACACGGTGGAACCAGCCGAGCGTGGCGTGATCCTGCGCTTCGGCTCCTATAAAGAGATTACCCAGCCGGGTCCCCATTTCCTGGTGCCGGTGGTCGACGAGGTGATCAAGGTCAACGTGGACCAGATCTCCTCTTTCCGCCACAACGCGACCATGCTGACCCGGGATGAGAACATCGTCGATATCGAGCTCACCGTGCAGTCCAAGATCCAGGATGCGGCGGATTACCTGTTCCAGGACCAGAACCCGGAAAAGACCATTCGTGACGCGACCGAGACCGCGGTGCGCGAGACCATCGGTAAGAGCAATCTCGACTTCATCCTGACCGAAGGTCGTAGCTCTATCGCCGATACCATCAAGCAGGGTATCCAGGAGCTGCTGGTGGAGTACCGCACCGGCCTCGAGGTGACCAGTGTGAACATGCAGCCGGCGAAGCCGCCGGAGCAGGTCAAGAGCGCCTTCGACGACGCCATCAAGGCCCGCGAGGACAAGGAGAAGCTTGAGAACCAGGCAGAAGCCTACGCCAACGAGGTGGTTCCCAAGGCACGTGGTGCCGCGGCCCGTCGCGTTGAGGACGCCAAGGCCTACAAGGAGAAGGTGATCGCCGAGGCCGAGGGTGAGGCATCCCGTTTCACTGCAGTTCTTGCAGAGTACGAGAAGGCCCCCGAGGTGACCCGTCAGCGTCTCTACCTGGATACGGTGGAAGAGGTGATGGGCAACTCGCGCAAGGTGCTGCTGGATGCGGATGGGGGCAACAGCCTCATGTACATCCCGCTGGACAAACTGATTGAGTCATCCACCGGTGCGCCGGCCAGGGGCGTGGAGCCCTACTCTGGCCAGGAGCAGAAGCGGACGGAGACAAAGGCCCGTGATGTGGCCCGTGGCAGGAGGACGCGCTGATGCAAGGCGGTAGATTCAGTTTTATTGGAATTTCTCTGGCCATCGTGGTGGGTGTTGTCTACTCGTCTGCATTCGTGGTCAACCAGTGGGAAATGGCGTTGAAACTGCGCCTGGGTGAGATCGTCGATGCAGACTACGAACCCGGACTGCACTGGCGCATCCCTGTCATACACGACGTGATGAAGTTCGACGGCCGTATCCAGACCCTGGATTCCCGTCCCGAGCGTTTTCTCACCATCGAGAAAAAGGACGTGATCGTCGACTCCTTCGCCAAGTGGCGTATTGCCGACGTGGCCCAGTACTTCAGATCCACCGGCGGCAACCCGGCAAAGACGGCGAGACTGCTCTCCGAGCGGATCAACACCAGCCTGCGTGACGAGTTCGGTAAACGCACCATCAAAGAGGTGGTTTCCGGCGAGCGCGCCGAGATCATGGCCTTGCTGACCAAGGACTCTGACGAGAAGGCCTCTGAACTTGGTGTCGAGATCATCGATGTCCGGGTCAAGCAGATCGACCTGCCCCCCGAGGTGAGCGAGTCCGTGTACGACCGCATGAGAGCAGAGCGTGAGCGTGTCGCCCGCGACCTGCGCGCCAAGGGTGCCGAGGCGGCCGAGCGCATCCGTGCGGATGCGGATCGTCAGCAGACGGTGATCCTGGCGGATGCCTTCAAGCAGGCAGAGGAACTTCGCGGTGAGGGTGATGCCAAGGCGGCGGAGACCTACGCCAATGCCTACGACCAGAACCGGGAGTTCTACGCCTTCTATCGCAGTCTTGCCGCCTACCGGGGTGTTTTCCAGGGTGGCCAGGACATGATGGTGCTGGATCCGGATTCGGAGTTCTTCCAGTACTTCAAGGCGCAACAGGGCCAGCCCTGATTCCTGATCGGAAAGGGATTGTCCAAACATGGACAATCCCTTTTCAGTTTGGGAAAATAGGCGGTCTGTCCTGACAAAACCGACACGGCTGGGTGCACAGCAACCCGGCCTTTTTTCTGGACAGTGATATGTGGCACGAACTGCTGATCGCCCTGGCGCTGGTCATGGTGATCGAAGGTTTATTACCGTTTATAAGTCCCGGCGCCATGCGTAAAATGATGCGGGCGGCTTCGGAGATGGATGACCGATCTCTCCGGATAAGTGGACTGGTCAGCATGATCCTTGGTGTGGTCATGCTCTACATTGTGAATTGATGATGGATAACAAGCACTGGCTGCTGCCTGAAGGTATCGATGAAATCCTGCCGCCCAATGCATATGCCTTGGAGCAGCTGCGCAGGAGACTACTGGATCTCTACAGCAGCTGGGGATACGAACTTGTATTCCCTCCCTTTATTGAATACCTGGAGTCCCTGCTCACCGGCACCGGTGGCGACCTGGATATCCAGACCTTCAAACTGACAGACCAGATCACCGGTCGGACCATGGGTATCCGTGCCGATATCACGCCCCAGGTGGCGCGTATCGACGCCCACCAGCTTCGCCGTGACTGTCCGACCCGTCTCTGCTACCTCGGCACCGTGCTCAATACCCGGCCCGATGGTTTCGCCGGCTCACGTTCGCCGCTGCAGATCGGAGCCGAGCTCTATGGCCATGCCGGCGCCGAGTCCGATCTTGAAATACTCTGCCTGATGCTCGAGACCATGGAGTGCGCCGGTGTCGAGGAGGTCTACCTGGATCTGGGTCACGTGGGCATCTTCCGTGGCCTGGCCGAGCAGGCGGGTCTCGATTCCAACCAGGAACTCGCCCTGTTCGAGGCGCTGCAGCGCAAGGCGGTACCCGAGATCGAAGGACTGGTGGAGCGCTTCGGTGTGGATGAAGAGATCGGCGGGATGCTGTGTGCCCTTGCCGAACTCAGTGGTGATGACGCCCTGAAGCAGGCGAGAATCCGGCTCAAAGCCGCTTCGCCGTCTGTGCTGGAGGCGGTAGCCGAGCTGGAACAGCTGGCCGTAAAACTTGCCGAGCGGCGTCCGGATGTCCCTGTACACTATGATCTGAGCGAGTTGCGTGGATACCATTACCACACCGGGGTGGTGTTCGCCGCGTTTGCTCCGGGGTTGGGACAGGAGTTGGCTCGAGGCGGCCGTTATGATGAGATTGGCAAGGTGTTCGGCCGTGCACGGCCTGCACGCGGTTTCAGTGCGGATCTGAAGATGCTGTTCCGCCTCGGCAGTGGTGCGAGGCAGGAGCCGGAGTGCGGTATCTATGCGCCGGCGGATGATGATCCTGCACTGCTTCAGACAATCAAGGAATTGAGAGTCCGGGGGCGTCGTGTAGTCTGCGCGCTGCCGGGACAGAGTGGTGATGCCCAGACAATGGGCTGTGGGGAGGCCCTGGAGAAGCAGGGTGAGGGCTGGGTCGTCGTTGCAGTCGCCTGACGGCCTGATATAACTATCAAATTACAGAGAACTGAGATGGGTAAGAACGTTGTAGTGATTGGCACCCAGTGGGGTGACGAGGGGAAGGGCAAGATCGTTGACCTGTTGACTGATCGCGCCGAGGCTGTAGTCCGTTTTCAGGGTGGCCACAATGCCGGCCATACGCTGGTGATCGATGGCAACAAGACCGTCCTGCACCTGATCCCCTCCGGTATCCTGCGTGATAATGTACGTTGCCTGATCGGCAACGGCGTGGTGCTTTCGCCCAGCGCACTGCTGGAAGAGATCGATATGCTGGAAGCCGGCGGCGTACCGGCCAGCTCACGGCTGGGTATCAGCGAGTCATGCCCGCTGATCCTCCCTTACCACGTTGCTCTCGACCAGGCCCGTGAGGCGGCCCGCGGCAAAAAGGCCATCGGTACCACCGGGCGCGGTATCGGGCCCGCCTACGAGGACAAGGTTTCCCGTCGCGGCATCCGCTTCGGCGAAATGATGGATACCCCCCACTTCACCGAGCGCCTGCGCGAGGTGATGGAGTACCACAACTTCGCCCTGGAACACTATTTCAAGTTCGAGACCGTGGATTACCAGAAGGTGCTCGACGAGGCCCTGGAGCAGGCGGAGCGCCTGCGTCCCATGGTGGAAGATGTGACCGGCACCCTCCACCGCATGCGTGCCGAGGGCAAGAACGTGATGTTCGAAGGTGCACAGGGTGCACTGCTGGACATCGACCACGGTACTTACCCCTACGTCACCTCATCCAACACCACCGCGGGCGGTGCAGCCTCCGGCAGTGGTGTGGGTCCCCGCTACCTCGACTATATCCTGGGTATCGTCAAGGCCTATACCACCCGCGTCGGTGCCGGGCCATTCCCCACCGAACTGTTCGACGAGGTGGGTCAGCGCCTGGGTGAGAAGGGCAACGAGTTCGGTGCCACCACCGGTCGCCAGCGTCGCTGTGGCTGGCTCGACACCGTGGCCCTGAAGCGTTCCCTGGAAGTGAACAGCGTCTCCGGCATGTGCATCACCAAGCTGGATGTTCTCGATGGCATGGAGACCCTGAAGATCTGTACCGCCTACAAGATGGATGGCGAGACCATCGATGTACCCCCGGTGGGCGCCGACGGCTTCGAGAAGTGCGAACCGGTCTACATGGAGATGCCGGGCTGGAGCGAGTCCACTGTCGGCATCGAGAGCTACGATGATCTTCCGGCCAACGCCAAGGCCTACCTGAAGAAGATCGAAGAGCTGACCGATACCCCCATTGACGTGATCTCAACCGGTCCCGACCGGGCCGAGACCCTGGTGCTGCGCCACCCCTTCGGCAGCTGAGAGATCGTCACAGGCGCAATCACGGGCCCCCTGTAGCCGTCCGGCTACAGGGGGCTTTTCATTCAGATCAGGTCCTGTACCCCGGCTTCGGGGGCGTTTCGCTTCACCGCTTCGATACCCTCGTCCCTGGTGGCCGGGGTCTTGAAGGCGTGGCTGGTGGCTATCACCTGGCCATTGGTGGCCTTGAGATTGAACATGAACTGGCCGTTGATCGTCTCCTTCCGCTCGTAGCGGCTATCGTCCGGAGCGTTTTTTTTCACCGATGCGATTCCGTTTTCAGCGCTGGAGCGCTGCTTGTAACCCTCGCTGGAGAGGATCGTCTTGCCGTTGCTGGCATTGAGCCGGAAACGAAACTCCCCGCGGGCGTCTTTATACAGTTCGAAGGTACCGGGCATTGTTGTTATCTCCTTGGTTGAGTGTTCCTGAGTAGGATAATAATTCCCATTTATCGAGGCAATACTTTTTTTCCCAAGGCTCGTTTAAGAGCGTGATTCGGGCAGCATTCTGGGTCCCAGGACGGGCTGAATGACGCTCATCCGCATAACGCCGGATTCGCCAGGCGTTTATTGATCTTCCGCAAGCCCATGGGCCCTTGAAACCTGGGAAATAACGGCAGAAATCGCTTTACAGAACTATATTATGAGTATGCTCTCAAGCCTGAATGAGGTGGTGAAATGGGTGAATTTACATCTGATTTATCACGTAAGGAGGCAGGTACCCCATCCGACCTTGAGTCGGCGCTCCAGGAAGCGAGGTTGAGACAATTCGAGAGTTCAGAGCTGCTGGATGCTGCCCAGTCGATTCCCATGGCCGAGAATTTCGCCCAGTCCGCACGGGCGATTTTCGATTCCTGCTGCAAGGTGACAGGCGCAACGGCCGGCTACGTGGCCCTGTTGAACGATGCAGGAGACGAGAACGAGGTTCTGTTTCTCGAGGCGGGGGGGCTTCCCTGTACTGTCGATCCAAACCTGCCCATGCCGATTCGTGGCCTGAGGGGTGTCTCCTACGAAACCAGCAAGGCTGTCTATGACAATGACTTCTCCAACAGCAAGTGGATGAAGTTCATGCCGGAAGGGCATGTCTCATTGAAGAATGTCATGTTTTCACCGATCAACGTGGCTGGCAAAACCGTGGGACTGATTGGCCTGGCCAATAAAGCCGAAGACTTCACCGACAGGGACGCGGCCAATGCGACCACGTTCGGAGAGATGGCCTCGGTGGCGTTGCGTTTCGCCCGTTACCAGGATCAGCTCAAACGCTGGGCACATGTCTTCGAGGATGCCAAGTGGGGCGTGGCGGTTGGCGATCCAGAGTACAACTCGCTGGAGATGATCAATCCCGCCTTTGCAGAGATGCACGGATATGCCCTGGAAGAACTGGCGTCGAAACCGATCTCCACGGTTTTCGCTGAAGCCGCCAGGGAAACACTGGTACAGCAACTGGGCCTGGCCCGCGACAAGGGACACCATACCTTCGAAACTGAAAATGTCCGTAAGGACGGATCGGTATTTCCCACGCAGGTCGATGTCACCATGGTGGAAGAGAAAGAACCTGCCGAGGAGGGTCATGGTGAAGCTGAAGAGGCTGAAGGGACACCCTCCAAGTACTACGTGTTCAATGTACAGGACATCACCGAACGCAAGGCGGCTGCCGACGCATTGATGAGGTCCAACATCGAATTGCGCCAGTATGCAAGCATCGCTGCACACCAGCTTCAGGAACCCCTGCGCCTTATTTCCAGCTATACCCAGCTGCTCAGTCGGCGTTACGCAGGGAAACTAGACGATGAAGCCAGCGAGTTTATCGAGTACGCGGTATCCGGCAGTGAACGGTTGCAGCGTCTGCTCGATGGTTTGCTGGTCTATACCCAGGTGGGTATAGATCCAGAGGCGGTGGAGGCTGTCGATTGCGCCCCGTTGGTGAACGAGGTCGTAAATGACATGAGCCTGGTAATCGACTCCTCGGGGGCAGAAGTGGTCGTGGGAGAACTCCCTTCAGTGAGGGCTAACCGGAAGGAACTCTTCCAGCTGTTCCGGCACATGCTGCAGAATGCGATCGACAATGCCGGACCCGGACAGTGTCAGATAGACATCTCTGCCGAGCGAGAAGAGGGCGCATGGCATCTGCATGTGAAAGACAATGGGATAGGTATAGCACCCAGGCATCATGAGCGTATTTTTGGACTCTTCACGCGTTTGCAGGGGCCTGCCGAGGGTGCGGGTACCGGTATCGGCCTGGCACTGTGTAAAAAGATCGTGGAGCGTTATGGCGGCCGAATATGGGTTGAGTCCGAAGAGGGGGAGGGCGCCAGTTTTCACTTCACCTTTCCGATATAGCCAGGGGGAGGAACAGTACGTCAACGAGATCCAGTCTGCCTGAAAAAGAGAAGGAACAACAATATGAAGGTGGCCGAAAGACCAATAGAGATCCTGTTGATAGAGGATAATCCGGGAGATGTCCGTCTGGCACAGGAAGCCATGCAAGACGGGAAGATCGTAAATAACCTCTCGGTGGCATCCGATGGCGAACAGGCCATGTCTTTCCTGCGCAGGGTGGGCAGTTATGCCGATGCGCCGAGGCCTGACCTGATCCTGCTTGATTTCAATCTACCCAGAAAAGACGGCCGTGAAGTGTTGGCGGAGATCAAGGCCGATTCCCACTTGCTGCCTATTCCCGTGGTTGTACTGACCATGTCGAAGGCCGAGGAGGATATAAAGAAGGCATATGATCTGCATGCCAACTGCTACATCACGAAACCGATAGATCTCGATCAGTTCATAGATGTCGTCAAGGGGATCGAGGCGTTCTGGTTCACCGTGGTACAGCTTCCGGAGGGTGGTGGTTGATATGGAAGGGCCGCTCGACATTCTCCTGGTGGAAGACAATCCCGGTGATGCACGCCTGATCCAGGAACTGCTGAATGAAAGCGACCTGCAACTCGGGGACCTGGTGAACACGGAGCGTCTTGATTCAGCGCTCGGGCAGCTAGAAAACTTCAAACCCCATGTCGTACTGCTCGATCTCTCCCTTCCCGACAGCCAGGGGGTGGAGACCATTCGGCGTATACGTGAAAGTGCACGGGGATTGCCGATAGTGGTCCTTACCGGCCTGACAGACCAGTCGCTGGCCCTGATGGGTGTGCAGGAAGGGGTGCAGGACTACCTCATGAAGGGCGATCTGAGTCCCGGACTCCTGTCGCGTGCCATTCACTATGCAGTCGACAGGAACCGTGCGGAGCAGGCACTTCGGGAGCGTAAAAGCGAAGTCGACCGCCTGGCGGATAACCTGGCCGCCAAAAACAGGCTGTTCAAGATTATCGGTAGCCTGCAATCGCAGTTTATTCGCGAACCTGATCCCTTCATCATGTTCGATATACTCCTGGTTGATATTATCGAACTGACTTCAAGCGAGTTTGGTTTTATCGGTGATGTACTCCAGGACGAGGAGGGTCACGACTACGTCAAGTGTTACGCGTTTTCAAATATCGCCTGGAATGATGAAACGCGGCGTTTCTACGAAGAGCACAAATCAACCGGTTTCGTATTCAGGGATCTCAATAACCTGTTTGGTCATGTGATCACCGATCGCAAGCCGGTGATTGCCAATGATCCTGAAAACGATTCCCGCAGCAAGGGAATACCTTCCGGCCATCCCAGGCTTACGGCGTTCCTTGGAGTTCCCGTGTACTACGGGGAGAGACTTGTCGGTTTGATCGGTTTGGCCAACCGCCCTGGAGGGTACGATGAAGAGCTGCTCTCATACATTCAGCCGGTAGTTGACGCCTGTGGCCAGATCATCGTGGCGCGCTGGGAACGAGATGCAAGGATCGAGGCCCAGCAGGGACTGTCAGACACACGCAAGTATCTTCAGGATATCATCGACTCCATGCCCTCGGTCCTGGTAGCCGTCGACTCTAATGGTGACGTGACTCAATGGAACCAGGGGGCAGAAAGCTTTTCGGGAATCGATGCCAAGATGGCCCTGGGGCGATCACTGGAAGAGCTGCTGTCATTTTCGCCCGATCAGCTATTGGGGATTATGGGTGCCGTCAGGGCTCACAGGCTTGAAAGTTTCAAACAGATCTCTCGCCGGGAAGAGAGTGAACAGCACTATTATGACGTCATAGTCTATCCACTGTCGGGGCCAGCTGAAGAATCGGTCGTACGCATAGACGATGTCACTGAAAGGATGCGCATGGAGCTGATGATGGTCCAGTCCGAAAAGATGATGTCGGTAGGCGGTCTTGCTGCCGGCATGGCACATGAACTCAATAATCCGCTTGGGGGGATACTGCAGGGATTACAGAATATCCGGCGACGCCTGTCGATGGATCTGGAAAAGAATGAAGAGGTGGCAGGCGAGTTGGGCTTCGATCTGCGCCTTGCCCAGTCATACATGGAGAAACGGGGTATTTCGGGTTTCATGGACGGGGTGATCGATTCATCAAAGCGGGCTGCGGATATTGTCAGCAACATGCTGGTTTTTTCAAGAAAGCCCTCGGGTGAGTTCCATCCGGAGCAGATCAACCAGCTGATAGACCAGGCCGTGGATCTGGCGGCGATGGACTACGATCTGAAGAAAAAACACGATTTCCGCGATATCGATATCGTGCGTGACTACGACATGGAGCTTCCATTGGTTCCCTGTATCGGACCCGAGATACAGCAGGTCCTTCTCAACCTGTTACGAAACTCGGCACAGGTGTTGTCCGCTATACGTGGACAGTCCAGAACCATCACGCTGAGGACATATACCGAAGACGGCTCGGCCTGTATCGAAGTGAAAGACGACGGACCAGGGATGGACCAGGAGACCTGCAAGCGCGTGTTCGAACCGTTCTTTACCACCAAGCCACCGGGCCAGGGAACAGGGCTCGGTCTTTCCGTCTCCTATTTCATCGTCACCCAGGAGCATGGCGGTGAGATGAGTGTGGAATCTGCCCCAGGCGAGGGTGCCAGGTTCATTATTCGACTGCCGCTTAAGGCAGAAGGAAGGAGTGTGTCATGAAAAAAATTGCAATCCTTGCGTTGGTATTGATGATGACGCCTCTCTCTTATGCCGAGGACAAGACGGTAACCATCTGCAGCTACGAGTGGCCCCCTCATCACGGAACCAACCTGGTGAACGAAGGCTACACGGCACAGATCATAAAGGAGATATTCGAGCCCCAGGGCTACAAGGTCACCAAGATGTTTCTGCCCTGGGCAAGGGCGCAGGAATACGCCAAAAAGGGTGAGAAGTGTGATGCGATCACCGAGATCTATTTCAATGAGCCGAGGCTGGAGTTCTACTGGTATGGCATGCCTTACTCGGTTCACGAAGTGTACCTGATCGGCCTGGTGTCAAACCCGGTAAACAGTTACAGCTCGCTTCGGGAGCTTGCCGATTACACCATTGGACACAACAGGGCCGGTTCGCTATCCAAGGAGTTCGATGATGCAGACTACCTGCAGAAGCAGGAAACCGATGGCTATCTCAATGGCATAGAGATGCTATTGAACAAAAGAATCGATTTCTTTGTAAGTGCGAAGTCTGTCGCCTTTTACGAAGCCGGTAAGCTGGGAGGGCGTAACAGGATCAAAACCGTGGGCGAGCCCCAGCAGAGACAATTTGTCCACATGGCATTTTCCAGGAAAAACCCGGATAACCTGGTCAGGCTGCAGGATTACAACGAAGGGCTCTATATGTTGCTGAGAAGTGGTCGCTACAACGAGATCATGAAAGAGCACGGGATAGAGTGAATAGCGGTTTGGAGCGTTTTCTCACGCAGGATGTGCCGAGTATGTTCAAAATTCATCTTGAGTTGAGCAGGAGGGCGGAATCCAAAGCGGTCTGCTTCGAATACTAGTATGCAAGGACTGTTTCGAAATGTTGCAGGTTCGTACAGCAAGCGTAAGCTTTCCTGGTCTCTCGTGCTCAGCGTTCTTCTGTTTGGCACACTCATTACCCTGTTTGCCACGGCGCTGCAGCTTTACATGGATTATCAGCGGGATATGCAAAACCTTGATGACAAGGTTGCCACTATCCGCATGACGCACCTGGGGAGCCTTACCACAAGCCTGTGGAAAATAGACCATCAACAGATCGAGACAGAGTTGAACGATCTGGTCCTTCTGGGCGACCTGGTTGCGGTCAAGATTATTGAGGAAGGCAAAGAGGTCTACACGGCAGGCCGTGACGCCTCGAGTGGTGAAGAGGTGAGGGCAGAGCGGTTTCCCATGATCTACCAAAGCGGTCGGTACCATGAGCATCTTGGCGACCTGGAGGTTACTGTAAGCCTCAGCAGTGTTCGTGAAAACCTGGTCAACAGTGCGCTGGCCAGGCTGGGAAGCGAGGGTCTGCAGATATTTCTCGTCTCCCTGTTCGTTCTCTTTATCACTCACTACCTGATTGTCCGGCATCTCCGTGACCTGGGTGCCTATGCGCGTGCCCTGCGTATCGGACGTCTTGATACCGAGATCAGGCTGAAACGCAGCCCCAGTTCCAGTGAACATCGCGATGAACTGGACGAGGTTGTGGATGCACTCAACGAGATGCGGGAGAACCTGCGCCAGGACTTAATGGAAAGAGAAGAGATCGAGGCAGAGCTCCTGCGTCACCAGGATGAACTGGATCAGCTGGTGGCAAGCAGGACCGAACAGCTGGAAAAGACCGCATCGAAGCTGAAAGCCTCGAATGATGAACTGCAGAGTTTTGCCTACGTCATTTCCCATGACCTGCAGGAGCCCCTGAGAATGGTTACCAGCTACATGCAACTGCTCGACCGGCGGTATAAGGGAAAACTCGACCAGGATGCAGATGACTTTATCAACTATGCGATGGATGGTGCACAACGCATGGCTGCAATGATTGAGGGTCTGCTCCAATACTCGCGTGTGGAGACCCAGGGGCAGCCTTTCTCCAAAACCGATCTGCAGGCGGTACTGCAGAAGGCACTGTCCAACCTGCGACTGGTGATCGATGAGAGCGGTGCAGAAGTGCTGCATGACACACCGCTACCGGTACTGGAGGCGGATGCCAGTCAAATCGAGCGTCTCTTCCAGAACCTGGTGGGAAACGCGATCAAGTTCCATGGTGAACGACCGCCCAGGGTGACGGTTTCCGCGGAGCAGGGTGACGACGAGTGGCTGTTTTCGGTGGAGGACAACGGCATCGGTATTCCCCGGGACCAGTCGGAGCGGATCTTTACCGTGTTCCAGCGGCTGCATACACGGGAAGAGTATCCGGGGCTGGGTATCGGGCTCGCCGTGTGCAAGCGGATCGTCCAGCGCCACGGGGGGCGGATCTGGGTCGAGAGTGTGGATACTGGTGGCAGCCGTTTCATCTTTACCCTGCCGGCTTCCTGAAGGTTCCTCCTGGTCACTTGCCGGCCCGGGGTGTGCTGTCAAGGATGTAATCTATACTTACACTGAATAACTTTTATGAAGGGGATGATGATGAGAAATAAAATCATGCATTGCCTGTTTCTTCTCCTGGTGACTGCCTCCTTCGCCGTAATGGGTGAGGGCGCCCCTTTCAAACTGAACATCACCCTGACGGCACCGCTGGGTACGCCCGAGAGAGAGGGATTCCTGGATCTCGTGGTGACCGAGATGCTGCACCGGGTGGGGCGTGTTCCCGACTTTGAATTCGCCCACGAGGAGCGTGGCCTGCGTGCCCTGGACCAGGGGCTGGACGATGGCAACCTGCCCAGGGTTGCCGGCCTTGAGAAACTCTACCCGAATATCCGCCAGGTACCGGGCAAGGTGATGGACTTCAACTTCCAGGTCTTTTCGATGAATCCTGATGTCGTGGTGGATGGCTGGGACAGTCTGCAGAACTACGATGTCGCCTTCGTGACGGGTTGGAAGATTCTGGAACAGAACGTCAAGGCGCGTAGTATCACAAAGGTGAGTACGTCCGAGCAGCTGTTCCGGTTGCTGCACCGGGGGCGCACGCAGCTGGTGATCTACGAGAAGTGGCAAGGGCTCGAGCTCGCCAGGAAGCTTGGGCTGAAGGGGATTATTGCTCTTGAGCCTCCGCTTATCAGCAAAGAGATGTTCCTCTACGTCAACAAGCGCCACGAGAGCCTTATCCCCGAACTGGCGAAGGCCCTGGAGCAGATGAAGGCGGATGGAAGTTATGGGCACATTGAGGACAAGACACTTGGGGCATTGCTGAAACCCTGACGATTACTTATATGGATAGGCATTTAATCAAGAGTCGTATAGCCCGCAGGCTGGTTCTTATTGTCCTTGCTGTCAGCATTGTCGTGACCCTGGTGACCACGGCGATGCAACTCCGTAATGACTATCTCTCATCTGTGGAGCAGATCGAAGAGAACTTCGACTTTATCGGTGCCAACTCTCTTGAGAGCCTGGTGGAGAGTGTCTGGGTCATCAACCGTACCCAGATTCAGCTCCAGCTCGAGGGGTTGGCTAATCTGCCTGACATGGAACACCTGGTTATTCGTATCGATGGCAAGGTTGCCTGGCAGGCAGGTGAGAAAACTTCGGTTGATTCGATGGATGTCACCTTTCCCCTGCTGCGCGTCTATCGCGGTAATGAGATGCTCCTGGGTGAGTTGCAGGTGACCGCTGGCCTGGACAGACTCTATCAACGTCTGTGGGATAGCGCTGGCAGGACTCTCCTGACCAATGCCATCGAGATCTTCCTGGTTGCCGGCGTGCTGTTGTTTCTCTTCCATCTCTTTGTCAGCCTGCCCCTGCGACATATCGCTGCCTATCTCGGTGACCTTGATCTGGAAAAAGAGAAACTTCCCCCGCTGGAGAGTTTGTCGAGCCCTATATCGCATAGTCGTGACGAGTTCGACCAGGTATCTGATGTGATCAATGCGATGACAGAGAAGTTGTCCGCGTCGCACCGGGAACTCGAGGCAAAGGTCAAAGAGCGCACCCAGAGGCTTCGTGAGAGCGAGGACTTTCTCAACGAGACCGGCCGGATCGCAAAGCTGGGCGGTTGGGAGATGGACATTGCAAGCGGGGAGTTACGCTGGACCAGTGAGACCTACCGTATTCACGAGCTTCCCGAAAGCTATGATCCGACACTGGAAGAGGTGATCGACTTCTACCATGCCGCCGATCGTGAAAAGCTTGCCAGTGCCGTACAGAAGGCGAAAGATAACGGCATCCCCTACGATATGGAGATCCGCTTCATCACGGCCAAGGGGAGGGAACTGTGGGTACGCACCAGCTGTGCACCCGAGCTGATCGAAGGTAAGGCGGTCAAGCTGAAGGGTATGTTCCAGGATATCACCCAACTCAAACAGGCCGAAGACAGGGCAACCAGGCTCGGGCGTATCGTGGAGCGTTCTCTCAACGAGGTCTACGTGTTCGATGCAGACTCTTTCAGGTTCATCGAGGTCAATCACGGTGCACGCACCAACCTGGGTTACGAGATGGATGAACTGCGGAACCTGACGCCACTGGATATCAAGCCCGAGTTCACCCTGGAGGGCTTTGAAAAGCTTGTTCGGCCCTTGCGCAGAGAAAAGCGGGAAGTCGTCATCTTCGAGACGGTACACAAGCGCAAGGATGGCTCGCTCTACAATGTCGAGGTTCACCTGCAGCTGTTGCACGAAGAGACGCCGCCGGTGTTCGTCGCCATTATCCAGGATATAACCGAGCGGAAGCGGATGCAGGACCTGCTGATGCAGACCGAAAAGATGATGTCGGTGGGTGGTCTCGCTGCAGGGATGGCCCATGAACTGAACAATCCGCTGGGTGGCATCCTGCATGGGATTCAGAATATCCGTCGTCGCATCTCTCCCGAGCTTGAGAAGAACAGGGAGGTGGCACAGGAGTTGGGAATCGAGCTTGAAAAAATGGAGTCCTATTTCGACCGGCGCGGAATAGAGGAGTTTCTCAAGGGGATCAGCGTCTCTGGTGAACGGGCTGCCGGTATCGTTGAAAATATGCTGCAGTTTGCACGCAAGCCCGAGTCGAAACTTCATCCTGAACATCTCGACCAGCTGGTCGAACAGGCATTGGAGCTGGCCGCCGTGGACTACGATCTGAAGAAAAAGTATGACTTTCGCGGAATCGAAGTTGTCAGGGAGTTTGATCAATCCCTGGGTCCCGTCAACTGTGTCTCTTCAGAGATCCAGCAGGTGCTGTTGAACCTGCTGCGCAATGCAGCCCAGGTATTCTACGAACAGGATAAAGAGAGACAGCCCCCGTGCATCACAGTCCGTACCTATCGGCACAAGGAGATGGCCTGTATCGATGTGGAGGACAATGGACACGGCATGAGCGAAGAGGTGCGCAATCGCGTATTCGAGCCTTTCTATACCACACGGCCGGTAGGTGAAGGTACGGGGCTGGGTCTCTCGGTCTCCTATTTCATCGTTACCCAGGAGCACAACGGCAGGATGAGTGTCGACTCCCAGCCTGGCCGGGGTGCAACATTCACTCTCTGCCTGCCAATGAAATAACGCCGGCAGCCAGGCCGTGTTGAACGAGATGAGTCTGCTGCGACACAGGGTTTCTATATCTATCAGAGGCTTACCACCAGTTGCCAGGACTTCAAACCCTGAAATCCCTGATAAACACTCAAAACGTAAAAAACGTGAAAATCACCCAATCCGCCAGATTGTGAACTATGCTTGTCAGTAAGCGTGGTTCTTCAAGAACAGGGAGATGACAAGGGAACCGGAGTACCTCACCCCGAAAGAGGTTGCCGATCTGCTGAAGGTGTCGACGGCGACCGTGAGGTTGTGGGCTGAGAAAGGGGAACTCCCCGTCCATTCCGTCACGCCGGGCGGTCACCGCCGGTTCTCAAGGGATGCCATCGAGGCCTTTGCCCAGGAGCGGGGGCTGACTGCATCCGCACTTTCCAATCACCTGAAGCCGGGTTCCGAGGCGGGCAGTTCCGTATTCACCGAGACCGAGGCGCGGTTCCGTGCCCTGGTGGAGCATATGCCGGTGGTGGTCTACGCCGCCGCTTCTGACGAGGCATCAACGACCCTCTATATCAGCCCCCAGATCGAGGACTTCATCGGCTATACCGCGGAGGAGTTCATAGCCGATCCCGATCTATGGGTCGAGAGTATCCATCCCGATGACCGGGAGCGGGTCATCAACGAGGTGACCGCTTCTCACGAAAGCCATAGCGTGCTCAAGACCGAGTACCGCATGATCTCCCGCCGTGGCGAACAGGTCTGGATCAGGGACGAGGCGGCGCCGGTGCTGGGCCTCGAGGGCCAGACCCTGATGCTGCAGGGGGTGATGACCAACATCACAGAACAGAAACAGATAGCCGCAGCGTTGGAGGCAGAGCAGAGCAGGGCTGCCCGCTACCTGGATCTGGCCGGTGTGATCATGCTGGGTATCAATCTCGAGGGCGAGGTGGAACTGGTCAACGCAAAGGGCTGCGAGGTGCTGGGTTATCCGAAAGAGGAGATCCTGGGGCGTAACTGGTTCGACAATTTTCTGCCGGAGCGCCAGCGTGATGAGGTGAAGGAGGTGTTCAGGCAGGTTGTCGCGGGCGACCTCGAGCAGGTCGCAACCTACGAAAACCCGGTGCTCTGCAGGAACGGCGAAGAGCGTATCATCGACTGGTACAACAACATTCTGCGTGACCGGGAGGGCAATATCCTCGGCGCCCTCTCATCGGGTACCGATGTCTCCGATCGGATAACAGTCGAACTGAAGCTGAAGGCGAGTGAAGAGCGTTTTCGGGCACTGTTTGAACAGGCGGCCGTGGGAGTGGCCCAGATTGCGACGCCGACATGCACCTTTATACGCGTCAACGACAAGTTCTGTGAGATCCTCGGGCGGCGTCCTGACGAGGTACTCTCCATGGAATGCGCTCGCTTCACCCATCCTGAGGATCTTCCATCCGTACGCGACAACATCGCGCGGCTGAAATCTGGAGAGATCCGCGAGTTCACGCTGGAGCTGCGCTACCTGAGACCGGACGGCTCCCCGGTTTGGGTCAGCCTGACCGCATCGCCCATGTGGGCGGAAGGTGAGATTCCCGACTACCACATCATCGTTGTCAAGGACATCTCCGTGCGGAAGTCCGCAGAGACTGAACTGCAGAAGACAGTGGCCCTGCTCAACGAGGCAGAGCGGCTTGGTAGGATCGGCTCATGGGAATATGATGTTGTGAAAAACATCGGCTGGATGTCGGACAATGAATACCGCATGCATGGCATTCAAAGAAGCGAGACGTTCACGTACGAGGAGCATCTGGCATGCGTCCATCCCGAAGACAGGGGAAAGCATGACAAGGCTTTCAGAGAGGCCCTCGGTTCCAAGACCCTGCAGTTCAATCACGAGTACAGGCTCCTTGCATCAAGTGGCAGGGTCAGTGAACTACTGACCCGTGCCCGTATCGAGCGTAACGAAGAAGGTGAGGCGATCAGGGTTTTCGGTACGGACCAGGAGATCACCCAGCGCAAGGCCTTCGAGCGCGCACTGCGCCAGCGTGAAGCACGTTACCGGCAGTTGTTCACCCAGAACAAGGCGGTTGAACTGCTGGTGGATCCGGAGGATGGCACGATCGTCGACGCCAACAACGCCGCGGCATCCTACTATGGCTACAGCCGGGATGAACTGCTGCACCTGAATATCAGCGATATCAACATCCTCGGGCCCGAGGAGATGCAGGAGGAGATGGCCCGGGCGAGGGAGGAGAAGCGGGATCACTTCTTCTTCAAGCATCGTTTGAAGAGTGGCGAAGTACGGGATGTGGAGGTGCACTCCGGCCCCATCGCATTGCAGGAGCGTACTGTTCTCTACAGTATTGTGCATGACGTCACTGACCGGGTGCTGGCAGAGCGGCGCCTGAGACAGGCCGCGGCGGCCTTCGAGAATACGGCAGAGGGGGTGATGATCACCAATGCGGATAGAAGAATTCTCTCTGTAAACCGCGCTTTCACCGAGATCACCGGTTACTCTGAATCGGATGTGATTGGAGAGACCCCCAAAATACTGAGTTCCGGCCGCCAGAACAGCGATTTCTACAAGCAGATGTGGGGGGAGCTGCAATCAACAGGACGTTGGCAGGGCGAGATCTGGAACCGGCGCAAGAATGGCGAGATCTATCCCGAGTGGCTGACCATCAGCTCGGTCAATGACCTGCAGGATAATGTGCAGAACTATGTCGGTGTGTTTGCCGATATCACTACCATCAAGCGCTCCCAGGATGAGCTGGAGTATCTTGCTCACCACGATCCGCTGACAGACCTGCCCAACCGGCTGCTGTTCAACGCTCGACTCAAGCACGCCTTCGAACGGGCGCGCCGGGAGAAACACCAGGTGGCCGTTCTGTTCCTCGACCTGGACAGGTTCAAGAACGTCAACGACAGCTTTGGTCATCCCGTGGGTGATGAACTGCTGAAACGGGTTGCAGCCCGCCTTATCCAGGATGTGCGCGAGGCGGATACGGTCTCCCGTTTTGGCGGTGACGAGTTCGCCGTGCTCATCGAGGTGGTCGAGGATACCGATGATGTGGCGAAAGTCGCCAATAAGCTCATCGCCTCTTTGAAGGAGCCGTTCAACCTGAAGGGGAGGGAGACCTTCATAACCGCCAGCATTGGGATTGCGCTCTATCCTGAAGATGGACTGAATGCCAGCAAACTGCTGCGCAATGCCGATGCTGCCCTCTACGTGGCAAAGGATGAAGGTCGCAACACCTACAGATACTACAGCCGCAGGATGACCATTGCAGCACGTGACCGGCTCACCCTGGAAGGGGCACTACGCAAGGCGATCGACAAGCGGGAACTGGAGGTCTGGTACCAGCCCCAGGTATCGATGAAGAGCAGGGAGTTGATTGGGGTGGAGGCCCTGGCGAGATGGAACCGGCCGGGTCATGGCCGGATATCGCCGATGGAGTTCATTCCCCTGGCTGAGGAGACCGGGCTCATCATTCCCATGGGCGAGCTGATCACGAGAATGGCCTGTGAGCAGGTCATGTCATGGTGCAATGCAGGGAAGTTCAGGGGCCGCCTGGCGGTCAATATCGCCGGTCCGCAGATGGAGAGGGGGAACATTGTCGAGACCGTTCAGCGAATACTTGCCGAGGTTGGAATGCCAGCATCACTGTTGGAGCTCGAGATCACCGAGAGCTTCATCATGGGCAATGCCGAAGAGGCGCTGCAGACGGTGCAGTCCCTGAAGGACCTCGGAGTCACCACCTCCATCGACGATTTCGGCACCGGCTACTCATCGCTGAGTTATCTCAAGCGCCTGCCCGTCGATACGCTGAAGATCGACCAGGGGTTTGTACATGATCTGCCCGACGATCCGGAGGATGCCGCCATAGCAAGGGCCGTGATCGCACTCGGAAAGAGTCTTGGCTACACGGTGATCGCCGAGGGGGTCGAGACCGAGGCGCAGCGAAAATTCCTGCTCGATGAGCAGTGCGACCTGGCCCAGGGATACCTGTTTGCACCCCCCATGTCAGTGGATGAGTTTGAGGCATGGATCGAGAGCAGGCCTGAGCACATGGAATGAAGAGGCAGCCTGTGAGCGGTGTTGGATATTCCATCAAATGTCTTGAAATCGCAGGTATACGTGACTAGTCTGACAGTCATATAACCATATGATTTTTGTGTGAAAATAATTCCAGTCAAGAGGCTGCTGGATTTGCCGTTACTGTTTAATGACTGGTTTGTTTTCGCATCTGATATCAGGGATATGGGTATGTCATTCAGAAGAGCTGTTTTCAGGAAAGATAAGGTTTTCTTTTCATCTTTTGTTTTCTCTTTGCTGATTCTGATTTCCACATCAACACTTTCTGCAAAGGCTCCACGCTGTCTGTATGTTTCCTCCTACCATCAGGGCTATGCCTGGTCAGATGGAGTTGAGAAGGGTGTGCGCAATATCCTTGAAGGGCGGTGTGATTACCGCCAGTTTGACATGGACACCAAGCGAAACAAAGAACAGGCTTACAAGGAGCGCGTAGGACTTGAAGTCCGTGACCTTGTAATGGAGTGGAAACCGGATGTGGTCATAGCATCTGACGACAACGCTGCAAGATATGTCATCCAGGCCCATTTCAAGGATTCGCCAACCCCGTTCGTCTTCTGCGGTGTCAACTGGACCGCTGAGGAGTACGGCTTTCCCTACAGCAATGTCACCGGGATCATAGAGGTGGCTCCCTTGCGTCCGATGCTTCGCCAGGCTGCGAGCCTGTCCGGAAAAGTGCGGGGTGGATACTACCTTGGTGCGGATACTTTCACCGAGAAAAAGAATCAGGACCGCATGGCGGAAGCTTCAGAAGAACTCGGTATACCCTTTGATGGCAGCCTCGTTTCCAGCATGCAGGATTGGATGGATGCCTATAAGGCAGCGCAGGCTTATGACTTCGTAATACTTGGTAGTTTTTCGGGAATCGATGATTGGAACAAGGAGACAGCGCGTCAGTTTACACTTGCTAATACCAAACGGCTGAGCGTGACCAATCATGGTTGGATGATGCCCTTTACCCTGTTGGGGTACACCAAGGTGCCCGAGGAACACGGTGAATGGGCGGCAAAGAGTGCTTTGGCCATCCTCGATGGAATGTCACCAATGGATATTCCGATTGTGTCCAACCGGCGCTGGGATCTCTGGTTGAATACCGCCTTGCTTGAATCATCCGGTCTGAGTATTCCGAGAAAACTTCTACGTAAGGCCAAGCGGGTCTCAAGGGAGTAGTGATTTTGATCTCTGGTGGAGCCAACCACAAATTAGGCTGGACAGCCCTGTTGTTGCTGGGGGTTGTGAGCGTGTTGATAACGGGTTGGCTTGTCTATGGGCAATTGATATCTGAATCTGAAACGCGCTTTCAAAACCGTTCTGGATTGATTAAACAGACCGTTAACCAGCGGTTGGCTTCAGCGGATGGTGCCCTGACCGCTCTTGTCGGTATGTATCAGGCGAGCGAAGATCTGGAGTACTCGCTACTGACAGTGCTGTCCGAGAAACTGCTCGATCGTTACCCCTTTGTCACCTCCATTGGATACCTGAGTTGGCTGGAGGAGGATGAGGGGCCTCTCTTCGAACGGGAGATGCATAGCCTGGGATTGCCTCAATACAGGATTAAGGCTCCCCAGGTGGATGCCGGGGAAGGTCCCAAGAATGGCCTCTATGAGCACCACCTGGCGGTCAGTTTCTTCGAACCCATGGAACCACAGACTGCCCATTTCCTCGGCCAGGACTGGATCGTCCGCCAGGATGTGATGAATGCATTTGAGAAAGCGGTGGATTCCGATGGCATTGGGATTGCGAAGTTCATGGATAGGGGCGGAACCGGATATGCACTGATTCGTCCCACGTTTTTCGGCCTTGTGACACCAGAGACCAGTGAAGAGCGCAATAATCAGGTAAGTGGGGCCTTCGTTATTATGTTCAATCCCCATGAGCTGCTTCATGTGGATGATCAGGCACTATCTGAACTATCGATCAGACTGTTACGTTTTAGTGAGGGTGACAGTCCAAGTGAACTGTTTCGAGTTGGAGTGGATAAAGGAGAAGGGGCAGGCTGGTTTCAGTCATTCAATCATGAAGGTGAGTTGAAACTCAATGGCCAGAAGCTACGCCTTGAGATCTCTATGCAGCCTGATATCTCCATGCTGCAGATGGGTTCTGTTCTTGTCTCCATGGCTTTTACGGCATTTATCATCAGCAGCCTGGCCATTGCATGGCGAAGCCGTAGATTGGCAGCCATCGAGCGATACAACGCCCAGGAAGAGATTTTCAAGGAGAAAGAGAAGGCTGAAGTTACTCTGCAATCCATTGGAGATGCAGTGATCACTACCGATACCAGCCACCAGATAACCTACATCAACCCCGTTGCCGAACAGCTGCTTGGATACTCGTTTGTATCTGCTGTTGGTCAATCAATTCAGGATATTGTGCATCTGAAAGACCAGGAGACTGACCATGAGATACCTGATGCCATCAGCTATTACCTAGTGGGTGGCGATTCAGAAAGAACTCGCCCCAATAGCCTGAATCTTAGACGGGAAGACAGGGAAATAGGTGTCGATGGCACGGCATCGGCCCTGACAAACAGGGCAGGGGAGTCAGTCGGGGCTGTACTTGTACTTCGTGATGTCAGTCTTGAGCGTGAACTGACCTCTGCATTGGCATACCAGGCCAGCCATGATGCCCTGACTGGATTGCTGAACCGGAACGAGTTTGAACATGAGTTACGTGAGGCACTGGAGGAGAGCAGAACACAAAAATCCCAGCATGCCCTCTGTTACCTCGATCTGGATCAATTCAAGCTGGTTAATGATACCTGTGGGCATCTGGCTGGGGATTCCCTGCTGAAACAGATTGCCGGGCTATTGCATGCCGAGATGAGGGATATGGATGTGGTGGCCCGTCTCGGCGGTGATGAGTTTGGTGTTCTTGTGCGGCATTGCGGTATGGATAGGGCGCTTGAAGTGGCTGAAAGAATCCGCCATGTCGTGGGGGATTATCGTTTTAAATGGGATGAAAATCTGTTCGATGTGCGTGCAAGTATCGGTGTGGTCACGATTGACGAGAGCAGTGGGGTATTGACCGACGTACTGAGTGCAGCTGATCTCGCATGCTACACCGCCAAGGATAAGGGGCGTGACGCGGTACATCTGTACAAACGTGATGACCAGGAGATGGCGGACCGCCATGATCAGATGCAGTGGATGCCGAGAATCCAGGGGGCATTGCGCAACGATGAGTTTGATCTGTATATACAGCGAATCGTCGCATTGGGTGAGGATGCCGAACCGGAGGAGATCTGTGAATTTCTTGTACGCTGGCCACAAGCTGGGGGGGGGCAGGTTTCGCCGGGAATTTTCATACCCGCTGCTGAACGCTACGACCTGATGCGGAATATCGATCGTTGGGTGGTTGAACAGGCATTTCTTATTATCTCCGTGTTCACGCAGCAGGACCCGGGTAGCCGAGCCCGCATGTACACCATCAACCTGTCGGGTCAGTCTATCGGAGATCCCAAGATGGCGCAGTTTATTCTGGAGAAGATCCAGCAGTATGCCGTTGCTCCACAGCAGGTCTGTTTTGAGATTACCGAAACGGCAGCGATTGCGAATTTCTCAGTGGCTGAAGATTTCATCCGCCATCTCAGAAATAGTGGCTGCCATTTTGCCTTGGATGATTTCGGCTCAGGCCTGAGCTCTTTCGGCTACTTGAAGCGACTGCCGGTCGATCTCCTGAAGATCGATGGCCAGTTTGTCAGGGATATGTGCAGGGACCCGGTAGACCATGCCATGGTCAGGACCATTCATGATGTGGCACGGGTTCTGAAGCTGAAAACCATCGCCGAATGGGTTGAGGATGAAGATGTACTCGATGCCCTGAAAGAGATCGGTGTCGATTATGCCCAGGGTTATCACATCGGAAAACCCCGGTCAGCAAGTGAGTTGCTCAACTCCTGAGTTGCTCATCCCAAGCCTTAATATCCAGTCATCAACTGGAAGTTAGCTTTCCACTATTATTTCCATGTCAAAAGTGTGGTATCCACTTTTTCGTTTGGATTTAATCTAAAAACCATCCTAATTATAGGATTAATATACAACTTTCATTCCTGGCACAGAGATTGCCATTTCACTCCACCAATCAGCTCCTGAAAAGCTGAACTTTTCTGGTTTCGCCTGGATTACGTGGAGGGTTTCGGATGGCACTACGCAACTACGACCAACTTGAACAGCGGCTTGGGGTCTCCCGCAGGGATTTTCTCAAGTTCTGTACCGGCCTTGCGGCCACCATGGGACTCACCACCAGGGATGCGCTGGCCATGGCCGAGGCGGTGGAGGGTGCCGCCAAGCGCCCGGTGGTGATCTGGCTCCACGGCCAGGAGTGTACCGGCCCCACCGAATCACTGCTGCGTGGTGAGCATCCCACCCTCGAGCGACTGATCCTCGAGATGATCTCCCTCGACTACCATCAGACCCTGGACGCCGGTGCAGGCCACGACGTGGAGCACGCCAAGGACGCCTCCATGGCGGCCAACAAGGGCAACTACCTGCTGGTTATCGAAGGCTCCATTCCGACCAAGGATGGCGGCATCTACTGCAAGATCGCCGACAAGACCATGCTGCAGCACACCCAGGAGGCGGCTGAGCACGCCGCGGCCATTGTCGCCTTCGGCTCCTGTGCATCCTGGGGCGGGGTACAGTCCACCGGCATCAACCCAACCGAGGCCAAGGGCGCCTACGAGGTGCTGCCGGGCAAGACCGTACTCAACCTGCCCGGCTGTCCTCCCAATCCCTACAACTTTCTCGCCACCGTGTTGCACTTCGTCACCTTCGGCAAGCTGCCGGAACTGGATGAGCAGAACCGTCCCAAGTTTGCCTACGGTCGACTGATCCACGAGAACTGCGAGCGTCGCCCCCACTTCGATGCGGGCCGCTTCGCAGAGGAGTTCGGCGACGAGGGTCACGCCAAGGGGTGGTGTCTCTACAAGCTGGGCTGTAAGGGTCCGGAGACCTACGCCAACTGTCCGGCCGTTGAGTTCAACGATATCGGTGGTGGCACCTGGCCCGTGGGAATAGGTCATCCCTGTTTCGGTTGCGCCGAGGATGGTGTCGGTTTCAGCAAGCCGCTGTTCAGCCTGGCGGACGTGAAGACCCACACCCCGCCCAACGCGTTTCCAACTATCGAACAGCGTGAGGCGGCGCCATCAGCCTCCAGTGGTGCTTCTGCACTGGCAGGAGCAGTTGCCGGTGCCGTTGTAGGCGGTGGTGCCATGGCAGCCAAGAAGCTGGGTGATGGAGAAAAGAACAGCACCGATAGCGATCAGGGCTAGGGGGCTGCCATGAAACGAAGAGATTTTCTTAAAGCGGCAGTGGGGGGCACAGCAGCGCTCTGCACTACAGGCAGCGTGCAGGCAAGGAAAAATCTTCTGCCTGCGCCACAGGCTGTGGGTATGCTGTTCGACTCTACACTCTGTGTCGGCTGCAAGGCCTGCGTCAGCAAGTGTAAAGAGGTCAACGGTATGCCACCGACCGTGATGGATGGCCAGGTTCAGTTTGATTCTGCCAGTGACCTGTCGCCGGAAACGCTGAATGTCATCAAGATCTACAAAGATGGCACGGCCAGGGTCAAGGACAGTGTGATTGATGGGTTTGCATTTGAAAAGCGCAGCTGCATGCACTGTGTCGATCCAGGCTGTGTCTCGGTCTGCCCGGTAACTGCCATGCGCCACGATCCCGTAACCGGCATCGTGACATACCATGCAGATGCTTGCATCGGTTGCCGTAACTGCACTATGGGGTGTCCCTATAACGTTCCACAGTTCGAGTATGACAATCCGTTTGGCCAGATCCAGAAGTGCCAGATGTGCAACCAGGCAGGTGTAGAGCGTATCGACAACGGCCAGATGACGGGCTGTTCTGAAGTCTGTCCCACCGGCGCCACACTGTTTGGAACCCGTGATGCACTGATGGAAGAGGCCAAGCGCCGTATGGCCCTGAAACCTGGTGATATCTACGAATACCCGCGCGGTGATCTGAGCAAACCTTACAATCACCACGAAAAAGAGGTACCTGAGTATCAGCAGCACATCTGGGGTGAAAAGGAGGCTGGTGGTACCAACGTGCTGCATATCTCTGCTATTCCGTTCGACAAGATGGGTATGCCCCCACTGGAAGAGCGCTCCTACGCCTCTATCTCCGAAAGTGTCCAACACACCCTCTACAGTTACTTTGCACTGCCCGCGGTGGCCTTGGCGGGTCTTAGCTACGTGGTACGCCGCAATACCTCTGACAATGACCATGATGGAGGTGAATCATGAGCGGACATGAAAGGCTATCAGGCCGTATCCTTACACCCACCTTCATGGTATTGGCTGCAATATTCATTGCCAGCCTCTATTTCATGGTGACCCGTTTCATTGAGGGTATGGGAGCAGTAAGCAACCTCAATGGTGGTTTCGCCTGGGGTATCTGGGTGGTCTACGACGTGGTCATCGGCACCGCCTTCGCCTGTGGCGGTTACGCACTGGCTATCACCATCTATGTATTGAACAAGGGTCAGTATCACCCATTGATAAGGCCGGCAATCCTGGCCAGTCTGCTCGGGTATGCACTGGGTGGTTTCGGCGCCATATTCGACATGGGCCGCTGGTGGCAGTTCTACAATATCCTGTTGCCCTGGAACTGGAACTTCAACTCGGTGATGTTGGAGGTCGGTCTCTGTGTGGCCACCTACATCATTGTACTGGTACTGGAATTCGCGCCGGCTGTACTGGAGCGTTTCGGAGCCCAGAAATTGTTGAAAGTGCTCAACAAGGTGTTGTTCTTTTTCATCGCCCTTGGTGTGCTGCTGCCGACCATGCATCAGTCATCCCTCGGCTCTCTGTTGATTGCCATGGGCTACAAGGTGGATCCCCTCTGGCAGTCCCTGCAACTGCAACCTCTACTGGCCATTCTCACCGCGGTGACCATGGGCTTCTCCATCGTGGTGTTCGAGGCTTCCTTTGCCGCTGTGGGTTTTGGCCGTCAGTCGGAGACGCCCCTGTTGAAAGGGCTGGGCAAGGGGATCGTCGGTCTGATCCTGGTCTACCTGGTGGTGCGCTTCGCCGAGATTATTCTTCGGGGCAAGCTGGACCTGGTGTTCGCAGGTGATTTTTCATCCCTGATGTTCCTGCTGGAGACAGCGCTGTTCATCGTGCCGGTGGTGATCCTGATGTCACCCCGCAGAAGAGCCAGCGGGCCGACCCTGTTGCTGGCTGCGATCAGCATGCTGTTGGCCGGTGCACTGTACCGCTTCAATGCTTACCTGTTCACCTTCGATCCCGGTCCGGGTTTCAGCTATTTCCCATCTGTTCCAGAGATGATGGTAACCCTGGGTGTGGTGGCTTTCGAAATCATGGCCTACATCGTGTTGGTCAAATCATTTCCCGTGCTGCATCGCGCAGAGCACGCCTGAGATCAAGCGCTTTTTGAGGAGAATTTATTGTGACAACGCGTATTACAGTAGATCCGGTCACCCGTATCGAAGGACATCTGCGCATCGATGTTGAAGTGGATGAGGGCAGGGTAACCAAGGCCTGGTCATCGGGCCAGATGTGGCGTGGTATCGAGAAGATCCTGGTGGGACGCGATCCCCGCGAGGCCTGGCTCTTCACCCAGCGCTTCTGCGGCGTATGCACCACGGTACACGCCATCACATCGGTGCGTGCAGTGGAGAATGCCCTGGACATGGAGGTGCCGGTCAACGCCCAGCTGGTGCGTAATATCATTCAGACCGCCCACGCCATCCAGGACCATATCGTCCACTTCTACCACCTCTCCGCGGTGGACTGGGTGGACGTCGTATCGGCCCTGGATGCGGACCCCAAGAAGGCGGCCCAGCTGGCCGAGAGCCTGTCCGACTGGCACCTCAACGGTCCCCACGAGATGAAGGCGGTGCAGGACCGGCTGAAGGCTTTCGTCAGCAGCGGACAACTCGGTCCCTTCGCCACCGGTTACTGGGGACACCCGGCCATGAAGTTGCCGCCGGAAGTGAACCTGCTGGCGGTGGCCCACTACCTGCAGGCGCTTGAAGTTCAAAATTACGCCAACAAGATCGTCGCCATCCTGGGCGGCAAGTCGCCCCATATCCAGAACCTTGCCGTGGGCGGCATCGCCAACTCCATCAACATGGACAGCCAGTCTGTGCTGAACATGGAGCGGCTGATGATGATCAAGGGCTGGATCGACAAGCTGGATCATTTCGTCAAGTCCACCTACATGACAGACGTGCCCGCAATCGGTGCCTTCTACCTGGATTGGGCCGGCTACGGCAAGGGCGTGACCAACTACCTGTCGGTGCCCGACTGTCCCCAGGACAGCAAGGGCACCGTGTTCGATCTGCCCGGCGGTTATATCGAGAACGGTGATCTCAGCACCTTCAAGCCCATCACCAGTCACGGTGATCCCTACTTCCGCGACGGTGTGGCGGAGAGCTCCAAGCACGCCTGGTACGAGGGCGACGCCGCGCTTCATCCCTATGATGGAACAACCGAACCCCAGTACACCGACTTCCAGGACGAGGGGCAGTACTCCTGGGTCAAGGCGCCCACCTTCTATGGCAAGCGCGCCCAGGTGGGACCCCTGGCCAATGTCTTCGTCATGGTCGCTTCAGGCCACGAAGGGGCCAAGAAGTATCTCGATGGTGCCATGGGCACCCTGCGTACCGTTTCTGCCAACCCGGACATACCGGTCGAGGCGTTGCACTCCACCATCGGTCGTCATGCTGCCCGTGCTGTCCGCTGCGGCGTGATGATGGATACCCTGAAGCAGCAGTGGCAGAAGCTGATCGACAACATCGCCACCAGCGATACCGACACCTTCAATCCGCCGGTATTTCCAAAAGGCGAGGTGAGGGGCTTCGGCTTCCACGAGGCGCCCCGCGGTGCGCTGTCACACTGGGTGGTGATCGAGGACGGCAAGATCAAGAACTACCAGGCGGTGGTGCCCAGTACCTGGAACTCCGGCCCCAGGGACCAGAACGACGAGATCGGTCCCTACGAGGCGTCGCTCATGGACAACCCGGTGGCCGATCCGGAGAAGCCGCTGGAGGTGTTGCGCACCGTGCACTCCTTCGATCCCTGTATCGCCTGCGCCATCCACATGGTGGATACCGAGCAGCAGGAGATCGTCAAGGTGAAGGCGCTGTAGGTCTGCGTCCGGAATGACGAGTGGAAAGTAAAACGGGGTGCCGCATCTTTTCCCGAAACAAGCTGTGTTGCCTCACCCAACAAAGGTTATGAAAATGATGCTGACGAATAAATATGCTGTTTTGGCACTGGCCCTGCTTGTACCTTCCATGGCTGCTGCCCATACGGGACACGGAATGACACCCGGCCTGGTGCATGGCCTGGCTCATCCGCTCGGCGGGCTGGATCACCTGCTGGCGATGGTCGCCGTGGGTGTCGTCGCTGCACATGCCGGTGGGCGTTCGCTGTGGCTGTTGCCGATATCGTTTGTCGGCCTGATGCTTGCAGGCAGCCTGGTCGCATTGTCTGCCATCGCGCTGCCCATGGTGGAGGGGGGTATTCTCCTCTCCGTGGTTGCCCTGGGTGTGATGATCGCACTGGGTGTGCGTATGCCACCACTGCCGGCGATTGGCCTGGTCGGCTTCTTCGGCATGTTCCACGGTTATGCCCATGGCCTGGAACTGGCAGTGGCATCCCAAGCCATTGGATACATGGCAGGCTTTGCAGTGATGACAATCACCCTGCACGGTAGCGGTATTATGCTTGGTCGCTGGCTTCAGCAGCTGCCGGCCCCGGTATATAAACTGGCTGGTGCCGCAACCGCATCTACCGGTCTTGCCCTGGCGCTGTTGTCATGAACGGGGAAGGGATCACCACCCTGGTCATCGGTGTCGGCAACGTGCTGATGCAGGATGAAGGGGCAGGGGTGCGTGCGGTGGAACTGCTGGAGAGCCGCTATCACGTGCCCCCTCACGTGGAGTTTCTCGACGGGGGTACCGCGGGAACCGAACTGCTCGAACCCATGCGTGGCAAGGAGCGGCTGATCATCGCCGATTGCGTCAATACCGGTGCGCCTCCCGGTACCCTCGTTCGCCTGGTCGACGAGCAGATCCCGGCCTTCTTCCAGACCAAGCTCTCCAACCACCAGCTGGGTATTTCCGACCTTTTGGCGGTGCTCACAGTGACCGGTGAAGCACCCAGGCATGTCACCATCATCGGCATGGTGCCCTACCAGTTGGAGAACCGGCTTGGCCTGAGTGAGGCGTCTGCCGAGCGGCTGGAGGAGATGGTGCGGATGCTGGTGGATGAACTCGCCCTGGCGGGGGTCACGTTACAGCCCCGCAGTGAACCTCTTCGCTGTTTCTGGGACGAACAGGGCAAACTGGAGGAACCGCTGTGTGCATAGGCGCACCGGTACAGGTGATCGAACCCCGGGGGTTTACCGCCCTCTGTCGTGGACGTAACGGTGAGGAGGAGGTCAACCTGATGTTGATCGGCCCCCAACCCGAGGGTACCTGGCTGCTCAATTTTCTCGGCTCCGCCCGGGAGGTGCTGAGCGAGGACGACGCGAACAAGATCAACAGCGCCCTGGATGCCCTCTCGCTGGTGATGAGCGGCGAGGAGTCTCTTGATCTCGATGCCTATTTCCCTGATCTTGTTGCACAGGAAATCGACACACGGGAGACGTCATGACGCATGCCAGTGACATCGCGGGACGTATCGAGCGCTGTTTCAATCGAATCCACACGGAGCGTATGCAGGGCCTGCCCATCGTCAATGATGAGCTGAGCGTTCAGGCCCTGGGGTTCCAGTCCTGGAATGGTCACCAGGTCGGCATCATCATAACCCCCTGGCTGATGAACCTGGTCATGATGCCAATGAGCGAGGAGGAGTGGGGCGATCTGCTGCTGGATTCGAAGCGCGAGTTCGATTTCCCGTCGCGATCGGTCACCTTCGTGCTGACCGAGTTCGATGACCTGGGACGGTGCATGAGCAGTGCGATCCACTCGCCGATGAACGGTTTCCCGGACCAGGCCGGTGCGGTATCTGTTGCAGAGCATTTTCTCCAGGAGTTGATGGACGAGTCCCTGCAGGTGGAAACCGATCCGGAGGATGAGCGGTTGCAGCGTTTCCTGCAGGGTGAGGAGATGCGTAAAGCGGATGGTGAGAGCGAACAGATCACGGAAGAGACACCTATCAGCGAAAAAATCCAACAGCCTGTCAGCCGGCGGGAGCTGCTGCGTGGACTCTTTTCTGCCGGCCAGGATTAGTTATTATCGCGGCACCTTAATAGGTCATGTTCAGCACCATAGGCCTGGCTCAGACAGGTGAAAGCGTATCCGCCTGACATCACACTTTGTGTCAGTTAGGATACGAACCAATGAATACCTCACCACTCATCGATATCGCCGCACTGGCCTGGTTCCTGTTCGCCTGGATGGGCTACACCCGTTTCGCGAAGAGGCGCTGCGCAACCACTATCTGCCTGGCCAGTGTAATGCACATGTATCGCCAGCAGTGGATGATGCAGATGATGCGCCGGGAAAATCGCATCGCCGACATGTCGGCCATCGCCAGCCTGGAGCGCAGTGTCACTTTTTTCGGTTCCAGCGCGCTGATCATCGTGGCAGGACTGCTGACCCTGCTCGGCTATATCAATGAAGCGATGGCCCTGATCAGTAACCTGCCGCTGTCGGTACCCCAGTCGGAACTGTTGTGGGAGGCCAAGATACTCCTGTTGCTGGTGATATTCGTATACGCCTTTTTCAAGTTCACCTGGAGTATGCGGCAGAACGGCTTTGCCACCGCCCTGATGGGAGCCGCCCCCCTGGCAGAGGATAGGTCTGTGTCTGAAGGTGAGAGGCAGGATGCCGCCGAGCGTATCGCGCGGGTGATCTCCATGGCCGCCCATCACTTCAACTTCGGCATTCGATCCTACTATTTTGCCCTTGCCGCCCTGGTCTGGTTCTGGAACCCCTGGATATTCATGGCTGCCACCGCACTGGTGGTCTACGTACTCTATCGAAGGGAGTTTCACTCGTCGGTTCTCAAGACGTTGATGTCCAATGAGCGCCCGGATATTCGCTCCTGAATACCGGGAGGTGAGGAGGGCACTCATCGTAGTCTAATCCACGCATCCTTCGTGGATAAGCAGCCGGTTCCATGTGGTAGCTTTGAATAATGATGTTCAAGAACAGCTACACGGACCTGGGCGACATTTTCTACCAAAGTATCGCGCCTGAGCCTGTTGAATCACCTCGAACCTTTCTCTGGAACGACAGGTTGGCAGAGGAGCTGTTACTTGCCGATAAGCTGGACCTGTCCACGGTGGATCTGGCCGGGCTGTTTTCAGGCAATGACCTGTTACCGGGCTCCGAACCCATTGCACTGGCTTATGCCGGCCACCAGTTCGGTAATTTCGTACCCCAGCTCGGTGATGGCAGGGCGCACCTCCTGGGTGAGACAACCGATCGATCGGGGCTGAGAAAGGATATCCAGCTCAAGGGTTCGGGGCAGACGACGTTCTCCCGCAACGGTGATGGGCGTTGTGCACTGGGCCCTGCCATCAGGGAGTTCATCATGGGCGAGGCGATGCATGCCCTCGGTGTCCCCTCAACACGCAGCCTCGCCGTTACGGCCACGGGTGAGACGGTCTATCGCGATACGCCACAACCCGGGGCGGTTGTGACCCGTGTCGCCTCCAGTCACCTGCGTGTCGGTACCTTCGAATACTTTGCAGCGCGGAACAATTATCGTGCTGTCGAGAAGCTTTGCGACTACGCCATCCTGCGTCATTACCCTGAACTTGGGGAGGCAGGGAGCGATCGTTTCATCATGCTCCTGGAAAACGTCATGCAACGCCAGATCGAGCTGGTCGTCGAGTGGTTAAGGGTGGGCTTCATTCACGGTGTCATGAATACTGACAACACCGCCATCTCGGGAGAGACCATCGATTACGGTCCCTGCGCGATGATGGGGGTCTACAACCCGGAGACCGTATTCAGCTCCATCGACAGGCAGGGTCGCTACGCCTTTGGCAATCAGCCCTCCATTGCACAGTGGAACATGGCCCGCTTTGCCGAGACCCTGCTGCCACTGATCGATGAGGACGAGAAGCGGGCAGTGGATAGTGCGGTTTCAGTCATAGAGAAGTTCAGCGACCGGTTCCAGGATCGGTATCTCAACATGATGACCCGCAAAACGGGGCTCACCAGGCGGTCATCTTCCGACCATTCGCTGATCACAGACCTGCTGGATCTGCTGCTGCAGAAGCGGCTGGACTACACGAACAGCTTTCACCTGCTGACCGATTCCCTGTCATCCCCATCCGCTGAAGAGCGAATAGCTGGCCAGCTTGGCGACTGGTATATCCGTTGGCGACGTGGCCTGGATGATCAGCCGGAAGAGAGTGGGGCGGTCCAGGCGATGATGAGAGAGGCCAATCCCCTGGTGATCCCCAGGAATCATCACATGGAAAGTGTGATTGATACCTGCATCGAGAGTGGGTCGCCTGACGCTGCGGAAGTGTTCCTTGAAACCCTCCATTCTCCCTACAGGGTGACCGCCAGGACCCTCCAGTACCAGGTTGTTCCCGATTACGAGGACGTCGGTTACCAGACCTTTTGCGGTACCTGACTCAGCCACGTGTAGCGGGGCCGTCTGGATCCGGTAACCCGTGATAAAACGACTATAAACACCAATTTTCATATGGAAAGCAGGTTTCCGATTACTCTTCCATCTCTCCCTGTTGGTTTGCGGTCTGGATAAAGTGTGCTTCTACAACAATTCACTAACCTGTTGATTAATATGAATTAAAAAAATGGCATGGCTGTTGCAATCCAGGTGTCAGATGCGAACAAGACTCAGTTTAAAACGCATCATTGATTCCGACCTGGAGGAGTACGGCCATGACCGAAACCTTTTACGACGTAATGCGACGGCAGGGGATAACCCGTCGCAGTTTTCTTAAATTCTGCAGCCTGACAGCGTCAGCCCTGGGATTGGGGCCGGCCATGGTGCCGCGCATCGCCGAGGCGATGGAGACCAAGCCGCGCATCCCGGTGCTCTGGTTGCATGGCCTTGAGTGCACCTGTTGTTCCGAGTCCTTTATCCGCTCGGCCCATCCGCTGGCGAAGGACGTGGTGCTGTCGATGATCTCCCTCGACTACGACGACACCATCATGGCCGCTGCCGGCCACCAGGCCGAGGCGATCATCGAGGAGACGATCGAGAAGTACGACGGCAACTTCATCCTTGCCGTGGAAGGCAACCCGCCCCTGGATCAGGACGGCATGTCCTGCATCATCGGCGGCCGGCCCTTCCTCGAACAGCTGAAACATGCGGCCGATCACTGCAAGGCGATCATCTCCTGGGGCTCCTGTGCCTCCTGGGGTTGTGTGCAGGCGGCACGCCCGAATCCCACCCGGGCCACTCCCGTGCACAAGGTGCCGGGTATCGCCGACAAGCCGATCATCAAGGTGCCGGGTTGTCCGCCCATTGCCGAGGTGATGACCGCGGTGATCACCTACATCCTCACCTTCGAGCGTTTCCCCGAGCTGGATCGCCAGGGCCGGCCGAAGATGTTCTACAGCCAGCGTATCCACGACAAGTGCTACCGCCGTCCCCACTTCGATGCGGGGCAGTTCGTCGAGTCCTGGGACGACGAGTCGGCACGCAAGGGCTACTGCCTCTACAAGATGGGCTGTAAAGGGCCCACCACCTACAACGCCTGCTCCACGGTGCGTTGGAACGGCGGCCTGTCGTTCCCGATCCAGGCAGGTCACCCCTGTATCGGCTGCTCCGAGGACGGTTTCTGGGACAAGGGCTCCTTCTACCAGCACACCACCGACACCAACGTGTTCGGTGTCGAGGCCAACGCTGACAAGGTCGGCCTCGCATCCGCAGGGATCGTCGGTGCCGCGGCAGCCGCCCATGCGGCAGTCACGGCGATCAAGAATGCCCAGAAGAAGGGAGACCAGGAATAATGAGCACTATCACTACACCCAACGGCTTCAACCTGGACGACTCGGGTCAGCGCGTGGTCGTGGACCCGGTCACCCGGATCGAGGGCCACATGCGTTGCGAGGTCAACGTCGACGACAACAACATCATCCGCAACGCGGTCTCCACCGGTACCATGTGGCGCGGGCTGGAGGTGATTCTCAAGGGGCGCGATCCGCGTGATGCCTGGGCCTTCACCCAGCGCATCTGCGGCGTCTGCACCGGCACCCATGCACTGACCTCGGTGAGGGCGGTGGAGGATGCCCTGGGTATCGACATCCCGGAGAACGCCAACTCCATCCGTAACATCATGCAGCTCACCCTGCAGGCCCACGATCACCTGGTGCACTTCTATCACCTGCACGCCCTGGACTGGGTCAACCCGGTGAACGCCCTGAAGGCGGACCCCAAGGCGACATCCGAGCTGCAGCAGAAGGTCTCTCCCAACCACCCGATGTCATCACCCGGGTACTTCCGGGATATCCAGAACCGTCTCAAGAAGTTCGTGGAGAGCGGCCAGCTCGGTCCCTTCAAGAACGGTTACTGGACCAATCCCGCATACCTGCTGCCGCCGGAAGCCGACCTGATGGCGGTGACCCACTACCTTGAGGCCCTCGACTTCCAGAAGGACATCATGAAGATCCGCACCATCTTCGGTGGCAAGGATCCCCATCCCAACTGGCTGGTGGGTGGCGTGCCCTGTCCCATCAACGTGGATGGTGTGGGCTCCGTCGGTGGACTCAACATGGTCAACCTCAACCAGATATCGTCCCTTATCGACCAGACCCGGGAGTTCATCAAGAACGTCTACATACCCGACCTGCTCGCGATCGCCCAGTTCTACAAGGGGTGGCTCTACGGCGGCGGCATCTCCAGCATGAACGTGCTCTCCTACGGCGATATCCCGGACCGCGCCAATGACTACTCGGCAGCGAACCTGATGATGCCCCGGGGTGCCATCATCAACGGCAACCTGAAGGAGGTGCACGAGGTCGACCTGCGCAATCCGGACGAGATCCAGGAGTTCGTTCCCCACTCCTGGTACAAGTACGCCGACGAGTCCAGGGGGCTGCACCCCTGGGACGGCGTTACCGAACCCAACTTCGAACTGGGCCCCAACACCCGGGGTACGAAGACCAACATCGAGCAGATCGACGAAGAGGCCAAGTACTCCTGGATCAAGGCGCCCCGCTGGCGCGGTCATCCCATGGAGGTGGGTCCCCTGGCACGCTACGTTGTGGGCTATGCCCAGGGGCACGAAGAGATCACCGAGCAGATCAACTTCGTGCTCAAGACCCTGGATGTACCGGTGGATGCGCTCTTCTCGACCCTGGGACGTACCGCGGCCCGTGCCCTGGAGGCGGATTGGGCCGGCGACAAGATGCGCTACTTCATGGACAAGCTGGTTGCCAACATCAAGGCCGGCGATTCCAGTACCGCCAATGTCGACAACTGGGACCCCTCAACCTGGCCAAAGGAGGCCAAGGGTGTCGGTTTCACCGAGGCGCCTCGTGGCGCACTGGGACACTGGATCCGTATCAAGGATACCCGCATCGACAACTACCAGTGCGTGGTGCCCACCACCTGGAACGGTTCGCCCCGTGATGACCAGGGCAACATCGGCGCCTTCGAGGCCTCGCTCATGAACACCAAGGTTGAACGGGCCGAAGAGCCGGTGGAGATCCTGCGCACCCTGCACAGTTTCGATCCCTGCCTGGCCTGTTCCACCCACGTGATGAGCGAGGAGGGTGAGGAGCTGGCAGAGGTGAAGGTGCGCTGATTGATTATGAGTAGAAATTCACCCAGGCCCATTGACAGCACGGTTCCCTCTCCCTGCGAGGGAGAGGGGTAGGGTGAGGGTGAATATAAATGACAGTTCGCTGTTTGATCCCCCTCACCCCGACCCTCTCCCCAAAGGGGGAGAGGGAGAAAGTCGGTCAAGGGGATTAGCGAGTAATTGGAGATTTAGAGATGAAACAAAATGTGATTCGAATGGTTGGCCTGGCCGCCGCGCTGCTGAGTGGTACCGCGATGGCCCACGTGGGTAGCCACGGTTCCGAGGGGCTGCTCCAGGGCCTGCTGCATATGCTGGCAGACCATGGTTACCTGCTGGCGCTGTTGGGGGCAGGTGCGGCAGCAGTTGTCCTCAAGCGGTCCATGGGCAGTTGATCAATCGTCCGCAGATCGGGCTTTCCGGTCAAGGAGTGAAATTATGCAGACAGAAGTGAAACGCACAGCGGTCTATGTCTACGAGGCGCCGGTCAGGCTGTGGCACTGGATCAACGCCCTGTCGATCACGGTGCTGGCCATTACCGGCTGGTTTATCGCCAACCCCCTGCCGAGCATGCCGGGAGAGGCGAGCGACCACTTCGTGATGGGATATATACGTTTTGCCCACTTTGCCGCGGCCTATATCTTTGCCGTCGGCTTTATCGGTCGGCTCTACTGGGCGTTCGTGGGCAACGAGCATGCACGCCAGCTCTTCAAGCTGCCTTTCTACAAGATGGGTTTCTGGAAAGAGCTGATGCACGAAGTGCGCTGGTACGCCTTTATGGAGAAGGAGCCGAAGAAGTACGTGGGCCACAACCCGCTGGCACACCTCTTCATGGTCGCCATCATCACCGTTGGCGGTATCGCCATGGTGTTGACCGGCTTCGCGCTCTATGCGGAGCAGACCGGCCTCGGCACCTGGCAGGACAGCCTGTTCGGCTGGCTGATCCCCCTGGTGGGGCAGAGCCAGGATGTGCGCCTCTGGCATCATTGGGGCATGTGGATCATCGTCGTTTTCGTGATCCTCCATGTCTACGTGGCGATCCGCGAGGATATCGTCTCCCGCCAGAGCCTGATCAGTACCATGATCAGTGGCTGGCGAATGTTCAAGGACGACAGGCCCTAGCGATTATTTAGTTACCTCCCTTTGGCGTACACCCCCTCATTGATACGCCATCTGTTAGCGCGGCACCTGCCGCGCTTTTTTTATACAGGGATGTATTTATGCCGCGGAGGGCAGGAAGCCCGGGAGCGGCGGGGTTAAATTCAAGAATACCCTGAATGTGTAAACGAAAGAGCAGCGAAGTACAGGATGTACGGGCAGTGAGTAGGGTGGGTTAGCGATAGCGTTACCCACCGCCTCCCCTGGGAAACAATCGACCTGGAATTGGCCTTGCCATTAATACCGATATCCCGGTATCCGACTATTCAATAACCGCATGAATTTAATGTAATTACTGCCTTGTCAAAATGCAGGGTGGATACTAGTCTTCCATAATATTTCATAAGTGATTAAATGCTTTTCATGCGCTCACTCTTGGAGTTGAATCTGAACCGTTAAAAGCTAATTAAAACAGTTGGTTATCCAATGGATAGGAGTTGGCACAGGGATTGCCATTATCTGGATCAAGTAAAGAACGATATTGATCCACCGGAGGAGAAGATGGCTGCAGAACCCAGGGTGCTGATACTCGGAATCGGAAATCTGCTGTGGGCGGATGAGGGGTTCGGCGTGCGTGCCGTGGAGACCCTGAACCGTCACTACCGGTTCCCCGAAAATGTCAGGCTTATGGATGGCGGTACCCAGGGGATCTACCTGGTCCAGGAGATCCGTGAGGCGGATATCCTGGTGGTGTTCGATGCGGTGGACTACGGGCTTCCGGGCGGCACCCTCAAGCGGGTGGAGGGCGACCAGGTGCCCAAGTTTCTCGGCGCCAAGAAGGTGAGTCTCCACCAGACCGGTTTCCAGGAGGTGCTTGCCATGGCAGAGATGCTGGGTGATTACCCCGAACAGCTGTTGCTGATCGGCGTGCAGCCGGTACAGCTTGAAGATTACGGTGGCAGCCTGCGCCCGGAGGTCAAGGCACAGATCCAGCCTTCCATAGATATGGCACTGGTGTACCTGGCTGGATTCGGTGTTTACGCGGAACGGCGCGAGACACCCCTGCATGTGGACACCGACGAGGCAGGGGCCATTGCCGATATGGAGAGCTACGAGTCCGGACGTCCCTCTGAGGAGGTTGTACGTCGTGATGGCGACCCCCGGGTACTCGACTCATCGGAATTCGAGGTTGGTTACAGGCCGGTACCAATTGAGGGTGATCGTGTCAGTGTGGATGTGGATCAACATCTCGACAAGTACCGTGCAAGGAGCAGGCCCTAGGATGTGTATCGGCGTACCCATGCAAGTGGTCGAGTCCCAGCCCGGAGAGGCCCTGTGCGAAGGGATGGGCGAACGCCGCCGGGTGGATACCCTGCTGGTGGGCGATCAGCCTCCCGGCAGCTGGCTGCTGATCTTTCTCAACAGTGCGCGGGAGGTGCTGAGCCCGGAAGATGCCGCGAAGATCCAGGACGCCCTGCAGTCCCTGCAGCAGACCCTGCGTGGCGAGGAGGCCGGCGTCGAAGAACTCTTTGCCGACCTGGTGGAGCGGGAGCCGCAGCTTCCCGAACACCTGCGTCCCGCCACATCCAGTCAAAACCAAGGAGAGTGAGATGCCATCACCCCTGATCCGTATGCTGATCGAAGAACACAACTATCCCCTGGTGGATGAACACACCGTCGATTCACTTTTAGAGGAGAACGAGTGCACGGTGCTGTTCTTTACGGAGAATCCCAAGCATCACCCCGAGAGCAACGATGTGGCGGTGATACTTCCCGAACTGATGAAGCGTTTCGGTAAGCGACTTAAGGTGGCGGTGGTCGAGCGCGATGCTGAGCAGGTGCTGCGTGCACGCTATCCCTTCAACGAGTGGCCGGCCCTGGTGTTCCTGCGGGGCGGTGATTACCTGGGTGCCATCAGCAGGGTGCAGGACTGGGATGTCTATCTCAGGGAGTTCGAACGTCTTCTCGACGCCGAACCCGCCCCGGTGCCTTCCATCAGGATACCGGTGGTCAGTGAATCTGCCGGCAGCTGTCACTAAGAGGAATAAACATGACTGAGTACTACATCCCTTCGATCGGCAGCGGTCCCGGTTCCCAACCGACAGAAACGGACGGTGCCGAACTGGACATATTGCAGCTGCCTTCCGAGATGAGCACCTTTGCCATGCCTGACCTGCCGGAAGCTGAAGAGGCGGCTGGCCTGGTCGATGGAATTTCGGCATTGGACAAGCTTCAGGAAGCCCTGGGCAGATTCGGAAGGGTCAGTCCGGAGATCGATATCAGTGACCTGGATGATGAGAACAGGGCGCTGATCGACCAGGTACTGGGCGAGGGCGAGGTGAGTGCGGTCTACTCCAACAGTTACCAGGCGCGTGTCCAGGAGTCGGTGCTGGCCGGCGTCTGGCGGGTGAAGTATCTCGATGAGATGGGTGCATTGGTGCGCGATACCATCGAGGCCGGTCCCATGCCCGACCTCGTCGGGCGACACACCTTTCGCCAGGCCGCTCACCATATCGGTGCCGAGGATGTGCAGATACCCGAGGGGGTGCTGAATGCGCCGCCACTCATATCCGAGATCAATGACAAGGTGGCCGGCTACCGCCCCGGCATGCCGCCCCACGTGATCAACCTGACCCTGCTGCCCCAGACAGAACAGGACCTGGCGTTTCTTTCTGAACTGCTGGGCCAGGGGCCGGTGACGATTCTCTCGAGGGGATACGGCAACTGTCGCATCACCAGTACCGCCACTGAACATGTCTGGTGGGTGCAGTACTTCAACTCCCAGGATGCCAACATTCTCAACACCATCGAGGTCGGTGGCGTACCCGAGGTGGCCTGTGCGGCACCCGAGGATATCCGTGACAGTGCAGAGCGGTTATCCGAAATCATGGAGGTATACCGGTAATGAGAGCCTTCTTCGGCGGCTCCTACGGGGGTGACAACAGCAAGATCGATGACGACACTCTGCTGGAGTGCAAGATCTGCTGGTATGTCTACGACCCCGCCGAAGGTGACGACTACTGGCAGATACCGCCAGGCACCCCCTTTTCGAAACTCCCCGATCACTGGAGCTGTCCGAACTGTGACGGCAAGAAGGAGGAGTTCATGGTGCTGGAGGATGCGGGATGATCTGCCCCGAATACCTGACAAGGGGCCTGGAAGAGGTCTACAACCGTATTCTCTTCACCCGCATGCAGGAGATCCCGGTGGTGAACCAGGCGCTGGAGGTTCAGACGGTCGGTTTCCAGCTCTGGAACGATCGCTGCTTCGGGGTACTGGTCACCCCCTGGTTCATGAACCTGGTGTTACTGCCCAACGAGGGCGATGAGTGGGGCGATCTGCAACTCGGTACCAAGCAGCTCCACCAGCTGCCATCGGGCCCCTACGAATTCGTCCTCGGTGAGGAGGAGGGGGTGGGGCGTTACCAGAGCTGCTCGCTCTTTTCGCCGATGTTCGACTTTGCCGACCAGGAGACCGCCGTGGCTACTGCCGAGGCGGTGATGGCGGGTGTCATGGACGAGGAGAACCGGGACAGTATCAGCACCCGTGAAAGGGAGATCGCCCAGGCATGGCGAGGCGATTCCGATAGCGATGAAACACCTGAAAATGATGTGGAAACAGAGCCCCAAACCCTGACCGAACGCATGGAAACACCGATCAGCCGGCGGGATCTGCTCAGGGGCTCTTTTCTGGGGGATGACTCCAGGTGACAACGGCCGGTGAATGCAGGATTATGGTGTTGTGGTACAGAGAAAAACGGGCCGTTCCCGGAACACTGTTCTACAGTGTCGAAGAGGGTACGGCAGGGCGATGCAAATACGGGTTTGACCATGCATGAGATGTCACTTTGCGAGGGCATACTTCAGGTCCTGGAACAGAATGCCACTGAACAGGGCTACAGCAAGGTGAAGACGGTCTGGCTGGAGATAGGTGAACTCTCCGGTGTGGAGATCGAGGCGATGCGCTTCGGCTTCGACGCGGTGATGAAAAACACCCTGGCGGATGGTGCCAGGCTGGAGATCATTCCTCTGCCCGGACAGGCGTGGTGCATGCAGTGTGCAAAGAACGTCCATGTGAAACAGCGTTTCGACGAGTGTCCCGACTGCGGCAGTTACCAGTTGCAGGTGACCGGCGGCGACGAGATGCGGATAAAAGAGCTGGAAGTGGCTTAGCCATCCGGCGGTAAAGAGGAATCAGGCAATGTGTACAGTCTGCGGATGCGGTGAAGGTGAGACCCGGATTGAAGGTCATGACCACGACCACGATCACGAGCATGATCACCATCACGACCACGAGCCTCATCATGGGCATGACCATGATCATCACCATCATCATCATGGTGAGCACACCCACGATTACGGCCAGGGTCCCGCCCGTGCCCATGCACCGGGACTGAGCCAGACGAAGATGGTGCAGATCGAGCAGGATATCCTCGGCAAGAACAACGAGTATGCCGATGCCAACCGCCGCTATTTCAGCGACCACGGCATCCATACCCTCAACCTGGTGTCGAGCCCGGGCTCCGGCAAGACCACGCTGCTGACCCGCACCCTCACCGATCTTAAAGACGAACTCGCCCTGAGCGTGATCGAGGGCGATCAGCAGACCGCCAACGATGCGGATCGTATCCGGGAGACCGGCGTGCGTGCGCTGCAGATCAATACCGGCAAGGGGTGTCACCTCGATGGCCACATGGTGGGCCACGCCCTGGAGACCCTGAAGCCGGAAGAGGGCGGTGTACTCTTCATCGAGAACGTGGGCAACCTGGTCTGTCCCGCCGCCTTCGACCTGGGCGAGGCCCACAAGGTGGCGATCCTCTCCATCACCGAGGGCGAGGACAAGCCGATCAAGTACCCCGACATGTTCCATGCAGCGGACCTGATGTTGCTCAACAAGATCGACCTGCTGCCGCACCTGGATTTCGACGTGGACAAGTGCATCAAGTATGCAAGACGGGTCAACCCCAAGATCAAGGTGATACAGACATCTGCAACCACCGGCGAAGGGATGGACGCCTGGTATCAGTGGATCAGGGCGAGCCGCCAGATGGCGCTGGCAGGCCACCCCGCACTGGCCGAGAGTGCCTAGTCATGTGTTTAGCAATGCCCGCGCAGGTTGTCGAAGTCGATGAAGCCACCGACATGGCCACCGTCTCCCTCGGTGGAGTGCGCAAGGAGGTCTCCCTGGCCCTGGTGGAGGATGTGTCGGTCAACGACTACGTCCTTATCCATGTCGGCTATGCGCTGAACAAGATCAGCGAGGAGGAGGCACAGAAGACCCTGGAGCTGTTTGCCGAGGCTGGCCTGGCGGAGGCGACGTCGTGAAGTACATCGAAGAGTTCCGCCAGCACGAGCTGGCAGTGAAACTTTCCGAAGCCATAGCTGCCGAGGCCGATCCTGCCCGTCAGTACAACCTGATGGAGTTCTGCGGCGGCCACACCCACGCCATCTTCCGCTACGGTGTTCAGGACCTGATGCCTGAGAACGTGCGTTTCGTTCACGGTCCGGGTTGTCCTGTCTGCGTACTGCCCATTCCACGCATCGACAACGCCATCGAGCTGGTGGAGCGACACGACGTCATTCTCTGCACCTACGGCGACATGCTGCGGGTGCCGGCCAGCGGTCGCAAGAGCCTGATCAAGGTGAAGGCGAGCGGTGGCGATGTGCGCATGGTCTACTCCACCCAGGATGCCCTGCGTATCGCCCGCGAGAATCCCGATCGCCAGGTGGTCTTCTTCGCGATCGGTTTCGAGACCACCACGCCGCCAACGGCAGTCGCCCTGAAGCAGGCCAAGGCCGAGGGGTTGAAGAACTTCTCCATCTTCTGCAACCACGTGCTGACCCCTGCGGCCATTCAAAATATCCTGGAGTCCCCCGAGGTACGCGAACTGGGCAGCGTCTCCATCGACGGTTTCTTCGGTCCTTCCCATGTCAGCTCGGTGATCGGCAGCCGTCCCTACGAGTTCTTTGCCGAGGAGTTCGGCAGGCCCGTGGTGATTGCCGGTTTCGAACCCCTGGACGTGATGCAGTCCGCCCTGATGCTGATACGCCAGCTCAACGAGGGGCGCCACGAGGTGGAGAACGAATACACCCGCGTGGTGACCCGGGAGGGCAACGTCAAGGCCCAGGCCCTGGTGGCCGAGACCATGGAGCTGCGCCGTGCCTTCGAATGGCGTGGCCTTGGGCTGGTGCCCTACAGCGCACTGAAGATCAAGCAGGCCTACGCCGATTTCGATGCCGAGCGTCGCTTCGAACTACATGAGAGCAATGCCACCGATGTGAAAGGGTGCGAGTGTCCGGCCATCCTGCGGGGCACCAAGAAGCCCACCGACTGCAAGCTGTTCGGTACGGTATGTACCCCTGAGAATCCCATGGGCTCCTGCATGGTGTCATCCGAGGGGGCCTGCGCTGCCTACTGGACCTATGGCCGTTTCCGCAAGTCTGAACAGGATCAGAAGAGTAACGAGGAGTCTGCCGCATGAGTGCCGTGGTCAAACGTTTTCCCCAGCGCCTGGATACCCGCAAGGGCACAGTCGATATGACCCACGGCAGCGGTGGCCGCGCCATGGCCCAGCTGATCGACGCACTGTTCGTGAAGTACTTCGACAACGAGCTGCTGCGCCAGAGCAACGACCAGGCAGCTTTCAACGTGGATGCCGGCCGCATGGTGATGAGTACCGACGGTCATGTGATCTCGCCGCTCTTCTTTCCCGGTGGCGATATCGGGGGGCTGGCGGTGCACGGCACGGTCAACGATGTGGCCATGTCCGGTGCAAAGCCTCTTTATCTCTCCGCGGGTTTTATACTGGAAGAGGGATTTCCCCTGGCGGATCTCGAACGCATCGTCGAGAGTATGGCCCGGGCCTCCATGGAGGCCGGCGTGCCAGTGGTGACCGGCGATACCAAGGTGGTCGAGAAGGGTAAGGGTGACGGTGTATTCATCACCACCACCGGCGTCGGCGTGGTGCCGGAGGGCATCAACATCTCGGGTGATCTTGCCCGGCCCGGTGATGTCATCCTGGTCAACGGCACCATGGGGGATCACGGTGTGGCCATCATGTCTAGCCGTGAAAACCTGGAGTTCGAGACCACCATCGAATCGGATTCTGCATCACTGCATACACTGGTCGCGGAGATGATCTCCGTGGCGCCCGATATACACTGCCTGCGGGATCCCACCCGTGGCGGTCTCGCCACCACCCTCAATGAACTGGCGATGCAGTCCGGTGTCGGCATGCGCCTGCGCGAGGTGGATATCCCGGTGAAAGACGAAGTGACCGCCGCCTGCGAGCTGCTGGGTCTCGATCCCCTCTATGTCGCCAACGAGGGCAAGCTGATCTGTATCTGCCCGGCAAAGGATGCCCAGGCGATTCTGGAAACAATGAAGAGCCATCCGCTCGGAAAAGATGCATCCATCATCGGTGAAGTGGTGGAGGACGAGAACAGCTTCGTGCAGATGGAGACCGCCTTTGGTGGCAGCCGGGTGGTGGACTGGATTGCCGGCGAACAGCTACCGCGAATCTGCTGAGATCGAATTCCCTCCCCCTACGAGGGGGAGGGCTAGGGTGGGGGTGAATCAGAATACGATTTTGCTGTTTTTATTCCCCTCACCCCAACCCTCTCCCCAAACGGGGAGAGGGAGCGACAGAAATAGCTGCTTCTATTCCTTGAGGAGAGGAGCTTTTGAATTGGCACCGCGCTATTCCTTCCCCCTGTGAGGGGGCACCCACAGGGCATAAAAGGGCTAGGGCGAGGGTGAATCAACACAGAGCAATATAAATGGACTTAACAAACCGAGCTCGGGAGTTGAGGCGCAATCAGACAGATGCAGAACAGCTATTATGGAAGAGCCTGAAAGGCAGGCAGCTGAATGGGTATAAGTTCAGGCGTCAATACCCGATTCACCCATACATTGTGGACTTTGTATGTCTTTCCGAAAAACTGATCATTGAACTGGATGGTGGTCAGCATGCAGAGCAGATGAATTACGATGAGAAGCGAACAGCTTTTCTCGAATCGAAAGGGTATAGAGTTGCCCGCTTTTGGAACAATGAGGTTTTAAATCAGTTGCCAGCAGTTGTAGAGATGATTGTGAGGCAGTTAGATAAGAACCACACACGGTGATATCGGCACTCAATTATTCCCTCTCCCTATGAGGGAGAGGGCTAGGGTGAGGGTGAACTAAAAAAGGGTTCTAACCTGTTCTCATTCCCCTCACCCCAACCCTCTCCCCAGATGAGGAGAGGGAGTTCGAAGACCATAGATACTGAGACTCAACAGATGCGTATCCTCTTTCTCTGCCACAGCTTCAACAGCCTGACCCAGCGGCTCTATGTTGAGCTGTCTGAAAGCGGCCATGAGGTATCGGTGGAGTTCGATGTCAACGACGAGGTGAGCGAAGAGGCGGTGGGGCTTTTCAAGCCTGACCTGATCATCGCACCCTTTCTCAAGCGTGCCATACCCGAGTCCATCTGGCGCAACCACATCTGCCTGGTGGTGCACCCCGGTATCGTGGGCGACCGCGGCCCCTCGGCACTGGACTGGGCCATTCTCAACGATGAGAAAGCATGGGGTGTGACCGTCCTCCAGGCCAACGCCGAGATGGATGCCGGGGATATCTGGGCAAGTGTCAACTTTCCCATGCGCAAGGCGACAAAGGCGAGCCTCTACCGCAACGAGGTGACCGAAGCGGCTGTCAGCGCTGTATTGAGCGCAGTGGAAAAAGCTGCCAGTGACATCTACAAACCCGAACCCCTGGACTACGGCAAGCCGGATGTGCGCGGTGAACTTCGTCCACTGATGAGGCAGGATGACCGCCAGGTCGACTGGCAGCGGGACGACACCGAAACCGTGCTGCGCAAGATCCGTTGTGGTGATGGCTTTCCCGGGGTCAAGGACCGCATCGGTGATCGGCAGCTGTTTCTCTACGACGCGCGTCCAGAGGGTGAGCTCAAGGGTGAGCCGGGTCAGCTGATAGGCCGATCCGGCCCCGCGGTCTGTCGTGCCACCGTAGATGGCGCCGTTTGGATAGGCCATATGCGGGATCCTGTCAGCGATCATCCCTTCAAACTGCCCGCGGTGGACCTGCTTCCCCAGGAGGTGGAAGGGCTGCCGGAGGTCGAGGCGACACCATCAAGCGGTTACCGGGAGATCTGGTACGAGGAGGCCAACGGTGTCGGCTATCTCCATTTCCCCTTCTATAACGGTGCGATGGGAACGGATCAGTGCCAGCGTCTGCGCCAGGCCTATATCAACGCCAGGCAACGGGATACCCGTGTAATCGTGCTGATGGGTGGCCCCGACTACTGGTCAAACGGCATGCACCTGAACCTCATAGAGGCCGCCGAGAGTGCCGCTGACGAGTCCTGGAGCAACATCAACGCCATCGATGACCTGGCCCGGGAGATCATCACCACCGACAGCCATCTCACCGTCAGCGCTCTCTGTGGCAATGCCGGGGCAGGGGGTGTCTTTCTGGCACGGGCAGCCGACCAGGTGTGGGCGCATCGCGGGGTGATCCTCAATCCACACTATAAGGATATGGGTAATCTCCACGGTTCCGAGTACTGGAGCTACCTGCTGCCCAAGTACGCCGGCGAGGAGAACACCCGGCGCATCACCCAGGGGCGCCTGCCCATGGGGAGTGCCGAGGCCCAGGCACTCGGCCTGGTGGATGGCCGCTTCGATGTGGCCCCGGAGCAGTTTACAGAGCAGGTGATGCAGGAGGCGGAACAGCTTGCACGGCATGCAGGCTTTGAGCAGCTGTTGCAACAGAAACGGCTGAATCGCACGGAGGACGAGGCAGTAAAGAACCTGGCGGCCTACCGGGAAGAGGAGCTGGAGAAGATGCATCTCAACTTCTACGGCTTCGATCCCAGCTACCACGTGGCCCGCTACAACTTTGTCTACAAGGTGCCAAAGTCGAGAACACCTCTGACCATTGCACGGCACCGTAGAGTCACCAAACTCAGGAATGCATCATGAGCACGCTTCCCACGGTACTGATCGTCGATGACGAGGTGCGCAGTCTCGAGACCCTGACCCGAATTCTCGACGAAGCATTCGACGTCAAAACCGCCACCAACGTCTACGATGCCGAGGAGATACTGCAGAAAGAGTGGGTGCAGATCATTCTCTGCGATCAGCGCATGCCGGAGATGACCGGGGTCGAGTTTCTCAAGAAGGTGCGTGAGCAGTGGCCCGACGTGATCCGCATGATTATCTCGGGCTATACCGATTCCGAGGATATCATCACCGCCCTCAACGAGGCGGGAATCTACCAGTTCATCCGCAAGCCCTGGCACCCCGATACCCTGATGCTGACCCTGCAGAATGCCGCCGGTCTGTTTCAGCTGCAGCGCGAGAATGAGTTGCTGGCGATCGAACTCAAGGCGGCGCCCGGGCAGCTCGAATCGGGCATGGCGGAGAAACGTGCCAGCCTGCGTGAGAACTACCAGTGCGAGGATGGTATCGTGCGTGCGCCTGATAGTGTCATGAACCGGGTGTGCGAGAAGGTGCGCAAGGTGGCGCCTTACGATGTTTCGGTACTGCTGGCGGGTGAGTCCGGTACCGGCAAGGAGCTGGTGGCACGGGCACTGCACTACAACAGCCTGCGCTGGGACAAGCCCTTCGTCGTTGAGAACTGCGGTGCACTGCCAGATGAATTGCTGGAGAGTGAACTGTTCGGCTACAAGCGGGGTGCCTTCACTGGCGCGGTAGAGGACCGCACAGGCCTGTTCGAGCGTGCCAACGGCGGGACCGTGTTCCTGGACGAGATCGGTGAAGTGTCACCGGCCTTCCAGGTAAAACTGCTGCGCGTGCTGCAGGAGGGGGAGATCCGCCCCCTGGGCAGCGGCAAGACCCGCAAGGTGAACGTGCGCATCATCGCCGCCACCAACCGTGACCTGGAGACCGAGGTGCGCGAGGGACGCTTCAGGGAGGATCTCTACTACCGGCTGGCCACGGTGACGGTCAGCCTTCCGCCACTGCGCGAGCGGCTCAACGATATTCCGATTCTGGCCAAGGCGCTGCTCGGCAGTGCCATGGAAGACCTGGGTAAAAGGGTAAAGGGTTTCAGCGATGAGGCGTTGGCCTGCATGATGGCCTATCACTGGCCGGGCAACGTGCGTGAACTGCAGAACGAGATACGTCATATGCTGGTGATGGGTGAGCGGGACAGGCTTGGCGCCGAGCTGCTTTCGCCCAGGGTGTTGCATGCCGCCCCGGAAGAGGAGGCGATGGAGATGTCCCTGCTGACCGGATTGAACGGCAATCTCAAGGAGCGGGTCGAGTCCCTCGAGGCGCGGATTCTCAAGGAGACTCTGATACGCCACCGCTGGAACAAGAGCCGGGCGGCCAAGGAACTTGGACTCTCCCGGGTGGGGCTGCGCAGCAAGCTGGAACGCTATGGACTGGAGAAGGTCGAGCAGATCGACCAGACAGGGACCGAGTGAACTGATAGTTCCCTCTCTCTCTGAGGGAGAGGGGGCCAATCTCACGAATTCGGATAACTCATTCGCTATTTATGGTCAGGGAGTAATCAAAGGCGAAGCATGAACAGGGAAGCGAAACATCATGAAGGGGGACTGATCGACCGGATCGGTGCTCTCGACAAGCTGGACCTGGATTCCACCACCGAATCCGCCTGGATCGAGGTGATCCAGAAGATGGACTCGGTTTATGCCGACCTGGTCCACTACCAGGTGGAACTGGAAGAGAAGAACGTCGCGCTGGAGGATGCCCACAAGTTCATCAGCAGCGTGCAGTCGGCGATGACCGACGTGCTGATCGTGTGCGATGTGAACGGTCATATCGAAGAGGTGAACAAGGCCCTCGAGGTACTTACCGGCAAGAGCCAGATGGAGTTGATCGGCAAACCCTTTGGCATACTCTTCGGAGCCGACAGCCAACCCCTGGTGGCGCAGTTTCCTGAGAAGATCCGTTCCGACACCATCGTCGATTGCGAGGTCAACCTGCTGGACGGGGAGGGTGAACTGGCACCCCTGGCAATGAACTGTTCGTCGCGTTTCGATCACGACGGGCGACTGGTGGGCATGGTGCTGATCGGCCGGTCGGTTGGCGAACTGCGGCGCGCCTACGACGAGCTGAACAAGGCCCACCAGGAACTCAAGCAGACCCAGCAGCAGCTGGTTCAGTCCGAGAAGATGGCATCCCTCGGTAGGCTGGTTGCGGGGGTCGCCCACGAGCTCAACAACCCCATCAGTTTCGTGTTCGGCAACATGCATGCCCTGAAACGTTATGGCGACAGGATCACGCGCTATATCCAGGCCGTCGATGAAGGCCGGGAGAGCACCGAATTACAGGGCCTGCGCAAGGAGCTGAAGATAGATGCCGTGCTGCAGGATATCGGCTCCCTTATCGACGGCACCATGGAGGGGGCTGAGCGCGTCAGCGATATCGTTCAGGATCTGCGCCGCTATTCCGGCGCGCAGAAAGAGGAGGCGATCCGCATCAGTCTCCCCGACGTTATTCACACCGCGGCCCACTGGGTCACCAAGGCGGCACGCATCAAGCCCGGGATGCACTACGATCTCCCCGAAGAGCTGGAGATCGTCAGTCGCAAGGGCCAGGTACACCAGATACTGGTCAACCTGATCCAGAACGCTGTCGATGTGCTCGATGCGGTCGACCAGCCTGTGATTGAAATCGGCTGTGTGCGGGATGGAGGTAACGTCTCCATACAGGTACATGATAACGGTCCCGGAATATCAGAGGAGGCGATAACCCAGGTGTTCGATCCTTTTTTCACCAATAAACCGGTGGGCGAGGGGACCGGGCTCGGCCTCTACATCAGTTACGGCCTTGCCGCCGACCTGGGTGGGGAACTGACCGCGGAGAACCATCCCGATGGCGGTGCGATCTTTACCCTGAAGCTTCCGGTGGTGAACGGTGACTGAACGTAAGCTCAACATGCTCTGGCTGCAGTCGGGGGGATGCGGAGGCTGCACCCTCTCGGTACTCAATGCCGAGTCGCCGGATCTCTTTACCACCCTGGAGAGTGCCGGTATCGACATCCTCTGGCATCCCTCGTTGTCCGAACAGTCCGGTGGCGAGGTGGTGGAGTTGCTGGAGTCCATCAGCCAGGGGGATATTCCCCTGGATCTGCTCTGCCTGGAGGGCTCGGTGATACGCGGCCCCAACAACAGCGGTGGTTTCCACCAGCTGGCCGGCACCGGACGCAGCATGAAGAACTGGCTGGACGACCTGGCCAGCAAGGCGGAACATGTTGTGGCCGTCGGCACCTGTGCCGCCTATGGTGGTATCACGGCAGGTGGTGACAACTTCGTCGAGGCCTGTGGTCTGCAGTATGAGGGTTTTGAAGAGGGTGGCCTGCTGGGGCCATCGTTCAGATCGCGTTCCGGACCGCCGGTGGTCAATATCGCCGGTTGCCCCACCCATCCCAACTGGGTACTGGAGACACTCATGCAGATCGTTATGGGTGATTTCCGTGAAAATGACATGGACGACCTGGGCCGGCCCCGCAGTTATGCCGACCACCTGGTTCATCATGGCTGCCCCCGGAACGAGTACTACGAGTTCAAGGCCAGCGCGGAGAAGCCCTCCCATCTCGGCTGCATGATGGAGCACATGGGGTGTCTCGGTACCCAGGCCCATGCGGACTGCAATACCCGGCTGTGGAACGGTGAGGGCTCCTGCCTGCGTGGTGGCTACGCCTGTATCAACTGTACCGCGCCCGGTTTCGAGGAGCCGGGTCACACCTTTGCCGAGACGCCAAAGATTGCCGGGATCCCCATTGGGCTTCCCACGGATATGCCAAAGGCATGGTTCGTGGCCCTGGCATCCCTGTCGAAGGCGGCGACCCCCAGGCGGCTCAAGGACAATGCCCTGGAGGATCACATCAAGGTGCCACCCAAGACCCGTAAAGGAGAATCGAGATGACGCGGCGAGTGGTTGGCCCCTTCAACCGGGTGGAGGGTGATCTCGAGGTACAACTGGAGATCGCAGAGGGCGAGGTCCAGGATGCCCGCGTGGTCTCACCCCTCTACCGGGGGTTCGAGTCGATGCTTCACGGCAGGGACCCTCGCGACGCCCTGGTCTATACCCCGCGTATCTGCGGTATCTGTTCAGTCTCCCAGTCGGTTGCCGCAGCAAAGGCGATTGCCGATGCACAGGGGCTGTCACCGCCACCCAATGGTGAACGCGCCACCAACCTGGTTCTGGCCAATGAAAATGTGGCCGATCACCTGACCCATTTCTACATGTTCTTCATGCCGGACTTTGCGAGGGAGGCCTACAGCGGTCACGCCTGGTACCGGGAGACGGCAGATCGTTTCAAGGCCGCCAAGGGGAGTGCGGCGAAAGAGGTGCTCCCTGCCAGGGCCGCGTTCATGCACCTGATGGGACTGCTGGCCGGCAAATGGCCCCACAGTCTCGCTCTGCAGCCCGGCGGGACCACGCGCGCCGTGGAGGCCCAGGAAAAGAGCCGCATCCAGGCGATACTCTTCAGCTTCAGACGCTTTCTTGAAGCCACCCTGTTCGGCGATGAACTGGAACGCATCCTTGAACTCGACTCGGCAGCGTCATTGGAAGACTGGATGCAAAAAGGGAGCACGCAGAGCAGCGACTTCCGCCGCTTTCTCTACCTGTCCAATGAACTGCATCTGGACCGGCTGGGCAGGGCAAGCGACCGGTTCATGAGTTATGGCGCCTACGATAACAACGGTGATCACCTGTTTGCCAGGGGTGTCTGGGGTGACGGGGAACAGAAACTGGAGCCTGATCAGATTACCGAGGATCTTTCTCACAGCTGGATGATGCAGGGCGACGGTCCCAAGCATCCCTGGGAGGGGGTGACCTCGCCCGACATGGATATCGAGGGGAGCTACAGCTGGTGCAAGGCCCCCAGGCTTGGTGGAGAGGTTGTCGAAGTGGGAGCCCTGGCAAGGCAGCAGGTAGATGGTCACCCACTGATCCGTGACCTGGTGTCACAAAGCGGTGGCAACGTGCGTAATCGTGTCATCGCCCGCCTGCTGGAGATCGCCAGGGTCACCATGGCCATGGAGCAGTGGGCAACAGAGCTGAAACCCCGGGAGCCGTTCTGTAACCATGCGCCTATCCCCGACGAGGCGCGGGGCAGTGGCATGGTTGAGGCTGCCAGGGGAAGCCTGGGTCACTGGCTGCGTATCAAGAAGGGGCGCATTCTCAATTACCAGATCATTGCCCCCACCACCTGGAACTTCTCGCCGAGAGATGCCGGGGGCACTGCCGGTGCCCTTGAGCAGGCCCTCGCCGGAACAGCAGTTCAGGATGATGATGCCAACCCGGTAGCAGTCCAGCACATTGTCCGGTCGTTCGATCCTTGCATGGTCTGTACTGTGCATTAGCATAACTTATTGAAAAATAGGCAAGAAATAAAGTTGTGTCATAATTCTTCCCGAATTGTTACTTAATCACAGCTTTACTTCGACCCAGTCATCACCCCTAACGTCGCGATAAACTGCAGTCATGCGGGGATCTCGATGACCCAGTAATATCTGGGCGTCGATCCCTTGTTGCTGGTAAAGGCGGGCAGAAAGGGAGCGCTGCTCATGGAAAGAGGGTGGTTGTTTTTCCCACTTCAGACCTGATTTATTCCGTGCCTCACGGAAGGTCCGTGTCAGGCTTCTGGGGTAAACCCTATTACCCGGTTTGGCTTGTGCCTTGTGGCAATGGTGATGCACAAGAAAATGACTGACTGCTTTGTCTCGGCATTGCCTGATGACATCTCCCACGCTCATGTTCAGAGCTTCAAGGCGCAAATCGAGCGGAATTTTTAGTTTGTTGCCTGTTTTATGCTGTTTGACATGTAAAAAACCATCTTTCACGTCTCTAAATTTCATCCGTGCCACATCTTCCAAGCGTTGACCTGTCACCACTGCAAGCAGCTGTGCGTTTCTGGCCCAGGGCTGTTTGGTGTGTTCATGGATGATTGTCCACTCCTCAAGAGTCAAACGGGAACGCTGGACTTTGTGACTGATGTTTGAAATTACAGAAGCAGGGTTGTTACGGGTATCAGGAAAGAGCCCTTTCTGCATTGCCGTCTTAAAAATGTCATTCGCGATTGACTTGATTACCTGGGCTGTCCGAGTTTTACCTGCTTCAATGTACTCATCCACGAGTTCAGCGAGTAATCGAATGGGGAATTCAGAAAGTACAATGCCTCCGAACCTTTCATTCATGATTGAGACAAAGCGTTCGCGGCTTTTGATTGTTTCTGCAGTGATATCCCGCCTTCTAACTAATTTAAGCCACTCTTCTGTCCAGGTTTCAAAGGTGATCAATTCGTTGGAATCTGATTGGACTGGTTTTGTCAGGCTTTCTAACAAGAGGTCCATTTCTTGTTCTGCTAACAGTGCGTTGAGTGCAACAGCCCTTCGCTTGGCCATCTGCAGGTCGTTGGTGCATCTCAATGGTTTGTCTTTGCCAGTTCGTGGATCAACCCAATAGTAATAGTGTTTATTATTCTGGTTTTTCTGACGCAGTCTCGGTGGCCAGTCTCGCCTTCCTGAACGTCTTGGTCTACCCATTGTTCCAGATCTCCATTACTACAGGATCATCATGCAGAACTTCCTTTTGTTCCCTGCTTATATATTGAGCATTCTCCTGACAGTACCATACGTTACCAACTTTCACGGGGATGGGTCGGATGAGGCCATGGCGAATCCAGTTGCGTAGTATATGTTTACTCGGCGGTGGGTCGAAGTTACGCTCCCCCCATTTTGATAATGAAATAAGCATCTTAGTGTTCCTTCCTATTCCCGTGTATAGGCATCGAATATGTCTTGTATCTCTGTGGATAGCGAAATCCTATTTCGAGTACAAAAGCAATAATTCGATTACTCACCATTTTCGTGACTACCATCACTAATTTGCATACTGCCTGCGATTAGATATCGAATATTTCACACAACTCGATTTTCCAAAATGGTTACACACAGTTTTTTGAACATTGCTCTAAGGCATGGCTATTTCCATTTGATTTGGAATTAAAGGAAGCACAGTTCGTCTCTACTTCCAGGAACTACATTATCTTTATTTGGGTGCTGACCAGATCCGTGGCCACAAGGCTATGGTGATGAATGGTTGGAGCCTTTTTGGTATTCAGTCGTCCTGGTAAACGCTGAATTTGAGAAGGACTGGCAGATCAACGGATATGACAGCCAGCAGTTTTCCATATCATAAGACGGCATGAAAAACCGCTGGCGAGGGGAAGTTATTTGAGTAAGCCCTGGAGTTTGATCTCTTCTCCAGGAGCAAGTTCACGAATACCACGTAGCGTCTGGCGATCAATCCGGCCCTGTGCATCCCGTTTAGGGGGGCGCATGCCCTCCTTGCCATGCATCAATTGTAGATTCTCGATCAGGCTGTCTGGCAGTGCCAAATTTGGTCGGAAGATATCTTCGTTACCAGAATCTGGCAGAATGAACTCTGATGCGCCCCATAACTCGGCAGAAGATACACCTAGCGTGTTAGCAGCCGCTTCACGGTCAGTAATCGACTTCACCTGAATTACACCGCCGAGATATGCAACACCTTTCTTCACGGTAACAATGAAGACATTATCACCTGATTTCACGCCACGCTTGTGGAATTGGTCACCAGCCGCGTAGCGTAAGGCGCGGTTTCCGAACTGGATATCCTGCGTCTTCCGCTCCCACATGTCGTTTTTCCATAGATATGTCCAGTTTCTGATCATGGATGCCTGATTCTCTTTTTGCTGTTTATTGTCAGTGGTATCAGTTTTTACAGACTGGTTACTTTGCGATATCAGGTTCTGTGTCTCAGGATTTCTGAGGAATGCCTGAATACGCCCATTGTTGGCACCGGAAGGGTGGGGAATACAAAAGAGAACACGATCAGGTGGTACAGCGCCCTGCTCAACCAAGTGGTTCATGACGTTAGTTGGGACCTTCCCAAGGGGAATGAACAGCGCGGACGAGAGTTTCTGCAGGTCGGTAACGAAGTATTCGTCGATGAATTGCTTCAGAAATGGTTTTTTCAATGGGTCAGGCGTGCCGCTGTAGTTTGCTTCATCCCGCAGAACGGGGTAGCGCAGTACTGATGTAGTGTGTACAAGGTTGGCATGTTGGGCGAACAGACTCCTCGAATCTTCTATACTCAACCACGCGGGCAGTCCGATGTGATCGAGCATAGCGCACAGATTGTTACGCATTGGCCCGGAAAAACTGGCGGTGGATTTTGCGTGACGTAATGCGTCAACATCTGCCAAGCCATTTTCGAGCCCGGTACGCAGGGCAGAGAGGGCCTGATCTGCTTGATACTGACCCGGCGTAATCCCGATCAGCACCACGCGAGCATCAGGGTTCACGTAGTCGAATGGTGCATAAAACACCCGAAATGGCCCATCTTCCGCAATCGTCAGGTCGGTGTAAGGGGCCGAGATATCGCCGGTAGAGATGATGGACCGATAGCGCTCAAGCATCGGGAACAGTGACTTTACTGAGTTGATGTCGTCAAGCAGGGCTCGGTAGGTACGGAAACCCAGTGCTCTCGCCTCTGCTTCCAGGGCTTGGGCATGCGAAATCCCAGAAGACCTAGCTAGTGTTTTCGCCTTCTTTTTGAGCTTTTTGAGAGCGGTTTGAGTGAATGTCATCGTGACACCTCCTGTCTCTAGGCTGGACCTGGATGTCGCCCTCGTCATCCCCCAGCAACAAAACAGGGGGTTCAATGGTGAGTAACCGGTGCGCTCGTAAGCACTTTGCCGTGGAGGGCAATCAGGGTGCCGGAACACCCCAGTGGCAGGGAACATAACCTAGAATTTGTGGCACTTCAAGTCTCTATTGCCCTCAATGAACTCGACGTCTTCTATTTCGTTATTCTTCCCAGTTTTTTCCTGACAAACCATCCACCCCCGGGGTTTGTAGCGGTACCCGGCTTGCCCCCGGATCGCTTCAAAATCCCTGTCCCGGCCTGACTTTTTGAACCGTCCCGCGAGTTGGGAATGCTGATGTGGTAACCCGGGGATCCGATCTTGAAATGCAATCCTGCACCGGAAATATTCCGGGGCTTTTCGTGAGATGAGTCATGATTTGTGACGCCCTGATGGATGTCGGCGAAGGCACATGGCTACCCTGTGTGTAGCACAGGGAAGATGATGCGCGCCTTGCTACCGAAAAACCTGTGCACTACGTGGCTGGGTACACCCGAAACCGTGAGCGAAGTTCTAAATTTGGTCGAAAGTTGAAATATGTCCTTGCACGGTTACAGGGGTGCATCCTACAGTTATTTCACGGCAGATATGAGGCCGTGTTTTGATTCCCCGGTGATATCACTGTGGGTGAATGAATAACTTCCGGTGGGCGTCCGTCGCGTTCCCCGAGGATTTAAGAGGCTATTATGTCCTCTGAACAGGTGCAGGTGCGTGGCCCCCGTGGCGCGAACTGCCCGGCGGCCGGCTGCCGAAACTGCCGGCGGGGCCTTCCCCTTTGACGCTGCATCTGCAGTGGCTACTCCAAACAACCCCGGCGGGTTGTCTATGTCAGATAACATCTGCTCGGTCAGGTGTTTCAAATACACGCACTGTTGAACAATGCTTCGCCAGTTGGTGTTGCCCTGTCGATGACAGGCTATTGCAGTGCCCGCACACACAGCCCTCGATTGCCGTAATGGCTGGCCACGACCGTCTGTTGGTCAAAGGCCCTATCAATCATGTACACATGTGAGGAAAGGCAATGCATTTCAATACGATCCTCAATAGGATGTCGACGCTGATGTTGCGTCCAAATCAGCTCATTACATCTCACAGTGTAATTGATGATCTGGCTGTGATTCACACAGGGCTCACCTATCTGGTCAGGAATGCCCGGTCCTACTCATCCGAGTTTTCCAACTACCTCTGCCTTATTGCCCCGCCATTGGTCGTTAAACAGGGGAAAGAGCGCTTTGCCTGCATTGGTAACTGTCACACAGTGGAGATCGCCGCGCAGGTACTCGGATGGGATACAGCAATACCTATGAAGCTCATCTCCCGTGCTTCCGATAATCAGATCAGGGAGTTTTATCGAACAGAGATAGGACGTGCTGTGGGGCACGGGCTGGACCCAGTGGGTCAACAACTGAGATCACTGGTGACCACGATTCCGGAGAGTGATCTGGCCTGGATATTCCCCGGCTTTACGGACTCCAAAAGCTTTGCAGAAATTGTAAGTCGCGATGAGAAGACTTTGCGTGCTATCCAGGATGAGACGCCTGAAGTAGAAAATGAACGCGTTAGCATCGGTCTTCCCGAAATCCAGAAACAGGTTCGTAGGGGGTTGATCTCATGACTCATCTTGAACGCTATAAACAGTACAGGTTGAAAGACTGCACTGAAAATCAGGTCGAGCAAGTCCGTCAGTCCGTGGAAGAGTTCGCACAAGCCTTCGATCTTCCGGAAGATCTCTATTGGTGTGAACATGTCTGCTGGCGCATCCTCCAGATGATCGATTTGATCGAGGAAATCGGTGATGAGCAAGACATGCATGTTGCCTATAGCTGGCGTGAGGAGGCTGAGCACTTGCTTGCAAGTGTCCCATTTCTTGAAAGTAAAGGCGTCCGTATTCGCAGAAAGAACGAGACGAGTACCCGCAGGCACAATGTCCAACACCCGCTTTACGGGATGCTGCGCTGCGGACTTTCAAGTAGGGACCGGCGTGCGGAGGATGAAAGCGAAAGTAATTTCAATAACGAGGCACGATATACACAACTGATTACCCATCTTTTTCTGCTCTGGCGTGATCTCAAGGCGCAGACATCGCCCTCGTTCTTGGCCTCTATAAACCATCGGGTTCGCATACTCGGCACCAGTACATGCGCTTCAGTGTTGTCAAAAATGCCTGCTGTACCCCTGGATAGAAAAGCTTATTGGCAGACGCTGGCAGTGTTGGCCAAAAAACTCAATGGGGCGAAAAAATGAGCGATATAGAAACGAATAGGGGAGGTGATGACAACGACATCCGCATTGCACGTCATCCAACCTCGAAGATTGCAGGCCTTGATGTGCTTTTCGATGTGACCTGGGCCTGACAAATCACCCGCCTCTGGATAGTTTACCGGTACTGCATATACCCAAAGTTCCGTCAAAAAACCTGTCTCTGCCAAACTTTTTTTACCATCCTGTGGATCAGCGAAATCTGCTTGGCGTGCCGGAAACACGATCATGAAATGCAATCGTCGGCCGGAATTATTCCGCACGATTCTGTGACGGTCGCCCTGGTTTGTGAGCTCTGATGGGTATTGGAGAACGCATGCACTAAGTGTGACCAAAGTGCTAATCTCTTATAATTGTCCTTGCGCTGGTCCCGAGGTATCTCCTAAAGTAATCTCAACGGCAACATTGAGGCCGTGCATTAACTCCCCGGTGACATCACCGTGGGTGAATGAGAACTCCCGGTGGGCGCCCGTCGCGCTTCCGGAGGATTTTAAAGAGGCGATTATGTCCTCTGACCAGGTGCAGGTGCGTGGCCCCCGTGGCGCGAACTGCCCGGCGGCCGGCGGCCGAAACTGCCGGCGGGGCCTTCCCCTTTGACGCTGCATCCGCAGTGGCTACTCCAAACAACCCCTGGCGGGCTGTCCATGACAGATAACATCTGCTCGGTCAGGTGTTTCAAATACACGCACTGTTGAACAATGCTACGCCACCTGGTGTTGCCCTGTCGATGACAGGCTATTGCAGTGCCCGCACACTCCGCCCTCGATTGCCGTAATGGCTGGCCACGATCGTATGTTGGTCAAAGGCCCTGTCAATCATGTACACACATGTGAGGAAAGGCAATGCATTTCAATACAATCCTGAACAGGATGTCCACGCTGATGTTGTGCCCAAATCAGCTCAATCCATCTCATTGCGCCATTGATGATCTGGCTGCAATTCATACAGGGCTTACCTATCTGGTCGGGAATATCCGCTCTTACTCGCCCGAGTTTTCCAGTTACCTCTGCCTTGTCGCCCCGCCATTGGTCGTTAAACAGGGGAAAGACCGCTTTGCCTGTATTGGTAACTGTCACACAGTGGAGATTGCCGCGCAGGTACTCGGATGGGATACGGCAATACCGATGCAGCTGATTTCCCGTGCTTCTGAAAATCAGATCAGGGAGTTTTATCGGACAGAGATAGGACGAGCCCTGGGCCACGGGCTGGACCCGGTGGGTCAGCAATTGCGATCACTGGTGAGCACGATGCCGGAGGGTGATCTGGCCTGGATATTTCCCGGCTGTACTGACTCCAAAAGCTTTGCAGAAATTGTCAGTCGCGATGAGAAGACGGTGCGTGCTATCCAGGATGAGACGCCTGAAGTGGAAAATGAACGCGTCAGTATCGGTCTTCCCGAAATCCAGAAACAGGTTCGGAGAGGGTTGATCTCATGACTCATCTTGAATGCTATAAACAGTACAGGCTGAAAGACTGCACGGAAGATGGGGTCGAGCAAGTCCGTCATGCAGTGGAAGAGTTCGCACAGACATTCGATCTCCCGGGTGACCTTTACTGGTGTGAACATGTCTGTTGGCGCATCCTCCAGATGATCGATGTGATCGAGGAAATCGGTGATGAGCAAGATATGCATGTTGCCGATAGTTGGCGTGAGGAGGCTGAGCACTTGCTTGCAAGTGTCCCATTTCTTGAAAGTCTAGGTGTCCGTGTTCGCAGAAAGAACGAGATGAGTAACCGCAGGCACAATGTCCAACACCCGCTTTACGGGATGCTGCGCTGCGGGATTTCAAGCAGGGATCCGAGTGTGGAGGATGAAAGCGACAGTGATTTCAATAACGAGGCACGATATACACAACTGATTACCCATCTTTTTCTGCTCTGGCGTGATCTCAAGGCGCAGACATCGCCCTCGTTCTTGGCCTCTATAAACCATCGGGTTCGCATGCTCGGCACCAGTACATGCGCTTCAGTGTTGTCAAAAATGCCTGCTGTACCCCTGGATCGAAAAGCTTATTGGCAGACGCTGGAAGTGTTGGCCAAAAAATTCAATGGGGCGCAAAAATGAGCGATATAGAAACGGATAGTGGAGGTGATGACAACGACATCCGCATTGTGCGTCATCCAACCTCGAAGATTGCAGGCCTTGATATGCTTTTCGATGTGACCTGGGCCTATTACTACGCCACGGGACAAGAGGAGTTTCCTGAACGGAAAGGTGGCTCATCAGGTGGTGGCAAGGGAGGTGGTGTAGTTGCCGGTGTGCCACCAAGCAAGTTGTCTTTTTCCATGGGGGCTGGCATGGAACTCCATGAACCCGGGATTCCGTTTAACAGGGCTCGTCGACTCGTGCTCACCGATAGAACCGATTCGGGCTCACCCCACTATGATCGGCAAGAAAATGACTTGGTAACGCCGGTCGAGGCTTACCTGCTCGAGCCGATTGGACTGAACAACCGGCGCTTCGACTCGAAGCTGAGAGCCCTGCATGCTGCTGGGCTGCGCAATGCCATCATTCGAAAGAATAACCTGTTGCCGACCGCCTCTGACGCGCTTGCGATTGACGAGATCGCCATCATTATTGTCGCGACAGTGGATGCCTTTGAGCGTGCGCTCCGAGAAGGTGACCGACAATATGCTGAAGCGTATCTTGCGCTGCTGATTGTCCTGTTCTATTCGAGCGTCCTTGAGATGGTTGTGTTAATGCGCAATTACACAACAATGCCTGAAGGCCTCCCCAAAGGGTGTGGCCTGGCCTATTGCCAACAGACCGGGCAGATCCTGACACGTCCCTTACAAAAAGAACTGCAAGCAAAACCCGGTGAGAGGGCCTGTGCGCAGGCTTTACCAGTAACCCCCTTCATGTGCCTGGGGTGCAGTGACTACCTGAAACGCGCTTTTCAAAGCCTGACCAGCCTGAAGGTAAAAGGGAAGAAAAGAGGCTACCTGTTCAGCGAGCAAGCCTCCACTCTGGACGTAATCATTCGTGGACATCTGCGCAGTTTGCGTAAGTTAGGTAACAGTGATGTAACGCCCGATAGGATCGGACGGGTGATATTCGAACGATTGTGCTGGCAAAGTGGCGATATCGCCGATGCCCTGTTAGTGACAGGCCGGGACGATGCGCGTCGTGCCTCTCAACTCTATTACACGACACGCCCGGCTATGATGCTTTCTGATTTACACACTCAAACAGTCAATGATTTTCTGATGCGGGTCGATGATGAGAGCTGTTCCCAAGGCGTTCTTTCCAAGAGATTTTCGCTTCCAGCCGGGATCCCCTCAGCAGACTGGTGCGGTGTGGCATTTACCCCGCGCCGGGAGACGATCAGACAGCTTGTGCGCTTTTTGCTTAATCGGCTGACGATTCTCGGCGATTCGCTTCTGGATCATCTGGTGGACTATCACAACCTCTACACGGCCTACCTGGTGCTGATGCTCGACTTTGCGACCGGTCACCGTCCGACCACAAACCGCTATTTCTACCAGGCGGAATTCGATTTCGAAGCCAGGGTAGTGCTGTTGAGCGAGAAGGATTTCGCGGCTTACTACAACTCGCGCGTGGTGCCCTTGACCGATCTCAGTATTGCGATGCTCCACGAATACGATCGCCATTGCGAGCGCTTGTGGCAGCGTCTGATACGCCGGAATCCTGTCGCATCGCGACAGCTCCAGGACCCTGTCAATCAGCAGCTTCTCTCGAAGCGCCGCTCAGCCATTCAGTATCACCGCCAAAAACACCCGGGATTCCTGTTCATGATCGACAGTCAGTTCAGGCCCCGTGTCATCAAGCCCAAGGATGTCATGCAACTGATTTCCGATGTGTTTGCCCTGAGAAACAATGCCCATCGTCCCTACTTGCGCTCAATGCTTCGTTTCCATGAGGTGCCGGGTGAGGCCGTGGATGCCGTCATGGGGCACTGGCTTGCCGGACAACGACCGGATGGGCGCTACTCCACCCTGTCAATCCAGCGTGATGTTCTCGATGTTGTGCGACCCGTGGTTGAACAGATCATGGCAGAGGACGGCTGGCGTTTTGTGAAGAGTATTCTGTGAGGTTTATATGCCATTGAAAAATACAGCTTTTTGGATCAGACAGCTCAACGATGCCCTGGCGAATGACGATCAGCAGCAGCTTGATGAACTCATGGCGATTGAAGCAAAACAGGCGGACGGACATCGAAGAGAGAGACGGTCCAGTGTTCTGCGCCAAAAGGTGAAGGAGCAGGCCCAGTTACGCCAGCGGGTTATTGAGATCATCGCACAGGAAGTACCTGCGTTGCATGAGGGTACCCCGGGAGGCGAACTTACCAAACAGGTCATTGAGCGCATATTCGCCCATTTCAACGACGGAATGGATTTTGGAGCGGCAGGTTATTCCCTGGAGTTCCTTGAGCGCATTGTAAAGGTTGCGACGATGGAACATGGGTGGGGCGGGTCGGCCGTCCCCGTCATCCTGACGCTTTCCCAGGAGCGATCACCCGAAAATCCGATGACGTTTCGGTGGTCTTCCCAGGCTCGTTTGCTGGAAAAGGCTCTGCGCGAGTCGATTGTGGCCATCGATACACTGTCTCCTGAAGAGCGGTTCGCCCAGTTGATCTTGTCTGTGGTGCTGTTCTCGGGGCTAATCAATAAAGGGATGATGCTTACGTTTGCCAATCTGAGACTCTCGGACGTCTGGTACCACCGTGGTTTGTTCTGGGTCGATCTCCCCGTGGATGAAAAACAGGCTGTAGCAGGCAGCATCCGGCGGGTGTGGCTCGACCCCGTAACGGGCCAGTTGATCAGGCGCCTGGTGTACGATCGCAGGAAGGACCCTGATTTCAGTATCCATCACGCCTCCTGGGGAGGAGGGAAGTACGGTAGCGAAAAAATGCTCTACCGTATGTTGCGCAATTTTCTGAAACGCTTTGGTGTGCCTGCCAAACAGATACCGGGGTCACTCGCTGGCCTGGTCGCCCTGGGCGCTGCGGGTCTGCGTCGCTGGCTCCCCCGTTACTTGTTTGACTATGCCACGGGGCGGGATGTCTCCTATTCACTGTCGCCAGTAGCCAACGCCCGGTTGATGACAGGACGACCGGGTAATCTGAACGAAGCAGACCAGGGAATTCCTGAACCCGAATGGCCGATGTTTGAAGATGACGCGTCTCTCACGTCTGGCCCGGCCGGTATCTCAACATCAGAATCAGCCTGTATCGAGGAGGTGAGAGCGCTTTTGCTGCGCGAGGAGTCAGATCAGGTGCTCTTACGGGTGGAGGCAGGGCAACCGGGTGTGACGCCTGTGGTGCAGATACTCACCCGCTGGTGTGTGGCCTTGCTGGGCAACGAGGCCAAAGGCATGGGGCAGCACAGTGGTCAGGCCGTCGCCAGTATATTCTCCCGGCTCGCCTGGCCCCTGGTGATCCATGCCGGCTCGCGCGACCCGGCGGCGATGGGTACAGGTGCGCACATTGCCCTGTACGAGAATGTCCTCGATTATCACCAAACCGAATCCGTGCAAATACAGACAGGCAAAAACCTGCAGGGGTTTCATGATCAACTTGTCGACGATTATGGCCTGGAGGCGATCAGGTTCGAAACACTCGATGGCTTTGTGCCTGAACGCCATGCCGTGCGGGCCAATATCATCACCCCTGGCGAGTACCGAGAGATCATAGACAGGCTCTGGCCTTGGCGAAATTCAGGTAACTTTGAAGGTCGACGCAGATTCCTGCTGGTGGTACTGGGTTATCGCTGCGGGCTTCGCCGGCGCGAGGCACTGAAACTGAAAATTCGTGATATCGCTGGCAGGGTAGAGGTTCGCATCAGGGTTCGGAAGAACAAGTACGGAAGCCTTAAGAGCCGCAGCTCACGCCGCTGGCTGCCTGTCACGGACCTGCTCGTTGGTGATGAGCGAAGAGAACTGACGGCCTATTGCCAACAGCGCCTGAACGAGAGCCACACCGGTGAGGTCCTGCTGTTTGCCAATCGGGGCAGAGACAATGTCTTGCCGCGCTTCAACAGCGTCTTTGAACCCATATACCGGGTCGTCCGTGAGGTCACCGGTGATCCCTCGCTTGTCTACCATATTTGCCGTCATACCCTGTCGACGATGCTGAGCGTTATTCAGGAGGCAACGCGCGTGCCCGCCATCCTCGACCCACGTATCGAGGGCCTTGTCGCCTACGATATGTCAGCGGAACAGTTTGATACCTTGCTGTCGCATGAACACACAAAGCGGGCCATCCTGCACCAGACGGCCGCACTTGTCGGCCACTCAACCCCGGCAGTCACCACGCTGCACTACATTCACCTGCTCGACTGGCTGCTCTTCCAGAACCTGCAGGCAAGGGATATCCGGTGCTCCTTCGAGGAGCTTGCAGCCCTGCTGGGGTATGGCACACGCAGTCTCTACAATGTGCTTCGTAGCGATCCGGGGGCTGCGAAGGCCCCGTACAGGCTCGAGGACTGGACCGATCAGCAGCGACAGGCGATGCGAGGCATTTCGTGGGCGAAAAGCCCGGCGTCTCTCGTGCACGAACCCCCCGTAGAAGGTGCGGGGTGAAGGGCAGACGGATTCAGACAGTGATCATTGGTTGAGAGGTTGTCGATGGCGTTTTCTCGCGTCCCACAAGGTGTGGTTTAGGGATGTTAGTCTTCGAATCTTTTGGATGGCAGGGCAGTTTCTCGAGAAAAACAGGCAGGCTATTTATGGCTGACATTGTCACCGGGAACTATTTTAGAAGCGTCAATTCACCGTTTGATCCGGCTCTGAAATGGTAATCTCTGTATTGTAATCGCCAAAAATTTGTTCAAGGAGCAACTCGATATGCTGTCCCGTATCCGCTTTCCCCATAAGGTGTAGTTCAGACTTTTGTACCAGCATGGTCTTTTTCTCAACAAGCAGGTTTAATGTGCAGGAAAAATTCTCTCGCATGATTCTACTGTTTGCATATCGAAATATACTTACCTTTGGATCGTTCTCAGTGTATATCGGTTGGTAGATAAACTGTATTTGGTCTTCATTAATGTAGGCTATGAGATGGGTCATGGCGTTAATAAGTTCAAATATAAAGTGTCGCATTTCCCATTGCCCATACAGGTCATTGAACGATAGCCTGCATTCAATGATAAATGCTTCCTCAAGACTGGATTTGTAAATTTTCTTTTCGATAGCGTCATCAGAAAGCACGTCACTGAGAATTTCAACTGGGAAAATTGACTCAACCTCTTCCCGATGTCTTTCTGTCTCTTGCGCAGACCAGGGGCCAAGTTGTGAGAACTCAAAATTCCCCATGGTGATCCATTCATCCAGAAAGCCCTCTGGCCAGTTCGCGATATAACAATCCTGCACTGCACGGAATAAATGAGGCTGACAGAACTCGAATTTCCATTTCATGACCTCATTATCCTTTATGCTGGGATCACTGAAGTAAAAATCTTTGAGTGTCATAACCGATCGATAGCTTCTGCTATTCGCGATGGTCTCAATTACACCATTGACTACTTCAGGGTCTGAAACGGCTGACTCATCCTTGTCCAGTTTTTCAATCTTTTCTGAAAACGTGCTGTTTTCCAAAAGACTGTACTTCTCTTCACGCAATGCAATTTCAAGGTAGCCTCTCATCTCCAGATTGGAGGGTTCCACCTCAAGGAATTCTTGTATATGTGGCAGTGCCTGAAGCCACTTGTAGCTTTTTTCTTCAGCCTCGATAACTACATGCAGCAGGCTTAACTTCGATCTTCCCTTGTATTTTGTAAGTTCACTGATACAGGTATCAAGTACAGGCTGATGGATTTTTGCGTTACTGCATAGAGACCACTTTGCGGCAGCTTTGGTAACAATCAACCCGATTTCATCTTTGTCGAGGTAGAATGGAAAGGCGTCCAAGATGTGCTGAAAATCTGCTTGTTCCCTTGCTTCAACCTGAGATAATGCGCATAGACAATCCAGGTCTTCAAACGTGATGACTTTTGATTTATCCAGATCGCACTGTATACCGTTTGTCGTCCAGGGCTTATCTGTTATGGCTCTTATCACCTTGATGGGTTCGTTTACTTTTTCCAGAATAACGGACCTTCGGTAGCGATTGGCTATGAACCCTAATATGAGAGGCTTCTTCAGCCATTCTTCAAGTTTCTTTCTTATGATATCCGGTCGATCCAGTACTTGAATGATTCGGCTAACGGCTTCTGTATTGCCCGTAACGATATACTCAACCCATAGCAAATCAAGGTCATGACCTGTGTGAGGTACAACTGAGAGGGGATCGAGCTTTTTATTTCCGCCTTTGTCCAGGATGCTCTTGATAAGGAATTTCTCGGAAATATACTCATGATCATCCACTATTGATTTGAGGAATGTTGTTATCCCGTCATCGTCCCCCAATTCAAGTACATATAAAATGAATACCCTTTCCTTGTGGCTGGATATCCTGAACAGAGACTCATATTCTCTGTAAATCGACGGATGACCATAGGCTATTCGGGAGAAGAAAAAGGTAGAAGGATTGTCTCTGCCTTGTTTGTATATTTCTGCGAATTCGTTACTGAGATTGAAAAAGTATTTTAGGAGTGAAGCGGCTTTATCAGGTGTGCCATGCAGGTAGTAATAAGTAGTCAATCTTTCGTATTCAGATTGATCAACATCAGATCCAAGTCCCTTTAACTGCTCAGCCTCAAGGGTTTTTTCCTGTTGATCAAGCACGAAATGCAGTTTATTGAGCACCTCAACTTTACTTATGAAAGCCTGGCCGGGATGGTCTTCAACAAAGCTTAGTGCTCTTCGAAAGTAGTGCTCAGCCTCTTCATAATGACCACAATATTCCAATGCTTCAGCGAGATTCCATACGTAGACAACTGTCTGGGGAATCTCTCCGAATGTATCCTCCATGATATTGAGTGCCTTGCGAAATAAAGCGACACCCTTGCGATAATCATCCCTTTGCATCGCCTTATTGGCTCGTTTGCCAATATGGATTGCACGTAATTCCTGAATACCTTCTTTTAGTGTCTCAAACATCACGTTCCCCTCCTGTAAATATAGATAAACCGCTCTGGTTTTACTTATAAATAGGGAGGATGGCCTTAAGAGGCCTGGGGATACGGATACTTGTTCTTATAAACAAGCAGTGAGTTTTTTATAAACGAGATGTATGGCTTCAATTAATCCAGATTATGAACAATTGCAGTATAAATCCATAGCTGTCATGGTCCCAATAGACAGGCCGCAGGGTTTTGATGAACTTCTCCTGATCGATAGTAGTGCAGTGCTGTCGCCACTGTTTTATGCCCACTTAGGGCCATTGAATCACCCAGTGCGACTTTCTGGCGTCCTGATTCACTCAGAAAGCCGGAACGCAGGGAGTGAGCGCAGAAGCGTCCTGGATCGTATCCCGCCAGCCTCAGGCGCCGTGTGACAATACGATGAACCGAGCGGCCAGTCAGTGCCTTACCCAGGTTATCCCAGCGGTCAATGCTGCGGAACAGTTTTCCATTTTTAAGACCTGACCGGTCAAGCCACGCTTCGAGGGCATAGGCTGCCTCATTCAGAATAGCCACGGTCATGCCCTGGCCATTCTGGTCTGTTTTGCTGTAGCGCAGGCGCAGCTCGTAACCTTCAGCACCCTGGCTCAGGTCCCTGATTTCCATGGCAGCGAGTTCGGAACGCCGCCTGCCTCCACTGCTGAACCCTACCAACAGTAGTGCTCGATCGCGGCAGTCGGTGAGCGAGTCCGGTTTGCAGGTGTCAATGAGCGCACGAAGGATCTCAGCCGTAATCGCGAGCTTTCTTGGGCGCTTCCGGCCTCGGCTGCGGCTCATGCGGCGCAACAGGAGCTTGATCCGATTGTCCTTGGTGGGGTCCTCCAAATTCAAGCGCTGGTGCAATGTGGCTATGGAGGCCAGGCACCGCCGAAGCGTCGAAAGTGCCCAGGGACCTGACTTTCGCCGATAACCTTCCCTGATAAGTTGTGCCTCTATCTCGCTGGGCATCTGATCCGAGTGATCGACCACAAACTGCAGGACTGTCTCCACAGACACGGGGTAGGTGAGGGTACGGCGAAAGCGAAGCTCTGCCCAACGCTCGAAGTATTCCCGGTCACGCTGAAAGGCTTCACGAGTATTATCTGCAATCCCCTCATCAATCAGCTGAGTCACTCGCTGTTCCAAGGACCTTTGTGGCTTAGAGGCAGGGATCTCATCTTCGACGGTTTTACCGAAAAGATCGGTCTGGATCATGTCACTCTTCTCCCAGGTGAAGGGAAGGGAGTGACCTGAAGCCAGGTGTGCTCATGGATGCCCATGAGACAGTGGATAGAGACGGGTTTTGACGGTCTGGCATGTGTATATCTCCTGTAGTTTGACCGTCATCCATTTTCTACATCAGAGGGGTTTCCAAAATAGGTTGTATGAGTGAGATGGGCCTGCAGGCCAGATGGTTATAGGTGAGGTGAACAGTAAGGGGCATCAAGTTGAAGAATGGCGGGAAATGCAGCAGAATTAAGTTCGTTATTGAGAGGCTCATGTTTTGAGCCGGGGTATGTATAGACTGGTAAAGAGGGAAGGTGCCAGAAAGATAACCCTAAAATATTGTGGTTGTTAAAAAATCCTTCTAACTCTGTGATTTGTCATACAAAATTTGGTCCGGAAATGGCAAAAATTGTAGAATTGGCTATTATTTGCAGATAGCCTTTGCACAGGCAAAGGCGTGAGGGAATGGAACAAAACAAAAGGGAAATGTCAGCGGAAAACGCTGATAGTAATGGGAGTCATTATCGTTAGTTACCTCTCCAGAACGAAGATGATTTAGGCCCTCCATTTCACGGAAGTGGGTGGTCGTGTGACGGGTCTTCCGTGCTGGCGTCCCTAAACCTGTTTGAGGTCCGTAAACCACCAGTTGTCGGACTTGGCTAACCTACATAAGGTTATTTGGACTAGTTCATGATCTATCTACTGAATCAACCATAATAAGCGAAAAAATGTGCTTTAAGAAAATTTTATTTCCATTCAATCATGAGTAAAGCACTGATGAAGAACCGTTGCCTAAAGAGTTTTATCTGGTGGTTCTTCCGCGAAGCAAGGAGATATATCTAAAACTAGTGAGGCGTCTATGTCGAATGGTGTCAGGCCAATGGTATTATTATCGACTACATCGAACCGGGTAAGCCCAACAAAAATTCATTTATTGAGCGATTCAACCGGAGCCTGAGAAACGAGGTGCTGGATCTGTATCTCTTCCGCAGTCTGGCCCAGGTACGCCAGCTGACAGAGGAGTGGCGCATGCAATATAACGAGCAGCTTCCCCATGATTCTCTTGGTGGTCTACCGCCCACCGTTTACGCCAACCAAGACCGGAAAAACTCTAGCATTGAACTGCAAACTGACGGGGAAGCTTACGCCGGGATTTTATGTGCGGTGCTAGTTTCAAATACATCAGAGGCGAAAAATAATCGTATTTAGCGACCTACCACTTCATGTCATGGGATTCTCCACCTGCAAGTCTTACCTCTTCAGTGGTCGTGGCATTTTTGTCCCAATCCGGTTGGTAATTTGAACGATCCGGGTGTTTGTATGAATTTTTCCCAAATGAGTATGTCATTTCGTTGTCACTGGTCATGAGGGTTATAGCTTTTTTGGTTCTGCTATTCCAGTGTCTGTTAGCGCCATGGTGAAATGCCACGATGGCCTTTAGCGGAGCGGTTGGAAAATGGGGGATACGATCATAGGCGCAGTCACCTGGCAGAATCATCGCACGCTCGGTTCCATCATCAACAGACAGGGTGATAGCCAGCCCAGTGTGGTTGCGATCCTCTTTGGTAACGTGTGGGCGATGGCGACCGCATTTACGAATTTCAATCGTATGATCATGGCCCACCGTGTAACGGACTAACGTATCGAGTATTGATTCAGGCCAGCACTTAGCATTCCACAGTTTACCGGCAAATAGCACTGCCTGGGGTGAGGCGTTTTGTCTTGGAACTAACCATTCACAGTCCTGTGCATCTGGATTTTTCTTATTTGCCGACCAAAAGTGATCTTTGTCCCAGTGAGTCAGGATGATCGCAACATATTGTCCATTGCGTTGCACGGGTAAACGTTTTGCTGTGGCATTTGGGACGCTGCTGGCGTTGTCTGGGTGATCGTTGCAGCCTCCATAGTCGATATAACAAAACACGTCATCGTTCTGGTCCAACAGGCCGATACAGTCTCCTTGGCCGACATCGAAAACACGAACACCGTTTAGGCAGGTAACTTCATTGGGGTCAAACAATGTCAACTTTGAGGTATCTGCATCCTCAGTGATCATATCACCGATATCGCTTTCGCTGGACATTCCGGAACTCATCATGTTCAGCGAGGAAGTTGTGAAATCATCGGTGCCACCAAGTACAGACCCCATCGTTGTATGTTGGCTGTACGAGAGGGTGGATGAGGGGGGTGCTTTTCCATTGATTGATTTCAGATCCGGACCCATATCATTCGGTCCGGCCTGAAACGGCGTGATGCCTCCATCGTTACCGTCATTTCCAGATCCCATATCGGGTAGAAAGTTGATATTGAAGACATTGCGAATGCTCTCCAACTCTCCTGAATTACAGGCACTGAGGTATTTCAGTCGAAAATGATGAGTATCCTCCGGTTCGAGATCGAAATCCGGAGCGATCAGAATAGGCAGGCCAATGCGTTTATGAATCTGTATTCGGTGCCAATCAGCCTCGCCAAAGTCATTGAGCATAGTCTCTTCAGTGCCATCATCTGAATGACCGTTAATCAACAACAGGACAGTTCGAAAAAATATTCTATCCAGGCTTGCCAACTGTTCACGGCGCTCTTTGGCATGTGCCGGATTGTTGATATCGCAGGGTGTGTCACGCCAGGGAAGATTCAGGAAGTAGGATTTCTCGACACAATCAAGCCAGATTATATGGGTGGGAGATTTCAAGCCCTGCTGATCACGCTCATCGAACAGGATTTCTACATCCCCCAGAGGTGTGCCTATCTCCTCAATGGCCTCCACAAAGGCGAAGTAGTCGGTCACGTCATCCACAATTCACTTCCTTTTGGGTACATTGGGTGGCTTGTAGGTGGAATCGCGATCCATGCGCTCATAAACCGTCGTGTGGATCCGTTCATTGCCATTTGGACTGGCAAGTGTCTTGCGCTCCAGTGTGCGGGTCAGACGATAGAGGCCCTTTCGCGAGTTACGCAGCATCCCTTCCGGATTGGGTTTGTAGTGACTCAGAAACTCGGTGTCCAGTTGTAGTCCCAATTTGATCATGCGGTTCTTCATTGAATGCAGCGGGATGTTTGCCAGCCCGTCGGGTGCATATCCACCGCCGATATTGGTATGTACGCCGACATACCAGACCTGCTCCATATTGGTGCTTGGGACGGCTTGATCAGGTTTCCAAAGCGTGGGGGCGAACTGCCGGCGACGTTCATCCAGGGCCAGCGCATGAAAGGCGTGGTCCACATTGTCGCCAAGGCCTACCCTGTGAAACTGATGACGAGATGCGGTCAGCCAGTTCAATATGCCGATGGGTATTCCCAAGGCACCAACGGTATCAAAAACACCGAGAAAACGGATCTTCACATCCAGGGTTTCATACTGTTGGCGAAATTGACTGGGGTTGTCCTTGGATCGGTAGAGGTCGTAAGCCTCAGGGGTGAAATACTCATTGGATTTTGGCAACAGCCCGACCGTTCCTACCAGTCCGACCAGACTGCGTACAGTAAAAGCGCCGCGACTGAAGCCTAACAGGTAGATTTCGTCACCTGGTGCGTAGTTCAGGCAGAGAAAACGGTAGGCTTCAATGATGTTATCGGATATTCCGTAACCGGTTGCCCCCTCGATCCAGCGTGAGATGCCCCAGTGGGTGCCAAGACCCTTGTCGTAGTAAACGACCTGATCGATGCCGCCGTCGTCAGTGGGTAATACCGCGCGCAGCAGTTTTGTGATGTTGGTGGGGCGCCTTTGACCCCGATCGGTTTGATCGGGTGTATTCCATGTTCCATCGCAGCCAATGACTATTCTTTTCATACCGGTCCCTCAGTATCAAGTCATCACCGGACCATATCGCATTTACACGAGATTGAAAATAACTACGAGAGAGTAATTATTAACCATATGCATCAATCTATCAGAGCATCATGTAAAAGGAGGTTTATCCGGATCACTGAATGCGAAAACAAATATCCCTAAATAAATCAATAGGGTATCTAAAAAAATCAATCAAGTTTATAAAGTTAGTGGTTGTATGTAGTAGGGCATATTGCGGGGAAGAGAGTGTGAGCCTATTATTCGAGAGTTTCTGATGGAGTTTTTCCTCGACCGATCACTCGTTTAGGGGGAGGGTGTTTCTGGGAAGAAAAGAGAAATATAGGTAACCGGGAGTAAAATACTAAGTCCGGTTAGTCGTATGGCACAATGATCAGTGTATGTACGGTAGTTTATTTATAAAATAATCATCCACGTTGAAAAGTACGTAGGTTCATGAATAAGGAAAAGTATCAAATCATAAAAAGGAGAACCTCGAGCGCATTCACGCTGATTGAGGTGATGGCCGTCGTTGTTATTCTCAGCATCCTTGCCGTTCTGGTTGCGCCTAAAATCATGAGCAGACCGGATGAAGCGAGGGTGATGAAGGCCAAGCAGGACATCAGAGCCCTGGAATCTGCTGTCAAACTCTATCGTCTCGACAATTTCGCCTACCCGACAACCGATCAGGGCCTGGAAGCCCTTCTCAGCATGCCTGCGGATCTACCCGAGGGTGCAAGCTGGAAAGCCGGTGGTTATATCGAACGTTTATACAAGGACCCCTGGGGGAGGCCATACAATTATCTGAGCCCTGGGGCACATGGTGAGGTGGATATCTACAGCTTCGGTTCCGACGGTGCCGCAGGTGGCGATGGGATAGCCAGGGACATCGGAAACTGGGACCTGGAATAGCACCCGGAACCCCATACAGGCGGCAGGATGCCATACGACCGTATAACCATTCGACACTCCAAGGGGTTTACTCTCCTGGAGCTTGTTGTCGTTGTTTTCCTGATTGCCCTTATCAGCAGTGTCACCATGCTCTCGATCGGTGATGCTGGTCAAGGCCGGCAGTTTGAGAACGAAATCAAACGCATGGAACTTCTCCTTGGGCTCGCTGCCGAGGAGGCCATCGTAAGAGGGGAATCAATCGGTCTGTCACTCTCCGAGGTTGGCTATCGCTACCTGTTACATGAGGAGGGACAATGGATAGCCCTGGCAGATCCCTCTCCGTTTCGGCAGCATCAACTCCCGCCTTTCATGACACTCGACCTGATAGTCGGGGGGCAGAATCGACATCTAAGCAGCCTGATCCCACCTGACCCTCAAGTTGTTTTTTACCCCACCGGCGAAGTGACCGGATGTATTGTCAGACTGATAGGCAAGGAGGCCGGAACAGCGGTCATGCTTGTGGTCAGCCACGATGGTCAGATTACCCGGCAGGAGGGTGAAGGTGCCTTGTAAGCGTGGCCGCCTGCAGGTTGGCTTCACCCTGCTTGAAGTGGTGGTGGCTCTGGCCATTCTCGGTATCTCCATGGCGGTGATTATTAAGGTGACGTCCAGGCATGCAGACAATTCCCTCTATTTAGAGTCCAAGACCGTCGCGCATTGGGTGGCAATGAACCTTTGGTCAGAGCTGCAGATGATGCCACCGGAGGATCCGATCACCCGCTTCAACGGCATCGAAGTGATGGCCAAGCGCAACTGGGAGTGGTCCATCATTGTACGCAATACACCGGACAGGGATGTTCAGGAGCTGAAAATGGAAGTTCGCGAAGCTGGAAAAGAGGGAGTTCTGGCATCTCTTCGAGGTTACAGGGTGGTTTATCCATAAGACAATGATGCGACGGGTTCCGACACAAGGGCATGAAGAGCGGGGATTCACCCTCCTTGAGCTGATGGTGGCCATCGCGCTTTTCTCGGTCATGGCGGCCATGGCCTATGCCGGTTTGGACGGTGTGTTACGCGCTAAATCCGTCACTGAATCGAGGGCAGAGCGCCAGGCCGCCCTGGAGATTGGGCTGCGGCGGATTCAACAGGACATTGAGCAGATGATCGACCGCCCGGTGAGAGACCCTCGGGGAGAGACACTCCCTTCGCTGTATCTACCCCAGACAGACACCCTGCTTGAGTTCACCAGGGCAGGGAGGGGAACCCCCGAAAACAATGAGCAGAGTACCCTGCAGCGGGTTGCATATCGCTTCGAAAACAACAGATTACTGCGTCGCTCCTGGAGCGTGCTGGACCGCTCCCAGGCTGATGAGCCTGTTGAATCAACACTGCTTTCTGGAATCGAGGATATCGAGATCCGCTATTATGACGGTAGCCGCTGGCGTGACTATTGGCATCCGGAGGATGTGACATCTGATGGCGCGCTGCCAAAAGGCCTTGAGATCCGGCTGATGCTCAGGGATTGGGGTGAAATCAGGAGGATTTTTCATGTCGCCGGTTAGCAAGACCCGACCGATGAAAGGACCCCACCTCAAATCCAGGGGGGCAGCACTGGTTACCGTATTGCTGATTGTCACTCTGGCAACAGTAGCGACCGTAGGAATGACCAGTCGACAGCGGGTTGATATCCACCGTACAGAGAACCTGCTACTGGCAGATCAGGCCTATCTCTACGGCCAGGCTATAGAGAGCTGGGCAGTGGGGATCCTGAACGAGGACCGGCTTAGTTCAAAACAGGATTCACTGTCGGAATCGTGGGCCGTGGGCCGGTTGGAAGAGGAGGTCGAGAACGGCACGGTAAGAGGGCAGATCACCGATCTTCAGGCCAGGTTCAACCTCAACAACCTGGTGTCTGATGGCAAACTCAGCAACTTCGAGGTTCAGCGCTTCAAACGACTGCTAGTTGCACTGGATCTAGACCCCGGACTGAGCGATGCAATTATCGACTGGCTGGATGCCGATCTGCTGGTAAGATACCCAAACGGAGCTGAAGATGAGTATTATTCCCTACAGCAACCTCCGTACCGCGCTGCCAACAGGCCCTTCAGCCACATCAGCGAGCTGAGGCTGGTTAAAGGAGTAACAGATGAGATATTCAAGAGGATGGAACCCTTTGTCAGCACGTTGCCTATCAGGCTCCCCATCAATGTCAATGCCGCCCCGGCAGAGGTTTTGATGATGCTTGCCGAGGATATGTCGAGAAGCAATGCTGAGGCTATCCTCAGTTCTCGCGAGCAGTCACCTTTCGAGAACCTGGACGATCTGCTGAAGCACAATGCCTTGGCAGGTCTTGCCGTGACCAAAGAGGGGCTGGCGGTATCGAGTACTTTTTTCCTCCTACAGGGCCATTCTAGGTTCGGCAAGGCCAAAGTGACCTTGAGCTCCGTGATCAGCCGCCCGGTGTCCGCCGTTCCAAGGGTGATCCAAAGATTTAGGGGAGACTATGCCGGTTACTGACAGCGCCTGGATCACGCCCCTGGATGGAAATGAGGGACACTATCGGTGGTATCTTCCTCAGCCAGAATCCTGTGGGGAAGAGGGTAGGGGCTCCCTTACTGAACTTACTGAAAAGCACCCCGGGATTCGTCGCCTCAATCTATTGGCTCCTTCCGAGGATGTCTCGCTGTTCAAGCTCAATATCCCCAACAGAAACCGAACGGTTTTGGACAAGGCGCTTCCATTTGCCCTGGAGGAGAGGTTGGCTGAAGATGTGGAGGAGCTTCACGTTACCGTCCTGCACAGAGAGGCCCCTGATACCGTCTATGCGGCTGTGATTAAAAAATCGTTGATGAAACGATGGATTGAGGATGCTGGTGAGAGTGGCCTCACGCTTAACCGTATTGTGCCTGAAGTGCTTGCACTGCCCCAGACTGATCAAGCCTGGCATCTTGTCACCGATGAGAACATCTCCATGATACGGACAGGGCCATGGTCGGGCATTACCATTGATCGAACCCAGATCCAGAGCCTCAAGGGGCGAATTACGGAGATCAGCGAAGAAAAACCCGACAGATTGATCTGTTGGCTCCCAGCACCCGATTCCCTAGAAATACTCTCGGAAATACAACAAGTCAACCAAGCCTATGAAGGGGCACTCTTTTACAAAATAATGACCGATGGCGAGCTTAACTCAGCCATCAACCTGCTCCAGGGGGAGTATGCAAGGCGCAGCGACAGTGGCTGGAGTCCACGTCGCTTCCTGCCTGCAGCAGCGGTTCTGGCGTCTGCCCTTGTGTTGCATCTGGGCTTCAACCTTTATGAGATATCCAGACTCTCAAGTCAGATCGAATCGCAAAAGGCATCCGTCGAACAACGGTTCCGGGCGCTTTTTCCTGAGATCAATAGAATCGTTGATATCGAAGTCCAGTCCCGTCAGGCCCTTGAAAAACTTAAGGCAGGAGCAGGGGTGGCAGAGAGAGGGCAGTTTTTCCAACTGCTGGGGCTGGCCGGGAGAACGATCAACTCCAGACCGGATGTGCAAATCACCTCTCTTAGCTATGACAACGGGGTATTGCAGTTGCAGATAAGCACAAAAGAATTGGTTCAGCTCGATACGATACGCACAGAAATTGAGAAGCATCGAGATATTTCCGTGGAACTTGTTTCGGCCACATCAAATGAACAGGGCGTCAGCGGACGCCTGCGGATATCGACATCACAGTCATGATAGAGAGATTTCATAATCTTCAGCCAAGGGAGCGATTATTGGTCGCATTCTCCGCCTTGGCGGCTCTATTGGCCCTGGTCTATGTTTTTCTTATCGAGCCAATCGATACGGAAAAAGCACGCTTGGAAAACGCACTTATGCAGCAGGAGAGGCTTCAGAATAGCCTCGATAAAATGGCATCAGAAGTGACGCGACTCAGGAGTCAAAAACCTTCATCACAGGTGGATAGAGAAAGGTCCCTCGTATCTATCTTGGATGCTACAAGCCGGCACTTCAAGATCAAGGACAGCATTTCACGTATTACTCCTGAAAATAATGACCTAGTTAGAGTCTGGCTGGAAAATGCAGGATTTGATGCAGCACTGAGATGGTTGATTGATCTCTCTTCAAACCACACCATCCAAGTTAAAAGTATTTCTTTCACAAGGGAAGAGCAACCTGGGCTGATCAATGCTCGTATAGAATTGTCTCGTTAGAAAAATCGATCATATATATATATGTCATCAAACTGACAAACTGACAAACTGTCAGATATTCGTCTCTTGACAATTCACTCAGAGCTATGTGACTACTGGATCTAGTAGTTTGTTAGACCGCATGGACACACGGAGTATGGCGGTCAAAAAAGAACAAAAAATGATGGAATAAGGATAATGCCGATGAGCAGTTCATCTTTTGGCGCTGTGCGTGCGCTTGCCAATTCTGTTCGCTTTGTTATTGCAAAATCGCATTGCGTACTCATTACATCTCTTATTACTTTTTCGCTTTCACAGCCGGCTTTCGCTAATGTCAGTACAGCGGGTTTTACGGCAGGTGAGCTTTCAGTCAGTCAGAGTGGTGCAGCGATTTACTCCATACCAATCATCGTATCGCCTGGTGTGGCAGGTATGCAGCCAGAACTTTTAATTAGTTACAGCAGTCAAGATGGCGACGGACTTCTAGGACTGGGTTTCAACCTTAGCGGATTATCTACAGTTCAGCGTTGCGGCGCGACTATCGAGCAAGATGGATTTAAAGGCGGTGTCTATTATGACTCACGAGACCGCTTTTGTTTGGATGGTCGTCGATTAATTGCTGTGTCTGGTGCTGATGGTGATAGCGGCACAGAGTACCGTACTGAAATTGACGCTATCAGTAAAATAATCTCCTATGGTCAAAAGGGAAGCGGACCTGATTACTGGATAGTGAAAACCAAGTCCGGACAGACCATGGAGTATGGTAATACTGCAGATTCTCAAGTTGATACCAGAGATGGTCAGAATGCTCGAGAATGGGCAGTAAGTAAGATTCTCGATGCTTCAGCAAATGCAATTGATTTTAGTTATTACGAGGATACTGTAAACGGTGAGCATTATCCTCTTCGATTAGATTACGCACAAAATTCTGTTCGATTCAGCTATGAAGATCGCCCTGTCATTAGGCGTCATTTTCAAGCAGGATCAAAAATAACCCTCTCTAAACGAATGAATAGTGTCGCAGTATATGTAGGCGAAACATTAGTGCGAAACTACCAACTGCGATATGCAGCAGACAATATTCTTAACCGTTTGGAAGGGGTGACTGAGCAAAGCGGCACAGGTGATAGTTTTCCAGAAACCGTTTTCACTTGGCAAACAAGTACTGGAAGTCAATTTGACCAAGGAAGCCAGTGGCTACCAAATTTAGGGAACGAATCGCTTAATGCGTTAATGGATGTTAATCAGGACATACTTTCCCAATACCTTGATATTAATGGAGATGGTCTTCCCGATCGCATATCAGAGAAAAACCCAACTACAGGTAGTCCAGGACTGTATGTAATGCTAAATAACGGTTCTGGATTCGATTCTGGTTCACATTGGTTACCGAATTATCCATTAGCGTGGCATAACCTGCCAAGTGATAGGGATATGTACGGCTCCCTCGTATCTGCGTTCCGTGATATCAATGGTGATGGGTTGGTTGATCGTGTATGGCCAACAGATCCGACTTCAACTGGATTTTTTAGTCTCATATACGGACCGTACGCTGCTCTGAATAATGGTGCAGGCTTTGATGCCTCTGGCACATGGCATACACCATTTAGTCCAAATACCCCTTACTATACCAATCAGTTCTATCAAGTAGAAACAAAGATAGGGGATAGTAATTTTATTGCATTTGTAGACATGAACGGAGATGGAAAGCTTGATCGTGTTGCTTCACGGCACCCTTCTGGAACATACCCCAATCCAATGCCTGGCTTTTATGTCATGCTGAGATCAGAAAATGGATTAGAACCCGGTCAGTATTGGCTGCCGGATTATAGCGGAACTGATTCGAACTATGTAACAAAAGAGAATGCCGAGGATGATGTATTTATTGACCAGGTAGATATGAACGGAGATGGTCTGCTTGATCGTGTTTATAACAAAAACCCGATCACGAATGCCCAAGGGTTCTATGTCATGCTGAACACCGGTAGTGGTTTTGATTCAGGCAAACAGTGGTTGCCTGATCTTGGTGACGACAGAAAGAACCTGATAAAAGATTACTCTGGTGGTGATCTTCAAATCGCTATTTTTGATATTAACGGTGATGCATTGCCTGATCGTATATTTGATAGAGATCCGTATACAAACGCAGAAGGCGTTCATGTCATGCTCAATAATGGCGATGGTTTTGAGCCAGTTGAGAAGTGGATCGACGACCTGGGAGATATTTCACTTAGCAGAGTGGAGGAATACGTTTCTGATGGCAGTTTGAAGTTCGGTTTTGTCGATGTAAATGGTGACGGTCTACCAGATAGGGTCTACGGGGAGAATCCTTACACTGGAAGTAAAGAAATTTACGTCAAACTGAATACAGGTAATGGTTTTGAAACGGGGTCAACTTGGATAGGTGGGTTTAGTGATGACTGGAAGAACCAGATTCGAGCTACCAACTCGGAAGGTGATGTAAAGGCTGATTTCATGGACATGAATGGGGATGGCCTGGTTGATCGCGTATTTTCAAGTAATCCCAATACAAATGAGCAAGGCCTCTATGTCATGCTCAATCAAAACTACATTCCACGTGTCGTTAACATATCCTCAGTAATGGAAGACAGCTCCATTGAATACTCTTCAATTAGAGACAAGAGTATTTATCAAAACGCCTCTGAGGTTTCCTACCCCAATATTAATATGCCTGCGCCTATGGGTGTTGTTAATCAAATATTGGTTGATAATGGTGTCGGTGGAAACAATGCAACGACTTACAAATATGGTGATGGAAAATTCAATGTCAGAGGACGTGGTTTTCTCGGTTTTGGATGGATGGAAGCAACTGATCAACAAACGAGTATCGTAACAAAAACCACCTACCGTCAAGATTTCCCATATACAGGGCAGACACTGCGCACTGAACAACGCCTTTCTGATGGAACGCTCATTGAGGAAACTGATATTGTATTCGCGGACATTACAAGTTACGGCGATAAGGTTCATTTTCCATACATTGCCTCTAAAGTAGATGCCAGCTACGAACTTGATGGTACATCTATTAGTACGACTACGACTCAGAACGAGTATGACGCCTATGGCAATGCATTACGTGTAACTGTTACTGTGACAGATGGCTTCGATCAGATTATTAAGGATACCATCAGCCAATACACCAACAATACAGACATCTGGCACTTAGGCCGGCTGACTCGTGCCACGACCACTCATACCAACTCTCAGGGCAGTATCACCAAAACATCATCTTTCGAATACAATAGCAATGGATTGCTGAGCAAAGAGATTATTGAGCCAGACGATATCTCACTGCGCCTAGAGACAAGCTACACATACGACACCTTCGGCAACAAGCTGACTGCTACTACCTCGGGGCAGGGCATATCATCCCGTACCACCTCTACTGCCTACAGCGCTGACGGTAGATTCCCAGTCACACTTGCCAATGCTTCGGGCCATAGCGAGACCCGTACGTACGACCCATTGTTTGGTAATATGCTGACCCTCACCGGGCCAAATGGTCTGACAACAAGTTGGCAGTACGACAGCTTTGGCCGTAAAATCAGGGAGGACAGAGCTGACGGCACTTGGACCACTATCAATAGAGAGCTATGCAATGGCACATGCCCGGGCAACGCGCCGTCAGGTACCATCCTTTATACCACCACTCAAGTTTCCGGAGAATCACCAGTCAATGTCTATGCGGATAAACTGGGTAGAGTGATTCGTAAGGAGACCGTAGGATTTGATGGCGCAGCTGTCTTCACGGATACCGAGTACAACACATTAGGGCAGGTTGCACGCACCTCCAATCCCTATTTTACCGGCGACACCATCTACTGGACCCGCTACGAGTACGATACATTAGGCCGCACAACTCTGGAAGCATCGCCTACAGAGAGCGATCCCACTGCAACAGGTGGTACTAACGATGTCATGCGCATCCATGCTGGACTCTCCGTTACAGAAATCGACGTCAATAACCATGAGACTACCAGGGTCAAGAACCTCCAAGGTAAGCTCTCCCAGGTGATAGACGAGGAGTTTGGCACCACCAGCTATGTCTATGATGCCACGGGCAATCTACTCAGGAGCAATGACGGCATTCGGATCCTTTCAGAGATGACATACGACCTGCGGGGCCGCAAAATCACCATGATCGATCAGGACATGGGTTCCTGGAGCTACAGCTACAATGTGGTAGGCGAGTTGACTAGCCAAACCGACTCGAAAAATCAGACAGTCACTATTACGTATGATGTCCTTGGGCGCAAAGTCAGTCGCACTGAGCCAGAGGGCACAAGCACCTGGACCTACGACACTGCCACAAACGGTATAGGAAAGCTGGCCCAGGTTAGTGGTCCCAATGGCTATATAAAAACAAGTACGTATGATCAGTATGGGCGGGTGAGCAGTACCACTACTACCGTACAGAGCCAGAATTATACCCAAAGTATCAGCTATGATAGCTTTGGTCGTGTTGCCACTCGTACGAGCCCTACAGGTTTTGTCGTGGTTAATCACTACAACGCCCAGGGTTATCTCTCCTCTGTCAGTAACAGTGATGCCAGTACCACCTATTGGCAGGCAGACGTGGTGGATGCCCATGGCCGAACAGCACTTTTGACCCTTGGTAACGGCCTGGAAACCGTACGTCAGTACGATGCTGCCCAAGGCTATCTTAAGGGCATCCTGACGGGTAATGCTGGAAGTGTGCAGTTTCTCACCTACACTTTTGACAATCGTGGTAACTTAACTAACCGGTCAGATGTCAATCAGAACCTCTCAGAGAGCTTCATCTACGATGGCCTAAACCGCCTCACCTCTGCTACAGTAGCAGCCAGTGGCATGCTACCAGCAGTGACAAAGACATACACCTATGACAGTGTAGGTAACATTACCAACAAGTCAGATGTGGGCAACTACACATACGGTACCGGCATCCAATACGGTGCTGGCGTACATGCGGTCACTCAGGCAGGTAGCAATAGCTACACCTATGACGCCAATGGCAACATGACCGGTGGTGCAGGACGTGTAATCACATGGGCAAGTTTCGATAAGCCGATATCAATTACCAAAGGTGATGCCTCGGTCAGTTTCGAATACGATGCAGACCATAACCGGGTCCGCAGTATTCGCACCAACCAGATTGATGATGGTAGTGGAGGCCCGCCGACCACTTCAACAACCACTACGGTCTACCTGGGAAAAGGTTACGAGCGAGTCACGAATCCCAGTGGAGTCATAGAACACAAGCACTATATCAAGGTGGCAGGTGCTACCGTGCTCTACACAACCCGTAGTAACAGTGTTAATGACACCCGCTATTTTCACCAAGATCACCAGGGTAGCACGGATGTTGTGACAAACGAGAGTGCGCAGGTTGTGGAGCGTAGCAGTTTCGATGCATTCGGCTCACGCAGGCAGGTTAACTGGCAGGACCCCATATCTCAGATCACCTCGTTGTTCACCAGAGGTTATACAGGCCATGAACAGCTTGATGGGGTAGGGCTTATCCACATGAATGGTCGAGTCTACGATCCGATGCTGGGTAGATTCCTCAGCGCTGATCCCCATGTGCAGAGCCCTGCTAATCCACAAAACCTCAATCGTTACACATACGTCAACAATAACCCGCTTTCTTATACCGATCCAAGTGGTTACTTCTTTAAGAAGCTATTTAAAAAGATAGCAAAGACAATTAAGAAATATATTCGTCCAATGCTTCAGATTGCAGCCATGTACTTTGGAGGGCCAATAGTTGCTGCAATTACTTCAGCTGTGATTGTCAAGGCAGATGGAGGAAGTTGGGGGGATGCTTTAAAAGCGGGTATTATTAGTGGTGCGACGTCACTTGCCTTTGCAAAGTTGAATGGATTGAAGCCAGGATTTACAAAAGTTGTGGCTCATGGTGTCGTTGGAGGATTAAGCTCTGTTGCCTCAGGAGGAAAGTTTAAGCATGGTTTCTTGAGCGCCGGTTTCACGCAGGCAATCGCCGGCAAGATAGATGGTTGGTTCCCAGATTCAAAGTTAGCACGCATAGTTGCATCTTCTGTTGTAGGAGGAACTGCATCTAAGCTTGGAGGTGGAAAGTTCGCAAATGGGGCAGCTACCTTTGGATTCCTCCATCTCTTCGGTTCTTTAGCCAGATATGCCACTGGGGAAACGGACCGCCTCAAGAGATTAGCTTGCTCTAGTGTTGGTCAGGACTGTGTAGTTGATGAAAGAGGTGTTTTGAGAACTGATGGGACAAGGGGTGCAGACTATAGCCTCAACCCAACAGAAAGTGGCAATTGGTTAACTCGGTCTGGTATGGCTCCCGAAGGCTCTGGAGCGCATTGGTACGATCCTGGTCAGCCGCTGGATAACAGGGCGCTACGCTATTTCGTTACTGATGTTTCCAAGATTCACGACTGGTTCAATAGCTGGAATTACAACTCTGCTAATGGCCTGTATATGAGTCGAGGAGCTGGCTTCGACACCATATTCCAAGCGTACAGTTTTGCAGGCATGCCAGTAGCGGCTGCGGCAACTGTCTTCGGGTATGCGGGGAATATGCCGTTCGAGCAGCAGATGCTTTATTACAATATCTACCGCAACTCGCGCAGGGACGATTAGCTATGTATGGTCGTCTGCTTGGATTGGGTTTTCTGATGTTTGTGCAAGTGGGTTGTGGTAGCGGCTACTATCCGCCAGATCAGCTTCATCGTTCTGTAAAACCGCATTCAAGTCGAGAGGGCGTCTATCTTGTTTACTATAGGCGTCACCAAGTGATTGACGAATATGGGCCTGGTGTTGAGAGAGTAAGGGAAGCTATTCGTAACAATCCTGATAATTGGCGTGCTTTGTGGGACAAGGCGGCAGCAGAGGCGGTAACACGGTATATGGAAGACAAAGGGTTGATTCCTTCAGAGTGCCAGAATGGGATTGTGGTGATTAATAGCTACGGCGATGAAGCTGGCGGCGGTACTACCGCATTCCGTTGCAAATAAAAGCGATAGCTTTATCTTTTTCCAGATTCCCAGGGCATAGTCTCTTGCCCGGCTAGGTTCCGACTGCCATGGATGATGGTAACGATAAAAACCTGCTTAGGCTGAGTCAGGTAGATGATCCGATAACCTTGGTAGATCAGTTCTCGTACATCTTTGCGGCCCTCGGCTTCAGGTACCGGTCTGCCCATCTTAGGGAAGGTCTCCAGGTTCTCAACCGAGGCGATGATCCGTTCCGTGAAGCGCCGGGCGTAGTAAGGGGAATCCTTGGCGATGTAAGCCTTCAAATCCCGGATATCGGCCCTGGCGCGTTTCGACCATTTAATCACCATTGCCCAGCAACTCGGCCTTGACCTGTTCGTGAGGAATGGTGCGGCCAGCCTCGATATCGGCTAATCCTTCCTCGATCTTTTGCTTTACATACAGCTCATACATGATGTCGTCCCAGGACGCCTGGTCGGACAGGTGGTCGATAATCTCTTTAGCGGCTTGTTTGGCGGTTTGCATGGCAAATCCTCCTATCTAACGGCATGGATGGGATCAGCAACGATATGCTTGAGCCGATCCTGACGAACAGCCATATCCAGGAAATGGCAGATAACATCCTGATCTTCCGGTTTTAGCTGATCCACCTGTTTGCACAACTCTTTCAGCTTCCGGTTTTGAATATCAAACTGAGCTGCTTGCTGCTTCTCTGTGCCAAGCAATAATCGGTCAAGACTGACTTCCAATACATCGGCCAATTTGATGATGTAATCAAATTGTGGCTTACCTTTGCCCTGTTCCCATCGGCCAATCAACCGGGGTTGCACCCCCAGCAGGTCAGCCAGTTCCATCTGTGTCAGTTGACGCGCTTTGCGCAGATCAGCGAGGTTTTTACCAAAATCAGCCATGCACCAGTTCTCTATGACGTGATACTTGCTGAGCATCTTAAATCCTCTATTTTTGACCTGACTTGAATAGGATAATAATAGCTGTTATAAATCAGGTCAACTTTTACCTTGACGGGGTTTTGGAGGAAAACGGCTATGGCGCGAATACCGAACAACGAGCTGGATCGATTGAAAAGCGAAGTCTCGCTGGTACGGCTGGTGGAATCCTCCGGCATTGTGCTGAAGCAACACGGCAAGGACTATCTGGGACTGTGCCCCTTCCATGACGATAAGGAGCCCAGCCTGGTGATCTCTCCGGAGAAGAATCTGTGGCATTGCCTGGGGGCCTGCGGTGAGGGCGGCGATGTGATCCAATGGGTGATGAAGCGCCAGGGGGTGAGCTTTAGGCACGCGGTGGAGATCCTGCGCAGTGACGCCTCGCCTTTAGCTGCTGAGAAAGCGCCCTCTCAACCGGTGAAACGCACCACCACCAGGCAACTGGATACCCTGCTGGATGGTGACCAGGAGGCCCGGCAGTTGCTGAACCAGGTGACCGACTTCTATCACGAGGCCCTGCAGCAGAATCCTGATGCCTTGGCCTATCTGCAGCAGCGTGGCCTGGGTGATCCGGAACTGATCAAACGCTTCAAGCTGGGCCTGGCCAATCGGACCCTGGCCTATCGCCTGCCGGAGAAGAACCGCAAGGCGGGCGCTGCCGTGCGGGGCAAGCTGCAGGAGATCGGCATCCTGCGCTCATCGGGCCATGAGCATTTTAACGGTTCCATCGTGGTGCCGGTGTTCGATGGTGAGGGCCAGGTGGTGGAGCTGTACGGGCGTAAACTGCTGGGCAAACGGTTGCGCAAGGGCACCCCGCAGCATCTGTATCTGCCAGGTCCCCATGCCGGGGTCTGGAACCTCGAAGGCCTGCGGGGCCAGTCCGAGGTGATCCTCTGCGAGGCCTTGATCGATGCCATGACCTTCTGGGTGGCAGGCTTCCGGAACGTCACCGCCAGCTATGGGACCAGCGGCTTTACCGATGACCACCTGGCAGCCTTCAAGGCGGCAGGCATCGAGCGGGTACTGATCGCCTATGACCGGGATACAGCCGGTGATGGGGCTGCCGAGAAGCTGGCCAAGGAACTGCAGGCGGAAGGCCTTGCCTGTTACCGCTTGCAGTTCCCCAAGGGCATGGATGTGAACGAATACGCCCTGAACGTGCAACCGGCCAGCAAGAGCCTGGGCGTGGTGATCCGCTCTGCCGAGTTCATGGGTGAAGAGCTGCCGCCGGAGCGGCAACTGGATATCGAGACGCAGACGGGCCAACCTGCCTCTTTAGCTGCTGAACCTCAGTCCCAGGATGACGCACCAGGACCTGAATCCCCCCAACTACCCGCTGCCGCTGTTCCTCCAGCTCCCGAAGAATCACCCCAGCCTGATGTCTCCGAACATGAGGTGAACCTGAGCTATGAGAATCGCCATTACCGCGTTAGGGGCTTGAAAAAGAACACCAGCTACGAGGTGCTGAAGGTCAATGTGCTGGTGAAGATCGGAGAAGCGATCCATGTGGACAGCTTCGATCTCTACAACGCCAAACAGCGCCAGGCCTTTGCCCGGGTTGCCGCTTCCGAGTGCGGCATCGAGGACAAGGTGATCCAGCGCGATCTGGGCCAACTGCTGCTGCAACTGGAGAGCCTGCAGGATCAGGCGATCCAGGAGGCGCTAAAGCCCAAGGAGCCAACCGGCTACACCATGGACGAGGCGGAACGGGAACAGGCCCTGGCCCTGCTGCGCGATCCGCATCTGACGGATCGCATCGGCGAGGCCTTCGTGCAGAGCGGCCTGGTAGGCGAACCGGCCAACGCCCTGATGGGCTACCTGGCGGCGGTCTCGCGCAAGCTCCGGACACCGCTGGCCATCATCGTGCAATCCACCTCGGCGGCAGGTAAGAGTGCCCTGATGGATGCGGTGCTAAAACTGATCCCCGAAGAGGACCGGGTGCATTACTCGGCCATGACCGGCCAAAGCCTGTTCTATCTGGGCGAATCGGATCTAAAACACAAGATCCTTGGCATCGCCGAAGAGGAAGGGGTGAGACAAGCAGCCTATGCCCTGAAACTCCTGCAATCCCAGGGCGAGCTGACCATCGCCAGCACCGGCAAAGATCCCGAATCCGGCAAGCTGGTGACTGAGGAGTACCGTGTCGAAGGACCGGTGATGCTGTTCCTGACGACTACCGCTATCGATATCGACGAAGAGCTGTTGAACCGTTGTGTGGTGCTGACCATCAACGAGAGCCGGGAACAGACCGCCGCGATCCAGCAGCGTCAGCGTGAGGCCAGAACCTTGGAGGGCCTGCTGGCCAGCAACCAGGCCGAACAGCTGATCCAGCAGCACCAGAACGCCCAGCGCCTTCTCAGGCCGCTGGCGGTGGTCAATCCCTATGCCGAACAGCTGGCCTTTGCGGACAGTCGGACCCGTACCCGGCGTGACCATGAGAAGTATCTGACGCTGATCGATAGCATCGCGCTGCTGCATCAGTACCAGCGTGAGGTGAAGCAGGTGCAACAAGGTGGCCAAGTCATCGAGTATATCGAGGTGACCCGTGAGGACATCGCCCTGGCCAACCAACTGGCCCATGAGATCCTGGGCCGCTCCCTGGATGAGCTGCCGCCGCCGACCCGGCAGCTCTTAAAATACCTTCACGCTTTAGTGGCTGAACAGATGAAGGCCGAGGGGCTGAAACAGCATGAGGTGCGCTTTACTCGCAAGATGATCCGTGAGGCCAGCGGCCTGTCCAACAGCCAGGTCAGTGTGCACCTGGAGCGGCTGGTGGCGCTGGAGTATGTCTATGCCCATCGGGGCCGCAACGGCCAACGCTATGTCTATGAACTGGTGTTCGACGGTGTGCTGGAGGAGGCGCAGCCGCAGCTGATCGGCCTGATCGATGTTGGACAACTGGAAAACAGGGGTACGGTGACCGACCTTCCGGTCTCAAGGGGAGACCTTACGGATGGCTTCCGGTCTGCTTCCGGTGACCTTCCGGGCAGCTTCCACACCCCTGAAAAGGACCGCCAGCCCAGTGGTGACATGGCTTTGCCGGAATCCGGCCCTGATGAACTGGGAAACGGGCCTATCAGCGGGAAAAACAACGGCGCGTCATACTGTAGTGATGTGCCTGCTTTAGTTGCTTCTGCCAAGGCACAGTAATGCCCTACGTCGAGCGACAGGTTGAAAAACCCAGTGATCCGAGATCCCTGGAGGCTTATGTGCTGGCCTACAAGGAGCATCTGAAGGCACGGGGCTATGCGACTCAGAGCGTGCAGTACAAATATGCCTCGCTGACCTGGTTCCTTGAGTGGTGCCATGAGCGGGGCATCGAGCGTATCGAGCGCATTACCCGGCCTGTGCTGCAACGGTATCAGCGCTATCTCTACTACGCGATCTCACGCTCGGGCAAGCCCCTGTCCGTGGCCAGTCAGCGCAACCGCCTGACCGCCGTGCGCACCTGGTTCAAGTTCCTGATGCGCGAGAACCTGATCCTCTACAACCCGGCCAGTGAGCTTGAGCTGCCCAAGCAGGAGAAGCGCCTGCCGAAACATACCCTGACGCCTGAAGAGGCGGAACTGGTGCTGACCCAGCCGGACATCGAGACCGATGCGGGGCTGCGGGATCGTGCGCTGTTGGAGGTGCTGTACTCCACCGGCATCCGCCGTCAGGAGGTGATCAACCTCACCCGGCAGGATCTCAATGCCGGGGCCGGGGTGATCGCGGTCCGCCAGGGCAAGGGCAGGAAAGACCGCTTCGTGCCCATCGGTGAACGTGCCTTGGTGTGGGTGCAGAAGTACCTCGATGACGTGCGCTCCCTGCATGCCTTGCCGTCGAGTCCGGACAACGTGTTCCTGGATGAGGCCGGACGCGAACTCGATCCCCACCGGGTCTCCCGGGCGGTGAAGAAGTACGTGCAGCAGGCGCGGATCGACAAGGTGGGCAGCTGTCATCTGTTCCGCCACACCATGGCCACCTTGATGCTGGAGAACGGGGCGGACATCCGCTTTATCCAGCAGATGCTGGGCCACAGCCAGCTCTCCACCACCGAGATCTATACCCATGTGGCGATCCACAAGCTCAAGGAGATCCACACGCTGACCCATCCGGCCAAACTCAAGGAAGACGAGGAAGGCAGGCGAGATCCGGAGCCAACCGAGGATGATCTGTTTACCGTTTTAGCCGCTGAAGCGGTGGAAGAGGAGGCGGTCTAGCTCTAGCCCCAGTGGCTACAGGCAGGATACGCAAAATGTATGACAAAGGGTGAAATCATCGAAATCACCCCATCCCACAAGGGCTGAGAGGCTTCTTATCGGGCGAAGCGGTGCAGGGTGTGAAATCACCCCGCAAGCCTGATCCACTTGAGCCTGCGGGCAATGATAGGCCGCCAGCGGTGCCACCCACGGTGCGTGGGGTCTGTGCTCTCTATCCCCTGGGCAGAATCCTTCTCCGGGAGCCCATGCGGCGGTGTGCGGTAGGCTGACGATCTGACATGCGGTTCCCCCCGGCATATGAGTGGTGATGGTTCGACCACCAGCATGACCTTCTGATCCTTGTTGCGTCCACAACAGCGTGTGTTCCCCCAGTGATGCTGTTCCCGTGTAGACCGATTGCACTGCTCTTGGGAAGTGTGCCGGTGTGTCGGTTTGTAGGGGGGTGGCGTCATGCCTGGTTGCTGACTAAACGCAAACTTGTTCTCTGTCGTTCGATCGTGAGCGGGCGTGGGCAGGGAGGGAGGCAGCGACACACTGCCCACGCGCGCGCGCGGCTCAACGCGGGAGCGGTGGAGTCCCCGAAACAGGCGGCAGCGGTGAGCCGCGTAGCGGAAAGACGTCCCTGTAACACGTCTTTAAAAATAACATCGTAACTCGACAATCATATCCGTTATGCAGTCAATAATGACTGTTACTGAAAGCATTACCAAGTCATACGAAATATTACGAAGTATTACGAGGTATTACCTTTTTAATGTGCTTATACTGGGCTCTCTGGAGGCGGTTAATCGGACCGTAACGACCTTAGGAGAAGACGAGTATGGGGACAAAAAAGGCACCGGCTAAGGCGCAACGGAAACTGCTGTATGAGCTGTTGATCAAAAAGGGATATCAGACTGTGGATGCCAAGCGGGTCTGCTACCAGGGATCGGCAGAGTCGTTCTGGTCGCTGTGGTCGGAACATGTGAAAAAGAAAGTGGAACGGTCTGCCCCCAACCCTCCGGCTCAGGTGAAGAAGGCCACCATCCGCAAAGATCCTCCCCAGCCAGCCAAGCCCAAAACCACCCCAGTCCGTAAGAAGGTAGCCCAGCCTGGTGCAGCTCCCAAGGTCACCTACTCGTTCAAGATCGATCAACCCATGCTGAGCCAGCTGGAGGCAGTTGCAGCGGATGAGGAGCGTTCCGTGGGTGCTGTGATCCGTCTGGCGCTCAAGCAGTATCTTGCCAGGTCGGGTTCCTAGTTGGTGGTCTGAGGCTGAAAAAGTGCTTCTAGGGCAAAAATCCAGGGAGTGACTTTTATCGGTGGAAAGTGACTGGCAAGTGCTTGAGGCTTATAGGAGAATCAGCTTCAAGTACGACGGATCGCATCAGGTGTACCAGTGTTTAAGCATGGTTTCTTGAGCGCCGGTTTCACGCAGGCAATCGCCGGCAAGATAGATGGTTGGTTCCCAGATTCAAAGTTAGCACGCATAGTTGCATCTTCTGTTGTAGGAGGAACTGCATCTAAGCTTGGAGGTGGAAAGTTCGCAAATGGGGCAGCTACCTTTGGATTCCTCCATCTCTTCGGTTCTTTAGCCAGATATGCCACTGGGGAAACGGACCGCCTCAAGAGATTAGCTTGCTCTAGTGTTGGTCAGGACTGTGTAGTTGATGAAAGAGGTGTTTTGAGAACTGATGGGACAAGGGGTGCAGACTATAGCCTCAACCCAACAGAAAGTGGCAATTGGTTAACTCGGTCTGGTATGGCTCCCGAAGGCTCTGGAGCGCATTGGTACGATCCTGGTCAGCCGCTGGATAACAGGGCGCTACGCTATTTCGTTACTGATGTTTCCAAGATTCACGACTGGTTCAATAGCTGGAATTACAACTCTGCTAATGGCCTGTATATGAGTCGAGGAGCTGGCTTCGACACCATATTCCAAGCGTACAGTTTTGCAGGCATGCCAGTAGCGGCTGCGGCAACTGTCTTCGGGTATGCGGGGAATATGCCGTTCGAGCAGCAGATGCTTTATTACAATATCTACCGCAACTCGCGCAGGGACGATTAGCTATGTATGGTCGTCTGCTTGGATTGGGTTTTCTGATGTTTGTGCAAGTGGGTTGTGGTAGCGGCTACTATCCGCCAGATCAGCTTCATCGTTCTGTAAAACCGCATTCAAGTCGAGAGGGCGTCTATCTTGTTTACTATAGGCGTCACCAAGTGATTGACGAATATGGGCCTGGTGTTGAGAGAGTAAGGGAAGCTATTCGTAACAATCCTGATAATTGGCGTGCTTTGTGGGACAAGGCGGCAGCAGAGGCGGTAACACGGTATATGGAAGACAAAGGGTTGATTCCTTCAGAGTGCCAGAATGGGATTGTGGTGATTAATAGCTACGGCGATGAAGCTGGCGGCGGTACTACCGCATTCCGTTGCAAATAAAAGCGATAGCTTTATCTTTTTCCAGATTCCCAGGGCATAGTCTCTTGCCCGGCTAGGTTCCGACTGCCATGGATGATGGTAACGATAAAAACCTGCTTAGGCTGAGTCAGGTAGATGATCCGATAACCTTGGTAGATCAGTTCTCGTACATCTTTGCGGCCCTCGGCTTCAGGTACCGGTCTGCCCATCTTAGGGAAGGTCTCCAGGTTCTCAACCGAGGCGATGATCCGTTCCGTGAAGCGCCGGGCGTAGTAAGGGGAATCCTTGGCGATGTAAGCCTTCAAATCCCGGATATCGGCCCTGGCGCGTTTCGACCATTTAATCACCATTGCCCAGCAACTCGGCCTTGACCTGTTCGTGAGGAATGGTGCGGCCAGCCTCGATATCGGCTAATCCTTCCTCGATCTTTTGCTTTACATACAGCTCATACATGATGTCGTCCCAGGACGCCTGGTCGGACAGGTGGTCGATAATCTCTTTAGCGGCTTGTTTGGCGGTTTGCATGGCAAATCCTCCTATCTAACGGCATGGATGGGATCAGCAACGATATGCTTGAGCCGATCCTGACGAACAGCCATATCCAGGAAATGGCAGATAACATCCTGATCTTCCGGTTTTAGCTGATCCACCTGTTTGCACAACTCTTTCAGCTTCCGGTTTTGAATATCAAACTGAGCTGCTTGCTGCTTCTCTGTGCCAAGCAATAATCGGTCAAGACTGACTTCCAATACATCGGCCAATTTGATGATGTAATCAAATTGTGGCTTACCTTTGCCCTGTTCCCATCGGCCAATCAACCGGGGTTGCACCCCCAGCAGGTCAGCCAGTTCCATCTGTGTCAGTTGACGCGCTTTGCGCAGATCAGCGAGGTTTTTACCAAAATCAGCCATGCACCAGTTCTCTATGACGTGATACTTGCTGAGCATCTTAAATCCTCTATTTTTGACCTGACTTGAATAGGATAATAATAGCTGTTATAAATCAGGTCAACTTTTACCTTGACGGGGTTTTGGAGGAAAACGGCTATGGCGCGAATACCGAACAACGAGCTGGATCGATTGAAAAGCGAAGTCTCGCTGGTACGGCTGGTGGAATCCTCCGGCATTGTGCTGAAGCAACACGGCAAGGACTATCTGGGACTGTGCCCCTTCCATGACGATAAGGAGCCCAGCCTGGTGATCTCTCCGGAGAAGAATCTGTGGCATTGCCTGGGGGCCTGCGGTGAGGGCGGCGATGTGATCCAATGGGTGATGAAGCGCCAGGGGGTGAGCTTTAGGCACGCGGTGGAGATCCTGCGCAGTGACGCCTCGCCTTTAGCTGCTGAGAAAGCGCCCTCTCAACCGGTGAAACGCACCACCACCAGGCAACTGGATACCCTGCTGGATGGTGACCAGGAGGCCCGGCAGTTGCTGAACCAGGTGACCGACTTCTATCACGAGGCCCTGCAGCAGAATCCTGATGCCTTGGCCTATCTGCAGCAGCGTGGCCTGGGTGATCCGGAACTGATCAAACGCTTCAAGCTGGGCCTGGCCAATCGGACCCTGGCCTATCGCCTGCCGGAGAAGAACCGCAAGGCGGGCGCTGCCGTGCGGGGCAAGCTGCAGGAGATCGGCATCCTGCGCTCATCGGGCCATGAGCATTTTAACGGTTCCATCGTGGTGCCGGTGTTCGATGGTGAGGGCCAGGTGGTGGAGCTGTACGGGCGTAAACTGCTGGGCAAACGGTTGCGCAAGGGCACCCCGCAGCATCTGTATCTGCCAGGTCCCCATGCCGGGGTCTGGAACCTCGAAGGCCTGCGGGGCCAGTCCGAGGTGATCCTCTGCGAGGCCTTGATCGATGCCATGACCTTCTGGGTGGCAGGCTTCCGGAACGTCACCGCCAGCTATGGGACCAGCGGCTTTACCGATGACCACCTGGCAGCCTTCAAGGCGGCAGGCATCGAGCGGGTACTGATCGCCTATGACCGGGATACAGCCGGTGATGGGGCTGCCGAGAAGCTGGCCAAGGAACTGCAGGCGGAAGGCCTTGCCTGTTACCGCTTGCAGTTCCCCAAGGGCATGGATGTGAACGAATACGCCCTGAACGTGCAACCGGCCAGCAAGAGCCTGGGCGTGGTGATCCGCTCTGCCGAGTTCATGGGTGAAGAGCTGCCGCCGGAGCGGCAACTGGATATCGAGACGCAGACGGGCCAACCTGCCTCTTTAGCTGCTGAACCTCAGTCCCAGGATGACGCACCAGGACCTGAATCCCCCCAACTACCCGCTGCCGCTGTTCCTCCAGCTCCCGAAGAATCACCCCAGCCTGATGTCTCCGAACATGAGGTGAACCTGAGCTATGAGAATCGCCATTACCGCGTTAGGGGCTTGAAAAAGAACACCAGCTACGAGGTGCTGAAGGTCAATGTGCTGGTGAAGATCGGAGAAGCGATCCATGTGGACAGCTTCGATCTCTACAACGCCAAACAGCGCCAGGCCTTTGCCCGGGTTGCCGCTTCCGAGTGCGGCATCGAGGACAAGGTGATCCAGCGCGATCTGGGCCAACTGCTGCTGCAACTGGAGAGCCTGCAGGATCAGGCGATCCAGGAGGCGCTAAAGCCCAAGGAGCCAACCGGCTACACCATGGACGAGGCGGAACGGGAACAGGCCCTGGCCCTGCTGCGCGATCCGCATCTGACGGATCGCATCGGCGAGGCCTTCGTGCAGAGCGGCCTGGTAGGCGAACCGGCCAACGCCCTGATGGGCTACCTGGCGGCGGTCTCGCGCAAGCTCCGGACACCGCTGGCCATCATCGTGCAATCCACCTCGGCGGCAGGTAAGAGTGCCCTGATGGATGCGGTGCTAAAACTGATCCCCGAAGAGGACCGGGTGCATTACTCGGCCATGACCGGCCAAAGCCTGTTCTATCTGGGCGAATCGGATCTAAAACACAAGATCCTTGGCATCGCCGAAGAGGAAGGGGTGAGACAAGCAGCCTATGCCCTGAAACTCCTGCAATCCCAGGGCGAGCTGACCATCGCCAGCACCGGCAAAGATCCCGAATCCGGCAAGCTGGTGACTGAGGAGTACCGTGTCGAAGGACCGGTGATGCTGTTCCTGACGACTACCGCTATCGATATCGACGAAGAGCTGTTGAACCGTTGTGTGGTGCTGACCATCAACGAGAGCCGGGAACAGACCGCCGCGATCCAGCAGCGTCAGCGTGAGGCCAGAACCTTGGAGGGCCTGCTGGCCAGCAACCAGGCCGAACAGCTGATCCAGCAGCACCAGAACGCCCAGCGCCTTCTCAGGCCGCTGGCGGTGGTCAATCCCTATGCCGAACAGCTGGCCTTTGCGGACAGTCGGACCCGTACCCGGCGTGACCATGAGAAGTATCTGACGCTGATCGATAGCATCGCGCTGCTGCATCAGTACCAGCGTGAGGTGAAGCAGGTGCAACAAGGTGGCCAAGTCATCGAGTATATCGAGGTGACCCGTGAGGACATCGCCCTGGCCAACCAACTGGCCCATGAGATCCTGGGCCGCTCCCTGGATGAGCTGCCGCCGCCGACCCGGCAGCTCTTAAAATACCTTCACGCTTTAGTGGCTGAACAGATGAAGGCCGAGGGGCTGAAACAGCATGAGGTGCGCTTTACTCGCAAGATGATCCGTGAGGCCAGCGGCCTGTCCAACAGCCAGGTCAGTGTGCACCTGGAGCGGCTGGTGGCGCTGGAGTATGTCTATGCCCATCGGGGCCGCAACGGCCAACGCTATGTCTATGAACTGGTGTTCGACGGTGTGCTGGAGGAGGCGCAGCCGCAGCTGATCGGCCTGATCGATGTTGGACAACTGGAAAACAGGGGTACGGTGACCGACCTTCCGGTCTCAAGGGGAGACCTTACGGATGGCTTCCGGTCTGCTTCCGGTGACCTTCCGGGCAGCTTCCACACCCCTGAAAAGGACCGCCAGCCCAGTGGTGACATGGCTTTGCCGGAATCCGGCCCTGATGAACTGGGAAACGGGCCTATCAGCGGGAAAAACAACGGCGCGTCATACTGTAGTGATGTGCCTGCTTTAGTTGCTTCTGCCAAGGCACAGTAATGCCCTACGTCGAGCGACAGGTTGAAAAACCCAGTGATCCGAGATCCCTGGAGGCTTATGTGCTGGCCTACAAGGAGCATCTGAAGGCACGGGGCTATGCGACTCAGAGCGTGCAGTACAAATATGCCTCGCTGACCTGGTTCCTTGAGTGGTGCCATGAGCGGGGCATCGAGCGTATCGAGCGCATTACCCGGCCTGTGCTGCAACGGTATCAGCGCTATCTCTACTACGCGATCTCACGCTCGGGCAAGCCCCTGTCCGTGGCCAGTCAGCGCAACCGCCTGACCGCCGTGCGCACCTGGTTCAAGTTCCTGATGCGCGAGAACCTGATCCTCTACAACCCGGCCAGTGAGCTTGAGCTGCCCAAGCAGGAGAAGCGCCTGCCGAAACATACCCTGACGCCTGAAGAGGCGGAACTGGTGCTGACCCAGCCGGACATCGAGACCGATGCGGGGCTGCGGGATCGTGCGCTGTTGGAGGTGCTGTACTCCACCGGCATCCGCCGTCAGGAGGTGATCAACCTCACCCGGCAGGATCTCAATGCCGGGGCCGGGGTGATCGCGGTCCGCCAGGGCAAGGGCAGGAAAGACCGCTTCGTGCCCATCGGTGAACGTGCCTTGGTGTGGGTGCAGAAGTACCTCGATGACGTGCGCTCCCTGCATGCCTTGCCGTCGAGTCCGGACAACGTGTTCCTGGATGAGGCCGGACGCGAACTCGATCCCCACCGGGTCTCCCGGGCGGTGAAGAAGTACGTGCAGCAGGCGCGGATCGACAAGGTGGGCAGCTGTCATCTGTTCCGCCACACCATGGCCACCTTGATGCTGGAGAACGGGGCGGACATCCGCTTTATCCAGCAGATGCTGGGCCACAGCCAGCTCTCCACCACCGAGATCTATACCCATGTGGCGATCCACAAGCTCAAGGAGATCCACACGCTGACCCATCCGGCCAAACTCAAGGAAGACGAGGAAGGCAGGCGAGATCCGGAGCCAACCGAGGATGATCTGTTTACCGTTTTAGCCGCTGAAGCGGTGGAAGAGGAGGCGGTCTAGCTCTAGCCCCAGTGGCTACAGGCAGGATACGCAAAATGTATGACAAAGGGTGAAATCATCGAAATCACCCCATCCCACAAGGGCTGAGAGGCTTCTTATCGGGCGAAGCGGTGCAGGGTGTGAAATCACCCCGCAAGCCTGATCCACTTGAGCCTGCGGGCAATGATAGGCCGCCAGCGGTGCCACCCACGGTGCGTGGGGTCTGTGCTCTCTATCCCCTGGGCAGAATCCTTCTCCGGGAGCCCATGCGGCGGTGTGCGGTAGGCTGACGATCTGACATGCGGTTCCCCCCGGCATATGAGTGGTGATGGTTCGACCACCAGCATGACCTTCTGATCCTTGTTGCGTCCACAACAGCGTGTGTTCCCCCAGTGATGCTGTTCCCGTGTAGACCGATTGCACTGCTCTTGGGAAGTGTGCCGGTGTGTCGGTTTGTAGGGGGGTGGCGTCATGCCTGGTTGCTGACTAAACGCAAACTTGTTCTCTGTCGTTCGATCGTGAGCGGGCGTGGGCAGGGAGGGAGGCAGCGACACACTGCCCACGCGCGCGCGCGGCTCAACGCGGGAGCGGTGGAGTCCCCGAAACAGGCGGCAGCGGTGAGCCGCGTAGCGGAAAGACGTCCCTGTAACACGTCTTTAAAAATAACATCGTAACTCGACAATCATATCCGTTATGCAGTCAATAATGACTGTTACTGAAAGCATTACCAAGTCATACGAAATATTACGAAGTATTACGAGGTATTACCTTTTTAATGTGCTTATACTGGGCTCTCTGGAGGCGGTTAATCGGACCGTAACGACCTTAGGAGAAGACGAGTATGGGGACAAAAAAGGCACCGGCTAAGGCGCAACGGAAACTGCTGTATGAGCTGTTGATCAAAAAGGGATATCAGACTGTGGATGCCAAGCGGGTCTGCTACCAGGGATCGGCAGAGTCGTTCTGGTCGCTGTGGTCGGAACATGTGAAAAAGAAAGTGGAACGGTCTGCCCCCAACCCTCCGGCTCAGGTGAAGAAGGCCACCATCCGCAAAGATCCTCCCCAGCCAGCCAAGCCCAAAACCACCCCAGTCCGTAAGAAGGTAGCCCAGCCTGGTGCAGCTCCCAAGGTCACCTACTCGTTCAAGATCGATCAACCCATGCTGAGCCAGCTGGAGGCAGTTGCAGCGGATGAGGAGCGTTCCGTGGGTGCTGTGATCCGTCTGGCGCTCAAGCAGTATCTTGCCAGGTCGGGTTCCTAGTTGGTGGTCTGAGGCTGAAAAAGTGCTTCTAGGGCAAAAATCCAGGGAGTGACTTTTATCGGTGGAAAGTGACTGGCAAGTGCTTGAGGCTTATAGGAGAATCAGCTTCAAGTACGACGGATCGCATCAGGTGTACCAGTGTTTGCAAATGGAGCAATGACTAGCTCTTTCCAATACTTGTTTAATGACTGGGCAAGCCAGCAGAGAGCTGAAAGTGAGTGCTTGGGAATGTGCCATGGCAACCCAGGCATGGGAGATAGGGAACTTCTCAATCAGCGCAGGACAAGTGCCTTGATCAACTCAGCATTGTCGGGTACGGGAGCCGTATTGGCTGCGCCACTTTGCTCATCGGGAGTTGGATGTGGCCTTACAGTAGTGTTGGCTGGTGATAGTGCTCGCCAAATGACAATCGCTGCAACTGGAGTAGATCCAGTGTATAACCTTGCACGGAATGGGATGGGGTTATCTGAAATACAGTCATCGAATGTTGCCGTTGCCACTGATTTTGTAACGGCCACAGTTTCAATACACGGGGTGGTCAAAGGATTGGCGCTCAGATCAACATCAACATTTACTGCAGGTGCGCTGGGTGAAGTTTCTGTTGATGTGATTTCTACAATCAACACGATTAATCAATTAAATTATGCGACTGGTACTGGGCCGTGATAAGCAAAAAGAAGGTTATTTGGGTTTTGATAGTTTGGATCGTGGGAATCAGTGCTCTTCTGTTGTCCAATCCTCCTGTGATTGAACGCGCTGATATTCAAACTAAGAAGGGAGTCGTCTCTGGCGCAAAGTGTGTCGAAGGAAGGTCTGTGTGGGGCGTAAAGTTCATCGCGTCTTATGACCAAGGTGCTACATCAGAAGATTATTTTTCTTTATCATCAGACGCGCTTTGTACAGAAGAGTTGTTGGAAGAGCTTCGATCTTCTGGGGTCATGATTCATTACTTTGGTAACCGATATTTGGGTATCGAATCAGGCAATATGGTTATTCGGTCAGTTGAAGAAGAGCTCAAAAGACAAGACAGAAGCTTGGGTTTAGTGTTTTTTGTGTTGGCCATATGCTTGATTGTCAGTATCGCAATTCTTTTCCGGGGCACTAAGACCAAATAGCGAGTTTGAATTATTAGAGAATTATGGGTGGTGCATAATACTTAGTACAACTTGTAAACTGACTGGTCAACAGCAACGCCCTTGTCAGCCTTCGTCGGATTCGATGGTCAGATAATCCCGGTTTTCTGGGCAATTCGGTGCAGCACCTGCAAGTGCGTATGCCATAAAGATTCCCTTTTATAAACTGTACACTAACAGCACGGTGGCAGCGTTGTAGTGGTCAAGTCATTTTGGCCACGGATTTATAGGTATTCCAGTAATGCTGTTCGGCCACAATCGGTGGCATTCCACCATTGTGACTGTGCGGCCTGAGCCGACTGTAATACCCGATTACATACGCCATGATATGGCGCTTCGCTTGTTCGAATGAGCTGTAACCGACCTCCGGCACCCATTCGGTTTTTAGACTGCGGAAGAATCGCTCCATCGGTGCATTGTCCCAGCAGTTTCCCCGACGACTCATACTTTGGCTCATCTGATAACGCCATAGCTGTTGTCGAAACGCCAGAGCCGTGTACTGACAGCCCTGATCAGAGTGGAACATCACGCCCTCCGGCTCGCCCCGTGATTCATAGGCCATCATCAATGCCTTTCTCGTCAGCGCACTATCCGCGTTCAGCGATAGTGCCCAGCCAATCGGGCGTCGTGCGTACAGATCCAGCACCACTGCCAGGTACGACCAGCGTTTACCGGTCCAGACATAGGTGATGTCACCTGTCCAGACCTTGTTGGGTGCATCGACATCAAACTGTCGATCCAGCCGATTCGGAATGCCAAGATACGGCTGCTCGGCCTTCCTGTAGCGATGTTTCGGTTGCTGGGTACTGACAAGACCCAGTGCCTTCATCCTCCGCCCCGCGCGATATCGACTCAGCGGGATCCCCCGGTCAGTGACCATCCGGGCAATTGCCCTGGCTCCTGCAGAACCATTACTAAGCGCATGGACGGTCTTGATCTCTGCCCTGAGTTGCCTCTCCAGTGCCGATATCTGTTTTGGCCGGGATAACCATGCCCGGTAGCTGCTGCGATGGATATCAAATACCTGGCACAACTGCTTGACCGGGTAGCGCTCTCGATGCAGTCGTCTGACTATCTGGAATTGTTCAGCGAGTCGGACATCAAGAGCGCGGTAGCCTTTTTTAGGATTTCTTTCTCCGTCTCGACCTGGCGTAAGCGTTTCTCCAGTTCCTGAATACGTCGCTGATCGGGCGTCAGTGCCGTGCCCTTAGGCGTCTTGCCTTGGCGCTCCTCTCGCAACTGTCGAACCCAGTTCTCCATGGAGCCTTTGCTCACACCCATCGAATCAGCCGCCGCCTGGAGGGTATAGCCCTGGTCTACAACTAGCTGCGCGGCTTCCAGTCGAAATTCCGGGCTGTAGTTTCTGTTTCTCTTACTCATCTTGCCACCTGTTCCACTCCTGGGACATCATATCACCCAGGTTCAGGTGGCCAAATTAACTATGCCACTACAATCTGGTATGGATCTCAAGGGTTATGTGCTCAAGCACGGTACTGATGACCTTGAGGGACTGATTAATGGTAGCAAGCCCTGTGTTCAGACCTATGAGGGGCTAAAAGAGGATGGTGTATGGTGAAGTCTGCCAGGCCAAAAACGCTAGTGGCCTGTATGGACTTTTATCTGGAGGACTGTCTCGTCAAGGGGCAGTCCCCCAGAACCATTGAGGGCAAGCGAAGTTCACTAAGGGCGTTTGCCCTATGGGCGCTCTCAGAGGGCCTAAAACGCCCTCAACAGGTCGGTTTGGAAGAAATCGAGGCCTATCAAGCCTATCTGTTTCGGTACCGCCAGCCACATTCAGAAAAGCCACTGGAGAAGGCCACTATCCGTAACCGACTCACAGCGGTAAAGGTCTTTTTTCGGAGACTGCATATTCGGGGGATTATCAAGGAGAACAGACTATCTCTGATGGAGCTTCCCAGGGTGCCCAGGCAACTCCCAAAGGGCTACCTCGATGTGGAGGAGATTGAGGCGACACTGCTTCAACCACTACTCCAGGACTACAAAGGTGTTCGGGATAGAGCAATCCTGGCCGTTTACTACGCCACGGGCATTCGTCGTATGGAACTGGCCAATCTCAATATCGAAGATCTGGATCTGAAGGCGCGGATTCTGAGGGTGCACAAAGGAAAAGGGGAGAAAGATCGCCGGGTACCCATTGCTCAGTCGGCTTGCGTGTGGGTACAGCTCTATCTCAAGCATGTGCGCCCCAAATTGCAGCAACTGCACTCTGGTTCAGAGCTGTTTCTGGACAACAAGGGGTTGAAGTTCAGGGAGCATCAATTGACTCGAATTGTGTCCAAATATGTCCGCAGGGCAGGTATCAAAAAACCAGGAGCGTGCAATCTCTTCAGGCACTCCACAGCGACCCTGATGCACGAGAACGGGGCTGATATCCGGGTGGTACAGGACATGCTGGGCCATGCGGACATCTCTACGACCCAGATCTATACCCATGTGGCAATCAACCGACTGAAGGAGGTGTATGCTGAAACCCATCCAGCAGCGAGAAAATCTGAAGGCTTGTCGTAATTCTGGGGGGAGCTTGGTATGTGTTTTTGTAGGATGGGCCGCAAATGGGCACTGGCACTGGTTGTCGCGTCCCGCGACAACCAGTGCCACCATACCATAGAAAATAATACTTGTAAAATCAGTCGGTTAGAGACAGAAGTGGCTCCTCAAAGGAGCCTTTGAAACTCAGCCCAGCGAAATTTGTTATCACTTCGCTGGGCTGGCTACGTGGGACGGACCGTTACGTAGTCTCGAATGCCTGATGCATCGCAGAGCAGGGACGGTATAGAAGATAACATCAAGCTGCTGCGTGATGTGTATCTTGTTCAACGCGTAGTTTGAGGCCTAACCCATGTATCAGTTTAGCGAAACTGGAAAGTTTGGGGTTGCCAGTAGAAGAAAGCATTTTGTACATACTTTCCCGACCCAGTTCAGAGCGGTTTGCCAGTTCGGTAATTCCGCCTTCTTGAGCTTCTGCGATGTTTCTCAGAGCCATTAAGATTACAGCGGGATCAGCATCTTCTAGCGCCTCGTTGAGGTATTCCGCAGCAACTTCAGGATCTCTCAGGTGCTGATTGTGAGTTGAGCGAACGTTACGTGCCATCTTTAAATCTCCGCTTATGATCTTGCCAATACCCCTTGGCCTTCTTGATATCCTTCGATTGGGTGGATTTATCTCCACCACACAACAATAGGTAGACTTGATTACCTTCTTTTCCGAAATACACCCGGTATCCTGGGCCGTAGTGAATACGTAATTCACTAAGACCATCACCAATTGGTTCTACATCACCGAACAGGCCCAGTTCCATCTTATCAACCTGCATGATGATTTTGGCCTTTGCTCTCGCATCCCTTAGACCATTAAGCCATTGAGAATAGGGACTTTTTCCTTTCTCGTCTGTGTATTCATTGACGGTATTGATCATGTCTGGCATAGAATAAGTGTATCCTGTAGGATACTAATGTCAAGTCGTTAGAGAGAAGTATGGTCAGAGCAACTTAACTGTTCTTTGGCGGGATATGCATCTACTTCCCATTTTCGTTAGTGAGTCTGTAATATTAGGCAGGCTGATATTTAGCGCTATTAGATACCGCAATTAGGCTTATTAGGATTAATCATGATTGAAAGGAATGAAATCGACGCAATGGCCGAATCTCTTGGAGTGCATCCCTCTCATGTCCAAAGGGACTATGTGCATGGTTGGATTTTATCGCTTCTATATTCAAATAGTTCGCTTGCTGACAGACTGATTCTGAAAGGCGGTAATTGTCTTCGAAAAGGGTATTTTGAACACTCCAGATATTCTAGAGATGTTGATTTTACGACACCAGTTGGGATTTCAGATGAAGAACTGGGTCGGGAGTTAAATGGAATTGCTGATGCACTTGATGAAAAGGCAGGAATTGTTTTCGATACGTCTAGAACTGTTGTAGGAGATAAAAAGCGGGCTGACTCCGAAAAGAAGATATCCGAGGCAAAGCTCTATTTTAGAGACTTTTATGGGAAGGAGAGTGAAATAGTCTTGGGCGTTAGACTCGATGTCACCCAGTTTGACAAGATTCACCTGCCTATTCAAGAAAGAGCACTTATCCACCCATACTCTGATCGAAGTGCGTGTAATGCAGCCATCAAGTGCGTAAAGCTGGAAGAAATTCTGGCGACAAAGATGCGTTGCCTGCTTCAAAGAAAGCATATCGCAGATTTATTTGACCTTGTTTATGCTGCGGTTATCAGTCCTGACATTGAGATTGATAGATCTCAGTTATTGTCTACATTTTTCAGGATAACTGTATTTGGGGCGAATCCTTCAGTGGCAAAAGGGCTTTTTTTAGACTTGCCTATTGAGGCTCTGGGGCGTTTTTGGTCGAAATACATTTCTTGTCCCAATCACAGTTGGTTCGATTTTGATCATGCCAAAGTGACGCTGTTTGAACTGATTGATGGATTGATTCCTGGGCAACCAGAACACCATTTTGATCAGACATTTTTCCCATCAAAATTGAGAAATCCAATTCTAGAGGCGGCGGATTCTCAAACACTATTACGTCTCATATATGGTGGGATTGAAAGATTGGTTGAACCATATGACCTTGCTTTCAAGGTCCGTAGAGATGGCGTTGCAAGAGAGTATCTCTACGCATATGACACGGTTGGTGGTACGAGTTCAGGTCCTGGACTGAAAACGTTTGTGTCAGAAAATGTCCAGTCAATAGAGACAACAGATATTGAATTTGAGCCAAGGTTTGACATAGAAACCAATAAGTCTGGTAGTGCTGAATCTGTATCCAGATTCGAGGGTGCGGGAAGAGCAGTTTCCTCTAATCCATTCGGGGCGCGTCGAGCACGACCACGATCAAGACGACCTTCAAAACCTGCATCCATCGGCTTTGGCATAGAGTATAAAGTTGAGTGTCCATATTGCGGAAAACAGTTCAAGAGAAAGAAGATGGATACCAAACTTAATAAGCATAAAGACAAATATGGTAATCCATGTTATGGAAAAATAGGCTTTCTTGTATGAATAAGCTGTAGTCATTGATGCACCTGTTTCGGTCAGATTAACGATAAGAATCATAATGTCAGGAAAAAGACATCACTATCTCCCCCAGTTCTTACTCTCTGGGTTTTCTCACCGGAGGACGGGTAAAGATTCCTACTGCTGGGTTTATAGGAGAAACCAGAAACCTCATGAATCAAATATCAAGAATGTGGGTGTGGAAGGCTATTTCTATGGTAAACCCGAAACTTCAAAAGTAGACGATATCATTACCCAGGAAGAAGGTGAGTACGCTGTACAAATCCAGTTAATGCGGAATAAAGGTAGCCTTTCTGCTTTTACAGATACCGAAATTTCACAACTTGTTGTCCACTTGGCACTAAGAACACGGCATGTGCGAAAGACTTTTTCCTCAGCCGTAGATCAGTTGGTGGCTGAAATATCTGAGGTGATGTCCGATCCGGATAATGTTAAGCGACTCATGCTCAATAGCATTAGAAATAAGCCAGAAATTCTTCGTGAATCGATGATCGATGAGCTGGAAGAAAGGGGAATCAGGGGGCAACTGACACCCGATCAAGAGCGTAGATTTCTGGATTTTGTTCAAACTATTGCGCCGATCATTATCGAGCAATCTCCTGAAACTGATAACTCTATGCTCCTACAAGCCTTGGATCTTATGAAGGAAAAGATCCCTGAAACGATGAAATCTGGTCACATCAGGGCTTTGGGAGAAAGCTCGTCACCACAACAGAGAGTCGAGCATTTATCACAGCTAGATTGGCAGGTTCTCGTGTTCCCTAAACACAGTATTATCCTAGGGGATGTTGGAGCTTGGGCCATAAAATATGGTGAAAGCGAACCGACTGCTTTTACATGGGCAGGTAACAATATAGAACTTGTTGTCCTTCCAATCTCCCATAGTCATGTTCTTGTTGGGAAAACTCGAAGTAGAGAATTTACCTTGGAAGCTCAATATGTGAATGATGTTTCTGCATCTCTAAGTCTTGATTATTTCGTGTCTTCGAGAGCTAATGCTAATCGACAACAATTAGTGGAGACCATAGGGATTAAAGCAATGGAGACTATAAATGAAAGTATTAGGGATGCTACAGATGGATTGATAGACTGACGTGTCCTTAAAGTGTTGATGTAAAATTCGGAAGATTAAGAGTAACCATAAACCGTATGCATTCACATGAACGGGCGGGTTTATGACCCCGAGTTGGGTAGGTTCCTCTCTGCAGATCCTCATGTGCAGAGTCCTGCGAATGCCCAGAGTCTGAATCGGTACTCCTATGCATTGAACAATCCGCTCAGCTATACCGATCCAAGCGGCTACTTTTTCAAGAAATTATTCAAGAAAATTGTCAAGGGAGTTAAAAAGCTTTTTAAAAGCAAAGTTTTCCGTGTAGTAGCTGCGATAGCAGGAGCTTGGTATGTGGGAGGACTTGCATCCAATTGGCTTGGGGGCATGACCGTAGCTGGATCATGCGGTGTCCCTGTTTTTACAACTACGCAAATCGGGATAATGTCTGGAGCTGCTGCGGGTTTTACTGGGGGGATTATTGCAAGTGGAGGTAACCTCAAGGCAGGGGTTTATGGGGCTGTAGGAGGTGCGATGGGTGGTTGGGTATCATCCCATTATGGGAGCACATATCCATTGCAACGTGTTGCTGCAAATACAGTTGTTGGTGGTATTCAATCGAGAATTCAAGGTGGATCTTTCGCTGATGGAATGCGTTCTTCTTTTGGTTATTCTGCTTTAGCTTATTTGAATGTGCAGATGAGAAAAGAAATGATAGCCCAATCAAAACTAGATCCACGAAATGATGGTACGGGGTTAAGTGGAGGATTGTTTGGGGATTCATTTAAGCTAGGGGGAGGACGATGGGACCCATTTGCTGCCAAGCAGTCGGTGCAGTGTAGTCCCCTAGGTTGTTTGCAAAGTGGTAAAGGGTCTGTAATGGGAATTAAATATAACAGAGGCAGCTTCATAGATATGGTAGTAGAGTCTTTTGCTGGTCCACATGACAAAGCCAATTCGCATTGGTTTTATGATTCAAATGGTCTAATCAAAGATATGACAGGGGTCAATGTACTTGCTGTAGATATCACAACGAATTACACGACTAGTTTGATCTTTGCGGCTCCCTTTGCGGCTGGTGCGATTTACGAGCAAGCAGGATATGGTGCATATCGAAAAGCTTATAGGTAGCAAAGAGTGGTGAAAAAATGATGTGTCGAAGAATTGTTTTCGGTGTGGGGTTGTTGCTGAGTCTCAGTTCGTGTGCGCATGATGATTTGTAGTGGTCAAGTCATTTTGGCCACGGATTTATAGGTATTCCAGTAATGCTGTTCGGCCACAATCGGTGGCATTCCACCATTGTGACTGTGCGGCCTGAGCCGACTGTAATACCCGATTACATACGCCATGATATGGCGCTTCGCTTGTTCGAATGAGCTGTAACCGACCTCCGGCACCCATTCGGTTTTTAGACTGCGGAAGAATCGCTCCATCGGTGCATTGTCCCAGCAGTTTCCCCGACGACTCATACTTTGGCTCATCTGATAACGCCATAGCTGTTGTCGAAACGCCAGAGCCGTGTACTGACAGCCCTGATCAGAGTGGAACATCACGCCCTCCGGCTCGCCCCGTGATTCATAGGCCATCATCAATGCCTTTCTCGTCAGCGCACTATCCGCGTTCAGCGATAGTGCCCAGCCAATCGGGCGTCGTGCGTACAGATCCAGCACCACTGCCAGGTACGACCAGCGTTTACCGGTCCAGACATAGGTGATGTCACCTGTCCAGACCTTGTTGGGTGCATCGACATCAAACTGTCGATCCAGCCGATTCGGAATGCCAAGATACGGCTGCTCGGCCTTCCTGTAGCGATGTTTCGGTTGCTGGGTACTGACAAGACCCAGTGCCTTCATCCTCCGCCCCGCGCGATATCGACTCAGCGGGATCCCCCGGTCAGTGACCATCCGGGCAATTGCCCTGGCTCCTGCAGAACCATTACTAAGCGCATGGACGGTCTTGATCTCTGCCCTGAGTTGCCTCTCCAGTGCCGATATCTGTTTTGGCCGGGATAACCATGCCCGGTAGCTGCTGCGATGGATATCAAATACCTGGCACAACTGCTTGACCGGGTAGCGCTCTCGATGCAGTCGTCTGACTATCTGGAATTGTTCAGCGAGTCGGACATCAAGAGCGCGGTAGCCTTTTTTAGGATTTCTTTCTCCGTCTCGACCTGGCGTAAGCGTTTCTCCAGTTCCTGAATACGTCGCTGATCGGGCGTCAGTGCCGTGCCCTTAGGCGTCTTGCCTTGGCGCTCCTCTCGCAACTGTCGAACCCAGTTCTCCATGGAGCCTTTGCTCACACCCATCGAATCAGCCGCCGCCTGGAGGGTATAGCCCTGGTCTACAACTAGCTGCGCGGCTTCCAGTCGAAATTCCGGGCTGTAGTTTCTGTTTCTCTTACTCATCTTGCCACCTGTTCCACTCCTGGGACATCATATCACCCAGGTTCAGGTGGCCAAATTAACTATGCCACTACAATTATAAGCTAACTCAAGCACCAAATTATGATGAACTAGTTGGGCAAGAATTCTCCTCTTCTATCTATAAAGGCCGCCAAGTATATAAAGTTATCCATGAAACGGAAACTCAGGAGGAACTTGCTTACCGTAGATCAGACGGATGTATGATTGTTTTTACTGTCCACAAAGAAAATGATGTTATCTTAAGCTGGCGCGTTGAGCCTGGTAAAAATGGATGCTTAATGAGAAGAAAAGCGCTTAGTAGGTGACTTTTGGGTATAAGAAGATAGAGGTTACATGAACCAGCTTAATTCTTATTAAGCTGTTAATCAGCGATTAGGGGCATTTCATCTAGATATAGATCTGGTCGTATATTTAGTGGTCAATAGCAGCGCCCTGGTCAGTCTTCTCCGGTTTAGGTGGTCAGATAATCCCGGTTTGGTGGGCAATTCGGTGCAGCACCTGCAATCAATTCGATCACGATCTCAGAAAGGTGATTCTCGAGACGTGACTCATCCTGATCAATCCAGTGGAGACAGGCTTTTGCTTCACGATACCCTCCAGGAATGACCAGCTCCAGGGGTTGTCTTTTTGATTTTTGTGTCTGCTTTTTTCTTGTTTTGTAATCCGGGGACTGGAGCGTAAACGACACACGTTGATTTCCTACCGTAATAAATGATTCACGGTTGTCATCCGCGTATTTGGAGATTGACATGTCCGGCTTGCAACCAAGCCGGGTTGTGGCGAGAAAAATGGCATTAAGAATACGCAAGCGGCGTTTTTCAATGGGAGTGTCGAAGCGAGGGGCGTACCAGGAGTAGGGGTGTTTAACGTACTCTTTTTGGCGTTCCTCATCTTGATCCAGAAATTTTTGGATGATCGGATGTGTTTTAGTGGTCGTTTGAGGGTATGTAACCTTTCCAACCATATCCGCCACACGATTTCGCAGATCCTCAATGGTTTCATCAAATTCAGGTGGCGGAGGTAAGACTGTATTCAGTGTGATCTTTGGCCAGTCCGAGGCGTAGCGATTACCAAATTTGACAATATTTGAGGCGCCTGGAAACCGTAGAGGGAGCTTTATTTTTGTAAGGCGTTTTCCGGCCCGCTTCTTTGCCCAATGTCCTTGGTGGGGGAGCGGTATGCTTGCTCTTTTACAGGCATTACGCAAGGCGGTATCGGATACCCCGATCTTTGGAGCGAGTGTCCGTAATGGTTCATTCCAGACCTTCTCGTAAAGTACTTCCCGTGTGTATCGGATTGTCATGTGCCTAGTGCCTGTAAAGAATGACCTAATGAAGGCACAGAATACACGATACTAGTTAGGTAAAACCTGTATGTTGTGTTACCGAAAGCAGCGATAAGTATCTGATTTTATTGGGCCGGTTTTAGCCGTATTTGTTTATATCCTTGCCTCTGGTTGGTGTTGTAACCCATTGATAAATAGTAATAAAAGCTGGCGTCCGTAAAGCAACATGGTCTGCACGGTGCACTGATTTCAGCCATTATGGGAGATTAGTTACTTTTTTCCGGTTTCATTGAAACAAAACCGTAATATTTTTGTTGTAAGTTGCCTGTAAGCGTTCCAAGCACTCTGTGGACTCAGATGGACGCATAAACTTCTCCTCTATTGAAAAGGAGTCAGTTATGCAGTATTTCGCAACACAGCTCAGAATCGGGGAAAAAATCGGCATAGGCTTTGGCATAGTCGGTTTACTGTTTCTTCTTGTTATCTGGCAGTTCCAGGATACTCTGGAGCGTTCGCTGGCCGATTACAGGCAACTCCAGAATGTTCAGGCTGCAACCAAAGATCGCATCCTCGCGATTGAAGTGGAGCTGTTACAGGCTCGAGCAGCCGAGAAACTGTTTCTGATGACACGGGATCAGCATCATGCTCAACGGGTCAATGAGCATATCACCGCGGCCCGGCGTGAATCGGATCATCTATCCGGTATCGGTGATAAAGCACTGAAGCTTTCCGAAGAGATCGACGGCTATCTGCAACGCTATCTTGCACACTTCAGGAACGTTGAGAACGCATGGATCCGTAAAGGGCTCGATGAGAATTCCGGTCTTCAGGGCTCCTTCAGGGAGGCAGTCCATAATCTCGAGGCCATGGCAGGAAACCTCAACTCAGATCAACTCTATCTCGATCTTCTTCAGATCCGGCGCGGTGAGAAGGATCTGGGGCTGAGGCGCGAGGCCCAATACCAGCAGCGCGTTTTCGGGTTGCTGGGCCAGTTTGAAACAGATGTGAAAGACTCAGGATTGCTGCCCGGGGTAAAGGAAGAAATGCTGAATGAAATTTCAGCTTACAGAAAAGAGTTCGCTCTTTATGCACAGCGAGTTCTCCAGGGAGGAGACCTGCATGGAGGCAAAGGCCCTTTTCGCGATGCCGCACACCGTATCGAGGGACTTATCTCGCAATATTACGTACCCGACCTGGAGAGGGATATCCTGCAACTCAGGCGACGTGAAAAGGACTACCTGTTGAGAGGAGAAAACCAGTATGTGGAGATGGTGCTCAGGCAGGTGACCGTTATCGAGAACCGTATCAGTTCATCGTCCCTAGGCAACGAACAGCAGAGAGAGTTCCTCTCATTGCTCAAGAGATATCGCGAAGATTTCAAGTCGTTGGTAGATCAGAGTGAAGAGGTTTCACGTCTCACAGTACAGATGGAAGGCGCAGCAAGTCATGTGATCGAGCTGGTCAGAAAGAGCGTGGAGTCGGCAAACAGTGAGATGGCAGAAGTGATCAAGTCCACGGATGCCGTATCCAGGGAGCGCACCGACCTGATGAACTGGGTGGTCGTTTTCGCTATAGCTCTTGGCGTATTGTTTTCAATATACCTGACCAATCATATTGTCAGGCCGATGCGCAAAATGGCAGATCTGCTTGAACGGCTGACTTACACTGAGCTGGTAGACCCGGTGCGCCATGTTGAGGGTGGGCGCGATGAAATCAATATGATGGCGGGTTATCTGAATACACTGGTTGAGCATAGAAATCGTTTTGTGAACTGGTGGAAGAGCTCTATGGACGAGACCATTGCCTGTGAGCAGTTAAAAGGACTGATTGAGAACCCGGCGCGAGAATCTTCTGATATGAACAGGGAGATTCAGAGCGCTAAACAGGATCTGATCGAGGCGCTGTCTGGCAAGAAAACGCTGATCTCCAGGGAATTCGAGGAGATGAAGGATCATGCGGAAGAGATTCTCAATGCCTCTGCGCATTTGCGACATCCGAGTATTTCGAGGGGTGATGTCGATGAGCAGGGCAAGCGTATCCACTACTCAGCTGAAATGATGAAGAAAAGCCTGAGTATGCTTTCCAAAGATGCTGCTTGAGTCAATCGATTGCTGAGGAACAATCCAAGACGATTTTGCCTGGCATAGAATCAAACCGCGGGTTGATTCGAAAACAGCCCGGGAGCTGAAAAAAACCATGCATGTCATCAGCATGCATGGTGATTGCCATGTGGATGATGTGCTGGTTAACTTGACTCTTCAAGCCGCTTTTTGCCTTTTTTCATCTGGACATGGATGATCTTCAGTTCCAGGTTCAGGTGTTTGCGTTTCTTTGAGTCGGTCTCCTTGGAAAGTTTCTTCTGAAGTTTTGATTCCTTCTCTTTCAGCTTATCCAGCAATGATTCGAGCGCATCGCAGTGCGACTTCTTCTTTCCGTCCTTGTCCAGACATGCCTTTACTTTCTTTACAAGTTTTTCCAGGCCCATGTCTCGGCATCCTTATGGTTGTAGTTGAAATATCGGGTTTGGTTATTCTGTCTGTTCCGCGGTCGAGATCGCCGTTTTGGCCATGCGCTTGGAGAAGTTGTAGATGCGCTTGAGCTTCTCCAGGATGTCGATCTCGATGGTGTAGGCGGGTATCCTGTTGGGTTCTTCCGCGACCAGGCGCTCTGCCTGGTGGGCTTCTGCCGAATTGGTCAGGTTAGCAATCTCTTGTTTCATATTTATTACAACATCAGCGGCCTCTCTATTGACCTGCGAAACAGCCTGAATAGCTGCCGCCAGTGCCTTCTGGACCGCACGGTGAAAGTCGGTGAGGACCTTTCTTGTCGGCTGGCTGATGGATATGCCGGTATCGATCCGCTGGTTGCCAAGCACGACCATGTTGGTCTCGATGGTATCACCGATGTTTTCAAGTTCGTTTATGGCCGCCATGAGATCGAGAAACTCCTGGGTCTGGGTGTCTGTCAGTGAGCCCTTGCTGATACGGCCCATGTACTCGATGATCTGCTCGTACAGGACATCCACCTCGTCGTCCATTTGTTGGACCTTTGCCAGGGTCTGCTTGTTGCCGCTCAGAATCGCCGGCATGATTTCGTCCAGCATGCGCTGAACGATCTCGCCCATGTGAAGAACCTCCAGCCTTACCCGGTCAAGCGCAAGGGAGGGCGTGGTGAGCAGTTCCTCGTCCAGGTACTTGGCGCGTACCTCCATCATCTCCATTTCGAGGGGTTTGTCCGGGATGAGTCGTTCCACCAGGCGTGCAAACTGGGTGGTGAGGCCAATGAAGATAAGCGTGTTGGCGACGTTGAAAATGGTATGGGCATTGGCGATCTGGCGTGGTGTTTCTGCACCAAGACGGTCGAGGCCGGTCAGTTCAGGGTAGGAGGGGGATAGCGCGGTTACGATCTCCGCCAGTTGTGGGATGAACATGAACCAGAGTATGACGCCGCCCACGTTGAAAAGGATATGAACCGCGGCGGCCCGGATCGCCTCCCTCGACTTGCCAATGGAGGCGAGTATTGCGGTGATGCAGGTACCGATATTGGCGCCAAAGGCCAGCGCGATACCCGCGGGCAGGGATATGAGGCCCTGGGATGCCATCACGATCACGATACCGGTGGTTGCCGATGAGGACTGGATAAGCCCGGTGAAGGCTGCCGCGACCAGAATGCCGATCAGCGGGGTCTCCATCTGCACCATCAGGTCGAGAAAGGGCTGGTAGCTACGCAGGGGGCGCATGGCATCGCTCATAACGCTCATGCCATAGAAGACCAGGCCCAGGCCCATCAGCATGGTGCCGTACTGCTTGATGCGTTCGTTTTTTCCCATGAACAGCATGGAAAAGCCCACGCCAATCATAAGCAGTGCCGCCTTGGTGACCTTGAATGCAACGATCTGGGCGGTGATGGTGGTACCGATATTGGCCCCCATGATGATGCCCACGGACTGGGAGAGTGACATCAGGCCGGCGGAGATAAAGCCCACCACCAGTACCGTGGTGACTGAGGAAGACTGGATTACGGCGGTGACGAAGGCGCCGGTGATAGCCCCCATCAGGCGGTTTGCAGTCAGCTTGGCCAGGATCTTCTTCATGCGATCGCCAGCGACCGCTTTCAGGGATTCGGCCATCTGCTCCATGCCGAAGAGAAAGAGGGCAAGACCGCCGAACAGCTTCATCGCCATCACGCCCCATTCCATGGTCTGCTCAGCGCCGCCGGCAGCAAGTGCGGGGAGAGCCACGAGAGATACAACAATGCCTGCAATCATCATCAGCGCGAGTCGTGCTGGCTGGTTTGTCTTTGTGATGATATTCAGTAAAGACACCGTGATTACCTCACTGGTTAGCTATTGGCTTTTACGATCGTCAGGGGAATCGGGGAGAGGCGGGCAACCTCGTCGACGGTTGACCCAAGCAGCATGCGCTTCCAGCCGGCGCGACCCTTGCCGCCCATGATAATTATGGAAGCGCTTTCGGCTTCGGCCACCTGGAGAATCTTGGTCCCTGGCAGGCCGGTTACCAGCAGGGGTTTGATTTTCTTCAACTGACTGGCCTGGGGGTGCCTCTTGATGACATCCTGCAGAAATTCATCGAGTAGTTCCTGCGCCTTGTCCTCGATGCGCCCCAGATCTTTTTTCTTGGCCAGTTTGCTGTAATAGCCCGGCATATCTGCAGGGTCGTGAACCACGTGCAGGGCAAATACCGGTTGCTTGAGACAGTCGCTTATCTCACAGCTATACAGCAGTGCCGCTTCGGAGCATGGTGAGAAATCCACCGCTACAAGAATGGGATGCTCTTTATTATTACTGGCCATATCGGTGTCCCTCAATAGACCACAGTTTGTTTTGTTATGTATATATCCCTTTCAAGCTGTTGGCAACTTCTTAAATCACCTAGTGGGTTAACAGTGTCAGGGCTTCTTGAGTTTCTTTAGGGCTTTGAGTCCTTTTTTTCTCTGTGCAAAGAGAATATCGAGATCTTGCTGCAATCGCTTCTTGTTTTTCGCGCTTTTCTCTTTGCCCAGTTTCTCCTTGAGAGCACGCTCCTTTTTCTTGAGCTTCTTCAGGATCTCCTTGATGGAGTCCTTCTGCTCGCGTTGCCTGTTTTTCCCTGCATCGAGATATTCGTTGACCCGTTTGATCAGTTTAGGTGTTTTCATGTTTTTTCTCTACTCGGTCCGTTGTAGTTCCTGTTCCCTGACTTCTGCAACATCGTCAGCATCCAGGGCGATGATACGTTCGGCATCCTTCATCGCCTGGTCGCCTGTAGCGAACAGGACCTCTCCCATCTGAACCAGGTTTTTCGTCACATCGTAGGCATAGGCCGCATCGTTCATCAACGAGGTGGCCATCAACGGGGTAATCTTGTCATCGCGGATAAGTGATTCCAGTTTGCCGTTGACGGTTGAGTCGTTCTCCTCCATCTCGAGCTTGATGACATCCAGTGAGAGGATGCTGGTGGGATCGTCACCTTCACTCTGAACTTCTCCCAGGCGACGCAGTACCGAGCCGAGGTTGGTACGGATTTTGTTGTATTCGTCGCGGATATCCTGGTTGTCTGAGACGATGTACTGCGACATGTTCTTGTGCATGTGCTTGGTGTCCTTGATCGCCTCGGCGATGTCACGTCCAGCAGCGCGAAGAGCAAACAGCTCATCAATCTGTTCAGGATCCATGCCCGCCTGGGCACGGCTGATGAAACTGACGATGTCGCTGTAGAGCCCCTTGACGTTCTTTTCGTACTCCGCATCGATATCGATGGGCATGACAGAAGTCGACTCTTTCGTGATCTCTTCCAGGTTCTTCTCCGAAAGGATGTCGTGGCGGTGCAGGCTCAGGCCGTGGGCGATGATGGCAAATGCGTTGTCGTAGAGATGCAGGGTCTCCTTGCGTACCGCCTCGATCGCCGTGTCAGGCAGCTCGATGGCTGATTCGTTGAGGTACTTGGGTGCCGCCACCGGAACCGCCTTCTCGGGCATCGTCTTCATCAGGAATTTCACCAGGGTATTGATGAAGGGGAGCATCACCAGGATGCCGATGGTGTTGAAGATACTGTGGAACACCGCGAGCTTGAGGGTGTAGTCGTCATCGGCTATGCCGACACTTTCGCTGATCCAGTCGACCCCCAGGGCTATCTGGTGGATAAAGAGTATGGCGATGATCGCCGTCGCCAGGTTGAATATCAGGTGGGCACCGGCCAGGCGCTTGCCCTGCACATTCGAACTCATGGACCCAAGGATCGCGGTGATGGTGGTACCGATATTGGCGCCGATCGCCAGGGCGAGGGCATTTTCATAGGTGATCTGCTGGGCCGCCAGTGCGGTGATGATGATCACCAGGGTGGCGTGACTCGATTGCATCACCACGGTGGCAAAAACACCGATCAGGGTGAACAGGAAGATGCCGGCATAACCGGCCACTGCAAATGCGGTCAGGTCGATGGTGTCACGGAAGGCCTCGAATCCCTCCTTCATGTGGTGGATGCCCAGGAACAGGAAACCTAGTCCGGCCAGGATGTAGCCGAAACCCTTGAGGTGCTTCGATTTCTGGAATACCAGGATGATGCCGAACACCAGCATCGGCATGGCGTAGGCGGAGATCTTTACCTTCAATCCGAAGCCGGCGATCAGCCAGGCGCCCGTGGTTGTTCCAAGGTTGGCACCAAAAATGATCCCGATACCGGCTGCCAGTCCGATCAGGCCTGCACCGAGAAAAGAGATGGTGATGACCGAGACCAGCGAACTGGACTGCATGATCGTTGTACTGATGACGCCGAAACTGAGGGATTTCCAGGTGCTGTTGGTCGTTTTACGGAGCAGTTTCTCCAGGAGCCCGCCCGTAAAGGCCTTGAAGCCCTCTTCAAGGAAGAGCATACCAAAGAGAAAAATCGCCACACCGGCGGATATCTCTTTGAAATTAGGGCTGATCCAGAACCCGTAGGCGAGCACGAAGAGTATGGTTGGAAGTATGATTTTCCGGATCATTCAGGCAGTTTCCCCTTATCGATGACAACAAAAGCCGTTCCACACCTCTCAGACAGGCGCAGTCACAGGACAACAGTAGAGTTCGCTTCCAGGCGATAATGGAGTGATCCGGTGGTTCCGGCTCACCCCATTTGGAGCGCATGACATCAGGTGCGGTGCTGACAGACCGCACACAACGAAGCGTTATTAACCAGTGACAGATTTACTCACATTCCGTCGATAACGACATTGAGTTATGTCTTAAAACTGTAATAAATCTGTCATATTCGTGTGCTGGGGGCAGCGCGAGTGCTCACCAGGTGCTCTCAGTTCTTCAGGCCGTTGATCAATGGAATGAGGTGCTCTACCGGGTAGCGGAAGGGGTAGAGCCTGTCGGTCACCTGGGCCATGACACCAACCCACCTCTCATCGCTGCCGTATATCACGTAGTGGTTGTCGATCTCTCCAACTCTCTCCCACAGGGTGTCATCATTCGAAATAGGTGTATGACCCACGATAACCGGGGTGTCCGACGAAAGGTCGAAATACTTGCGGAAGCGCTTGACTTCCCTCTTGAAATAGCCGGATGGCTTGTTGGGACGGCGGATCCGGTTATTGGTGACCTCTTTCATCAGTTTCGGGTACGAGCGGATGTTGATCAGCTCCTCGCGGGAGGTCGAGCTGGTCGGTGGACCGGCGTGGCAGGCAAGGAAGTGTTTAGAGTACGCAATATAGGGGAGCTGCTCGTAATACCGTACCATCTCGTCCCGGTAGGCCTTGCCACGGGTCTTCACCAGGGCCTTTTCCCACAGCATCCCCTGGGGTACGCCGCGCTTTCCGATCTCGTCCGAAAAACTGTCGTGGTTGCCCCGCAGGTAGAAGACCTGCTCCGGGAAACGCAGTTTCAGCTTGAAAATGATATCCATGATCAGCATGGAGGTGTCCATCTCCTCCAGGCGACCATCCTCTTCGCAATGTACCGCGTCCCCCAGAATCACCAGGGACGCCTTGCCCTTCTTGAGGTCCTTGAGGAATCCGCTCTGGCTCAGAATCACCAGCAGGTTGTCCGCCTTGACGTGGAGATCGCCGACCAGGAGTGGTGTCAGCTTGGCCGGGATTTCCACCACGCCACCGGGCCTGCCGCTCTTGTCCTTGGCCCGGAAGGCCTCGTTTTCCATCAACTCGTTGACACGTTTGATCAGATCCAGGGCATCATCCGGTGGTAGCAGATCGATCGGGCCTCCAAAAATGGAACGGAGCCTTTTCAGCTTCGCCTTGCGCCACTTGGTGATACGGTTGAGATGTTTGGCCTTCAGCAGGGGAGAGATGCAGCTTCCGCGCTCTTCATCGGTTTTCTTGAAGACCAGGCTGCCATGGTCGTTGATGATGCTGAGATGGCGCTGGGCGATGTTCTGGGGCAGGTTGAGGAGATCCTTCTGGTCTTCTTTTCCACTGCCAAGGACCAGTTTGTCGCCGGACTTGATACGGATGAAGCCTGATGCACCCTTATAGTAAGTATTGGGATCGAACAGGATGTAGCGCTCTGGCTGAAACTCCTTAGCCGTACCGTTCATCGGGCGCTCGGGATAGATATGCAGTGCCTGTCCTTCAGGGCCGATGTTGAGCTGTATCGGGTAGTTGTCCAGATGCAGACGGACCTTCTTGCTCTCGAGCTTATAGGCTTTCTTCAGGTCCAGTTCCTCGCACTGCTCCAGCCCGGATAAGCTATCCTGCAGTCTTTTCAGTAGCCCTTTTTTCGGTTTTGAAACTTCTTTAGCCATGGATCAACACCTGGAGGTAATCAATTTAAGGGGATTGCTGTCGACATCCTCGCGAAGGTAGATGTCCATTCCGTTCTGGAACAGGTGCAGGGCGATTTCCCTGTAGACGGCAATCTGGGCCTCAATATTTTTCAATTCGAGATTCTCATCAACATGGTGGGTTCCCTTTTTTTGCCGCTTCAGTCTTCTTTCCAGAAGAAGTTCTGCAGGGGGCACCAGGAACTCGAATACATAACGGCGGCGCCAGTTCACGGAGAAGAAAAAACGTTTTACCGGCGGGACCAGGATCCGGTCGAAGTCCAGTGCAGGCTTCTCTTCGGATTCCAGCCACTCCTTGTCGAAGACGGCCAGTGCCTCCTTGAATCCCACGAAGGGGAAGCCGAGATGGATCTCCCTGGGTCGCAGGGAGAGGCTCTGTGCAGTCCACCACTTGTTCAGTGACAGGTCGATGTACCCCTCTTCAGACCAGCCACCAAGCCTGTTTACCATGGTGCTCTTGCCCGATCCGGGTGGCCCCGTGATCAGCAACTGCCTGAAGGTGATGTGTGCCGGGAAAGTTACGCCCTTAATGGTCTGTAACTCTTCGATAGGGGCTGTCTTATAGAGGGTCGTCGACATGTTGCCTTTATAACAGGTCTGGATGGGAGCTGCCGCAGAAATTACGCGGCGGCCCCATCCAGTCGGCGTCATCAGCCGAAGATACCCACGAACAGGAAGAAGAAGGCTGCTGCCAGTATTCCGCCTGCAGGGAGGGTGACCACCCAGGATACGACGATATTGCCGATAACCCGAAGGTCGATGGCGCCAACGCCTCTCGCCAGGCCAACACCCATTACCGCGCCTACGGCGATCTGGGTGGTGGAGACCGGAAGACCGGTCTTGGAGGCGAGTACCACGGTGGTCGCGGCAGCCAGGGTGGCACAGTAGCCACGGGTGGGTGTCAGCTCGGTGATCTTGGTACCGATGGTCTGCATCACCTTGTAACCCATGGTTGCGAGACCGACCACGATACCCGCACCACCGACTGCCAGTACCCAGATGGGGAGGCCGGCTTTCTGCCCGATATCACCACCACTCTCGACAACGGAGAGTACCGCTGCCATGGGACCGATACCGTTGGCCACGTCATTGGAGCCGTGGGCGAAGGCCATGGCGCAGGCGGTGAAGATCATCAGGGGGGTGAAGACCTTTTCGACACTGGCGTAGTGGTAGTCCTTGTCCGCATTCTCGTCGATCTTGACCTTGCTGATCATCATTTTGCCGATCAGGGCGACGATGATGCCGAACACGGTAGCAACGAGCACACTCTCAATAGCGGAGAATTCGAGCTTGAGGTGCTTCAGGCCTTTGAACAGGGTCACCAGGGAGACGATCCAGCCCACCAGGAAGACATAGACCGGTGCCCAGACCTTCGCCTTGTCAAAGGGGTTGTCTGTGTTAAGAATCAGCTTTCGGATACTGATCATCAACAGCAGGGCGATCACACCGCCAACCACGGGTGACACGATCCAGCTCGCGACGATGCTGCCGATCTTGCCCCAGTTGACCGCGTCCATACCGATACCGACCATGGCAAAGCCGACGATCGCACCGATGATGGAGTGGGTGGTGGATACCGGCCAGCCCCTGGACGATGCAACCATCAGCCAGATCGCCGCGGCGAGCAGTGCTGCCAGCATGCCGTAAACCAAAAGCTCCGGTGAACCCGATATACTGCTCGGGTCGATAATGCCCTTGCGGATCGTCTTGGTGACCGAGCCACCAGCGATAAAGGCACCAGCAAACTCGAAAACAGCGGCAATGATGATCGCCTGCTTGACGGTGATGGCACCGGAACCCACCGGTGTGCCCATGGCATTGGCGACATCGTTCGCGCCAATACCCCAACTCATGTAGAGGCCGAAAATTACGGCCATAGCGATAAAAACTGTACCCCATTCGGAGATAATTTCCATTACTGGACTCCTCTAAATCCGGCTTTTTGGAGCGTAAACAACTCCGCACGCCGGGCGTGTAAATAATTGCAAAAATCTGTGAATGCCTACGGTGTGAACCGAAGGCGGTAATTTGTTTAGCGGGCGATCAGAAGACGCATGCGATCGCCTACCTTCTCGGCAAAGTCCGCCAAGTCTCCTATCCACTGCAGCATCTGGTACCAGAACATGACGGTGACCGGCTTCAGGTCATCTTCCATGGCAAACAGGGTACGTGAGAGAGCTATACCCATCTGGTCCGTCTCGTCTTCCACCTTGTTCAGTGCGTCTACCATCTCCTCGACCCGGCTTGCTTCAGGGCCACGGAACCCGGTTTCGATCAGCTCATCCAGCTCTTCCATAACGTTAGCCGCCTGGTTGCAGGTATCGACGCAGCGCTGTACGAAGGCCACCACGTCATCTTCCATGCCGGAGGGTATAGACATGTCCCTTTCCAGCATCAGGCCGGCAATATCCTGGGCTGTGTTGGCGATAGCGTCCTGCAACTCCAGCAATTCCAGAAGATCGCGGCGATCGACCGGCATGAAAAGGCTCTTGGGAAGGTGGGCTCGCAGATCGTTTTTGAGTGTGTCCGCTTCCCCCTCCTTGGCAAAAATCTTGTCTTTCTGCGCGCTGAGTGCCCCGTTATCACCCTTTACGAGTGCGTCAAACAGGGCAGGGACCTCGAGAACGCACTCGTTGACGATGCGCATATGCGCCTGCAGTGGCTTAAACGGGCTGCTTCCCAGCAGCGATGCAATAGGATTAGTTGTCCGCATGGACCTCTCCATTATTAGTTGGTTGATTAATGAATTCTGTAAACCGCCCCTGCACTGTCTGGAGAGTTTCGATTAATGCGTAACCCACTCTCTCCTTTCGATGCATACAAAAGGCAGTATATGCAAAAGCCTTGTCAATAAAGGCTTTGTTGTTTTTTCTTCAGTAAACTGACCCGCTCCGCAAATTCAGCTCCCCCATTATCGTTGATTGATCCAGTAGCTGTGACCAGGTGCAACGCACAGCGTTAATATTTTCCATGTCTCAGTTTATGAGCCTCCATTCTTTCCAGCTCATAAGCCCCGGAAACCGCAACCAGGGGATCGGGTGTGATATCCAGCGAGGGATCACGCTTTTCGTAATTGACTGAGCTGAGAATCACCTTCATCGCATTAAGGCGCGCCTGGTGCTTGATATCCGAGCGGATGATCGTCCAGGGTGCATGTACGGTATGGGTGTGGCGCAGCATTTCGTATTTTGCATCGGTGAATTCGTCCCGGCGCTCCTCGGCATCGAGATCGACTTCGTCCAGCTTCCAGTGTTGCAGCGGGTCGTCACGGCGCTGATCAAAACGGCGGGCCTGCTCCTCGGGTGAGACACTGAAATAGAGTTTGACGAGGATGATGTCCTGGCGGATGAGATCCTGCTCGAATCCACCGACTCCCTCGATGAAATCCTCGTACTCCTGGTCGGTACAGAAGCCGAATACACGCTCGATAATGGCACGGGTGTACCAGCTGCGATCGAACAGCACCATCTCCCCGGCGCGGGGGAACTCCCTGACGTACCTCTGGTAGAACCACTGGGTGCGTTCCTCCTCGGTAGGTTTGCCCATTGCAACTACCCGGTAGTGCTTTGCGTTCATGTACTGGGTGATGCGGCGGATGGTGCCACCCTTACCGGCAGCCCCGCGACCCTCGAACACGACAATGAGCTTTTTGCCCCTTCTCTCGAGGCATTGCTGGAGCTGAATCAGTTCGGCCTGGTAGGGTACAAGTTCCTTTACCTGGAGGTACTTGCGGGATGTTTTCTTCTGTGTCTTCTCAAGCTGGTTCAGCTTTGCCCGCAGGCGCCTGTTCTCCTCCAGCAGAACATCTATCTCCTGGGTTGGCTCGGCATTATCAACCTCTTCCAGGTAGGAAGGGTCGGCTGCAGTTGCCAACGCTTTTTCCAGGGCATGGGACTGAACTACGGCGCCTCTGGTCCCCGTATCGGGATGATCAGACATCAACACTCCTCTTGCCGCCAAAACGCCCTTGGGGCAACGTTTTCAGCGGTACTCTATGAATAAGTTTTTTTCATATCCATATTACTCCTGCCGTTGGCAAGGCGCATTATCAACCGTAATAAAATCGTAATATAAACGTCATCTTATTGACTTGCATCAAGCTTGAATCCGAGTGGATAACTTGGGTAATAAAGCCTGTTCATAAGCGTGATAAACAGCATCAATGAAAGCTTGATCGAAGAGGCAGAAACGGGCCAATTGACAGGGGTGAGATCTGTCTGAACCTGTGTCCGGGTGGAGCTAGCAGGCTGTATATCGTTCGGATCAGAATGCCAATGGGGAAATAAATGACTAATAGTTCTCTTTAGGCGGCCACTGTCAGAGGATGGTGTACTGAATTGGAGGAAGATGCGGGGAAAGATAGATATAAAAGATGGAGGAATTTGATTGTAGATCGAGTTTGTTTCACTCAGATCAATTTATAAAGTTCCCAATTATACTAATCTAATATGAAAATTTTATGACAATAACGAGATAGTAATGGATGAGATAACAGCCTTTTTCGAGTCGCTTACGCTGAATCTCGATGATCTGGAGTTGTATATCCGCATCCTGTTCCAGGTACTGCTGTTATCTGCATCCGCGGTGTTTTCCGGATCGGAGACCGCTCTGTTCTCACTCAGTCGCATCGATCTGCAGAAACTGAGGCATACCCGTCACACAAACTCTGAAAGTATCCATGCGATGCTGGATGAGCCCCGTCGCCTGATCATCTCCATCCTGTGCGGAAACGAACTGGTCAATATCGCCTCGGCGGTGAACATGACGGCGATCCTGTTGCTGGTTTTCGCGGAACAGGATGTGGGCTGGATCAATATCCTCATCATGGTGCCGCTCCTGCTGTTGATCGGGGAGGTGACCCCAAAGACCATCGCTGTCAGTTTCCCCATCAAATTCAGTACCCGTATCACCGCGCGATTTCTGCCCCGCTGGATGGTCTTCATAACGCCCCTGCGAGAAATCGTGAGAATGCTGTCGGACAGGATCACCACCCTGGTGGTGGGAGACGTGGTCGATCGTGAGAATATCCTCCAGCCCGATGAGCTCAGAACCCTCCTCGAGGAGGGGGAGGAGAGCGGCATTATCGATGCCACCGAGAGGGTTCTGATCGATAACGTCCTGGAGGCATCCGAGACGGATATTTCAAGGATCATGACACCGGGTCCACGAATCCTTTTTCTCGATGCCGACCTGCCGGTTGTAGAACTGATCCAACAGTTCCGCTCATTTCGCCATCCCAGGGTGCCCGTCTACCAGGGGCATTGGGACAATGTCATCGGCTTTATCCATTCCGAGGACATCCTGAAGCTGGTCAGGGGAGGGAGTGATCTCACCGATGTGACGCTGGATATGATTCTGAAACCGGCACACTTCGTACCGCCGACCAAGAAAGTGGACGAGATGTTCGACTACTTTCAATCCCATAACACCCGGGTTGCAATTATTCTGGGCGAGTATGGCGAGGTGTCCGGGATTGTCACCATGAAGGATGTACTGACCTTCATCTTCGGAGAAATATCCGGAAGGATGGAGGGGCAGGAGTACTACAAGGAGGATGACGAGAACAGCTACGTGGTCCCCGGTGACATGCGCCTGACCGATTTCTACAACCTCACCAATTTCGATATAGAGGACCCCGTGATGACCACCATCGGCGGGGTCGCATTCCGACTGTTCGACAGGCTGCCGGACCCCGGTGACCGGCTAACCCACGAGGGGTACGAGTTCATTGTCAGGGAGAGAAGCGGTTTGAGGATCAGCCAGCTCCAGGTACAGAAGATCACCTCTTCCGAACAGCAGGGCGAGACGGATGAAGAGTCCGTGGAAGTGGATCAGGAAACCGGTGAGGAGCCACTCGGCACACCGGGTGAAGAGTCGGACGACGTCCGTCACGAGGAGGACAAATAATGGACTGGACTGTTGAGCTTCTTCTGATCGTCTTCTTCCTGGTCCTGAAAGGCTTCTTCTCGGGTTCCGAGATCGCGCTGGTCAATTCGGACAAGCTCAAGCTGCGGCATCGGGCGAAGATGGGTGAGAAAGGGGCGGCACTGGTACTGAAGCTGTTCAAAACACCGGATGTCATCCTGGGTACAACCCTGGTGGGGACCAACCTGGCGACCGTGATCATATCCACCCTGGGTGCCCTTATCTTTATAGATATGTTCGGTACCGCCGGTGACCTGGTTTCGGTGATCGTTTTGACCCCGCTGTTGCTGATCATGGGCGAGGTGGTGCCCAAGAGTATCTTCCAGCAGAAGGCGGACACCGTCTCCACCAAGGTGATTCATGGACTGCGCCTCTTCTCCTATCTGTTCTACCCGCTGATCTTTATTTTTGGCCGGATTGCACGCTTCATTACCCGTATTGTCGGCGATGGCAGCGTACCCCAGAACATGTTCATTACCCGCGAGGAGTTACGGGTACTGCTCGACGTCTCGGAATCCACGGCCAATCCGTCGACCATAGACCGCAAACGGATACGCCGGATTATACGGTTCGCCGATACCACTGTCGGCGAGGCGATGATTCCCCTGGCGGACGTGGTTGGACTGAACGAGACCCGGCCGATGAAGGAGGCGGTGCGCCTGGTGATGAAATACGGTTTCAACCGGCTGCCGGTCTACCGTGGAAACATTACCAATATCAAGAGTATCCTGACCCTCAGTTCATGGGACCTGATGGACCCCGATGTCATGGATAAGCCCGTCAGTGACTACATGAGCTCGGTGCTGTATCTCTCCCCGAAACAGACCATCGACCGTGCCTTGCCCAAGCTGCAGGCCCGGGATGACCACATGGCGGTAGTGGTGGACGAGTTCGGTTCAGCCGTCGGCATCCTGACCATGGAGGATGTGTTCGAAGAGGTGGTGGGAGAGATCGACGTGGGTTACGACTTCGATGAATACCACCCGAAGCAGCGGACCTACATTGAACACGAGAGCGAGAACATTCACCTCATGAGTGGTCGAATGCCCATCTCGGAGGTCAACGATATCCTCTACGCAACCTTTCCCGTGGAAGAGGCCCATACCATCGGTGGATTGATCGTGAGCCGCCTGCGCCACATTCCGTCAGAAGGGGATTGCATCGAGGAGCAGGGTTACCAGCTCTGCGTGCTGGAAGCGGATGCCCGTGCAGTCATCAAGGTGAAGATCGAGCGGCTATAACAGGGGATGTTCCCGGGTTTTCGGCGTTCACAGCCGAAGGATATCCCCGGGTGCCGGCACCGAGGCTTCAAGTCCGAGCTCCGTATCCAGCCACTCCCTGAAGGCCCGCTTGGATTCATCCTCTCCATGCACGACATGCACCTGCGGAGCGGTTTCGAAGTTACCCAGCCATCTTGCCAGATCATCGACGTCACCGTGGGCGGAGAGGCCACCAACCGTGTGAATGTTCGCCTTGACCCTGAACTCTTCACCATGGATGCGAACCGTCTCGTGGCCATCCACCAGCCTGCGTCCCAGGGTCCCGTTGGCCTGGTAGCCGACGATCAACAGGTGCGAACCGCTGCGCGAGATATTGTGCTTGAGATGGTGGACGATGCGTCCGCCGGTCATCATGCCGCTGGCGGAGATGATGATGGCACCGCTCTTGATCCGGTTGATGGCCATGGACTCCTGGGGCGAGGAGGTCAGCCGCAGGTTTCTCAGGTGGGGCATCTCGTTGACTTTGCGGCGCAGCTTGGTCGCCTCTTCATCGTAGAGATGGGGATACTCCCAGTAGACCTTGCTGGCGCGGATCGCCATGGGGCTGTCGAGAAACACCTCCCAGCGGTCGAGCTCCCACTCGTCGTAGTATTTACCCAGGTAGTAGAGAATCTCCTGGGTTCGTCCGATGGAGAAGGCGGGTATCAGCAGGTTGCCCTTGTGATGGGCCGCGTCCCTTATGATGCTGCCGATTTCCTCGATGGTGCCCTGGCGGTCCTTGTGACGGCGGTTGCCGTAGGTGCTCTCGATGATGACATGGTCGGCGCGCCTGATGACCGCGGGGTCGTTCAGGATAGGGGTGTCGTACTGCCCCAGGTCACCGCTGAAGACCAGTTTGCGTTGTTGGCCGTCCTCTTCCAGCCAGAGCTCGACACTGCTCGAGCCGAGAATATGGCCGGCATCCTGGTAGCGCAGGGTGACCCCCGGCAGGATCTCTTTTTTTTCGCCGTAGCGCAGTCCCACCATGTTGGTGAGGGCGGTTTTCGCATCGTCCACCGTATACAAGGGTTCGATGAGCGGCTTTTTCTTCCGTTTTAATCGCTTGTTGGTGTACTGGGCGTCCTTCTCCTGAAGAAAGGCCGAGTCCTGCAACAGGATGTCGCACAGGTCCGCAGTGGCATTCTGGGCGTAGATGGGTCCCTGGTAGCCCTGTTTCACCAGCAGGGGGATACGACCCGAGTGATCGATATGACCGTGACTCAGTATCACCGCGGAGATCTCGTCGGGAGAGAAAGGAAAGGGGCGCCGGTTCTTCTCCATCTCCTCGCGGCGTCCCTGGATCAGGCCGCAGTCGAGCAGGATGGTCCGGTTTCCAGTCCGTACGATATGGCATGAACCGGTTACGCCGCTGGCGGCACCGTAGAATTCTATCTCCATCACTCGTTCTCCAACAGTTGGCGCATCTCCTCGAAGCGGGCCTTCTCTTTGGTGTCCACCCCGGGATACTCCAGGGCCAGGGACTCGAGGGTCTGCCGGATAATGCGTGCCACCGTAAGACGCATGTAGGGTTTGTCGTCTGCGGGTATGGCGTACCAGGGCGCCCAGGATCTTGAAGTGGCGTTCAGGGCCTCCACGTAGGCGTGCATGTAATCGTCCCAGTGACCCCGCTCGACCACGTCTCCGGCAGCGAACTTCCAGTTCTTCTCCGGCTCGTCGAGACGTGAGAGGAAGCGTTGCTTCTGCTCCTCCCGGGAGACGTTGAGCCAGAACTTGAGAATCACCGTTCCGTTGCGCGCCATGTGCTTCTCCATGTCGCGGATCGATTCGAAACGCTCCTGCCACACGTTGCCCAGGTCGAGGGTTTCAGGCAACTGCTGGTAATCCAGGTACTCGGGGTGGACGCGCACCACCAGTACCTCCTCGTAGTAGCTGCGGTTGAAGATGCCGATACGCCCCCGTTCAGGCATGCAGCAGGTGGTGCGCCAGAGAAAGTCGTGATCCAACTCCTTTGGGGTCGGTTTCTTGAAGGAGAAGACCTGGCAACCGGCCGGATTGATGCCGCTCATCACCGCGCGGATCGTACTGTCCTTGCCGGCGGCGTCCATCGCCTGGAACACCAGCAGCAGGGAGTGGCGGTCGTGGGCATAGAAGACCCGCTGCAGGTCGTGGAGTCGTTCCACCTCCTGTTCCAACTCGTCTTTGAGCGTTTTCTTCTTGGGCCTCTCTTCAATCAGGGTGGGGGATTGATTGCGAGAGAAGGAGCCATCGAAAGGTACCAGGTAGGGGCTGGAAACTGCTTCGAACATGGGTGGTCTCTCCTGGGCAGGTCATCCTTTACCTGTCACCATAACACCCATGCCCCCGCTGAAGCTATACAGTCCAACCGCAGGCCGAGACTACATTGTAAGCAGCCTGTTGACAGTCGGGCTGTCAGAGGTTGTCGGCCACCTTCTGCGCCAGTTCCATCATGCGGTTTACGTAGCCCCACTCGTTGTCGTACCAGGCCAGTACCTTCACCTGTGTACCATCGATCACCATGGTGGAGGGGGCGTCGACGATGCTGGAGCGGGGGTCGTTGGTGTAGTCGACGGAGACCAGTGGGCGCTCTTCGTAACCGAGAATACCGGCCAGTTCTCCCTCGGCTGCTTCCTTGAAGTAGCCGTTGATCTCCTCCTCGGTCACCTCGCGGCTGGCCTCGAACACCAGGTCGGTGAGGGAGGCGTTGAGCAGGGGTACCCGCACCGCCAGGCCGTTCAGCTTGCCCTGGAGCTCGGGGAAGATCTTGGTGATCGCCTTTGCGGAACCGGTGGTGGTGGGGATAAGCGACTTGCCGCAGGCGCGGGCACGGCGCAGATCCTTGTGGCCCTTGTCGACAATGGTCTGGGTATTGGTGATGTCGTGGATGGTGGTCATGCAGCCGTGCTTGATGCCCACCTTTTCGTGGATCACCTTGATCACCGGGGCCAGGCAGTTGGTGGTGCAGGAGGCGGCGGTCAGCAGGTTGTGCTGCTGGGGGTCGTAATCGCCGTCGTTGATGCCGTAGACGATGTTCAGGGCGCCATCAACGGGGGCTGCCACGATAACCTTCTTCACACCCTGGTCGAAGTAGGTCTGGAGCTGTTCGGTCTTGCGGAACCTGCCGGTGGACTCGATGACGATGTCACAGCCCGACCAGTCGGTGTCGCCAATCGCCTGGTTGCTGCTGTAACCGATTGACTGCCCGTTGACGGCGATGGTTGTCCCGTCGCCGCTGCACTCCTGCTCCCAGGTGCCGTGTACAGAGTCGAACTTGAGCAGATGGGCCGAGCCTGCCGCGTCGCAGGCGATCTCGTTGATATGACTGAAAACCAGGCCCTGCTTGTCCCAACCGGCACGCAGGCCGAGTCTGCCCATACGTCCGAAACCGTTGATTCCCACTTTTGCCATGTCGAGCTCCATAATTGATCAGAAAACGATGGGGGAGTATCCAGCTGACAGGTTACATTTCCGTGACAGCGGTTGAAACCCCGTTGCAGCCCTCCGGGTGTGCTTAAATAACAGGATATTGATTTACGACAGGCGTGTACTGTTTTTGCTGGCAGAGATGACGGGGGAGATACCTCATGCATAAAAGAAAACTGGGTCCTTTCGAAGTCTCCGCGCTGGGGCTGGGCTGTATGAACATGTCCATGGGCTATGGGCCGGCGGAAGACGAGGTGTCGGAAAGGCTCCTGAACGAGGCGCTGGATGCCGGTTACACTTTTCTCGATACCGCATCCATGTACGGCATGGGGCACAACGAGGAGCTGATCGGCCGCGCCCTGGGGCATCGCCGCAATGCGTTCATTCTCGCCAGCAAGTGCGGTGTATCCAAGGGGGATGATGGTGGAAACGTGATCAACGGGCGGCCCGAGGTGCTGAGACGCACCTGCGAGCAGAGCCTGAAGCGGCTGCAGACCGACATCATCGACATCTACTACCTGCACCGGATGGACCCCGAGGTACCGATCGAGGAGAGTGTCGGCCTGCTCGGCGATCTCGTGACCGAAGGCAAGGTCCGGACCATCGGCCTCTCCGAGATCTCCACCGAAACACTGCGACGGGCCCATGCGGAATTTCCCATTACCGCCCTCCAGTCCGAGTATTCTCTCTGGACACGGACTCCCGAGAGACAGGTTCTGGCAGCCTGTCGGGAGCTTGGCATCGCTTTCGTACCTTTCTCGCCCCTGGGACGGGGATTTCTAACCGGCAAGGCCGTGGATGTGACCCAGATGACCGAGGGGGATCTGCGCACGACCATAGGACGTCCCCGGTTCGAGCCGGACAACTTTGCCCGCAATTCCCAGCTGCTCGCGCCGCTGTCGAAGATCGCAGAGGCCCAGGGGTGTACCCTGGCCCAACTCTCATTGGCCTGGCTGCTGGCCAGGGAGGAGGGCACCCTGATACCCATTCCGGGCACCAAGCACATCGATTACATGGTCGAGAATGCCGCGGCAGGGGACCTGGTGCTGGATGCGGCGACGGTTGACGAGCTTGATCAACTGATCACCGAGGAGAAGGTCGCCGGTACCCGCTACACCGAGGAGCTGATGGCCTCTATCGACTCCGAACAGGACTGAAATCGGTTGATTCCGGTCAACTTGCCGACGGATTTGGGGGGGAAATGGTGAAATCCCCCTGACAGTGCAGTGCAGCATAATTATACTTATCGGGCAATTCAAGCCATTGATAATAGGATCCGTTGATATGAGAGCCCCCATCAAGGTCACCATCACCGGCGCTGCCGGTCACATCGGCTACGCACTGGCATTCCGTGTCGCCTCGGGCGAGATGTTCGGTCCCGAGCAGCCGGTTATTCTGAGACTGCTCGAGATACCCCAGGCCCTGTCGTCTCTCAATGGAGTCGGTATGGAACTGGAGGACTGTGCGCTGCCGCTGCTGCATGACATCGTGCTCACCGACGACCCGGCCATCGGTTTCCGCGAGACGGATTACGCCATCCTGATCGGTGCCAAACCCCGCAGCAAGGGGATGGAGCGAAAGGACCTGATCACCGAGAACGCAAAGATCTTCTCCGCCCAGGGCAGGGCGATCAACGACTACGCCTCGGGTGATGTCAGGGTTCTCGTTGTGGGCAACCCGGCCAATACCAACGCCCTGATCGCGCTATCCAACGCACCTGACCTGAAAGCGAGTCAGTTTACCGCCATGACCCGGCTCGATCACAACCGTGCGCTTGGGCAACTGGCCAACAAGACCAATACCCTGGTGGCGGATATCTCCCGCATGACCATCTGGGGCAACCACTCCATGACCCAGTACCCCGATATCAGCAACTGCCTGATCGATGGCACGCCCGCTTTTGAACTGGTGACCCGTGACTGGGCCATCGATCACCTGATTCCCCGCATTCAGCGCCGCGGCGCGGAGATCATCGAGGCCCGTGGGCTCTCATCCGCCGCCTCTGCCGCCGACGCGGTGGTGGACCATGTGCACAACTGGGCCCTGGGTACTGCGGAGGGTGACTGGGTCAGTATGAGCGTCCCCTCTGACGGCAGCTACGGCATTGAAGAGGGTGTGGTCTTCTCCTATCCCGTCACCTGCAAGGATGGGGAGTACGAAATCGTGCAGGGATTGGAGCTGGATGCACTGAGCAGGTCGCGCCTCGATGCCTCGGAGAAAGAGCTGCGCCAAGAGCGCGCAGTTATCGAGGAACTGCTGCCAAAGTCATAGAGCCGGTCTCTCCCCCCGCCCATGTGAAGGCGGGGGCTACTCACGCTCGATTTTCAGATTGGGCAGATTGGTGATGCCTATCATGTGCAGCACCACACCCACGCCGGCGAAAAAGACCACGCTGGCCATGAAACTGGCGGTTATCGGATCTCCAAGTCCACCGCCGAGGTAACTGGCAGCGATTCCGCAGCCCATGGCGGAGAGGTAACTGATGGCTGCTATGACCAGAAGAACCTTCTGGAACGGTCTGCGCTTGCTCAATGTGAGCCTCCTGGAGAATGGTTTAACTTTCCCGGCAGAGTATACAGAACAACCGGTATGCCGGTTCTTGACCCATCTCAAGGCGTGAGGCGGATTGAGCGTTACCATGCCCTGGATTGATTCTCCATCCCAGGGTCCGATGTCAGCCACAGCAGAACTCATCGAAGCGCCACCTTCAGCGGGTAGAATTCCCGGCAACAGGGGCATCTGGGCCGGTATCTTCGCCGAAATGACCGAATTTGCCCTGCTGTTCATGGTCTACTTCGTCGCCCGGGCACACTTTCCTGAATCCTTTGCCGAGGGGCCCACCCGGCTCAACACCCTGGCGGGCCTGCTGAATACCGTGATGATGATCTCCGGCAGCTACTTTGTCGCCAGGGCGGTGCTGGCGATCCGGGAGAACCGGCAGCAGGTCTCGATCCGCTGGCTGCTCCTGGTGCTTGTTGCGGCGGGCAGCTACATGGTGATCAAGGTGTTGGAGTTCAGCTGGAACCTGGATAACGGCATCACAGGTAATACGGGAGTCTTCTTCACCGTTTACTACTACCTGACACTGACCCATATGGTGCATGTGGGATGGGGCATCATCGGCCTGTTGTGGGTGATCTTCCGCACCAAGTTCGGCGCCTACGATGCGCAGACCCACGAAGGCATGGAGGCCTTCGCCTCCTACTGGCACGCCACCGACCTGGCGTGGCTGATCATCTTTCCGTTGTTCTACATCCTGCGGTGACTGTCATGAGCCAGGAAACTCGTCTCACGATTCTCTGGGTGGTACTGCTGGCGTTGACGCTGAGCGGGGTGTGGTTTGGAGAGCTGTCGGATCCGACGCTCGGCCTGGCACTGTTCGTGATCGTCAGTATGGCTGTAAAGGGGAGGATCATCGTCGACCACTTCATGGAACTCAGCAGTGCCAACCGGACGATACGCAACTTGATGCGGGCCTATTTCTACGTGTTACCGCTGCTCGTACTGTTCACCTACCTGTTCGGTAACCAGTTGGCGCGGTTGACGACAATTTGAAGCAGGCTTGTCCTTCATCGGGAGGAGGGTGCTATCCATGTCTGCCAGGGTGATCCGCTGGTTCACGCTACTGGCCGCTCTGTTTTCGAGTGGCCAGGGGTACGCCCTGCCTCCATTACAGCTGTTCGTGGAGATCACCCCACCCGGTGGTGTGCTCAAAGTGCCCCCAGGACGATATGCGGGGCCGGTGGTTGTCGAACGGCCGATCACCATCGAAGGGGGTGGCCGGGCGATCCTGGATGGCGAAGGCCAGGGCACGGTGCTGAGCGTACTGGCGGACGGGGTAACCGTGCGCGGACTGCAGATCGTCAACTCCGGGAGCTCCCACGACCAGGTGGATGCGGGCATCCTGGTGGCTGCCGACAACACCCTGATCGAGAATAACCGGATAGAACGGACACTGTTCGGTATCCACCTCAAGAAGGCCAACGACAACACCATCCGCAACAACACCATCTCTTCCATGGGGGATATACCGAGCCTCAGGGGAGAGGGGGTGCGCATGTGGTACAGCGAGGGCAACCTGGTCGAGGGAAACCACATCAGCACGGTACGCGACCTGGTGATCTCCAATTCAGCCGGGAACCGGTTTATCGGCAACACCATCAGCGACAGCCGGATTGCCATGGAGTTCGTCTTCTCGCCCTACAACCTGGTGCAGGGCAACCGGGTCGAGGACAACTCCACCGGGGTGGTGGTGATCTACTCCGATGAACTGGAGATATTGGACAACCGTTTCGCCCACCTGCGCAGCATCTCCGGGTCTGCCGTCTCCATCAAGGGCAGTTCCAAGGCGGTCATCAGCGAAAACCTGTTTCTCCACTGTGCCATCGGGCTGGTGGCCAATGCACCGATTCACCCGGAGCATGTGTTCCGCCTTCAGGGAAACCGCTTTGTCTATAACGATGTGGCCATGTACTTCTACGGTGAGAAGGGTGGGCACGTGATCCATGACAACCAGTTCGAGGGGAATTTCACCGATGTGCTGGTGAGTGCATCCTCCAGTGCCCTGCACAATGACTGGCAGGGGAACTACTGGGACAACTACCGGGGGTTTGATCGTGACAGGGATGGATTCGGCGACGAACCTTATAATATGTATATCTACTCCGACAGGCTCTGGATGGATCGTCCGCTGACACGTTTCTTCCGGGGATCGCCCGGCCTGGAGGTGTACGACTTCGTTGAGCGACTTGCCCCTTTCTCCCCTCCGGAGCTCATTCTCACCGATCCCAGGCCACGTGTACCCTGAGTGCGTTATAAGAACAGCGTTCCTTTTTTCTCCTCTTACTCGTCGTCACCGGAAATTATGGCGGTAAAAGAATGTCTTGGTTGACATCGGGGTTGACGGATGGAGAGAATATTAGATTGCTGTGAAAAACTGAAGAACCGCTCTGGGTGCCCGCCTCAGCAGCTGACCATCTGCAACATGGTCGAGTCCGTATCGCACAGAAGAAGTAGATTACTGTTCCCATTCGGACCCGCAACGGGTACCTGATTCAGGTGTAAAGAATAAGATTTATTTTTTTGGAGTAGGCTGTGAACTGGTTTCTAGATATTTGGACGAGCATACCCGGGCGCTTCACGCCCTTTTTCTCCTGGATCGGGGAGTTACGCGACAAGAACGTTCTCAAGGCAGATATCATCGCCGGTATCACCGTGGCGCTGGTTCTGGTTCCCCAGTCCATGGCCTATGCACAGCTGGCCGGTCTGCCCGCCTACTACGGTCTCTATGCCTCCTTCCTGCCACCCATGGTGGCCGCCCTGTTCGGATCGTCACGCCAGCTGGCCACCGGCCCGGTCGCGATGGTCTCGCTGATGACCGCAACGGCGCTTGCGCCCATCGCATCCCAGGGGGGAGACGGTTTCCTGATCTATGCGCTGATCCTCTCGTTGATGGTCGGTGTATTCCAGGTGGCGCTGGGTCTGCTGCGCCTCGGTGTGCTGGTCGATCTGCTCTCCCACCCGGTGGTGGTCGGCTTCACCAACGCCGGTGCCATCATCATCGCCACCTCCCAGCTGAACAAGGTGTTCGGTGTTCCCAAGGGTGCCGGTGAGGAACACTACATGTCGGTCTACAACACGGTGCTTACTGCGCTGGAAAGCACTCACATGCCGACGCTCTACATGTCGATTCTCGCCATCGGTATCATGGTGGTTCTCAAGAAGTACCTGCCGAAGGTACCCAACGTGCTGGTGGCGGTCGTTGTCACCACGGTTCTGGCCTGGTACACCGGTTTTGCCGAGAACGGCGGTAAAGTGGTGGGCGATATCCCACAGGGACTGCCCCCCATCACCATCCCCACCGCGTTTGATATGGATATCGTGATCTCACTGATCTCCTACGCCATCATCATCTCCCTGGTGGGTTTCATGGAGGCGATCGCCATCGCCAAGGCCATGGCGGCGAAGACCAAGCAGCGCCTGGACGCCAACCAGGAACTGGTGGGGCAGGGCCTCTCCAACCTGACCTCCGGATTGTTCTCCGGTTACCCGGTCTCCGGCTCCTTCTCCCGTTCGGCGGTAAACATCAACGCGGGCGCCATCACCGGTTTCTCCTCGGTCGTCACCGGCCTGGTGGTTGCACTCACCCTGCTGCTGTTGACCCCGCTGCTCTACCATCTGCCCCTGGCCACCCTGGCCTCGGTGATCATCCTGGCCGTGGCCAACCTGGTGAAGTTCAAGCCGATTGTCCATGCCTGGAAGGCCGAGCCCCACGACGGTATCACAGCGGTGATCACCTTCGTGCTGACGCTCTACATTGCCCCGCACATCGAGTACGGCATCCTGGTCGGCGTGGTGCTCTCCATCATCCTTTTCGTGATCCGTTTCATGCGTCCCCGTGTCGCCGAGCTCTCACGCTATGAAGATGGCACCATGCGTGATATCACCGTGTTCCCTGAACTGCAGGTGAGCGACAAGATTGCCCTGATCCGTTTCGACGGTTCTCTCTTCTTCGCTAACGCCAGCTACTTCGAGTTCAAGGTACTGGAGGTCATGTCCAAGCGTCCGGATCTGAAGTACATCATCCTGGATGGCGAGGGTATCAACCAGATCGACTCCTCGGGAGAGGAGGTGCTGGGCCAGGTGGCGGACCGCCTGAAACAGAACGGCGTGACCCTGGTGGTGGCCCGTATGAAGCGCCAGTTCATGCAGGCCCTGAGGCGTACCGGGCTCGATCAGGAGATCGGCGAGGGTAACTTCTTCTCCCGTGTCACCTATGCCCTGGACTATGTCTGGGACAGCCTGGGCGACGAGTACGATCGTACCAACTGCCCGCTGCGCAGGCAGTCACAGTCCACCTAGGCTCCAATAGAAAAGCCCCGCCTTCTTCTCGAAGGCGGGGCTTTTTTTATTCCCGAGGCGTTGTTTCAGTGCCCGGTAGTGATGATGACCTCCTTGGTCTTTTCCATCACCTCGATCGCTTCCTCCAGGTCGATCTTGTCCGGGTTGTCGGTGCTCTGGGCCTTGAGCGCCTCTGTCAGCTCTTCCTGCTCCAGGGTGAACTGTTTCCCGTCCATCGTCTGAATGTAAGCAGCCCAGGGCACGAACTTGGTGAGGGGGAAGATCTGTCCCGCCGCGGGGGAGATGTCGATATGCAGCCCCGAGATAAAGGCCAGGTTTTTCCCCTGGTAGTTCGGATCCTGGGCAATGGACCTGTAGGTGCGGTCGAACTCGATCTGCGTGTTGGCCTGGGCCGCGGCCAGTGCAGGTGATTCGGAGGTGACAATATGGGGCATGGAGAGGACCAGGTTGTTCTCCATGTGATTCTTGTCCTCCAGTTGCGAGGAGATATTGCGCTTGTAGTGGAACAGGTCCGCGGTGAGCAAGTCGCTGATCGGGGTCGATTTACCCTCCTGCCACAACTCGTCCGGCAGTCGATCCCGCAACTGCCGATTCACCTTGAAAGCCTTGGATGTGCTGAACACCTGGAGGGGAGTGGGGGCGTCCAGGCTCTCCTCCTGCCGCAGCTTGTCCAGGTGGGGTACCAGGCCCTCCTCACGGTCCGGTCTCAACAACTGGTTGTCGATGACGACTGCGTCCACCCCGTTGATCTTTCTGAAGGCGATATTTTCAGCGGCAAACTGGTGCTCCCCCTGGTACCAGGAGTTGATACCGCAGATCTTGCCGCAGGTGGGTGTCGGTACATGGTCGTCCATCTGCAGGCGTCGATAGGTACCGAATGTTTTCGTATCAGGGTCGTAACCTACATGGCTCGCCTGGATGATCGCTACATCCCGTCCGTGGTGGGAGTGGGGGCCGTTGCGGTCGGTGGCTACGATGCCGCCCACACGGCCATGGTTGAACGGGAAGGTGCCGAAATGCTTGGCGATCAGGATGATGGGATAACCCTGGTTCTCATCTGAACAGAAGGCCCGGGAGGGCATGATCTTTCCCGCCTCGAAGCCGTAGGACTTGCACAGATTGTAGAAGCGGGGCACGAAGATGCTGTAGCGCATCAAAAAACCGTCGATACGGAAATCTCCCATGAAGGGCATAGTGGCTCCTTTTATTCCTCTATTTTTATTGTATGAATTTCCCAATGATCTCTTTGTGACAAATGTTTCGCAAGTCTTGTCTTTTTCCCAGTTCATTCAGATATGGCTGGCCATACCGCGTTGAGATGATGAACTGTGATCCGTGATCGGATGATTCAATGCTCCAAGGCGTACTCAAATTCCTATTCCGGCTTATTTTCGAAATTTCAATTCCGATAAGCTAGACTGAGTCCATGGATTCAGAGTCGATGTACCTGCTGTTGATCAGCATTCACGGATTGATTCGGGGTCATGATCTGGAACTGGGCCGGGATGCCGACACAGGAGGTCAGACCAAGTACGTGGTGGATCTCGCAAGGGCGCTTGCCCTGCGGGATGACGTGGCCCGGGTGGACCTCGTGACCCGACGCGTGGTGGACCCCGACGTACACGACGACTACGCGCTGCCTGTCGAAGAGCTTTCCGAAAAGGCAAGAATTGTCCGCATCGATGCGGGGCCAGAGGGTTATATCGCCAAGGAGGCGCTCTGGGATCACCTCGACAGCTTCATGGACAACCTCCTCAACTGGCTCAACAGCCAGCCGCAAATGCCGGACCTGGTGCACAGCCACTATGCGGATGCGGGATACGTTGGGGTCAAACTCTCCAATCTCATCGGCGTTCCCCTGGTACATACCGGTCACTCTCTCGGTCGCGACAAGCGCCAGCGGCTGTTGGCCAAGGGACTGGAGCAGGAGGAGATCAACCTCCGTTACAACATGGACCGCCGGGTGGATGCCGAGGAAGAGGTGCTGGCCAACGCCGACCTGGTGATCACTAGCACCCACAACGAGATCGAAGAGCAGTACGGCCTCTACAACCACTACCGCCCCGACAGCATGGTGGTGGTTCCGCCAGGCACTGACCTGAGCCAGTTTCATCCCCCCGGACCCGGGGATACGGATCCCGAATTTTCCCAGACCATCGGCAGGTTTCTGGAAGAGCCCCGCAAGCCGATGGTGCTGGCACTCTCACGTCCCGATGAACGCAAGAACATCCTGGCCCTGATCGAGGCCTACGGCGAGTCGCCCGAACTGCAGGAGCGTGCCAACCTGGTGATCGTTGCCGGTACCCGGGACGATATACGCGAGATGGACCGTGGGCCCCAGACGGTGCTCAAAAGCATGCTGCTGTTGATCGATCTCTACGATCTCTACGGCAAGGTGGCCATCCCGAAACAGCACCGGCCGGAGGAGGTTGAGCAGATCTACCGGCTTGCGGCCAATTCACGCGGGGTGTTCATCAATCCAGCCCTTACGGAGCCCTTCGGCCTGACGCTGCTCGAGGCGGCCGCTTCCGGCCTGCCCCTGGTGGCCACCGAGAACGGTGGGCCGGTCGATATCATCGGTAACTGCAACAATGGTCTGCTGGTCGATCCGCTGGATAAAGAGGCCATGGTGGGGGCGATGCTGAGTATCCTGGAAGACCTGGAGTGCTGGCAGCGCTTCTCGCTCAACGGATTGGAGAAAGTCCGAGAGCAGTACTCCTGGGAGGCCCATGCGAAGAGCTACATGAAGCGTATCATGCAGCTCCCCAAGGGCTACAAGCCGATTCCCGAAGCCCAGCCCGCCAAAAGACCGATGCGCTACCGTGATCGCGCAATCTTTACCGATCTTGATCAGAACCTGCTCGGTAACCTGGAGGGGTTGCAGCAGTTCAATTCAATGGTAAAGGACAATCGCAAGTGCGGAACCTTCGGTATCGCCACCGGTCGACGCCTGGATTCAGCATTGGCTGTATTGAAGAAACACGGTATTCCCAGGCCCGATGTGCTGATCACCAGCCTGGGCACAGAGATTCACTATGGTCAGAAACTGACGGCAGATGATTTCTGGGCGGAGCACATCGATCACCTGTGGAAACCGCTTTCCGTACGGCGCCTGCTGGATGACCTGCCGGGCCTGGAACCGCAGCGCAAGTCGGAGCAGAACCGTTTCAAGATCGCCTACCACTTCGACGAGGCCGAAGCCCCGACGGTAGAGGAGATCAACGACCTGCTGCACAAGCGGGATCTGACCTGCAACGTGATCCACGCCTTTGGCCAGTACCTGGATATCGTGCCGGTACGTGCATCCAAGGGCCAGGCGCTGCGCTACGTGGCCCAGCGCTGGGGTATCCCGCTGGAGAATATCCTGGTGGCCGGCGGTTCCGGAGCGGACGAGGACATGATGCGTGGCAACACCATGGCGGTGGTAGTAGCCAACCGGCACCATGAAGAGCTCTCCAAGCTGGTGGACCAGGAGCGTATCTATTTCGCCAAGGAGGCCCATGCACTGGGTATCATCGAGGCGCTCAATCATTACGACTTTTTCAAAAGCTGCGATATTCCCGGTTCAGGGGCGGCTTGATGAGACGACTGCTGATCTGTACCGATCTCGACCGTACCCTGATTCCCAACGGTGTACAGTCAGAGTCACCCCAGGCACGTCGTTTTTTTTCCGAGCTGGTTTCAGCACGTGAAGTGAAACTGGCCTATGTCAGCGGCCGCCACCGGGTCCTGGTGCAGCAGGCCATTGATATCTATAACCTGCCTCAGCCCGATTTCGTAATCGGTGATGTGGGCACAACCATTTATCGGCTGGAGAGCCCCGACAGGTGGCATCACGTCGAGGCCTGGGAGCGGGAGATAGGGGATGACTGGCACGGTTGTTCATACGATGATCTGAAAAGCCAGTTTTCCGATCTCAATGATCTCAGGCCCCAGGAAGCCTCCAAGCAGAATCGCTTCAAGCTCAGTTACTATGTGCCCATGCATGCCGATCGCAATCGACTTATGCAGGTAATGGCAGAGCGCCTGGAGAGGCTCGGTGTCAGGGCCAACATGATCTGGAGCGTGGATGAGCCTGCAGGCGTCGGACTGCTGGACCTGTTGCCACCCAGGGCATCCAAGCTGCATGCCGTGGAGTTCCTGATGGCGTCGCAGGGGTTCGATAACACAAACACGGTATTTGCCGGCGACAGTGGCAACGACATGGAGGTGCTGGTCAGTGGTGTGCCGTCCGTACTGGTGGCCAACAGCCAGTGGGATGTCAAGGAGATGGCCCTGCGGGGTGCAGATGCCAACGGCAACACGGACGCGATCTACATCGCGGAAGGGGGTGTCCTGGGTATGAACGGAAACTACTCTGCAGGTATTCTTGAAGGTGTGTCGCACTACCATCCGGGAATACTCAATGGTCTGCTGGAGATGGAGAGATGAATCCCCATTCCCTCTGCATCTTTGGCGAGGTGCTGTTCGATATCTTTCCCGGAGATGAAAGGGTGCTCGGTGGAGCACCATTCAACGTGGCCTGGCACCTTCAGGCCTTTCAGGCCGAACCGCTGTTCATCAGCCGTATCGGCAACGACCCCCTGGGCCGGGAAATCCGACGGAGAATGGAGCATTGGGGGATGGATGCTGCCGGTCTTCAACAGGATTCAACACACCCCACCGGCGAGGTGAAGATCACGCTTGCCGATGGCGAGCCGAGCTATGACATTGTCAACCACCGTGCCTATGACTACATAGATCGGGATGCGCTGCCACCCGTGGTGCCACAACTGATCTACCACGGCAGCCTGGCGCTCAGAAACGAGGTTTCCCGTAGTGCCCTTGCAGGTTTACGCTCCAGGGGCGAGAGCCAGGTGTTTCTGGACGTCAACCTGCGTCCGCCCTGGTGGCAACCGGATGAGGTATTGCAGATGGTTACCAATGCCCACTGGGTGAAGCTGAATGAGAACGAACTGCTGGCGCTGTCAGACGGTGAGGGGGATCTCTATGAACTTGCCAGCCATTTTCAGCAGAAGCATGATCTGGATGGTCTTGTGGTTACCCGCGGCGGCGATGGGGCCTTTGCCATCGGCAAAGGGGGGCAGTTTGCTGAAATCGCGCCGCCAGAGGCGCTGAAGGTTGTGGATACCGTGGGGGCAGGGGATGCCTTCTCCTCGGTCCTTCTCCTGGGGCTCAGCCGGAACTGGCCGCTACAGCAGACACTGGAGCGGGCCCAGGGCTTTGCGTCTCAGCTGGTTGGTCAGCGAGGGGCAACGGTGGACAATCGGGAGTTTTACCAGCCCTTTATCGATCAGTGGTCCCTCTGAAAAGAATCTGTATCCCCTGTGTGGTGAATTGTTCTATTCTTTAGGTCACGGGCAACTGAGAAAAGAACAAACAGAACCATGTACGAGCAGGTCTCCCATTCACTGCTGAACGAAATCCTCGACGCGCTCAAGGCGGATATCCGCAACAGGGATCTTCGCCACTTCTATACCCGTCTTGGCGCAAATTTCTACGCCATTCACTCCCTCTTTTATCACCTCTATGGCCAGCGTGATGACTTCAAGGCCAAGATGATCCGTCTCGTGGAGGTGATGGCGCGACGCTACATCGAGCGCTCCAGTGAACTCGAGAAGCTGGACATGGAACGGGAGCAGGATCACAACTGGTTCCTCAGCCAGCAGTGGGTGGGCATGGCGCTCTATGCCGATGGCTTCGCTGGTGATGTGCCTGGCGTTACGGCACGCATTCCCTACCTGCAGGAACTGGGTGTCAACATGATCCACGTCATGCCGATCATGGTCTGCCCCAAGGGCAAGAGTGACGGAGGCTACGCGGTAAGCGATTTCCGCAACATCGATCCCCGCATGGGCAGAATCGACGATGTGCGCGAACTCTCCGCCTCACTACACAAGCGCAACATGCTCCTGACCATGGACGTGGTGGTGAACCACACCTCCGATGAGCACGGTTGGGCGATGAAGGCGAAGGCGGGAAAGCATAAATACCAGGGCTACTACTACACCTTCGACGATCGTGACATCCCCGATATGTTCGAAGAGAACATGCCGGAGATCTTCCCGGAGACCTCTCCAGGCAACTTCACCTGGGACGAGGAGATGCAGCGCTGGGTGATGACCGTCTTCAATAGCAACCAGTGGGACCTCAATTACAGTAACCCCACCGTGTTCATCGAGATGGTGGACGTGTTGCTGTTCTGGGCCAACCAGGGGGCGGATATCCTGCGCCTGGATGCGGTGGCCTTTCTCTGGAAGAAGATCGGATCCAGCTGCCAGAACGAGCGCGAGGCGCACCTGATCCTGCAGCTGATGAAAGACTGCTGCCAGGTCACCGCCCCGGGTGTCCTGTTCATTGCAGAGGCTATCGTGGCGCCCCTCGAGTTGATCAAGTACTTCGGCGAGGACGCCATTATCGCCAAGGAGTGCGAGATCGCCTACAACGCGACCTACATGGCACTGCTGTGGGATGCCGTCGCCACGCGTAACGCCAAGCTGCTGAACCAGGGGGTGCGCAGCCTGCCCACCAAGCTGGACCGGGCAACCTGGCTCAACTACGTACGCTGCCACGACGATATCGGCCTGGGTTTCGATGATGCGGATATCATTCGCTGTGACTATGAACCCAAGGCCCACAGGCAGTTCCTGCTGGATTACTTCACCGGCCAGTACGATGATTCCGAAGCACGGGGACAGCCGTTCGGTTTCAACGAAAAGACCGGCGATGCACGCATATCCGGATCACTCGCCTCCCTTGTTGGGCTCCAGGCGGCGATCGAGGATGAAGACGATGAGGCTATCGACAGGGCGGTGAAGCTTATCCTGCTGTTGCATGCCATGATCCTCTCGTTCGGCGGCATACCCTTGCTCTACTACGGTGACGAGATCGGCACATTGAATGACTGCAGTTTCCGTGATGACGAGGAGAAGGCGGGGGATAATCGCTGGATGCACCGCCCACGCATCGATTGGGAGAAGGCGGATCTCAGAAACCAGCATGGCTCGGTTGAACAGAAGATATTCGATGGACTCAAAAAGATGATCGCGATCCGCAAGGCAACGCCGGCTTTCGCCGACTTCAACAATCGTGAACTGCTCGATGTGGGCAACGAGCACCTGTTCGTCTTCTTGCGCACACACCCGGAGAAGAGCAGTGAATCGGTACTGATGGTGGCCAACTTCGATGCCCATCCCCAGTACCTCAACCTGGATGATCTCGGAAACCGTGGTGTATTTCAGCATGGCCAGCTGCAGGATATCTTCTCAGGTGAATCACCCTCCCTTTTCAAGGAGCAACTGGTGATTCCTCCTTACCGGTTTTACGGGCTTACCGATCAGCGCCCCGGGGCGGGTCTGTAGGCGTCATATTTTCAGCTGTCGGTATTCAGCCCAGGAGCTGATATTGGAGACACATTTGGTGTCAGTTTCCTAAAACACTGAAGGGGACTTTTGATTTGTTCATAGATCCATTGAAACCACAGCTATAAGCTGATTATTGCAGTTCAAAAATCTGAAGTGCTTATTTCAACCATATTTTTCAGCAATTCTGACAACTTCGGCAGGACATAGTTTCTGATTGCCACATATACGATTTTCAGACACGAACTCGAGGGCTTCAGATAACCTCGTCTGAATATTTCTAGGAGGTGAACTAGAGTGATCCTCAGAATTCTTCCAGTCCTTAAGCACAACTACGTGTTGATCATGTGACATAGCACAATGAAGCACAGCTTCTCCGGCAGTATCGGTTTGTTCGTCACGAATAGGTACTGCTACGTCAAAGGCGCCTATGCCATCGTTGAGGATGCAACAACAATTCTCGCACTTAACAATGATCCCGTTTCTTTTCAGACCCATCGCTATCTTCACCGTCACTGTTGAAAAGTTGTTATTAAGCATAGCCTATGCTTTCCAACTGTGCGTTTTTAGAATTGGTGCGAGGGCTGGGTTTTACCCCATTCGCTTAATAGATTATGTAAAAATTAGTTAGACAATCTGTTGATTCTGCTGGATTGTTGTTGTGTTGATTATTATCAAGGCTGCTCTGACTAAAGTTATGAAGCATTAAGCTTCCTGGTCATTTATAAGTTAATACATGGATGGCATGTTCTAATGGAAAGGTCAGAGGGAACACGTACACTCATAATAGTAGCCGTTTTAACTATGGCGCTATTCATACTTGTTCTGGCAATACATTCCACTTGGCGTGCATCTGAAGATTTCCATTTAGCCACAGAGAGCACTACCATCAGTGAGATATCAATGCACCTGGTGCGGGCTTCTGATATCAGGGCAATAGAGCGTGGCTACACATCCGGTGCTTTGGCGTCAGGAGCGTCACATGGGGTTCAACTACTGGAAAAGATAAAGCAATTACGCCAATCAGGAGACAGACACAACAAAAAAGCTATTGAACTAATCAAAAAACTACGGAATCAACGGCCGGAAGATTTTGCCTTAAAGGTCGCAGAATTATATGTGATAGCAGCCAATTCTACTCTTCAGAAAGCGCGTGAGCTTGTGGATCGTCAACTTTCAGAAGGACTTAAACTAATCACGCCACAAGAATGGTTTAACCTGATAACAGAGGTCATTACTCATGGAAGACATTTGCGTGATTCGATGTCCAGTGCAGTAATAGCAGCCCCTCTCAATACCCATCCCTATTGGACTGTGAGGCACTGGGCCTGGCGTATAAGTGAAAATGCAGGTAGAGAACGTGCCTTATTGGCGATTCACATAGCAGGCAATAAACCAATTTCTAACGATTCGCTTGAGCAGCTTGATAATTATCGTGCTGTTGTGGGGCATGAATTAGGTCTGTTATCGACTATAAAAATTCAATCGGGTGTCGATCGACGCCTGATACACGCTATTGAAACAATGGAGACTGTGTTTTCAGATGAGTATGAAGCTGTTAGAAAAAGCATCTACTCTGCAGCTAAAGATGGCAATTATCCATTGACACGAGATCATTGGTTAAAAACCGCCACCGATGCAATCAATAGTATCCTGACTGTTTCCGAGGCATGTTCCCTGATAATTGAAGAGTCAGTCAATTCCATGCAGCAGGTAAAGTCCTGGGTAATGCGTCTTTATTTTTTTCTCCTGGCAATTACATTGGGCTTAGTAATATTAACAATTCATAAAGTAAAACAAACCACGGATAGACTGATACAGTCGAAATTGATTGCAGAATCAACTTCGCATGAATTGGAAGAAGAAATCAGTGAGCGACAAAATCTTGAGAAAGTCTTACGATCCAGTCAAGAAAGCTTTCGCAGCCTTGTAATGCAGAATCCCACAGGCATTGTTGTCATAGACCCAACTGGCGACGGGCTGTTCAGTAATCCAGCTGCCCAGAATATGCTGGGCAAAACCGAAGAAGAGCTAAATACCAAGAGAATACCCATACCCTTATTAGTAGGCTATCGCAAAGAGTTAACGATTAATCGTTCCGACGGGAGCCAAGGTACTGCTGAGGCAACAGTAACAGATACAGAATGGGAAGATCGACATGCGATTTTAGTGTCGCTCCATGACATTAGTGAGCGCACTGCAGCAGAACGCGAAATAGAATACATATCATACCATGATCCCCTGACAGGGCTGCCTAACCGGCGGCTTTTTGTTGATCGGGTTGATCATGCAGTGGCCCGCACAAAACGTGCTGAGAATATGGTGGCAGTATTATTCGTCGATGTTGATGGATTCAAGATCATCAATGATACGTTAGGCCATGCAGTAGGTGATGAACTGATACGCCATGTGGCCTACAAACTGATCAATTCTGTTCGCGAGGGAGACACAGTTGCGCGTACTGGTGGGGACGAATTTTCTATTCTGCTAGAGGGACTCAAGCATCTCGATGAGATAACGTCTGTAACTTCAAAATTGCATTCCACTCTTTCAGAGAGCGTGGATTTATATGGACACTCGCTTCATTTAAGCGCATGTATTGGGAGCTGCGTCTTTCCTATTGATACAGACAACGCTGATGCACTGATTCGCCAGGCAAATACCGCCATATCCCATGCAAAGGAGGAAGGGCGAGGAAAAATCAAAAGATATACAGCTGACATGGGAGATCGGTTTTCTGCTCGTCTCAAATTGGAAAGTAGATTGAGGAAAGCTGTAGAGAATAATGAGTTTTTCCTTCACTACCAACCGCAGATAAATATAGATGACAACAAGATTGTTGGAGCGGAAGCACTGCTACGATGGAAAGACCCAGTGCATGGCCAGGTTTCTCCGTCAGAGTTCGTTCCAATACTGGAAGATACCGGTTTGATTGTGACAGTTGGTGCGTGGGCACTCCATACTGCCTGTAGCCAGAACAAAAAGTGGCAAGAAGCAGGGCTGGATAGCGTAACAATTGCTGTTAATGTCTCACCGATTCAATTTGGTCTGCACCAGATGGCAAGTGTGGTAAGAGAGGCATTGGATAATACGGCCCTTTCCCCGAAATACCTTGAGTTGGAAATAACAGAAAATGCGCTGATGGATAATCCAGCAGCGTGTTCATTCATACTAAAAGAACTTTATGAATTGGGTGTGAAGACAGCAATTGATGATTTCGGAACCGGCTATTCTTCTCTGAGTTATCTTAAGCAATTCCCGGTTCACAAACTAAAAATTGATCGGTCTTTCATCATGGATCTACCTAATGACATAAATGATGCGTCTATTACTCGGGCAGTGTTGGCGCTTGGGAAAAGTCTTCAGCTAAAAGTTTTGGCAGAGGGAGTTGAAACTGAAGAGCAATTGTTGTTTCTGAGAGATCATGGATGCGAAGAAGTCCAGGGATATTATTTTAGTACGCCAGTTCCAGCAGATGAGTTAGAGCAGCTCTTGAATAAACAATCTAGCAGGAACGCTCCTACGATCGATTAGTACATATATTTCAGGAATATCGTGATAACCCTTGTTAAGCCTCTACCATGACCCAAAGTCTATGGAGGTCCGCATTGGGTCGTCTACTGCCTACTGCAAAGCACGAATCCAACGTCAGCTTGAAGAAGAGCGCTTGTAATTTGTTGATCCTTACAAAGATCGCCAGGCAGGTCTTTACAATAAGCCTATTTCAATCTCCACCCAGTAGCGGCCATCTTGCGACGGATGTAGGCGATCCGTGTCTGTAATGAGAGCTCCTTGGGGCAGATGTCCTGGCATCCCAGCAGGCTCATGCAACCGAAAACACCATCATCGGTTCCGATCACGCTGTAGTAGTCCCGCTCATCCCTCTCATCGCGGGGGTCGAGCCTGAAGCGGGCCACCTTGTTGATGCCAACGGCACCAATGAAGTCATCGCGCATCTGCGCCGTACCGCAGGCGGCCACGCAGCAGCCACACTCTATGCAGCGGTCCAGTTCGTAGATCTGTTCCGCCAGCTCCGGTTCCATGGGATTTTCCAGGGCGTCCAGGTCCGTCTCCTGGTTCATGTGCACCCAGGTTTCGAGACGCTCGCTCATGGCCCGCATCCATTTTCCGCTGTTGATGGAGAGGTCGGCGATCAGTTCGAAGGTGGGCAGGGGCATCAGGGTGATCCTCTCCGGGAGCTTTTCCGTGAGGGTACGACATGCCAGTCCGGGTCGGCCGTTGATCAGCATGGAGCAGCTACCGCAGACACCGGCCCGGCAGACGAAGTCGAAGGCGAGGTCGGGGGACTGCTCCTCCCTGATCTGGTTGAGTGCGATAAACAGGGTCATGCCCATGGTCTCTTCCAGGGTGAATTGCTCCATGTGCGGGGAGCTCCGGGAGTCCTGCGGGTTGTAGCGGAAGATGCTGAACTGGAGCGTGCGGTTCATTGCTCCTCCGTTTTCATCCGTGCGTTGGATCCACGGTATTTTTCAGGCAGCAACTGGGTGAAAGGCAATATAGCCTCACTGGATGCCGTGGGATTCTGTTCGCGGATGCTCTCTATCTCATCCTGGCGCCGGTAGGTGTCAGGGTGTTCGATGATGTTCTTTGCCCCGTAACCACGAAATCCCGGTGGCAGTTCCATTTGCATGACATCCAGGGGTTCGTACTCCAGTACCGGCAGGGTGGCCTCTTCGTCATCCCAGTGGTAGAGCGTGCGCTTTAGCCAGTCCCGGTCATTGCGCTCCGGGTTATCCTCGCGGAAGTGGGCGCCACGGCTCTCGGTGCGCTGCAGTGCGCCCATGGCCACCCCGGTGGCGATCTTCAGCATGCGGGGCAGGCGGTAGGCCAGTACCAGTTCGGGGTTGGCGCCGGCAGACCTGGAGTGAACCTTCACCTCGCGGCTCTCCATGAGAAGCTGCTGCAGTTCGGAGACCGCCTCTTCAAGATCGTCGGCGTTCCTGAAGAGGCCAACCTTTTCGGTCATTATCGTTTCCATGGCCTTGCGCAGGGTCACTGCCGAGGCTTTACCACTGGCACTGAAGAGGCGTTCCAGTTTCTGCTGTTCACGTTTGATGAACCGGTTGGCCAGGGCGGTTGAGACGTTGAGTGCGCTTTCGGGCGTCTCGCAGTAGTTGGCGATGTATTCGGAGACCAGCATGCCGGAGACCACGGTCTCCGCCACCGAGTTGCCGCCCAGGCGGTTGAAGCCGTGCATGTCCCAGCAGGCCACCTCGCCGCAGGCAAACAGGCCCTTGAGCCAGGGACTCTCGCCCCGGTAATCGGTACGGATGCCGCCCATGGAGTAGTGCTGGGTCGGGCGTACCGGTATCCACTCCTCGGCAGGGTTGATGCCGAGAAAGTAGTTGCAGATATCTTTCACTTCCCGCAGGTTGCGGTCGATGTGATCGGCTCCCAGCACGGTGATGTCCAGCCACAGGTGATCACCGTAGGGTGACTTGACACCTTTTCCCGTACGCATGTGCTCGGCCATGCGGCGGGAGACCACGTCCCTGGAGGCGAGCTCCTTCTTCTCCGGTTCGTAATCGGGCATGAAGCGGTGGCCATCCACATCCCGCAACAGGCCGCCATCTCCCCGGCACCCCTCTGTCACCAGGATGCCGGCGGGTACGATGGCGGTGGGGTGGAACTGTACCGCCTCCAGGTTGGCGAGGCGGGCAACACCGGTCTCCAGGGCGAGGGCCTGTCCCATGCCTTCGTTGATGATGGCGTTGGTGGAGACGCCGTAGATACGTCCGTACCCGCCGGTGGCCATCACCGTTGCCCGGGCCAGGTAACTGCAGAGCTGGCCGGTGATCAGGTCCCGTACCACGGCACCGTAACAGCGACCCTCATCATGGATCAGGGCAATCGCCTCCTTGCGCTCATGGACCGGAATGGATGCGGCGATGGCCTGGTCACTCAGGGTGTAGAGCATGGCGTGGCCGGTACCGTCGGAGGTGTAACAGGTGCGCCACTTCTTTGTGCCACCAAAATCCCGGGCTGTGATCAGGCCATGGGCCTCGGCTGGGGCGCTGAGGGTTACCGGTTTGCCGCCGATCACCACGTTGTGATCCCCCTGCTGGACCCGGTTCCAGGGTACCCCCCAGGCGGCCAGTTCCCGGACGGCCTTGGGTGCCATGTGGGTGAAGAGGCGGGCCACCAACTGGTCGCAACCCCAGTCGCTGCCGCGGACCGTGTCCTTGAAGTGGACCTCTTCATTATCACCGAACCCCCTGACGCTGTTGGCCAGGCTCGCCTGCATGCCGCCCTGGGCGGCGGCCGAGTGGGATCGCTTTGCAGGTACCAGCGAGAGCAACAGGGTATCCAGGCCCCTGCGCTTGACGCCAATGGCGGTGCGCATACCGGCGAGGCCGCCACCGATCACCAGCACATCGGTATAGATCAGTTTCACTCGCGCACCTCCACCCAGCTGGGTGTGTAACGCTCTCCGACACTCTCTTCATGCTCGATACCGATCTTGATATAGGCGGCGAGGGTCAGCAGGCCGAGAACGATGAAGAAGGTGCTCATGATCCACTTGGCACGAACCAGTCGACGCCGGGTGCGTGCCGGGTCACCGGTTTCGAACCAGCCCCACTTGATACTGAGCCTGTAGAGCCCGATCACGCCGTGGAGTTCCACCATAAACAGCAACAGCAGGTAGAGGGGCCACATCCGGCCGCTCCATACCCTGTCGGCAGAGGCGTATGGGCCGATCATCTCGGGCCGGGTGAGCATGAAGTAGAGATGGACCGAGGCGAGAAAGAACATCAGGAAACCGGTGATCACCTGTACCAACCAGAGGGTGGTGTCGGTGTGATTCAGGGTGCGCATATGCAGCCAGAAGCGGCTGTACTGTCTCCAGTTGGACGGAATCTTGCGAAGTGCCAGCAGGGCATGAAGCACGATAAGCAAAAAGATCAGGGCAACGAAGCCTGAAACCAGCAGGGGAAAGTTACGTCCGAAAAAGAAGTAGCCCTCGAAGAAGCGCGCCACTGTCCACATCGCATCCTTACCCAGCAGGATAGAGGAGACGAAGAACATGTGAAGCCACATGAAGAGCGCGAGAAACAGGCCTGTTGCGCTCTGCATCAGGTCGAGTCGGGCGGGCCAGGCCGAGGGGGATCTACCGTTTGTCGCTTCCACTGTGAATATACGCATCCTTAAACCCATTAATGGGATATTAGGATTTGATTGTGAATGCCCAAAGGGGATTTTGGGCATTCGCTGACCTGGCTCAATCTTTTAGACGCCCGAATCACTCCATGGTCTTCCAGCTGCCATCGGGTTGCCGGCATGCAGTACCGTAGACTTTTTCACGACGCCCGCTGATCTCCGCGTTGATGGTGTACTCACGGCAGGGGCCGCTGGCGCTGTCATAGGTGTAGGTGGGTGTCACCTCGTAACTGTAGCCCGTATCCGGGTTGCGCCAGGTGCTGGGCACACCGGTGCGCACCGTCTCCAGGGTATGGGAGGTATGCCGGCGATCGGTTTCATCCATGGAGCGGCCGATGGAGCCGCCGATGGCCGCACCGGCCAGGGTGCCGATGATGATGGCCGCGGTACGTCCTTTCCCCTTGCCGACCTGGTTTCCGAGGGCGCCTCCAAGGATACCGCCGATGATCATGCCGGTATCCTGCCGCTGGCTGTGCTGTGCACAGCCGCCAAGAATGACCGAGGTGCTCAGGATCGCAATTGATATCTGCTTGATAAACATGGTGAATTCCTCTGTCTGATACCTTAATTCTAGTCGATCAGGTGATTGCCCGCCGTTGCCATTAAATACCGGCAGAACCCCCTGGAATGACTAGACTTAGTGTGAGGAGACCCGGTTAAAGAAGAATCTTGTTCAGCCGCTAATTCCAATGATATGAAACGTCATGACGCTTACCTCCTGCTGCTTGCGTTGTTTCTGCTGCTAAGTCCTGGCGCGGTCCTGTCCCAGGAGAAAATCCGTATCCAGTTCAAATGGTTCCACCAGTTTCAGTTCGCTGGCTATTACGCGGCGGTTGAGCAGGGCTACTACGCCGATGAGGGACTGGAGGTGGAGCTGCTGGAGCGTAACCCGGAAACCAGTCACGTGGATGACGTGGTCGAGGGGAGGGCAGAGTACGGCGTCGCCGATGCGGGCCTGATGCTTGCCCGCATACGTGGAAAGCCCGTGGTGCTGCTGAAGCAGATCTTTCAGCATTCACCCCTGGTTTTTCTTACCCTGAAAGAGTCTGGTCTTCGTAACCCCCAGCAGTTGGGGGGCAAGCGCGTGATGGTCGACTCCGCGGGCTACAGCGATGCCCCGTTGAACGCGTTGCTGCTGGAGGCCCTGGGATCGTTGGATGCAGCGGAAATCGTAGCCCAGAGTTACCGGCGGGAGGATCTGCTCGAGAAAAAAGTGGATGCCATGGTCGCTTATATCACCGACCAGCCCTTCTGGTTCAGGGAGAACGGTCATGACGTGAATATCCTCGATCCCCGCGACTACGGCATCGACTTTTACGGGGACAACCTCTTCACATCGGAACGTGAATTCAGGGACCACCCGGAGCGGGTGAAGAGGGTGATCCGTGCAACCCTCAAGGGATGGCAGTACGCCCTGGAGCACCAGGATGAGCTGGTCGACATGATTCTGGCGAAGTACAACACCCAGGGATTCAGCCGGCAGCACCTGCTCTACGAGGCGAGAATGACCGCTAAAATGGTGGCCCTTGGCGTACGCGAACTGGGCTCCGTTGAGCGCAGTCGCCTGGAGAAGATCGCCGGGATCTATGTAGAGCTTGGAAAAGCCGACCGGATCAGCATTGCACCTTCGTTTATCTACGATGAGCGTATTCCCTCACTTGACCTGACCCGTGAGGAGAGAGCCTACCTGCAGGATCTGGAGCTTCTTAAAGTTCCATTCATTGAATACCAGCCTCCGCTTACCTTCAGCAAAGAGGGGGTGCCGAGCGGTTATCTCAACGAGCTGTTTGTACAGGTTGCCGGCCTGCTCGGAATCGACTTCGAATGGGTCCGGGGATTGAATTACGGCGAATCGCTGCAAGCACTGAAAGAGGGGCGGGTCGACCTTCTGAATGACTATTCATCCTTCGGGGATCGTCGCGCTTTCGTGTTGCCATCCAGGCCGATCCTGAGAGTTCCCTTTGTGGCCGTGGGCAGATCGGGCAGTCCACCGGTCAGAAGCGTGGATGACTTGAGAGGCAAGCGGCTGGTACTTGTATCCGGCTTTCAGCAGACACGCACCATCCAGCAACGCTATCCGTATCTTGATCTCCTTGTCGTGGACAGTATCGACAGGGCCTACCGTGCGCTGCGTGCGCGTGACGCGGATTACTATATCGACAACGCCACCCATGCAGGCTACCTGTTGCGGGAGCGGATGGTGAACGACCTGGCGATTGCCGGAGAACTTCCCCCCGGAGAGATGGGCGAACTCGAGCTGAGGTATGCAATCGCTGCTGAACAACCGCTGCTCCATTCGGTTATCGAGAAAGCGCTTGATGCGATCGGCAGCAGGGGGCTGAGTTCGCTCAAGGAGAAGTGGCTCTACACCACTGCACAGCGGGACACCAGTGCACAGCCGGAGCCGTTCAGACTGAACGAACAGGAACAGGCCTGGCTGGAAGAGCACAAGGTGATCAGGCTTGCCCTCGATCCTGCCTGGGCACCTGTTGAATATATCAATGAACAGGGAGAGTTCGAGGGGATCTCCCTTGATTACCTGAAGCGCCTGGAAAAGATGCTCGGGGTGCGCTTTGAACCCTCCCATGGCATGTCATGGCAGGAGGTCATGGCGGGGGTCAGGAGCAAGAGCCTCGATATGTTTGCATCGGTGTCGAGAACGCCTCAGCGTGCCGCCTATGCCCGTTTCACCAGGCCCTATGTCTCGATGCCTATCAGCATTTTCGCACGCAACGATGTGTCGTATATCGGTAACCTTCCCAACCTGGAGGGGAAGCGGGTGGCAGTGGTCGATGGATACGCGATCCACGACTGGCTGGTCAATGATTACCCCGAGATCGACCTCGTGTCGGTGGCTTCGCCCAGGGAGGGTCTGGAGCGGGTCGACGCAGGGGAGGTGGATGCCTATGTCGGTAACCTGGTGGTAGCCAGTTACTATATCGGCAAGCTCAAGCTCTCCGATGTGCGGGTCTCCGGCGAGACGCCCTATGCCAACCAGCAGGCCATGGCGGTACGTGACGACTGGCCGATTCTCGTCGATATACTGCAGAAGGCCCTGGATGCGATCCCCCGGCAGGACCGCGATGTTATTTTCAACCGCTGGATGTCGATCAAGTACGAGACTGCCATCGATTACACCCTGTTGTGGGAGATCGTGACGGGTGCCCTGCTGGTCGTGGGCATCATACTCTACTGGAATCGCAAACTGGCGTTGGAAATCGGCCAGCGCCGGCAGGTGGAGAGGCAGATACGCAACCGCGAGGAACAGTTGTCGGCCGCAGCCGATGTGGCGGGCATGGCCTACTGGGAACTGGATCTTCCATCCCTCACCTTCACCTTCAGTAATTCGTTCTACAGGTTGATGAGAACCTCAGCCGAGGACGAGGGGGGATACGAACTCTCCAGCGACAGGTACTTTTCCGAGTTTTGTCACCCCGACAGCTTATCAGAAATCAAGACGCGCCTTGAACATGCCCTGCAGACTGATCATGAGTACCAGGACCGGTTCGAGTACAAGGCGGTCAGAAAGGATGGCGTAGTGCAGGATGTCCTGGTCGATTACCGGGTCCAGGTGGATGAGAGAGGGAATCCTGTCAAGGCAATCGGATCACACATCGATATAACCGAGAGGAAAAAGGCAGAACAGGATCTCCATATCGCCAAGGCGGCCATAGAACGGGCAGCTGACGGCTTTGTCATGCTGGACGTGGAGGATGGCCGGATAATCATGGCAAACAAGCAGGCCAGCATCTACACCAACTACCAGATGCAGGAGCTGACCGGAAAGCGCATTTGGGAGCTCGACACGGATCTTACAGAAGAGAAGTGGCCCACTTTCGTAAATGACATAATCAAGGCCCAGAACCTGCGTTTCGAGACCCGTATGCGGCAGAAGGGGGGGTATGAATTTCCCGTCGAGGTATCAACCAGTTATCTGAAACTCGGGGACGAGGAGCGGGTGGTCGGCTTCTTCAAGGATATTATCGAGCGCAAGAAAAGTGAGCGCTTGTTGAGGGAGAGCGATGAGCGGTTCCAGCAGAGCCTCGATTTTGCCAATATCGGCGCCTGGGACTGGGACATCGGCACCGGTGATCTGCACTGGTCGTCACAGATCGGCCCCATGTTCGGCTACACGGAAGAGAACGTCGACAGCAACTACGAGACCTTTATGAATGCCGTGCATCCCGATGACAGGGAGAGCCTGCAGCAGGCTGTGGATGCCTGTGTCCAGCGGGGCAGGGAGTACGAGATGGAGCACCGTGTGGTGTGGCCGGACGGTACCGTCCGCTGGCTTCTGGAGCGCGGTGACGTGGTACGGGGCGATGACGGAAAACCGCTGCACATGCTCGGCGTGGTACAGGATATCACCCAGCGGAAGCTGGCACAGGAGGAGCTGCAGCGCAAGAGCGAGGAGCTTGCGGGTTTCAACGAGGCCATGGTGGATCGTGAGGCCCGCATGATCGAACTCAAGGAGGAGATCAACAGGCTGAGTGCCGAACTCGGGCGCGAGGCACCCTATCCCCAGGTATGGCGGGAACGATGAGCGCATCGGTTTTCGATAAAAAGAGCGATAGGGTGGTTACCCGCCGTAATCTGTTATTGATCGGCTCGTTGTTCCTGGCAGCGGTACTGTTTGTTGTCTGGTATGGCCTGGGTCTCGTGGAGAGGCAGTTGCGCCAGCAAACCGTTGAGCAGCTCGAGTCGGTACGGGACACAACCGGGAGAAGCCTCTATTCCATATGGCTTGGCGGGCTGTTCGAGGATGCCACGATCTGGGCGTCGGATCCCACATTCATCCGAAACGTTCAACTGCTGATGCAGGGTGGGCAGAGCCAGGTGGAATTGATGGCCAACCCTGCCCAGAATCATATCCGGGATTTCTTCCGCGAGCGCCTGCAGCGACATGATGCCCTGGGAATATTTGTCATCAGTCCGGATCATATCAACCTGGCGTCCATGCGCGATGCCAACCTGGGTGTGAAGAGCCTGATTGCTGAACATCGTCCTTCCCGGTTGCAGGCGGTGTTCAATGGGCATGTGCAGCTTGCTCCCCCCTGCCGTCGGATATTTCCCTGCCTGATAGCCAGGGGTTGATGACTCCCGGCTACCCGACCATGTTTATCCTGGTACCTGTCTACGACCAACAGGGTCGGCAGATCGCTGCCCTGGCCGTGCGTCTCGACCCCTACGACGAATTCTCCCGTATCGCCCAGGGAGGCACTTTTGGCGATACCGGGGAGACCTACTTCATCGACGGCAATGCCTCCCTGCTCACCGAGAGCCGTTTTCACGAGGATCTGAAACAGCTCGGATTGATCGGGGAGGGGCAGTTCTCGATCCTGGGTCTGAAGATCAAGCAGTTCGTTCCCGGCGCCTCCCAGGGGGGGCGCTCGCTGACACATGCTGCGAAGCGCGTGGTTGAAGGCAAAACCGGTTCGAGTGAAGCCGGGTACCCTGACTATCGTGGTAAAGCGGTGCTTGGCGCCTGGGCCTGGGATGAAAAGCTGGGTGTCGGCATCATTACGGAGATCGATGAAAGAGAGGCGCTGACCACCTACCGGGCCGTAGAGAGGATTATCTGGCAGGCGTTGAGCCTGCTGGCCGTGTTGGGCCTGGTTGCCGTGATACAGCTCTACCGGATCCAGAACAAGGTATCCGAGAAGGTGGCGCGTTCAGAGGCCTACCTGCGCATCGTCATGGAGAATGCGGTGGATGGCATTATCTCCATCGACGAGCGGGGGCGTATACAGACTTTCAACAGGGCGGCGGAGAAACTGTTCGGTTATGCGGCTTCGGAAGTCCAGGGGAAAAATGTAAGTCTGTTGGCTGCCCAGCCCCACCGGGATGCCCATGATGACTATCTGCAGAGATACCTTGATAGCGGCGAGAGAAAGATCATCGGCATAGGACGGGAAGTCGAGGGACAGCGCAAGGACGGCAGTACCTTCCCCATGCGCCTGGGTGTGAGCGAGAGCAGCGTTGACGGTAAACGGGTGTTTACCGCAATGATCCAGGATCTCACTGAAAACAGGCAGGTGCAGCAGGCCCTGCTGGAGAGCGAGGAGAAGTTCAGGCGCATGGCCGATGCGGCCAATTCCGCCATTGTCATGCTGGACCCTGAAGGGAATATCTCGTTCTGGAGCCTGGTGGCGGAGCAGATCTTCGGATGGTCGGCAGGAGAGGCCCTGGGACAGAATGCCCATAAGCTGGTCGCCCCCAAGCGCTATCACGAACGGTTCGCCAAGGCGTTCCCCCACTTCCAGGCGACAGGCGAAGGCAGCCTGGTTGGACAGTCCATCGAGATCGAGGGGCTGCACAAGAGCGGCAGGGAGTTTCCCATTGAAATCGCACTCTCGGCGGTCAATATCCGTGGACAGTGGAATGCCATCGCCATCATCAATGACATCTCCCACAGAAAATCGGTCGAGAATGAGCTGCTCAAGCTGAGTCGTGCCGTAGAACAGAGCCCGGCATCGGTTGTGATCACTGACATCGATGGAAACATAGAATACGTAAACCGCGCATTCACCGAGAAGACCGGCTACAGCTTTGATGAGGCAATTGGCCAGAACCCGAGGATCCTCAAATCGGATCACACCTCAACGAAGGAGTACGAGGGGCTCTGGAAAGCGATCAGTGAGGGCAGGGAGTGGCATGGCGAATTTCTCAACAAGACAAAGTATGGAGAAGAGTACTGGGAGGCCGCCGCAATATCCCCACTGCGCAATACCGAGGGGGAGATAACACATTATCTTGCCATCAAGGAGGATATTACCGAGCGCAAGATGAGCGAAGAGGTGGCAAGCCACAGGGCCGAGGAACTCGAGAATACCAACCTGGCCCTGGAGAAGTCGCGCAAGGCAGCCCTGAGTATCATGCAGGATGCCAATATTCAGAAGAAGCGGGCCGAGTCTGCCCTGGAAGAGCTCGAGGTATCCCAGAAAGCCCTGCAGGAGGCCAAGGAGATGGCCGAGGAGGCGAACAGGGCCAAGTCCGCTTTTCTCGCCACCATGAGCCACGAGATACGCACGCCGATGAATGCCATCATCGGCATGTCCCATCTTGCGCTGCAGACTGAGCTTGATCTGAAACAGCGCAACTATATCCAGAAGGTCCGAAACGCTGCAGACATGTTGTTGAACATCATCAACGATATCCTCGACTTTTCCAAGATCGAGGCCAAGCGCATGGATCTGGAGAGCGTGGAGTTCCGGCTGGACAAGGTGCTGGATAATCTTTCCAACCTGGTGGGGCTCAAGGCCGAGGAGAAGGGGCTGGAGTTCATATTCGATATCGCCCCCGATATCCCGCTGGCACTGGTTGGCGATCCTCTGCGTATCGGGCAGGTACTGGTCAACCTGGGCAGCAACGCGGTGAAGTTCACCAGCCAGGGTGAAGTGGTCATCTCCTGCAGGTCCCTGGGTGTTGTCGACGACAGGGTCCGGCTGCGTTTCAGTGTACAGGATACCGGTATCGGCATGAGCGAGGAGCAGCAGGGCAAGCTGTTCAATGCCTTCACCCAGGCGGACAGCTCCATCTCCAGGGAGTATGGTGGTACCGGCCTGGGACTGGTGATCTCACAACGCCTTGTGGAGATGATGGGTGGAGAGATCGGCTTCGAGAGTACCGAGGGGGAGGGCAGCCTGTTCCACTTCACCATCGAACTCGGCTACGGCAAACAGGGAACGGATGCAGCCTTGCTGCTGCCCGATGATCTCTACGGCCTGAAGGTGCTGGTGGTGGATGACAACAGCAGTGCCAGGGAGATTCTTGCCGACCTGCTGAAAAGTTTTGAGATGAGTGCCGAACAGGCCGGGTCCGGTCCGGTGGCGCTGGAGATGCTCAAGAGTGCCGAGCAGGATGGCGAGGCCTATGGACTGCTTCTCATGGACTGGAAAATGCCGGGTATGAATGGCGACGAGGTTGCAAGGACGATTCAAACCGAGTTGTCACTTGAATCACCGCCGGTGATCATCATGGTGACGGCTCACGATGTGGAGTCTCTCAAGCACGCGGTAACGGACATAGATCTCCATGCAGTACTGGTCAAACCGATCAGTCCATCATCACTGCTGGATGCCGTTTTGACAGCCTTTGGCCACGTGGCACCGGTCAAAGGGTTGCCCGTGAAAGATATGGCACAGCAGCTCGAAGTGTCTGCCAATCTGCGGGGTGCCCGTATCCTGCTGGCGGAGGACAACGAGATCAACCAGGAGCTGGCGATGGAGCTGATGCGTAATGTCGGTATCCTGCTGACGGTGGCAAACAACGGCCAGGAGGCCATTGACCTGCTCGAAAATGAAGATTTCGATGGCATCCTGATGGACGTGCAGATGCCGGTGCTGGATGGCCTGGATGCGACCCGCAGGATCCGCCAGCAGGCGCGTTACCGGGAACTGCCCATTATCGCCATGACGGCCGAGGCGATGGAGAACGACCGGGTGGCTGCCCTGGACGCCGGCATGAATGATTACATCACCAAGCCGGTCAATGTGCACGAGATGTTCGCCACCATGACCCGCTGGATCACCCCCGAGGTATCCCGGGCCGGGGATGAACAGGCCGCTCAAGCAGCGCTTCCACGGGATCAGAGGCCGGCTTTCGTGTTGGACGAGGAGCTGCTGACCGGTCTCGACGGAATAGATACCCGGGCTGGCCTGCACACGGCCCAGGGTAACCATGCACTCTATATGAAACTCCTGGGCATGTTCAGCGAGGGACAGAAGGATTTTGCGAAGACTTTCGGGCAACTGTTCGGGAGTGGCGATCCCGATGAGGCGACGAGGGCGGCCCATACGCTGAAGGGTGTGGCTGGCAATATCGGCGCCCGCCAGCTCCAGACATTGGCCAGACAGTTGGAACAGGCCTGCAGGGAGGATGGTGGGGCTGCCGAGGTGAAAATGCTCCTCTCCCTGGTTTCGAAAGAGCTGCAACTGGTCATCGACTCCATAGACAAGATAGAGGACCTGGTCGCCGAGGCCCTTTCCGAGAGTGAAACTGCCGGGGGTATGGAGGGTGTAGGCGATGCCCTTACCAGGTTGGGCCGTCTGCTGGCGGCAAACAATACCGATGCGGTGGACCTGGTCGACGAAATACTCGGAATGACCCTTCCCGAGGGCCTGGAACAGCAGCTCTCAGAGGTGAGGAACCTGGTCAGTGGCTACCAGTTCGATGAAGCCCTGCAAAGGGTGGATATACTTGTAGAGAAGGTGAAGGGGCAGATGTCACCGAAGCGCGAGGAAGAGCAATGAACGAACAGTCGATTCTCGTGGTTGACGATATTCCTGACAATATCGAGGTGCTGAGGGGGGTGCTGAAGCCCCACTATGTCGTCATGGCAGCGATCAACGGGGAGAAGGCCCTCGAGATTGCGTCGGGGGGCTGCCTCCCGACATGATCCTGCTGGACGTGATGATGCCGGGTATGGACGGTTACGAGGTGTGCAGAAGGCTGAAGGAGAACCCCAGGACGGCGCATATCCCCGTCATCTTCGTCACCGCAAAAGATGAGATAGAGAACGAGGAGCTGGGGTTCGACCTGGGGGCGGTGGACTACATCACCAAGCCCATACGGCCCAGGATCGTTTTGGCCAGGGTGAAGACCCAGCTGGCCCTCTCCGATCAGAACCGGACCCTGGAGCGGAAGGTGAGGGAGCGTACCGCCCTGCTCAACCAGACGCGCCTGCAGATCATCCAGCGGCTGGGTCGGGCCGCCGAGTACAAGGACAACGAAACCGGTATGCACATCATGCGCATGAGCAACTACAGCCGGTTGCTGGCGCGGGATGCGGGCATGGACGCCGACTGGGTAGAGCTTCTGTACAACGCCGCACCGATGCACGATATCGGCAAGATCGGCATCCCCGACAGCATACTGCTGAAGCCGGGTAAGCTCGACCCCGACGAGTGGACCACCATGATGACCCACTGCGAGATAGGCGCCATGATCATCGGCAGGCACAGCGATTCAGAGCTGTTGCGCCTGGCCAGGACCGTGGCCCTGACCCACCATGAAAAGTGGGATGGCAGCGGCTATCCCAACGGTATGGCGGGTGAGCATATCCCCATGGCCGGGCGAATCGTCGCCATTGCCGATGTATTCGATGCGTTGACATCCGAGCGCCCCTACAAGCATGCCTGGCCCGTGGGTGAGGCGGTGGATTGGATGAGGGGGCAGTCGGGGCGGCACTTCGATCCGGACCTGGTGGCGCGTTTTCTGACCCTGCTTCCGGAGATCGAGACGATCATGAAGCAGTACGCCGATTGAGTGTGCCGACTCTCCGGCAGGTATTATCACGTATTTGATCCGGAGAGGTTTTTTGGCAGGATAACGGCTGGGAACTCCTGATAAAGCCTGCCATGTCCTTTAAAACGAAGATTTTACTTCTCGCGATACTCCCCCTGCTGCTGGTGGCCAGTGCCATCACCCTGATCAGTGTCAACCAGGCCCACACCTTGTCGGAAGAGGAGATACGCACCTTCGAAGAGAACCTGCTCTCATCCAAGCGCCGGGAACTCAAGCACTACATCAGCCTGGCACTCACCTCAATCGATCATATCGTGCGGGATCAGGGTATCGACGAATACACCGCCCAGGAGGAGGTAAAGCGCATTCTCAACGGCCTCACCTACGGTGATGACGGCTACTTTTTCGTCTACGACCGCAGCGGGGTCAACCTGGTGCATCCCATTCTGGGCGATATCGTGGGTCGTAATCTCTATGATCTGCAGGATGCCAATGGCGACTATGTCATCCGCAACCTGCTGGATATCGCTGCCCAGGGAGGGGGGTTTCACCGCTATCTCTGGAATAAACCCTCCACCGGAAAGGACGAGGACAAGCTCAGCTATGCGGTTGAACTTCCCCGCTGGCGCTGGATGCTGGGCACCGGCCTCTATATCGATGATATTGCACAGGAGGTGGCGAAAATCCGTAACCAGGTCAATATCAACATCCGCAACACCTTCTTTACCGTGCTGCTCATTATCGGTCTCACGGTCATTATCATCGTGATTATCGGCCTCGCCATCAACCTGCACGAGAGCAGGCTGGCGGATGTCAGGCTGCGGGAACTGGCTCATAAGTCGGTACGTTTCCAGGTCAACGAGCGGCGTCGCTTTGCCCGGGAGTTGCACGATGGCATCAACCAGCTGATGGTGTCGGTAAAGTTCCGTATCGAATCCGCGGTCAATAAACTGCAGAAAGGGCAGGATGGCAGCCTGGAGGATCTGCACCAGGGTGGTGGGGTGTTGAACGAGGCGATCCAGGAGGTGAGGCGGATTTCACATGACCTGCGCCCCAGCCTGCTCGACGATATGGGTTTGCAGACAGCCCTCGACAGCCTGATCGGACAGTTCAGGGAGAGAACCGGGATCAATGCCGAATTACGCCTGGAACTGAAACCTGAACGCCTGCCGGAGGATATAGAGATCACCCTCTACCGGGTGATACAGGAAGCCCTGACCAATGTCGAGCGCCATGCCGGCCAGTGTAACGTGCTTCTTCAGCTCTGGCAGCTGAAGGATTCCGTGCGGCTGGAGATAACGGACCAGGGCTGTGGCTTCGAGCCTGCAGAGATGACCGCTCACGAGGGGATCGGTCTGCTCAATATGCGTGAACGTATTGAATTGCTTGGTGGTGAGTTTACACTGCTGAGTGAGCCGGGATCAGGAACGCAGCTGAAGGCGATGCTGCCCAACGAGCCGCAAATGTTAATGAGATGATGGGCCTGCTATGACGAACCATGAAGCGATCAGGATACTGCTGGTGGATGACCATCCCCTGGTGCTGGATGGTATCAGCGCGCGCCTTGAAGGCGAACCCGGACTGCAGGTGGTGGCGACCGCCAATAATGGCAGGGAAGCTCTCGAGAGAGCACGCGAGGTGCAACCCGACGTTGTCCTGATGGATGTGACCATGCCGGTGATGGGGGGGCTTGAGGCGACCCGGCACTTCAGCGAGGAGATGCCGGACGCCAGGGTGCTGATCCTCAGCATGCATGGTGACCAGGAGTACATCCTCAAGCTGATGCATGCCGGTGCGTCGGGATACGTGCTGAAGGATGTTTCATCCGATGAACTGATCAAGGCGATCAAGGTGATCCACCAGGGGGAGACCTATTTCAGTTCAGGTGCATCCGAGAGCCTGTTCAGTACGCCTGAACAGGCACCTGCGGGGGAAGAGAGTGTCTTGACCAGGCGCGAGGGAACCGTGCTGAAACTGATTGCCGAGGGACAGTGCAACAAGGATATCGCCCGCCTGCTCAACATCTCCGTGCGGACAGTGGAGACCCATCGCCTCAACATCAAGAACAAACTCGATATCCATACCGCGGCGGGCCTCACCAAGTATGCAATCGAACAGGGCCTGGTGGATTTGACCTGATACCGCTACTGCTGCAGCACCACCCCGGCCTGCTGGGTGAAGTGATTTGACCTGAGCATCTTCTCGACCTCTTCAGCCGGAACCGGCGGTGAAAAATAGCGGCCCTGTATCATTCTGCAGCCAGCCTCGTAGAGGTAGTGCAGCTGCGGCTCATTCTCCACCCCTTCGGCGATCACCTCTTTGCCAAGGGTATTGGCCATGGCGATGATCGTGTTGACGATGGCGCGGTCGTTTTCATCGATTTCGATATCGTGTACGAAGCTCCGGTCGATCTTCAGGGTTCTTACCGGGATCGCCTTGAGCCGGGCGAGGGAAGATTCGCCCGTGCCGAAATCATCGATGGAGATATCGAAGCCCTTGTCGGCGAGGCGCTCCCAGAGGGTACCGTAGTGGGATGCCTGCAGGATCGCGGTTTCGACGATCTCCAGCTCGAGATCCTGGGGATTGATACCGACGCGTTCCGTTGTTCTGGTCAGCACCGCTTCCGCATCCCGGCGGCTGAGGAACTGCGCATCGAGATTGACGGCGATCGTGACATCCTCGAAACCCGCCTGTTTGAACTTGGCACAGTGAAGGGCGGACATGTGCAGCACCTGCTCGGTCAACTGCTGCATCAGGCCGGCCTCCTCGGCCACGTTGAGAAAATGGAACGGTGTCAGCAAGCCGAGCCTGGGGTGTTGCCAGCGTACCAGGGACTCCAGTCCTATTATGCGACCTGAAGGTATCGCGACCTTGGGCTGGAAGTAGAGGATCAGCTCGTGCTTCTCAAGCGCCTGGTGCAGGTCGTGCTCGAGTTCGAACCGCTCCATGGTCTCCTTCGCCATGCCCTCGATGAAGTAACGGTAGCTGTCCCGACCGTGTTTCTTGGCCATGTACATCGCCGCATCGGCATGTTTCATCAGGCTGGTTGCATCCTCGCCATCCTCGGGAAAACTGCTGATACCGATGCTGGCGGTGATATCGAGACGCTTGTTTTCTATGCGGAAGGGACGGCGCAGCTCCTTGATCAGTTTTTCCGCGACTGCCGAGGCGACGCCGTGGTTTGGAATGTCCTCCAGCATGATGATGAACTCGTCGCCACCAAGGCGCGCGATCTCATCCTCTTCACGGAGGGTATTGCGTAGCCGTTCAGCCACCTGCAACAGCAGCTCGTCACCGATCACGTGGCCAAGGGTGTCATTGATGCGCTTGAAGCGGTCCAGGTCCAGGAAGAGCAGGGCGACGCGCTCCTGGTGACGGTGTGCACGGAACAGGGCGTGTTCGAAAAGCTCCATGAAGGCGGCGCGGTTGAACAGCCCGGTGAGCTGGTCGTGGTAGGCCAGGTCTCGCAATCTCTTCTGGTTGTGCTTCAGTTCGGTGATGTCGCTGAACACACCCACGTAACCCGATAATTCTCCATCCTCGGTTCTCATGGTGGTGATCTTCAGCCACTCGGGGTAGACATCACCGCTTTTGCGCCGGTTCCATATCTCACCCTCCCAGCTGCCTTTCTCTTGAATGCTCTTCCACATCTCACGGTAGAAGGATTTGTCGTATCGACCGGAGGAGAGTATGGCCGGTGTCTTGCCCAGAACCTCGCTATCCTGGTAGCCGGTGATTTCCGTGAACGCCTGGTTGACCGCCATGATCCGGCTTTCGCTATCCGCCACCAGTACGCCTTCGGCCATCTGCCTGAGTGCGGTGTCTGCCTGGGTCAGGCGTTTACGGTTCTCGTACTCCACCGTGATATCACGGAAGATGATCACGGCACCTTTAATGACACCCTCCTCCCACAGGGGAGAGCTGGTCACCGCAATACGCAGCAGATCACCGTTCTTGCAGCGGAAGGTCTCGGCATCGCTCTTGTAGACCTCGCCCCCCAGGGCCGTATTGCGGATCGGACAGAGGGAGTTGTCCAGGGCAACATCATTGGTGTGTTCATGAAACAGTTCATGGGCATTGGCGCCGTGTAGATCCTCTGCGCTATAGCCCAGTATCTGGTAGGCTGCGGGATTGGTGTAGATGATTCTGCCGGTCGAATCGACCACGTACATTCCTTCGCCCATATGCTGGCTGACGGTCTGGAGGCGCTTGCGAGAGGCGATCCAGCGGCGCAGGGCGGTACCGCTTATCAGCAGAAGAATGCTGCCGAGGAGAAAGATGATCAGTGCCCTGTTTCTTACATGCGGGTATTCCGGCATACCGGAGTAGGCAATGATATAGGCGGCAGCCCGTTCACCGCTGTCCATCACCGGGTGCATTGCAATGCTGTAGCACTGGGACTGTTCTGTGCAGAGTGTGAGGCTGTGGCGGCGGCCCTCCGACATCACCCTCTTTACCTCGGGTATCCCCTGCAGCTGACGATCGATGTCATGGATCCAGCCTGGCAGCGGATCGATGCGGAGGATGTTCTTCAGGGGTGTGCCCTCTTTTTCAACGATGTAATCGGGGTTGATCATGGAGGGTTGAAACAGGCTCATGGAGCTGGGGTGGCTGACGGCTTCCAGCAGATCGCGCCTGAGAAGGATCTGGCTGACCGTGCCGGTGACCTGTTTCGAGGCTGCGAAAGAGCGCCTGATACCGTCGTAGGAGAGACTGAAATCGGCTACGCCGACCAGCCGGTCGGCATGGTAGAGTGGAAACGCGTAGCGAAAGCCCGGGTAGACCCTGCCGTTCTCGAATGCGGCGCCAGGCTTGCCTGTCTTCAGAACCCTGTCGATCAGCGGCCGGTCCCGGCTGATCCTGTCATTGTAGAGATCCGGGCGGTTGAAACGCAGCAGTGATCTGCCGTCGGGCAGGATGAACTGGAGTACCCGGATATCCTGCTCCTGGAGCTTTTTATACTCACCATAGAGCAGGCGGTATAACCGGCCGCGTACCCTGTTCAGGACCTTTTCGTCGTTGCCGGATGCGGCGGCTTCCGCCAGTAATGGCAGCAGCGCCTTCTCCTGCTGCAGATGATGTACGCCCATCTCCACCAGTTTCTGGTGACTGTCCACTACGCTACGGATACCGGTGGCCAGTTCCGTCTGGTGGAAGAGCAGGCTTCTCTGGGCGGTACTTTCGACTTCGGCCCAGAGCCACCACCCGAACAGGATCTCGGCAATGGTAAAAAGAGCTATGGATATCAGCAGGGGGCGTTTCAACGGGATGAACCGGGTATTGGCCAGGGCAGTCCTTTGAGGGCGTTGGCGACATTCCCGTAGTCGCACTCTTGGGGTGGGATGGCGCCATTACGGATATGGCGTCCCCATTTGCTCATTTTGCGTTTGAGTGTTTCGTCGTTGGCGGGGTCGAGCTCGAGCAGCGCTTTCTGCAGACTTTCCACAAGGTTACTGTTCAACGTGTTCTGGTTTGCGACCAGTGCGAAACCGGGGTAGCGATGGCTGGTTGCGACACTCTTTATGTACAGGTGCCTGTAGCGGTTGGCTATGGCGGTTTTGACGCCGGCCATATCATATTCACCTCTAGCCACACCCAGCGCCGCATTCGAGTGGCTGCCGGCGTAGCTGAAGCTGTTGCCGTCGCCATCGAGCCTGCGTCCCGCCTCGCCGAGCATCTGCGAGACAGAGAGGTATCCGCAGGTGGAATAGGGCTGGGTCAGGCCGATATGGATGCCGCTGGCCTTCTCCGGGGTCAGCGGGCTCTCTTCCCAAGTGATCAGGGAACAGGTGTAGTTTGCCTGTCCGTCCGCATCACGAAAGCAGCCCAGGGGGGCTGCGGGCGGGTAATCCCGCTTCAGGATCACGTAGGGCAGGGGACCAAGGTAGGCCAGGTCGATCCTGTCGGCCCTGAACTCCGCGATGATATCAGCGTAGTCATCCAGGTGAACCCATTCCAGGGTGTATCCTGTGGCCTCCTGCAGGTAGTCGACCAGGCCGCGGAACTGCTCATGGATGATCTTTTCGTCTTCGAGGGGGAGTGGGGCAAATCGTATCACCTTGTCCGCCAGGCTTGCTGCAGGCACAACAAGACACAGGAGAACGAGAATCGCGCTCCTCAGCGTCGACCTTTGCCAAGCTTTAAACCCTTTGCCCATTGGCTCGTATTATACCCTATTTTTTTGCGGTTAATGTGTGCGGGTTCAGCCAGGGCTGCCGTCCGGATTGGGGTGGCAGTGCCGGTCAGCGGTTCTCCTCGAGAACCACGATGGACTTTTCGGCCACTCCCAGGTGTTCCGAGATGACAGGGCACTTTGCCTGCAAAAGGAAATAGAGCGGTTTTCCGCTGCCGCTGAGACTCTCGAAGTTGGCCATGCCCTTGGCGATGATCAGTTCCGCCCGCCCGAACAGCTCCCGGAATTCCGGGGAGCATTGATCCAGCAGGGTGCCGAGAATCGCAGCGCCGTTATCGATCACGGTGCAGACCTGGTCGAGCCCGGCGGCCTGGGCATCTTCAAGGGTGGCATCGTTGACTGCGGGCCCCCCCTTGACCACGTAGGTGACCGGTATGCCGAGGGTCTCTATCAGCAGCCTGTCCATCACGGTTTCACCGGCGTTATCCCCCAGGTAGAGCAGCGATCCGGCGCGCTCAAGTGCCTGTTTCAGCCTATCGAGATGATCGATGGCGAGGGGCTGTTTCAACACCCTTTCGATAGTGGCCTCAAGGTCGTAATCCGGAGAGACGCCGAGATCGATGATATTGCCGGCAATCGCCAGTCTCACCGCGGTGTCTACGGGATCATCGCTCTCGGCGACCACTCTCTTCAGGCGCGGATAGAGTGCCAGGGCGTGGCGGGTCGCCTGGCGTTTCACCTCACGATAGGGGTCTGGGTTGTCACTTATCTTGCGCACCACCCTGTGCACCCGGGAGGCGCGCACGGGCGGGGAGACATCGATCGGCGTGTGTGCCAGCTCATCCCTCACGGCATCTATCAGCTTATTGCTGGCAGCCTGGTCCAGGTGGGCAAGGGTGGCGGCATGGCTGGCCTGCCGGAGAAAGCACTGGTCGCATTCGGGCTTGGACTTCATGCCCACAGTGTATGGGTTTCAACCTGCAGGTGTAAGTCCTGGTGGAGATGCGCTGCCTCCTTCCGGACGGGGAAGGAGGCGGTTCTAAACGGTTTCCGTTATTACGCTTGTTTGGGTTCGTCCCAGAACGGACGGCGTGCTTCCCGCTGGGCATCGCTTCTGCTGATGCCGATGTCCCTGAGCTGGTCGTCACTCAGCTGGGCCAGCTGCCGGCGTTGGCGGGTCAGCTGGTAGGAGTAGGCGACCTGTCTTCCCAGGAACCAGGCGATTCTGATCAGCCTGTTCAGGCCTGATTTCCAGTTCAGGTTGTAGAGCGGCTTGTGGCCGGAAATATGTTCGTATCCAGCAATCGCCTGTTTCATCTCTTTTCGTCCTTTCCTATGTTAGGCAATGAGTTACCCCGATAACTGGCATAAGTGTGGTACCTGAACTACTATTTATCAAACGAATAAAATTGATGTCACTCATTCGATAGGCTGATTGATGAAGCACGATATCGATACCGACCTGCTACGTACCCTGGTGGCCATTGTGGATGCCGGTGGATTCACACGCGCATCCCAGATGGTGCACCGTTCACAGTCGGCGGTCAGCATGCAGATGAAAAAGCTGGAAGAGCTCGTGGGTCGCCCGCTGTTCGAGAAATCGGGCAGGGGGGCCTCCCTCACGGTGGATGGAGAGATGCTGCTCGGATATGCCCGTCGCATACTGAAACTGCACGACGAGATGCTCTCCACCGTCAGCCAGCCCCACATGATCGGCAGTGTCTGCGTCGGTATCCCTGACGACTACATGGCGACCTATATCCCGGGTATCCTGACCAAGTTCGCCAGTGCCTATCCCCAGGTCCAGGTGGAGGTGTTGTGTGAACCCAGCGAGTGGTTGATCAACCGCCTCCGGCGGGGGGAGATCGACCTGGGCGTGTTTACCGAGATGCCGGGCAGTGTCACAGGCGAGGTGTTGCGACGGGAGAGCACCGTCTGGGTCACCTCCAGGTACCACAATGCCCATGAGCATGATCCACTTCCCCTGACGCTCTTTCAGAAGGGATGCAAGATCCGTAACGTAGCGCTCAAGGCGCTGGACCGGGTTGGCAGGGCCTACCGTATTGCCTACTCCAGCCCGAGCATCTCGGGTATCGAGTCGATCGTTGGGGCTGGCCTGGGGGTCACCGTACTGGTACGCAGTATTCTCAAGGAGAATATGCGTGAACTGACAGCCCAGGAGGGATTTCCCGATCTGCCCGAGTCATTCATTACCCTGCACCGTTCGGACAAGGACAAGTCGCCGGTGATCGATAGTCTCTCCGAGTACATCAGGGACGGTTTCAGGTCAGAATCGAATTAGAGTTAACAGGCCCTAGCGAGGATAGCGATGCGCCCAATACAGGAAATTGCAGAATCCCTTGATCTGAAAAGCGATGATCTCTTCGTCTATGGCGAGCAGATGGCAAAGCTCAGAAGGGAGGCACTCCCGGGCAGCAGTGGGGAGAACGGCGGTAAGATCGTCCTCGTATCCGCCATTAACCCCACCCGCGCAGGCGAGGGCAAGACCACCGTCTCGATTGGGCTCGCCCAGGGGTTGAAGCGCATCGGCAGGCGCACCTGCCTGGCGCTGCGGGAACCCTCGCTCGGGCCTATCTTCGGTATGAAAGGCGGGGGCACCGGTGGCGGCCACTGCCAGCTCGAACCCTCCACCCGCATCAATATGCACTTCACCGGCGATATCCATGCCGTGGGAGCAGCCCACAACCTGCTGGCGGCACTGCTGGACAACGCGGTGCATTTCCGCAGCGGCCTGGACCTTGAGCACCGACAGGTGTTCTGGCGCCGGGTACTGGATATCAACGACCGCGCCCTGCGACAGGTGGTGATCGGCCTGGGTGGCCGGACCAACGGGGTACCCCGGGAGGCGAGCTTCGATATTACCGCCGCCTCCGAGGTGATGGCGATCCTCTGCCTGGCGGATGACATGGCCGATCTGAAGCAGAGGCTGGGACGAATCCTGGTGGGATTCGATCGCGAAGGTGACCCCGTGACAGCGGACAAGCTTCAGGCCACGGGCGCCATGGCAGCACTGCTGCAGGATGCTGTACTGCCCAACCTGGTGCAGTCCACCGAGGGGGTGCCCGCGCTGGTCCACGGCGGGCCGTTCGGCAATATCGCCCATGGATGCAACAGCGTGATCGCCACCCGCACGGCGGCTGCCCTGGCCGACTACGTGGTGACAGAGGCGGGCTTCGGTTTCGACCTGGGCGCAGAGAAGTTCTTCGATATCAAGTGTCGCAGTTCAGGACTCTGGCCGAGTGCGGTGGTGCTGGTGGTCACCGTGCGGGCGCTGCGGATACATGGCTGCGCAGGCGGGGATTCGAGTGGCGGAATGGATGAGCTCGAGCGTGGCATGCAGCACCTGGATCACCACGTGAAGAGCGTGCGCGCCTTCGGCTTCGAGCCGGTGATCGCCATCAACTGCTTCGAGAGTGACAGCGAGGAGGAACTGGCTGCTGTAGAGTGCAGCTGTGCCCAGCGCGGTCTAAGGGCTGCCAGAATCAGCGCCTACACCGAGGGTGGGGCGGGGGCTGAGCAGCTTGCCCGGGCTGTTGTGGAAGCAGCGGACAGCCCACGGCCCGAAGCGCGTTACCTGTACGATCTCGACCAGTCACCTGAAGAGAAGATCAGCGCGGTGGCCAGGACCATCTACGGGGCGGGCAGTGTGAGTTTCAGCCGCCAGGCCCGCAAGGAGCTCGACAGGTTGCGCTGCCTCGGCTATGACAAGCTGCCGATCTGCATCGCCAAGACCCACCTCTCGCTCAGTACCGATCCGGAAGGGTTCTGCCAGCCGGAGGGGTTTGAGTTGCCGGTTGAGTCGGTACGTGTCGCTGCCGGGGCAGGTTACCTGCTGGCCCTGACGGGAGATATCGTCACCATGCCGGGTCTGCCCAGGGAACCGGCGGCACAGGGTATAGATATCGACGACGATGGTGTGATCACAGGTATCTGAGCAGGGTCGTGTCAATCTTCAGATTTCAACAGTTTTCAGTGCTCCAGGAGCGCTCCGGGATGAGGGTATGCACCGATGCGACCCTGTTTGGCGCCATGGCGCCGATTGAGGGGGGTGAGCGGGTGCTCGATATCGGCGCAGGTACCGGACTGCTTGCCCTGATGGTCGCGCAACTGGGTGCCGCCAGGGTGACGGCGGTTGAATTGACCGAAGAGGCGTGCTCGGAGGCCAGCTTCAACTTTTCGCAAAGTCCCTGGAGCGGAAAGCTCGAGGCAGTGCACCAGGATATACGGGCGTTTGCCCGGCACTGCCACGAGCGATACGACCTGGTCATTAGTAACCCTCCCTTCTTCGACAGTCACAGCAAGTCAGCGGAAGCGGGCCGCAATGTCGCCCGGCATACCGATCAGCTGCCCTACGGAGAGTTGATCGTCGCGGTCGAACGGCTGCTGGGTGATGACGGTATCTTCTACCTGCTGATCCCCAGTCATGCGGTGGAACGGTTTGCTGAACTGGCGGCCGTAGAGGGGCTGCACCTGCGCAGGCGGATCGATTACCGGGGCTATCCGCACAACCGGCCCAAGGTGTCGGCGCTGATCTTCAGCCGGCGGCCGGGGGGATACGAGAGTGAAATCCTGACCATTTACAGTGAAGGGCGTGAATACTCCGGCGAGAGTGCCCGCTACCTGTCACCTTTTCTCCTGCGTTTTGCCGGCAAGGATCAGTAGCCCGGGCCTGTCGTCAATGCTACCTTCTGGCAAGGCTATACTTATTAGCAGGTCTGTCAGAGGATAGCGTGGCGCAGAAGGAGTTGCTGAATGGTCAGGTCAGGTTTATAGCAAGGGATGGACAATGAAAAACGGTATCAGTGCGATCATCCTTTCGATCCTCATGGTCGTCCTTGGAGCGCTTCCTCCCGCAACGGCCCATGAAGCCGGGCATAGCGCCCTGGTCATCGTGATAGACAGCGCCGACTTCTATCCCTACTACTACCGGGAAAACGGGAAACTGGTGGGACCGATGCCGGAGGTGACCCGGGCGGTGCTTTTGCAGATGGGTTACTCGGCCGCATTTCTCGAGGTGCCCTGGGCGAGGGCGGTGGACCTGGTCAAGCGCAGCCAGGTCGATGCCATTACCGGTATCTTCTATCGAAAGGAGCGGGAAGCCTTTCTCAACTATCCGGATCAATTTCCAGCCCAGTCGCAGATCGGCATCATCGTACCGGCAGAATCGGAGTTTGAATTCGACGGTACCCTGTCACAGCTGAAGGGGCAGGACATCGGCGCCGTACTCGGTTGGACCTATGGCCTGTTCAGGGAACCGATCGAAGTCCGCCGAATCGATTTCGAGGACGAAAAGCTCCTGGTGCGGAACATCGCCATGGGCCGTATCGGCATGGGGATTGGCAATCCAACCTCCCTCGCCAGGTATGCAGAAGAGCAGGGGCTTGTGAAACAGATCCGCCTGGTCGAGCCACCCATCGAGAGCACGCCACTCTACACCGCATTTTCCAAAAAGCCCGGTCACGACGACCTGGCCGGACGGTTTTCATCCGCGCTCAAGAAGTTCAAGGAGACGCCCCGGTTTCAGCAGATCATGCAGCGTCACGGACTGGGGAAATGACGGTCTGCCTTGGGACAGAGGAGGAGGGATAAGGTGCTGGAGCGGTTCGCCACCCTGAGGAGCAAATTCCTTTTCATTCTCCTGATACCGGTGATTTTCGCCACCGTGGTGGTGACCGGTGTGTTCGGGTACCAGGCTTACATGGATCTGAAGAGTGATGTATTGCTGAAGAAAGAGGATATCAGTTTCCTCAACGCCGAATTGCTCAGAACGCCCTTGTGGAATCTGGATGAAGAGCATGTGAGAAGGATCGCAGCCTCGATTATTACCGATGAGGATGTCGCCAGTGTGGTGGTACGCAATGATCAGGGAGCCGTAATCGTTGAGCTTGGCGAGCCTTCAAAAGATTTTGTGGTGCGACGTGAGATCATAGAGGAAGGACTGAGACAGACCTACAAGCTGGGTGAGCTGGAGCTTACGTTCCAGATGCAGAGAATTCACACTGCCATTACCCGGCAGGTGGTGCAGAATTCGCTGCTGTTGTTGGCACTGGTGATGGTTATCCTGGTCGGTGCGTTACTGGCCAACCGGTGGGTCGTGGACCGCCCGCTTTCCCGCTTGCTGGGCACCATCAGGCTCACGAGGGAGACCGGGGAGCGAACGCCTGTGGCGTGGCAGTCCGGGGATGAGATCGGCCAGGTGATCGCCGCCTACAATGCGATGCAGGAGAAACTTGGGGAAGAGGAGAACAGGCTGAGAGAGAGCGAAGCGAGCCTGGCAGAGGCGCAACGCATTGCCCACGTCGGCAGCTGGAGCCTGGACCTGTCGACGAACGACCTCGAATGGTCGGACGAGGTCTACCGGATCTTCGAGATTGACAAGGGGAGGTTCCCTGCAACCTACGAGGCGTTTCTCGAGTGTATCCATCCCGATGACCGGGAGATGGTAGAACGTAGCTACCGTGACGCTGTGGAGAACCGTGGGGATTACGATATCGAACACCGGCTGCTGATGGCGGACGGCCGGGTCAAGCATGTGAATGAGCGCTGCCAGACGTTCTACGAGGATGGCCGCGCGGTGCGCTCGGTGGGGACGGTGCAGGATATCACCGAGAAAAAACGCCTGCAGGGGTTATTGCTCCAGACCGAGAAGATGATGTCGGTAGGCGGCCTGGCGGCGGGCATGGCCCATGAGCTGAACAATCCCCTCGGGGGCATACTGCACGGGATACAGAACATCGAACGACGGCTCTCGCCGGACCTGCCCAAGAACCGGGAGATCGCCGAGGCCATGGGGCTCGAGCTGGCCGCGGTGTGGCAATATCTCGAGCAGCGTGAGATCGGTCATTTCCTGCAGGGGATCACCGAGTCAGGAGAGCGGGCAGCGGTGATCGTGCAGAATATGCTCCAGTTCTCGCGCAAGCCCGAGGTGGTACTGCAACCGGAGAATCTGGCCCTGCTTGTGGATGCCACCCTGGAGTTGACCGCCGTCGATTACGATCTGCAGAAAAAGTACGACTTCCGCGATATCGAAATCGTGCGTGACTACGACAGCACGGTTGGCCCGGTGCCCTGTATAAAGTCGGAACTTCAACAGGTGCTTCTCAATCTCTTCAGAAATGCCGCCCAGGCATTTCAGGCCATGGATGAGCCTGGCAGGTCACCGCGGATCACCGTGCGCATAAGACAGGAGCACGAGCTGGCCTGTATCGAGGTGGAAGACAACGGCCCAGGCATGGGAGAGGATGTGCTGGGACGGATATTCGAACCCTTTTTCACCACCCGCGAAATCGGGGAGGGGACCGGGCTTGGCCTCTCCGTCTCCTATTTCATCGTCACCCAGGAGCATAAGGGAGAGTTGCGGGTCGAGTCGGAACCCGGTGAGGGAACCCGTTTCATGGTCTGTCTGCCCATGGAGTGAGATTTTGGGGCAGGATGCAACGCGTCTCGGTAATTCTCAAAGGGTTCTCTGCAGAAATGCCACCAATGCAGCCCAGGCCTGCTTATCCGCCTCGGCATCGTAACGGGGACTGGTGGGATTGGTGAACCCGTGGGCGGCATCGAAACTGACTGCCTCTGCCTGTTTCCCGGCCGTCTTCATCGCCGCCTCGAAATTCTCCCGCTTCTCCGGCATGGTGCGCTCCTGCTCGGCATAGATCGCCAGTACCGGACCCTGCAGGGTCGACAGCTTGCCGACATCGGTCTCCATGCGGCAGTAGGCGACGGCAGTTGCACTTATCTTCCCTGGCGCCAGCAGGCTCGCCTGCATCGACTGCTTGCCGCCGAACGAACAGCCATAGGTGGCCAGTTTTCTGCCGGGGCGGTCCAGCCACTCGAGGGCGGCCATCAGCTTGGCGTCTGCAAGCGCCTGGTCGATCTCCCGCATCCAGGTCGAGGCGACCTCCGGATCATCGGTGACCCGCGTGTCATAGAGATCCACCACGATCGCCTGGCAGCCGACCTCATCGGCCAGCCTGTTGGCCCAGTCGATATTGTGTGGCATCACCCCCCACCATTCATGCAGGATCATCACGCCCCTCGGTGCGTCCTCCGGTCCCGCCGTGTAGATGTCGAAGGGGATTCCGTCCGTGGTTCTGATCTCGATGGCCTGTCCCATGTTCTTTCCTGTCGGTTGGCTTTTTTAAGAATGATAGTCGACATTCCCGGTCCTGAAGTGACCCACAGGCGCTTCACAAGGCGTTTCGCAGACCGAGTGCCTCCGGGTGGGGCTGGAGGTAGGCCTGCTGTGCCATGTAGGGATCGGGATGGCGCCTGAAGTAGTGCTTCAGCAGGGTGATCGGCACCACCAGGGGGATCTCCTCCCGCCGGTAGCGTTCGATACAGGCTGCCAGCTCGGCCTTGTCGGCTGAGTCGATATTCCGTTTCAGGTAACCCATGATGTGCTGCAGCACATTGACGTGGCGTTTTCGGTTGCTCCTGTGGCTGAGGGTGGACATCACTTCACTGAAATAGACAGGGGCGATCTCCATGGCCCGGTTGCCGGAGAGATCGGACAGCTGTTTTCCAAGACGCCGGTAGGCCGCCTGGGAGTGGGCCATGATCAGGTACTTGTGACGGCTGTGAAAATCGATCAGCCGGGCTGCGGTCACTCCCGGTGCCATCAGTTGCTGCCAGTGAAAATGGACATAGACCCTGTTGATGAAGTTCTCCCGCAACACCGGGTCGTTGAGCCGTCCTTCCTCTTCGACCGGGAGGTCGGGGTGGCGCTCCATGAGAATGCGGGCGAAGATACCCGAGCCCTTCCTCACGGCGCTTCCTCCTACCGGTTGTGGATAGACTTTCACCCGGGCCATGCCACAGCTTGGAGAGTCCTTTTTGAGGATAAAACCGTTCAGCTCCCCGTAGCCGTCAACCTGGCTGTTGGCAAATTGCTCCAGCCTGGCGGTGACATCCATGCCGGTGTCCCTGACCCCCAGTGCCTTGGGGCGGGCAGGGTCTCCCACCAGGCGGATGGTGGGGCGGGGTACACCCAGGCCGATGGCTGTCTCCGGGCAGACCCTGGTGAATGCCATGTGTTCAGTCAGTGGTCCGGTGAGGAATTGATCCCGCTTGTGACCGCCGTCATACCTCACCTTCTCACCAAGAAGGCAGGCGCTGACACCAACCAGGGGGTTTTCTCGCATGGGGCTCTCCCGGACCAGGTTTGAACCGTTGTCTCTACTGGATGCAACAGGGCTATTATGGTGTGATATAGCTTGAGTTTGCCAGGCCGATTTCAACGACATTTCTGATGGAATCAATGTCCGGTCGGTTATCTTTTCCACGAAAGAAGAGCAGGATCAGGGGAGTATCTTTGATGCAGGTTGCCAGGGTTATCGAACATATCACGGGATGGTTGAGCGACTATATCGAAGCCTCGGGCATGAAGGGGTTCGTTATCGGGGTGTCCGGGGGCATCGATTCTGCAGTCACCTCGACCCTGGGTGCGAGAACCGGCAAACCATTGCTTTGTGTCGAGATGCCGATTCACCAGAGCATCAAGCAGGTGACCCGTGCCCAACGCCATATCGAGTTTCTGAAGAGCAACTACCCCAACGTGGACTCCATCGAGGTGCCCCTGACGCATACCTTCGACAGCATGGTGAAGGCACTGCCGGCGGTTCAGGAGGAGTGGCAGGATATGGCGCTGGTCAACACCCGTGCCCGCCTGCGCATGACCACCCTCTACTACTTCGCCGCCTTTCACGACTACCTGGTTCTGGGTACCGGAAACAAGGTGGAGGACTTCGGCATCGGTTTCTATACCAAGTACGGTGACGGTGGTGTGGACCTGAGTCCCATTGCAGACCTCAACAAGAGCGAGGTCTATGCGCTGGGCGGTGAGTTGGGTGTCAACAGCGATATACTCGAGGCGCCGCCAACCGACGGTCTGTGGAACGATGATCGCACCGATGAAGACCAGATCGGGGCGAGTTATCCCGAGCTCGAGTGGGCGATGGATTACGCAGGTGACGGAAGCGGGCTGAACGAGCGGCAACAGGAGGTGCTGGCCATCTACCGACGGCTCAACAAGGCGAACCAGCACAAGATGCAGCCCATTCCCGTATGCATGATTCCGGACGAGTTCCGATCCGGCGAGTGATCGTTTCCTGAAGGCACATAAAAAACGCCTGCCAGGCTGAGCCCGGCAGGCGTTTTTTGAGCGCTAAGCTAAACGTCAGCTTAGATGTTGCGCTGGGCGCGACGCTCTTCCATGGTCTTCTGCATGGCAGCGCGACGCTCTTCCATCTCTTTCACCATCTCTGCACGGCGATCTTCCATCTGCTTGCGGATCTCGTCGTGGTTGGCGCCGAAAGCGGGCATTTCGGGCATTTCAGGCATTTCACGCTGGAAGGGAGCTGCGAAAGGAGCGGGCATGTTGCCACGGTCAGCGGTGAACTGCTCGGCGAACTTGCGCTGTGCTTCCATAGCGTCCTGCATGGCCTTGGCCTGCTGCTCAGCGAATGCCTTCTGCTGCTCTTCGTTCATGGCCAGGGGAGCACCGTAACCATAGGGGGCGTAACCGTAAGGGGCGTAGCCGTAGTAGGGGTTTCCGTAGCCGTAGCCGCGACCGTAGGCGGAGCTGCGACCGCTGAAGCTCATGTTGAAAGAGCCGGTGCCATCGCCCCAGCCGTCACCCAGGCCATTCCAGGGGCCGCCGCCCCACCAGGCGCTGGCAGTCATGGAAGCAGTAGCAAGTGCTGCAGCAGCAACAATTTTGATCATTTTCATTTCCGTAATACCTTTTGCGTTTGGCAGAGTACTGCGGCTCTCGGATTTGGGTAGTCCTGGCGAAGGGGCTCCCAAATCCGAGAGTCTCTGCTCTGAATTTTATGTCATAAAAAACTGGATTTGGTTTGTGGCACGTCCCTGTGCCCAGGCCACTCCCTGGCAGTCAAGAAGACGGAGTGTCTTACTTGGCTTCTGCAGCAGGAGCAGCAGGTGCTACAGGAGCAACAGGGTAGCCGTAAGGTGCGCCGTAACCACCGTAGGGGTAGCCGTAACCACCGTAGGGGTAACCGTAACCACCGTAGGGGTAGCCGTAACCGTAGCCGCGACCGCGACCGTAAGCAGAGCTACGACCGCTGAAGTTCATGTTGAAGTCACCGGAGCCGTCGCCCCAGCCGTCACCGAGACCGTTCCAGGGACCACCGCCCCAAGGACCACCCCACCAGGCGGAAGCGGAAGCGGAAGCAGCGAGCATAGCGGCGATAGCAGCAGCCTTAGCAATTTTTTTCATGAGAGTAATCTCCATATATTGAATAATTAATCAGTTGTTCATGAAAGCCGGATACTGCATTTGCCTTCAGTGGGAAAAAAGAATATTAGAAAATAATTAAATAGTCAAAGTGTTTTTTTGTTTTTTTTCTTATCGTTTAATGCGGCGCAAGTTATGGGAATATAAGAACTATCTTGATTTTTATTCCGCAGAAATAGAAGGGATTTCAGGGGCTGTTGGAGGTGTTCCTGAACTACCTGTGCCGGGAGGCTAAGGCGGTGTGCCTACTTCTGGACCAGGCCCAGCAGGGTGGTGCGTGATTTCTGGCCGACAAGGACCTTGGTGATGGATCCGCTCTCAACGACGACAACGGTGGGTGTGGCACGTACCCTGTAAGCTCGCGCCAGCTCCATATCCCTGGTGATATCGATGCTGATCACGTTATCGTCACTCTCGCCCATCTCGGTGACAACGGGGGTCATGGCCCTGCAGGGGCTGCACTGGGGACTATGGAAATAGAGGAGGGCAGGTCGCGTGCTATCGATCTTCAGTGGCGATGCCGTTACAGGCTGGGGGCGGCCGACCTGTTTTCTTGCTTGCCAGACGACCATCAGCTGAAACAGCAGAAACAAGCTGAAGAGGGTTGTAATACCGACGACGATCCAGGACACGAGCTTCACCCGACACTGTATATAAGGGTCGATTAATCCATAGATGCCCTTGGGTGTCAAAGCGCCATGATCCGATTGGATCTGTGTCCGGTTCCTCTGTATGATCCGGATGAACCATTGAAAAGTAAGCTATATCAATGTGTTATACGTGCATTTAAAAATAATATGGAAGTAGTGCCATGAAGCAGGGTCCACGGGAAATCGTTACGCCTTTTCGCCCCATACCTCTGGATGTCCCGGAAGGTATGAAGCCCAATGAATTCTTCAACAGTACCGAGAATCTGAACGACCTGGTTCATAACAACGGGTTGCTGATGAATCCCGAGAACCTGTTGCTCTACCGCAAGGCGCTCGGCCACAGCAACGAGTTCGACGCCTCCATCATCTACAACACGTCGAAGTGCATTCTGAACCCCCTTGGCAGACCGGTTCGCCGCACCCAGGTGCCTGAGAACGTGAAGCATGTCTGGAACCGGATGAACCAGATCATGGTGGACTACATGATCGAGCGCTATCCCGATCCTGACGAGGCCCTGGTCCTTGCGGGCGAGGCAAGCCTGGATGCCACCTGGCCGCTTACCTCTCCAGGTGTGCCGAGCATCCGTATGCTGCACAACCATTTCATCGTCTTCAACAAGAGCCAGTTGCGGGATGCGGAGCTCACCGATCCTGACAACCCCAACCTGACGGATGGTGGGCAGCACAGTCTCTTCCAGTCCTACATGAAGGATGCCTATCGCCGCTTCTTCGAAGCCCTCGACCTGGAGATCCTGGTACCGGTCGGCAGCGATGCGTCGATGATCGGCCTGACCGGGTATCCCCAGGGCCTTCCCAGCTGGGAGGTACAGGGCGGTGCAGAGGCGCTCAAGGATATCCGCTTCTGGAAGGAGTACGACGAGATCCTGAAAGGGTTCATCGATTTCTACCGTACCTTCTTCAGCCAGGTATCGACCCGAAACGCACCGATGCCGAAGAGTGTCAATTTTCCGGACCAGGTCGAGAACACACTGCTGTTCAACAACGACTTCATGGCCACCGCCAAGAAGGTGCGCGATCAGTGCATCAGCGATGCCAAGTACGCAAACGCCATCCGTTGGCAGCCCGCCTTCAAGCAGCTGATCTACCGGAATGACCAGGGCAAACTGATCGTCACCATCAGTCAGAACTCCATCGGCAATGCCATTACGGAACTGCTCGGGGTTGTCGTGAAACGCGTACCGGATGCGGAGGGTTACGAAAAGGATGAGCCGGGGCTGATCGAAAAACTGCTGGAGGTTCGGCGCCGGCTGGTGGAGGCAGACCTCGGCGAGGGCATTGAAACCGATTACTGGCCCGCGGCTTAACACACTGGCGGTGCGCTTTATCCCTATTCTATAATCCTGGACAACAGCCGCTCCGAGGGTATAGAGGGTAGAAGCGCACTATGAGCCACAAGCATGAAAAGATGTTGGCCGCCATTTTCCATGATCCGGTCAGCGGCAATCTCCACTGGCGGGAGATTGAATCCCTGCTCAAGTCCCTGGGCGCAGAGTTTCACGAACTGCCGGGCGCACGCATACGCCTTGTTCTGAACGGCGTGGAGGGCATGCTTCACCGGCCCCACCACAGCTCGGTTCTTCCCAAGCACGATGTTCGCCACCTTCGTCAATACCTGTCCAGTGCAGGATACGGATCCGGTAAAAAATGACCGACCATGATGAACAGGTGTGACTGACTGAGATGATTACCCGCCGCATTGCATCCGGTCGCGCTGGCATATTCGGCCTTCTGTTATCCCTCCTGTTATCAATCACTTCACAGCCATCCATCGCAGGTGAGAAGATCCGTGTCGGTGTTTACGACAATCCCCCCCTCTCTGTACTGGCTGATGGGCGGCCGCCCTCGGGATTTGTTATTGAGCTGATCCTCCAGATTGCCAAGGAGGAGGGCTGGGACCTGGAGTTTGTTGCCTGTCGCTGGGAAGAGTGCAACGGTTTGCTGGCCTATGGCGAGATCGATATTCTGAGTCCGGTTTCTGTCAGCGAGGGGAGGGCTAGACGCTACGATTTCAACCGCGAAAGCCTCTATGTCAACTGGGGGCAGATCGTGATGGCCGGCGAGGATGATATCAAGTCACCCCTCGACCTCGATGGTATGACCATCGTTGCCATGTCCGAGTATGTCCATTTTGCAGATCTCAAGGAGCTGGTACGCCGGTTCGACATCGATGTCCGGTTTCTGGAGGTCGAGGATCATGCCTCCGTGCTGGACTGGGTGGCCAATGGCCCGGCAGACGCCGGGCTGGTCAGCCGCTCGATGGATGGTGCAATGCTCTCGGATTCGTCACTGATCAAATCCTCGGTCATCTTCAACCCGGCCGAGATCCGCATTGCACTCTCACCCCGTAACGGCCAGCTGGTCAATGCCAAGCGCATACAGCGAATCGATTACCAGCTGACCCGGCTGAAGGGTGACAGGAACTCGCTCTACTACCACCTCCAGAAGAAGTGGTTCCCTGAAGAGGAGAATATCGAGATCCCCAACTGGGTGGTGGCCGCTTTCGCTTTCATCCTGGTGATCACCCTGTTCCTTGGCGTCGGGTTCGTGATTCTGAAGCGCGAGGTGCAGCGCCAGACCGGCAAGGTACGCGAACTCAACGACCGCTTCCGGGCGTTCATGAAAAACCTCCCGGGTATCGCCTACATGAAAAGTGCCGACGGGCGTTTCATCTTCGTCAATCCGGCCTGGGAGAAGAACAACCATCTCAGGGAAGAGAGCGTGGTCGGCAAGTTGGCCGAAGAGATATGGCCGGAGAGGAAGGTGGACAATTTTCAGTTCGAGGAGCAGCAGGCCCTGGAACAGAAGAAGATGATCGAGACAGTCAAGATCCAGCCCTGGGACGATCGTTACTGGGAGCTGATCTGCTTCCCGGTCGAGGATGCCGAACGCGACGAGGTGATGCTGGGTGCCATCGGGCTCGATATCACGGAGCAGAAGCATATTGAGAACGAGATGACCTCGCTTCAGCGGCAACAGCAGCTGCTGCTGGAGTCTGCCGGCGACGGTATCTTTGGTCTCAGTGGCGTTGGGCGCTGTACGTTCATCAACTCTTCCGCACTGGACATTCTCGGCTACCAGCGCCAGGAGGTGATCGGCAACCGGATCCACGACCTGATCCAGCACTCCAGGATCGACGGCATGTCCTACCCGGAGCAGCAGTCTCCCATCTACCACGCCTACCGAGAGGGTCGCTCATCCAGGGTGGATGGCGAGGTGTTCTGGCATGCCGAGGGCAGGCCCGTGAACGTGGAGTATTCCGCGCACCCCATTCATGACAAGGATTATGCGGGTGCGGTGGTGGTCTTCAGGGTCAGGCAGTAAGTGCCGGCCCGCAAGGGCCGGCACTCCCGCTTCACTTGGAGAGATCGATATTCTGTCCGCTCTTCAGGATCGCTTCTGACCTGACACCCAGGTAGTCATAGAAATCTTCCGGGTACTTTTCGTAATGCCGTTCACCGACATATCTCAGCACCTCCTGGAAGTGGTACGTGTAGAGCATGCTCTCGATGCGCATGATTTCCCTTCCCTTGTCGAAGAGAACGATACCGGGGCGGTAGTTGAGATCCAGTTTCTCCGCGTACTCCCTGGGGGTCGTGCGGTTACCCTCCACGTCGACAATGGGGTCGGATGAGAGGGCATCCAGGCGCACGAAGCTGAAGTTCTTCAGGATGGCATTGGTTTCGGCGCTCTTCAGATGGCCATCGTGCAGCTGGTCACAGAGTACACAGGCCTTGTCCTCGAACAGAACGGCCAGGGGCTTGTCGGTCAGTGCCTGCAGGTTATCGGCTGTTTTCAGCTGGGGGTGACTGCGGAAGTTGTAGCTGCCGGCCTGCTTTTTCTCGTCGATGTACTTTGCCAGGGTGGTCTTTGAGTAGGCCTTTTCATGCACGTAGTCGAGCACATGCTTGAAGTCGGGTACCGAGCGGTATCCATTGGTACGGGCGACGATTTTGTTGTCGGTGTTGAGAAATATGACCGTCGGCGTGTAGACCACCTTCAGCTGCTCGGCCAGCGCTTTCTCCGTGACCGAGGTGTTCTCATCGAAGGCGACCTCCCGGTCCCCCTTGATGTTGATGACGATGACATCGAAGTTCTTCTTGATGAACTCCGTGTAGGGGGCATGCTTGAAGTTCTCCTCGGTCATCTTGTAACAGTAGGGACAGTTGTTGAGGTGCATGAAGAGGATGACATGCTTCTCTTCGTCCGCCGCCTCTGCCACATCCTCGGCGATGTCGAGGAAGCTCTCCTTGAACCAGTCAGGGTGATGGGTCTGTTTGCCGCCGGTCATCTTTCCCGGGGCGGGCGCGGGGGTGGCGGCCAGTATCGCCAGGGGGGACAGCAGCAGAAATGCAATGGCCGCAACGGCCAGATAACGATTGCCCAGCATATCTCACTCCTCCAGTGATGATTTTTTCATTGTTGTGTCCGATGTTGGACCACGGACAGTGGAGAGAATTCGCTCCGGCTCAGGGTTTTTCACCCTTGGGAGGGGCAGGTCAGCCGATGTAAGCCGCCTTGGTTGCCACGTAGTCGTCCACCAGCACCTGGATTTTCTCCTGTTCGAACGCCCGCAGCCCCCTCAGGGCCATGTACTTGGCGCCCTTGCCGATCAGTTCGCCATCGGCCCTGACACAGAACTCGAGGCAGACATTGCCTTTACGGCCGTTGAACTCCAGCGAGGTGTCACAGAGCTCGAGTGTCGGTTCGGTTATGTCCAGGCGGTCGAGATGGATCTCCATGCTCTCGTAGATCACCATGGGTCGATCCGGATTGATCATCACGCCATGCTCTTTCATCAGCGGTAGCAGCACGCTGGGGAAGGCGGTCCCGGAGAATTGGACATAATTGCAGGTCAGGGTCTTCACCAACTGGGGGTCGGTGGAGATCTCGCCATCCCGTTCGATGCTCAGGTAGGTCTTACCGCTGTCGTCCGCGATCTCGATATTGGTCTCTTCCGCTTCGGGGAAGCGGAGGGGAGTCGCATCACCGACCATGCCGGAGAAGACCACCCGCATATGCTGGCTGACACCGTACTTCGACAGTGCGATGGAGAACAGCAGGTCCCCGGGCACGCAGAAGAGCTTGGATTCAGGGTCGTGAAGGGGATTGAAATCACCTGCCACCTTCTTGGCAAACCGGCTGCCCTGCTCCCTGGTGAACATGACGTTTCCGCCATCCAGGGAATAGTATTCATTTAAGTGCATAAATTTATTCGTGTTTTATTGGCGTATTCTGGAGGGGCATCTTATCAGGGGTGGGTGCATGGTTTGAAGTCCCGGGCGTCACACTTCGTTTCCAGTGGGCTGTTATTTTGCCACAGGTGCCCCAATTTTGAGATAATGGGCGTTATTGCCGTCACAATGGAATTTATTCTATGTATAAGATTTTAGGTGTTTTTTCTCTTGTTTTTGCTGTTTTCGCACTGGCCATGCTGCCTGTCGAAGAGGCCGAGGCGAAGCGATTCGGTTTCGGTAAGAGTTTTGGCAAGCAGTACAACCAATCCAGGATGAAGCAGCCGAGCAAGAGCACGACCACCACCAGCAAGCAGACCGCAACCAACAACGCGATGGGCGGCGCGGCCGCTACCTCGGGCGCCAGCCGCTGGTTGGGTCCCCTGGCGGGACTCGCGGCCGGCGGCCTGCTCGCCTCGCTCTTTTTCGGCGATGCCTTCGAGGGTATTCAGCCCATGGACATCCTGCTGATTCTCGGCCTGGTGTTCGGGGGCATGATGCTGTTGCGGGCAATGGGGCGCAGGGCGGCCCAGCCACAGGCTGCAGGCGCGGCCGGTATGAATCCCCAGTTCAGGGGGGATGCCTCGATGGATCACGGAAACGATGCCCGGTTTCAGGATGAGATGGCCGGTGGAGCGGAAGAGGTCATGTCAGTTGAGACGCCGGCCTGGTTCAATACCGAGACCTTCGCCCAGGGAGCCAAGACCCACTTTATCCGTCTCCAGGCCGCCTGGGACAAGGGGGATCTCAAGGATATCGCCGAGTACACCACCCCGGAGCTCTACTCGGAGATCCAGGCGGAACGGCTCAGTCGTGGTGATGAGCGTCATTTCACCGAGGTGGTTACCCTCAATGCCGATCTGGTCAGTGTACAGCGGGAGGCCGGTCAGGTTGTCGCCACTGTTCACTTCTCCGGCCTGATACGGGAAGAGCAGGGTGCACAGCCCAGTGAGTTCGCCGAACTCTGGCATGTGACCCACGATTGGGATAACCCGGAAGGTGACTGGCATATCGCCGGAATACAGCAGATATAGGCTTCTGTCGTTGTAAAAAAGAAAGGGGCCTGTCGGCCCCTTTTTCCATTGTGTAGGTTGGGTTAGCGGTAGCGTAACCCACCTTTTTTTATTCGGTGCAATACGCTGCGCTATTGCACCCTACAGCCAATCAATCCCAAGCCTGTTTGCGCCGCTGCTCGATATCCTCCTCGTCTGCGGCCAGTACCTGCTCCAGTTCGTCCTTTGCCTCGCGCTGCATGGAGATGCGCTTCTCCAGGGCACCCTCTTCGTAGAGGGTGTTGAACAGCTCCTCGTCGTGATCCCGAAACGCGTGAGCCGCCTGTTTCGCCTGGTAGGCGCCGTAACCGAGTTCTTTAAGCGCCTCCTCACCCAGCAGCAGGGCGGATTCGAGTATCTCGCGCTGGAAGATCTCCACCCCCCTGTCTCTCAGGGCGAAGCCGTGCGAGATGTCACTGGCACGTGCCAGAATCTTCAGGTTCGGGAACTGCTTCTGTACCAGGTCCACCACCTGGAGCCCAGCCTCGGGGTCATCCAGGGCGAGCACCAGCAGTTTTGCCTTGTCGGCGCCGGCAGCGTGAAGGACCCCGCTGCGGGTGGCGTCGCCGTAGTAGACCTTGTATCCGAATTCACGTACGCGCTCGATGTGGTCCGGGTCGTGATCGAGGATGGTGGTCGGGATGCGGCTGGCGTGGAGCAGGCGTCCCACGATACGGCCGAAACGGCCGAACCCGGCGATGATGACGGGGTTGCCGTCCTCCTCGACCCGGTCGGGCTGGCGCTCTTCTCCCACCTCCACATACCGGGGGGCAATATAACGCTCGTAAATGATCATCAGCAGCGGGGTGGTGATCATGGAGATTGCAACGATCACGAACAGGGGATCCGCCAGCCGATCTTCCAGAGCACCGGCCCCCTTGGCTGCCGAGAAGATCACGAAGGCGAACTCACCCCCCTGGCAGAGCAGAAAGGCGAACAGGGGGCGCTGGCTGATGGGGATCGGGTCCTTGCAGCGGGAGGCGATGAGCCAGAGTACCGTCAGCTTGACCAGCACCAGCAGTGCAACCAGGGAAAGAATCAGCAGCGGATTGCTGAACAGCACGCCGAAGTCGATGGACATGCCTACGGAGATGAAGAAGAGGCCGAGCAGCAGCCCCTTGAAGGGCTCGATTTCGACCTCCAGCTCGTGGCGGTACTCGGACTCGGCCAACAGCACGCCGGCCAGAAAGGTACCCAGGGCCATGGAGAGCTCCACCAGCTGCATCAGCAGGGCGATGCCGATCACCAGTAGCAGGGTGAAGGCGGTGAAGATCTCCCGCAGGCCGGTCTTGGCGATGTAGCGAAAGATCGGCCGGGTCAGGTAGTGACCCAGAACCACGATGCCGCCGATGGCGGCGATCACCTTCAGCGCACCGGTGAGAGGGTCGCCCTGGTCAGTGACGGTGCCTCCCAGGAAGGGGATCATGGCGAGCATGGGGATCACCGCGATGTCCTGGAACAGCAGCACGGAAAAGGCGGAGTTGCCCGCGTGGGTGGTGAGCAGGTGCTTCTCGGTGAGGGTCTGCAGGGCGATGGCGGTGGAGGAGAGGGAGAGGCCCATGGCGATGATCAGGGCGCTTTCAGTGGTGAGCCCGGCCAACCGCCCGATGGCGAACAGCGCCAGTATGGTCAGTCCCACCTGCATGCCGCCCATGCCGAGAATGGGGCGGCGCATCGCCCACAACCGTTTGGGATTGAGTTCCAGCCCGATCAGGAACAGCAGCAGCACCACGCCGAACTCTGCAAAGTGCAGGATATCCTCGACGTTGTCGATCATCCCCAGTCCCCAGGGACCGATGATGATGCCGGCGATCAGGTAACCGAGCACAGAGCCGAGCCCCAGCCGCTTGGCCAGGGGTACGGCAACCACCGCGGCGCCCATGTAGGTGACGGCATTGAGCAGCAGGGACTGGTCAGCCATGGTCTTCACCCCCGAGATATTGCTGCAGGAGTCGCCGGTAGTTTGCGACATGTTCATCGAGCGCATCGACGGACAGCTTGTGGGCACTGTGAATCACGAACGGCTGCTGGTACTCCATGCCGCAGTGGTAGGCTGTCTGTTCAAAGGGTCTGAGCATCTCCCTGACCGTGTAGCGGTCCTCGCCCTGGGGGCAATATGCCTGCTGGTTATGTCCCGTGGTTATGGCGTTCTGCAGCCCTTTTCCATGCAGGGCAGTACCGCCTGAGCCATAGGCAAAGCCGTACTCCAGCACCTGGTCCTGCCACTGTTTGAGCAGTGCCGGTGCGCTGTACCAATAGATGGGATGCTGGAGTATTACCAGGTCAGCCTGCTTGAGCAGTTCCTGTTCACGGGAGATGTCGATATGAAAGTCCGGATAGTGTTCATAGAGATCATTGATCTGAATGCCATCCATGCCGGCGATCTCGTCAATGAGCCGCCTGTTCACGATCGACCTATGGGGGTAGGGGTGAACGAAAATGATCAGGATTGACGAATAGTGTCTGATGACTGCGCTCACTTGGGTACCAGGGCCGGTTGTTCTTTTCTTCGTATGATCTGTTTTCAAGGCCGCTATTGCAATGCCCCGGGACAGAACCTTTATCGACCTGGAGCACTCAGCGGTCCCTATACCACCCTGTATGAGAGGAACTCCCGGTTAAGTCCCCCTGGATTCGATTGCCAGAACTATTTCCCTGAATTCATTGCGGTGAAATTTGACGTGCCACGAAAATAGCGATACAATCGTTTAGTTCGGCTATTGGTATTATTTTTCGTGGAAGTATCATGTCTTTTTCGGTAAAGGTTACAGGCTACTCAAAGAGTGACGGGACAGCCCTCGTGGAGATGGCGCCAGGCTGGTGGAATGCACTGGATCTGATCAAGGATGAGCGATTTTCGGAATCCCATCGCCGGGGTAACTGCCGGGACTTTGTTGCTGAACTCAGCCCGGAAGAGGTGAGGGAGCTCCATGTCAGGTACAGGAAGGATGGCAGTACCATGCAAAAGCTGCTCTGCTTCAAATTGAGAAAACTCTCCCCTTCCTGCAAGAGACTGCACGATGCCCTGTTCAAACGGGCGGATAACTTCTCGCACTTCCATGTCAGCATTGCTGAATTCGAGTCCGGTCTTTAACCGGTAGGGTGCAATAGCGAAGCGTATTGCACCGCATACGGGCAGGATGGTGGGTTACGCTGTCGCTAACCCACCCTACATAAGTGAAAAAGGGGCCATACGGCCCCTTCTTTGTTTCTGCCCTGTTGGATCAGGCGGCGTCTTCGCCGGCAACCTCTGCATGATACTGGACCACCCGTTCGACCTCGTTCTTTGAACCCAGGATAACGGGCACGCGCTGGTGCAACGCCTTGGGTTTGAGCTCCATGATGCGCTCACGACCGGTGGATGATGCGCCGCCCGCCTGTTCGATGATCATGGACATGGGATTGGCCTCGTACATCAGGCGCAGTTTGCCCTCGGTGCCGCTGGCTTTCATCTTTGCATCGATGGGGTACATGAAGATACCGCCACGGGTGAGGATGCGATGCACCTCGGCCACCATGGAGGCGATCCAGCGCATGTTGAAGTCTTCACCGCGGGGACCGGTCTTGCCTGCAAGGGCCTCGTCCACGTAACGTTTCACGGGTGCTTCCCAGTGGCGCATGTTGGAGGCGTTGATGGCGAACTCGCGGGTATCTGCCGGAATGGTCATGTTGGGGTGGGTGAGAATGAACTCGCCGATATCCTGGTCAAGGGTGAAGCCGTTAACGCCGTTGCCGGTGCTCAGCACCATCATGGTGGAGGGACCGTAGAGGGCGTAACCGGCCGCGACCTGCTGAACACCGGGCTGCAGGAAGGCATCCTGGTGGGGGCAGACGCGCTCCCCAGGGCAGCGCAGGATAGAGAAGATGGTACCTACGGAGACGTTCACATCGGTATTCGAGGAGCCGTCCAGGGGATCGAAGGTGAGCAGGTACTTGCCGCGGGGGTACTGGCTGGGGATCTCGTAGATCTCGTCCATCTCCTCGGAGGCCATGGCCGAGAGGTGGCCAGCCCACTCGTTGGATTTGAGGAAAACATCGTTGGTGATGATGTCCAGTTTCTTCTGGGTTTCACCCTGTACGTTTTCACTCTCTGCAGAGCCCAGTACACCGATCAGTTCGCCCTTGTTGACCATGTTTGAGATCACCTTGCAGGCGGTGACGATATCGTTGAGCAGGGAGGTGAAGTCACCGGTGGCGCCTTCGATCTGGCGCTGCTCTTCGATGATGAACTGGGTGATGGTTGTACCGTTATGCATACTGCTGACCCTCTGAGTCTATTGCAAAGAAAGGGGTTTATTTCCCTTTGCCATAAAATTCCCGGGTATTATATAAGAAAATTCTAAAATACTAAAGAGCGTGCTGTTGTGAAGGTGAGCCCTTGTTCAATTTGCATGCGGTTATCGGGCAGACGGGGTGATCAGCTACATGGAATTCAATGGGTTAGCAGGGGCCCTGGCGCGCATGAGGTCATTTCCAACAATCCAGGATGATCCAATCCGCCTGGCATCTGCTCTCTCCGCAAGGTTCCTTGGGTCCACTCCTGCAATCCTGTTTTATTTCCCCGTCATCAGGTTCCGGTACGATCCATTCGACTTTCGCTTAACCTGGATCAACTTCAGTCCTTTTAGCTCAGCTAAAGAGGGGCTTCCTTCAATATACTTAAGGGAAACCAACAATAACTGGCCAGGGCAGTTATAAAGTGGCTACGGATCTTGTCGATTTGTCAGGCGGTTCATGGGATCAGGAGGATCTCGAAGGGCCGATTACGCTTTACGAGAAAGCGAAGCACGGAATTTACTGGTTGGGTATTCCCGTTGATTCCGCATTCAGATGCAATACATACCTTATCCGCAGTGGTACGGACGCGATTCTGGTTGACCCGGGAAACCGCCAGGATTTCAGGATCATCCGGTCCCAGGTGGCACAGCTGCTGCCACCGGAGGAGGTCAACGGCCTGGTGCTGAGTCATCAGGATCCGGATGTGTCGGCCTCCATCACGCAATGGGTCAAGCTCAATCCGGCCATCAGGCTGTTCTCTTCACCACGCAGTCACCTCCTTCTGCAGCACTACGGCTATGGTCGTTTTGGGGGTGTTCCCGTGGACGTGGAGCGGGAGGGCTGTGTCCAGCTTTCATCCGGGAGTGAACTGAGGTTCATCTCTGCGCCTTTCCTTCACTTTCCAGGTGCCATTACCACCTTCGATACCACCACCGGCTTTCTCTTTTCCGGTGATGTCTGGGCTGCGCTCGATACCGAATGGAAACTGATCGTCAGTTCGTTCAGTGAACATCGGGCAAAGCTGGATCTGTTTCACAAGGACTACATGGCCTCCAATGTGGCGGCAAGGGGATTCGCAGGATCACTCTCGAGGTATGAAATCAGGGGTATTCTGCCCCAGCACGGTTCCATCATCGGCCCGGATCATGTGGAGGATGCAATACATTACCTGGAGACCCTGGAGTGTGGTACCGACCTGATCTATGCAGGTTTGAGTCGTCATGTGGGGATCACACCGGCAGGAGATGTGGCTCTCGCAGGCCAGTCCGAAGTGACGGTGATCGGGGAAGTGATAGAGAGTCATGGCGATGATTCTGCCGATGCCACCTACAGTGTGCGTGAAGCCCTGGCCCAGGCCGAACGTATCGCACGCCTCAGGGACAAGGCCCTGGAAGACCTGAGGCAGACCCAGTTGGTCCTCCAGCATAACCGGGCGCAACTCAGTGAAGCCCAGCGTATCGCACACCTGGGTCACTGGGACTGGCAGATCAGTGGCGACACCCTGGAGTGGTCCGACGAGATCTACCGCATCTTTGGTCTCGAAGTGCAGGAGTTCGGGGCGGATTACGAGGCCTTTCTCGCAAGGGTCCATCCCGAGGATCGCCAGGCCGTTATCGAGGCGGTAGACCGGGCCCTGCAGGGGACAGCGGAGTATGCGATAGATCACCGTATCGTCCTCCCGGGTGGCGAGGTTCGGATGGTGCATGAGCGGGCCGAGGTGACGCATGATGAGTCGGGTGTGCCCGTGCGCATGATCGGTACGGTTCAGGACATCACCGATCGCAAGCGGATGGAAGAGGCGTTGCGCAAGAGCGAAGAGCGCTTCCGCAGGCTTCTAGAGGCAGCCGGGCAGGGCATTATCGGCATCGATGCCGAGGGGCGCGCCACCTTTGCCAACCCGGCGGCGTTGCGCATGCTGGGATACGAGGAGCCTGAACTGGTTGGGCAGGGGACTCATGCCCTGATACACCACAGCTATCCGAACGGGGAATCCTATCCGGTGGAACAGTGTCGCATGCTGGCCCCCTTCAGGGATGGCAGGATGCGCCGGGTCTCGGACGAGGTGCTGTGGCGCAGTGACGGCAGCAGCTTTCCCACGGAATATGTCACAGCACCGATTCTGAGCAACGATCGCGTGGAATCCATCGCGGTGATTTTCGACGATATCAGTGATCGTCATCGCATGCTCAAGGAACTGGAGTACCAGGCGAGCCACGACTACCTGACGAGATTGCTCAATCGCAACAGGTTGCGCGAGCAGCTCCTGAAGGAGCAGGAGCGGTCTGATCGGTATGGCGATCCGGTCTCAGTGATCATGTATGACATCGATAAGTTCAAGGCGATCAACGACAATTTCGGTCATGATCGAGGCGACAGGGTGTTACAGGAGATCACCGCCGTTGTCGGGGAACAGCTGAGGACCCTGGATCACCACGGTCGCTGGGGGGGCGAGGAGTTCATTATCGTACTTCCCGGTACCCAGATCGACGGAGCTGCCTATCTTGCCGAGCGTTGCCGCCAGGCGGTTTCAAGTCACCCCCTTGAAGATGTCGGTGGGGTTACCATCAGTTGCGGTGTTGTTCAGTATGAAAGTGGTGAGTCGGCCGAATCCCTGCTGAAACGGTCGGATGAGTGCCTGTATCGCGCCAAGGATGCCGGGCGCAATTGTGTCGTTCATGCCTGAATCCCTTCTGCAAGATCCGCTATGCTCATAACAGGAAGCCGTTATGAGCACGACAATCCCATTATTGCCTCCGGAGCCTGATCGCCTTGTCGATTCGTTTTTCAACGGTGAGAGGAGGGCGATGCTGTTCGGGCAGCCCGGTATCGGCAAGACCACCCTGACCAATGCCCTGGCAGCCCGGCTCGACGCGCGAGGTAAGCAGGCCTGGTGCATTGGTGCTGATCCCGGATCCCCCCTTTTCGGCCTCCCCGGCGCCGTCTCCCTGGGTCTTTATCGGCGGGGGGAGTGGGCACTTGAGGCGGTGGAGGGGCTCTGTAGCCTGGACGCGGCACGCTTCAGGCTGCCGCTGATCTCTGCGGTGGGTGCCCTTGCCAGGCAGGTGACCGCGGGTACCCTGTTGCTGGATGCGCCGGGTGTGGTGAGAGGCGTGGCGGGTGCGGAGCTGCTGACGGCCCTGGTGGAGACTGCCGGTATAGATCTGTTGCTGGTGCTGTTGAGGGATGAGCGGTCATTGCACCTGCCTGACGAGCTTGCAAGTCTCGATGCCGAAGTGGTCTACGTCTCTGCTTCTGCAGAGGCACGTCGTCCCGGAAAGGCAACCAGGGCACGCAGCAGGACCTGGTTGTGGGACAGCCACCTGGAAGCGGGGAGCGAACAGCGCGTTGCCTTCGACCGGTTGAAGCTGCTGGGAACCCCACCCAGAAAGGCCCCCGAGGCTTGGCTGGGCAAGCAGGTCGCCTTTCTGCAGGATGGGCATACCCGCTGCATGGGTGAGGTTACACGATTCACTGATGAGGGATTGTCGGTAAAGATACCGGAGGACGGCATCACGACCGATACCCTGCTGGTACGTGATGCCTGTCGTGATGAGAGTGGCTTGCTGGGTACCAGCAAGCCGTTTGCCGGGGATACGGTACGCTACCTCCCTCCCGCAGATCTCGTGCCGGACAGTGCCGTTGAACAGAGCGGTGGAGAGCGGCCAATGGTGCACGCGGGCCCGGCCATCGCCACCCTGATGAATGGTGTCTTCGGTGACCCGCTGCTTCACCTTCGGCTGCGCCAGCAGCGGCGCAGCCTGCTGTTCGATCTCGGCGAGGGAGCGAGACTGCCGGCACGTATCGCACACCAGGTCAGCGATGTCTTTATCTCCCATGGGCACATGGATCATATCTGCGGTTTTCTCTGGCTGTTGAGATCGCGCATCGGGGAAGAGGCGGTGTGCCGTCTCTTTGGTCCCCCCGGTCTGTCGGTGAATATCCAGGGACTGATCAAGGGGGTCCTGTGGGACAGGATCGGAGACCGCGGTCCCAGGTTCGAGGTGGTGGAGTATTCGGGTGATCGTATTCAGCGCTTCCTTTTTCAGGCCGGTATTCCGGGGTACGAGTATCTGGGTGAGATGTCGGTGGAGAGGGGGGCGTTACTGAGCGATCCCGCTTTCACGGTACGTGCCGTGACGCTCGATCACGGTACACCGGTGCTTGCCTTCGCCTACGAACCCGAACCGGAGATCAACGTACGCAAGCACCGTCTGAGAGATCGGAAACTGGAACCGGGGCCCTGGTTGAACCGGCTCAAGGATTTCATCAGGGCGGGCAGGTTGTCACAGGTGATCGAACTGCCCGGTGGTCAAAAGGAGAGCGTGGAGGCTCTGGCCAGGGACCTGGTGAGAATTGCGCCCGGAAGCAGGCTGGTATACGCCACCGATTTTGCAGATACGCCGGACAACCGGAGCAGGGTGATTGGACTCACCCGGGGTGCGCACACACTCTTCTGCGAGGCGACATTCATGCGGCGGGATGAGCAGCAGGCGATCCGCACCGGTCATCTGACAACGCGGGCCTGTGGCGAGATTGCACAGCTTGCCGATGTGCAGCACCTGGTTCCGTTTCATTTCTCACGCCGCTACGAGGATGACCCCCGGCAGATTTACCGTGAGATCGCCGAGGTCTGCTCCAGGGTGGTGATTCCCCGGGGATAGGCTCAGGCGTGGAACAGCTCCGGCCGGATCATCCAGTCCAGCAGCCATTCGCCATCTTCCGTGCGCTCCATGCAGACCAGGCTGCCGGGTCGGTAGCTGACCGCCTCGCACGCCTTGTCCTCGGTAAGGAAGAGACTGACCGCCCTGGACATGTAGGGGAGGTGTCCCACCACCAGGGTGTCGGTCTCCCAGGAGAGGGCCTGTTCCAGCAGGGGGACGGGATCATCTTTCGGATTGATACCTTCGAGCGTTTCGACCGTACCGGCAGAGTAGAGGGCGGTGGCCAGTATCTCGGCAGTCTGGCGGGCGCGTGTTTTACCACTGTGGAATACACACCCGACCCGAATGTTTGTCTTCTTGAGAAAGGTCGCTATCTGCTGGATATCCCGCTTTCCCTGGTCGCTGAGGGCCCTGTCGGGGTCGATATCCTTTGCCAGCGCTTCGCCGTGTTGCACAAGGTAGAGTTTCATCGATGTTCTTTTCCTGCTTGTCTGAGTCAGTGTACTTTCGTTACTCCGGCGAATGCCGGAGTCCAGTACTGGATTGCTTTATAACAATAGACGCAAGTAATTGGGAGTAGCTGGATGCTTGGTCCGTAGCGGGTAGGGTGCAATAGCGAAGCGTATTGCACCGCATACGAACAGGATGGTGGGTTACGCTGTCGCTAACCCACCCTACACAAGTGAAGAAGGGGCCCTACGGCACTGCTGCCCCATAACTCCCTTTATTTCGACAGACGTGAAGAGGAGGTGCTTTAACCTCATTAAGCCATCAGAGGGTCTTGACGTAGGTCGCCAGCAACAGCCGCTGCGGTGTTTCGATATAGGGGAAGCCGGGCATGACGTGGCCACCTTTCTCGATCTTCTCGGAGATCTCGCCGATGGAGGACTCGGTGCCGGCGATCTTGAGCAGGAAACCGAACTTGCCCTCTCCCATGGCGCCGTGACATGACTGGCAGCCGGATGCGTACATCTCTGCGGGTGTCATGGTCAGCGCCGGGTCGAAATCGCTTGCGCCCATGCAGCCGGTGAGTACAGCCAGAGTGGCCACTGAAGCGACCAGGGTAATGATTTTCTTCATCTATATTGAACCGTTTATTGTCTGTGGTGGCTCCAGGCGGTGGACTTCTTATCGGTCATCAGCACTGTTGCCGGTATTTTTGTGGCGAGCGGAAAGAATATCCGTTTTGGCTGTGCCGGAAAACCACCCAGCGAGCGTGGATGATCCTCAGAGTCGGCCATCCACCTCGGAAGCCGGGAACAGGGACTTCACGTCGTAGAGAACGGCACCCTCTTTTCCAAGGGCCCGGATCGCCTCGCTTCCCATTTCGATGAACTCCCGGTGGGCCACGGCCATGACCACGGCGTCGTAGGTACCGGGCTCGGGTTTCTCGATCGGGGTGATGCCGTACTCCTCCTCGGCCTCCTGGGGATTGACCCAGGGGTCGTAGACATCGACATCGGCGTTGTATGAGTTAAATTCCTCGATGATGTCGACGATACGGGTGTTGCGCAGGTCGGGGCAGTTCTCCTTGAAGGTGAGGCCCAGTATCAGGATCCTGCCGCCACCGACCGGTATGTTACGCTTGATCATCTCCTTGACGATCTGGCTGGTGATGTAGGCACCCATGCCGTCATTGGTGCGGCGGCCGGCAAGAACCATCGCCGGATGGAATCCGATCTCCTGGGCCTTGTGGGTCAGGTAGTAGGGGTCTACGCCGATGCAGTGGCCGCCCACCAGTCCCGGACGGAAGGGCAGGAAGTTCCACTTGGTGCCTGCCGCCTCGAGTACCTCGAGGGTGTCGATGCCGAGCCGGTTGAAGATCATGGAGAGTTCGTTGATCAGGGCGATGTTGACGTCGCGCTGGGTGTTCTCGATCACCTTCGCCGCCTCGGCGACACGGATGCTCGAGGCCAGGTGGGTGCCCGCAGTGATCACCTGCCGGTAGAGCTGGTCGACTTTTTCTGCCACTTCAGGGGTGGAGCCGCTGGTCACCTTGAGAATGGTGGAGACGCGGTGCTCCTTGTCGCCGGGGTTGATACGCTCGGGGCTGTAGCCGGCGAAGAAATCCTTGTTGAACACCAGGCCGGAGCCCTTTTCCAGAATGGGAACACACACCTCTTCAGTGGCGCCCGGGTAGACCGTTGATTCATAGATCACGATATCACCGGGTGAGAGAATGGTGCTGATCGCCTCACTGGACTTCTCCAGCGGGGTGAGGTCCGGGCGCTTGTTGGCATCGATGGGCGTGGGTACGGTGACGATGTAGAAGTTGCAGTCTGCCAGCTCCTGCAGCTGGTCGGTGCAGTAGAGCTTGTCGGCTGCTGCGAGCTCTTCCGGTTCGACCTCGAGGGTGCTGTCCTCACCCTTTCGCAGCTCTTCTATTCGCTTGCTGTTGATATCGTATCCGATGGTAGGCAGTTTTTTGCCGAACTCGACCGCCAGGGGCAGTCCGACATAGCCGAGGCCTATTACACCAATCGATATATTTTCGATGTCCAACATTTTGTTCTATATCCTTATTAGTTCGAAGACTGTTAACCGGTCGCTGCTCGTCAAGGGGCTCCGAGGCTCAGGTGTAAGCACGCATGAGTCGATGCCCAAAAAACTGAACACTGGATAAAAATCGCAGCATCTTAACACGTTATGCCTGGATTCAAAGGTATTTCACCAAGGCGGTCCTGTTCTGTATCGGCGGTTGGGGGGAACAGTTTAGAATTTTCGAACAACTGGATTCAGAAGCGGATTGGACGAGTCTGAATATCGTTTCTTTATGCGTGCAGGAGGAGTTAATGGCATTCCTTTGCACTGCATCGAAGTGAGGGTCGGAAACCGTGAAGCGAGGTGAAGTTTCTTGAAGTCCGGCGCTTCCTGTAGGAGAAATCTTACAAGCCGTAAATTTTTTACTGCACACGGGTTACCGGTTTATTTCACTGCTGTTAAATTCCATAAGCATTAACGAGTATTGGTTTTTTTCGCCCTGGTTTGGATTCCAGTAAAGGGAGTTCTGGGGTTATAATCCGGCAATTTGTATCGAATGGGTTTAGCCATCTTCTGATTAATCGAGTTCTGCACTGGCAGAAAAGACAAGGAAAATGAACGTAACAGTATTTGGAATTGGATATGTTGGCCTGGTTCAGGCTGCGGTTTTGGCTGATGTTGGACATCATGTGACTTGCATTGATGTGGATAATACAAAGGTCGAGAATCTGAAGAAGGGCATCATCCCTATCTACGAGCCTGGGCTGACGCCCATCGTCGAGGAAAACTACAAAGCCGGCAGGTTGGAGTTCACTACCAATGTGGTACAGGGTGTTGCCCATGGCGATATTCAGTTCATTGCTGTTGGGACACCCCCTGATGAGGACGGATCGGCTGACCTTCAGTATGTTCTGGCGGTGGCAGAGTCGATAGCCACTCACATGGACAGCCCCAAGATCATTGTCAATAAGAGTACCGTACCCGTGGGAACCGCGGACAAGGTCAAGGCCAAGGTGTCCGAGGTATTGCAACAGCGTGGTGCCGATGTCGAATTCAATATGGTATCCAATCCCGAATTCCTGAAAGAGGGTTCTGCCGTCGAGGACTGTCGTCGGCCTGACAGAACGGTTATCGGGGCTGATAACCAAGATGCGATCGATACAATGCGTGAGTTGTACGCTCCGTTCAATCGCAATCATGACAGAATCATCACGATGGATATCAGGAGTGCGGAACTGACCAAGTACGCAGCCAACTGTATGCTGGCGACGAAGATCAGTTTCATGAATGAGATGGCAAACCTGGCTGAAAATCTGGGTGCCGACATCGAGGCGGTTCGGCAGGGGATCGGATCCGACAGCCGAATCGGCTACCAGTTTATCTATCCTGGCTGTGGTTATGGCGGTTCATGCTTCCCAAAGGATGTACAGGCGCTGATCCGCACTGCTGATTCAATCGGATACGAGGCTGAAATCCTCAAGTCTGTGGAAGCGGTCAATTATCGTCAGAAAGAGAAACTCTTCGAAAAAATACTGAAACACTTCGAAGGCGATATCAGGGGTAAGACGTTTGCCCTCTGGGGACTGAGTTTCAAGCCCAATACCGATGATATGCGTGAGGCCCCAAGCCGGGTTTTGATGGAGGCGCTGTGGGAGGCCGGTGCCAAGGTGCAGGCCTATGATCCCGAGGCGATGAAGGAGTGTCAGCGCATCTACGGCCAGCGGGATGATCTTTCTCTCATGGGCACAGAAGAGGCAGCACTGAAATCAGCGGATGCCCTTATCATTGTTACAGAGTGGCGTCACTTCTGTGCACCGGATTTCAAGATGATCACTGAGAGCCTAAATGAGCCGGTGATTTTTGATGGTCGAAATCTCTTCGAGCCTCAAAAAATGAGTAACAAGGGAATCACCTATTACTCCATTGGACGGAACTGAACGGAAACTGTGCACCACTGACCTGGGTTTTGCGCCTTGTGAATTCACCCCGGTCAGTGGCTTTTCAGGTAAAGAGAAAAGAGCATTTATTTACATGGCACCCTTGAATCCAGGGAAGTGTCAGTGAAATTAATTCCTGATTCTGCATATCCTATTAATTTTTAAACAATTAGATCGTTAAAAAGAATTATATTCCCTGACACCCGGGGTTGAGTTACGCAAATTCGTAGGAAAATTCCTACATGATCTATCGTGTGATCCCTGTTGCAGGTTTTGGCGGTTCCATGTACCGTTTTTTGCAGTATATTCCGGGAAAAGAAGTTTGATAATTTTTCTTTTTTCTGCAAGACTTTAGCGCAATATCTTAAATATAAATTTTAAGGACTTTGCTGGCACAGGAGTATTGCGGCTGAAGTTCAGATAGATTTCCGGTTTATATGGCTGGCTGCTCGCCCTGGTTGGAGGGAGGGAAGCTGGCTGATTATGAGATATGGTAGTAATACCTCGCCCTGGTTACAGGGTAATTGAGCATAACTTGTTTTGGGAGGAACAGTCAGTGCGCACCCCTACATCAGTTTCCATTAAAAAAGCTTCACTCTTGGTCACAAGTCTATTGGTAGTGTTGTCACTTGCTGGGTGTGCATCCAGTCCTTATGGCGCTTTGACTGAACAACCCGGCGATGCAGCCCAGGACTTCGACTACGTGATCGGTCCTGGTGATGAAGTAGAAATATTTGTGTGGGGCAACCCTGAACTGACGGTTACGGTTCCTGTGCGTCCCGATGGAAAGATCACCACCCGTCTTGTAGAGGATATCCCTGCCAGCGGTAAGAGCCCGACCCAGTTGGCTCGTGACATCGAAGAGGCGTACTCTCAGTATGTCAAAAACGCCGTTGTCAGTGTGTTGGTCAGTGGCTTTGTCGGCGTGCCTTCCCAGCAGGTCAGGGTGGTAGGTGAGGCGTCCAAACCCCTCAGTGTATCGTTCAGGAAGCATATGACGCTCCTGGATCTGATGATTGCCGTGGGTGGACTCACCGAGTTCGCAGATGGCAATGCATCCGTTCTCGTCAGGAGTGAAGGTGGGGAGCAGAAGGTTTACAACGTACGCCTGGATGACCTGATCCGCGACGGAGATATCAGCGCAAATACCGCGCTGTTGCCAGGCGACATCGTAATCATCCCTGAGGCATGGTTCTAGTGGTGGTTTGACTCCCGGCCTTTCGGTGAGCGATAGATAACATGCAAGATCTGCTTTCTCAGCTATTTGAGTATATCTGGGGCGTTTGGCGCCGTCGCTGGACGGCGCTGATTGTTGCCTGGCTTTTCGCTATAACGGGTTGGATCTGGGTGTACCAGTTGCCAGATGAATATCTGGCTACTGCCCGGGTGCACGTGGATAGCAATCAAGTTCTGCGCCCTTTACTGCGTGGCCTGACGATTCAGCCTGACGTCAACCAGCGTGTTGCTTTGATGAGCCGCACTCTTTTGACAAGGCCGAATCTTGAAAAATTGATGCGGATGTCCGACCTTGATCTGCAGGTGAAAAACGATGAGCAGAAAGATGCTCTCGTGGACATCCTCAAAGAGGATATTTCGCTTTCAGGCGATCGAAGGAACAGCTCTCTCTACTCGATTTCTTTCAGCCACAGCGACCGCCAGGTGGCAAAAAAAGTGGTTCAGTCTCTCATCACCGTTTTCATCGAGAGTACTCTGGGAGAGGAGCGCAAAGAGAGTACTGATGCACACGAGTTCCTTGATAAGCAGATAACTGAGTACGAACAACGTTTGGTCGAAGCCGAAAACCGTCTGGCGGATTTCAAACGCAGGCACGTTGGAAGCATGCCTGGGGAAACCGAGGGGTATTACCAGCGGTTGGAGACTGCGGTTGCACAACTCAGTACGGCCAAGTTACAGCTGAGAGAAGCTGAGAACAGACGGCGCGAACTGCAACGGCAGATAGAGGGAGAGGAGCCCGTTTTTCTCTCAGGTGGCAGCGAAGACATGCAGTTGGTTTCAGGGCTCGATGGTCGTATCGAAGAACTGAACAGGAAGCTCGACAACTTACTGGTGAAATATACCGAACGACATCCTGAAGTTATTCAAATTAAAGGGCTGTTGGAAGATCTTAATGCCCAGCGCGAGCAGGAGATCGCAGAGCTGCATAAAACGCAGGGCCCGGCCTACGGAAATCTAAACTCCAATCCTGTTTACCAGCAGATGCGCTCTATGCTGGCCGAGACTAAAGCCCGGGTAGCGGAATTTCGTGTCCGTGTGAACGAATACTCGAGCAGGGTCGAGGAGTTGAAGAGCAAAGTCGATAGTATTCCGAAAATTGAGGCACAACTGCAGCAACTCAACCGTGACTACGAGGTTATCGCCCAGCAACATGGTCAGTTGTTAAAGCGTCGCGAGTCTGCAAGGCTTTCCGGTCAGGTCGAGAAAAATGTGGATGACGTGAAATTCCGCGTCATCGATCCTCCCTTTGTACCCCTTAATCCTACAGAACCAAACAAACTGTTACTTAATGCATTGGTTCTGTTTGGTGGGCTGGGCATAGGGGTTGGTGTAAGTTTTCTTCTTTCACTCATCAACCCAGTGGTTACAAACCGCCGCACATTGAGCGAAGTTACCGGTCTTCCGGTTCTTGGCAGTGTTATGCTGATCCAGACACCGGCTCAACGCAGCAAGGATATTCTTGGTCTGATGATATTTAGTGCTCTGACAGTGGCATTGTTGTTTGCATTTGCCGGAGTGACTTTCATATTCGGACCAGAAATTGATGTTCAGGGAACCATTGAAAGCGTGCGTGCAAAACTACTATGAGCATAATTGAAAAAGCCGTAGACAAGCTTCAGACAGGGGCCAGCCAGGGACAGGCAACATCGTCTGTAGATACCCAGATAGAGGCAACAGCACCTTCAATATCGATCGCTGATCACAAGGAGCCTCCTTTAGAAACCCCTCGCCCAGACAAGCAGAAAACCGCACAGGACGCCAAACCTGCATTCAATTTACCTCTGAACCGGCTAAGCACTCTCGGTATGCTGACCCCTGATAAACCGAGAAGCCGGATTGCAGAAGAGTACCGTACAATCAAGCGCCCACTGCTGATGAACATCGCGGGTAAAGGTGCAGCCCTGGTTGATAATGCCAACCTGATCATGGTTACCAGTGCCCTGGAAGGAGAGGGTAAGACTTTCTCGGCTATTAACCTGGCGATGAGTATTGCGATGGAGCAGGATAAAACGGTGCTCTTCGTAGATGCTGATATTTCCAAAGCTTCTGCTGGCTCACTGCTGGGTATGCCCGATGAGGTTGGCCTCATCGATGTTTTACTTGATAACGGCAAGAGCATTGCCGATGTCATGCATCGCACCAATATACCGAATCTTAGGTTACTCCCGGCAGGGCATGCACATGAGCGTGCAACAGAGCTGTTAGCCAGTGAAAATATGCAGAGGGTAATGAAAGAGCTGTCTGAACGTTACCCTGACCGTGTGATTGTTTTTGATTCACCACCACTTTTACAGACAACGGAAGCAGGAGTCCTGGCCAACCTGATGGGGCAGATTGTATTTGTCGTGTCTGCTGAATCCACACCCCAAACTGTCGTCAAAGAGGCAGTCTCACGTATAGGTGAGGATAAAATCATAGGTCTCGTGCTTAACAAATCACGACGCAAACTTGGCGACAAACATGGCTACGGTTACGGCTATGGCTACGGTTATGGGAGCGAAAGGGTGAAAGAACAATGAATAACTGTGCTTCCCAGGCTGGATTGGAAATCAATAGCAAGCAGTATACTCATGCAATTTCATTGATCGCTGCAGGATGCCTGATGAGCTTCTCTCTGCAGGCTGCTGACTGGTCGAAAACTGTCGGTATTAGCACCAGTGTGGTTTATACCGACAATGCCAATCTATCTGAAACCCAGGAAGATGATGAAATCAGCCTTCTTTTCACCCCAAATATCACAATAAAGGGTGAAGGGGCCAGGGCGAGTGTGGATATTGCGGGTGCGCTACAGCTGGATAGTCGGGGAAAAGGCTCAGATTCGACGAATCCCAGATTACGGGCAAATGCAGATGCCGAATTGGTGGAGCGTGTGTTCTTCGTTGATCTGGAATCTACAATCACCCAGGATGCAATCAATCCATATTCGCCCGTTGGAAGTGATGCATTAAATGACACGGGAAATGTCACAACCACGTATACCTATACTATCAGTCCGTACCTGGTAGGACGTTTCAAGGGGTATGCCGACTTCCAGGCGCGCTATAGCTATGATGAAGTCAGTTATTCCAAAAACAATCTGGACGGAAGTAACAGGCACTCTCTTACTCTTGGGCTGACAAGTGGTACCCGATTCGGGCGTCTGAACTGGGGTGTGTCGGCGCGACAATCCGAAACTGAGTACGATAACAACCGGTCAACCGAGTTCAGCTCCGCTGATATCAACCTGGGCTATCGGATCAACCGTGCATGGCAGGTTAATACCACATTCGGTAAAGAGTGGAACGATTACACATCCATACAGAGTGATACTGAAGGTGACAGGTGGGATGTTGGTTTCATATGGACTCCGAGCCCCCGGACTTCTGTAGATCTCAAAATTGGAAATCGGTTTTTCGGTGATACAACATCATTGAATTTTTCCCACAAGAGTAAACGTTCCGTATTGGAAGCCAGCTACTCTCAAGACCTGACAAATTCGCGATCCCTTCGGGACCAGGATATTTTCTCAGCAGAAGACCCATTTGGCGATCTGATTGATCCTATTACGGGTGATATTCTGCCTGTTGGCGTTCTTTCGACAATCAATGACAGTACGATAGTTGATAAGCGATTCGATGCCTCCTATACCCTTAAAGGCCGACGTTCAACTCTCACAATCAAGGCACACCACTCACAACAGACACATCAGGATTCAACCAGGGATGTGGAACAGACATCATTTGGAATCGATGCGACACGCTCTCTTACTGGAAAACTGAGTGCCAATGCCTCACTTACCCTTAGGGAGTTGAGTCAGAACAGTAGTAGTGATGCAGACATTGTGGGAATCAGTTTGGGAGTCGATCGCAAGCTCGGACAGAATAGTAGTGTCAGTTTAAAGTATAGGATTACTGATCGGGATTCTGACCAGGCTGGCTCCAGTTACACTGAAAACCGGATCACTGCCTCCTTGAGTGCAGACTTTTAGTGCACTGTAAATGACAAGCGCTAGCGCATGGACGTGGGCAATCCATGCGACCACGAATAATATTAAATTGGCATTGTCAGGAGATTAATAATGCCGATGATCAATGCCATGACCATTGACGTGGAAGATTATTTCCAGGTTTCTGCCTTTGAAAAACATATCAGCAGAAGCAGTTGGTCCACCATTCCCAGCCGCGTTGAATCCAACGTAGATCGCATTCTCGCAATGCTCGATGAGCATAATATAAAAGCGACATTTTTCACCTTGGGTTGCCTTGCAGAGCAGTTTCCAAAAGTAGCCAGGGATATCACAAATAACGGCCATGAACTGGCAAGTCACGGTTGGGAGCATATAAGGGTAACCAACCAGGACGCGAAATCTTTTCTGCAGGATGTCTCCAGAACCAAGGCATTACTTGAAGACCTGACTGGTGAAGCTGTCCGTGGCTATAGGGCAGCAAGCTACTCTATTGGTAAAGACAACCTGTGGGCTCTGGATGTACTTGCAGAAGCTGGCTATGAATACAGCTCGAGTATCGTGCCGATACACCACGATCTTTACGGCATGCCCGATGCTCCTCGTTTCGCTTTTCCTGCATCAAATGGAAAGTTGCTTGAAGTACCGGTTACTACCCTTGAATTAGGCAACAGAAACATTCCATGTGGAGGAGGAGGGTGGTTTCGGCTCTTTCCCTACCAGTTCAGCCGCTGGGCTCTCAAACGTGTGAATGAACACGATCACCAATCCTGCATATTTTATTTTCATCCCTGGGAAATCGATCCAGATCAGCCACGTCAGCATGGGATAGGTATGAAGACCAGGTTTCGACACTATTTGAATCTGTCCCGAATGGAGTCTCGACTCAGGCAATTGTTCAAAGATTTCTCATGGGACCGAATGGATAGGATATTTCTGGATAATGCTGATCGTGTTTAAAGTGGCTATTTAGAATTTTCCTAAATATTTCAGCATCCTTGTCGATATAAATCTGGTGGGTGGGCGATAGCCTGTTTTCTGCAGATTACCTTGTTGATTCGCACGCCCAATGAGGTAAATCATCTGGCAACAGCAGCGACTATACAATTTCAGGGCATAGAATAAGAGATGGAAATCAAAAATCTGACTTCAGATGATATTCAGCGTTGGGATGATTTTGTTGAATCATGTCAAGATGCTACATTTTTTCATAAGGCCGGGTGGAAGGAAGTCATAGAGCGTACTTTCAAACATCAGGCTCATTTCCTGTATGCGGAAGAGAATGGCGAGATAAAGGGCGTTTTGCCGCTGGTCAATGTCAATAGCTGGCTTTTTGGAAATACCTTGAGCTCGACGCCTTTCTGCGTCTATGGTGGTGTTGCGACAGTGGATTCGCATGCGGGGGCTCTTCTGCGCGATGCTGCCTGCAACCTGGCTGAGTCTTTGGGTGTAGATGCCCTTGAACTGAGGAATATTCAATCATCTGATTCCGGCTGGCCATCAAAAGATCTCTATGTGACTTTCCGAAAAGAAATAGATCCAGATCCCGAAGTCAACCTCAAGGCAATACCAAGAAAGCAGCGGGCAATGGTCAGGAAGGGGATAAAAAGCGGTTTGATAGGTGAGTTTAATTCTGATCCCGTAAGGCTGTACAAGATCTATTCAGAGAGTGTTCGGAATCTTGGTACACCGGTTTTTTCAGCAAAGTATCTGAGTACACTAAAGGATGTTTTCGGCGAACAATGTGATGTCATGATGGTAACTCATGAAGGCCAGGATGTTGCCGGAGTCATGAGTTTTTACTTCAAAGATGAAGTATTGCCGTATTACGGGGGCAGCATAACGCAGGCACGATCTCTGAAAGCTAATGACTTCATGTACTGGGAACTGATGAGAGATGCTGCAGAAAGAGGTATCAAGATATTTGATTATGGAAGGAGCAAGCAAGGCACTGGATCTTACAGCTTCAAGAAAAACTGGGGATTTATTCCCCAACCTCTTCACTATGAATACCATCTTGTAAAATCGAAGAGTATTCCAGAAGTAAACCCGACGAATCCTAAATACCAGTTATTTATAAAGGCATGGAAAAAACTTCCTTTGACTGTTGCAAATACAATTGGTCCCTTTTTGGCGCGGAACCTGGGCTAAAGCAAGTTGAAATAAGATGAAGCAGCCACTCCTCCTTCTGTGCCATAGAATCCCTTATCCGCCAAACAAAGGCGATAAAATACGATCCTATCACCTTCTCAAGCACTTGAATGAAAGCTATTCAATATACTTGGGCTGCTTTATTGATGACCCTTCTGACTGGGCTTATACGGATGTATTGGATGAGCTTTGTGAAGAGACGTGCTTCGTAAAGCTTGCACCCGGAAAGGCCCGGGCTAAAAGTATAAAGGGGTTATTGAATGGTGAACCCTTGACGCTCCCATACTATTTCAATAATCGGCTGGCAACATGGGTTGAAGAGGTGTCAAGGCGAAAGTCAATCACCAGGTTTTTAGCTTATTCATCAGCAATGGCCCAGTATGCAATGTACGACGATAATCCGTTCAATGTACGGATTATTGATTTTGTCGATATAGACTCAGATAAATGGCGTCAGTATTCGACAACAAAAAGTTGGCCAATGAATTGGATCTACAGAAGGGAGGCAGATCGGCTTCTTGAGTTTGAGAAAAAAGTGGCAAAGGAGTTTGATAAGGGCTTTTTTGTCTCATTGGCAGAGTCTGAAATGTTCAAGCGTCTCTCGCCGGAAACAGATTACAAAATCCATTATTACAATAACGGTGTTGATACAGACTTTTTCAACCCAGGTATTACATTGGCCGATCCCTATCCTGACTCCGCTAAACCGATTGTATTCACAGGGGCAATGGACTACTGGCCGAACGTTGATGCAGTTGTCTGGTTTGCAGAATCGATCATGCCGAAGTTGTTGGAAACAGAACCTCAAGCAAAGTTTTATGTGGTCGGCGGAAATCCTACAGATAAGGTTAAAAGTCTTGCAGGCAAGGATTATATCGAGGTGACCGGTAGAGTTGAAGATATCCGACCATACATGAAGCATGCAATTGTATCTGTTGCTCCGATGCGTATAGCTCGCGGTATTCAAAATAAAGTATTGGAAGCAATGGCCATGGCTCGTCCGGTTATCGCTTCGCCACAAGGCTATGAGGGGATAACTGCAACTATTGATAAAGAATTATATGTGGCAGATGAGGTTGAAGAGTGGCTTGACAAAGTCAGACAGGTTCTTGCTGGTCGCTCGCATGAAACTATGGGCAGGGATGCAAGAGAGAGAGTAGTTCACGATTACAGTTGGCAGGGCAGTCTGAGCTCATTGGGGCAATCCCTGTCAGAACAGGACTGACAAGCTATGGATGGCAATCGAGACATTTTAATTGCTCAGTGGAAGAAGCACGGGTTAGTCATAGGCCTGATGCTCTTGCTGTTAGGTATATTTTACTATCCGACATTTGAATCAATTGTCGAAATATGGCTGAGATCGGATACTTTTGCCCACGGATTCATTATTGCACCTATAAGTATATGGTTGATATGGCGGGTAAGGGAACAGTTACTCTCCACTGAACCAAGTATCAACTTTCTTGGTTTGCCATTTCTATTGTTATTGGGCATTACCTGGCTTCTTGCAGTCTATATTGATGTTCTTGCCATAGAACAGCTTGCTGCTGTAATGATGATACCCGTGCTTGCTTTTACCGTTATTGGGTGGAAGGCAACATCAATAATTCTCTTTCCTCTATTCTTTCTCCTGTTTTCAGTTCCTCTTGGTGAAGAATTGACTCCTGTGCTCATAGAGTTCACAGCAGATTTTACCGTGGCAATGGTCAAGCTGGTCGGAATTCCTGTCTATCGTGAAGGTAATTTTCTGCAATTGCCTACTGGGAACTGGTCAGTGGTATCGGCTTGTAGTGGTGTTCGTTATTTGATTGCCTCGGTAACTCTTGGATTGCTCTATGCATACTTGACGTACCAAAGTATGTTGAAGAGGGGTTTATTCATAGTCGCATCCGCTGTAGTACCAATTATTGCCAATGGTCTCCGGGCATTCATTATTGTAATGCTTGGGCATCTCAGTGATATGAAATTGGCGACTGGCGTGGACCATCTTATTTATGGATGGTTCTTCTTTGGTATTGTGATTGCAATCATGTTCTACATAGGCTCATTCTGGCGCGAAGAGACTGAAGAGGAAAACCAGCGCAACCTGACCCTGAGTGTTGGAAACGTATCTTTTTCTTCCGTTGTATCGAAAATCACTTTGATGAGTGTATGCGCGATCATCATGATGTGGCCGGTAAAAGCCTCGGTTGAACGTGAAAACCACAACCTTGGCTTAGCCCCGGAGATCGAATTGGTTTCACCTGTGGGCTGGGAAAAGACTGGTGAAAAGTTTCCCTGGAAACCGGATTTTCAGGGATTGGATCAGGAATTTGATAATGTCTATCGCAACCAGGAAGGAAAAACTGCAGGTGTTTTTATTGGCTACTACACAGAGCAACGCCAAGGTTCTGAAGTAGGTAACTACAACAATGTTCTCGTTGGCGAAGACAATAAAAAATGGCGAGTTGTAGAAAGATATAAGGATAACTTACAGTTCATCGATAACAGTATTCGTGCACCATTTGCCGTAATTTCATCCAGGGATGAAAATCTCCTGACAGCATACCTGTATTATGTTGATGGAAAATTTATAACTCATAAGTACTTGACCAAGCTAATGCAGGCAAAAGCCAAGATGCTCGGTGGTAGGAGCGATGGGGCTGCAATCTTCATTACCGTTCCTTATGCAGATAACGATAATAATGAAAAATTGCTGAAAGGATTTTCAACGGTTTTATTGCCGAATATAAAACAATCGCTTGATCAGTTGAAGAACTAGACATGTCAGGCCGTAAGCTAATAGCACATATTATACATAGACTGGATTTTGGAGGTCTTGAGAATGGGTTGGTTAATTTGATCAACCGTATTCCTCCAGACCGCTATCATCATGCAATTATCTGCATGACTGAATACACTGATTTTGCAGATAGAATAACAAACCCGGAAGTTACACTTCATTCATTAAACAAAGCTGAAGGCAAGGATCTAAGTGTCTATCTGTCATTATGGAAGTTGCTGCGTCAGTTGAAGCCGGATGTGGTTCATACTCGAAATCTTTCAGCGGTCGAAGGTAGTGTCATCGCTTGGTTGGCAGGTGTTTCCAAGAGGGTGCATGGGGAGCATGGCCGTGATTCATATGATATTGATGGTACCAATCCAAAATATCTCATGCTGCGGAAGATCTGTAAGCCATTTACAAATCTGTACATTCCATTGTCCAAAGACCTCGAGTATTGGCTTGAATCTTTAGTACAGGTTCCGGAAGCCAAGATCAGACAGATTTACAACGGCGTAGACAGTCTTCGTTTTAAACCGTCCGTTAATGTGAGGGAAGGGTTTCCGATAAATGGTTTTGCCAATGAATCTGATTTCGTGGTTGGAACTGTTGGCCGGATACAGGAGGTTAAAGATCAGATTACGCTAATCAAGTCTATTGCGTTATTGCTCGCCAAGAACAATGCATACAGACGCTCGTTACGGTTGGTATTGGTTGGAGATGGGCCAATGATGCCAGAGGTTGCTTCATTGGTGAAAGAAAAGGGTATTGAGGATATTACCTGGTTAACTGGTGCGCGGAACGATATTCCGGAATTGTTGCAGGCAATGGACTTATTCGTGCTTCCATCTAAAGCAGAGGGAATATCAAATACTATATTGGAGGCGATGGCCAGTGGCTTGCCAGTTCTTGCAACCGATGTTGGAGGAAATGGCGAGTTGGTGCAGCATGGAGTAACCGGAGAACTGGTCCCTGCGGAAAATCCTGATGAAATGTCATTGTCAATTGAACGTTACATGAATGACAAAGACAGGTGCTTACAGCACGGGGAAGCAGGTCGAAAAAGAGTTGAAGAGATGTTCAGCATCGACTCAATGGTTGATGCATATCTATCAGTGTACGATGAGTTGAGTGCTTGAATGAGAATAATAACTAAGGAAATTCTATGTGCGGTATAGTCGGAATCTTTGACCTATCAGGTGCTGATTCAATAAATTCTGAATTGCTGCATCAGATGAATGAAACCCAATTCCATCGAGGGCCGGATGAAGGGGGTATTCATATTGAGGCAGGAGTAGGATTTGGTCATAGACGCCTCTCTATTATCGATCTTGCGAGTGGTCAGCAACCTTTATTTAATGAAGATGGTTCAGTTGTCGTAACTTACAACGGAGAAATTTACAATTTTCAGGAATTGATGAAAGAGTTGGAAGATGCCGGACATATATTCAAAACCCATTGTGATACAGAAGTCATAGTACACGCATGGGAGCAGTGGGGTGAAGGTTGTGTCGATAAATTTCGAGGTATGTTCGCTTTCGCTGTATGGGACAGAAATAAGAAAACACTATTCATAGGCAGGGACCGACTGGGGATCAAGCCGCTTTATTATGCAGAATTAGATAATGGGCAGTTTATTTTTTCATCAGAACTGAAAGCTCTTTACGTACACCCAAAACTTAATAAAGAAATTGATCCATATGCAGTAGAGGATTATTTTTCCTTTGGTTATATACCCGATCCCAGGACAATCCTGAAGCAGGCAAAAAAGCTGCCACCAGGGCACACCCTCACATTACATGTGGGGAAGGCAGTTCCAGAGCCAAGGGAATATTGGGATGTACCATTTTCCCCTGTCGCTTCAGGTTCAGAAGAAGAGCTTTCATCAGAACTGATAAGCAAACTGCAAGAAGCTGTACAAATTCGCATGATAGCGGAAGTGCCACTAGGTGCATTTCTGTCTGGTGGAATAGATTCGAGTGCTGTGGTGGCATTAATGGCACAGCAGTCATCGGATCCTGTTAACACATGCTCGATCGGATTTGGCGATCCAAAGTACAATGAAACTGAGTTCGCGCAGCTTGTCGCTGACAGGTACAGAACAAACCACCACCTCGATATCGTAGAGCCAAACGATTATAACCTGTTAGACACTCTGTCTGGTCTGTATGATGAGCCTTATGCAGATAGCTCTGCAATACCAACTTACAGGGTTTGTGAATTAGCAAAGAAAAGGGTGACTGTAGCACTATCAGGTGATGGGGGAGATGAAAATTTTGCCGGCTATAGGCGGCATAGATGGCATATGCTGGAAGAAAAAGTGCGTGGGCCAATGCCTGGGTTATTGCGACGGCCAGTGTTTGGTTTATTGGGCAGGTATTATCCAAAGCTTGATTGGGCACCAAAACTTTTAAGAGCCAAGACTACATTTCAGGCTATCGCGCGTGATAGCTACAGTGCATACATGCACAGTGTTTCTTTTATTTCTGATCAACACAGAGATAGACTATTTTCAGATACTCTGAAACGCGAGCTTAACGGTTATCAATCCAGTGAAGTTTTTGAGTCCTATGTCAAGAAAGCACCTACTGACCATCCCTTATCGTTGATTCAGTACCTCGACATGAAAACATACTTACCGGGGGATATCCTGACAAAAGTGGATCGGGCAAGTATGGCACATGCATTGGAGGTGCGAGTCCCTATTTTGGATCATAAGTTTGTTGAGTGGGTTTCCGGGTTGAATCCGGATCTCAAGCTACAAGGACGGGAAGGGAAATATATCTTCAAAAAATCACTTGAAAAGTATTTACCTGATGATGTCCTGTACAGACCAAAAATGGGTTTTGGTGTACCAATCTCAAGTTGGTTCAGGAATGAACTAAAGGATCGGGTAAGAGAATCGATTTTGAGTGAAAGGTTGATGGATACCGGTTTTTTCGATAATGGCTATCTTGAGCGCCTGGTGAACGATCATCAAAGTGGAAAAAGTGAACATAGCGCAGCATTATGGTCGCTTTTAATGTTCGAATCTTTTCTCAGGAATGTGCATTGAGTGATTATCAATATGGATAAGGCAAATACTATTCTCTTGTTCGGAATGCCGAGGTCGGGAACAACCTGGATTGGCAAGATATTCGATAGTCATGAGACAACACTTTATCGTCATGAGCCGGATACAAGAAAAAAAATTAATAAAATTTCTTTAATGGAATCGGTTGATAAAGGTGAATCTTATTGCGATTACCTTAATCAGTATATAGATGAATTTATCACTGATCGGAATGCTTCAGTAAACGGAAAGCTTCCGTTATTTCCAAAAAAATTCTCATCTACAATACAGTTCAGGTCGTTCTATTACAGTATTTTACTCTCTGGCGCGTTCTCTAAGTTGATAAAGGGAATGAAATTTCCGGTTCTTCATCAAGCAAATCTTCACAAAAGGTCAGAGTATGTCCTTGTGTGGAAATCAATACAACTGCTCGGTCGGATGGGGATCATCGTAAATTGCATAGATAATTGCAAGGCAATACATATTCTTAGACATCCCTGTGGCAATATTGCTTCTGTCTTGTCTGGTGAGCGCCAAAAGAAGTTTGTGAGTAGTACGCCTGCCAGTGAAGACTGGGAGCTATTCGAAATACTGGTCGGTACACAGCAGGCTGAGCGCTATGGACTGTCACTAGACAAGCTGAAAAGCATGGAGCCTGAAGAGCGCTTGGCATGGCGTTGGGTGCTTTTCAACGAAAAAGCAAAAGATGATACAACGCATAATCCGAATGTGCGTATTCTAAGATATGAAGATATGTGCAGAGACCCTTTGCAGACGGCACAGGATTACTTTTCTTTCTGTGGATTGGGTTGGTCTGAGCAGACAGCTTCTTTTTTAGGTGCAAGCACGAGTAAAACAAGCCAGTCATATTACAGTGTTTATAAGAATCCTGAAGTTGCTGCAAATAAATGGCGAGAGCAATTGAATCCTGAACAAATCAAACTCATCGAAGGGGTTGTTAAGAAAACAAGTATCGGTAAGTATTATCTCGATGATTTCTGATCCGCCTCTAAAGCTCTTAACATTTACTTCGCTCTACCCAAATAGGGTGGTGCCGAATCATGGAGTTTTTGTCGAAAACAGACTTCGTAAACTAATCGATTCTGAAAATGTTACGAGTAAGGTGGTTGCACCTGTTCCGTGGTTTCCATTTGGAAATGATCTTTTTGGAGAATACGCGAAGTACTCTCGTGTGCCAAAAAGTGAAGTTAGGAATAATCTATCTATAGAGCATCCAAAATATATTGTTATTCCAAAAATTGGCATGAATTTAACCCCTCGTACAATGGCATCTGCAGCGCTTCCCGTAATAAAAAAGATCATATCGGATGGTTACGACTTTGATCTTATCGACGCTCATTATTTCTACCCGGACGGTGTTGCTGCAGTAATAATTGCTGAACAACTTGGTAAGCCCGTTGTTATTACAGCGAGGGGAAGTGATATTAATCTGATATCAAATTATAAGAAACCACGGGAAATGATAAAGTGGGCAGCAGATAAATGTGATGCTGCAATAACTGTCTGCCAATCTCTCAAGGATAAGTTGTTAGAACTTGATGTACCCGAAGATCATATTTCTGTAATGCGTAATGGGGTTGACCTCGAAAAGTTTGTTCCACCAAAAAATAGAGAGGGTCTAAGAAATCATCTGACGATTAGTGGTAAAACCATTTTGTCTGTCGGAAATCTTATTGAATTAAAAGGGCATCATTTGATTATTGAGTCTCTCAAAATACTTAAAGATGTGACTCTGTTGATTGCAGGGCGTGGCCCTGATCTTGAAAAGCTCAAAAAATTCTCGGAAGAGTGTGGTGTATCAGACCGCGTAAGATTTCTCGGTCCAGTTACTCATGAAACCCTGAAAGACTATTATGGCGCATCAGATATGCTCGTTCTGGCATCAAGCCGAGAAGGTTGGGCGAATGTACTACTCGAATCTATGGCTTGTGGCACACCAGTTGTCGCAACTAATGTTGGTGGAACATCTGAAGTGGTCACAACTAGAGAGGCAGGGTTACTTTTAGAAACAAGGAGCGTCGAATGTATTGCTGATGGAGTACTCAGGATGTACTCAGAGCTCCCTGATCGATCGAGTACTCGTAGCTATGCTGAAGAATTTAGCTGGGACGAGACGTCCCGAGGCCTGAAGCGCCTGTTCAGCAAGGTTATCAATAAATGAAAATTCTTTACCACCATAGAATTGCGTCAAAAGATGGGCAGTTTGTTCATATTGAAGAGTTAACGAAAGCACTTAAAAATCTTGGCCATGAATTGGTGATGGTAGGGCCATCGGTAGTAGAAGAGGGGGAGTTTGGTTCAGATGGTGGTTTGGTAGCAAAGTTAAAAAAACATGTGCCTGGTTTCATATATGAGTTACTTGAGTTTTCGTATTCTTTTTTTGCATTTCTTAAGTTGCTGCATACAGTAATAAAACATCAACCTGACTTCATATATGAACGTTACAATTTATTTATGCCTGCAGGCATTTGGATTAAAAAAATCTTTCGCCTTCCATTAATTCTTGAGGTCAATGCGCCACTTTTCAATGAAAGGAATAAGTATGATGGGATTGCTCTTTCCCATCTTGCAAAATGGTCTGAAGAATATACCTGGAGAAATGCTGATTACGTATTGCCTGTCACAAATGTGCTGGCCTCAATTATTGAACGTACAGGCGTTTCAAGAGATAAGATGCAGGTGATTCATAATGGTATTGACTTGGCGAAGTTTTATCTCGAAGGAAACAATGCAAGTGCAAAAAAAGAGCTCGGTTTAAATAATAAGCTTGTGCTTGGTTTTACTGGTTTCATGCGTGAGTGGCATGGGCTGGAGGGTATCGTTGATCTATTGAAAAGTGATGATGAGTCAAGGCACTTCTTAATCGTTGGCGATGGGCCAGCAAGAGGAGCCATTGAGCAACGGGCAAAAGAGCTCGGTGTTGAAGATAAACTGACGATAACGGGAATAGTCGAACGTGTACAAATTGCAACTTATGTTGCCGCTTTTGACATTGCATTGCAACCTGATGTTGTTGATTATGCTTCGCCTTTGAAGCTCTTTGAGTACATGGGTATGGGTAGGTCGATAGTTGCGCCTGACAAGGAGAACATACGAGAAGTACTGTCGCATAGATCGAATGCTTTGCTTTTTGATCCAAATTCAACAAAAGAATTCTACAAAGCAGTTAGCGATCTTTGTGATGATAGTGAGCTTAGAGCAAAAATTGGTGAGAATGCTAAGAAACTCATTATAGATGGAAGTTATACCTGGGACGGCAATGCAAATAAGGTAACACACATTGCATCAGATCTGATCGGTAGTTAACTATATAGATGGTAGTTACCTTCTTCTAACTGAACCCTGGTAAACAGCGTCATTTTAAATTGAGTCAATTGAAGATAATCATATACTGGATATTTATATGACGATGAATGGATATATGGCAGGCTGGTACAGTGAAGGTCAAGAGAATATTGATTCTTCCTCTGTATTGCACGACATGCGCGAATGCTTTAATGCGGAAGCCAGCTATAGCGAAATAAGAACTGAGAAACTACACTTAATCTGTTCTGGAGGCGATTCATTCACATCTGATTCAATTGATGTGATTATTCAGGGAAGGCCCTATTGGAAAGACCGAGAGATTCAAAACCTTTCATCACATTTGGGTGCGGCTGAAGCCTGTGCAAAGCAGTACCATGAAATGGGTGTTGATTTCATCAGTAATCTATTTGGACGGTTTACGCTATTTGTATTCGATAGGCGGAGTGACACTTTACTGATAGCGCTTGACAGAATTGGACAACAACATTGTTATTTCGCAAAAACAAACAGCGGATTGGTTGTATCAACAAGAGCAGATGCTGTTACCAAACACCCGAATGTTTCCAAAAAGATAGATCGGCAGGCTATTTATAATTACCTCTACTTTCACTCAATTCCAAGCCCTAGCTCAATTTACCGAGGTATTGGAAAACTTAAGAATGGAGAGTTATTACAATTCAATAACGGCCGTATTGAAACAAAAACGTACTGGAATCCCCAGTTCTCAGAAAAAGAAGCTGGTCAAAAAGAAGAACTTTATGAAGAACTCCGTAACCTTGTTCATAGAGCGGTAAAGCGTAACCTGGACGGTATAAAGGCAGGTTCTTTTCTGAGTGGTGGGCTTGATAGTTCAACTGTATCAGGGATGCTTTCAAGTATTCTAGGGGACCAGGCTCAAACTTTCAGTATTGGGTTCCATGCAAAGGGTTACGACGAGACAGAGTTTGCACGAACAGCAGCAAATCATTTTTCAACTGTACATAACGAGTACTATGTAACACCCGATGACGTAATTGAACTTGTCCCGACGATTTCCAAGTATTTTGATGAGCCATTTGGAAACTCCTCAGCCCTGCCAGCATATTTTTGTGCACGAATGGCAAAGGAAAGGGGAGTCAGTATGTTACTTGCTGGTGACGGTGGTGATGAAATTTTTGCTGGGAATGAACGCTACACAAAACAGCTTTTATTTGAAAAATATTCATTGATACCTAATGTATTCAAGTCACTTATTGTCGAGCCGATATTTCTTAATTCATTAGCTGGATCGGTTCCATACATAAAGAAAGTTGGAAGTTATATAAGACAGGCAAAGATTCCGCTCCCGGATAGATTGGAAACCTATAATTTTCTTACCAGGCATAATGCGGAAGAAATCTTCAGTCCTGATTATCTTTCAGATATTGATGTTGAAAAGCCCATCCATGATTTGAAAAGTGTGTACAACAGCTTGCCTTCAGCTACATCACTAAACAGAATGCTGTGGCTGGATTGGAAAAGAACACTGCATGATAATGATTTAGTCAAAGTAAATAGAATGTGTGAACTTTCAGGAGTGAATGTTGAGTACCCAATGCTCGATGATGATCTTGTTGAGTTTTCATGTAAGATTCCAACCAGTTTGAAACTGGACGGAGGTTTAAGAGGTTTTTTTAAAGGGGCGTTCAAAGAGTTTCTTCCTGATCAGATTATAAACAAGTCAAAGCATGGATTTGGGCTTCCCTTCGGTATATGGACAGCTGAGCACGATGGTCTTAAGGATATGTCATATTCTGCTCTTCAGTCTTTGAAGAAGAGAGGAATATTCAAGGAAGAGTTCATAGATGAAACCATAAGTATGCATCAGCATATTCATGCGAAGTATTATGGCGAACTTGTGTGGATTCTCATGATGTTTGAATATTGGATTAGTGATAAAGAGTTGTAAATACTGATACTTTAAAACCTGGCGAGTATTAACGCATTATCAGAAAGTAAGCATAGAGAAATACCATGTGCGATCAAGATGCGGTAAGAAATTTTATTAATATTTGATTTTATACAAAAGATGGAAAAGTAACAGGATTCATGGATATACGAAGTTTAGCGATACTTGCTGTAGTTGCCTTTGTCGGACTACGAGCTCTTAAATACCCACACTATGGAGTATATCTCCTCATGTGGGTAGGATACATGAATCCGCATCGCCTCGTTCCATGGGGAATTGTCTACTCAATGCCCATCGCTGCTTTTGCATTTGTTGTTACAGTGATTGGCTATCTGATGATGAAAGATAAGGAAAAGCCGGCCATTCCTCAGGCTTTTCTGATTTTGGCTCTTTTCTGGGTGTGGTGTGGTATTTGCACAATCTATGCGATAAACCAGGAAGCCGCATTAGAAGAGTACATTAGATATACAAAAATACTGCTATCAACACTCCTTTTTCTCATGATTATCAGATCTGAGAATCACATTAAAGCCGCTGTTTGGGTGATAGCTTTATCAATTGGTTTCTATGGGATAAAAGGAGGTATGTTCTCTATCCTGACAGGTGGCCAGCATAGGGTATGGGGGCCAGTACAATCTTTCATCGAAGGTAATAATGAAATAGCGCTTGCTTTGCTTATGGTGCTACCGTTGTTTTACTTTCTCTATCAGTATGCCAGTCACAAGGCGATTAAGTATGCTACTGCAGCTGCAATGCTGTTATGTGTAATTTCTGTAGTAACAAGCTATTCCAGGGGTGCTTTCCTGGCTCTTGGAGTGACAATACTGTTTTTGTGGTCAAAAAGCAGTAAGAAGCTCCCTCTTGCAATTATTGGCTTTGTCGTTCTTTTGTCTTTTGTTCCATTCATACCTGATCATTGGTACGAAAGGATGGAGACGATTCAGACCTATGAGCAGGACGGCTCGGCAATGGGTCGTATCAATGCATGGCATGTGGCGATCAATATCGCATCCGACCGGATCACTTCTGGTGGTTTTAACCATTGGGGAAGTGAAACTTTTCTACTTTATGCGCCCAACCCGACTGATATACATGACTCACACAGTATTTATTTTGAAGTACTTGGTGAACAAGGGTATATAGGCCTGGTGATTTTTCTGATTTTCCTTTTTACAATTTGGCGTACTTGTAGCCAGAATATAAGAAAATCAAACTCTTCCTTATCATGGTGTGGTGATCTGAGCAAAATGCTACAGGTTAGCCTGGTTGCATATTGTAGTGGTGGTGCTTTCCTTGGGCTGGCATATTGGGACCTCCCGTACCATATCTTTGCTCTTTCAGTTGTTACATCTCTTTATATAAAACGTTATGAACATGCAGAGTACGCATCTGAAAACAACGCTGATCACAAGAATGCGCATAGGCCATTAAGGGCCAGATCTGAAAACAACGCTGATCACAAGAGTGCGCATAGGCCATTAAGGGCCAGATATGAGTATAGATAGCTTACATTCATTATGAACAGTGAGTAATAGTTAATTCGTTAGTAAGCATTTCACTTGCCCTAAATATACTCTGGATTAGAGATGCTGCCTGTAGAATTAGAGAAATAGATATGTCTGAGAGTTCTACCAATAAGGGGAATCCATTAATATTACCGTTGCTTAAAATACCGTTGACATTGGTAAGCAGAAAAAGGTTGTCGATTCTCATATACCACAGGGTACATGAAACGAACGATCCATTAGTTCGTAATGCAATAGACAGGCAAGTTTTCGATTGGCAGATGAGAGTTATATCCGGTGCATTTAATGTACTTGACCTTGCAGATGCCGTCAGCCTGATGAAATCAGGTTCTCTTCCTCCCAGAAGTCTGGCTATTACATTTGATGATGGATATGCAGACAATTACGAAGTCGCATTGCCGGTTTTGCAGAAATATGATTTGACCGCAACATTTTTTGTTTCAAGTGGGTATCTGAATGGTGGAAGGATGTGGAATGACTCCATCATTGAAACTGTGCGAACCCTCCCTGATGGTATTTTTGATCTGTCCAGTCATGGATTGGGAATTTTCAATATTTCTTCCATAACAGACAGGCGGCTATGTTTTCAGCAAATTATTGATGATGTTAAACACATGCCATATGAGAAGAGATTGGAAGTTGTTGAATCAATATCAAGGCATGCACGTTCCAGTTTGCCTGATGACTTGATGATGACCAGTTCTCAACTCAAGCAGTTATCAGATTCGGGAATGACTGTTGGTGGGCACACAGTCTCACACCCAATTCTCTCAATGCTCGAGGCCGATACAGCCAGAGATGAGATTATCCAGGGGAAGAGAGCATTAGAATCGATACTTGGCAAAGAGATAGATCTGTTTGCATATCCTAATGGACGTCCTGGCACTGATTACAGTGATGAACACGTAAACTTAGTTAAAGGTGCGGGTTTCAAACTGGCCGTTTCAACCGCTAAGGGAGTTTCGGATATTGATACGGACTTGTATCAATTGAAGCGTTTTACTCCATGGGATCGAACACCTGGAAAGTTTATGGCGCGTCTTATCGCAAATTATTTCAATTAAAGCAGTATTAATAAAACTCTTACTACATATGTGATATTCAGATTACACATCTCAACCCGTTTGTAGGGTATTTGTAGTGGTCAAGTCATTTTGGCCACGGATTTATAGGTATTCCAGTAATGCTGTTCGGCCACAATCGGTGGCATTCCACCATTGTGACTGTGCGGCCTGAGCCGACTGTAATACCCGATTACATACGCCATGATATGGCGCTTCGCTTGTTCGAATGAGCTGTAACCGACCTCCGGCACCCATTCGGTTTTTAGACTGCGGAAGAATCGCTCCATCGGTGCATTGTCCCAGCAGTTTCCCCGACGACTCATACTTTGGCTCATCTGATAACGCCATAGCTGTTGTCGAAACGCCAGAGCCGTGTACTGACAGCCCTGATCAGAGTGGAACATCACGCCCTCCGGCTCGCCCCGTGATTCATAGGCCATCATCAATGCCTTTCTCGTCAGCGCACTATCCGCGTTCAGCGATAGTGCCCAGCCAATCGGGCGTCGTGCGTACAGATCCAGCACCACTGCCAGGTACGACCAGCGTTTACCGGTCCAGACATAGGTGATGTCACCTGTCCAGACCTTGTTGGGTGCATCGACATCAAACTGTCGATCCAGCCGATTCGGAATGCCAAGATACGGCTGCTCGGCCTTCCTGTAGCGATGTTTCGGTTGCTGGGTACTGACAAGACCCAGTGCCTTCATCCTCCGCCCCGCGCGATATCGACTCAGCGGGATCCCCCGGTCAGTGACCATCCGGGCAATTGCCCTGGCTCCTGCAGAACCATTACTAAGCGCATGGACGGTCTTGATCTCTGCCCTGAGTTGCCTCTCCAGTGCCGATATCTGTTTTGGCCGGGATAACCATGCCCGGTAGCTGCTGCGATGGATATCAAATACCTGGCACAACTGCTTGACCGGGTAGCGCTCTCGATGCAGTCGTCTGACTATCTGGAATTGTTCAGCGAGTCGGACATCAAGAGCGCGGTAGCCTTTTTTAGGATTTCTTTCTCCGTCTCGACCTGGCGTAAGCGTTTCTCCAGTTCCTGAATACGTCGCTGATCGGGCGTCAGTGCCGTGCCCTTAGGCGTCTTGCCTTGGCGCTCCTCTCGCAACTGTCGAACCCAGTTCTCCATGGAGCCTTTGCTCACACCCATCGAATCAGCCGCCGCCTGGAGGGTATAGCCCTGGTCTACAACTAGCTGCGCGGCTTCCAGTCGAAATTCCGGGCTGTAGTTTCTGTTTCTCTTACTCATCTTGCCACCTGTTCCACTCCTGGGACATCATATCACCCAGGTTCAGGTGGCCAAATTAACTATGCCACTACAATTTGCGTTAATTAGTTCAAAGTAGGCTCTTTCATTGACGCCTGCAGGAAATAAAATACCATGCCGATAAAATACATTACCAGTTGTCATAATTTGTATATATGATGAAAGCCATTTTTGGTATATCCCATTGCCTTAGTTTATTCTTTTGTTGGCACACATTGCAGGGAACAAGGAAGATCTTCGATGAGACTGTCACCTATGTTTGTTAGATCAATATCACGTCCAGTCGCTATCCTCTTTATATCGATCACATTGCTGATATCAGGATGTGATCTGAACAAATTCGAATCAGCGGAAGAGTATATTTTATCTGCAGAGCAGAAGATCAATCAGGAAGAGCATGTCTCTGCAGTGATTGATTTGAAGAATGCCCTGGAACTTGAACCTGATAATACGAGAGCACGCTGGTTGCTTGGCGAGGAATACCTGATTTTGGGCGACTTTGCCTCTGCCCGTGCTGCTTATCTGAAAGCAAAAAAAAATGGTGTAGACGAAAATGCGGTGCTCCCGCGTATAGTTGAAGCTCTCTATTATGCAGGTGAGTTTGAGGAGGTATTGGAGTTTGTTGTTGAAAACGATTTGCTTGCATCAACAAGGGCAGATATTCATGCGATAAAATCACTTGCATATCTATCTAAAGGGAAAAAAAATGATGCTCTCAGGGAGGTTTCAAGTTCTATTTCACTGGCAGGGGATCAACTACTTTCTTTGTATGCTAGTGCCTCGTTGAATGTAAGGGAAGGAAAACTGGAAGAGGCTCTTGGAAATATCAACAAGGCTTTGGAAATTGATCCTACCTTTGTTAGAGGTACGCAACTCCTAGGTGACATATATTATAAGCACCGAAAATGGGAATTAGCGGATGATGCCTATTCGAAATCTGTCAGCGACAGTCACTATGTCGGCACCCCCCATATCAAGCAGGCACATCTGTACCTTGTCATTAAAAAGTATGAACTCGCTGAACAGGCAATCAAGAAAATCAGGGATGCCGGAATAAGTGCGTCAACAGTCGAGTATATTGATGGCGTACTTGCACTTCGAAGAGGCGACCCAGAAACTGCACGTACATTCTTTGATAAAGCACTTGAATACGAGCCAAATCATTTAATGAGTCAGTATTTCCTGGCAGTAAGCTACAGGAATACTGACAGTTCTCTTGCAGTCGATTTTGCTGAGCGCGTTGTAGCTAAGGCTCCAGGATTCATTCCTGGTCGGGTGCTTCTGGCGAGCATTAAAATGGCCAGCCAGGATTATAGTACTGTAGAGAAGTTGTTGCTTCCCATTTATAAAAGGCGACCACAAGCCCCAGGCGTTGCCAATATGCTTTACATGAACTACTTAAAGCAAGGTGACTTTGATAACGCTACTCGTATCCTTCAGGCATTGACTGAACAGAAGCAAGATACCCGAGAGCATATGATCAGGCTGGGTGTGGCACAAATGTCTGCGGGCAGGGCGCCACAGGCAATTGATACATTTACACTGTTAAAGAAAGAGGATTCGACAAATAACCAGGTAATCACCCGATTGGCCCAGGCCCAAGTCCTTGCCGGTATAGGAGAGCAGGCAATAGAAACAGCCAGGGAGTGGGTTGCTGATAATCCGAATTTGGCCTCAGCTCAAAATCTACTTGGCCTGGTACTTTTAGCAGTAGATAAGACCACAGAATCAGAACAGGCTCTAAGGAAAGCGGTAGATTTGGATGGTGATGGAAGCTCTGGGGCGGCCTTGAACCTTGCACGTCTTATGCTGGCTCAAAACAGAAAAGCAGAAGCTTCTGATGTGGTCGAACAGTTTGAAGGCAAGTTCGGAGGAAGTCCGGATACAAAGCTGATGTTGGCAAATATTGCCATTGCAGATAATCAGAATGATAGGGCTGCAGTATATCTGGATGAAGCTTTGCAAATATCCCCGAATCACACAAAAATCAGGGCTATGCTTGCTGAACTTTATTTGAAGAGTTCGAAGCACTCCCAGGCATTGGAAGTTATCACTCCCATGGGTGATGCCGGGAAACATAAAGCAGATGTCAAACTGCTGATGGCCAGGGTTTTATTCGCAAATAATCGTTACGACTCGACTGTAAGTATTCTGGAACAACTGAAGAAGATTAATCCAAAACTGATTCAAGCGAGGCTTCTGTTGCTCCAGGCGTATGCTCGACAAGGTCGTTTGGATGAGTATGAAAACGAATTGAATCTTTTATTGGAAGTCACACCCGATAGTGAATTTCTGAGAAAAGAGAAAACAAAACTGCTTGTGCAGACGGGGAGAATTACGGAAGCAAAAAAGGTTGCTGATTCTCTCAATCTGGATGAGTCGAATCCTTTGAGACTAGCCATAGATGCCCGAGTAGCATTTGCTTCTGAAGAATTTGATAAAGCCGTTTTGATGGGGCGTAAGTTGCTTGATACTGCGCCCAGCGATAGTGATGCACTCTTTCTGATCAGGGCTGTATCTGCTTCAGGGGATAAAGTAGCCGCAGAAAATCTGGCAAAGGAATGGAGTACAAAGAGCCCTGGGAATATAGTTCTCTTGATCGAGTTGGCAAACATACAGCATGGGTTGGACAAAACGACAGAATTTCAGGAAACACTGCGCACAATCCTGGTACAGGACCCCAATAACAGCTATGCCTTGAATGGACTCGCCTGGGAATTAAAGGACGAAGATCCCGTCAAAGCCCTGGACTTCTCCCAGCGTGCTGTTCTATATGCACCAGAAACGGTTTCAGTTCTTGACACTTTGGCTAATGTCCAACTGGCTAATGGTTTGAGTAATGAGGCGCTCGATACTGCCCTCAGGGGTAAGGAGATGAGTAGAAATTATCCCCCTGTCAGACTCACCCTGGCTAAAATTTTTCTGGCACTGGATCGTCAAGAAGATGCAAACAATGAACTTGAATGGCTCATGGGGCAGGATGTGAGTGATGAGCTGAAAAGAGAGGCGAGTCAGCTCAGGACACAGTGACATAATTTATCGATTTTCATCGGCAGTGCTGTCAGGGGAAAAATTATCCCATGGAAGGGTGTGACATGCAGCTCGGCAACTAGCGAGCAGTTCAGTATATATAATGAGAGGGCAGGTCAAAATCGAGAGAAATTAATTCAGCTTCCTGTTGTGCTCCTGCCTTTGCTACCTCGAATCCATTCAGTGTCAGAATTTTTTACAATTTCGAAAACTGCATATCAACAGAAAAACGATAAATTCTTGAAAATAAAAGAAATAATATAGTTGGCACCAATCATGCTTTTTATTTCTCCGAAGACATGGATTTAACAGTCGCATAAGACATCATATTTCGGAGATAGCGATGAAACTCACAAAAATAGTACTCGCAACGGCATTAGGTGCAGCTTCTCTTTCTGCCAATGCGTACATTTCAAGCTGGGATTGGGAAACAAGCACTGGCTTTATGAATCTGGGTACGGCGCAAACCATCAATGCGCTGGTGGATCCTGATCCTTTTCCTGTAACTCCATATACTGGAACTGATGCCCTGCTTGCCAACGCTAATACTCCTGCATATCCCTATGCTCCTGAGGGGCAGGCCAGAGCGCCTGGCTATGCACAGCTCAGCAGCGCTGTCGAAAATACCATCATCGGTATGGATGTATACGAAGCAATGGCCTGGGGTATTCCCTCATCATCCAACCAGAGTAACATCATCATTACCAACAAAGACTCTGATGATGAGGGGATCGAAGCTCTCGTGACCGATGGTGACTGGGTGAGAATCAACGATTTCACTCACAACAACTACGTGCTTCAGGGTGGCAGCTCCAACAGTACCCTTGCCCCGTGGTCTGCTCTGCTTTTCGGTGGTTTTGAGTTCACGAATACCGCAGACTACCTGGTTCAGGAGGCTGGTTCTCCGAATGCTGTAACCCTGGACGAGACTCGGAATGCAATCTCTGTCGACAGATGCGTGGATCCTACACCTAACAATACCGCATGTGATGATATCTTCAGCTCCCAGGGATTGAGCGGAACCTTCCTGTTCTACCAGGACCTGACTACTGATGGGTTTGTGCGCAACTACTTTGTAGAGTTCGCATTCGACCCGGGTACAAACCCAGATGACATCATCATCGGCCCCGATGAGGATGGCTACTATCAGATCTACACCGGTGAAGAGGGTGCCACCACTGTACACACGATGGCGAGAGTGTTCACCAGAATCCCCGAGCCTTCAGTACTTGCACTGTTCGGTATCGGTCTTCTCGGTATGGGTTTCCTTGGACGCCGTCGTAACAAAGCCTAAGAGCTTGGTTACAGTCTGCACACGCAGACAACCCAATCCAACCCCCGCATAAGCGGGGGTTTTTTTTGTATGTTCTTCATCTCCATAACATGATAATGGCCTGCCAATCACATAGATAATAAACCCTTCGCTACTGCAATAAGAATAAAAATACTTAATATGGATTGGTGATCAGTTGATTAACTACTTTTCTAGAAAACTGAGGTAAACTATTAATTTATCAGTATAAAGACCAAATGGCTTATTTCTGTTTAACATTTTGAGATACCCACCGATATATTCTTTCTAGGCACACTATCCATGGTCTTTAGTGAATGATCAGATTTCATCCAATGAACTCAGATGTCGCGATGTTTCCTAAATCGCGCATCCCCCTGATGCCTTTGCCTGGTAGCTGCCAGCCAACCGAAGAAGATAACGTTACCGATTTAATGGATATACGTGATAATGGCAGATGGCGATACACAGCAAGTGGAAGAGGGGCGATCTACCATGCAATTGAAATCATTGGACTGACTGCAGGGGATAGGATACTGGTTCCTTCGTATCATTGTGCCAGTATGTTGTCAGCACTCGTGGAGCGGGGGTTGGAGCCTGTATTTTATCGAATCCTACCAACGCTTGAGCCGGATCTGGATGATCTCTCGCTGAAAATAGACAGCTGTCAGGCGTTGATACTTGTGCACTACTTCGGATTTCCCCAAAAGACAGACGGTCTATTGGCCCAGATGTGCAGAAAAAACAATATTCAGGTGATCGAGGATTGTGCGCACAGTTTTTTCTTCGGAGATGGAGGCTGGTCACACATAGGTAAACTGGGCCATGTACTGATAGGAAGTACGAGGAAGTTCTTCCCTGGAGAGGATGGTGGAGTGCTGGTTTCAACAGGAAGTGATCTTTCACTGCATGTTAGTCGAAGGAGCGTTCTGCAGGAATTGAAGAGCCTTTATATGCTGTACTCGCGTGCCAATGTTTTCGGCCAGGGTGGTTATATAGGCGCTATCATCAAAGCTATTGCCAAATTGAAAAGCGCATATCCCAACAAATCTGTTTCAAATCGACAGATAAAAGGACAGGCTCCTGGGTCGGTGGTCAGAGATAAGCCAACAGACTGGATAAGCAGTAAGGATTGGAAATGGGGTATCAGTTTAATATCAAGGTATCAGATCCATTTTTCTGACAATGATTGTATAAGCTCTCGACGAAGAGCAAATTTCAAATACTTTCTTAACGAAACAAAAGATCTAAGGGCACGGCAATTGTATTCAGATTTGCCGGATCAAGTGATCCCATATGTATTTCCAATGCTATTGGATGACCCGGAAAGAGATTTTCCAAAACTCAAGATGGCTGAATTGCCGATTCTTAGATGGGAAGAGTTGGCCGTGACAGACTGTGAGGTGTCAGAGGAATATCGAAAACGATTGATCCAAATTCCATGTCATCATTCCATTACCCCGGAAGGATTGAACTGGATTGCCTGCAAGCTGAAAGAAATTCTAGCCTAGATTATTGCTTTTCATTGAACAGATAGAACAATAATGAATTTAGAAAAAAGAATCTTGCTTTTTCTTTTTGGAAGACAGGCATGGCAAAAGTAAATCTGCCTGCAATCGATGGTTTGACCTGTTATTCCGAGCAATGGCAGGCAAGAAACCGTGAAGAGTTTGGTCAACATCCACTGCTGGATACCCGGTTTGTTTTACCGTTACTGAAGTATTTTGGAGATGGCACAGAAAGGCTTCTGGCAATTGAGGAAGGCCAGGAATTTAGTACGGCTGTGCTGGTAAAAAACAAGCAACCTGGAATGCTTGAGTCTTTCATGCCCAGCCAGGCACAAATCTCCTCTTCGCTAATTAAAAGTCGTAATGAGATTTCGAGGCTAATGAGAATTTCCCCTTTTGGGACATTGGCATTGGACCTGTTAGGCCAAGACCCTGCGTTCACAGAAGTGGCTGCAAAGAGTGACGAATCAGAGGCAATTCCTCATCTCGATACGATCAACATACATCTTTCAAATGATTTTGAGTCCTACTGGTCGGGCAGGCCGACAAAGTTACGCCAGAACGTCAAACGTTATATCAGGCGCTTTGAGAGTGAATACAAGCATGTAGAGTTCCGGGAAATATCTGAAGAAACTGATATTGATGAAGCAGTGAGAAGGTATTCATTAATAGAAGGGAGAGGCTGGAAGGGAGAAATAGGAACAGCAATCAGTAGCGAAAACAAACAGCTCTCATTCTATATCGATGTATTGAAAGCCTTTGCGCGGGAGGGTCAAGCAAACGTATACGAACTGCTTGCAGATAACAGGGTAATTGCATCAAGACTGGCGATAAAGAGTGGCCAGTATATCATCATGCTTAAAACAACATATGATGAAGAGTACTCACGAATGGCTCCGGGCAGAATCCTCTTATATAAGGTTGTCGAGCGGCTATTTGAAACAGATCATGGGAAATATATCGAGTTTTACACGAATGCTACCAACGATCAGAAGAAGTGGGCAACAGGAGAAAGAAGTGTAACTCATGTCACGCACTTTTCAGGACATTGGTCATATCGTCTAATCCACAGCGTAAAAAAAATAGTATCAATAAGACGGCGTATCTCAGCTGCCTGGAATATACCTGTCCTGGCAGAAGATGCAGAGGTAAGATTATGTAATGATTTTGAGTGTCTATTAGAAAACTTGGCGTCTAATGAGTGTGTATCAGAACATGAAAGCTTTTTTCAGGGAATAACCTGGTATAAGCACCTGGCTGATACGATTCTTGATGAAAAGCAAAATCTGAGAATTTATTTTAATAAAACCTCTACAGGAAAAGAAGAAAGTCAATTCATAGCGTTACCCTTTTACTCTGAGAAGAAGAAAGGTGTCAGGGTTCTAAATGCACTTTCAAATTACTACACCTCTCTATATGGTCCTGTTTATTCAGACAAGAATAATCTTGTTCAGGGTATAAATATCCTCGTGAAGAATATAGCAGCTGAGAAGATGCTTTGGGATATGGTAAATATCTATCCTCTAGCTCCTGAAAAAGAGACGTTTCAGCTTCTTGAAAAAAATTTTTCAAAGTTTGGATGGGTGCTTCAAAAGTATCGTAGTTTTGGAAATTGGTACCTTCCGTGTAAAGGAATGACATTCGATCAGTATATATCTGAGCGACCCTCTCAACTGAAAAATACTCTCCAACGTAAACGGCGCCAGTTTGATCGATTGCCCGGATCGAGACTCGAAATCTACACTGATTTATCAGAGGTTGAGTATGCAGTATCCGCTTTTAACAATGTCTATGAGAGAAGTTGGAAGCGTCCGGAACCATATCCAAAATTTATCGATGGACTTGCCAGGCTATGCTCTGAACGAGGCTGGTTAAGGCTCGGAATCGCTTGGCTGGAAGATAAGCCTATAGCAGCGCAGCTTTGGATAGTATCAGGAAAAACAGCCTCAATATACAAGCTGGCATACGATGAAGACTACCAGCGTTTATCAGCCGGAACGATATTATCGGCATATTTGATGGAGTACGTTTTAGATGTCGATAAGGTTGCGGAGGTCGATTACCTGACTGGTGATGACGAGTATAAATCTCAATGGATGAGCCATAGGCGGGAGCGTATTGGTCTCATGGCGATCAATCCAAGATCCTTTTGGGGTATTCTTCTTATACTTAGGCATTCTGGAGGAGCGTGGATAAAACAGCTTCTGATGAAAGTAAAGAAATTTCAGATATCGGGTTAAGAGATATTAGGTTGAAAAATTACGCACATTGAAAGAAGTGAGTGTTTAATGTGAAAAGTTATTTATTGAGTATGCTATTCATTGAATGCTAGGTGTAGAAAACTTTAATCGCCAACACTTCATCTAATAACGAGAAGTAAAAAAGCAAAGGACTATAAAATGCTGAACACGGTTTTAATTACTGGTGGAAGAATCAGGCCAGGTGGGTTCGACCTTGGAGATGGACGCCAGTACGAATCAGCAAATCTGCTAAGACTAAATCTGAATACCGGTGATGTGGAGCTCTTGATAGAAAAAAACAAAGGGAATCAGAACTATCCTGATGAGCATCCAAATCTCCAATTCACAGCCGGCTGTGTACATGCAGATGATCTGTGGTTATCGACGGATACTGAAATAATTAATTACTCGTATCCTTCGCTTGAGGAGAAGCGGGTTATTTCACACAGCTCCTTTAATAATATCCATTCGGTGACGTACATTGACGACCTTCTGTGGATCACCTCTACTGGATTGGATACAGTTGTAGTAGCAGAACCTCAGACAGGAAAAATAATCGAGTTGATCAATGCAGAAGAAAAACCGCTTTGGCATCGCTTCTCACCAGAGGTTGATTATAGAAAAGTGCACAGTACAAGGCCGCACGATTGTCATCCTAATTATGTGTTCAAGTATGATGGTGATTATTGGGTGACACGCTGTAAGCAGGAAGACGCTGTTTGTCTTTATGATAACAGTAAAAGAATTAATATCTCGGGAGATAACAAGACCATCAGTGTTCATGACGGCATCGTATGGAAGGACAAGGTTTATTTTACTTCGGTCGATGGGTGTATCGTAATAGCAGATCCGAAGTCATATGCTGTTGAGGAGACGATAGATATCTGCAAAGAAAATAATCTAAACAGGATGGGTTGGTGCAGGGGAATGCACATAGATGCTGATGGGTTCATATACCTGGGTTTTTCATCGATTCGAAAAACCCGTCAGACCAAGAAACTTGCATGGCTTGGCAATAAGGTCGATGAGGTGCTTGGGAAAACAGCGTGTATGGTTGTGTATGACTCAAATAAAAGGGAAATCGTAAGAAAATTTGATATTGAGCATAAGTATTTAGATGCAATTTACAGCGTGCTTCCCGAGCCCGATGCTTCTTGATCATACTGAATAGATATCTGGGGCTTTGATACTTTGTCTTCAACAGTAGAAAAAAACTTCGTGCAGGGATCGATATGGATGATCGCCATGCGCTGGGGTATGCGTCTTATAGGCTTGGTAAGTACAATAATACTCGCACGGCTTCTTGACCCCTTCGACTTTGGCATGATTGCCATGGCAATGATCGTGACTGCGCTGTTGGAGTCAATAACCATGGTTGGTGTTGACCTTGCTCTGATACGTCGAACTGATGCCATCCGTGCACACTATGATACAGCCTGGACAATACAGATACTGCAAGGAATAGCCTTGGCTGCAATGCTTCTTATAGCAGCGCCATATACTGAAAGCTACTTCAACGAGCCTCAACTTGTTCTGGTAGTCCAGGCGCTTTCCTTGAAGGCATTTATCAATGGCTTTGCGAATATCGGAACAGTTGCATTCAGAAAGGAACTAAACTTCGCCCTTGAATTCCGATTCGAAATCTATAAAAAATTCATCACATTTGCAGTTGTAATCTGTGGTGCACTTATTCTGGGTAACTATTGGGCGATTGTAATCGCCTTGATTGTATCAGCCGTATTGAGAGTTGTTTTAAGCTATCTAATGCATCCGTATCGCCCACGTATCTCTTTCGAGAAGTTAAGGGATATCTGGTCTTTTTCGTTCTGGTTGCTATTGTCAAGAATTGGGGTTTATCTGAATAGGAAAACTGATGCAATAATTATTGGAAATGCATTTGGTACAAATACGATGGGTATTTATCATGTCGGATCTGAAATAGGAATGCTCTTCTCTCAAGAGTTTGTGATGCCTATAAGAAGGGCCTTGTTTCCAAATTTCGCGAAAATATCTGGTGACGAGAAACTCTACAGGTCAACTGTTAAGAATATGGTTGGAGTACTTTCATTGATATGTGCATCAACCGGTTTTGGCATGATGGCAGTAGCAAGTGATTTCACAAGCGTTGTGCTTGGTAGTAAATGGATGTCAGCGGTACCTGTAATCGAATGGCTTGCAGTTTTTGGTGCGGTATCAGGTATTGCTTTGAGTCTTGAGGTTGTGCTTCTTGCAGCGGGGCACGCGAAACTTTCTGCTGTTGAGTCCTGGCTCCAATTAATTATTCTAGTACCGGTTTTGTACTTTGTGGCATCTTCTTCCGGGCTGGATGACATTGCAATGGCCAGAATGTTGATAGCACTTCTCTTTCTTCCGCTGATGATTTACCTGGTGACCCTGATATCTCCTGTAAGGTTCATGGATGTTGTCAGTATGATCTGGCGACCAGCATTCGCAGGTCTCGCCATGCTTTTCCTGGTAAGGTGGTTTCACATGCACAGTATCACTTTTCCAGTGCTGAGATTATCCATGGATATTATTGTAGGAGTTGTCAGTTACTTCTCAGTTCTATATTTCTTGTGGGTTGTATCAGGCCGGAACGATGGTGTAGAGCGAATTATTTTGAATAAAATCAAGATGAAATTTGTACCTGAAAAAGCGTGATTCTGAATAGCAATATTTAGTTGAGAGTGAACAAAATGAAAAAGAGATATTTGTTCAAGAGTCTATTGACGATGGCATTGTTTTTTAGCTCAGCCTATGCCAGTGCGCAAGACTGCGGAGATGTTTTTAACACTCCTGGGAGAGTGGGGCCATGGAGTTATACAGACCCATTCAACTGGACAAAAGCATCAATGCCGGGTTCCAGATTCAAGAGCCGTATTCATGTGGTTGAATCCGCTCACTTTACACCTAAAGTTCGTAGTCTGGTTTCTGGAAACACTTCTGTCGAGCCGTTGGGTGATCTTTCTTATACTTTAGAAGTGATACCTAATCACCCACAGGCACTATTTACAATGATAAGGCTGTACAAGAAAACGAACGGGAAAATGCTTTATAACCCGGTTAAAAGCGTTCGAAAGTACAGTGCAAGACAGAGGAATGCAGAGTGTTGGTTTAAGCGGGCGATTGACTTCGATTCAGATAATCCAACAGTTCACATGTTGCACGGAATTTTCCAATATAAGAAAGGAAACTATGCTGCAGCTGAAAGTGCATATAAATTTTCTGAGAAATTGCATCTCGACAGAGATACTGAAAGCCCTGAACTTGATTACAATATGGGTTTGCTATTCCACAAGAAAGGAGACCTTGAGTCCGCAAAAAAATATGCTGATAAAGCGTATTCCAAGAACTATCCATTGCCTGGACTTAAAAGACTGCTCAGTAAGTAGACAGGCAGTGGTATTGAGCCGATTGAGTGACCATAAGCCCGATACTTTTGAGTATAGATATAAATGTATGAAAATAATGAGTGGATTACATAGACTATGATTACCATAGATGAACTGAAAGAAATAATTGGTGGCGTTCTACAAATAAGTGACAGAATCGATTCGTTCGATGAACAAACACAGCTTCTTGGGAGTGTTCCTGAATTCGATTCCATGGCAGTTGTTTCTATTATCACTGCGATTGAAGATAATTTCGGGATAGTGATCGATGATGACGAGGTATCTGCAGAGCTTTTTGAAACTGTTGGTAGTTTATATGAATTCATCAGTCAAAAAGTATGAAGCTATTGATCTGAAATGAAAGCCCAGTTTATCAACGGTACACGTGGCCGTTTGTATTTGTCACTGTATGTTCCTGAGAATCATTCAGGTGACTGGATTATTTGTTTTCCTCCATTCTCCGAGGAGATGAACAAGTCCCGGAAAATGATGAGCAACTTTTCCAGAAAATTATCAGAGTCTGGATTTGCTGTTGCTGTACCTGATTTGTATGGAACAGGTGACAGTGAAGGTGATTTTTCTGATTCGCGCTGGGAGTTGTGGATTTCTGATTTACATAAAATAATCGAGTGGATAGGAGAAAAGGGATGTAAAAAATTGCACTTCTGGGGTATCAGGCTGGGATGTCTTCTGGCTTTGGACGTTGCCTCAAGATATCAGCATTATCCCAATTCATTTCTTTTCTGGCAGCCTGTTATAAACGGGAACCTGTCGATGACCCAGTTTCTCAGGCTTCGCATGGCTGCAACAATGATGTCTGGAAAGAAGGAAACTGTTAATGAATTGCGGGATAAATTATTCGATGAGGGAGAGTTGGAAGTTGCTGGATATACAGTATCACGAGACCTTGTCGGATCAATAGATTCGTTGAATATGCTTGAATCTGAGTTGCCACGCCAATCTGTTGTTCGCTGGTTTGAGATCACAAGCAATATTGACAAACCACTACCGCTACCAACCCGTAAGATAATTGATCGTTGGGAATCAAGTGGAATCGATTTGCGAGTCGAACCGATCGTAGGTGATCAGTTTTGGCAAAGCCAGGAAATCACAGAGATTCCAGAACTTATTGACAGTTCTTTGGTATCACTCAAAGACAGTCTTTCTTACGGTGAATTTAGCCTGAATTATTCAGATGAACATGAGCAGGACAGCTCAGATTCTGAGCAACCGATACAGATTTCATGTAAGAATGAATCGCTGTCAGCTATATACCACGCATCAGGTTCAGAGAGTAAAAAGGGGGTGCTATTAGTCGTTGGCGGACCACAATACAGGGTTGGTAGCCACAGGCAATTTGTACAACTCTCGAGAGTACTGGCAGCATCAGGAATCCCGGTTTTACGTTTCGATTACAGGGGTATGGGTGATAGCACAGGTTCTCATATTGGATTTGAAGATATTGCGGAAGATATTAAATGTGCCGTTGATTCTTTCCAGAATGTAAGTCCGTCAGTTAGTGAGGTTATTATCTGGGGGCTTTGTGATGCGGCTACAGCAGCAAGTTTTTATGCACATACTGACCGTCGTGTGACAGGGCTGATATTACTGAATCCTTGGATCAGAAATGAGCAGACCGAGGCGAAGGCATATATAAAACACTATTACGTTAAGAGAATTTTCAATGTAAATTTCTGGAGAAAACTGTTCAGCGGGAAGTTTAAGGCACTGAGCTCGTTAAAATCATTGCTCAGTATGTTGAGCAAGTCCCGTGAGAATAAGTCTGATGAATCATCTCAGTTTGATCAGATGTCATTGGAAAAAAAAATGGAAACAGGGCTTTCCTTGTTCAAAGGCAAAGTTTTGTTATTCTTGAGTGGTAGTGATCTAACAGCTGCAGAGTTCGATGACGCAGTAAGTGAAACAAAAAGCTTCAGTGAACTTTTGCGGGATGAGCGTTTTACTATCGATAGAGTAACCGGTGCTGATCATACTTTTTCAAGAAAAGAATGGAAGCGCATAGTTGAATCCAAGTCAAATGCTTGGATCAGTGCGATATAGCGTGGTGGCCAAGTGCCCTTAGGATTACGGGTGAATCTATAGTTGCTTCTACGTAATCTTGGTCGGGAAGGAGCCTGAATGTAATGAAAAAACTGATATCGTTAATAAAATATGCATTCGTGGTTTCTCGTAGAGACCAAAAAGGTGTTTTATCTCAGTTTTACGATATTCTCAGATTGAGATTTGACCGTGGTAAACTGGGGATAAAGGAATATTATCTTTACGGTTTATATAACGATAAAAAATTTTCGTATATTCAAAAGCGACAGTTTGTTGGGTGGCGACAACGATTCGAATTCCAGGAACTTTTCAACAACAGAACCTGGTATGGCACATCAACCGATAAGATTCTTTCATACCTGATATTCAGCAGCCTGAATTTTCCCTTACCTGAACTCAAGGCTGTTTTTTCCCAGCGTAAAAGATACACTGGGCAACATCACATCATTTCTGATAAACCCGGGTTGGCTAAGTTTTTTAGCAATAGTGAAAGCTTCCCATGTTTTTGTAAGCCAGTTCACGGTTGGCATGGACGGGGTGTTATGGGTCTGACGGCATACGATACAAATAGCGATACGCTATTTCTTTCAGATGGAACTGAACTGACGCTGGATGGTTTTTATTCAAAGGTTGAAAACGAAGAGTATATATTTCAGCAGTTTCTGACACCTCATCCTGAAATTGAGGCCAAGTGCGGAAAGAGACTCTGTACGCTTCGAATCTGGATGTATGCAGACGCCTCTGCTTGCAGGATGATCAGGTCTACCTGGAAAGTGGCAGTCGGTAGCAATATGTCCGACAATATCCAGCACGGAGAAAGTGGGAATCTTTCAGGACCGATTGATAAGGATAACGGAAAGGTTTTAGCTCTCTATTATCGGAATGGTCTGGAACTTGTAGAAAAAGAAAAGCATCCTGACACTGGTGAAGTTTTAACCGGATTTACACTGCCGTGTTGGAACGCTACAAAAGAACTATGTGAAAATGCGTCAAGATCGCTGCCGGAAATCAGGCTCCAGGCATGGGATATTGCACTGACAAAAGATGGTCCTGTAATAGTGGAACTGAGCGTCCCAGGCGACATTGATGGTCCCCAACTTACGGAAAAGAGGGGGCTATGGGAAGATGTCAGTAAAGAGTGAAATGAGTTGCAGTAATAAGCCAATATTGAAACGTATGGTTTATTGATATGCGCATATTTTATCAACTATCCCACACACCTATATTTAACTTCGAGAGAATGACCATCTGTTGGCCACGCCTTCTGGTTATCATTTTCCTTTCTGTTTTCTGTGCGAAAGCCTTTTCCTCAACTATAGACACTCATGTAAACTTCCCATTAAGGGGCTCTAATTTAGAGCAGTGTCTCAATAAGCTCCATGATGTCAGTGGTGGTTGGTGTGAAATGAGAGCAGAAGGTGAAGCACCCTCTATCTCATCCGTTTGGCCAAAAAAGTTGAGCCAGCGTATGCGAATGATTACTGGCCCCTCATCAATTCTTCGAGCATGGAACAGTGCAGCGTTCGATCAAGAACGATACAAGCTATATTTTATGGGGGGTGGACATCGGGATTATGGTGGTAATGGTGTATACGAGTATGATCTGTTAAATGGGAAGTGGTCGCGTCTCACGGATCCTTCACCTCTGGACAAGTTGTTTATTTCCAAAGATTACAATAAAAGGGGACATAAGCCCTGGAGGCGTCTGTGCTGGATGCCTGATACATCACGTGTTCCACCCAGCGCACATACATATGATGGTTTGGTTTACAGTTCCCAGTCACAAACAATTTTTTTGTACAGTATGAAAGCAGCAAATGGTAGCTGCATTGAAGATCGGTCAGATGAATACAAAGATAGTGACAAAGTGATAGGACGAAGAGCTGAATCCATGGGGTTGTATGAGTTCAATCCAGATAGAAATCGAACAAGAAATGGTTTGGCTCCCTTGTCCTGGAGAAAACTTTCTGATTACAGCGATTTGAAGAAACTGGGCCTTCATGAAGGCTATCCCCTGAGTGCTGATACTCTCAATGCAGGTATTATTATAGGATCCAAGAGAAAAACGGTTCTACTCGATCCTCATAATGGCAAACAGGATAATTCGAGATTTTTCTCATACCAAACAGATTATGGTGTGGGAAATATGCTCTACGACAACAAAAGAAAAATTGTTTGGTCAATTCATAAAGGGTTCTTGCTTGCGTATGATGCCAATAATGGAAAACGACTAAGAAAAGTAAAATCTGCCATACCACATGGTAAGTCACTCGCAATCTCATCAGATGGAAAAATATACAGTTGGAATGGAACAGGCAAAGTATCCGTATTCGATCCTGATAGTGGCTCCGGATGGAAAACATATGAATGGGGCAGTAAAGGACCCGGTACAGGTGATTCAAGAGTCTATGGAAAATGGGTATATCTTGAGAAGGATGATGTCTTTGTAGGTTTAACGACACATAAAACAGGAGTCTGGGTGTATAAGCATCCGGAAAATGGAAGTTATATCGAGTACTCAAACAATAATATTCAGAAATTGGTAGATAGCGCAAAACCAGGATCTTCGATAGTGATACCTCCCGGAATATATAACAAGGGGCTTTTCATAAGAAAATCAATGAATCTGAATCTCGATGGAGTGTCCTTAAGAGGTATTGTAGGTAAAAAAGGTGTTCTAAACGTAAAGTGTAATAATTGCAGTGTTGTGATTGATAACTTCCGTACGGATGGCCTGGTTTCAGGCTGCAGATCTGGTAACTGTGCCGGTATAAAAGCTGAAGGAATCAATTTCAGTCTCAAGGTTAGAGACTCACATATTAAGAATACTGTGATGGGTATTCTTACCGATAACAGGGGTGGGGAGCTGATAGTTGAGAACACTCTGATAGAAGATACCGGCTTCAGACAACTCACGCCGGAGTATGCACATGGTATCTATGCTGGAAGAATAGATACACTGATAGTGAAGCAATCATCCATACTCAGTCCGTTCGGAAAAGGACATATCGTAAAAAGCAGGGCGACAGTCACAGATATTGATCAGAGTGTTCTGGCTGGCCTTGATGGAGAGCATTCCAGGATCATTGATTTTCCATGTGGAGGGGAACTGTCAGTCACAAGGAGTGTTTTACAGCATGGACATAATGCTGATAACGATGACCTTATGGCTGTTGGTACTGAATCAAGAAATTGCGGAGGAAAGATAAAAGTAACAGAAGTAAGGCTAAAGAATAACTGGATAATAATTGACCGAAAAGTAACCAACACTAAAAAGGATGCTCACTTGAGATTATTCACATCCCGTGCATCCCCAATGACTACCGACGTTTCTTCGAACCAGATTATATCGGATAAAGAGATCGGGCTTGATCAGTATGGAAGATCAAACGAATTGAAGAAGAATAACAGGTTCTTCAGGTCCAGGGAGGAGGCGGGATTTGATGCGGGTACGGTTATTCCGAATCAAATAATTCCATATAAAGTCAGACTAGCACCTCAATAGCGTCTGGATGACTGAGAAAATTTCTCGGGCTTGCCTTTAATCCATAAGCGCCGGATTGATAAATTACCACCAAATCTCCAATTTGTGTTTTCGGCAGTCTCACTTTATTCGCTAGAATATCCAGGGGAGTGCAAAGCGGACCAACAATGTTGACGGTTTCCATCTCTTCACCGGAAACATGATTGCCTATGCATACTGGATAGTTTTTCCGTATAACCTGTCCAAAATTTCCTGATACTGCCAAGTGATGATGAAGGCCACCATTGGTTATCACGAAAGATTCATCTCGCGAGATCTTTTTGTCTACAACCTCGCAAACGTATATTCCAGCCTCACCAACCAGGTAACGTCCAAGTTCAATGACAATCTCTGCGTTTGGAAGGTCTTTCCTGTTCTTGTCTAACAGGATCTGAAGATTTTCAGCAACGGGATTCAGATCGAGGGACTTTTCACCTGGAAAGTAGGGGATTCCGAATCCACCACCAATATTCAACCACCTGATGGGAGTAGGACATAAATCCGACAAGCGCACTGCAAGATCGAATGTTTTTGTCTGGGCTTCAATGAGTGCTTCAGGTTTGAGGTTTTGTGAACCACTGAAGATATGGAATCCAACAAAATCGATATCGAGGTCGCTTATGCGACTCAGAATTTCAGGCACACGCTCTGCATCTATGCCAAAGGGTTTTGAGCCGCCACTCATCTTCATGCCTGAAGTCTTTAGCTCAAAATCCGGATTAATGCGGATGGAACACTTTGGCGTTATTGAAAGTGAGTCGCTAATTTCGACGATGCGCTGTAACTCTCCCTCTGATTCAATATTGATGATGATACCGGCCGCTATTGCAGCAGTTAGTTCGGTATTACTCTTTCCAGGTCCGGCAAAACTGATTTTTTCTGGCTCAATGCCTGTATCCAGTGCGACTTTCATCTCTCCAATAGATGCAACATCCAACCCATCTGTTAATCCTGCCAGGTGCTGAACAACTGCAGGCATGGAGTTCGCCTTGATTGCATAATGGAGGTGTATAGCGGTTGGCAGGGTATCGCGTAAGTGTTTAACACGATTACTGATGACATTTCTGTCGTAAGCGTAGAATGGAGTCTGGCCAACGCGCGCCTTTAGTATGGATAGTGGAATGTTTCCAACGTGCAGTTCGTTACCCAACACTGGAAACTGTTTCATCTCTTCATGCTGAGGTGTCTCTTTCATTTCGCAGTCCTCTCCTGGAAAAGATCACTGAATTCATTTGAAAGGCCTTTTCGATCTATCTTTCCATTTTGGTTGCGGGGAAGACTTTCCATAAAGACTATTTCTTGCGGGATCATGAAATTAGGGAGCTCTTTCTGGCAGTATTTGATAATGGTGTCTTTTTCTTTTTTGTCGCTACCGGATACGACAAGGAGAATTGCTTGCCCCAGTTCAGGGTGCTTTATTCCCAGGGCGGCAACTTCGCTAACTAGATTCGAGCAGTAGACAACCTCTTCAATCTCTGTCGGACTTACCCTGTAGCCTGACGTCTTGATCATTTCATCTTTACGGCTGATGAAATAGAGATAGCCATCATCATCTTTTTTAACCCGGTCCCCTGACCAGACAGCGATCTCTGTCAGGGGGATTTCTGATAATTGATTTGGTGCGGGCTTGAAGCGCTCTGCAGTTTTCTCAGGATCATTCCAGTAACCCATGGCCACCAGGGCACCACGATGGACCAGTTCTCCGGGCTCTCCCGGAGCACATTCAGTTCCGTCATCCCTCACTACCAGAATTTCTGCATTTGGTATGGCTTTTCCCATGGATTCGGGTCTCGTCTCTACCTGGTCAGGAGGAAGATACGTTGACCTGAAGGCCTCGGTAAGTCCATACATCAGAAATACTTCGGTTGTAGGCAGGGCACTTCTCAGGAGCTGAGTGGTAGCCTTTGGCATCGCACCGCCAGAATTCGTTATATATCGTAACGATGAACTGGCGGCCTCAGGCCACTCCAATTGAGCAAGTTGTTGCCATAATGGAGGCACTGCTGCCAGGCCGGTGACGAGGTGTTTCGAGATTGCTCTTATGACATCTCGAGGTAGTAAGTAGTCCATCAGTACCACTGAGGCCCCGACTGAAAAAGCGGTTGTCAACTGGCTAAGGCCATAGTCGAAGCTGAACGGCAAAACGGCAAGCAAACGATCATGCTCAGTATTACCCAGATATTCAGCCACACTTTTGGCACCAGCCACCATATTCCGATGGGAAAGGACGACTCCCTTGGGTTTTCCTGTGCTTCCCGATGTGTAGAGTATTGCCGTCATGTGGGTATCAATACGGCGGTGCACCGCCATATTAACTCCAGTTCTATTGAGTTCGTCCCACGACACCAGGTCTACACCGGGAAGAGGGTGTTCTGATGGTAGTTTGTTATCGACAAGTACTATTGCACGCAAGTCATGACAATCTTTAATGACATCACTCAGTAATTGCATGCGGTCTGAAGAGGTAATGAGGACACGCACATTACAATCACGGAGAATATATGAGACCTGGTTCGGTTTCAGGAGTGGATTTACAGGAACAAAAGTCCCTCCGGCATGGGAGGCACCGAAAATTCCAAAGACAGCTTCGGGGACCTTGGGTAGATAGATGGCGACTCGTTCAGATGGCCCGAGACCCAGATTAAGCAGGCCGTTTGAAACAGACTCGACTCTGTTTGCTAGTTCTGTATAGCTGTATTCACTGTTCTTATAGAGTAGTGCCGGAGCGTCAGGTCTCTGCGCTGCCTGAAGGCTAATAAATTGGTGAATCAGCTCAGACATTTAGTCCATATCCTTTTGATTATTTTAGAAATTCTACCAGAATAAGAAGTTTGCTATTATACCCTGATTCCTATTTAAACGGCTATTTCCGTTTCAACTTGATCACTTTTTCAGGAAACAGGGGATGATTCCTTCCATACCACGATTACTGGGTTTTCTGCTTCTCTTTAATTTGTATTCCGGGAGCGTTCAATCTTCAGATTTACCGAAGACTCTTCAGCAGATCCGAAGTGGGGTGGTTGCAGTTGGAACGATAATGCCTGTACCGCATTCGGCTGCCCGGAAGCCAAAGGCACGTTTTTATGGAACGGGCTTCGTTATCGGCAACGGGCGAAAAGTGATCACCAATCATCATGTGGTTCCAGAAGAATTCAATGATAAGAAAAAGGAAGTGCTGGCAATATTTGCAGGAAGGGGGAAGTCCGCAATAGCCCGAAAGGCAAGAGTGCTCCGTGCCGATCCGGAACATGACCTGGCGCTTCTCGAGTTTGATGGCCCTGCACTTAATCCCCTTGAGCTTGATACTCAGGGTTCCATAGCTGAAGGTGAGGAGGTCGCATTTACCGGATTTCCACTGGGTATGGCACTTGGCCTCTATCCAGTCACTAACAAAACCATTGTCGCAGCGAAAACACCGATCGTCATACCAGCAAATTCATCACGCAAACTTACTGCTGTACAGATAAAACGCCTGAAAACGCCGTATGAGGTCTATCAATTGGACGCGATAGCCTATCCTGGAAACAGTGGCAGTCCTGTCTACAGGATTGATAGCGGTAAAGTGATTGGCGTTGTGAACAGTGTCTTTGTGAAGGGGTCCAAGGAAGCCATGCTCAAAACGCCATCAGGTATCAGTTATGCCATACCGACACGCTACATTTTCGACCTAATGATTAAGAGATGATAATTCATGCCGGTTTTTTACTCCGGGAAAAATGAAGCGACTATAATCGATGATACACCGGTTGGTCAGATCACTTAGATGAAAGCACTGAGATCCATACTGACGAAGTCGGTTATATACTATTTCGCACTTACCGGAATAGCTGTTCATTTGCTGGCTTTTGCTACGTACATATATCAACCGACCCTGGCCTCACGGGTTATTGACAAGGCCAGGCAGTATTTGTCCGATAGGGGATATCCAGTTGGTTCTGAGCAATATCTGAAGGGTTCACAGGATCCTTCGGAGGATGTTACCAGTGCAATCGGGAACTGGGAGTTCTTACAGAATGAAACATCTTTCCAGGGACGGGCACGTATCGGTGATCGAATATTTCCATCTATCAGTGAGGCCGTCTCTTCACTCAATGATGGCGATACACTGGAGATTGGAGTCGGGATCCACAAAGAGTCAATAGTTATAGAGAACAATAATATTACTGTCAGGGGAATAGGGCGTTCTGTAATAGAAGGTGTGGCTGCCAAAGGAAAGGCGGCAATTCTGAACAAGGGCGATAATAATCGAATAGAAAATATTGAGTGTAGATTCATAACAGTAAAGGATAAGAATGGGGCATGCATACGGCATCAGGGGAAGAACCTGGTACTGGTGCATGTATATTTCCATCATTCTGAAAGTGGGCTGCTGTCAGGAAGGCATCCTGGTGAAGTTGTCATCAGGAACAGTCGCTTTGAGCAACTGGGAAAGAGTGGAAGAGCCCATGGTGTTTACATGAATGGAGGCACTCTGATTATTGATAGAAGCCTGTTTGTTGCATCGTTGGACCAGGGGCATGAAATAAAGACAAGAGGGGAGAGAACAGTAATAAAAAACTCTGTAATCGCATCATTGTCAGGTAATGACAGCCGCTTGATTGATGTATGTGCCGGTGGGCAATTGGTTATAGAGAATTCAATATTGCAACAAGGGCCAAACTCGGTAAATCAGGATGCAATCGGGTTTGGCCTTGAAGGTTATAAGCACGCCAATAACAGCATAGTCCTGAAAGACAACCTGGTATTACTGGAAAGGAATCTTTCCAATAATTTTATAAATATAAAGGGGAGTGATGTGAAACCTGTGCTCCATGGAAATACCTTTGTGTCAAAAGAGCATATCGATATAGAAGGTTTCAATCTCAGTTTTGCAAACAGAGCCGAGGCTGGCTTACCTGATTATCCAGAACTTCCATTGTCCAGGATTGGTTTATGATGGTTCAAAATTGCGATAGGTCGGTATCCCGGAGTGATAATTGGATCATATGAATAAAATAGCTGTTCTAACCGTATGCACCGCAAATATATGTCGTTCACCCATGGCAGAGGCAATCCTGAACAATAAGTTGGATTCATTTGGATTATCGAGCCATTTTAAGGTCGACTCTGCAGGTACACATGTCACATCCAAGGGGATTCCAATTGATCCAAGGGCATTGAAGACATTGCGTGAAAACACCGTGGAAGGCACGTCATCTTCTTCCAGGCAGGTTACAGAGGATGATTTCCGATATTTTGATTATATCCTTGCGATGGATGACAGGAACTACAAGTATTTAACCGATCTGTGCCCTGAAGAGTATCGCGGAAAAGTAGTGATGCTTATGGATTTTTCAGGAAGTGAAAATCTGCGAGAAGTTCCTGATCCCTATTTTGGTAATCTGTCAGGATTCAGCAGGGTCTACGGTATGCTTGATCGGGGAATAGAATCCTTCCTGAAAAAAATCATCGAAACGCATAAACTATAAGTGTCACTCCTATTATCACCAGAGGGAGTTCCATCCAATGACGTCATATGACTATGATCTCGCCTTTTCCAGAAATATCGGCTGGCTGACAGAGTCTGAGCAGAAATTGCTTCGCGAAAGCAGGGTAGCGATTGCTGGCCTGGGTGGTGTCGGTGGAAGTCACTTGTTAACACACACGCGCCTTGGAATCGGTAAGTTCAATATATCCGATCTCGATGTATTTGAACTGGCTAATTTCAACCGACAGGCAGGCGCGAGTCTAAGCCATATCGATCGCCCAAAAGTCGATGTTCTGGCTGAAATGGCCATGGATATCAATCCAGAACTTGATATTAAGAAGTTCGAGAATGGGGTTAATTCGGGCAATCTCGAACAGTTTCTGGAGGGAGTCGACCTTTACATTGACGGACTTGATTTTTTTGCAGTTGATGCCCGCAGAATGGTATTTGCTGCCTGTGCAGAGAAGGGTATTCCTGCCATAACGGCGGCTCCACTGGGTATGGGGGTCGCACTGCTCAATTTTCTGCCTGGTAAGATGACCTTTGAGGAGTATTTCAGATTGGATAATTGTTCAGAGGATGAACAGTTATTACGGTTCCTCGCTGGTTTATCACCCGCAATGCTCCAGGTCCCATACCTTGTTGATGACAGCCGTGTGGATCTGCAGTCTCATAAAGGACCTTCAACTCCAATGGCTTGTGAACTCTGTGCAGGCATGGCGGCGACACACAGCCTGAAAGTCCTGTTGAAGAGAGGGAAAGTGCCAGCTGCGCCCAGGGGAATCCATTTCGATGCATACAGAAATAAAATCTCCACCACGTGGCGGCCGGGAGGAAACAACAATCCAATCCAGAGACTGATCATTCAGATCATCAAGATGCGACTCGCAAAGAAGCACTCCAGGACCTGAAACCGGGCCTTTTGCCAAGGCATTCATATGTTCTAGTAATTATTATCCTAATAAGTGCGTGAGCATTGAGCAGAAGACAAATAATTTACCAATTCAGATAAATTTGCCACGTAATGCCGTACAATTAACTATGACGTCTGTGTAGTAAGACTCGGGATCAGCATTGGCAATAAAACTCAAAATTGCGCGTACAGCTAAAGAACTGGACGATGTATTCAAGCTTCGCCATGAAGTCTACGTGGTGGAGAAGAAGAAGTTTGCAAGCAACCGGAAATCAGACTACCGGATTGTCGATCGCTTCGATACATTGCCTAATGCTGTAAATATTGTTGCCTATCACGGTGATCAGGCCATCGCCACCATGAGAATCAATAAGGATTCCATGATCGGGTTGCCTGCAGAGGAGTATTTTGATTTCTCTGATACGAGGAAGCAGGCAGAAGTAGAAGCTAAAGCTGCTGGGGTAGAACCAGTAATCGTCGGCGGAAGTATGCTGGCCATTCAGAAAGAGTGGCGTCATCAACGAAATGTTATTTTTGCTCTTTTCAAGATTGCCGCCGGTGTTGCTCACAGCATGGGGGCAACTCATGGTATTGGATCCATTGCCGAAGACACGCTCTCTCTGTATGGGCGAATAGGATTCAAGACCTTGGGTGAGCCAAGTTGGCATGAGGGGGTGGGTGACACCCTTGTTCCGATATATGGCCGTTTTTCCGAGATATACGATTGGGCATTCAAACAGATAAGCAGCAAGGTCAATAGCTTTTGGCTTGAAAATTTCTGCGGCCAATTCCAGCGTATTCTCCTGTCCAAGGGTGAAATGCTCTTTTCCCAGGATACAGATGCAGACCACGCCTATGCAGTCGATGAAGGGTGGATATCAATATCCAGAACCGATCCGGAAGGTAATGAAATGGTGCTTGCCAATCTGCCGAAAGGGGCATTGTTTGGCGAAATGGCACTGTTTGATGGTGAGAAAAGATCGGCAACAGCTACAGCCATCACCAACGCAGAACTGCTGTTTATCGAGCGCTCGGATATGATCGAGGCGATCAGGAGAAATCCTGAACATATTGAAGAGATTCTGCAGCATTTCGCAAAACGACTTCGGGACACAGACAACCTGGCACTGGTGCAGGCGTTCTCTCCGCAGACGAGTCGTGTCAATTTCGTTTTGAATCAACTATGGCAGTCTGCGAATGCCGGTAATGCCGATCCGGAAGTTCGCATGGTACGGGTGGGTCCGGAACAGATTGCAAAGTCTGCGCAGGTACGTGAGTCAGATGTAAGAAAAGTCCTGGAAATCAAAAAGGTAGCAGGTCAATTGGATTACGGTGACCACCTTATCAGGTTTCTTGAGCAACCCTCGATGAATGATATCCGAACTGAGACCGAATCGCCGGTTTAACAGAGAATAAGAACATTCCAATCATTTTTTCGGGAATCAGGAATCAAGGTTTTCGATATTGTGCCGATGACTCATGTTGCAGGCCAGTGCCTGTAACAATGTCGTATTAAATGACGACATTGAAAGTTTTAGGTGTTGTCCGCCAGCGTACAGCAACCGTGGACAAGCCTGTATACTGTGAATCAATATAAAGGATAGGTCTTTAGGAAGGATATGATGAAACCGATAGGATCAAATGTCGTCTGGCACGAACCGACGGTAACCCGGGGCCGTAGAGCCGATAAAAATGGACACAAGAGTGTAATTCTCTGGTTTACAGGATTGTCAGGTGCGGGCAAATCGACTATTGCCCACGCTGTGGAGGAGACTCTGTATCAGCTTGGGTGCGATACCTACGTGCTTGACGGTGACAATGTCCGTCACGGCCTCTGTGGGGATCTGGGTTTTTCAGATGATGACCGCACGGAAAATATCCGGCGGATCGGCGAAATGGCCAAGCTGTTCCTGGATGCAGGGGTAATCACCATCTCCGCCTTTATCTCTCCTTTCAAGGCAGATCGTAAGCGGGCACGTGATCTTGTTGAAGAGGGGGACTTCATCGAGGTGCATTGTCATTGTCCGCTGGACGTATGTGAAGCCCGAGATCCCAAGGGGCTTTACAAAAAGGCACGTGCAGGTCTGATCAAAGGCTATACCGGTATTTCATCCCCCTACGAAGAACCGGAAGATCCTGAGATCAAGGTCGATACCAGTATTATGTCGATAGAAGAGTGCGTGGCATCAGTGGTTTCTCAACTTCAAGAGCGGGGAATCATCGAGCAGAGTGCCATCGCGGAGTCCGCGTAAACTGCAGCTCCACTTAGCTATATCATCTTGATGACTTTGTCCCGGTGTGGCTCGAAAGGCCACGCCGGTACTCTTATCTAATCCGGTTGATTGGAGCAGGGATGCTGATCTTTTTAGCCAGCTAATTGCGAGGAAAAGCCCAGTAGATCCTCTCTTCGTTCGAGGGTTTTTTCGAAAACCATCTGTACCTGTTCGGTATCCAGTCCAAGCTTCAATATGAGGGAATCGGGTAACTCGTCACTGTTTCCATAGCCCAGGCTTTCACGCCTCAGCAGACGTTCAGATATCAGTACCAGGTTGGCGTATACTTCGTGGTCACTCTGGTATTCCGGGTCATTCTGGTATGTGATTGCGGTCAGCAATTCATCCGGGAGTTCCCAGGACTCCAACAGCCAGCGTCCCATCATGATGGGGTTAATCCCCAGAATATATTCTCCAGCGTGAATCGCTGAAAGCTCCGGGTTGGCGATAAGAAGCTCACTGATCTCTTTATGCTGCGTAGGGAACAGGTGTCCCAGGAGAAGCATCCATATATTGTGTAGCAGGCCGGAAAGATACGCTGTTCCCGGATTGGGCTTATCGTCCCGCTGAACACGCAGGGCCAGGCGTTGACAGATCATGGATGAGAAAAGTGCATCAGACCAGAAAGCCTGTTGACCAATGGGACCTTCCCTTGGAATGTTCAGCGGCTTGATGGTTGTCAGGGCCATGGCCAGGTTCATCACCACGTCGTAACCGAGTACCCTGGCAATTGCTGCCTGGATGGTAGTGATCTCTCCCCTGAAGCCATACATGGCTGAGTTGGCCCACTTCAATACCTGGGCAGAGAGGCTGGGATCCATCTCAACAACCTTCGCCAGATCGGCGGCATTGGCGAGAGGATTGTGATACAGCTCGAGAATCGCCCGGGTGATCTCCGGCAGGGGGGGGAGGCTGTCGATAGCCTTCACCTGTTCCCGGATATCGTGAACTGGCTGGAACTGAGACGAGGACAGCTCTGCATGCTCGAGCAGACGAAATGCATTCTCCCTGTCCAATAATATTGAGTTCGTCCTTGACTGGTTCATATCGACTCAAATCCTCTGCACATGTACATCAAACCGGCTACTTCAGGTTGTACTTTTTGAGCTTGCGATAGAGGGTGCGCTCACTGATACCCATTGCCACAGCAGCTTTACGACGGCTCCCGCCATGCCTTGAGAGGAGCTCTGAGATCTGGTTGGCCTCAAAGCGTTCCATGTCACTCAGACCGTCGGCCTGCTCTGTTTCACTCATCAGCATACTGTCTTCTGCAGGAGCTGAAAGAATCGCGGATCGGCCGTTGCCGAAGTGCAGATGCTCCGGTCTTATTACGCCATTCTGGGTAAGTGCTGCAGCCAGTTGCACGAGATTTCGCAGTTCCCTGATATTTCCCGGGAAATCATATGCGGTGAGTCTCTCCAGGGCTTCGAAGCTCAACTGGTACATACGCCCGGTGGAGACCCGTATCTGGTCCAGGAAGTACTCCACGATCAACGGCAGATCCTGGATACGCTGTTTCAGCGTGGGAATTTCAATCGGAAAAACGGCAAAACGGTAGTAGAGGTCCTGCCTGAACCGACCATTGTTGACCTCATGCTGCAGGTCACGGTTGGTCGCGCAGACAACCCTGATATCCGATGTCAGTGTTTTCGTTCCGCCAACACGCCGGAAACTGTTCGTTTCAAGGGCGCGCAACAGCTTTGGTTGCATCTCCAGTGGAATCTCCCCAATTTCATCCAGAAAAAGTGTTCCTCCATCGGCAAGTTCAAACAGGCCTTTTTTCAAACCTGTGGAACCGGTAAAGGAACCTTTTTCGTGTCCAAACAACTGGCTTTCGAAAAGGTGCTCTCCCAGAACCGTACAATCCACGGTTATGAAGGGCGCAGTCTTTCGCACCGAGTGTTCATGAATGAATTGTGCTGCAAGTTCCTTGCCGGTTCCGCTCTCGCCGGTCAGAAGAACAGAGGAATCAGAACTGGATGCAAGAATTAACTTCTCGAGCGTGTCGGTAAAAACAGCTGACTGGCCGACCATTTTTGATCCGATGGATGATTCATCCATGGCTTTACCCATTGGAGTGATCATCAGCCCCAGGTAAAACAGATGGTCATGGGCTTCGACCGGAAAACCCTTCACACGGCAGGTCAGACGAGTATCACCGAACAGATCAAGAGAGAGAATCTGCTCAATGGGTTCCAGTGAATCGAACACCTCTGTGAGCATGGTCTCCAGTACTTTATCTTCCGATGTGGAGTCACCGGGACCAAAGAGGATAATGCGGCTGTCCTGCCCAACCACTTCACGGCCACCAAGAGGAATGGAATTCCTGAAGGCGGTGTTGGCCGCGAGTATCTGATAAGCACGATTTATCAGCAGGAAGGGTTGCTGATGGGTATCGATGATGGATTGAACAGAAAGCAGGGTTTCTGCATCTGCCACGGATTCGGGAAATCCCTTCTGCCGGTGCCTGGCATTGTTCATGTTATAGGTCGATTTCATCTGACACAGAAGGCGTATTCCATGACGTACCTGGCAGACTATGACACATTTGGCAGATAAATGGCAGCCAATTACCCGCTATTTTCAGAAATGACCTACAGGCAAAATAGCCCGGAACGCTTACACTATACGGGTGGACCAAGTTCATAATAGTTTCATGTCCCATTGGCACAATTTACGCATAGCGATAACTGGTTAATTTACTGTTGTTGAGTGCTTTCAGTAGCCGCCTTAATGCGCTGGCTGACGATGGAATCTGATTATGCTGTTTGATAAAATATACAGTCCAGATTGCCAAACACATAAGCACATAACAGTTCTATTCAAGTTTGAGCAATAACAAGGATGTAACTTTACATGAGCAAAGTCGCATACGATGCCTACGAAGCCTTGGCTGTTGGTCGAAAGTCCGACTACAACAACTGCAATACGCAGAAGAGAATAAACTTCCTCAAGGGCAGGGTGAAGGTATTCGGACACTACATTCATTCACTCTTCATGCTGTTGGCACTTGTCGAGCTGGGTATGGTGGTAGGATCCGGCTACGTAGTCAGTACTTTTTTTCCCACGCTCAGTTCCGGTTCAGCAACTCTCGACTGGGTAATACCTGTCTCAGCGTTCAACGGCCTGACCATCATCCTCAGCATGATGGCAATGGGGCTTTACCACGCGCGACAAAGAGAGCGGTTTGTCGGTGTTCTGATGAGAGTCCTTGCCGCGTTTGTCGTTGCAAGCCTGTTTATCTCTCTTCTGGCGCTGATCTATCCCGCTTTCCACTTCTACGATCCCGCAATCTTCGTGATCTACATGTCGACCCTCGTAATGGCGAGCCTGGCTATCCGGGGTATTTTCCATACCTACGTCGATGGCTATCTCTTCAAGCGAAATGTGCTCGTGATCGGAGTGGGCAATAAGGCGTCCAGCCTCAAACAGCTTAGACGTAAGTCCGATCAGCGCGGTTTTTCCATCAAGGGCTTTGTTCGTACTGACTCGGCAGCCGATGTCAGCATAGACTCCAGCCAGGTGGTCACTCTCGATGAAATGGGGATCTGTCAGTATGCGCTGGCCCGCGGTATCGATGAAATCGTCATCGCCCTGGAAGACAAGGACGATGCTGGGCTGCCGGAAGAGGAACTCCTCAACTGTCGCATGAACGGCATCGAGGTTACCCGGTTGCTTGATTTCTTCGAACGTGAAGTCGGCAAGATTGCCATTGACCTGGTCAACTCCAGCTGGTTCATCCACTCAGATGGATTCAGACTCGACTATCTGAGGGCTTTCAGCAAGCGCAGCTTCGATGTGATTGCCAGCTCCATGTTGTTGATGGCCTTTATGCCCATTGTCGTTGTGGCGGCTCTCGCTATCTGGATCGAGAATGGTTTCAAGGGCCCGATACTCTACTACCAGAGCCGTGTCGGTGAGGGTGGTAAACGCTTCAACGTGATCAAGTTCAGAAGCATGGTTACAGATGCTGAAAAGAACGGCGCGCAGTGGGCAGTCAAGAATGACTCAAGGGTGACCAAGGTCGGTGGGTTTCTGCGCAAGTATCGCGTCGATGAGATTCCACAGCTCTGGAATGTACTGTCTGGTGATATGAGCCTGGTGGGGCCGCGACCTGAACGTCCTGAGTTCGTCTATGAGCTCGAGATGAGCATCCCTTACTACAACGAACGCCACAGGGTAAAGCCCGGCATTACGGGGTGGGCTCAGTCCTGCTATCCCTATGGCGCATCACACCAGGACTCCATCAACAAGCATGAGTTTGACCTCTTCTACGTAAAGAACCATTCGTTCCTGCTGGATGTCTCGATTCTACTGCAGACCGTGGAAGTAGTTCTCTTCGGAAAGGGCGGACGCTAACCTATCCAGGGTGTCGGAAATTTTTACACTCAGTGAGTGTGATAGATGCATTGACCACTTTGGGCTGCGAAAAATTCCTTTTAAATCAATGTGGTATAATTTGGGCTTGAATTTTGCATCTATTAGATAATGTAAGGTGCCACAATCCAAGATCAAGTCACGGCGCAGTGTTGCTGCCGTCGCTACAGGACAGGGCATCAGTAATCTGAGAGCGGGAAACTGCGGAGCAATTATGACAGACAATAAGGAAATTCGTAGCCAGGAGCGCTCACAGGAGCCTGTAACGGGATCATCCGTCGATCAGACTCGCCGTCGCCTCACCAAGGCTGGGCTGGCTGCACCGGTAATCATGTCACTGGCCAGCAGGCCGGCGTTGGCGAATACACGGAATTTCTGCACCATCTCCGGATGGGGTTCTGTGCATCCATCTGGACGTCCCGAGGACCACACCTGCGAAGGCAGGTCGCCTGGATTCTGGAAGACATACTGGGCAGGCCCAACGGCAGCAGCCTGGGCCCTTAGCGGTTTCAATCCCGGGCCCACCAACCCGATCACAGGCGATTCACACGATTATTCCATTCCGACTACAGCCGAGCTCAATCAGGCCGTTGTCGATGGTGTCATCACATCGACAGAGAAAGATGCTTACATCGCGGCAATCACCGTGGCATCCACGTTCGATCAGCTGATGGGTTCTCCGACAATGCTTCCGGACAATGTTGGAAAACCTATTCTCAGGCCCACCATCATGCAGGTGTTCCACGATAACTTTTACAAGCAGTACCTGCCTGATAACGCGGCCTGGCACTATGCCGCCTCCCTGCTGAACGCAGCGGCATGGGGCCATGATTACGGCTATACACTGGCCGAGATGCGTACTCTCATTTCTGAGAGGGATGGCCTGCCAGGCTTTGTGGATGACCTGGAAGGGCTCTACGACCGCTACTAAGCCTTGAGCGAATCTGAACACCTCAGAACATGGCAGCTTGATCATGAGATCAAGCTGCTTTGGCACGATTGGGAGTCGGAATTTCTAGTCTATAACGAGACATCCGGCGCCACGCACCTGCTGGAATCCTCCACCGCCACTTTACTCAGGAAAATAGAGCAGCAACAACAAACGTTTCACAGTTTGGAAAAGCTCTGTGGAGAATTTTTCCAGGACGTTCCACCTGAAGAGATCTCTGAATGGCTCCATGAAACCCTCAGGCAATTTGAGGGACTTGGCCTGATCAGGGAAATCAAAAACAGACCTTCCGCCGCCTGAGGCACTTATTATCATTTCTGAGTATGGATTGTCCGGTACGCCCTCACAGGCAGTCGAGTCCTGCGTGCGTCGGGGTTTTTTTTCTTGCATAATTATCCGATGAGATTAGGGGATTATTCACTCGAAGAGGTCAGGGACAGATTGGCAGGCAACGGCCTCGTTCTGCATACGGGGCCATTTATCACCCATGTTAAAAGTCGTAGCCCCCAATTGGCCGAGGGCCTGAGCCTGCTCTACAGCGAAACCCAGGCAGATGATCAGGCAGCGTTTTCTGATTTCCATATACGTGTTGATCGCCCGAACAGCATCCGCCGATGGTTCTCCCCCCAGATCTATTTCTACTTCGACGGCGTTGCGCCTTTCAATCCTTTTCCTGCCGACCAGGCACTACCGCTTTTTGAGTGGAGTCTCAATTGGTCAATCTCCCAGCATGCCCATCAGTACCTGATCATTCATGCAGCGGTTATCGAGAAAGGGGGGCACGCTGTCATCATGCCCGCACCTCCCGGATCAGGAAAAAGCACGCTCTGCGCGGGGCTGGTGAACCGTGGCTGGAGACTGCTGTCCGATGAGCTGACACTGCTCACCAGTGAGGGTATGGCAGTCCCCCTGGCCAGGCCTGTGGGCCTTAAGAACAACTCCATTGACGTGATCAGGCATTTCGCCCCTGAGGCCGCCATCAGCTCAGTAACGGCCGATACGCATAAGGGGGCAGTTGCGATGATGAAACCCCCGGCTGAAAGCGTCCACAGGATGAGCGAAGAAGCAAAACCTGCCTGGGTGATCTTCCCCAGATACCGGGAGGGGGAGGAGGCGTCGCTGGTACCACACTCCAAGGCAGAGGCCTGCCTGGAACTGGGTGAGAATGCCTTCAATTACAGCATTCACGGAGCAGATGGTTTCCGGTTGCTGACCCGTTTGCTGGATAGCTGCGATTGCTATGATTTTACCTACAGCAGGTTATCAGACGCGGTTGAGGTTTTCGCAAACCTGGAACTGCCCCATGGATAGTGCAATGTTATTTTGGGCGGCGACACAGCCTGCTGAGGGGGGGCGATATGGATAGTCCCCGGGATCTTCTCATTGGGATCATTTCCAACCCGGAGCAGATGTCCAGCCTGGCATTGGATGAGTGGGACCTGCTCATACGGCAGGCCCGAAGTGCCGGCTTGTTGGCCTATCTGTACGATAGCGCGGAGCGTCTGAATCTGCTCGATAGTGTTCCGGAGGGACCGTATGCCCACCTCTATTCCGCCAGAATTCTCACCAATAAGCATCAACGGGATATCCGGTGGGAGGTTCATTGCATACTCCGGGCACTCGAAGAACATCAACACCCCGTTATTCTTTTGAAGGGTGCCGCCTACCTGATGGCCGGCTTGCCGATCTCCAAGGCACGAATCTTCTCTGATGTCGATATCCTGGTGCCCAAGGAAGAGATCGGGAAGACCGAGGAGACATTGCGCCTGAAAGGCTGGGTCAGTAACACCCCGGATGAGTACGACCAGCGATACTACCGGACCTGGATGCATGAACTTCCCCCGATGCGTCACCGGGTAAGGAATACCACCCTGGATGTCCATCACAATATCCTGCCTACCACGGCGAGGCTGCACCCTGATGCTGAGAGGTTGCGGAATAATGCCTCAACAGTTGCTGGCTATGACGGGCTGCAGGTTTTTGCCCCGGAAGATATGGTGCTGCATAGCGCAACCCATCTCTTTCATGATGGTGAACTGGAGCATGGCATCAGGGACCTGGTAGACCTGGACAGCCTGTTACGCCATTTCAGTGAGCGGAATAGTGATTTCTGGCACACCTTGACGACCCGGGCTGAGACCATAGGTCTTCAACGTCCGCTGTACTATGCGCTGAATTATACAAACGCTATTCTGCAGACCCCCGTGCCCTCGGAGGTCATGCAAGGGATTCAATCGAGTGCCCCAGGCCTACTGCTCTCCAGGCTAATGGACAGCCTGTTCACCAGGGCCCTGAGACCCGACCACTCGAGCTGTAACGATCCCTTCACGGGTATTGCCCGATGGATGCTCTATGTCCGTTCCCATTATCTGCGCATGCCGTTCCATCTTCTGATACCCCACCTGTTCTACAAGGCTGTTATCGCTCCTTACAATGAGTGGCGGGAGTCGAGAACAGAGAAGACCGCGGCGAATTTTGACGAATTCATGGAACAGGCAAACTCTGAAAAGCAGCGTTGATCCACTGCTTTTCAGAGTGGTGACGTTCTACGACTTCAGGTGGTATTTTTCCATCAGCGTGTAGAGCGTGGGGCGGGTCAGGCCGAGGGCTTTCGCAGTCTGTGATATGTTGTTGTCCGTGTAGTTCAGGGCGCGGATGATCGCTTTCCGCTCCGCTTCTTCCCGTACTTCTTTGAGATTGAGCGGCAAGGAATCATCATTCTCCTCGAGATCCAGGTCTTCAGGCGTTATCTGGTTGCCATCAGCCATGATAACCGCACGCTTGATACGGCTCTCTATCTCACGCACGTTGCCCGGCCAGTCGTATTTTTCAATTGCTGAAATTGCCGGGTTGGTGAATCCTTTGATTGAGCGGTCCAGTTCCTGGTTGAACTTGGCGATGAAGGCTTTGGCCAGAACAATGGCATCACCGTCGCGTTCACGCAGGGGCGGGATGGGGATGGAGACTTCACTGATTCGGTAGTAGAGGTCTTCGCGGAACAATCCCTGGTCAATCAGATCTTTTAGATTCTGGTGTGTTGCACACACGATGCGCAGGTCAACGGAGATCTCCTGTCGACCGCCAACCCGCTCGAAAACCCGTTCCTGTATGAAGCGGAGCAGTTTCGGTTGAAGTTCCATCGGCAGATCGCCGATTTCGTCCAGAAACAGGGTTCCGCCGTCTGCGTACTCGATTTTTCCCTTTGTCTGCTTTGCGGCCCCTGTAAAGGCGCCTTTTTCATAGCCAAACAGCTCGCTTTCCAGCAGGGTGCCCGGTATCGCCGCGCAGTTGAGGGAGACCATTTTTTTACTGGACCTGGGGCTGAGCTCATGCAGTGCACGTGCGAACAGTTCTTTTCCCGTTCCGCTTTCTCCCAGTAGAAGTGTAGTGATGTCTGACGGGGCGATTTTCTCGACAGTACGGCATGCCTTCAGCATCTGTGGGCTGGAGGCGATGATGCCATCAAGGGGCGAGTGCTGCTGATTCTGCAGCATCTGCCTGTTCTCCCGTTCAAGCTCGTAGACCCGGTAGGCTCTGTCTACAACCAGGGTGAGCGTGCTCTGGTCTATCGGCTTGGCGTAGAAATCATATGCGCCCTGGCCTATACATTTGACCGCATTATCGTGATCGTTGTTACCGGTTACGACGATAACCTTGGTATCAGGTGCGATAGAGAGAATCTCTTCAAGGGTGGCAATGCCTTCTGTGGCGCCACCCGGATCAGGGGGGAGGCCAAGGTCCAGTAGCACCACTGCAGGCTGATAACGACGCAGTTGCTCAATGGCTTCAATCCGCTCGCCAGCCACGACTACCTCGTAATCGTCGAAGCACCATTTGAGCTGACTTTGAATGCCTTCATCGTCCTCAACGATCAAAATATGGTTGTTAGTTTCCTTCACTTGTATTCCTGAGTACTTATTACTTATGTCTCTTAGCGGACTATGTGCAGGGGAGTTGAATGCGGAAAAGTGCACCATTATCCGGTGAACTGGTGACATTGATATCGCCGCCGAGTGTTCTGATCAGCTCCCTGCTTTCAAAGACTCCGATTCCCATTCCGGTCAGACCCTTGGTAGAGTCAAACGGCTTGAAGAGGCGTTCCCTGATGAACGTTTCGTCCATGCCATGGCCGTCATCCTCAACCTCAATAATCGCTTGCCCTGATTCCTGAGTCAATCTGACCCAGATATTGCCTGTTTTCCCGGTTGCCTCCTGGGCATTCTGTATCAAATGCCCAAATACCGTTGATAACTGCTCGTGATCGGCCGATATCATAACCTGTGATTTTGGCGTGACTATTTTTGGTGCAGGTTGCCTGGTGGAGTATTGCTTTACCACATCCTCTAGCAGCGCCGTCAAATCCACCTGGATCGGATTGTTGCCCCTGATACCGGTTTGCATCTGCTCCATCAGGCGGGTCATGCGTGTGACTGAGCTTTCGATAGTCTTGAAGACATCGTCTATGAATTCCGGTTTATGTTTGTGCTTTTCGGCATTGGTCAACAGCAGGGACTGCTGTGCCAGGATATTTTTCAGGTCATGAATCACATAGGCAGACAGACGATGAAATGCCTCGAACTGCCTTGCCTGCATCAGGTCCCTGTCTGCCTGGTACTGAACCAGGTAAATGGTGGCTTGCTGTGCCGCTGTTTTCAGTAGGTCCCGGTCTTCCCAGTTCAAAGCTTTCTGAGTTTCCGATTCTGAGAGCAGAATGAAACCCTGAAGCTTGTCCTTGGAAAACAGCGGTACCAGAATCCAGAACTCGGCAAACTGTTCCAGTTCTTTCGGCAGGTCCAGATTTTCATACATGTCAGGATCACGGTGGTACTCATGCAGATCCAGGATCCACTGTTTCTTTTCAAAGAAGTTCCTGAACGTGCGGTTGACCGAAATACTCTTGTTAACAGGTTCGGCTGAACACCAGCGCCCAAGCAGCTCGTAGCGATTGTCTTTTTTGTTGATCCAGAGTGTCCCGCCCTGGCTGTTAACAAAAGCGGCAATGGCATGAATAACCCTTTCTGGCACTTCCTCTTGACTCGCTGCCAGGGTACGGCTGAATTTCAACCACTCTTCCCGATAGTCGTACTTGTAGCTGAAAAAATGCTTGCTGAGCAATACCCTCAATTTTGCCCGGATCTTTCCAGAGAAAAGCAGGACCATCAGGAGAAGGATGGCTCCGCTCAGAAATACAATCTGTAGCGTGATTCCCCACTCGCCGCCATGCGCCCGGATGTAATATCCCGCTCCTGCCATGAGGAGAAGATAGATTCCGGCTCCGAGAAACGTGGTGGAGTGGAATACAACCTGCCTGGACACATGAATATCGAGTTTCCATTTCGGATTGCGTGCGATGGAGATGGCAATCAGGGGCACAAGGAATCCGTTAACAACACCCCGTGCATTCCATAGATGTTCATTCAGCTGTTTGAACAGCAGGGCATCTGAAAACATGAAGAAGTCATAGGCAAACAGACCGCCAAGCCCGAAACCGATATGTTTTATTGCCCATCGGTTTCCCTTGGTTGCATTACGGAACAGCTGTTCGACAAAAAAGAGACCTGTGATGGAGAATGTGATCCAGGCGAATAAAAGCGCCTCGCTTCTTATCACTGCCGGCAGGGAGATAAATCGACTCAGCACCGGCTCGGCAACGATCAGAACCGAGATGGCGGTCAGGGCGCCAGTGTAGATGAAGGCCCATCTCAGTCTGTGATCTTCCCGTTGGCCATTGAGAATCGACAGCAGAAAAAAGCACCAGGTCGAATCCCGTGCCAGTTCCGCTATGTGCACCACATCGAAGGCCGGGAAGCCATACTGCATTGAACTGGCGGTGATGCCGGCCCAGATCGTGGTTGAAACGCTGGCAAGGATCGTCAGTGACCCGACAGCGTGTTTACGCCAGGAGATGACCAGTAGGGTGGACAGAACCAGAAATGCGAGGAACGCAAAAGTGTAACTGATGGCGCCTAAATTCACGAAAAATCCTTGAAATCGACGGTTATCGTTTTCCCTGAAAAAGATCAGTTAAAGTTTTGATCATTCTGTTCGATAAATGAGATCAGGTAGAGCAATTGTTAACTGAACTGGTCATATCGGCAGCATCGGAAAAATCTGGATAGATTTGCTTTGAAATCGGATCGCTATAGTTTGAAATAGCAGGTCAGTTTTCAGGTGCTTTCAGTTAATGCATTGTTATTTATAGGAAAATATTATTGTTTCCGTGTAAGTGCCTTGATGGCTGTTGATAAGTCCGAACCACTGAACACCTAATCAGGATATACTAACACCATATCGGGTGACCCGGAATGAACAGGAATCCAGCTTGAATGGATACAAAGCGAGGAAAACATGTCGCAGTCTGAAAAGACAATTGAAAAACTGAAATCAGAACCTAAATCCTGGCTTGTGACAGGTGTTGCCGGTTTTATCGGTTCCAATCTACTGGAAACGCTTCTGGGATTTGGGCAGCGTGTCGTGGGCATAGACAATTTCATGACAGGCCATCGCTCCAACCTGGATGATGTGCGTAACCTTGTTGGCGAGAAAGCCTGGGAGAATTTCACATTCTACGAGGCTGATATCCGCAACCTGGACGATTGCATGAAAGCTGCTGAAGGCGTCGACTATGTTCTTCACCAGGCGGCTCTGGGCAGTGTGCCAAGATCCATCCAGGATCCGATATTGACCAATGAGTGCAATATCGATGGATTCCTCAACATGCTGG
>JBEVVY010000001.1:444365-604392 GCA_040506895.1 Sedimenticola sp.
CACCAGGCGGCTCTGGGCAGTGTGCCAAGATCCATCCAGGATCCGATATTGACCAATGAGTGCAATATCGATGGATTCCTCAACATGCTGGTGGCTTCCAAGGATGCCGGGGTCAAACGTTTCGTTTATGCGGCCTCGTCATCGACCTACGGTGATCACCCGGGACTGCCGAAACAGGAGGATCTCATCGGCAAGCCGCTTTCACCCTACGCGGTGACCAAGTATGTCAATGAAATCTATGCCGATGTCTTTGCCAGGTCCTATGGGCTGGAGTCCATTGGATTGCGTTACTTCAATGTCTACGGCAAACGCCAGGATCCCAATGGAGCCTACGCCGCGGTCATTCCTAAGTGGACAGAGCTGCTGTTGAGTGGAGAGGAGTGCCAGATCAACGGAGATGGTGAGACATCGAGAGACTTCTGTTTCATCGACAACACGGTACAGATGAACCTGCTGGCAGCAACTTCCGACAATCCCGAAGCCATCAACCAGGTGTACAACGTTGCGGTCGGTGGCCGCACTTCCCTGAACCAGCTCTACTACGCCATCAGGGACTCGCTATCCGCTTCCACTCCCGAGGCTGCACAGTTAGAGCCAATCTATGTCGATTTCAGGGCAGGGGATGTCAGGCACTCACAGGCGGATATCTCCAAGGCGCAGGGGCTGCTTGGTTATGAGCCGACTCACGATTTCGTAGAGGGCCTGCAGGAGACTGTCGACTGGTTTGTTGCAAAACAGCAGGCTGATGCACTGAAGAAAGCCGGCTGACACTACTCCCCAAACAGGATGATCCTTAAACGCGCCATATCATTACGATATGGCGCGTTCGTTTTGTGCGGGAAAAAGCGGATCGCGATTGCGCAGGAGCTTGATCAGCGGTCAACCTGCTCGAACAGCCCCCAGAGGATGTCCTTGATATTGCGGCTGAGATTGTTGTTGGCAGATTCCAGCCAGACCATGAATCCAGCCGGGCCGGTATTGTTGAAATCAAAGGCGCCGTTGGAAATGGGGATCGGGGTACCGTCGATCTCCAGCCCATCAATAAAATCGAGAAAAATTCTGTATCTCGATTCGGTGGATTTTCCAAACAGCAACGGTGCCAGCCGCTCATATAGCAGCGTGGAGACCTTTTCACAGAGCAGTTGATCAGACAGCGAATTGCTCTTTGGAATGACCACCCGAATCTTCTTGGCGCTGTTTCTGCGGGCCTGCTCCCGTTCGTCAGCCTGGTTGCTCTCTCTCTGGATGTCGGCAAACGTGCTGCCACGCGCTTCGTACGAGTGAGCATGATCCATATTGGGCAACTGTGACCGCTCCGGCCTGTGATGCCCCATCTCTGTTACCACGGTCTGCCTTTGGGAGCTGCCCACTCCAGCTGACCCCTGTGCGCTCAGCGGGGCAGGGGTGGCCTCCTGCTGATTCTGGCTGTTTCTGGACGCTTCTGAAAACTCGTTATAAGCACGCGGATCTTCGGAGACATTCACCAGGTACTCCCCGCTCTCATTACCCGATGGCGCACGTTGTTCACGAAGCACATCCAGGTTGGCCTCCAGTTCTCTCGGCAGGAGCTGTTCCTGAATCAGGCCGTCAATCACACCGACAATGTCATCCACCACGAGCTCATGACGCTCTTCCACCATTCCGTGCAGCAGCATGCGACTGCAGATCAGGTTGATCCAGCGGGGTATACCCATGCTGAATTTGAAGATCAGGGGATAGACCTCTTCATCGATAGCGGGGTCATTCTGCCAGTCGGCCTGGCTCAGCCTGTGCTTGACGTATTCACCGGTGGTTTCCTGGTTCAGGGGCTGAAGGTGACAGGCGGCAATGATCCGCTGATGCAATTGCTCAAGGTGGGGCTGCAGCACCATTTCGCGCAGTCCCTCCTGGCCTACGAGAAAGATCTGCAGCAGGGGCTTGTTGTTCTGCTGCAGATTGGTCAGCAGGCGCAACTCCTCCAGCGCACTGCCTGAAAGATCCTGGGTCTCGTCGATGATCAGCAGTGGGCGGCGCCCCTCGTGCTGCAGGTTGGTGAGGAAGGTCTCAAGTCTTTGCAGCAGCACCGACTTGTGGTCGGTATCCACATCCAGTCCGAAATTGAAAAGCACCATGCGCAGCAGGTCATCGGCCTGGAGCTGGGTGGAGACGATACTGGCGCAGACAACGCTCTCATCACCGAAATCCGATGTCAGGTCGTTGATAAGGGTCGTTTTGCCGGTGCCTGGACGACCGGTGATCATGACAAAGCCTTCTCCGCGATGCAGCGCGTACTGCATATAGGATTTGGCTTTCTTGTAGCTGGTGTGCTGGTAACAGAACGACGAATCGGGGCTTAACCGAAACGGCTCAGTCGTCAGGCCATAGAATGCTTCGTACATAGCGGACTTTTACCGGGTTCGCGGAAATCTAGTCGCGGGAGCCCGCGCAAGGTGTGTTTTTGGCTGCATGATATCTCATCGGGATTCCTGTCCCTCTCTGTATACAGAACTGTATCGGTCAGGATGCGGAATCTTTTAATGTCCTGTGCAGCAGTTCGAGCTTGAGGAGGCCGCTGAAGACCATCAGGCCCACACCGCCATTGAACACGGTCATCGCCTCGAAGCCCGCAAGATAGTAGCTTCCTGCCACCCTGGCCAGACCAGAGGCCGCACAGAGCAGTACCCCGATGAGGCCAGCTGCCAGTGCGATATTGCCGAGAATCTTTTCCATTGATCTTCCCTTATCCTGTATCGGTATGGATAGCCTGTTAGGGTACCTTTTGTATGGAAAACAAACAAGTTACGGAGGGATTATCTGATGGAAATGGAGGGGTATCTATCCTATTCTTAATGCAGCGGTTTGGATAACCCGAGCTGTTGCACTCAGTCCACACAAATCCGGGGCCCCGGCAATGCTGAAGCTACACGCCTTACACTGGAAGTTCTCCTTTCTCCTCTTGTATCCACTGTTATTTATCGCTTTTCCTGCAGTTGCTGCGGACGATCAGGCCAGGGCGCTGGCAGAGGCGGTTTACGACCGCCCGGCAGGAAAGGATGTAACCAGTAGCGTCAGCATGATTCTGACGGGCAGGGGGGTGGAGACCCGGACGCGGCAGCTTGCACTGTTCAGGTTGGACATGGGCGCAGGGGAGCGCTGGTCACTCATGCGTTTTTCCCTCCCTGCCGACATCAAGGATACCGGGTTGCTGACACTCGATCATCCCGGTGACGAGAGTGACCAATGGATCTATCTGCCGGCACTGGATCGTGTCAGGCGTATCTCATCCTCGCGCAAGGGCGGGCGTTTTGTGGGCTCCGACTTTACCTATGAGGATCTGCGTGACCGAGAGCCTGATATGGATAATCACAAGATTATCGGGCAGTCGAAGGTCGGCGGGATCAAGTGCGAGGTCGTGGTCAGTACACCGATCGACAAGTCGAACTCAATCTATTCCAAGCGGGTCAGTTGGATACATCGCAGGACGTTGACCGCCTTGAGGGTCGATTTTTATCAGCCGGGTAGTAAAAAGCCGGTCAAGCGCCTGATGGCACGGAAACTGAAAAAGATCCAGGGGTACTGGACTGTGCTGGAGAGCACCATGTATGACCTCAAGAGCGGCCACAGAACGAAACTGGCCACCTCGAAGGTCAAGTATGACCAGGGACTGCCCGAGTCCCTCTTTTCCCGGCAGGGTCTGGCGGATGCCAGCAGGGGAGAGAAATACATTCCCTGACAACCGTACTTTGCATGCTGGAAGGCCGCTCTGGCCAGGTATCGGGCTGAATCCACACGAAATTTCATATTCAACTGAAAGTTACAGCAGTAAGATATTGAAAAATAGGTATTTAGGAGGTATAAGACTTAGGGGCGTTTTGAATTCTCAGGAACGGGAACGGAACTCATGATAATAAACAAGCCAGCATGCGCCGCTGTTATCACTCTGTATGCACTTCTCCCGCAGGGTGTCTCTGCCCAGGAAGGAGAGAATATCGGCGCGTCTGAAGACGAGATCATCATTCTGGAAGACTCTGGGCCCGGTGCTTCAGAGGACGAGGTGATCCTTGTCGATGAGCCCGTTGCAGAGGATGAAATTCTGATACCGGCCTCTGACGAGGAGGTGGAAATCCAGGATGACGCCATCGTTATCGAAACACCGGAAGAGGAAGCCGGGACGGTTGTCATCGACGATGGGCAGCCGGTGGAAGTGGCCGCTGCAGGGGAGGAGAGCAGCGGTGTCAGGATCGCTGTCGATGACCTGAGGCTGGAATACTCCATCCTGGGGGATTCTAACGAACCTGCCGATACCCTTCAGTTTCTCCACGGCGCCTTCAGTGCGGAGTGGGATGTCAAAGATAACTGGGAAGTCCGTATCGCTGCACGGCTGGACAGCCATCACCAGTCCGGCAATCCCTCCGTCAGTGACACCAAGCTCGATTACGGCGAGACCTATGTACGTTACCGCGGAGAGCAGACCCGGGTGACTTTCGGTGCCCAGACAGTCCTGTGGGGGCGAATTGACGAGGTGCCTCCGACCGACCGCCACAGCACCCCGGACCTGACCCGGTTTCTTCTCGACGACCTGCAGGATCGCCGCAGGGCCCGTCCCATGCTGCGTGTAGAATCATTCCAGGGCAACAGCAAGTACGACTTCGTGTTGATGCCCACCTTCAGGGGTGCTGAACTTCCGGATGTCGACAGCATCTGGTATCCCATCGACCGCGACAACGGAAAACTGCTCGGGATAGAGAGCAGTCCTGCAATGACCGCTGTAGTCAGTGGTGCAAATATCGACGACGACGCCCCTGAACAGGATGGCGGCTTTGGCTTTCGCTACAGCCGTACAACCTCAGATCTGGACTATGCCCTGTCGGTCCAGTACGGGCGGCAGACCACACCCTATTTCAGCTATGACGCCGCCACAACCACCTTCAAGGCGCAGTATCCCCGTGCCTGGACCCTGGGTGGCGACCTGGGCTTTGAGGCCGCTGGTGCCACATGGCGTTTCGAGGCCAGTCATGTCGACGTGGTACCCGCTACACGACCCGATCTGAGCTACACCGAGGTCAAGGGGGTCAACTGGGCTGCCGGCGTGGAGTTCTACCCCGGGGACAGCGACACCCGGGTCAATCTCCAACTGGTGGGTACCAACCTGTACGACGCACCGACGCTGCTGGACCGCACGGAGATCTACAGCTTCAACGGTTCGGTGGAGGTGCCCTTTGCACAGGACAGGTGGCGCGCCAACATGCGCTTCTTCCTGGGATTGGATAAAAAGGATGTCTATCTCAATCCGGAAATCGCCTTTCTCGGTTGGGAGCCACATGAACTCTACTTGCAGTTGCACTACTTCGATGGCGCGAACGGCACCATCGGTGACTTTCACCAGGATCACTCGATGCTGACCCTGGGTTGGCGGGCGAAATTCTGAAGATAGAGGTTGAGTCCAATGGGAGACGGACAGTTTCAGCGATCACGACTGGAAGAGCGTCGCTCCCCCATCGCCATAATCCGTGATGGACGATTCGTCTATGCCAACAAGGCCTACCTGAAGCTCTTCGATCTCGATGATGTCAGCGAGGTGCAGGGCAGACTCCTGGCCAACAGGGTGGCCGAACGACACCAGGAGCGGCTTAGGGACCACCTCAACGAGGTCGAAAGGGCGACTCCAGGGCAGAAAACGCAGCCCCAGGCCAAGCTGACACTCTTCAAGCACGATGGTGACCGCTTTGTCGGTATCGCCAGATCCCGCAAGGTGGAGTTCGACGATGAAGAGTGCATACAGGTCGAACTGACCACCAAGGAAGACATTACCCTGCGAGGTACCCTGAAGCGCCACCCCTGGGGTTTCTACTTCAGCCTGGTATTCCTGCTGCTCTTCTCGGCGATTCCCAACCTGCTGTTGCTGAAACTCGATATAAACAACGCCCCCAAGGTCTATTTCCCTAAAGATGAACCGGCAGTCGTTGCCGATAATCTGCTGCGTGAGAAATTCCCCAGCGACCAGGTTGTGGTACTGCTCTTCGAAGGTGTGGCGCTGTTCTCCGATGGTTTTCTGAAGTCAATGGATGGCCTGGCGGAGGACCTCTCGGTGCATCCCCTGGTGGATGATGTACTGGCTTTGACACGCCAGGACCATATCACCGGTAGCGAGGACGGTTTTGCCGTTGTCCCGTTGATCGATATCGGTAACCTTGACGAAACGCATCCGTCCGAGCGAGCTGACATGGTGCTGGCGGATCGTTTTGCCCGGCAGACCCTGGTCTCCGGGAATGCGGATGCAATCTCCATGGTCGTTATTCCCGAGGGTGCGGACAACAGCCTGCAGCGGCTGCAACTGTCGAATGATATCCGTGCCCTGGTGGAGAAGCACCGCCTGGGCGGTTATCTTACCGCCGTTGCCGGCGAGGTACCCGTTGACGTGGCCGAACTGCAGTCCATGCTGCGTGACAACATGGTCTTTATCCCGGCTACCACCACCATTGGCCTGCTGCTGATCTGGTGGCTGTTCCGCCGCATCCTTGCGGTGGTGATCGGGGGCTTTGCCATCGGTGCCGTGGTGAGCTGTACCATCGCCATCTACGTGGTGGTGCAGCAACCGTTCACCCTGATTGCCAGTATCACGCCACCACTGCTCTCCGCACTGACGATTGCGGCCCTGATCCACCTGTTCAACGCCATTCATTACGCTTCCCAGCGTGGCCTCGTCTGGAAACCGAGGGTGGAAAAGGCCCTGGAAGAGATTCGCAGGCCCTCGAGATTCACCGCGCTCACAACGGCCGCGGGCCTCGCCTCCCTGGGCACCAGCCCGATTCCCCCGATCGCCACCTTCGGCATGATCGCCGCCTGTGGTGTCGTGCTGATCTATTTCGTGGTCATCGTCGTCATCCCACCGATCCTGATCCATTGGGATCACGCTCACTGGCCGGCCAGAAGAGGCGGCCTTGCGTGGATGGACAAGGTGGTCAGTGGCCTGAGCAAAACCGGTATCCGCCATCCGGCCTGGGTGCTGGGTGTGACCGTTGTGCTGCTTGCTGCCGGCATACCGCAGATCTGGAATATCAAGGTCGAGACCAATCTCCAGGAGTTTTTTCTCCCCTCGCACGAGGTCAGGCGCAGTACGGACCGTATCGATGAGATCCTGGTCGGCACCATGCCGGTTGACGTCTCGTTCGTCACAACTGAACCCAACGGGCTCAAACGGCCCGAAAACCTGCGCCAGATCAAGGCGTTTCAGGAGTGGGTCGAGACCCTCCCGGAAGTGGATAAATCCCTTTCAATGGTCGACTTTGTCGAAGAGATGAACTGGGGCTTCAACGAGGAGAAAGCGGAGTTCAGGCGGATTCCGGATAATCGCGACCTGATCAGCCAGTATCTCTTCATTTATGACGGCAATGATCTCTATGACCTTGTCGATCGTGATTTTCAGACAACCCGGGTCAATCTCAACCTGAATGTCCACAGTGCGAATGATATCAGTACGGTGCTTGACGCCGTCCGTGGCTATCTCGAGCAGAATATCGACGGCACGATGACATGGGATATCGCGGGGGTGGGCAGACTCTTTTCCGACATGGAAGAGCTGCTTGTCCGTGGCCAGGTGTACAGCCTGGGTGGGGCGCTGGTGCTGATCATGGTACTGATGCTGGTGCTCTGGCGTTCGGTCTGGCAGGCGCTACTCTGCATGGTGCCGAATCTCTCTCCCATTGTGCTGATTTTCATCGTCATGGGTGTATTCGGCATCTGGCTGGATATGGCCACTGCCATGATTGCCAGCGTGGCGGTGGGTATTGCAGTGGATGACACTATTCATGTCTTCCACGGTTTTATCCACCGGGTGAAACAGGGGGTGAAACCGGCAACCGCGCTGATCAGAACTTACGGACAGGCGGGGCGGGCGGTAATGACCACGACAATCATTCTCACCGCCCAGTTCATGGTGTTGCTGATCTCCCAGTTTGTTCCTACGGGTAACTTCGGACTGCTGACCAGCATCGGTCTCATGACAGCGCTCCTGTTCGACCTGATGGTACTGCCGGCTATCCTTATCATCATCTACAACCGTTCTTCCGGAAAAGGGCGCTGACCGCCAGGGGCGGGAAGGTTGAATGATGAATCCTCCTACATGCAACCTTGCTGATTTCGATCTGTTCAAGGACCTGGATGAGGCGTTCATCCAATCGCTCACAAGCAAGCTGGAATGGATCTGCATCAGCAGTGGTGAACGCCTGTTTCACGAGGGTGATGAGGATAACTCGATCTACCTCGTGATCAGCGGCAGGCTCTGTGCCGTCAGGGAGAGGAAGGATCACGACAAAGTGCTTGTCGCCGAGATCGCCGCGGGCGAGATCATCGGTGAGATGTCGGCGCTTTCCGGCGAACCCAGAACAGTGTCCGTTATGGCACAGCGGGACAGCCAGTTGGCACGCCTGCCAAGCGAGGAGGTGAACCGGACACTGCTGGAGAATCCGCACTTCCTTATGAAGCTGTCGCGCATCATGTTCAGCCGGCTTCGTTACCCCACGACCAGAACCGGACCAAAGGGAGCCGTCGGGAGTGTCGCACTGGTCAGGCTCGATGCCTCGGTGAATATGGAGAGTGTCCTGCAAAAGTTCAGGCACTCCCTTTTGAAACGTGGACCTGCCACACTTTTTACGGATCAGTCGTTGCAATCCGACAGATCTTCAGATCAGGCATCCAACGATCTTCTGCTCAGTGGTTGGATCAACAAGCAGGAAGAGCGCCACGGCTGCCTGCTGTTTTCGATCACCGACCTGCATGATGAGCTGACCCCATCGATCCTGCGACAGGTCGACAGGATCCTGGTGGTTGTCGGTCACTCTTTTTCCCCTGGCCAGGTGCCGGGGGAGCAGGAGATCTGGGATGCCGTCAGCCAGGTTCCCTTTCAGAACATCGACCTCGTCGTATTGCATCCAGACAGGCAACGACTGCCCCGGGATACCCGGGAGCATCTGTCTGGGCGACCGATACAGAATCACTACCACGTTGTTGAAGGTGACGTAGAGGATTATGACAGGGTAGTGCGCTGCATCACCGGGGAAGCCGTAGGATTAGTCCTTGGTGGTGGAGGGGCCAGGGGATTCGCACATGTGGGTGTGGTCAGGGCCCTTCGTGAACATGGAATACCCATTGATCATGTTACAGGCACAAGCATTGGCGCCTATGTCGCTGCTTTGGTGGCCATGGACTGGTCCTACGAACAGATGGTCGATATCACCCAGAAGATGTTCGTGGACTCAAGTCCTACAAATGATTATACATTACCCTTTATCAGCCTGATTGCGGGGAGAAAGACGAACAAGCGGTTACTGAGCGTATTCAACGATTCATGTATCGAGGATCTCTGGATACCGACCGGCTTTGTATCCACCAGCCTGACCTCAACCCATAACGTGCTGTTTGAGAGTGGGCCCATCTGGAAGGCAATCCGGGCCAGTGTATCCATTCCGGGGGTGTTTCCACCGGTCATTCACAAGGGAGAACTCCTGGTGGACGGTGCAGTATCGAGTAACCTTCCGGTCTATGAGGCGCGCCGCCGGTTCAACGGACGTATCGTCACTGTCGATGTATCGAGTCATTCCAAGCTGGAAATCGAGCTGGGGGATACCTGTCAACTCGGGATGGGTGATTTTGTTACGGACAGAATGACCCGTACGCGGGGTAATTTCAGATTACCCTCTATAATTAAGATATTGATGGCCTCGGCTGTCTACTCGAAGGATCAATCGGTGCTGGATGCAATTGCCCAGTCCGACCTGTTCATCCAGCCACCGCTGGACAGGTATGACATGTTCGCATGGCGGTCCATGAACGAGATTGTCGAGGCGGGTTACCAGGAGGCAGCCGATCTGTTGGAGAAGGGGGCAATCGGTTTCTGATGCAACAGGGAAGATCAACAGGCCAGGCAAACAGCCTGGCTATAATCTTCATGGTCAACGGGGTGAATGCATGAAGATTAAACACCAACTCGCTCTGCTTCGGGAGCTGATGCAGTTGCGAAAGAATTTTCGCAAGTACTTCCGCGTGGTCCCGGCGACCACCCCTGAATTGGTGACAGAGGCTTTCAGGGTGCGTCACAGCGTCTACTGCGAGGACCTCGGCTGGGAAGAGGTCAATGATGAGGGTATCGAGCGTGACGAGTACGACGATCATGCCATGCACTGCCTGCTTCAGAGCACCGATTACGGGGATTACGTGGGTTGCGCCAGGATTGTCGTACCCGATTTCTTAAAGAAGGATGCGCCGCTGCCATTTCAGCAGAGCTGTCTCGGTACCCTCTATCCAGATCAACCGGACCTGCAAGCCATGGAGAACGGCACCGCGGCGGAGATCTCCAGGCTCGCGGTTATCAAGCGTTACCGCCGTCGTCATGGAGAAGAGAATAAGGCGGTGGCTCTTTCCGATGATGATCTGGGCTCTTTCAAGAGACCCCGTTTCCCCTATATCCCCGTCGGGCTCTACATGGGGATTCTGGATATAGCCAGCCGTAATGGCCTGGAGACACTTTACTTCATGACCGAGCCCAAGCTTGCAACGCATTTCGCCAAGCTGGGTGTCGAGCTGACACAGATCGGTGAGCCCGTAGAGCATCGCGGAACCCGGGTGCCCTATGTTATGGGCCTTCAGCGACAACTCGATAGCATGGCATTCGTGGTCCGTCCTCTCTTCAGCGAGATCCGCGAGGAAATCGAACAGGTCTATAGAAGTGGGGAATCCGTCAAGCTCAATCGTTAGCATTACGTGGGAATATGAGTCGCAAGACGGATAGATATTTCTGAAAGGCCCAGGATATTTGCCGAGGCCTTTAGTCTGCTCGGTGTCGGGTTAGAAAAGATCGCTACTGAACTGATGGCTTTTTCAAAGGCAACATCAGTTTCCGGCGTTCATTGGTCGAGAGGCGCAACAAGTTGGTTCAGGGATTCGCTTTATGGCTTGGGAAGCTTGGTTTGTATTGACGGTTGTGCTGCTCTGTATCGGCCTGCTCGCCTCCAATCGCTTTTCACCCGATTTGATCTTAATGGGTGGTCTGACCCTGTTCCTGGTGACCGGTGTTATCTCTCCACAACAGGCGTTGGCAGGCCTTTCCAACGAAGGCATGGTAACCGTTGCCGTGCTGTATATCGTGGTGACAGGATTTCGTGAAACTGGGGGCATCAACTGGATAGTTGACTGGGTGTTGGGACTGCCCAGGTCCCTGGCACATGCCCAGCTGAAGGTCATGGCACCCGTGGCGGCTTTGAGTGCCTTCCTCAACAATACACCGGTGGTTGCGATCTTCATCCCGGCGATCGATGACTGGGCCAAACGCAACCGGTTATCGGTCTCCAAGCTCATGCTGCCCTTGAGTTATGCGGCAATTGCCGGCGGCACCTGCACCCTGATCGGTACAAGCACCAACCTGGTTATCAATGGGCTGGTGATAAGTGAAACGGATTTTCCCTCATTCGGTATCCTGGATCTTGTATGGATTGGTGTGCCGGTAACACTCGTTGTCTTCTTCTATGTTCTTGTGACCCAACGGTGGTTACTGCCCGAAAGAAGGCCCCCAGTAAACCTGATTGCCGATGCACGGGAATATACTGTTGAGATGATGGTTGAACCGGGTAGTCCACTGGTTGGAAAAAGCATCGAGCAGGCAGGACTGAGGCAGCTACCGGGTTTGTACTTGATAGAGATCGAGCGCGAGGGCCAGGTGCTCACGGCCGTAGCCCCCCATGAGCGGCTGAAAGGCAATGACCACCTGGTATTCGTCGGCGTTGTGGATTCAGTGATAGACCTTCAGCGAATTGCCGGCCTGCAGCCTGCAACCAGCCAGATATTCAAACTGGATTCCCGTCGCGAAGAGCGCTGTCTTACCGAGGCGGTTATATCGAATACCTCGCCCTTGGTCGGAAAGACCATTCGTGAAGGCCGGTTTCGCAGCATCTACAATGCCGCCATTATTGCAGTGGCAAGAAACGGAGAGACGATCCACGCAAAGATAGGCGATATCAAGTTGCGTGCAGGGGATACCTTGCTCATGGTGTCTCATCCCGGATTTATGGAGCAGCACCAAAACTCCAAGGACTTCTTTCTTGTCGGAAGTCTGTGTGATGTCCATCCAGTTCGCCACAAACGGGCGCCGATCGCCATGTTGGTTTTATTCGCAATGGTAATGAGTGTTGCGTTGGGTTTCCTGAGCATGCTGAAAGCCGCGATGCTTGCTGCTGGCTTGATGATCATCACCCGCTGTACGACCGGGCGCATTGCAAGACGCGCTGTGGACTGGCAGGTCCTGGTGGTGATTGCCGCTTCGTTCGGTATTGCCTCCGCAATGCAGAATTCAGGTGCTGCCTCGGGGATCGCCCAGTGGCTTTTATCTTTCGCCCAGGGCATCCCGCACGTAACACTCGCACTTGTTTTCATTACAACCGCGCTATTGAGTGCCATGGCGACCAATAATGCAGCTGCAGTGATCATGTTTCCGATTGCGCTATCCACCTCTCAAAGTCTGGGGGTGAGTTTTCTGCCCTTTGCAGTAACCATCATGGTGGCCGCATCCGCCAGTTTTGCCACGCCCATCGGCTACCAGACCAATCTCATGGTCTATGGTGCAGGTGGCTATCACTTCAAGGATTACCTCTATTTTGGCGGTCCCCTGACGGTAGTTGTTGGGATAATCACAGTCCTGATCGCCCCGTTGGCCTGGAGTTTTTAGCAGTAATTTCTCTTATTCCCTTTAATTGTACGTATAGTGCTGTAGGGGAGTGGTACCAAACAGGATTGTTGTTTCTTTTGTTGCTGTTTTCGGTCTGTGATTGATTATCGACAGCTGCTGGGAGAGTTAGAAAATAGTGTCAGAGTTTTTTACACCTCCCTGATGACCATATATGTAAGTTATTGATTCTACTGCATGGAACATTCTTTGCTTACAAAACACAATGGAATTTAGGGGATACATAGGACTCAAGGAAATGAATAGAATTTTATCCGCACTAACTCTGATGCTTGCATCCATAACCGTTAATGCAGCGATCATTGAAATTACACCTGACTACGATGGAAGAATAAGGAACATTCATTCTTCTTCGCCAATGATTCTTCCAGCTGATGCATATCTGGAGAGTTTCACTAGCTCTGATTCATCCTGGGAAACCAGGATTGCAATGGAGTTTGCTACTTCAGCTATATCGGGGGCCATCTCTTCTGCAGAACTGTTGCTGCCTGCAGCGACATCTGTATTAACCGGTACGGTACTGGATGTTTTTGCATATTCCGGAAACGGAACCCTTGAGTTGGCTGATGTGTTTTCTGGCACTCAAGTCGCAACATTCAATCCAACTACAAGCAGTTCCCATACTGTTTCACTCGACACTGGTATTCTTCAGACGCTATTAGACGGCGGGGCCACTTATTTTGGATTGATGATTGCCGTTTCGGACTCAAACCAACAGGCGTATTGGCAGCATGCCGCCAACAGCACAATTTCTACTCTCAGGATAAATACTGAGGCAGTACCTGAACCCGCCACCTTGGCCCTGATGGGTCTCGGCCTCGCAGGTATCGGATTTGCCCGGAAGAAGAGAGCGGCTTAAGCCTTACTTACATGTTCAAAAGACCCCGCCACGGTTTGCCCTGGCGGGGTTTTTTATTGTCAAGACCTGGAGAAAGAATGGACAGAGTTGGAGTGGATAGACAAAGAAATAGGGCACACGATTTCTCGTAGGCCCTTTTCGGGATATGGTGCCGAAGAGGGGTATTGCACGTTATTAAACTCTGTGGTCGTGAAGGTTAAGGGTGTTGTGAGGGCCTAAAGAATTGCAAAATTGAATGCTTAGAGATGAGGTCTGGGGAAATTACATAAGGGATTATTGTAGGAAATAGTGTCAGATTTCTTTACAAATATTCGTAATCAGGTAAAAAAATAGCCAGTAATATATTGATTATAAAGGCTATTTGTTTTTTGGCGCCTTTTTTGCTTCTACTGAGCATGTTAGAGAGCTCAGTAATTAAAGGACTGATATGAAAACAATACACAATAAAATGATCATGGGCTTTATATTGTTGGCCCTATCTATCTCAGCAAGCCATGCCACACCACTAAGGATGGATTACTCAGTTACAGATCTGGGTGGTGGATTGTTTGATTATGAGTTTGAGCTTGTTCTTGATAACAATGACAACAGTTGGGTATCTGGTCAGGGTTGGAGATGGATTATTTTTGGTGATCAGGCAAGTGCGGCATCTCCCCTCACAGACTTCATTGGCGATACCAATGATCTACCAATTGGGCCGTATACTTCATACAGCTCTTCTTCAGGCGGGCATAATGGTCCAACATTGGGACATGTGTTTGATTATTGGATACCCACATCAATCGGAGATTACCTTTCTTGGTCAGGAACCTCTACCGCCAACTTGGCACAAGGTGAGTTGCTGTTCTCAACACTTGCAGGCACTCTTAATGGAGGAGTAGCGGCAAATTTCGAGGTGGCAAATCGAACTGACCGAGTCCCCGAACCCGCCACCCTTGCCCTGATGGGGCTTGGCCTTGCAGGCATTGGCTTTGCCCGGAAGAAGAAAGCAGCCTAAGCCTAATAGCTAATCGGCTCATATAGACCCCGCCACGGTTCTCCCTGGCGGGGTTTTTTATTGCCAATATCGAGAGAAAGAATGGATAGAGTGGACTGGATAGACAAAGAAAAAGGGCCCACGATTTCTCGTGAGCCCTTGTTCCAAATTTGGTGCCGAAGAGGGGTTTTGTACGTTATTAAATTCTGTGGTCGTGAAAGTTAAGGGTGATGTTGGGATCTGAAATATTACAAAACAGAGTGGTTAGAGGGCACAGATAATCTGAGGAAGGCGCAGTGCGAGGTGAAGTGTTAGATATCTGTTATTCAAGAGTCGACCACAAAATACGCCTAATTCTGTCAGGTTTTTTTACATTTTTACTGCAACTATGTAAATTCAATAATCAGCTTATATTTGTAATGCTTTGAATTTAATAGATTATTTGTATTTTGGTACAAATCATGCGTGAATTTAACATGATAAGATTCTATTAAGATTCTAGAGGATAAGAGAATGGGAACGTTGGGTAAACTTAACAAAATAATCAATGTTGCAATTGCTTATTCAGTCTTATTGTTTGCTTCGCAAGCAAATGCAGGATTAATCACTTCCGCAATCTCTGCTACAGGCCCAGCCTCCACACAAGGGTTCGATATTGAATATACGATTGACCAGAGCGGGCTTTCTGCAAACTACATAAGTGGTGTGACCGATTTCAATACTTATATCGCGAGTGGAGTAACTCACACACGCAGCAATTCACCGCAAAATTACTATGCTGCCGTCACTGGTTTACCTGCAAACATAGAATTTGATCTTGGCTCATCACTGTCTGTGCTTCAATTCGCATTATGGAACTACCCCTTTGACAATTCTGGAGGTATTGTGAGTTTCGATGTGATTGGATCGAATGTAGCTGATTTCAGTGTATCGACCTTTCTTGGCTCTTTCACAGCACTGGATGACGGAAACAGCACCACAAATTCCTCGCAAGTTTTCGACATTACCGACTCTGTATCGCAGTATATTCGCCTAACCGTAAACACTACGGCATATGACAATCTGGGATTTTCTGAAATCGCTTTTGATGTAGGTGCCATTCCAGAACCCGCCACCCTTGCCCTGATGGGGCTTGGCCTTGCAGGCATTGGCTTTGCCCGGAAGAAGAAAGCAGCCTAAGCCTAACAGCTAATCGGCTCATATAGACCCCGTTACGGTTCGCCCTGGCGGGGTTTTTTATTGCCAAGGCCGGGAGAAAGAATGAATAGAGTGGACTGGATAGACAAAGAAAAAGGGCCCACGATTACTCGTGAGCCCTTGTTCCAAATCTGGTGCCGAAGAGAGGACTTGAACCTCCACTGGGTTTCCCCAACTAACACCTGAAGCTAGCGCGTCTACCAATTCCGCCACTTCGGCTTTTTCGTTGACCAAACAGCCCTCTGTGCTGGCGTTCAATCTCAGAGGTCGCGAACTTTACAGCGACAATAGGAGCTTGTCAACGGTACAATAGGCATATTTTAGTGCAAATCAGGAAACCGTCAGTGGCAAAAAGGACGAGAGGAAAAACGGCTAGGGATCAGGACCCTCACCGCGCCCGCGAGGCGAAGAAATACGACAACCCGATTCCCAGTCGTGAGTTCATCATGGGCGTTCTGGAGAAACAGGGCGTTCCCATGTGGCGGGACGAACTGGCGGCCAGTCTGAATCTCACCACGGAGGACGATGTCGAGGCCCTGCGCCGACGTCTCAACGCCATGGAGCGTGACGGCCAGTTGGTCAGAAACCGACGCGGCGCCTTCTGTATCGTCAACGCCAAGGACCTCATTGCAGGCCGTGTCATCGGCCATGCCGACGGATTCGGCTTCCTGAAGCCCGACGAGGGAGGTGAGGATCTGTTCCTCACTCCGCGCCAGATGCGCCAGGTGCTGCACGGTGACAGGGCCGTGGTCCGCGTGGTCGGGGTCGACCAGCGGGGACGCAAGGAGGGCGCGCTGGTGGAGGTGCTGGAGCACGCCAATCGCCAGGTAGTGGGTCGCCTCTACCAGGAGGCCGGTGTGGGCTTCGTGGTGCCGGACAACAAGCGCATCAACCAGGATATCGTGGTCCCCGAGGCGGAGCAGCGCGGCGCAGCCCAGGGCCAGATGGTGGTGGCGGAAATCCTCGAGCAGCCTACCAAGCGCACCCAGCCCATCGGGCGCATCGTCGAGGTGCTGGGTGACCACATGGCGCCGGGTATGGAGACCGATGTGGCGATCCGTACACACGATCTCCCCGTAGAGTGGCCGGAGGAGGTGGAAGCCGCGATTGCCTCACTGGGGCGCGAGGTTCCCGAGGAGGCGAAGGAGGGCAGGGTGGACCTGCGCCAGCTACCACTGGTCACCATCGACGGGGCCGACGCCCGGGATTTCGACGACGCTGTCTACTGCGAGGCCAAGCCCAAGGGGTGGAAGCTGCTGGTCTGTATCGCCGATGTATCGGCCTACGTGAAACCGGGCAGCGCCCTGGACCGCGAGGCACGCCTGCGTGGTAATTCGGTTTACTTTCCGGATAGGGTCATTCCCATGCTGCCGGAGGTGCTCTCCAACGGCCTCTGCTCCATCAATCCCAAGGTGGACCGCCTCTGCATGGTGTGCGAGCTCTTTATCGACAGGGAAGGGAAGATCGCCCGCTCCCAGTTCTATGAAGGCGTGATGCAGTCCCATGCACGGCTCACCTACGACCAGGTGGCCGACATGCTGATCGAGGGTGACGCGGAACTCTGCGAAAAATATGCCGATGTCCTGCCACACCTGCACGAGCTCTACGCCCTCTACCAGGTACTGCACGGCTCACGCAGTGTGCGCGGGGCGATCGATTTCGATACCACTGAAACCCGCATCCTTTTCAATGACGAGCAGAAAGTGGACAGGGTGGTGCCGTTGATCCGTAACGATGCCCACCGCCTGATCGAGGAGTGCATGCTGGCGGCCAACGTTGCCGCGGCCAGGCTGCTGATCCGCAAGAAGCAGCCGGGGCTCTACCGTATACACGACGGTCCCCAGGCGGAGAAGCTGCTGGACCTGCGCGAATTCCTCGGCGAGCTGGGCCTGGGACTCGGAGGCGGGGCCAAGCCCACCGCCAAGGACTACGCCGACCTGCTCGATTCAGTGGCCGGTCGTCCCGACAGGCACCTGATCCAGACAGTGCTGTTGCGCTCGCTCTCCCAGGCGGTCTACAGCTCCGAGAACAGCGGCCATTTCGGCCTGGCTTTCCCGGCCTATGCCCACTTCACATCCCCCATCCGGCGCTATCCCGACCTGGTGGTGCATCGCGCCATCAAGCACCAGCTCAGCGGCAAGGGGGTCGAGGAGTTCGAATACTCTCCCACCGAGCTGCAGGGGCTGGGCGAGAGCTGCTCGGCCACCGAGCGACGTGCGGACGAGGCGACTCGGGACGTCATCTCCTGGCTCAAGTGCGAATACATGATGGACAAGCTGGGCGAGTCCTTCGAGGGCATCATCACCAGTGTCACCTCTTTCGGTATCTTCGTCGAACTGGACGAGATCTACGTCGACGGCCTTGTGCACATCACCGCCCTGCACAACGACTACTACCACTTCGACCCTGTCGGGCACCGTCTCGCCGGGGAACGCACCGGCCAGGTCTACCGCCTGGGAGACCAGGTCAAGATCAAGGTGGCGGCGGTCAACCTCGACGACCGCAAGATCGACTTCGTGCTGGATAGTGACGGTGGAGAAGAGCCAGAGCGGCAGAGCCGACCCAAGCGCACACGCAGGAGCCGCAAGGAGAGACCCGGTTCCAGGGGTGAATCCAAGGGGCCCGGCCGGAAAAAAGAGGGCAAGGAAGAGCCTAAATCCCGCAAGAAGCCCAAGAAGGATAAGAAGCCGAGGAAATCCAAGTCGGACAAGAAGCCCAAGGGCAAGGATAAGAAACGGGTGAAGCGGGGTCCCCGCAAGAGCAAGCAGTAGATATCTGCAGGAATCGATGAGCTATCCAATCACGAGGCTATTTATATGAGCCGCAGTCAGCTGGTGGCCGGGGTGCACAGTGTCCGTACCGCCCTCAAGCACGGGGCCGGTTCCGTGCTCGAGATCTGGGTGGAGGCCCGCCGCAGGGACCGCCGCATCAGGGAGGTGATCGGCCTGGCCAGGGATGCCGGGCTGAAGGTCCTGCAGGTCAGCCGTGAAGAGCTGGATCAACTGGTACCCGGGGCCAACCACCAGGGCGTGGTGGCACGTACCGAGGTGCCGGCGGCACTGGGCGAGGGTGAGCTGAAGAGTCTGCTCCAGGATCTCGCCGGGCCGCCGTTCCTGCTGGTGCTGGACGGTGTGCAGGATCCCCACAACCTGGGCGCCTGCCTGCGCAGTGCCGACGGTGCCGGCGTGCACGCGGTGGTCGCCCCCAAGGATCGTTCCGCCGGGCTCACCCCGACAGCCGTCAAGGTGGCCTGCGGCGCGGCAGAGACCGTCCCCTTCATCCAGGTCACCAACCTGGCACGCACCCTGCGCTGGCTGAGCGAGGAGCTCGGTATCTGGCTGGTGGGTACCGCCGGGGAGGCCGAGGCGGAGCTCTACCAGGCGGATCTGAAAGGCCCCCTGGCCATCGTCATGGGAGCCGAAGAGAAGGGCATGCGCCGCCTCACCCGCGAGGCCTGCGATCAGCTGGTCAAACTGCCCATGGCCGGCTCGGTCGAGAGCCTCAATGTGTCGGTGGCGGCGGGAGTCTGCCTGTTCGAGGCGGTGCGTCAGCGCAGCTGATCCGTCCCGTCTGGCCGGGCAGTTCTCCTCATTGGCGGAAAAGCCGACGCTAACCCCCTAGCGAGAAAAAGAAATTCCCCGTTGCACGGGCTTTCCGGGCGAGGTAGAATGCGCGGCTTCCTGGCTCGGGAGGTGATCCCGTGCCGTACCCTTGCTTCACCGCCACTGGCGGGAGGCTGTTTTAATCCGTAAGGGGATACAATGAGACATTACGAAGTTGTTTTCATGGTCCATCCGGACCAGAGTGAGCAGGTTCCCAGCATGATCGATCGTTACCGTTCGAACATCGAGGGCAATGGTGGAACCATACACCGCCTGGAGGACTGGGGTCGCCGTCAGCTCGCTTATCCTATCCAGAAGCTGCACAAGGCGCACTACGTACTCATGAATATCGAGTGCAACAGTGACACCCTTGCTGAGCTGGAAAATGCGTTCCGCTTCAACGATGCCGTACTGCGTAACCTGGTCATCGCCCAGAAAGCGGCTGTCACCGAAGCCTCTCCGCTGGTCAAGCAGGATGACAAAGAAGAGTCACCCCGCGCTGCCGCCGCTGACACCAGCGACGCTGCACCGGCTGCAGAAGAGAAGGCTGCCGAGGCTGCTGAATAAGCATCGGTCATCGAATCCAGATTTAGTGAGGAATTAATATGTCACGTTACTTTCGTCGCAGAAGATATTGCCGCTTCACCGCTGAAGGCATCACCGAGATCGACTACAAGGATCTCAACCTGCTGAAGCCCTACATCAGCGAAACCGGTAAAATTGTGCCCAGCCGTATCACTGGCACCAAGGCCAAGTACCAGCGTCAGCTGGCCACGGCCATCAAGCGGGCCCGTTACCTGGCCCTGCTGCCTTACACCGACAGTCACTGATCTGTTGGTGAAGCCGGATGCCTGAGGGCGTCCTGGCTGCTGTTTGACGCCGCCGGAAGAACACGATGCGGGCATTGGCATCTTTAGTGATGCAGGGCAGATTTCAGGCAGTGATGCTGGCCGCGGTACTGGCCATGCTGTCACTCCTGTTTCCACCCGCCAGTATTCTCAGTTCTGCGGTGGTCGCGCTGGTCACGCTGCGCAACGGACCGGGACAAGGTTTCCTGGTCTTACTCATCTCAGGCATCGCCTGTGGAGTACTTGCGCTGCTGGCCCTGGGAGGCGCAATGCCCGCTGCCGGGTTTGTCCTCCTGATGTGGTTGCCGATCTGGTTTGCGGCAACGCTGTTGTTCTACAGCCGCTCCCTGGCGGTAACGATTCAGGGAGTACTGGTCCTCGGACTACTGGTGATCATTGCCCAGTACGTTCAGGCAGGGGACCCGGTGGAACAGTGGCGGAGCCTGTTGGAACCTTTCACCCAGTCTCTGGTAGAGGCGCAGGTGGTGGAAGCGGACCGGCAGCAGGATCTGGTCGAGGTTATGGCCCGGTGGATGCCGGGAGCCGTGGCCGCCGGATTTTTCCTGCAGGTGATGGCGTCGCTCTTCGTGGCGCGCTGGTGGCAGGCGATGCTCTACAACCCCGGCGGGTTCAGGGCGGAGTTCCACCAGCTGAGGATGCCCCGCATCCTGGCGGTCATCACCCTGGTGGTACTGCTGTTCCAGGCCGGCGTGGCTGACCTCGGCGTATTTGCAGACTATCTCGCCATGCTGATGATGGCGGCCTGGTTTCTGCAAGGCCTCTCGCTCGCCCATGGTGTACTGGGCAGCATGAAGGCAAACAGTGGCTGGCTTATAGGTATTTATTTTCTGCTGATTTTCGCTATGCCCCATGCGGTGACCGCATTGGCGGCGGCAGGATTCGCAGATGCTTGGTTTGATTTTAGGGCGCGCCTTCAGGACCGGAACGGACCTGGAGAGACGAGCTGAAGATATAACACCTGTTCAGGGGTAAATACGATGGATGTCATTCTGTTGGAAAAAGTAGATAACCTTGGTGGTCTGGGAGACAAGGTGAGTGTGAAGCCGGGTTACGGCCGCAACTTCCTGATTCCCGGCGGTAAAGCTGTTGCCGCGACCAAGGCGAATGTAGAAGAGTTCGAAGCACGTCGTGCAGAGCTCGAGAAGCAGGCTGCAGAGGTGCTGGCCGCCGCTGAAGCCCGCAAGAGCGCAATCGAGGAGCTGAGCGTCACCGTTGCACGCAAGGCCGGTGACGAGGGTCGCCTGTTCGGTTCTGTCGGCACTGCCGATATCGCCACTGCGGTAACCGAGGCCGGCGTCGAGCTGGCCAAGCGCGAAGTGCGTCTGCCCGAAGGTCCGTTCCATACAACCGGTGAGTACGAGGTGCAGCTGCACCTGCACACCGACGTGGACGCGACCCTCAAGCTGACTGTCGCTGCTGCTGAAGAGTAAGCGTCTCTACAGCGCTTGTTCGACAGGAAACCGCTGGGAACCGGCAGATACCGGATCCCAGCGGTTTTCTTTTTCAGGATTGCGGTTTCTTTATTCGTGGCTCCTGCAGTATAAAGATTCGTAGGGTGGGTAGAGCGTAGCGAAACCCACCGCAATTGCTGTAACGGAGATGGTGGGTTTCATTGCATTCAACCCACCCTACAATTATCCTTTCCCTTCTGACAAACACCAGCCCATTTGGATATCAATGCAAGAACCGGCCTTTCCATCTGAAGCGATACCAGGCAATCAGAGCACCGATGCTCTGCGTGTGCCTCCTCACTCCATTCAGGCGGAACAGTCTGTGCTCGGCGGCCTGATGCTGGACAACGCCGCCTGGGACCAGATTGCTGACCGGGTAGCGGAAGTGGATTTCTATCGCCGAGAGCACCGCCTGGTGTTCCGGGCCGTCGAATCCCTGGCCGAACAGAGCCAGCCCTTCGACGTCATCACCCTCTCCGAGGAGCTGGAGCGCCACGGTCAGCTGGAAGACGCTGGCGGACTCGCCTACCTGGGCAGCCTGGCGAAGGATACGCCCAGTGCGGCCAATATCCGCTCATACGCCGATATCGTGCGCGAGCATTCGGTGATGCGCCAGTTGATCTCCGTGGGCACCGAGATTGCCGACAGCGGCTTCCAGCCCGAGGGGCGCAAGAGTACCGAACTGCTGGACGACGCCGAACGCAAGGTGTTCGAGATCGCCGAGCAGGGCACTCGTGGCAAGGGGGGATTCGAGTCCATCAAGTCCCTGCTCACCAAGGCGGTGGACAAGATCGAGACCCTGTTCGAACAGGACGAGCCGATCACCGGCCTGAGTACCGGGTTCAGCGACCTTGACGGTATGACCTCGGGCCTGCAGCCCGCCGACCTGATCATCGTCGCCGGCCGCCCCTCCATGGGTAAGACCACCTTTTCCATGAACATCGCCGAGAACGTCGCCATCAACAGCGGCAAACCGGTGGCGGTGTTCAGTATGGAGATGCCGGGTGAGGCCCTCTCCATGCGCATGATGTCCTCCCTCGGCCGTATCGACCAGCACCGGGTGCGTACCGGCAAGCTGGAGGACGACGAATGGCCCCGCCTCACCTCCGCGGTGAGCATCCTGGCCGAGGCCAAGCTATTCATCGACGACACGCCGGCTCTCAGCCCAACGGAAGTTCGCGCCAGGTCACGCCGCCTGATGCGTGAGCACGGTGAACTGGGGCTGATCATGATCGACTACCTGCAGTTGATGCAGGCACCGGGACTGGCCGAAAACCGCACCAACGAGATCTCGGCGATCTCCCGCTCCCTCAAGGCGCTCGCAAAAGAGCTCAACGTGCCGGTGATCGCACTCTCGCAGCTCAACCGAAGCCTGGAGCAGCGTACCAACAAGCGGCCCATCATGTCGGACCTGCGTGAGTCGGGCGCCATCGAGCAGGATGCGGATATCGTCATCTTCATCTACCGTGACGAGGTGTACAACGAGGACAGCCCGGACAAGGGGATGGCCGAGATCATCATCGGCAAGCAGCGTAACGGCCCTATCGGATCCGTCAAGCTCACCTTCCTGGGGCGCTACACAAAGTTTGAAAACTACATCGACGATGTCTACAGGGATGACTACTGATCCCTTTCGCCATCCCTATCCAGGCATGATCAGGATCCGTTGATGCGACCCCGCGCCCTGATCGACACCACTGCACTCTCCCACAATCTCGCACGGGTACGCGAAGCCGCTCCCGATCACCGGATCTACGCGGTGATCAAGTCCAACGGTTACGGCCACGGCGTATTGCGTGCCGCCCGGGGACTTGCCGATGCCGACGGCTTTGCGGTGGCCAGGGTGCACGAGGGCCTGGAGTTGCGTCGTGCAGGGATCGACAAGCCGATCCTGGTGCTGGGCGGGGCGGTCTCCAGCCGGGAGCTGATCGAGGCCGCCGGGAACAGCCTGGAACTGATGGTGCACCACCTGGACCAGCTGACGCTTCTCGAGAACCATGACAGCTCACAACCGGTGCGCTGCTGGCTCAAGGTGGACAGCGGCATGCATCGCCTCGGTTTCCTGCCTGAAGAGGCCGAGGAGGCGTGGCATCGCCTCTGTGCACTCCCATCGGTGCTGGGCGAGGTGCGCCTGGCCACCCACCTGGCCAATGCCGACGATCTCTCCGACAGCACCACCTTTTCCCAACTGGAGAGATTCAGACCACTGGCGGAGAAGCTGGGTGTGGAGAGCAGTGTCGCCAACTCCGCCGGTATCCTCGGCTGGCCCGACAGTCACGGCGACTGGGTACGCCCCGGCATCATGCTCTATGGCGCATCTCCCTTTCTCGGGGGCAGTGCGGAGAAAGATGGCCTGAAACCGGTGATGACCCTGGAGACCCGGCTGATGGCGGTCAACCATCTGCCCGCAGGTTCACCGGTGGGTTACGGCGGTACCTGGAAATGTCCCGAGGCGATGCCGGTGGGCGTGGCAGCCATCGGTTACGGCGACGGCTATCCCCGCCATGCACCATCGGGTACCCCGGTGCTCGTCAACGGCCAGCGGGTATCCCTGGTGGGACGGGTCTCCATGGATATGATCACCCTGGACCTGCGCAGCCAGCCCGATGCCGGTGTGGGGGACAGGGTGACGCTCTGGGGCGAGGGGTTGCCGGTAGACGAGATCGCGACCCAGGCCGGGACCATCGCCTACGAGCTCTTCTGCGGTGTCACGGGGCGGGTCGAGTTCATCGAGAAGGACAGAGAGGGCGATGGCTAAGAGCGCCAAGAACATCTACAGCTGCAGCGCCTGTGGCGGGCAGTTCCCCAAGTGGGCGGGTCAGTGTCCCGATTGCCAGGCCTGGAACACCCTGGAGGAGGCCGTGGCGCCCCAGGTCGGCAATCGCGGCAGCCGCTTTGCCGGTTACGCCGGCGATGCCAACCAGGCCCGGGTACGTACCCTGTCGGAGGTCCAGGCCGAGGTGCGCAACGGTGAGCCCACAGGGACCGGCGAACTGGACCGTGTACTCGGCGGAGGGCTGGTACCCGGCTCGGTGGTACTGATCGGCGGTGACCCCGGTATCGGTAAATCGACCCTGCTGGTTCAGACCCTGGCGGATTTCTCCAGCCGGCTGGCCACCCTCTATGTGAGCGGCGAGGAGTCCCCCGGGCAGATCAGCCTGCGGGCCCAGCGCCTCGGCCTGCCGCGAGACGACCTGAAGCTGCTCTCCGAAACCTGCGTCGAGCGGATACTGGCCGTGGCGGGTCAGGAGAAGCCATCGGTGATGGTCATAGACTCCATCCAGACCATCTATACCGAACAGCTCCAGTCCGCCCCCGGTTCCGTGGCCCAGGTGCGTGAATCCGCCGCCCAGCTGGTGCGCTTCGCCAAGCAGACCAATACCGCGGTGATACTGGTGGGTCATGTGACCAAGGAGGGCGCCCTGGCCGGTCCCCGGGTGCTGGAGCACATGGTGGACACGGTGCTCTACTTCGAGGGCGATTCGGGCTCCCAGTTCCGGCTGATCAGGACCATCAAGAACCGCTTTGGTGCGGTCAACGAGCTTGGCGTGTTCGCCATGACCGACAAGGGTCTCAAGGAGGTGAGCAACCCCTCGGCGATCTTTCTCTCCCGCCACGGTGACGAGGATGTCTCCGGCAGCAGTATCCTGGTCACCCGCGAGGGGAGCCGGCCGTTGCTGGTGGAGGTGCAGGCGCTGGTGGACGAAAGCCCCCTGGCCAATCCCCGCAGGGTGACCCTCGGGCTGGAACAGAACCGCCTCTCCATGCTGCTGGCGGTACTGCACCGCCACTGCGGAATCGCCATGTTCGACCAGGATGTCTATGTCAACGTGGTGGGTGGCGTGCGGATCACCGAGACCGCCGCCGATCTCACGGTGCTGTTGTCGGTGCTCTCAAGTTTCAGGGACAGGACGGTGCCCAGGGACCTGGTGGCATTTGGCGAGGTGGGCCTTGCAGGCGAGATACGCCCGGTACCCAATGGCCAGGACCGCCTCAGGGAGGCGGCCAAGCACGGCTTCAGCCGGGCAGTGGTGCCGCGCAAGAACGCCCCCAAAAAGCCCATCGACGGTCTTGAGGTGATTGCCGTGGACCGGCTGGCCGATGCGCTGGACGTGGTGTAGGAACCCGGTGTCCTGCGTGCCCGGCACGACCTCATTCAGACAAGCCGTCATCCCCGCATGACCTCATCCGGATACACCGTCATCCCGGCGCCGGGATCCAGTAAAGGTTGGTTCCGGATCCTGGTATGCACCAGAATGACAAGCGTGCAGATCAACCCAGGGCAACCAGCTCCCGCTGCAGCAGCTCGTCGTCATCCAGGTTGAGTTCGATCAACCGGCGCAGGCGGCTGATACTTTCGACGTCGATATGGGTGCACTGCAGGCCGATGCGCCCTGTCTGGATGTGGGCGATGACCGTTTTCATATGAATGGAGACCTTGTCGTCATCGAGAACCACCTCGACCTCCAGTGGAGTACCCACCTCCAGGGTGTGATCCTCGGGCAGAGAGAGCAGGGCTCCCTTCAGGGAGATATCGATCAGCCTGGAATCGGCGCTGATACCGGGGCCCGTGATATGGGCGGGTGCATCGAACACCAGGCGGCGGAAGCGGCGCCGTTCCTCTGTCTGCCTCTCTGTCACTTGGGTTCCTCGGTCAGGGGAAGAAGAAACTTCCATCCAAGTATATGACATTACCTACACGGCGCCATAATGGGCGATGGCTGGTCGCAAAGAAAGGATCAGGTTGCGGCATGTCACCCTGTTCGGGGTGACTGCCTTCAGGGGAGGGTGGTGATCAGCCGGCTGCCCGGGTGATCGACTCTTCGTGAAAGCGCATCTTTACCGGACCCGACTGGATGATGTCTCCCTCCTTGAGCCTGGTGCTGCGCTCTCCTATGGAGCGGCCATTCACTAGGGGGGCTGTCTCTCCCTCCAGGTGGGAGAGGTAGTAACCGTCATCGCGGTGGGCGATCACGGCACATTCGTCGGGCCGCATGGTGAGGCGCATCAGGGAGCGCTGCAGGCGCAGTATCTTGCCCACATGCCTACCGGTCAGCACCTGTATGCAGCCGCTGGGCAGGGTGTCGATGGTTTTCACCAGGCTGTCGAGGGCGGTCGATTTTCCATCGGCCGCTTCATGGGTCTCCTGTCCTGAGACCGCTGCAGCTTTTCTGAACTGCAGTTTTACCGCGCTGGTGGAGTAGCCGAGGATATGCCTGCCGATCTTGATCAGGTCGCCATGCTCGAGGGCGTGTTCCCGCGCGGGTTCATTGTTGACCAGCACTTCCGCGTCACCCTGGGCGGGGATGATCATGAATCTCTCCCCGTCGCGGTAGATGAGGGCATGCTCATAAGCCACGGCAGGGTCGTCGATCACGAGATTGCATTCACTGCTGCGCCCGATCAGGGTCTCACTCTCATCCAGAGGGTGGACGTTCACGGTGCGGCTTTCATAGAACAGCGTCAGCTTGGCCATCTGGTTGCTCACTTCAAGCGGTTGGGTGGGAATAATCCACCCATAATCAATAATTCAATTTAGGTTATCTGTATAACACTCCAAAATATAACATATTTTTACTTTTTGGTATGAAAAATATGTCATGAAAACCCGGCTCGGCTGAAACAGAGCCTGGTGAGAGGGAGCAGGGGGTCGTTGAGGTTAGCGGGGATTGGGCCTGGTCGGTTTGTGCCGCTTGGGTTGCAGACGGATGGTACGTACGGCGTTGTCCTGGGTCTGAAGAATCTCCACGGGATATCCTTCCAGCAGCAGGCTGGTACCCGGTTCGGGGATCGTCTCCAGGTACTCGATGATGAGACCGTTGATTGTACGGGGGCCGTCGGTGGGAAGCTTCCAGTGGAAGGTACGTACCAGCTCCTTGACGTTGGCATTGCCGGCCACCAGGTAGGTGCCATCCTCCTGGGGCTGGACATCCTGGATGCTGTCCTGGGGGTCGGTGGTGAACTCACCGACAATCTCTTCCAGCAGGTCGGCCAGGGTGATCATGCCCAGCAGGTCACCGTACTCGTCCACCACCAGGCCCATGCGTGCCTTCTTGCGCTGGAAGTAGAGCAACTGGGTGTTCAATGGTGTGCCTTCGGGGATGAAGTAGGGCGGGTCGCAGATCTCGCGAATCATCTCCTTGGTCAGCTCACCCTGGGCAAGTGCGTACATCGCCTTGCGCAGATGTATGATGCCGACGATGTGATCGATTCCATCGTCGAATACCGGCAGGCGTGTGTACTGGCTGTTCTCCAGCTGGCGGATGATCTCCTCCAGGGGCTCTTCCAGGTCGATGCCGTCGACCTCGATGCGGGGCACCATGATGTCCTCGACCTCGGCCTTCTCCAGGTCGAGGATACTGAGCAGCATCTTCTGGTGCTTCTTGGGGATCATGGCGCCGGCCTCCATCACCACCGTGCGCAGCTCCTCCTGGCTGAGAACCTGGCCGTCGGAGTCCTCTGGCGAGACGCCAAGGCGTTTCAACAGGGCGTTGGCGATTCCGTTCACGACCCATACCAGTGGATAGAGTATCTTCAACAGCGGTCCGTACACGAAAGCGGCCGGAAAGGCGAGTCGCTCGGGATGCAGCGCAGCCAGGGTCTTTGGTGCCACCTCCGCAAAGATCAGGATCACCAGGGTCAGCAGGCCCGCGGCGATGGCGATGGCGCCTTCACCACCGAGGCGCAGGGCAATGACCGTGGCCAGTGACGAGGCCAGGATATTCACGAAGTTGTTGCCCAGCAGGATCAGGCCGATCAGCCGGTCAGGACGGCCCAGCAGTTTTTCCGCGCGCAAGGCGCCGCGGTGGCCATCCTTTGCAAGATGCCTCAACCGGTAGCGGTTCAGGGTCATGAGTGCTGTCTCGGAGCCGGAAAAGAAAGCTGAGAGAAGGATCAGTAGGGCAAGTACGCCAAACAGCATACCTGTGGGGATATCGCTCAAAAGGGGGGCCTTTCATTTATAAACTCAACACCCCTTTCTAAGGCTCGGCAGGCGTCATGTCAAGTTGCATGCTAAATTGTAGTTCCCGGTTACCGGAATACTATGGAGATGGATGGGACGATGCAGAAATACCTGGGTGACGGACTGGTCTACGAGGCACAACTGCCCCTTGCCTGTGAAGTGGTTTCTGAGGATGACATAACAGATCGGCTGCAGGGAGCGTCAGATCGCAACCAGCGTCTGTTGCAGTGTCTGATTGCACTGGATGAGCGAGGCAAGGAGTCCCTGGATGAAGATGACGAACGTTCGGCTGAACTGATGAGGCTGGAAGCCAAGGTGGATATGCTGCTTGAACTGGTCTCCGGGCTGGTACAGCAGAACGAGTCGGTGGGCGAGAGCGTCAATCTCAAACTGGGAGCGGAAGGGGTAGGCTGGGAGATCTCGGAATCCCCGTTCTCCATCGGTCAGCAGGTCTGGATCTACCTCCAACTGGACAGGCGTCTTTCCCAGGCACTGAAACTGCCCGCCATCATCAGCGAGATCTCGCAACAGGAGGATGGCCGTTGGCTCTACGCCTCCTTTCTGGACCAGGGGGAGCGGTTCTCCGACTTGCTGCAGAAGGTGATCTTCAGGCACCACCGCCGGCAGGTGGCCCTGCTGAGGGCAGGGCAGAAGCAGGGAGAGGAGTAGGCGCAGACTTGCGATACCCGGCAGCCGGACAGCCGGCCCATGTCCCTGGTCGGCCCCACCTTGATCGAAGAGTAGAAAATTCTTTTACAATCAATATGCATCCGGAACTGGACCGGGGAATGTCACATTTTTGACATCGTCTCCCGGTAATGATTAACATCTCGTAAGCGGAGCAATACACGGTTCCGAAATAACAAAATAATTACCATGCCCCGGCGTAGGCGGGGCTTGGCCACAAATCGGAATTCCGGACCCGGGAGAGGCCTTTCACATGTTGCACAGCGGTTGCATTCTATTGCTGGATGCGGATCAGGATCGGGTCGAGTATCTTCGGCATATCTTCGACTTTCTCGAGTTCGAATTCGATGTCGCCAAGAGTTTCAGCGACCTGAGGAAGAAGCTTCAAAAGCAGGATGATGCGACCTGTTTCTCGGTCTTTCACGGGCCGGATCTCTCCAAGGGCGACAGGGACAAACTGGTCGCGTTGGTGGATCAGCAGGAGTTCAAGCCAGCGCTGTTCCGTATCGCTGAAAATGGCGAGGTTGTCAAAGAGGAGCAGGGTGAAAGCCCCTATACCGGCGTGCTCCAGCTCCCGGTGCGTTACGAAGCGCTCAACCAGCAGCTGCACAAGGCCCAGGTCTATCACGAGCACCAGCTGGCCGAGCGGGGTGGTCTGCGCCCACTGGAGCTGTTCCGCAGTCTCTCGGGTAGCAGTCGCGCAACCCGCCACATCAACCAGATGATCGAGCAGGTGGCCAATACCGACGCCACGGTACTGGTGCTCGGTGAGTCGGGTACCGGCAAGGAGGTGGTTGCCCGCAAGCTGCACTACAACTCAGCCCGGCGGGGCAAGGCATTCGTGCCGGTCAATTGCGGGGCGATCCCCGCCGACCTGCTGGAGAGCGAGCTGTTCGGTCATGAAAAGGGGGCCTTCACCGGTGCCATCAGTACCCGCCAGGGCCGTTTCGAACTGGCAGAGGGGGGGACGCTGTTTCTCGACGAGATCGGCGACATGAGCATGCCCATGCAGGTGAAGCTGTTGCGTGTCCTGCAGGAGCGGACTTTCGAACGGGTCGGCAGCAGCAAGACCATGCATTGTGATGTACGCATCATCGCTGCCACCCATCGCAATCTCGAAGAGGCGATCAAGCAGGAGAAGTTCCGCGAGGATCTCTTCTATCGACTCAACGTCTTTCCCATCGACATGCCGCCCCTGCGCGAGCGCACCGAGGATATCCCGGTGCTGGTAAACGACCTGATTTCGCGTATCGAAAAAGAGAAGCGCGGTTCGGTGAGATTGACACCGGGTTCCGTCGCCGCACTGACCCAGTACAACTGGCCGGGTAACGTCAGGGAGCTGGCCAACCTGATCGAGCGACTGGCCATCCTCTATCCCTACGGGGTGGTGGATATCAAAGATCTGCCTGAGAAATTCAGGGCCGGTTATACCGGTGCCCTGGAGTCATTGGAGGAGTCACCCCGCATCAGCATCGAGGGTGAAGAGTCCCAGCAGCCTGCCAACGTTTCCCGCCTGCCCCACGAGGGGATCGACCTCAAGGCCCACCTCAGTGCCATGGAGCTCGACCTGATCCAGCAGGCCCTCGATGAATCCGATGGAGTGGTGGCCCATGCCGCCAAGCGTCTCAAGATGCGCCGCACCACCCTGGTGGAGAAGATGCGGAAATATGGCCTGCAACGGGCCCAGGACTAGACGGGAATTTGACGTGGTCCGTGTATTGGTTCCGTAACCCATTGAAAATAAAAGATATAGTATTTTTGGCTCACATTTTGCAAATCTCACTGCAACGGCCTGAAAAGGTCAAAGCTATGGCAATGGGATGTGCAGATGAGCAGCGGACAACCCGCAGACAGACAGAAACTTCAGGACGCCTTCCAGGTTTTCAACCAGGTGTCCGAACAGCTGGTCGAAGCCTATCATCAGCTTGAGCTGAAGGTCTCGAAGCTGAGCGAAGAGCTGGCCGCGGCCCGTAGTGCGCGGATGGTCGAGCTGGCGGAGAAGGAGAGACTCGCCAACCGGCTGTCGAAACTGCTTCACGCACTGCCCGCGGCAGTCATCGTTACCGATGGCGAGGAGCGGGTGCAGCAGTTCAATCCCGCGGCGCAAAACCTCTTTCCGGAGATCCGTGAAGGGGAGCAGTGGCAGCAGCTCACCCAGGAAAACTTCAGCCATGCCGGCAAGGCCGACGAAATACGTCTCAAGTCGGGACGCCTGGTGACCCTGACGAAGCGCTCCCTGATGCCGGAGTCCGGCGCCATCCGCCTGTTGCTGGATATCACGGAGACCCGTGAGCTACAGAACCGGGTGGAGCGCCAGCAACGTCTCAGCGCGATGGGCGAGATGTCCGCCCAGCTTGCACACCAGATCCGTACACCGCTCTCATCGGTGCTGCTCTACAACTCGCATCTTGCGCGGGACGATATTACCCCGGAACAGCGTCAACGCTTCTCACAGCGCAGTCGTACGCGCCTGATGCACATGGAACGCCAGATAAACGATATGCTGGCATTCACCCGCGGACAGCGTTACGCACCCGAACCCCAGGACCTGACCCTGCTGCTTGGCGACCTGCGGCAGACCCTCTCTCCGCTTTTCGAGCACCGCAGCGCCAACGCGCAGCTGATCATCGAGATCGAATCCGTACCCCAGATCGGCGGTAACCGGGATGCCTTGCTGGGTGCCTTCGCCAACCTGGCCGTCAATGCACTTGAGCACGGGGGCGACGATACCAAGCTGGCGATCAGGCTCTACCGCGAGGATCAGCGGGTGAAACTGCGTTTCGAGGACAACGGTCCCGGAATTCCCAGGGAGATCAGGTCACAGATATTCGATCCCTTCTACACCACGCGCTCGGATGGTACCGGGCTCGGTCTTGCGGTGGTGCAGTCGGTGATGCTGGCACACAAGGGCGAGATCGACGTGGCCGAAAGCCGTTACGGCGGGGCCAGCTTTGTATTGAGTTTTCCCGAACTGGAACACGACAGTGAGGCTGTCCGTGGCATGCGGCACAGCGGTGAAGGTATGACGAGGAGTGCTATATGAACCAGGCAACGGTTCTCGTGGTAGAAGACGACCCGACGCTGAGAGAGGCGCTTTGCGACACCCTGGACCTTGCCGGCTACGCGGTGGTGAGCGCCGGCGACGGAAAGGCCGCCCTCGAGCTGATGGAACACCAGAGTGTCGGCATGGTGGTCAGCGACGTACAGATGCGTCCCATGAACGGCCAGGAACTGCTGAGCCGAATCAGGGCCGACTATCCCGCCGTACCGGTGCTGATGATGACCGCCTACGGCAATATCGAGAAGGCGGTCACCGCCATGCGCAGCGGCGCCGTGGACTACCTCGCAAAACCATTCGAACCGGAGATCCTGCTGGAGAAGGTCAGGCAGTCGGTCGTCGACTGGCAGTCGGAAGATGAAGAGGTGATCGCCGATGACCTGCGCACCCGCGAACTGCTGGCACTGGCCGGTCGCGTGGCAAACACGGACACCACCGTGCTGATCGGTGGTGAGAGCGGTACCGGTAAAGAGGTCTTCGCCCGTTATATCCATCGCAACTCGTCGCGGCGGGAAGGGCCTTTCGTTGCCATCAACTGCGCGGCCATCCCGGACAACATGCTCGAGGCGATTCTCTTCGGTCACGAGAAGGGGGCCTACACCGGTGCCTACAACTCCTCCGCAGGCAAATTCGAGCAGGCCCAGGGCGGCACCCTGCTACTGGACGAGATCTCCGAAATGGATCTCGGCCTGCAGGCGAAGCTGCTGCGGGTGCTGCAGGAGCGCGAGGTCGAGCGCCTGGGCGGCCACAAGCTGATCTCCCTGGATGTGCGGGTGCTGGCCACCAGCAACCGCAATCTGCGCGAGGAGGTATCTGCCGGACGCTTCCGGGAGGATCTCTTCTACCGCCTCAACGTATTCCCCCTGCACCTGCCGCCACTGCGGGAGCGCACCAGGGACATACTGCCCCTGGCCAATTTCATGCTGCGTCGCCAATGCGTGCTGCAGAACATACCGGCGCCGAGGCTCTCAACGGTGGCCCAGCAACGCCTGCTGAGCCACACCTGGCCGGGCAACGTGCGGGAACTGGACAACGTGGTCCAGCGGGCCCTCATCCTCTGCAGCGGCGAGGAGATCGGCCCTGACGATCTGAGCTTCGAAGTGGAGCAGATGAAGGTCGAGTCCCGCCCGGAAGAGCCCGGGAAAGGGCGCCTGAACGAGGACCTGCGCTCGGTGGAGGAGCAGATGATTCTGGATGCGCTGCGCGATGCCAACGGCAGCCGCAAGCATGTGGCCGAACGGTTGGGGATCAGCCAGCGGACCCTGCGCTACAAGATTGCGCGCCTCAAGGAGGCGGGTGTGGCGATCCCCTGAGCGGGGATTGGTGCGTAATGTGCATATAAACGTTATGAACGTCGTAAATAGAGAAGTGAGCAGATCATGAGCACTACGAATATCGATCAGGTTCTGGCCCAGATGAGAGTGATGGCCGCCCAGGCATCGGGTACCACACCGGCTGCTTCAGAAACCGGTCCGAGCGAATTCGGCGATCTCCTGAAGCAGAATATCGACCAGGTCAACGAGACGCAGAAGCAGGCCGGCGAGATGAAAAAGGCCTTCGAGATGGGGGATGAAAACGTCAACCTGGCCGAGGTGATGGTGGCCGTTCAGAAGTCGAGTCTCTCCTTCGAGGCGATGGTCCAGGTCAGGAACAAGCTGGTCGAAGCCTACAAGGATGTCATGAATATGCCTATTTAACCTGTTGATTAATAAGTTAAATAGATGAAGTGAGGCGCGTGGGGAAATGGCAACAGAAATGGCAAATGCAAATATGGCGGTTCCGGTACAGACGCAGACGCTCGGGGCCAATCCGCTGGTCAGGCAGCTGGTGGCGTGGATCGGTTTTGCCGCCAGTGTGGCGCTTGGAATCACCATTGCATTGTGGTCCTGGACGCCCAACTACAGCCTGCTCTACGGCGGTCTCTCCCAGCAGGACGCGGTGGAGGTGGTCGCCGCCCTGCAACAGACCGGTGTCGACTACAAGGTGGACGATGCCACCGGCGCCGTGATGGTGCCCAGCGGCAAGCTGGACGAGGTGCGGTTGAATCTTGCCGGCCAGGGGTTGCCGCGCAGCAACACCATGGGCTTCGAACTGCTGCAGCAGGAGACCGGTTTCGGTACCAGCCGGGCCCTCGAGGCGGCCCGTTTCCATCGCGCCCTGGAAGGGGAGCTGGCACGCACCATCGGCACCCTCAACAGCGTCTCATCGGCCAGGGTACACCTGGCGACTCCCAAGCAGTCCGTGTTCGTACGCAAGCGCAAGACACCCAGCGCCTCGGTGGTGGTCTCCCTCTACTCGGGCCGCTCCCTGGAGAAGGGGCAGGTCGATTCGATCGTGCACATGGTCGCCTCCAGCGTGCCGGAACTGGATCCCAGCCGTGTTACCGTGGTGGACCAGCGGGGCAGGTTGTTGAGCGGCAAGGGCGACAGCCGCGAGATGATTCTCAGCGCCAACCAGTTCGAGTACACCAAGCAGCTGGAGCAGCACTTCCGTCAGCGCATCGAGGATATCCTCACCCCGGTACTTGGCCTGGGTAACGTACGGGCCGAGGTCACCGCCGACGTGGACTTCACCATCACCGAGCAGACCGAGGAGCGTTTCAACCCCGATGCCACCGCCCTGCGCAGCGAACAGATCAACGAGCAGTCCAGCCGCTCCGCCGGTGGTGCCCAGGGGGTACCGGGTGCCCTGAGCAACCAGCCGCCGGCAGCGGGTACGGCGCCTGAAGTGGCCGGTGGTGAAGAGGCCGCCGGAGAAGGTGGTGGTTCAGGACCCCTCAGCGCCAGCAAGCGCGCCACGCGCAACTACGAGCTGGACAAGACCATCAGCCATACACGCCTCTCCACGGGTAACCTGCGCCGGCTCTCGGTGGCCGTTGTCGTGGATGACAAATCGGTTGTCGGCGACGATGGTGCCGTGAGCCGGGTGGAACGCACGCCTGAGGAGATCAGCCGCCTGACACAGCTGGTAAGGGATTCCATCGGCTTCAACGCCCAGCGTGGCGACAGCGTGCAGGTGCTCAATGTCTCGTTCCTGGCACCGCCGACGCCAGAGCCCCTGCCTGAAGTACCGATCTGGGAGCAGGCCTGGGTCTGGGATCTGGCGAAACAGGTGGGAGGTGTCATACTTGTACTTGTACTGATCCTGTTTGTACTGCGGCCCACCATGAAACGGCTCACCGCGGTCCCCGCACAACCCGAGTTGCCTGAAGGTGCAGCAGGCGTGGCGGGTGCGGCAGGCGCAGCCGGTGCACTGGCCGGCGGCGAGGAGGACTCGCTGCAACTGCCGGGGCCGGAACGTTATGAGGATACACTGGACGCCGCCAGGCGCATGGTCCAGGATGACCCGAAGCGGGTGGCACAGGTCGTTAAACAATGGGTAGCCGAAGATGCCGGATGAGGCCGAATCCACAACAACTGAACTCAAGGGCGTAGACCGGGCGGCGATTCTCCTGCTGGCGCTGGGGGAGAAGGATGCCGCTTCGCTGCTCTCCCACATGGGCCCCAAGGAGGTCCAGGAACTGGGTGCCGCCATGACCGGGCTGAGCAACGTCTCCACCGACCAGATGGAAGGGGTGATGCGCTCGTTCGTCAAGACGCTGAAGACCCAGACCTCCCTGGGTATGGATTCAGACAAGTATATCCGCAATGTCCTCACCCAGGCCCTCGGTTCCGACAAGGCGAGCGGCGTGATCGACCGCATCCTGCTTGGCCGGGCCGGCAAGGGGCTCGACCAGTTGAAGTGGATGGACCCGCGTGCCATCGCCGAGATGATCCGGCTGGAACATCCCCAGATCATCTCTATCGTGCTCTCATTTCTGGACCCGGACCAGGCTGCGGAGGTTCTGGGTGAACTGCCGGATCGGGCACGTTCCGATATCCTGATGCGCATCGCCACCCTGGAGGGGATTCAGCCCAACGCTTTGCAGGAGCTGGACCAGATCCTCGAGAAACAGTTCAGCGGTGCCAGCAACGTCAAATCCTCCTCCATGGGCGGGGTCAAGACCGCGGCCAACATCCTCAACCTGCTCGACAGCTCGGAAGAGGTGCTGGAGGAGATCACAAACGCAGACGAAGAGCTCTCCCAGGAGCTGCAGGACAACATGTTCGTCTTCGACAACCTGATCGACGTGGACGACCGCGGCATCCAGACCCTGCTCAGGGAGGTGGCGTCAGAACAGCTGCTACTGGCCCTGCGTGGCGCCGACGAGATGCTCAAGGAGAAGATCTTCAAGAACATGTCGAAGCGTGCGGCAGAGATGCTTCGCGACGACATGGAGGCCGCTGCGCCGGTCAAGCTCAGCGATGTGGAGATGGCACAGAAAGAGATACTGACCGTTGCCCGCCGCCTGGCGGACGCCGGCGAAATCATGCTCGGAGGCGCAGGTGGAGAAGAGTTCGTCTAAGGTCATACCGGGCCACGAGTCCAAAGAGGCCCACCAGTGGCAGCCTCCCGATATGGGCGGCAAGGGTGGCTTCAACCCCAACAAGCCGGGAAAACTGCTCACCGCGGATCAATTGGAGCAACTCCAGAAGCAGGCCTACAACGAGGGCTACGAGCAGGGCAGGAAGGCCGGTTTCGAATTTGGCCACAAGGAGGCCCTGGCCCAGGGCCGCGAGCAGTTGCAGCAGCTGGATGCGCTGATGGAAGCGCTCAATACCCCCCTGCGCCAGCTTGATGAACAGGTAGAGCGCGAACTGGTCGAACTGGTTATCAGCATGGTCAGGCAGTTGGTACGGCGGGAGGTACGCGCCGACCCGGGCCAGATCATCGGTGTCGTGCGTGAGGCCATTGCCGTTCTGCCGGTAGCCTCCAGGGATGTCCGCCTGGTGGTGCATCCTGAAGATGCGGCGATGGTGCGGGAGGTGTACGAGGTGAGTGAACAGGAGCTCGGCTGGACCATCGTCGAGGACCCCCTGATCGCCCGTGGCGGCTGCCGGGTGATGACCGAAACCTCCCAGGTCGATGCCACCCTTGAATCGCGCCTGCAGGCCCTGGTGGCCCCCATTCTCGGTGGTGAACGTGACCTGGACAGCGACTCCTCTCCCACGGGAGATTGAGGTATGACAATGCCTGAAAGCAATCGCAGCGGGATCTGGGCCGACCGGCTTGCCCAGTGCCGGGAGCGTATGAGCGGCAGCCGCGGCCTGGTGGTCGAGGGGCGGCTCACCCGCATGGTTGGCCTCACCCTGGAAGCGGTGGGCTGCAGGGCCGCCATCGGCGGCCAGTGCGACGTGATCAGCAGCAACGGTGACAGGATCGAGGCCGAGGTGGTCGGGTTCTCCGGCGAGAGCCTCTACCTGATGCCCACGGGTGATATCCGCGGCCTCGAGCAGGATGCGCGGGTGGTGCCCACCGGTGCCGTCTGCGAGGCCCTGGTGGGGGATCACCTGCTGGGCCGCGTCATCGATGGTGCCGGCCGCCCCCTGGACGGCAAGGGCCCGATCCATACCGTGGAGCGTCGTCCGCTGACCGGTACCGCTTTCAACCCCCTGGCGCGGGCACCGATCCGCGAACCCCTGGATGTGGGCGTGAGAGCGATCAACGCACTGCTCAGTGTCGGGCGGGGACAACGACTTGGCCTGTTCGCCGGTTCCGGCGTGGGCAAGAGTGTGCTGCTCGGCATGATGACCCGTTATACCAACGCGGATATCACCGTGGTGGGGCTGATCGGCGAACGTGGCCGCGAGGTGAAGGAGTTCGTCGAGAAGATCCTCGGCGAGGAGGGCATGGCCCGGGCAGTGGTGGTGGCGGTACCCTCGGACAATCCACCCCTGCGCCGCATGCATGGCGCCATGCTTGCAACCGCCATCGCCGAGCACTTCCGTGACCAGGGCAAGCAGGTGCTGCTGCTGATGGATTCACTGACCCGCTTTGCTCAGGCCCAGCGCGAGATCGCCCTGGCCATTCACGAGCCGCCGGCCACCAAGGGTTACCCACCGTCGGTCTTCGCCAAGCTGCCCCAGCTGGTGGAGCGCGCCGGCAACGGCGATACCGGTGGATCCATCACCGCCTTCTACACAGTGCTCACCGAGGGGGATGATCAGAACGACCCCATCGCCGATGCGGCGAGGGCGATCCTGGACGGCCATATCGTGCTGTCGCGAAGGCTGTCCGATTCCGGTCACTATCCGGCCATCGATATCGAGGCCTCCATCAGCCGTGCCATGAACGAGATCACCGACATCGATCACCAGGAGGCGGCACGCGCCTTCAAGCATCTCTACTCGATCTACAGGCAGAACCAGGACCTGATCAGCGTGGGTGCCTACGAGGCAGGGTCCGACGAGCGCATCGACGCCGCCATCGAGGCGATGCCTTCACTGGAGGCTTTCCTGCGCCAGGATATGTATACCCGGGTGCCCCTTGGAGAGAGCCTGGCTGACCTGATGACACTCTTCCCGCCACCACCGGAGGTTGAGGTATCTGTATAAACCGATATCTGGTAACGTTGTATCATGACCGCATCGAAACGTTTGCAGCCCGTAAGAAGAGTTGCCGAATCCAGGGAGAGAAAGGCAGCCAGACAGCTGGGTGACTCCACCCGTCGCGTACAGGCCGAAGAGGCCAAGCTGCAGCAACTCAAGCAGTATCACCAGGAGTACCTGGACCGCTTCGAACAGACCTCACGCAACGGTATCTCCGCAGCCCAACTGCTGGAGTACCGCGCCTTCCTCGAGAAGCTCGAGCAGGCCATCACCGAACAGACCAAGATCGTCCAGGCCAGCCAGAGCGAGCGCTCGAACCACAAGCAGGAGTGGCAAAAGAAACACGTCCGCACCCAGGCCCTCGACAAGGCCGTGGAACGCATCCGTACTGCCGAGCAGAAGGAGGAACAGGGCAGGGAACAGAAGGAACTGGATGACCGGAATCAGCGTGGTCGCTAGTCAACAAATTATTCCTTGACTCTAATAGAGCCTGGGTAGATCCAGGCGCTATACTCTTTCAACATCTGTCTATACATATCTCGGTAAATAGCGAGTTTTTGTGCCTATAAATTTGTCTACCCATTGATCAAGCCAGTGTCCTCCATGAAGGCGTGGACAAGATAGAAATGGCGCGAGACTTCACAGACCAGAACCGCTTGTTCGAAACAGAACGCGGACTTGCTTTACCCGACTGGACCCAGTAAGTAAGCGGACTGGGATTACTTGGCTTTCGCAGGTGTTTTTTCAGAGAAGAGCGTAAGCATATTTAAACGTCAGTTTTTTTTACATATTTGGCTATAAGGAATTAAAGAAATAATTAGTATTGTTTTGGAGAACGCCTTAATTTTTTGAAAAATAAGGATATATTTTTGATCCGTAAAATTTGGAACGAAATTTGCCTTTTTGGTTGCCGTGTTATTTTATTTTAATTCTGTTGCACGGATTATGGATTAGCTGAGGAAGTACAGCTTTTCTATTAAGAAACAACCAAGGAGCTTGAAAGAGTATGAAATTAACTAAAACAAAGGCGATTGTGCTTGGGTGTCTGCTGGTGCTGCCTATCAGCAAGGCTTTTGCTGTACCGGTGGTATATTCCGGTTATGACGCAGGATCTGGGTCTTTGGCTGCGTCACCCAATGCTACTGCAGCGGCAGCTTCCTTCGATGCTGCTGTAACTGGTTCGTCCATCATAGATTTCGAATCCACCATTCCTTCCGATGTAACTATTACTGGCGGTACAACCACAAATAATGCCGGATGTTCAGCCGCACTTTGTGGCTACAATACAACAGTCGGGGGTAGCTATTTCAGCCGTGTATATGGTGGAACCAGTACTTTTGATTTTTCAACCCCAATCGATTCCTTTGGAGCCTATTTCACCGGCTGGCAGATCAGCACCCAAACCCTGTTGCTGACTTACTCGGATGCATCGACTGTTTTGCTGAATATGCCAACTGCAAGCTCAACAGGCGGTACAGTTTTCTTTGGCTTCACTGATGCAGGTGCAAGCATCACAAGTGTTACCTATAACGCAGTGAATGACATCGTCATGGTAGATGACGTTCGTTATCGTACATCAGGTGATATTCCTGAGCCTGCTACCTTGGCTCTGATGGGTCTTGGTCTGGCAGGGATTGGCTTCTCACGTAGAAAGAAAGTGAGCTAAGAGCCCGTCTCACAAAAAGAAAAACAAACCCCGCATTTCCGCGGGGTTTGTTTTTTGTGTTGATTAATCTTCAGTTAATCTGATTCAGAATGAAGCAGTTACTGGATGACTCGCTTTCTTGTTTAGGTTTCTGGATCCTCCTGGAACCCGGGCGGCCGTTTCCCCGATACCAGGTAAGCGAAGGCGATGACCTCGGCAATCGTCCTGTAAAGGGTCTCAGGAATCTCGTCACCCAGGGGTATCTGGGCCAGGATGGCAGCCATTTCCGGATCCTTTTCCAGGGGTATGCCGTGCTGTTCCGCCAGTTCGAAGATCCTTGCGGCGAGTTCTCCCTGGCCCTTGGCGGTCACCCGGGGGGCGTTCTCCCCATCGTAGAGCAGGGCGACGGCGACTTCGGGTGCCTGTGTAAAAGTTTCGCTCATGCTTTTTCATCCAGTATCGGTTTCGGGTTGTGCAGCCTCAGCTCCTCGGTTTCGGGCTTGCCCTGGCGGGCCGAGAGTTTGCCGACCCTCAGGCCCGCGCGCTGAAAGGCGGCATCGAGCCTGGGCAGCTCCCGTTCGATCCTGCCGGCGCTCTCCGGCAGTTGTGCCACGAAGTGGCTGGAGACCAGGTCTTCGGTCAGGGTGAGCATCGCTTTCACCGGTCCCAGGCCCTGCAGGTCGAAGTTGAGGCTGACGGTCCAGAGGTCATCTCCCTCTCCATTGGCGCCACGCTCCTCCCTGGCGATACGCAGCATGAAGTTGTCGTCGTGGTCACTGTTGTTGACCGGTATCTCCATCTGCCACACCTGCCGGGGCTGGTCTTCCACGGGGACCGAGGCGAGCTGGTGCATCTGTACCCTGGCCAGGGCGCTCTCGGTCTGGCCCAGCAGTTCGGCAATAAAACGTCCCAGGGCACCTTCGGCACCGGTGGGTTGTTGAGCGGTGCCACCCTGTTGCCGGGGGGTCGGTGTGGCAGGCGCATTGGCCGGCAGGCGCCTCAGCAACAGCAGAAGTTGCAGCAGGCTGGCCTTGAAGTCGTTGGGTTGGACGATGTTTCGCGAGAGACCCGCTTCCAGGAACAGCCCGGACATCTCCAGGGCGGTGCGTATCCTTTCCGGTGTTATGGGCCTGTCGGCAGGCAGGTTGTTTCCCAGAACCCGCTGGGCTGCATCGAGGAGAGCCTGGGGTACCTTGTTGTCGGGATTCGACGGGGCAGGTCCTGTAGCCGTTTTTATGGCGTTTGCCAGCGCCTGTTGAACCGCCTGCCGGCGTGGAATGCCGGCTCCCGGAATATTTTCGCGGGCGGACCGGTTTTCGGCGGGCCTGTTGTCAGCCGCTGCTGGCGGGAGAGGCCTCGAGGCTTCAACTGCTGCACGGTAGGCCGGTGGCAGGCTGTTTCTCAGAACGGTCCGGGTCAGGACCTCACTGGCACTCGTTTGGGGGTTTGAAGGGGATGTTCCCGCAGCAGATGACGTCAGGACAGCCGAGATACGTCCCGTGGTATGGGTTGCCGGCTGCGGGATGGTGACTGTAGGGCGCTCTCTGGAAACCGGTTGTGCCAGGGGCAGCATGCGCTTCAATTGGGCAACGATGGCAGCGGGGCTGTTCAACCCCTTCCATGACTGTATAAAGGGGACAGGAATACGCTTTGTATCCACCCCGGCTGCTTGTTGGGCGGCCGGTTGATTTCGGGCCGTTTCAACAGTACGTGTCGCTGATTCGGCGGGTGACGATCTGGACTCGCCCTGAACCGGAACCGGGTTGTTGAATAGTGCCCTCAGTTTGTTTAAAAAGAGTGGCAGGGGCTGTTGCCTGGGCAGGATCGCGCGGATCAGTTTGGACTGCAGTTCTGCCAGGGTGCTTTCCCTGACAAGGCCCAGTTCGGGGGTGCTGCCTGCCTTCACCAACTTGATGCTGAGTTGCTGCCCCTGCTCGAGAGGGATATTGGTGCGGACAGGGATCTCTGTGCGGCCGATCTGCAGCTTGGCGATGCTGTTGGTGGTGGGTGCGACCACCGTCGCCCTGACGGTCTGGCCGGGCCTGATGCTCTCGAGCAGCCGGCTGCGGGTCTCTTCGATGAAGAGTCGCGGGTTGTTGGTCAGGTCGGAAATCTGCATGGCTATCCGGTGGCGACAGGCCCTGTATGGAACAATAATGCGCGTTTTATCGGAACTGCTCTACAGTTTATCGGCAGTTCATGACAACTATTTATCGAAATAGGCTAAGGTTTTTAGGGCCTGCTAATGCGCAATGAATCATGCCTACTGAGACCATTTTTTTGCTCAACAAGGCAGAAGGAGTGTAGTGTATTGAATATACATAAGCGACTGATAACGCCGTTGAGCGGAAAAATGGCCTCAGCCCTTTGGGTTGCCCCTGAAATAGCGCCACTCATCGTTGCTCGTTGCTTATTTGGAGTGACCAAACTACGCGCCTCGCGCCTTGATTGGCACTTTTTCAGGGGCAACAGGCACGATTCATTGCGCGTTAACAGGCCCTAGGTGATGAACGACGAAACAGAAGAAATAGAAGAAGTAGGCAAGCAGACGCTCTGGTATGTCCGACGCAAGGGCAAGCCCCAGGGGCCTTTTCCCAGTGGTACGGTCAGGCGTTTCGTATCCCTCGGAAGGATCCTTCTCACCGACGAGGTGAGCATGGACAAGGAACAGTGGCAGAAGGTGTCTGAGGTGCCTGAAGTGGTCTCTCCCGAAATCCGCAAGGCCGCGGCGGAGGGGAGACTGGATGAGCTGTTGCCTACCAGGCTGAGGGAGGATGAGCGTACCGGCAACGAGCGCCGTTCCCCAAATGCTCCCCCTAAAGTGGTCAGCCGCCGCCAGGGCGAACGACGGGAGGATGAGCCCGAGATCGCCCAGCGGCATCGCAAGGCGAAGACCACGCTGAAAGCCGAGGTCGAGAAAGAGAAGAGTGCCTTCCCATTGATCGGTGCGGCGGTGATCGCGGTGCTGGTGGCGGTGGTGCTTGGTTACGGCTTCCTGGTTGATAGGCCGGAGAAGGAGCCCGATCCGGACTGCACCGCGGCAGCGGCTCCCGGTGTGAACTGGCGCAACTGCCGCCTGGATGGCCTGGAGGCGGAAGGCAAGGATATGCAGGGTGCACTGCTGAACAACGCGGTACTGAGAGGCGGCAAGCTCTCCGGCAGCCTCCTGAACGGTGCCGATCTGCAGTATGTAGACTTCAGCGGATCGGATCTCAGCTACAGCGAGATGCAGGGAGCCCTGCTGAAAGGGGCCGGCCTGCGCAAGGCGGATCTCTCCTACGCGGACCTCACCAATGCCGATCTCAGTTTCAGTGACCTGAGCGGGGCCAATCTCGGTGGTTCGGTGATGAGCGGTGCCCGGTTCGACAACGCGATCTGGATCGACGGAAAGACCTGCGAGGCAGGCTCGGTGGGGCGCTGCATCACCCGCTGAGGGGTTTCTCTGCCGCGAAGGATTCGGTCTCGTAGCGGTAGATTTTGATCTCGTCCGACCAGTGGTCTGCGGGCAGTCCCGCCTTGAGTTTCAGGTGACTCAGAAACTGCGCCGGCTGGGGCAGCTGATCCCAAACCGAGGGCAGGAACGTGCCGCGGCGCATACCCTCGGTGAGAATCAGGCCATCCACGCCCGGTCGCATCTTCGAGAGCAGCTCCTGCTCGGAGTTGAACTCCAGGGGCTCGGCCGGTGTAAGCACAGAGATGTGTATCTCCAGGCCCTCCATCTCCCGCCGGTCAAGCTTCGGGAAGCGGGGGTCCATGAATGCGGCAGCAAAGGCGTTATCCGCCACATCCTTCACCAGCTGCTGTATCGCCTCCAGGTGGCCGATGCAGCCCCTCAGGTTGCCCTGGCGGTTGAGGGTGACAAAACAGGCACGCTCTGCCTGAAGCTCTTCAGGATAGTCGGCAACCTCGACGGCCAGCGGTGTGCCTTTATCGAGGCCATGGCGAATCGAGGCCTCTGCCAGCGCCAGGAGCGTTCTTCTGGCCTCGTCGGAGAGCCTCTTACCGATCTCTTCAGTTGAAAGCATAGGCGCCGTACCCGACCACCTGGTTCCTTGGCCCTGCGGTGTCTCCCGAGTTGCGCAGGTCCAGGGTGGTGGCCTTCAGATGATGATGCCTGGCGGCGAGCAGCAGTCCGCTGACCGGTGTGCGGCCACAGGCGTTGTTGTAGCCCAGCCGGTCGGGCTCCAGCTCCTCGATGGCGCGGGTGGCTTCCGCATCCATCTCTCTGGCGGTCTCGTAATCCATGTAGTGGCTCAGGTCCGAACTGATCACGATAAGCGTCTCATCGCCGCCCCACAGCCGCTCGATCACCTCCTCGACCTGTTCCGGCGTGGCGTCGCTCACCAGCAGGGGGACGATGGTGAAATCATCGAGACACTCCTGCAGGAAGGGGATATGCACCTCCAGTGCATGCTCGTTCTCGAAAGGCTGCTCCAGCTGGTTGACCTGGGAGAGGTCGTCCAGTGATGCCAGCGCCTCCCTGTCCACCTTCACCTGGCCCAGGGGGGTCTCGAAATAGTCCGCGGCGCTGTAGGCGAGCCCCCTGAAGGCCATGCGGTGGGAGGGGGCGAAGAGGATCACCCGGTTGACGCTCTGCCGCACGCCCGAGAGCTGGGCATAGGCGCTGCCGGCGATGGGGCCGGAGTAGACGTAGCCGGCATGGGGGGCGACCAGTGCCTTTGGGGATGCAATGCGGCCCGGGGTGGCCGCGCCGAGAAACTGGTGAACATCCTGGCGAAGTTCTTGCGGATCAGCCGGATAGAAGAGTCCAGCCACTGCAGGCCTGCGAATCTTGTTCATCTCAGCCTCCTGTTCTGTATATCAGTAACAATGAAACCAGATGAGCGAAAAATCAAGGAACGAGAGCGAACTATACTTGTTATGCAGGTATGGAGGTGCGAAGTGCAACCGATCCAACACAGCCACCCGACAACCTACTGGCACCGGCTCGAAGGGGGGAGGGTGCAGTGCGATCTCTGTCCCCGCGAGTGCAAGCTGAAGGAGGGTCAGCAGGGTCTCTGTTTCGTCAGGGCCTGTGAGGGTGGCGAGATCGTGCTGACCACCTATGGCCTCTCCAGCGGTTTCTGTATCGATCCCATCGAGAAGAAACCCCTCAACCATTTTCTGCCGGGTACCCCGGTCTTCTCGTTCGGTACCGCGGGATGCAACCTGGCGTGCCGCTTCTGCCAGAACTGGGATATGAGCAAATCCCGGGAGATGCACACCCTGGCCGATGCCGCCTCGCCGGAGGCGATCGCCCGCACAGCCAGGGAGCTGGATTGCCGGAGTGTCGCCTACACCTATAACGATCCGGTGATCTTCATGGAGTATGCCATCGATACCGCCATTGCCTGCAGGGAGTTGGGCGTCAAGTCGGTTGCAGTCACCGCAGGCTATATCTCCCCCGGCCCAAGGGAGGAGTTCTTCAGTTACATGGACGCCGCCAACGTGGATCTGAAGGCGTTCACCGAACGCTTCTACCACAAGCTGACCGGCGGACACCTGCAGCCGATTCTCGACAACCTGCTCTATCTCAGGTACGAGACCGATGTCTGGGTGGAGCTCACCACCCTGTTGATACCGGGAGAGAACGACTCAGAGAAAGAACTGAATGAGATGACCGCCTGGGTGGTGGAGCACCTGGGGCCCGATGTACCCATGCATTTCACCGCTTTCCATCCTGACTGGAAGATGCGGGACAAACCTCCGACTCCCGCCTCGACACTCACCATGGCCAGGGAGATCGCCATGCGTAACGGTGTGCACTACGCCTATACCGGGAATGTACACGACAGCAGCGGCGGCAGTACCTGGTGTCCAGAGTGCGGCAAACTTTTGATCGAACGCGACTGGTATCAGCTCGGACGCTGGAACCTGACAGACAGCGGTTGCTGCAATGGCTGTGGCACGCAAATCGCCGGTGTATTCGATCCCTCCGGGCCGGGAACCTGGGGGGCGAAGCGCCTGCCCGTGAGAATGGCCGGTGGTCATTAACCCGGCGACCAAGTATATGGGGTTCAGTGCGCCAAGCATGCGCTTGATCAAGACGCGCCACGCAGGTAATAGTTACTCTATTGCCAAGTGGCGCAACGCCGGGCAAGGGCATGCTTGGCGCACCTAACATATTGATTTTAAGAGGCAGGCCGGCGTGTGCTGAGTGACAGGCTGCGTTACCGATACTTGCTGTAGAATGACTACAGCGGCATATCGATGCCTTGCCTACAGGGATGTAGGTACTTAGCGTGAGCAGGAGCGGAAGCTGTGCTGTCACTCAGCACACACCGGCTGAACCCGATATACTTGGTCGCCGGGTTAATAATTGACTGAGCGCATGGTGTCACAAAGGTTTGGCGGGTCAAATACTATTCATAATGGTGCTATCGAGATCAGGCCAATCACCCTAAGGGAAACGAAGATGATTTCCAAAACGGCAAAGATTTTTTTCCTGTTTCTGCTTTCCGGTTGCCTCTTCATCGGCAATGCCAGTGCCGAACCCTCTTCTGTGTGGGATGACGACTGGTTTGACAAGCATTCAGGAAATCCAACGTATGGTGCCGGGGGCGAGCGGTTGGATAATGCCAGGCCAGGCGACGACAGAAACTACAACACGGCGCCGCAGGAGAGGAGCAGGCCGGCAAGACAGGTCGATGTGTCGGCGCCTTACCCTCCCTACAGCGGAGCCAAGACCACGATCGCGATCCTCGGTTTCGAGAACAAGGCCAAGGGGGTCTACGGCAGCAACGAGCTGGGCGAGGGGTTGGCCGAGATGCTCGGTACCGAACTGCTCAGGACCAACCGCTTCATCCTTATCGAGCGCCAGGCCCTGGGGGCGATACTCAAGGAGCAGGAGCTGGGCCTGACCGGACTGGTTCGTCAGGCAACCGCGCCGAGGATCGGTGGGCTGGCAGGTGCCAAGCTGCTGATCAAGGGTGTGGTCTCCGAGTTCCAGTACAAGTCCGGTGGCAGCAATATGGGCTTCGGCTACAAGGGGCTCGACCTGGGATCCAAGAGCACCACCGCCCATGTCGGTCTCGATATCAGGGTGATCGATGCCGCCAGCGGCCAGGTGATCGCCTCCGAACGTGCCACCGCCCAGGCAAAATCGAGTGGTTTCAATATCGGGCTCTCAAAGGCAGGTGAGCCGTGGAAGATAAAGGGGGGCAACTTCCAGAGAACCCCCCTGGGTGCAGCCACCCGGCAGGCGATGCGGCAGGCGGTGGATTTCATTATCCAGCAGAGCGAAGGCATCGAGTGGACCGCCAGCGTGGTTAAAGCCGCGGGAAGGCAGATCTATATCAACCGCGGCGCCACGTCCAACATCAGGACCGGTGACCGTTTCGTGGTCTACTCGAAGGGGGAGAGCCTTATCGACCCTGAAACCGGGCTCGACCTGGGCTCCGATGAAGAGTTCTCCGGCAGCATCGTCATCACCGTGGTCAAGCAGAAGTACTCGATCGGTGAACTTGAACGCACCGCCAGGGGAGCGAACATCAAGCGCGGGGATGTCGTAAAAAGAGACTGAGTAAATCCCAGGTACTGAAGCGCAGTCCGGCTGCGCTTCAGTACTATTGTCACTTGGTGATCGGTGAACTGCTGCCGCCCACGTTCTTCCAATGCACGCTACGGCCCAGCAGTATGTCGGTACGTCCATCACCATCACCGTCAGCCATGGTGCGTCCACCGGAGCCCCAGCAGATATGGGGGCCGCCCAGGCTGCAGCCGACCCGCTTCCACACCGACCCGAAGGTACTGGTGACGTCACCGGTCGAATAGGTGCCGACGCCGGTACTGTCGCCCGGATTGGTATCGCAGGCGCCGCTGCTCTTGTTGCATCGCCAGGTGGAACAGCTGTTGGTGACCCAGGTGATGGCTTCCTGTTCAGTACTGAAACCGGAGGACATGGAGATGTGGTTGCTGGTGCTGAAGCTCTTGGTGACCACGATCTTGCCATCGCCACGGTTACAGGCGGCGATATACTGTCCGCCACCCGTGCCGGTTCCACTGCCAGAGGATGTACCGCTACCCGTGCCGGTGGTGCCTGCAGTACTGCCGGTGGTGCCGGTTGCACCAGCGCTGGAGATCTGGGGGCCACTGGTGATGTAGTTGTCCCAGTCGTCACCCGCCTGCTGTCCGGCCGGACCGCCGGTTCCTGCTGTCTGGGTCCCGGTACTGCCCGTTCCAGCTGTGCCGCTTGTAGCACCGGTGGCCGTATCTCCCGTGCCGGAACCGCCAATGGGCGTGCCCGGGTCGGTGTAGCTGCTGCCGATCTGCTGGCCGGTCTGTCCGCCCTGGGGGCGTCCGCCGCTGCTGCTGCCGTCTCCCGGCACGCCGGTCTGGAACTGGTCACCGGTCTGGCTGGTCTGGGCTATCTGCTGGCCAGTGGGGCCGCTCCCCATGCCGGGATCGGTCGAGGCGTCGAAGTCATCGAAATCGTCTCCGCCGCTGTCCCCGGAGTCGCCGCCACTCTGATCCTGGTTGCCGGCGGTCTGGCCTGAGGTGCCGCCGCCTTGCTGGCCACCGCTGCTCTGACCGGTATTACCGCCCTGGCTACCCCCGGATTGCTGGCCGCCAGGCTGTTGTCCGCTGCCTGTTTGCTGTCCACCGCCCTGGGCGGCTGTAAGACAACTGGCCGCACTCTGGGGAAGGCTGGCGCCTGCGCCCACACTGATCAGCGCACCGGTATAGGCGGAATCGGCACGTGAGACGGCATCATTGGGTACGCTGTGTGCGCAGTCCACGTCACCTTCCGGCAGGGTTGCCTTTGACTTGGCCGTGACGGCGTCATTGTAGGCAACCCGTGCGGCTGAGAGATTTGCCGCACTGGTGTCCTGTACCGAATTGAGCATCGCCTGGGCGCGCGAGAGCAGGCCCTTGAACTGGTTCTTCAGCACCTTGCGATCATCCGGTACACCCTTGGCCACCCGGTCGATCCTGCCGACCAGCGTATTTGCTGCATCGTTAAAGACTTTAAGTGCACTCTTTGCCGTTTTCTCGGCCTGAACCGCCTGCTTGGAGGCATCTTCAGCAGCCGCTGTATCGCTGGCTATCTGGGGCAGTAACGCCCGTGCCGTGTCGATCTTCGTCTTGGCAGCACGTATCTCCGACAGCTTGGTGGCGGCAGTGTCTGCGGCGACACTCGCCTTGGCGGCCTGGACACCGATGCCCGCAGCCAGCTTCTGCGAGAGATTGTAGAGCTCGCTTATCTTGTTCGCGGTCTTGGCATCCTTGCAGTTGGCAGCCAGGGCCTGGGCGCCGGATATACCTCGGGCGACCTGTTTCTCGTATCGCTCGGCGTTGTCTGCAGCGGTGTTGGCACGATCAACCGCTGCCTTCACCTCGTTGCAGAGCGCGCTCAGTTTGCCGTGAAGGGCTGCTGCCGCTTTGACCTTGGCTGCAGCTGCGGCGACCTTGGTCGCAAGCCCCTTGGCACGTTCCTCGGCACTCTTGATGCTGTCCATTGCAGCCTGTGCCGCTCTTTTCTTTGCGCTGACGACACCGTTGAGCTCACGCTCGAGCTGGTCGTAGGCCTGCTTCATATGTTGTACGTTCTGGGGGGTCTTCTTGCCCTTGATGGGATCTTCGATGGGCTTGGTGGGGTGCTTGATAATTTCACCCGCCATCTTGTCAGCGAACTTGTCGAGGGCCTTGTCGATGAGGAATCCCGATTTGTCGCCGAGATTGGCCAGCCGGTCCTTGATTCTCGGGTTGTTCTTGATTGCGCCAAGGATGGCGTTCTTGATCTGGTCCTTGGTTGCATTCTTGGGGATATCGATGAGGGACTGTGCCATCGCCTCGGTGTTTTTCATGACCCAGGCAGCGGCCTGCTGCAGCGCCTCCTTCTCGTTGGGGTTGGAGGCGATCGCTGCCGCTTCGTAGATGCTCTGAACCGGTGCGCTGAAGCGTCCGCCGGCGGCCTGGACGATACCCTGGAGCCTTTGCAGTCTGCGCTGGGCGTCGGCACCGACGGTCTCGAGTCTTCGCGGGTCATCCTCGATACCTTCACGGTAGGTGGTGAAGGCGCCGCCGGCGTCGAGACCTCTCTCCAGTGACTGCATGGCGCCGTCACGCAGTTTCTCGGCCGGTTTGGAAATGTACTTTTCTGTGAACTTGCCCTGCTTGATGGCCACCAGGGGCTGGAACACCGCATGGGCCGCATTGTAGGCCTTGCCACCTGCCCATCTAAAACCCCGGTACACGCCGTAGGTGGCCTCGCCGATCTGGCGTCCTGCCCAGTCCAGGGGGGTCTCGGCGCTGGTGCCGTAGGGATCGACGAAGTCCAGTGGGGCATTCAGTGCGTAGAGATAGGGGTTGAAGGAGCGTGGCCGTTCAAGCTCGCCATCTTCAGGATCAACCGAGACGAAACGTTTCATGATCGGTGAATAGTAACGGGCGCGCATATAATAGAGGCCGCTTTCCACGTCGTAGTCACGTCCACGGTATCCCAGTTCCAGTCTTGCAAGCCACTCGGGGCTGCCCTCGACCAGGTTGCCCCAGGGGGCGAAGCGGAAGGTGGCGATCAGCTTACCCGTCTTGTCCAGCAACCAGCGGATATCGCCCAGTCCGTCCTGTACCGGGTAGAAGGGTTCACCTGCGATATTGATGGCCAGTACCTCGTCCACCCGCTGACCGTGTATGAGCTGGCGTACCGGCTGTCCGCTGCTATCGGCGTGGAGAAGGATGCGGTCATCCAGCCAGAAGTAACGGACCTCGCTTTCATTGATTCGTTTGCTGACGCGGCGCCCAAGGGCATCGTAGCCGTAGTGCACGTCTCCAAACGGGCTCCCCAGGATGGCAGTGAGCCGGTTCAGTGCGTCCCATTCATACTTGAGTTGGCGTTGACCACCCAGCCGCTCCAGGTTGCCGTCGGCATCATAGACATAGGTGCTGCCGGGACTCCGGGTAAGACGGTTGAGCTTGTCGTATTCATAGCGTCCATCCGCCGCGCTCAATAGGTTGCCGCGTGGGTCGTAGCGATAGCTCTCTGTCTTGCCGGATTGGGGGGCGAACTGGCTGATCTGGCCGCGCTTGTCACGCTTGACCTGCCACTTGCCATGTTCACCGGTGACCCGCCCGTAGCTGTCGAAGCCGTAGCCGATGCTGTCCAGTTGTTGACCGTCTGGGCCCCGGAGTGTCATACCGTTGAGACGACCTGCGCTGTCCCTTGTGTACTCCACGGTGGCGCCGTTAGGCAGCCGGGTGAGGCTTCGTTTTCCATCATGATTGTCAAAGCCGATGCTGCCTCCCCAGGGCAGCTGAACCGATTTCAACAATCCGCTGGATTCGTGCTGATACCGGGTGGTGTTGTTATCGCCGAAATGGATGCTGCTGATACGGTCACTGGCATCGAATTCGAGCTTGATCGGCTCGCTGAACCGGCTGTCGCTGATGGTGACCGGATTGCCGAAACGATCCCTGTCGATGGTCTGGTCAGCAGTCTCTGTCGAGATGCGCTGAGTTTCACCCCCCGGGTCGTATTCCAGGGAGATCCTGGTGCCGTCACTGGTGGTGACACGGCTGAGCCGGTCTGCCGGGTCGTATGCGTAGTTGATCTGCTGGCCGCGGCCGTTACGTATCTCGCTTATACGGCCAACGGGGTCGTAGCGGAAGGATTTCTGGGTGACCCCCAGGTCTTTCAGTTCGATCAGCCCCTGGCGGTTGTACCAGAACTGTGATGGGGTGCCGTCGGCCAGTTGAAGCTGACTCAGCTGTCCGCTCTGATCATACTGAAGACTGAGGCGGCTGTTGTCCCCCTCGAGAATCTCGACCAGGCGTTCGTCGTCATCCCAGGTGTAGTGCCTGCTCACACCCTCGTTTTCGATGCGCTTCAGTTGTCCCGCAGGGTCATATTCGTAGCGTGTAAACGTGGTGCCGTTGACCGTCACCGACTCCAGCCGGTCATCCACGTAGTGACGTATCTCTGTATTCACGCCACCCTTGGTGATGCGGCTCTGGCGGCCTTTATCGTCATAGCTGCTCGTCAGGCTCTGCTGATCGACGCCGACGGTTTCGATGCGGTGGCCCTCGAGAGAATAGCGATAACGCTCACTGCCGCCGTCAGGGTTGGTGACCTGGGACAGGCGTCCGATCCTGTCGTACCGGCTGAGGGTCTCCCGGTTCTCCTCGCGTGTCGAGATCTCCCTGCCCAGGCGGTCGTAGTTGATCTCGGTGACCAGGCCGGTGGGTCCGGTAATGCGTTTCGGGCCGTGACGACCGTTGTCGATGGTGGTGGTGGCGCCATCGCTCCCGGTAACCCGGGTGAGACGCATACGCATGTCATATTCGTAGCGCTCGGCGCGCCCACTGGAGTCGCTGATCTCCGTGAGTTCACCCTTGTTGCTCATCTGCGAGGTGACGGTAGGCCCGTTCTCGATCGATGAGCTGGTCCAGCGATGGGCCGGATCGAAGCGGAAGGTGCGGCTTGGCTCGATACCCTTGCGCATCACCACCTCGAGTTCCTTGGCGGAGGCCTGGTAGCTGAACGAGTAACGCTCCCTGCCGGCGACACCGGTGACCCGACCCTTCTCGTCGAGTGTCAGTTCAATCCATCTGCCGCCTGGATTCCGGAAACGGTTGATGTGCTGGTTGTCATCGTATTCGAAGTGCCAGGTTCCCTGGTGGGTGGTGATCTCGGTGAGCAGACGCTGGGGATTGCGTACAACATTGAACTCGCGCCCGTCGGTTCCGGTGATTCGGTTGATGGAGCCGTCGTTTTCATAGGTGAACCGCCAACCCTGGCCGGCCTGGTTGATCACCTCTGTCAGTTGTCCCTTGTCGTCATAGCTGTAGTCGATGTGGTTGCCACTATCGTCCGAGCGCGAGGTGACCCGGCCGTTTCTGTCCCACTGTACATGCCAGCCGGCCACCAGTCCGTCCGAGGGTACACCCTCAAGTCGCCAGCCCGTGGCCAGGGCCGGTTTACCGAGACTGCCGTCACGGTATTCCAGGTGCAGGGTCATTTCATAGGGGGAGGGTGCAAACCGGAAAAGTTCGAAACGGGCTGTCAGTACCCCGTCCGGCATCTCCACCGTGGCCTCGGGTGTGACCTGGATGAGTCCTCCCGAGAGTCCGTACCGGTCGACCAGTTCCGTCAGCGGAGTGCTCCAGGCGGTGCCGGCAAACAGAAACAGAAGTGCGTAGGCGAAAACCTGACCGATGCGTGTCATCTCTACCTTCCCCAGCTGCGGGAACCCCCGATCGATTTATTTATGTTGTGATGGGATCGTCCTGGTTCCCTGAATAGCTTTTTATCTTCTTGGCTGTACGACCGCCCTGAGATCCATTCTGTTGGGCGTTACGTGGGTGGGCTCCAGGCGGAAGCCCTTGAATTTCTGTTTCGAAAGCGTCCTGGCAAGCAGGCTCATGGAGTCGGAGTAGTCGATGGTCACTTCGGCGATGCCGTGACTGAAGCTGACCAGTTCCACCTGGTTGACCCCTTTGACCTTCTTCTCCAGGAATCGCATCAGGTAATCGATATGGCGATAGGAGACCAGGCCGGTGAAGTGGAGCAGTTTTTCGTCACCCACTGCGGCACCCGGTGCGACGTCGTCCATGGGTATTCTCGAACTCAGGCGGCTGGCCAGTGTGCCGATCGCCTCCTCGATGGCGAGGACACCGCCCTGGACCTCGTCGATATGGGCCTGGACGCCGCTGGCAGATGCGGACGCGATGACCCTCGCATCGCTGTTTCGAACCACGCGCGCTGTAACCGTCGCATGAATCGATTGAAGCTGGCTGCCGTAGAGCTTGGCGCCCGCCGGCTTGCTGATGGCGGTTCCAACGACGGTGTAGTCTGCGCCGTATTGCAGTCCGACGGCGGCCGCGGCCTTGTCATCGCCCTCCAGCATGCGCAACCCCTTGGCCTGGGTGATATTGCGCTTTGCGGTATCCGGGTCGACCACCCGGAACCCGGCATCCTGAAAGTGGTTCATCAGGGCGATTTCGGACTGGTTGGGCTGCTCGAAACCGGTGGTGCCGAAGACCCCCATCACTTTCTCCTGCATCACCACCATCAGCTTCGGGGAGAGGGCGGAAGCCTGGCTGGTGAACAGCAGCAGGAGGGTTGAGAACAGAACCGGTAGGTAGCGCTGCAGGGTGCTCATTTGATCTCCCATCCCGTGTTTTTGTCGTAGTGCCATCTCGGCCATTGCCAGACCGGTTTCGGGGTATAGCGCGGAATGATCACCGGCGGTATGCAGTAGGGAGCATAGGGCTGACGCGCGCAGTAGGCCGGTTCGGGAACGCGGGTGTACTCGGGTGGAATGGCCATGGGCGGTGTGGTGTAACGCGGTGTGCGATCCGGCATCTGGGCCTGGAACTGCTCCCCGTAGCGCAGGGCCTGCTGAATGTGGGCGGGACTGGGTTGCGGGAGTGCCTGGGCCAGCTGGAGCTCTTCTGCATTGACCGGCGCTGCGGCCATGCCAAGGGCGATCAGGCAGCTGCCTCCCGCCACTACCCGGAAACCTTGAAAAGCCATGGACAGTTCTCCTTGCCTGCGAGGAATTCTCCGTATGAGTATTGCACACACCTGTTCTAAGAATAGATTAAAGCATGCCAATTATTTCGTTTAACTGCGCTGGATCATATCGATGGATGCCGCGTGGTAAATGGCATTGCAGCAAAATTGAAAACTGGTCCTGGAAAGGGTGGGCTCCATCCGGGATAATCCCTGTTTTTTTCTCCGGGAGCATCCCCTACATGTGGTTCAAGAACCTCCAGATCTACCGTCTCAGCAAACCTTTCGATCTCTCTCCCGAAGAGCTGCACGAGCAACTGCAGCAGAAAGAGGCGAGGGCGTGCGGCAGCCTGGAGATGTCCACCCTGGGTTGGGTTCAGCCCCTGGGTCGCAGTGCCGAGTTGTTCACCCATGCCGTGGGGAACTGCATCATGGTGTGTGCCCAGCGGGAAGAGCGGATACTGCCGGCCGCGGTGGTGCGTGAACACCTGATGGAGAAGGTGGCCACCATCGAGGAGGCCGAGGCGCGCAAGGTGCGCCGGCGTGAACGGGAGGAGATCAAGGACGAGATCCTCACTGACCTGATGCCCAGGGCATTCACCAAGTCATCGGCCACCTATGCCTATGTCGACACCAAGGGTGGCTGGCTGGTGGTGGATGCCGCCAGCCCCAAGCGGGCCGAAGAGCTGATCACCCTGTTGCGCGAGACCCTCGGGACCCTGCCGCTCAAGCCCCTGGAGGTGGCCAACTCTCCGGCGTTGGTGATGACCGCCTGGCTCAAGGGTTTGGAGCCGGCGGCTGATTTCGTGATCCAGGACGAGTGCGAGCTGAGGGATATGCTGGAGGAGGGCGGCATCATCCGTTGCCGGCGGCAGGATCTCGAGGGTGAGGAGATCAGGGTTCACCTGGATGCGGGCAAACAGGTGGTGCGCCTGGCACTGGAGTGGCACGACCGGCTGGCCATGGTGCTCACGGAGGATCTCTCGGTGAAGCGCCTGAAGTTCATGGATGTGATCCAGGAGGAGGCTGCCGAGGCGGAGACCGAAGACGAGGCTGCGCGGTTCGACGTCGATTTTTCGCTCATGAGCCTGGAGCTGGGTCGCTTTATCCCGCGTCTTGTGGAGATCTTCGGCGGCTTGCTGGAGGATGATCAGGGCGGATGAGGATCCATCTCGGCTGCAGCGAGCTGGATCTGTTTCAGGGCCTCGATGATATCCGCCGGTTCCATCCGCGCGGTGTAGTTCTTGTCCACGTAATGGGCCTTGATGATCCCGTCGCGGCCGATGACATAGGTGGCCGGGATGGGCAATAACCAGCTGTCATCGCCATTATGGCCGGGGATATCCATTCCCCACTCCAGGTAGAGGGGGCGCAGTGTTTCGTACACCTCCATCAGCAGGCCATACTGCCTGGCAATCCGGTTGCCGCGATCACACAGCAGGTCCAATCCCGGACCAATCTCTCCGGTATCGAAGCGGTTGTGTTCCGGCAGTTCCGGGGAGACCGCCACAAGCCGTGCACCGGCGGCCGTTATCTCCGGCAGGGCGCCGGCCAGAGCCCGTATCTCCAGGTTGCAGTAAGGACACCAGGAGCCGCGATAGAAACTCAGTACAACAGGGCCGATGTTGAGAAGCTGCTTCAGATTTACGCCACGGCCATGGCTGTCCGGAAGGGTAAAGTCGACACAGGCGTCGCCACTGCGCAGGGCTTGAACGCCATAATCCGAATCCATCAGGCGACGGGAGGCATCCTGCAGAACCTGCTGGGTGGCGGCAGGCAGCTTCTGCATGGAGACTTCCCTGTGCTCGCGGCACAGGTCAGCCAGGCTTTTTTTCTTCTCGTCCGGCAGCATGTGTACTCGCTTCGCTTCGTCCCAGGTCTCTGTCCGCAGCGCTAGAACCTGAAAACGGAGCTTCCGATCCAATTCTGTTTATTATTGGACTTAAAGCGTAGCAGGAAATTCCAAAATTCCTATGTTTTCTGTGCTGTTAGATGGGAGAGTTAAAGACCCTTGAGAGTTCGTGAAACATTATGATCCACGAAATCCGGGTTGGGAAATCACTTTTAAGGGCTTTTTCTGGGTTAGTCGTGGATTAGCGGGGGTATAGAGAAGAAAACGGCTAGGAAGATATTGTGTAGGGTGGATTAGCGAAGCGTAACCCACAAACAAATTTCGGTTTTGGTGCAATACGCTACGCTATTGCACCCTACATACTGTTTCTGGCCAGCAGGGCGACCCCGAATGCGGCCTGCTGATGCTTGCAGGTATGGACCGGAACCCCCAGTCTGCGCTCGCGGATCACCCGCCAGGGCTCGTTGAGTGCACCGCCGCCTATGGAGAAGACCTCGGCCAGTGGAGGTGCCCCCAGCGTTTCCAGAAGCCTGTAACCCTGATGCTCGATACCGCTCATCCCTTCCAGCAGCCCCTGGAAGAAGATGGCGTCGTCCCCCGGTCTCGGTTCCAGGCGGGGCAGCATGTCCGGGTCGTTGACCGGGAATCGCTCGCCGGGGGCAGGCAGGGGGTAGTAGTCCAGGCCGCTCTCCCGGTCGGGATCGAGTTGCCGGGTCAGCTGCTCGATCCTGTCGTCGCTGAAAAATTTCCGCAGTACCGTGCCGCCACTGTTCGAAGCGCCACCGGCCAGCCATCGGTCGCCCAGGGGTTGGCTGTAGATGCCGTAACGGGGGGCTGAGACCGGTTTGTCCGAAAGGATCTTCAGCACCATGGTGCTGCCCAGGGAGGTGACCGCCTGGCCCGGCCTGCTGATGCCTGAAGCGAGCACCGCGGCAGTGCTGTCGGTGGTGCCTGCAACCACGCGGGTCTCTGCCGGAAAGCCCAGCTTCTGGGCAAGCGCCTGGTCCAGCCTGCCCACGGTTGTCCCGGCAGGGAATACTTCGGGCAGCCACTCCAGGGGGAAGCCAAACCGCTCCATCCAGTCGGGCCAACGCCTCTCGACGGGGTCGTAGCCCAGTTTCAGGCAGTTGTTGGGGTCGCTGAAGCCGTAGTGGCCGCAGAGCCTGCCACTGATCCAGTCCGCCTGGTGGAGAACATGGGAAACCCTGTCGCTTTCCGTGCTGTCGGCGAGAAGCAGGAACTTGGCCAGGCTGGAGTTGGCCGAGTGCACGCTGCTCAGGGGGTCCGCGATGGCTGCGATCCTGTCGGTGTATTCCCGGGCACTGGTGTCGTCATACATCAGTGCCGGTGTGAGGGGGGTGCCCTGGTCATCGGTCAGCAGAACGGTGGACGAGGTGCCGTCCACCGCTATGGCGGCAGGCGTGTGATCAGTGAGTGCGTGGGCCGTTTGCTGAAGCAGCTGTTCTACAGCATTCCACCAATTTTCCGGGTCCTGGCAGGATTGCCCCGGCGTATCGCTTTGGGAGGGGGGGAGGTCGGACTTGAGCTCCAGCAGGGGCGTCTCGTCCGCGTCGATGGCGATGACCCGGCACCCGGAGGTGCCGAGGTCGATGCCGATGAAGGCCTGCTTAATCATGGGGTCGGAGCAGGTTCTTCCGGCTCAAGGCAGATTGACTGCCACTTCGGGATCCCAGCCCTCGGCCCGGTGTTCGGCCACCACGGTGGTGTAGATACCGCCACGGACATTGAAATCTGCGGAGAGGCGCATGAAACGGGGCTGGGTGACCGCGACCAGGTCGTTGAGGATCTGGTTGGTGACCGCCTCGTGAAAGGCCCCCTCGTCGCGGAAGGACCAGACATACATCTTCAGGGACTTCAGCTCAACGCAGAGCTTGTCGGCGATATACTCCAGGGTCAGCTCCGCGAAGTCGGGCTGACCGGTCTTGGGGCAGAGGCAGGTGAATTCGGGGACCCGGATGCGGATGGTGAAGTCGCGATCCTGTTGCGGGTTTTCAAAGGTTTCCAGCGTTTTACTGGGCTGGCTGGGCATAGGGTTGCTCCGGAGTCAGGGTTGTGGAAAATGGGGCGATTATACGCAACTTCCAATAGGGCCTGAAGTGGGCGTGGCTGCGGGTTGTCCATTAATTGGACAATACAGATATAAAAATAATTAAATCATATGGTTACGATGTTTAGTTAAAGTGTGTTTCAGGTTTGTTTTTTCCTTGTCACCGTGAGCCTCTGCGGGTATCTTAGCGACCCATGCGCCTAGAAAAAATAAAATTAGCCGGATTCAAATCCTTCGTTGACCCAACCACCGTTCCGTTCCCCAGTAACCTGGTCGGTATCGTCGGTCCCAACGGCTGTGGAAAGTCCAACGTGATCGATGCGGTCCGCTGGGTCATGGGTGAGACCTCGGCCAAGATGCTGCGTGGCGAATCCATGGCCGACGTCATCTTCAACGGCTCCACCAGCCGCAAGCCCGTGGGTACCGCGAGTATCGAGCTGGTGTTCGACAATGCCGACGGCAGTGCCGGTGGACAGTACGCCCAGTACAGCCAGATCGCGGTCAAGCGACAGGTCTCCCGTGACGGACAATCCAGCTATTTCATGAACGGCGTGCGGTGCCGCCGCCGCGACATCACCGACCTTTTCCTGGGTACCGGCCTGGGTCCCCGCAGTTACTCCATCATCGAGCAGGGGATGATCTCGCGCCTGATCGAGGCGCGCCCCGAGGATCTTCGGGCATTCCTGGAAGAGGCCGCGGGTATCTCCAAGTACAAGGAGCGCCGCCGCGATACGGAGAACCGTATCAAGCACACCCGGGAAAACCTCGACCGCCTCAACGACCTGCGCGAGGAGATCGCCAAGCAGCTGCAGCACCTGCAGCGCCAGGCGGCCACGGCCGAGAGATATAAAGAGTACAAGACCCAGGAACGGCGCCTGAAGGCCGAACTGTTGGCCCTGCGCTGGAGTGCCCTGGACGAGGACATCAAGGTCCGTGACCGCACCATCGGTGAACGGGAGACTGACCTCGAGGCGGCCATCGCCAAGCAGCGTCGGCTGGAAGCGGATATCGAGCGCGACCGCGAGGCTCATGTCGAGGCGAATGACAATTTCAACGAGGTGCAGGGTCGCTTCTACGCTGTCGGCAGTGATATCGCCCGCCTGGAACAGGCGATCCAGTTCGCCAAGGAGAGCCGCGGTCAGAACGAACATGACCTGCACCAGACCGAGCAGGCCTGGCAGGAGTCCAGCGACCACAGGGTGCAGGACGAGAACCGGCTCAGGGAGCTGAACGAGACCCTCGCCGTTGAAGAGCCCAAGCTGGAGGAGGCGCGGGCCATCAAGCAGACCTCCGCCGAGCGCCTCGCCGAGGCCGAGCAGGCGATGCAGCAGTGGCAGAGCGAGTGGGAGAATTTCAACCGCCAGGCCGCCGAGCCAGCCCAGACCGCCCAGGTCGAGCGTACCCGCATCAACCACATCGAGCAGCAGGACCAGAACCTGCAGCGCCGTATCGAGAAGTTCACCGAGGAGATGGCCCGCCTGGAGGATCCCCGCCTGGCCCAGGATATCGTGGAACTGGAAAACCAGGAGTCGGCGCGTGAAGAGCAGGCCGCAGGACTGCAGGGAAGTGTTGCGGAGGCGGTGGAGAGGATCAACGCCCAGCGGCAGAACAGCGTCAGCCTGAACAATGAACTCAACGAGGTACGGGCAAACCTGCAGACCCTGCGTGGCCGCCACGCCTCCCTGGAAGCCCTGCAGCAGGCGGCACTGGGCAAGGACGAAGGGGCCACCACCCAGTGGCTGGAGAATCATGAGCTTGACCGCGCATCCCGCCTGGCCGAGAAGGTCGACGTGGAGTCGGGCTGGCAGCGGGCGGTGGAGACCGTCCTCGGCTTCCACCTGCAGGCGGTCTGCGTCAGTGGCTTCGGCAACCTGGGCGCGGAACTGGCTGCCCTGGAGAGCGGCAATCTCGCCCTGTTCGATACGGCAAGCCAGGCATCCGGTCAGCCTGTCGAGGCGGGATCAATTCTCGAAAAGATCAAGGCGCCCTGGCCACTCAATGGGCTCCTGGGCGGCATCTTCACCGCGGAGGATGTAAACCAGGCGATGAACCAGCGGACCGGTCTGAAAGACGGCCAGTCGATCATCACCCGGGACGGCATCTGGCTCGGTCGTGACTGGTTGCGACTCAACCGTGAGAGCGGCGAGAGCGGTGGCGTGCTGGAACGCGAGGAGGAGATACGCGAGCTCGCCGAGCAGATCGCAGCCCTGGAGGCGAAGGCCGAAGAGCTGGCCGCTGCCGTGGAGCAGGGCCGTGAACAGGTCCAGCAGGCCGAGCACGAGCGGGAGAACCGCCAGAGAGAGCTTAACGAGATCAACCGGGCACTCTCCGATATCCGCTCGAACCTTACCGGCAAACGCACCCGGGCCGAACATCTGCGCAACCGCATCGAGCATGTACGGGGCGAGATGGAAGACCTGGCCCAGCAGATGGAACAGGGGCGAGACGACCTGGAGATGGCACGCGAGAAGCTCCACGCCTCGCTGGAGGAGATGGAGACCCTGGGCGAGCGGCGTGATGGACTGATCCATCGCCGTGACGAGCTGCGTGAACGGCTCAACGCCATACGCGACGAGGCCGGCATGCAGCGGGGCAAGGCTCACGAGATAGCCCTGCGCATCGAGTCCATGAGAAGCTCCCGGGAATCCCTGACCCAGAGCCTGCAGCGCATGGAGGGGCAACTGGCCCACCTGGCGACCCGCCGCGAAGAGCTCAAGCTGGCCCTGGAAGAGAGTGCCGCTCCCATCGTCGAGCAGGGCCAGGAACTGGAACTGCAGCTGGCCCGTCGGGTCGAGGTTGAGGCGGAACTGACCAAGGCGCGCCAGACACTTGAAGAGATCGATGCACGCCTGCGCGGCCTGGAGCAGGATCGCAGCAGCGCGGAGCACCAGGTACAGAATCAACGCTCTTCGCTCGACCAGGCGAAGATGCAGCGCCAGGAGGTCGTGGTCCGCAGCAAGACCATCGAAGAGCAACTGGCCGAATCGGGCTTTATGCGCGAGGAGCTGTTCATGGAGATGCCGGGGGATGCCTCGGTGGAGAAGTGGCAGCAGGAGGTGGAGCGTATGGATCTGCGCATCCGCCGTCTCGGCCCCATCAACCTGGCCGCCATCGACGAGTTCCAGGAGCAGTCGGAGCGCATGCACTACCTGGATGCCCAGCATGCGGACGTGACCGAGTCACTCGAGACCCTGGAGAACGCCATCCGCAAGATCGACCGGGAGACCCGTACCCGCTTCAAGGAGACCTTCGACAAGGTCAACAGCGGTCTGCAGGAGAAGTTCCCCCAGCTGTTCGGTGGCGGTCACGCCTACCTGCAGCTCACCGGCGAAGACCTGCTCGATACCGGCGTCACCGTCATGGCCCGTCCGCCCGGCAAGCGTAACTCCAGCATCCACCTGCTGTCGGGTGGTGAGAAGGCGCTGACCGCGGTGGCCCTGGTATTCGCCATCTTCGAGCTCAACCCGGCGCCTTTCTGTATGCTGGACGAGGTGGACGCCCCTCTGGACGACGCCAACGTCGGCCGCTTCTGCGATATGGTGCGATTGATGTCGGATCGGGTACAGTTCATATTCATCACCCACAACAAGATCACCATGGAGCTCTCGAACCAGCTCACCGGTGTCACCATGCACGAGCCCGGCGTATCGCGGCTGGTGTCGGTGGATGTGGAGGAGGCCGCCCAGATGGCGGCGATGTAGCTGACGTAACGATTTACACTAAACCGGAAACAGACTATCCGTATGGACGCCGATATCCTGCGACTGATTCTCTTCCTGGCCGGAGTCGCCCTGATTCTGGGGATCTACTTCTGGGATCGTCACAAGAAGGTCACCAGCAAGGTGCATGCGATCCGCAAGGCCCAGCAGGAGATGGAGCCCGAAATCGTAACGGAACCCGATCCGGTCCGGGACGAAGCGTCTTACATGGAAGAGGAACCGGTCGAGCCGTTCATTGAAGAGTACAACGAGCCGCAGCAAGCAGGGCCTGCAGATGCGCTCGATAAAGAGCTCAACCAGCTGGACGAGATCGTTCACCAGCAGAGCGAACCGGTGGAGCCGATCCGGGAGGAGACGGCTGAACAGGCCGAGTTCTCCTTCGCCGCGGTAGACGAGATCGACCCCGACGAGATCCGCAGAAAGGGCCTTCCCACCAAGATTATCCAGCTCGTTCTCAAGGCACGTAACGGTGGCTTCAACAATGCCGATGTCTGGCGGGCGGCCCGCGAGGTCGAGCTGGAGTACGGCGAGATGGATATCTTCCATCGCAGGGCGGGTGGCAAGAACAGTCCGGCGGTCTTCAGCATGGCCAGCATGGTGGAGCCGGGCACCTTTCCCAACAGCCCCGATGCAACCTTCATCACCCCGGGACTTGCGCTCTTCTGCCAGCTGCCCGGACCCAAGGATGGACTGGCGGTCTTCTCAGACATGCTTTTCACTGCCGAGCGCCTGGGCTCCATGCTTGATGCCACGCTCCAGGACGAGACCCACAGTGACCTGACCAAACAGTCCATCGAACATATGCGCGAAGAGATTCTCGAGTACCGCCGGCAGCTGCAGCTGGCAAGAGCCAAGCGATGACCATCCCCAGGGCGGACAGGGATCGCGCAGCGCAGCTGCGCGACCGCATCGACTATCACAACTACCAGTACTACGTGCTCGACAACCCGGAGATACCGGACAGCGAGTACGACCGCATGATGCGGGAACTCCATGAGCTGGAAGAAAAGCACCCGGAACTGCTGACACCGGACTCGCCGACCCAGCGTGTCGGGGCTAAACCCCTGGAAGGCTTCGACGAGGTAGAGCACCGTGTGCCCATGCTCTCCCTGGGCAACGCCTTCTCGGACGAGGAGATGACCGCATTCGACAAGCGCGTGCGCGATCGGCTGGGTACCGGTGAACAGATCGTCTACGCCGCCGAGCCGAAGCTCGACGGGCTCGCCATCAGCCTGCGCTACGAGGATGGCGTACTGGTACAGGCCGCCACCCGTGGCGACGGTCAGAACGGTGAGGACGTCACCCAGAATGTACGCACCATCCCCTCGGTCCCCCTGCGGCTTCTGGGTGAGGGGTGGCCCCGGGTGCTGGAGGTGCGGGGCGAGATCTACATGCCCCTCGCCGGCTTCAACACCATGAACGAGAAGGCGCGCAAGGCGGGTGAAAAGACCTTCGCCAATCCCCGCAACGCCGCCGCGGGCAGCCTGCGGCAGCTCGACTCCCGTATCACTGCCCAGCGCCCCCTGGCCATCTTCTGCTACGGCTTCGGCGAGGTGGAGGGTGGCCCGTTGGCGTCCACCCACAGTGAGAGCATCCACATGCTCACCCGGTGGGGGCTGCGTATCTCGCCTGAACTGAAGACGGTCACCGGCGTGGAGGGTTGCCTCGAATTCTACCGCGCCATCGGCGAGCGCCGGGACAGCCTCGACTACGATATAGATGGCGTGGTCTTCAAGGTGGACAGCTTCGAGCAGCAGCAGGCACTGGGCTTCGTCTCCCGGGCACCACGCTGGGCTATCGCCCAGAAGTTTCCTGCCCAGGAGGAGATGACGCGCCTGCTTGATATCGATATCCAGGTGGGGCGCACCGGTGCACTTACCCCTGTCGCAAGACTGGAGCCGGTCAACGTGGCGGGGGTCACCGTCACCAACGCGACCCTGCACAACGAGGACGAGATACGCCGCAAGGATATCCGCATCGGCGACACCGTCATTATCCGCAGGGCAGGGGACGTGGGTGTCACCATGCCCAAAGGTGTTTCAACTAGGCAATGGCACGCACACTCTATTCATTAGTGATTCGAATGAGAACACTTATTTTAAATAAAGGTAATCGCTTTAGCCTGTTAAGGTGGGCGTCTAATTATGTCTATTAAGTTAACAGATGCTCAAATGGCTGCGATTAAACAAGCAGGCATTGAAATAGATAAAACAAAAGCACAAAAACTTTTGAGTACGGATGAGGGCTTGTGGGCGTTTTCTCCTGAAGATCTAACACTAATTCTTCAAATCGCCAATGCGACATATAGAGCTGGTGTTCCAGTAATGTCGGATGCTAAGTATGACTCTTTGTATGTTAAAGAGCTTGAAACACAGGATCCTGGTAGTACGTTTTTGGCTTCAGTTGAGCCAGAACCAGTCATTGAATCAAAAACTGTTGAATTGCCGGTAAGAATGCTTTCAACAGAAAAAGCATACTCTTATGAAGAAATTGAGAAATGGGTAAAGCGACTTGTAAAAGCGGCTAACGATATAGATCTAAGTATGGACGATTTGGAAATCAGAGTAACGCCTAAACTAGATGGCTACGCCGCTTATGATGATGGAGAAAAGCTATACACAAGAGGTGATGGTTTTAGAGGGCAAGATATAACTAGAGCATTTGACAGGGGGTTGAAGGTTGCTAAAGGTGGGGTGAGAGGCTCTGGTGCTGGCGAAATTGTAATTAGAAAGAGCTATTTTGACGAAAAATTAAGTGGCTATTTTGAAAACGCTAGAAATGTCCAGGCGTCCATTATTGCGGAGAAGAAGGTAGATGAGAGAATACAGCAGGCTATAGATGATGAGGCTTGCGTTTTCTATCCCTTTGAGCTCTTGGATGATTGGGTAGGAAGCTATAAAGTTTTCTTGAGTGATTTTAATAATATTCTAGATAAGATTTGGAATGCCGTTGATTACGAGGTTGATGGAATAATTGCGGAAGCAACCAATAGCTTGCTGAAGGAATATATGGGCTCAACAAGGAAGAGTCATAGATGGCAAATCGCGTATAAGGTCAACGCAGAAATTGCAAAGGTGGTAGTAAGAGGGGTTGTCCCTCAAACCTCAAGAACAGGGAAGTTGACACCTGTCGCTCTATTGGAGCCAACAAGGTTAAGTGGGGCTACTATCAGCCGGGCAACTGCTCATCATTATGGAATGGTGAAGTCTAAAGGCATTGGTAAAGGTTCTTTGGTCGAGCTGGTGAGAAGTGGTTTAGTCATACCAAAAATAGAAAGCGTTATTGAAAGGGCGAAGCCAGATATTCCAGAAGAATGTCCTAGCTGTCAGTCTCATGTGGTCTGGGATGGAGATAACTTATTTTGTCCTAATACTACAGATTGCCCAGCCCAAGCCGAAAACACGATGATCCATTTTTTTAAAACACTAAGAAATGTAGATGGGTTTGGTCCTAAAGTTATTGAAAGAATATACAAATCCGGAATTAGGTCGATTCATGATATATACGATCTAAGTGTTGAAAAGTTAGTGGAAATGGGCTTTGGGGAGAAGACTTCGGAGAATTTGATTGAGCAACTATTGGCAAGCCGAACTTTAGAGGTGGAGGATTGGAGATTTTTAGCTGCATTTGGTGCTCCAAGACTCGGAGAAGGTAATTGTGAGAAATTGCTAACACATCACTATGTTGCCGATGTTTTTAATCTGACTGTAGAGGACATGATTAAGATAGATGGGTTTGCTGAAACAAGTGCGGAGACTATCCATGAGGGATTGAAGAGTATAGAAAAGGAATTTCAATTAATTTACAAGTTAGGCTTTAATCTTAAAGAAACTAAAATAGTAGTTACAGAATCAGATCTTTTACTAAGTGGAGAATTGATAGTATTCACTGGTTCAATGGAGCATGGAAAGCGTCCAGATATGGAATCTGAGGCCAAGATGCTTGGTGCAAAAATTGGAAAGTCAATTACAAGTAAAACAACTATGCTTGTTACGGGGCAGAGTGTCGGAGAGAAGAAGATAGAAGCTGCTGCCGAAAAAGGCGTACGAGTATTGAGTGAGAATGAATATCTTCAGATAATAAAAAAGCATTAGGAGTGCACGTCGGAGTAATTTTTATAGTTTATAGGAGCCTAATTCAAAATGACTGCATGAGTAAGCTCAATAATTATTCGCTAAAGTCATAATAATATATGGAATACCTGAATCACCAAGCAGGATGCGAAAACGCTCACTCATGTGTAGAAATCTGGACTTGAACCGGCATCTATCGAAATTGGGTGCGATGTTATCTGACAGTGGAGATCAACGTAACAATACACCCGCTACAAACGCTGCCCTACCTCGACGACGGCACAACGTGCCGCACATAGATTACTGACGCTGTCTTCATTGATGAAGCCAGCGGAGAACCGAATGCCGCGGTTGGCGAGCAGTGGCTTTAGGTCTTGGGGTTCATGGCCGCAATTGATGACAAAGCGGACGTTTCCCCAGCCGCCATGCACCAGCAAACCCGTGCGCTCTACAAAGAACTCCACTCTTTCACGCATCCAGCCCTCAGCGAAGATTAGCTTCCGCATTCGAGTCAGGTTTCCCCAGAACTTTCTGAACTGTGCCAGTCTTTGTGCGTTGGGCCGTATTGGCACCGGCGAGAATAACAGCAAAGCTTCTTCTGAGAGGTCAACTCCCGGAGGCGGCGTTCCAAACCCAATGTTGCTTATCCGGGTCTCACCCCATTCACTACCTGAATATATGAACGGAATCGTGTTAGGTAATGCATTGAAAGCTAGTGTCAGCGCCATGCCAAACTCGAAATCCGCCGGAACGCCGTCGTGATTAGAAACGCCCGCGAAAAACCGAGTGTCACAGTTGTTACGGCACAGCTCGGTTAGGCGTCGAAGTTGCTGATGCAGTTCCTTTGCGCACTTTTCAGGGGCATACGCTCTCGGCGCGACGCGGGAAACAAGTGGGCCCTGCACAAACTCAAAAGCGTTGGGATCGGTGAAGTCATCGAGCTGTTCAGCGACTACAAAAAGCTCTGGGTGGCGCAGTGACGGGCGGCGTCGACGCCTGACTGGCAGTGCTGAACTCACGTCAACTATACAGCACCTGTCTCCTGCCTTTCTACGATGTTTGGCAATAGATGAAATATGACTTCGGTACGCCGAAGACACGGGCAAATCGCATCGGTCTTCAATCGAACGGCCGAACACCCTGGGCCGATTGTCTTCGAAGACACGAAGGCCCGCCACATCTTTCCAAGCACTAGTTTCGGAGAGATCGATAACTGGGTCAGGGAAGGCGTTCACTACGCTTGCCAGGCGGCCATCCGGATCCCGTGCCACCGCAAGCGTGCCCTCAGGTGTAGTTTCAAAACGTATCTTGTCGGAGGTAGGCGCCGGGGCCATTTCGAAGTCGGCCGAATCGTAAGGCGTCGCGGCGCGATCACCCGAAGGAGTCTCTGGCCGAATCACATGACCGGTAACCACCTGCGATGGGTGAGCGTGCCACCAATGAACAAGGTCTGGTACTGCTGCAACGATTGGGCTATCAATAGCAATTGTAGCTACAGGAATGTTCATTCCGAGCCGGACACCGATACTCCGCGCGAGTGCGGTGAGTGCCGCCCATGCAGAATCTGCACTGCCACCAGATGGATGACTTGAAGGGGCTAAAAAATCAAAATTACGTACCGCGAACGGAGAACCGGCGACACCCTTACGGCGCGCATTACCTCGCGGAAATAGCGGCAACGAAATGAGGTTCGTGATCTCGAAGGCGTGGCGAAACCACGGCATCGCGACCAGTATATTGGTCACCGCCCCTAGTGCGGGGTTGGCCACCGGGAAGGCATCAATATACCAAGCATAAACACATTCATCATGCTTCGCGGGCAAGCCCCCTTGGGTTCGTAGTGCTCTGTAGGCCGTCACACATGGTGCCCGAAACTCTGCTGCGGTCACGTCTGATGGTACACCGTAATACTCGGCAACGGTGCTCGATAGATTGAGGCGAGTGTAGTGGCATAGTTAATTTGGCCACCTGAACCTGGGTGATATGATGTCCCAGGAGTGGAACAGGTGGCAAGATGAGTAAGAGAAACAGAAACTACAGCCCGGAATTTCGACTGGAAGCCGCGCAGCTAGTTGTAGACCAGGGCTATACCCTCCAGGCGGCGGCTGATTCGATGGGTGTGAGCAAAGGCTCCATGGAGAACTGGGTTCGACAGTTGCGAGAGGAGCGCCAAGGCAAGACGCCTAAGGGCACGGCACTGACGCCCGATCAGCGACGTATTCAGGAACTGGAGAAACGCTTACGCCAGGTCGAGACGGAGAAAGAAATCCTAAAAAAGGCTACCGCGCTCTTGATGTCCGACTCGCTGAACAATTCCAGATAGTCAGACGACTGCATCGAGAGCGCTACCCGGTCAAGCAGTTGTGCCAGGTATTTGATATCCATCGCAGCAGCTACCGGGCATGGTTATCCCGGCCAAAACAGATATCGGCACTGGAGAGGCAACTCAGGGCAGAGATCAAGACCGTCCATGCGCTTAGTAATGGTTCTGCAGGAGCCAGGGCAATTGCCCGGATGGTCACTGACCGGGGGATCCCGCTGAGTCGATATCGCGCGGGGCGGAGGATGAAGGCACTGGGTCTTGTCAGTACCCAGCAACCGAAACATCGCTACAGGAAGGCCGAGCAGCCGTATCTTGGCATTCCGAATCGGCTGGATCGACAGTTTGATGTCGATGCACCCAACAAGGTCTGGACAGGTGACATCACCTATGTCTGGACCGGTAAACGCTGGTCGTACCTGGCAGTGGTGCTGGATCTGTACGCACGACGCCCGATTGGCTGGGCACTATCGCTGAACGCGGATAGTGCGCTGACGAGAAAGGCATTGATGATGGCCTATGAATCACGGGGCGAGCCGGAGGGCGTGATGTTCCACTCTGATCAGGGCTGTCAGTACACGGCTCTGGCGTTTCGACAACAGCTATGGCGTTATCAGATGAGCCAAAGTATGAGTCGTCGGGGAAACTGCTGGGACAATGCACCGATGGAGCGATTCTTCCGCAGTCTAAAAACCGAATGGGTGCCGGAGGTCGGTTACAGCTCATTCGAACAAGCGAAGCGCCATATCATGGCGTATGTAATCGGGTATTACAGTCGGCTCAGGCCGCACAGTCACAATGGTGGAATGCCACCGATTGTGGCCGAACAGCATTACTGGAATACCTATAAATCCGTGGCCAAAATGACTTGACCACTACATCCTTCCTTGGGATGTCCGGTTGTCTGCAAACTCTTTTACCACGCTGAAAGATTCTGGCGGTAGAGAAGCGGATAAAGAACTGAGTTTTTCTTCGGTTGACACCCAAAAAACCTACTTGAAACTATCAAATAGAAACAGAATAGGAGTGGGAGCTATGTAAGTCAATGAAAATACAAAGTAAAACCTAATTGAAAGATAAGGAACAAAGTGACACTCCGAGGTGATACCCCAGGTGGTGCAGGTGGTCCCCGACCGCCGCCCGGACGATGCCAAAAAATTCGATATGCCCACCACCTGTCCCGAGTGTGGTTCAGAAGCGATCAGGGATGCGGACGAAGCGGTGATCCGCTGCAGTGGCGGGCTCTTCTGCCCGGCCCAGCGCAAGGAGGCAATAAAACACTTTGCTTCGAGGCGTGCCATGGACATCGAAGGCCTGGGCGACAAGCTGGTGGATCAACTGGTGGAGCGCGACCTGGTCAACAACCCCGCTGACCTTTTCAAGCTGGAAGTGGAAGTCCTGGCCGGTCTTGAACGCATGGGCCAGAAGTCTGCCGAGAACCTGGTGAAGGCACTGGAGGAGAGCAAGAAGACCACCCTCAATCGTTTCCTCTTCTCACTGGGTATCCGTGAAGTGGGAGAAGCCACGGCGCTCTCACTGGCAAATCACTTCTTTGAACTGGAGAAGATAGAGCAGGCCGACAGTGAGGCCCTGCAAGTGGTGCCCGATGTGGGCCCCATCGTGGCGGAGCACGTGGTCACCTTCTTCCGTCAGCCCCACAACCTTGAAGTGATTCAGCATCTACTGGATGCAGGCATCCAGTGGGAGAAGATCGAACCTGCCGACCAGGATGCCCCCAAACCCCTTGAAGGAAAGACCGTGGTATTGACGGGAAGTCTCAGCCGTCCCCGCAACGAGATCAAATCTGAGTTGCAGGCCCTGGGTGCCAAGGTCACTGGCAGTGTCTCCAAGAAGACCGACTACGTTATCGCCGGTGCTGATGCTGGGTCAAAGCTCACAAAGGCCCAGGATCTGGGTGTCGAGGTGATTGATGAAGAGGGATTGGAAAGGCTTCTATCAAATGACTCCAGGCAAGACCCAGGGCAGGTGTTTCGTTCATCTACTAAACATGATTAGTTAATACAAAGCGGGTATTTAGATATGAAAAAAAAAGCCATCCCGAAGGATGGCTTTTTTCATTATGAATAGCTGAGTTACTTTTTCGCTCTTCTGCGAGTAAAACCTATTCCTACAAGGCCAGCGCCCAGTAGTGCAATAATTGATGGCTCAGGTACTGCTTCTGCAGCACTTACCGATGAGATATGGGTGCCACCAGATGTGCAACATGCGTCAGTGACAAACAAGCCTAACGTATGGGTGCCTGCTGATAGGAATACATCTTCCCACATAGCATCGAAAAATGAAGTGGCACCTGGTCCTCTGGTATCTGCCCCGAATGATCCGCTAGTTGGGGCAATGATTACCGAATCGAGCTCTATAGCAAAGGCATCACCCATAACACCCCTGTCTGCAATGTGGATGTCTATCAAGGAATCCGTAGTTACAGTAATAGTATGCTCATGACCTGGCATGCCTAACCAGCTAGTGACGGGAAGATGGTAACCGGTTCCAACAGGGGATGACCAGGATGCGTTTCCAGATGCTCCGGTGGTAGGATCAATAACGCCTGCGTATGCAGTAAACGAAAAAATGAGAGCAGCGCTCGCAACCAAAGCCTTAAATAGTTTCATTATCAGTTCGTCCTTACTGTGGGTGATTATACTTTTCATTGGTAAAGGCATAAATAATGCCATAAGAATTTATTCTATTATAATCAGTAAGATATAAAGTCTATAGATGTATATTGTTTTCATAACTGTAAAATATTCTGACGATATACCTGCAATCCATAACAGGCTATTTTTGAATGGCTGATGCATTGATTAATGCACTGCACAAAATCCAGTTGGTCGAATACTCTGATTTGGTTTGCTACAGAGCGTTATTAAAGGCGTTCACACACCTCTCTGTCTGTAACTATAAGTAGTTATCGTTTCTTACTTTGTACAATATCTGTTCGCTTGGTTCAGACGTCAGTTTTTTTTACACCTTGGTTTTTTTGCTGCAATGCATAATTATGTAATATGTTGTTTTTATTGCTAAATGATCTGTGGGAATGGATTTTGCATTAACTCATAATTAAGGTGCAGACGACATTTCACTTCAAGAGTTTGCACCCTAAAAACTTTTCAAAGCCAAGGGATAAGGGAATATTATGAAATTTGTAAAACAATACATACGAGCAGTCAGTGCAGCGCTGCTGTTTCTAGTATCGACTGGTGCATCGGCATCGGTTATTACTCCAGATGCAGGCTGGTATGGATTCTGTTTCGGGGGCACAGGCAGTGCTGCTTATGAAGGATGTCAGAATGAAGGTGTTGGCGTAGCTGGTAACACGATGACTTTCACGCTCACAGGCCCTGCATCCCTTAAAGTGACTGATGGTTTTAACATTGGTGATATATTCGATGTTTATATCAATTCAGTACTGGCCTTTACTACATCCACACCAGGTAGTGGTTCAACCCTGACAGATCCCGATGATCTCTTTGCAAGCGGTTATTACAGCGCAGGCAGTATGTCGCTCGGTGCTGGTTCGTATGAAGTAGACATCTTTGCTGCCGCGTCACCTTTTGGCGGTGGTGGTGCTTATGTTTCGGTTCAGTCTGAAGTGCCTGCACCTGCTACATTGGCATTGCTGGGACTCGGTTTGGTTGGTATCAGTTTCTTCAGGCAAAAGAAAAGCGCCTAAGAAACCCAGTCTGCTTACTGAGAAAACCCCGTCTGTTCAGGCGGGGTTTTTTATTTCAGACCAAGGCTTTTTTTCATAAGTATTTGGGCTTTCCTGTTGATAGTTTTCGCTCTTTTGTTACAGAATGCTTTGAGCTGTTTCCAAATTCAGAGTTAAACACATGCAAGCCGACCTGCTGACCAAAGTCATTCTTCCCCTCTCCCTTTTCCTGATCATGTACGGGATCGGTATCTCCCTGCGGATTGCCGATTTCAAGGGTGTGGTCAATTCACCCAAGGCGGTTGCTATCGGGTTGGCTGGCCAGATGGTCTTGCTGCCGGTTATCGCTTTTGTGCTGGCACTGCTGTTCCAGTTGCCACCGGAGATCGCGGTGGGTTTGATCATCATCGCCCTGGCACCGGGTGGGGCCACGTCCAACATGTTCACCTATCTCTCCAGGGGTGACGTATCGCTCTCCATTACGCTGACGGCGGTTGTCAGCCTGATCACGCCGTTTACGATTCCCCTGCTTGCCGTGTTGAGCATGGACTACTTCATGGGCAGTAACACGGCTTTCTCTCTGCCCATTGGAAAGACCATCGTGCAGCTGCTGGTGATCACGGTGATTCCCGTCGCCCTGGGTATGTTCACCCTGTCCCGCTGGCCAAACGGTGCAAAGAAGATAGAGCGTGTACTGAAGTGGTTTTCCATCTTTTTCCTTTTCCTGATCATCGCCCTTATCGTGTTGAAGAATGCTGACAATATGCTGAGCTTCTTTGCCCAGGCCGGTATGGCGACCCTGGTGCTCAACCTGGTGGTACTGGCCCTGGGGTACCAGTTGGCGAACTGGACAAGACTTTCACACCGCCAGTCCATCACCATCGGCTTCGAGGTGGGTATCCAGAACGGCACCCTGGCACTGGTGGTGGCGGGTACCCTGATCGGCAATGCGACCATGATGATCCCCGCGGTAACTTATTCCCTGTTGATGTTCGTCAGTGGTGCGGCTTTCGGCTGGTGGGTCAACCAGCGTAAAGGGGACGACCTGGCCACCGGGGAGTCGGCGGCATAAAGTCCATCCAATGAAACGGCCACTGCTACTGGGAATCGGTTGGCTCTCACTCGGTGCAGGTGCACTTGGCGTGTTCCTGCCGCTGTTGCCTACCACGCCTTTTCTGTTGCTCTCGGCCTGGTGTTTCTCTCGCAGCTCTGAGCGGTTGCACCGCTGGCTGCTGGACAATCCGAGATTTGGCCACGTGATCCGCCGATGGGAAGAGGAGGGCACCATGGAGCGGCGTATCAAGCTGCGAGCCATCGGCCTGGTTATCCTGGGTTTTTCCATCACTGTGCTGCTGGTGCCCATGCCGCTGCATGCCCGGGCGGGCTTGGTGCTGCTGGGCCTGGCCATCGCCTACTATCTCTACCGCATTCCAGAGCCCAAAAAGGTGGTCGCAGATTCGAAAGAGCTGCCCGAAGTGGCGGAAGACCGGAGCTGATGCCGGTATACATCTTCTAACTTGTTGTTTTCCAACTTGGTTTCTATTTACATCCCGGGGGGTTGCAGCTAAGCTGTGCCCCTTTTCGTTTTCTGTTGTCTGGAGACCGTGTTGAGTTCTTCCGAAAACCTCGTTTTTTCAGTCCGGCCGGGCGGCCAGCTGAGTGGCAATCTGCGGGTTGCCGGTGATAAATCCATCTCCCACCGTTCCATCATGCTGGGTTCACTGGCCGAGGGGACGACCCACGTCAGCGGTTTCCTCGAAGGCGAGGATGCACTCGCCACCCTGAACGCCTTCAGGGCGATGGGTGTGCAGATCGAAGGCCCGGACAACGGCCGGGTGGTGATCCACGGTGTCGGCATGAACGGCCTGAAAGCATCTGATCAACCCCTCGATCTGGGTAACTCCGGTACCTCCATGCGCCTGCTCTCGGGACTTCTCGCGGGGCAGGGACTCGATCTCACCCTGGTTGGCGACAGCTCTCTCTCCGGGCGTCCCATGCGACGGGTGACCGATCCGCTGGCAATGATGGGCGCCGATGTGGGTACAACGGAGGAGGGTACCGCACCCCTGCATATACGGCCCGTTGAGACCTTGAAGGCCATCGATTACGAGATGCCGGTGGCGAGTGCCCAGGTGAAGTCCTGCGTACTGCTGGCCGGTCTCTATGCGGATGGCGAGACCTCGGTCACCGAACCGGCCCCCACCCGTGACCATACTGAGCGCATGCTGCAGGGATTCGGGTACGAGGTGAAGAGAGACGGCAGTCGCGTCACCCTCAGCGGGGGTGGCAAGCTCACCGCCTGTGACCTGGAAGTGCCGGCGGATATCTCCTCAGCTGCCTTCTTCCTGGTGGGGGCGAGCATTGCCGAGGGTTCCGATGTGACCCTGGAGCACGTGGGCATGAACCCCACCCGCGACGGGGTGATCAATATCCTGCGTGAGATGGGTGCCGATATCGAGGTGCTCAATCCCCGCGACGTGGGTGGTGAGCCGGTGGCGGATCTGCGGGTACGCTCTGCGAAGCTGAAGGGTATCCGCATCCCCGAGGACCAGGTGCCCCTGGCCATCGACGAGTTTCCGGCGCTGTTTGTCGCCGCGGCCTGTGCCGAGGGTGAGACCGTGCTGACCGGTGCCGAGGAGCTGCGGGTGAAGGAGAGCGATCGCATTCAGACGATGGCCGACGGGCTCCAGGTCCTGGGTGTGAAGGCCGATCCGACACCGGACGGTATCGTGATCCAGGGCGGTACCATCGGTGGTGGCCGGGTGAACAGTCACGGCGATCACCGCATCGCCATGTCATTTGCCATGGCAGGGCTGAGGGCCGAGGGTGAGATCGTCATCGACGATTGTGCCAACGTGAACACCTCGTTTCCCGGTTTCGTGGAGCTGGCGCGCAGTGCCGGGCTCGATATCACCTCTGACCGGGAGAGCTGAGATGGCACGGGTGATCACCATCGATGGCCCCAGCGGCTCCGGCAAGGGCACCATCGCAGAAATCGTAGCTGAACGGCTTGGATGGCACTGCCTGGACAGCGGCGCACTCTATCGCCTGGTGGGTCTTGCGGTCGATCGTGCTGATATCGGCTTTGAAGATGCCGCTAAAATTTCTGAAATTGCCAGAAACCTGGATGTTGAGTTTCAGGGGCGCAAGATCCTCATGAGCGGGGAGGATGTGAGCCTGGCGATCCGTACGGAGACCGCCGGCAACAACGCCTCCAAGGTGGCAGCCATTCCCGAGGTGCGGGCCGCACTGCTGGCCTGGCAGCAGGATTACGCCAGGGAGCCCGGACTGGTCGCCGACGGCCGCGATATGGGCAGCGTGGTATTCCCCGGCGCAGAGGTCAAAATCTTTCTCGACGCGAGTGCCGAGGAGAGGGCTGAAAGGCGCTATAAGCAGTTGAAAGAAAAAGGATTAGATGCTAATCTTGCCGACCTTGTCGCAGAGATTCGCGAACGGGACGACCGTGACCGTAATCGAAGCGTCGCTCCACTGATGGCACCCGAGGGTTCGCTGGAGGTGGATTCGACAGCACTGAGCATTGACGAAGTGCTGGAAACGGTCCTGGAAAAAGTGCGTGGCACCTTCCCGGACCTTGTTGTTTAGGGCGGTCCGAAGAGGACCATTTTTGTTTAACCATAACCCCGGTGCAGTGTGTTTTCGCTGTCCCGAACTAATAGGACCGGCATTGGGCCGATCCGGGAAATTTTTAACATGACCGAAAGCTTTGCAGAACTTTTTGAAGAATCTATCGCCAATACCCAGCTGCGCTCAGGCGCTATCGTAATTGGCACCGTTCTCGATATCACCAACGACGCCGTTATCGTGAACGCCGGACTGAAGTCCGAAGGCGTAATCCCCAAAAGCCAGTTTTTGAATGTCGACGGTGACCTCGAGGTCAACGTCGGTGACCAGGTAGAGGTTGCCCTGGATGCCGTTGAAGACGGTTTCGGCGCCACCCGCCTGTCCCGTGAAAAAGCCAAGCGCCAGCAGGCCTGGCGTGTTCTGGAAAAGGCTTTCGAAGCAGAAGAGACCGTTGTTGGTCGCATCAACGGCAAGGTCAAGGGCGGCTTCACCGTCGAACTCGGCGAGATCCGCGCATTCCTGCCCGGCTCCCTGGTTGACGTTCGTCCCGTTCGTGACACCACCTACCTGGAAGGCAAGGACCTGGAATTCAAGGTCATCAAGCTGGACCAGCGCCGCAACAACGTTGTCGTCTCCCGCCGCGCGGTGGTCGAGACCGAGTACAGCGCCGAGCGCGAGCAGCTGCTCGAGTCCCTGCAGGAAGGCCAGGAAGTCAAGGGTATGGTCAAGAACCTCACCGACTACGGTGCGTTCGTCGACCTGGGCGGTATCGACGGCCTGCTGCACATCACCGATATGGCCTGGAAACGCGTCAAGCATCCTTCCGAGGTTGTCGAGATCGGTGACGAGATCATGGTCAAGGTTCTCAAGTTCGACCGCGACAAGCAGCGCGTATCACTCGGCCTGAAGCAGATGGGCGACGATCCCTGGGTCAACCTGGCTCGCCGCTACCCCGAGAACACCCGCCTGTTCGGCAAGGTCACCAACCTGGCAGACTACGGCTGCTTCGTTGAGATCGAAGAGGGTGTCGAAGGCCTGGTTCACGTCTCCGAGATGGATTGGACCAACAAGAACATCCACCCCTCCAAGCTGGTTCAGCTGGGTGACGAGGTTGAAGTCATGGTTCTGGATATCGACGAAGAGCGTCGTCGTATCTCCCTCGGCATGAAGCAGTGCAAGGCCAACCCCTGGGAAGATTTCTCCGAGGGCCACAACAAGGGCGACCACGTTACCGGCAAGATCAAGTCCATCACCGACTTCGGTATCTTCATCGGCCTGGACGGTGGCATCGACGGCCTGGTTCACCTCTCCGATATCTCCTGGGACGAGCAGGGCGAAGAGGCTGTGCGCAACTTCAAGAAGGGTCAGGAACTGGAGACCGTTGTACTCTCCGTCGATCCTGAGCGTGAGCGTATCTCCCTGGGCATCAAGCAGCTGGATCAGGATCCTTTCTCCAGCTACCTGGCAGCCCACAGCAAGGGCAGCATCGTTACCGGTACCATCAAGGAAGTTGATGCGCGCGGCGCCGTCATCACCCTCGCCGAGAACATCGAAGGTTACCTGCGTGCCTCCGAGATCTCCCGCGAGCGTGTTGAAGATGCACGTACCCACCTGAAAGAGGGTGCAGAGGTCGAAGCCAAGTTCATGGGCGTCGATCGTAAGAACCGCACCATCTCCCTCTCCATCAAGGCGAAGGATGTCGCCGAGGAGCAGGAGGCCATCAAGTCCTACTCACGTGGATCTGTCGGCGGTGCCACGCTGGGTGATCTGCTGAAGGACCAGATGGGGCAGAACGAAGAGTAAGCCCTTGAGGTAATTCACCTTAAGCGACTGTTGAGCCGGGGCCTCTCGGGGCCCCGGTCACTTAAGAAAGGGGTAACTAGAATAATGACAAAATCTGAGCTGATCGAAGTTATCGCCAGAGAACAAAACCACCTTGCTTATCGGGATGTTGAGCTGGCTGTGAAGTGTATGCTCGAGCATATGAGTCAGGCGCTTTCCTCGGGTGAGCGCATCGAGATCCGTGGCTTCGGCAGTTTCTCACTGCACTACCGTCCACCAAGACAGGGGCGTAACCCGAAGACGGGTGAGTCCGTTGCACTTGCCGGGAAGTACGTGCCGCATTTCAAGCCCGGTAAAGAGCTGCGCGAGCGCGTCAACTCCACCGACAACGCTGCCGGCTGATAACCGGCAGAACCCTGCCCGGTTCAATGGTGGCAGGTCTCTTATTCTGAAGGTCCCAATGGGTGATCCGCCCGTTGGATACAGGCAATCCGTCCTGTACATGGTTGAAACGTACTGATGGCCATACCACTGCTTCAGGACCTCCCTTATTTCCAGGACAGCGCGACACTATTCGATAAGGTCGCCGATCGGCACTGGTCGATATTTCTCGATAGCGGCAGGCCCTCATCCAAGCAGGGCCGTTTCGATATTCTCGCTTTCGAACCCTGCATCACCCTTGAAACCCGTGGTGAGATCACCGAACTCCGTTCTGCGGAGCGCACCTGGCACTCAGGTGAGGATCCCTTTTCCCTGGTTCAGCAATCCCTTGGCGAGTTTGTGCAACCGGATCTCTCACTGCCTTTCATCGGTGGCGCCCTGGGCTATTTCAGCTACGACCTGGCACATCGTCTCGAGCATTTCGGAACAGACGCTGTGGCATGCGCTGATCAGCTGCCGGATATGGCGGTGGGTATCTATGACTGGGCCCTGGTGGTGGATCATGTCTCACGCAAGAGCTGCCTGGTCGGGCAGGGGCGGGATCCCCGTACCCGGCAGCACTGGGAGTCACTGGTCGAGCTGTTCAGTCATCCGACCGCCGAATCGGAGCCGGTATCTTTCGGATGCACGGGACGTGTCGAATCCAACCTGACCGAAGAGGAGTACCGCAGCGGGTTTGAATCCATCCAGCGCTATATCCGCGAAGGGGATTGCTACCAGGTCAACTTCTCCCAGCAGTTCAGCGCCGATTGTGAAGGTGCTCCCTGGGATGCATACAAGGCCTTGAGGTCCACCAATCCCGCTCCCTTTGCAGCTTATATCAACAACCCGGCAGGACAGGTACTCAGCTGTTCACCGGAGCGTTTCCTGAAAGTCAGGGACGGCATGGTGGAGACCAAGCCGATCAAGGGAACGCGACCCCGCAGCAGTGATCCGGTAACCGATGCCAGGGCCATACTGGAGTTGCAGCAGAGTGCCAAGGACCGGGCGGAGAACCTTATGATCGTGGATCTCCTGCGCAACGATCTCGGCAAGAGCTGTGTGCCGGGCAGCATACATGTCCCCAAGCTCTTTGAAGTGGAATCCTTCGCCACGGTACACCACCTGGTGAGCACGGTGGCAGGAAAACTGATGCCGGAGAAGAGTGCCCTGGATCTCCTGAGGGGAGCGTTCCCTGGAGGGTCGATAACCGGCGCGCCAAAGCTCAGAGCGATGGAGATTATCGAAGAGCTCGAGCCGGGCCGAAGAGGGGTCTACTGTGGTGCCATCGGGTACATCGGTTATGACGGTGCCATGGATACCAATATCGCGATCAGGACACTGGTTCACAGTGATGGCAGGGTCAGCTACTCGGCAGGTGGCGGGATTGTTGCCGACTCCGACTGCGGGGCCGAGTACCAGGAGACCTTCGACAAGGCGAGAGCCGTGCTTGATCTGCTGCAGGGATCAAGTGGGGAAACGCGTGACTGATAAGCGCAGGGTTCAGCGCAATGAAAAAACGGGGGCTTGAGGTCACTGCTGTCCCAAAACTCCCTCTCCCCGTTTGGGGAGAGGGCTGGGGTGAGGGGAATCAGAAAACAATCCATTGATTTAATACACCCTCACCCTGACCCTCTCCCTCACAGGGAGAGGGGAAGTACTTATCTGGTTTGTCATGTCTCGATTCGATGCAACAAATAACCAGATTGTGATAACGCTTGCAGGACAATGCCTGCAATATTTGTGGGACAGCAATGGGCTTAAGGCCCCCGTTTTTTCACATCAACGTGCCCAACCGGGCCTTTCCGGTCGTTTCGGACGCTCAGGCCTGTCTTGCATCTGCCTCGGCATTGAGTGCCTGGAGTATTTCGGGAAGTCGGGATTGTGCCAACCGTTCTCGGCAACTTTCTCCTTGGGTGGAGAGAGCCGGGAGGTGTAGTCCATCATTGCAGAGATATCGCGTCCGGTGAAACGCTGGACCTGCTTGACCATTTTCTGATCCGCGTTGCGGCGCTTACCGTTCTTGATCCAGTTGAACTGGCGCATCAGGTAGTTGTAGTGCTGGCCCTGGATCAGGGGGATCTCATCCCCGGGTTTGCCCTCGCCCTGGTCACCGTGACATTCGGCACACTCCTGTTTATAGAGGCGCTCGCCCATGTCGAGGTCGAATCCCGGTCCTTTCCCGTTATTGGGCGTCATGGGCAGGTCGGCAATGTAGGCGGCCACATCTGCCATACCCTGGGCGCCTCCAAGGGAATCGGGTATGGAAAAGGGCAGCATGGTGGGGTTGTCCCGGTTACGGGCGCCAATGTCGCCCAGCTGCTTTATGATCACCTTCTGGTGCTGTCCCGCAATTTGCGGATAGTAGCCACTGTTGGTTCCCCATCCCTCGGGGGTGTGGCATACGGTGCAGATCTTGTAGATCTCTTTTCCGTTCTCTTTGTCAGGTGTCAGGGTCAGGGCTTCTTCCGCTGCCTTTGCCGCTCTTTCTGCTTTAGTGGTCTTTGCATGGCTATGGCCATGGCCGCTGGCGAGCGCGGATCCCAGGTTCAGGGCAACTGCTGAACAAACGAGGCCCACGGCAAGATGCCGGTACTTCATACCAATCATCACATCCTCCATCCATCTGTCTTAATCGTATATATTGTTGTTTTCCTAACAAATACCATGAAATTAATGACGTTTGATATTAGGGATATTCCTGATTCAAATGGTTGGTGATTGACCGGCTCTTTAGACAGCCCCCCGCCTGGAAGGTAAAATTCGCTCTCTCTTGGGACCATCTGGAAGGTAGAACTAATGACCCGCTGGCACCTCTATTTCGTGCTGATCGTTTGCTTTTTTCTCTCCCCGGCCAGTGTGCTGGGAGAAGAGAAGGATGCCGCTGGGACCGCGGAGGCGGTAACTGTATCCGAGTCGCTGAAGAGCCCAAGGGCGACCATGGAGACCTTTCTCCATGCCATGAACGATATCAAGCGCGGCAAGCCCGAGCGTATCGGGGATGCGGTCAAGACACTCGACCTCTCTGGGGTCAATGAACTGGTGAGGGCCGAGAGAGGCCGCGACCTGGCCTGGATGCTGCTGGAGGTGATGGACCGTACCCGCATCGTCAAGACCGAGCGGATCTCGGCCGCCACCGGGGGAGAACCCTACCTTTTCCAAAGCTACCGGAACGGCTCCGTACGCATCGTCAGGCAGGAGAGTGGCGCATGGCTGTTCGAGCGCGAGACCATTGACAACCTTCCCCAGATACTGGATGAGCTTGCTGACAAGGAGCGGGTAAAGGGGAGTGAAACCGATACCTCCTACCTGCCGTGGCACATCCGGTTGCGCCAGCAACTGCCGGACTCCCTGAAAGCGGAGACTTTTCTGCTGCCCAACTGGCAGTGGCTGGGACTCTTTATCACCGTCATCCTGGGTGTGGTTGCAGATAAACTGGTCTCACTGGTACTGATGCTGTTCGTGCGCCGCTGGCGCAGCCATACCCGCAGCCCCCAGTACAAGGATATCTCGGACCAGGTACTGCGCCCGTTGGGCCTGATGGCGATGGCGGTAACCTGGTGGATCGGCATCAACCTGATGGGACTGCCCGAAGAGGCGATGCTCATTCTGCTGCTCGCGGTCAAGCTGCTGGCGAGCATATCGGGCGTCTGGGCCGCCTACCGCCTGGTGGACCTGGTCTCCGCCAAGCTGCTTCAGAGGGCCAGCCTGACCGATAACAAGCTGGACGATGCCCTGGTACCGCTGATTCCCAAGACGCTGAAGATCTTCGTCACGGTGATCGGTTTTGTCTTCATCGCGGACAATCTGAATGTCGATATTTCGAGCCTGCTGGCAGGCCTCGGTCTCGGCGGCCTGGCCTTTGCACTGGCCGCCAAGGACATGGTGCAGAACCTGTTCGGTTCGGTCACCGTGCTGATGGACCGCACTTTCAGTGTCGGTGACTGGGTGGTAGTCGATGGCATGGAGGGCAGTGTCGAGCGCATCGGTTTCCGCAGTACCCGCATCAGGACCTTCTACAACTCCCTGGTCACCGTTCCCAACTCGAAGTTCATCACCGCCAATGTCGATAACATGGGTGAACGGCGCTATCGCAGGCTCTCCTGCAAGCTCTCTCTCACCTACGATACCCCTCCGGATCGCATCGAGGCGTTTTGCGAAGGGGTACGGGAGCTGGTTCGCCAGCACCCCTACATGCGCAAGGACTACTATCACGTCTATCTCAACGAGTTCGCGGCTTCATCCCTGGATGTTCTTCTATACGTCTTTTGGGAAACCCCGGAGTGGAGTACAGAGCTTCGGGAGCGCCACCGCTTCATGCTGGATATCCTGCGCCTGGCCCAGCGCCTTGGTGTCGAGTTCGCCTTTCCGACCCAGACCCTCTACATGCGCCAGGAGGATCTGCCAGCGGCAGACCAGGCAGGGGAGATGCAGCAGGAGGCAGCCTTCGAGCTGGGTCAGAACCATGCCCGGGAGATTGTGGCAGAGACCACGGGCAGCGGCGTGAAACCGCCTCCCGTGGTGTTTCCGCCTGCTGGCTGATGGCATGAGCATTTCCTTGCGAAAACCCCGCTCCTGGTTCTTGCTGCTGGTACTGCTTGCCATGCGTCCGGTGTCTGCAGCCGACGAAGAGGTAATGGCAGGATACGAGGCCTACAAGGCCGGTGAATATGAGAAGGCGGTTGAGCTCTGGCGGGAGCCGGCAAGGGTGGGCAATGCCAGGGCACAGTTCTTTCTAAGCGTCGTCTACGCCGAGGGGATCGGGGTGCCCCGTGACCCGCTACGTGCCCTCTACCTGCTCAAGGATGCAGCAAGGGGAGGATTGCGCACCGCGCAGTTCGACCTGGGCATGCGGTTTCAGCAGGGCAGAGGGGTGGAGAAGGATGAGCGGGCAGGCGCCTACTGGCTGAGTCGTGCCGCTCACAGCGACATGGCAAAGGCACAGTACAACCTGGGCGCGGTCTTCTATATCGGCAAGGGGATCGACTCCAACAGAGAGCAGGCCCTCTACTGGTATCGGCGTGCAGCGGCTAACGGCTCGGAGCAGGCGCGCAGTGCGTTGCAGCGTCTGGGCGAGCCGCTGGAGCTGGAGCAGGTGCAGGCGGATGAAAACAGCTCGCAGCAGGTGTTGGCGGCTGCATTGCTTGGCACGGAAAAAGAGAGCGCCAGGCCGTCACAGGCTTACTTGTATATAGATAGTGAAAACAATATAAAAAACAAAAGATTAAATATTATATCTAAAGTTAGACATGAGGATTATGTTGCTGATCAATCGAAGGATCCTGTTGCCGTGACGGGTGACAAGGCGTGGATTCTGGCCCAGCATGCGGATCACTACACGGTACAGATCGCCTCGAGTGATCGGCGTGATCAGGCCGAGGCGTTGATTGCCGGGCTCTCCCTGGCGGATCGACTGGCAATTTTTCCCTATTCTCTGGCGGGCAAAGAGCGCTTCGGGGTTATCCATGGCAGTTACAACTCGGAGGATGAGGCCTTTGGCGCCTTGACCGTTCTTCCGGAAAAACTGCTGAAGGCCGGACCCTGGCCCCGGCGCTTCGGGACCATCTGGCGACTGATGGAGGATTCAGTGGCGAAAAAGCAAAATGCTGCATTGCAATAAAGCGGTGTTTTCGCGCATAATAGCCCACTGTTTGAAATTAGGAGTATTTTCCGGATGCAGCTGACGCTTCTGAAATGCAAATTGCACCGCGCGTGCGTAACCCATGCCGAACTGGACTACGAGGGCTCCTGTGCCATCGACAAGGATCTGCTGGAACGCGCCGGAATACTCCCCTTCGAGCAGATCCAGATCTACAACCTCGCCAACGGTGAGCGTTTCACCACCTATGCCATTGAAGCCGAACGGGGATCCCGCATCATCTCTGTCAACGGTGCGGCTGCGCACAAGGCATCACCCGGGGACCGGGTCATCATCTGCTCATACGCCGCGATGGATCAGGCCGAGGCGGCAACCTTCAAGCCCAGCCTGGTTTATTGCAACGAGCACAACCACATCATCGGCACCAACGATCAGATCGCGGTTCAGGTCGCCTGATCAGGGTATTGTTCAGGCCACGGGATTCGGGGCCGGGTTGTCTATCGCCTGGCGATAGAGATCCTGGTAGTGCAGGGCGCTGGCGTCCCAGCTGAAATCCTGTTTCATACCGGTTGTCGCCAGTTTTTCCCACCAGATCCCGGGTCGTTTTCTGAACTCGCAAACCCGTTCGATGCAGTTCCACAGGGCGTGTCCGTTCGGCGTGTCGAAGACGAAGCCGGTGGCTGAACCGTCCAGCAGGGTATTGGCGTTGACGTCCACCACGGTGTCCGCGAGCCCGCCGGTGCGATGTACGATGGGAACGGTGCCGTATCTCAGGCTGTAGAGCTGGTTCAGGCCGCAGGGCTCGAATCTCGATGGCATCAGGAAACAGTCGCATCCCGCCTCTATGCGGTGAGCGAGTGCCTCGTCGTAACCGATGTAGGCGGCGGCCTTTTCAGGGTGGCGCTCCGCCTCGATCTGGACCTGGCGCTCCAGGTCGGGATCCCCGGAGCCGAGTATCACCACCTGCACGTTTTCCTTGTGCATCAGTCCCGGCAGTACGTCGATGATCAGGTCTACCCCTTTCTGGGACACCAGCCTTCCGATATGGCCGAACAGCAGGGCATTCTCGTCCTCGGGAAGCCCCATCTCCTTTTGCAGCTTCAACTTGTTTGTCGTTTTCAGACTGAAGGTCGTGCTGTCGTATGGCTGGGCGATGTTCGGGTCAGAGGCGGGGTCCCATACATCGTAATCGATTCCGTTGAGCACCCCGGCCAGGCGGTCGGTTCGGTGCGAGAGAAGCCCCTCCAGGCCGTAGCCGAATTCATGGCTCAGAATCTCGTTTGCGTAGGTGGGGCTGACAGTGTTCACCCAGTCTGAAAAGGCGATACCGCCTTTCAGAAAAGAGAAGTTGTCATGGTATTCCAGCCCGTCGTAGGACCAGAGCTCTTCTGGCAGACCCAGTTGATCGTAGACGGCCCGGTCATAGACCCCCTGGTACGCCATGTTGTGAATGGTGAACAGGGTGGCAGGCCGATTCCACTCGTTGGCCAGCAGTGCAGGGACAAGGCCCGTCTGCCAGTCGTTGCAATGCACCATATCGGGGCGCCAGTTGAGGCCGGCCAGGTCCAGGGCGATGGCGGTTATGACCCGGCAGAAGAGGGCAAAACGTTGCGGGTTGTCCGGCCAGTCATTGCCGTTCGGGTCAACATAGGGATTGCCAGGGCGGTCAAAAATGCCCGGTGCATCAACAAGGTAGAGCGTGACACGTTCGCCGGCCTTACCCTCGAAAACCTGAACCGGTTGGATGCAGCCGGGGATCTTCAGGGTTGCGGCGGGCTTCAGAGGTACTGCCTTCTCCACCGCCTCCGGGTAAGCAGGCAGTATCAGCCGTACATCATGGCCGAAATGGGTGAGGGCATCCGGCAGGCTGCCGGCCACATCCGCGAGGCCGCCAGTCTTGATAAATGGCTGGGCTTCGCTCGAGGCAAAAAGTACTTTAAGAGGGGGTCCGTTTAAGCTGCTCATTGTTGACCGGTTCGAGGTTTCTAGGCAAAGTGTTTTACGATCTCTAAAGAAGTGTCAGTTTACAGGTGTTCTGCAGATTCCGATCAATCCATTATATCCTGATTCGTGGAACCTTACGTGAACATCTCATCATCATGTAATAAAAGAAACAAGGCAGTATGAACAATCTCAACGAGTCGCCAGAGTGGCAAGCACTGGAGCAGCACTGGATTGATATGGCGCCCCGCCACATGCGGGAGCTTTTCCAGGACGATCCCGATCGTTTCAACAAGATGTCCCTGCAAGCCTGCGGGATGTTGCTCGATTATTCCAAGAACCTTGCGGTCGCAGAGACGATGCAGCGTCTTCTGAACCTTGCGGAACGTGCCGAGCTGCCTGCCTGGATCGGGCGCATGTTCGCGGGGGAGAAGATAAACAACACCGAACATCGGGCCGTGCTGCACACTGCCTTGAGAAACCGCTCGAACAGGCCCGTAGTGGTTGAAGGTGAGGATGTAATGCCCGCCGTCAACGCCGTGCTGGAGCAGATGGCGCAGTTTACCGCCTCCGTCAGGGATGGCTCGTGGCTGGGTTACACCGGCAAGCGCATCACCGACGTGGTGAATATCGGTATCGGCGGTTCCAACCTGGGGCCGTTGATGGTGGCAGAAGCGCTGGGGCACTACCAGGACCCTGGACTGAGGGTCCATTTCGTATCCAACGTGGATGGCACTCACCTGGCGGAGACGCTCAAGCCCCTGGATCCAGAGAGCACACTCTTCATCATCGCCTCGAAGACCTTTACCACCCAGGAGACCCTGGCAAATGCACACTCAGCACGCGCCTGGTGCCTGGAAACACTGAAAGACGAAGCGGCTGTTGCCAGGCATTTCGTCGCCGTCTCCACCAACGCAGAGAAGGTGGGTGAGTTCGGTATCGATACCGGGAACATGTTCGTATTCTGGGACTGGGTGGGTGGACGCTACTCCCTCTGGTCCAGCATCGGCCTGCCGATCGCGCTTGCCGTGGGCATGGATCAATTTTACGAGCTGCTGGCCGGTGCCCACGAGATGGATGAACACTTCCGCCAGGCACCACTGGCGGAGAATATGCCGGTCATCCTCGGGTTGCTCGGTGTCTGGTACCACAACTTTGCCGGGGTGAAGAGCCACGCCATTCTTCCCTACGATCAGTACCTGCGCCATCTCCCGGCCTACCTGCAGCAGGCAGACATGGAGAGTAACGGCAAGGGTGTCACCCGGGATGGGGATGCCGTTGGCTACACCACCGGGCCGGTGATCTGGGGTGCCGCGGGCACCGACGGTCAGCACGCCTTCTACCAGTTGATCCACCAGGGCACCCAGACGATCACCTCGGACTTCATTGCGCCGGTGCAGAGTCACAATCCACTGGATGATCAGCATCAGAAACTGTTGTCCAATTTCCTGGCCCAGACAGAGGCGCTGATGAAGGGGCGTACCAGGGACGAGGCGAGGGTTGAACTGGAGGGGCAGGGGCTCTCTGCAGAAGCGGTGGCCGAGCTACTTCCTCACAAGGTGTTTCCCGGAAACCGCCCCACCAACTCGATCTTCATCGACAGGATCACTCCGCGCCGCCTTGGTGCCCTGATCGCCCTCTACGAGCACAAGATCTTCGTGCAGGGCGTGATCTGGAAGGTCAACTCCTACGACCAGTGGGGTGTGGAGCTGGGCAAGCAGCTTGCCGGCGTGATCCTTGACGAACTGGTGGGAGAGTCCCGGCCGGGAGAACATGATGCGTCAACCGAGGGGCTGATCGCCTATTATAAAAAGAACAGGGATCTCTGACGCCCCTGGAAAAGGGCATGTCCATATCCATATCCGAAACCGGTCACGGAGGTCCCACAACAGGGAGGGCGATAGCGTAACCGGATGGTACTCTCCATTCCCCGGCGTCGTAAGCTCATCGGCATCTCCGGTGGCTTGCTTATCGTGGCCCTCTGCGCCATCTGGCTGCAGTGGGACAATCCCGTTGTGCGTACCGTGCGGGACCGACTGGAGACCATCGCCTACGATACACGCCTCGACCTGTTTCCCTTCGGCGGCCAGGAGACACACAAGGGTGTCGTCATAATCGATATCGATGAGCGACCCCTGAGCAGGGAGGGGCGATGGCCCTGGCCAAGGGAGAAGGTGGCCGACCTGTTGCAGCGGCTGCACCAGCAGGGTGTTGTGGTCACCGGCATCGACGCGGTTTTTTCGGAACCGGCCCTCAATCCGGCACTGCAGGTCAGGGAGCGTCTCGATCCCGGCCTTTCGGACACCCCGTTGCTGGCCGAAGCCCTTGAGCGCATTGCCCCGGCCCTGGATGGTGACCTGAAGCTCTCGGCCATTCTGCGGGAATACGATGTCGTTCTGGGGCATCTGTTTCGTGATGACGGCAGCGCCAGGGGGAAACTGGGACCGCCGCTTGTGATCGAGACGCAGGGGGAGGTCGGGGAGCTGTCCCTGGCCGAGCTTGACAGCTACACCGCCAATATTCCCCCGCTTATCGAAGCCGCCACTGTTTCCGGCTTTTTCAACGTGAGCCCGGACAGTGACGGCCAGATCCGGCGTTACAACCTGGTGATGCGCAACCAGGGGCAGATCTATCCCTCCCTGGCCCTCGAGATGGTTCGCTTCTACCTGTTGGTGGACAAGGTCGAGCTTGAATCGGCGATGATCGGGGAAAAACCGGTGATCGAACGCATACTGCTGCCCGGCACATTGGCCATTCCCACCGATGAACAGGGCAGGGTGCTCGTACCCTATCGCTCGCCCGGAAACAGTTTCGATTATGTATCTGCCACCGATGTGATCCGGGGTGAGGCGGATCCCTCCCTGTTACGCAACAGGATCGCCCTGGTCGGATCCAGTGCCAAGGGTCTGTTTGACCTGCGCAGCACACCGGTCCATCCCCTGCTACCGGGGGTGGAGGTCCATGCCAATGTCATTGCCGGGATGCTCGACTACGGGGATATCAGCAAAGGGCTGAAATACCCCTATGCACCCAAGTGGTCCGAAGGTGCGAACTTCTCCATCATCGTCGTGCTGGGAACGCTGCTGGCGGTTCTCATGCCCTTCCTGAGCGTGATATGGATCCTGGTTGCAAGCCTGCTTTCGGTATTCGGGCTGGCCTGGTTCAACTTCTGGATCTGGTCGGATCTGCACCTGCTGGTGGCTGTCACCACCCCGCTGATGATGATTGCACTGCTCACTGTGTTCAACCTGTTCCTCGGTTTCGTCACCGAGACACTCGGGCGCCATCGATTGAAGGATATGTTCGGGCAGTATGTGCCTCACTCCCTGGTGGAGCGGATGAACCGCAGTCTTGAAGACTTCGGTTTTGAGGGTGATCGTCGGGAGATGACAGTGCTTTTCGCTGATATCTGCAACTTCACGGACATGTCCGAAAAGCTGACGCCCCAGCAGCTGACCCGCCTGCTCAATATTTACCTGACGGCGATGACCGAAATCATTTTCAGGCAGCAGGGAACCGTCGACAAGTATGTTGGCGACATGGTCATGGCGTTCTGGGGAGCACCCCTGAAGGATGATGAGCATGCTGCCCACGCGATAGAAACCGCACTGGCCATGCAGGAGGGGTTGAAGGCTGTCAGGCCGAGTCTGGAAGCGGCCGGGCTGCCCCTGTTCGAGATCGGCATAGGGATCAATACCGGTGTCATGAATGTCGGCAACATGGGATCGAGTTACCGCAAGGCCTACACGGTGCTGGGAGATGCAGTCAATCTTGGCTCACGTATTGAAGCACTCACCCGTTTCTACGGTACCGCAGTGATGGTGGGGGAGCAGACACGCAGGGATCAGGACGGTTTTGTCTTCAGGCAGATCGACCGGGTGAGGGTCAAGGGAAAGCTGGATGCGGTGACGATCTATGAGCCGGTCTGCAGACGCCCTGATGTGACCCCTGGGATCGCTGAGGAACTGACACTGCATGAGCAGGCGCTGGAGTTCTATTTTTCCCGCCAATGGTCCGCATCGAAAATCCTCTTTGCACAACTTTCCGAAACGCACCCCGAATGCAGGATCTACCGGGTATACCTTGAACGCATCGACCACATGTCCACGGCTGACCTGCCGGAAGATTGGGATGGTGTGTTTGTCCACAAGGCCAAGTAGAGCCTCCACACCCCGTATTCAATTAGCGAATGGATTTTGAGCGTCGTAGTTAGGCGTCAGGCCAATGCCGTCGGTCTGATCGGTCGAGCGGTATTCGGGTTCTACATCCGGACCCTCCCATGGAACGCCTGGCAGGCCAGGGTACTGCTCGGTAACCCTCTGAACTCCTTCGGCGATATTTCCGCTGGTGATGAGATAACTCCATTGCTGTCCTTCGAGCAGCATCGGCAACTGGTCCGGGCCGGGGACATAGAAAAACTCACCTGCCTTGAAAACCTTCTCACCTGCATTGGTCTTTACAATAACGGCACCCTCGGTGACCTGGCCATAGAGACCGCTGTGAATCGGATTGCCATTGCTGTCCCGGCATTCACCCTCCCCACAGAGGCGGATGCCCCAGTGGGTGCCTCTCAGTCCAATGGTGGCTACCGCGGTTTTGAGCGAGTAGGCCTCCTTGTTGCGCTTGCCGATTGCCCCGGTAACGGTGCGCATGGCGCCCTTGATCAGGCTGAAGGTGGCAGACTCGGCACCGGGTTTATCTTTGTCGAACCGGTACTCTTCCACCCTGAACTGGCTGTTGGCCTGCAGTTCCAGCAGTCCGCCGTCACTGAACCGGACCTGGCCGTAGGCGTCGTCTCCGGTCGAAAGGGTGTCCTGCTGGAGTACTGGTGATCTGCGTTTCAGGGGACGCGTCACATTGTCAGGCTGCAGGGCCGCGAAATCGCCGACGCTGCTCAGTACGCGACCGATGCTTTCAGATGCTTGGGCTGGCGCGGCAAGCAGCAGCAGGCACAGCAGCGCGCAGGAGCCCGACAACGAAAAGACGCTTTTGTCGAAAGGGTGGATTGTGGTTCTCATCTTACCGCTCCCTACCTGAAATCGTAGCGTACCTGCACGCTTGCTTCTGTCCGCTCGAACGCCATCATGCCAAGGTTGGAATCATTCTCCGATCTGCGTATTTCCGCCTGCAGGCTCCAGTTCCGGTCCAGGTTCCAGATGCCACCAAGCTGCAGTGCGAAATAGTCGTCATCCCGGATTTCGGTGTAGAAGGGAAAACTGGAACCGTATTCGCTATGTTCTGCGGTCAGTACGCCGTAAAGCTGGCTATGGGCAGAATAGGCCAGCTGTATGCCTGCCCGCAGGCCGGTGATATCGCGGTCAGCGATCGCCATGGCCGTATCACCCCGGTCATCTGCTCTCTCCTCGCCAAAATAGATGGATCCAAAAAGCCTCGGGGAGAGGCTTCCACCCAATACATGGCGGAATCCGACTCCGGCGGAAGTGAGCGCCGAGTCTCTCAGTGTCTGGTCGGGATACTCCTGCTCCGTGTACTGGAAGAAGGCATCGATCTCGGTGGTTGCGTTGAGCCTGTTGTGCCACTCCAGTCCTCCCGCCAGCAACTGGCGGTTGGTATCGCTGTCCACCTGGTACTCCTGCCCCTTGATGAAGAGGTCCCAGGTGGTTGAGTCGATGGCGTACTCCAGGTCAGCCCGCAGATAGACTTCGGAACTGTCCAGTTTTCCATCCTCGTAGGCCCGGTGCTTTACATGGCCCCCGATTTTGAACAGAGAGGACTGGCCGACCGGATGACGATAACTTCCCCCTGCGCCGAAATTGGAAAAGCCATCCGCATCTTCAAGACTGAAGGAGGTGACGATCCACGGTAGAAAGCTGCTCTCTGAAGGGCCGGATGTTATGTTGCTGTCGTATCCGAGACCGGCCTGGAGCCATGCCTGGCCACCACTTTTCAGCCTGTTCTGGCGAATCCTGATGTTCGAAAGCTGCTGTTGCGCATCATTTCGTTCAGATTCGGAAGGTTCCAGATTCAGGACCTGCGCGAATTCCTGTTGGGCGCGACTGTCATCACCCAGGAGAAGGTAGGCGCGACCGAGTTCCATGCGCGCTGAAATATCCCCCGGTTTCTCCCTCAACAGGCGCTCGAGGGCAAAAATTCCTTCGCTCAGTTGGCCCGCATTGACAGCTGAAACCGCATAGAGGAAATCGAACCTGGAATCGCCTTCGTATTCATAGAGCATCGAGCTTGCCAGCTGTAGCGCCTTTTCATACCTGGCGCTCTCAACAAGTTCAGCGAGCCTGGAGAGTGAGTTGTCATCAGCCATTGCTGGCGACACCACTGAGAAACACAGTAGCAGCGCCGGTGCCCGATATCGCAACAGAGAGTTGATAACCTGTTTATTGTATTTCATGAACCTGCTCTTGAGCCGTGACTCCAGCTGGATCTGTCAGTACAAGAATAACCGATAAGTACATCAGTCCCCAGTACATGATTTAGAGAATATCAAAGAACGGTGGCGATAGGCGACCACTGTTGCGAGTTAAAAGCTACAATAAAGTCAGGACATGGGAATCTGGTTTATTAACGTTTAATGGGCGGATTGCGAGTCCATGGAAAAGAACAGGATTTCTAACACTCTCTGCAGTCCCGGTAGTTTTTTCAGGCGGACCGTCGCGGACTTCAGACGCAACCAGGGTTTTCTGCTCTCAGGTGCCGTTGCATACCATGTACTCCTTTCGATCGTGCCCCTGATGGCCCTGTTGCTCGTCGGCCTTTCGCATTTTATGGAAGAGGGGGCGCTACTGGAGACCGTGCGTGGCAATCTCGCACTGATACTGCCTGCACATGCCGATGTGATGACAGAGCAGGTGAAGGCATTTCTCGATAACCGGGGACTAATCGGGTGGGCCGGCATGCTGGTTCTGATTTTCTTTTCCACCCTGGCATTCAATGTTCTTGAAAGAGCCATGTCGGTTATCTTTTATCACCGGGTTGCGATACACCATCGTCATTTCCTGGTCTCCGTGATGATTCCGTTTCTCTTCATCCTGTTGCTCGGACTGGGTATCCTGCTGGTGACCTTCATCAGTGGTGCACTGCAGACCCTCGATACGCAGACCATAGCGCTTTTCGGGATCGTGTTTCACCTGACCGGCACATCCGGCTTTCTTCTCTACCTGTTGGGATTCCTGGGACTGGTGCTGTTGTTGGGCTCTCTCTACCTGGTGATGCCGGTGGGTACCATTGCATGGCGTCATGCGCTTATCGGTGGACTGGTTGCCGGGGTGCTGTGGGAGATAACACGGCACCTGCTGGTGTGGTATTTCTCAACACTCTCTCTTGTGAACCTGGTGTATGGATCCTTTGCGACAACCATCGTGGCGTTGCTCAGTTTTGAAGCGGCTGCCCTGATTCTTCTTTTCGGGGCACAGGTGATTGCAGAGTTTGAACGCTGTGCGGAAGGCGAGGAGTTCGAAACCTGATTTGCACTCTAATTGTGCGCTCGCGGCTGGTTATCTCGCTTCCTCTACTCCTGGCAACAGTTGTTTTCCTCTCCGGTTGTTATGGAACAGTGATTGCCCTGAATTTGTGCATTGATATGTATCAAGTTCTCATACCGATACACTGATACAGAATTAACAGCCCTTTATAACCTTATTACTTTCCCTTTAGTTGAAACCCAACTGTCCATGGGTCAGGATTTCGAGACACCAAATTATAAAAACGCATCTCCCGCAGTTGCCCAGGTGACTGATACAAATAAATACTTAATGGGGTTGCGTAACGGGTTGAGCCGCTGGCCAAGGGTCATGGTTCAGCCTCTCTATGCACAGGCAAGGAGAAGTCATGGACTTCGAACGTTCCCTCGGATTTAAAGCGTTGCCGGGTGACCCGGTGGAAGAGAGCAAAAAACTACAGCTCTATATCAACCTGAAACTCGCATCCTCAGGTCAACCCACGGTGGCGGGAGAGCATGAGCAGTTTCTCAGCACGGCCCACGATCTGCTCAAGAGTTACCGGGAGAGAAACCGGTTGCTCACCGACTATCTCTGTCCCGCGGATCAGCGCATACAGGATTTTCTTGTCCGCTATCTGAAAGAGACACCCGGTATCGAGATGCCACGCCTGCCGGCTACGACCTTTGTGCTGGACCGTCACGGTGTGGCCAGGGAACTCTCCCTGCCACTGGGCGAGGATGAGTTTCACTCGGATATCGTCGAGAGCTACCGCATCAAACAGGGTGTGCTGCATAATCCTGCCAGCGATCGGCGTACCACGAAGGGTTCCTTCCACGTGGCCGAGGGTGGCCTGCCCATCGCCGGTGACAAGAAGGCAATCCCTGTGCGCACCTTTGCGCTGATGTTGCGTGAGGCGCTCGATCCTCCCTCAGAGCTGCTCCAGCTGCCATTTACCTCGGGCCAGGAGGAGAAGGCGGAGATGTTCGTCTCGCTGCTGTTACGGCCCACTGTCTGTCCGGAAGTGCCGGGCATGGAGGCTGAGAAGAGCATGGAGATCCGTTTCTTCGCCCCCGGCAACCTGGTGAGTAATCTCGACTTCGTGGAGAGTATCTTCGGTAATGGCGGCAACCCCTACCTGCCGGAGTTCGATGCGGGACTCGACGTGGATCACTGGACCGGTACCACCGGCTGCGTCATCCTGGCACCTCACCTTACGCGCCTGACCAAGAAGAAGGTCGGCTTGCCCCATTGGGACGAAGCGACCGAACGACAGCGCAAAGAGGGTATGTGCTGGAAAGAGGAGAGCGAACTCTACAACGACGGCCAGGCCTTCAAGATCACCGCCCGTGACGAGAGCGGCGTGATCGTCACCATGCTTGCAGACAATTACTACGGTTACTGCAAGAAAGAGGTGAAGACGCAGATCGGTTTCTCCGCCAACCTCTTTGGCCTGGCGGAAGAGGAGCACTCGGGTGGTGCGCTGGCGTTTCCACGGCGTAACCACGGTATCGAGTACGGTGTCGATTCCACCACCCGTGAACCGGGGTACAGCTTCCAGGAGGTGGTGGAGCGTTACGGCGACCTCATGCAACTGCAGCCGGAAGGGCACGGCATCGACAGGAAGCATCCCGAGGTGATCTACGTACCCCAGGATCTGCGCATGGACCTGGAGGAGCAGTCCATCACCTGGGAGCGTGACGGCAGAAGCTGCCGTATACGCCTGCAGCCGGGGAAGGTCTATGTCCAGCCCAACGGCTACAAGGTAGAGATGCAGCGCCATCCCCACGCCAACTCATGGCGTCTCGTGGGTACGGACCCGGAGGGTACTTTCTGTCACAAACCGAGCACCGTTTCCGGTGGCGGCAAATCGGAGATCTCGAAGTCGATCAACGATGCCGTGATCTACGGTCCACTGTTCGTGGACGATCTGCAGGAGGACCTGGACAAGGTACAGGAGATCTTCAATCGCGATTATTCCGTCCGTTTCAAACAGGGATACGAGGGGGACGACAGGGATCCGACCCGCAAGCCCCTGAGCAGCGAGAGAAGCCTGGGCTCCGTGATCAAATTACTGACACCGTCACCAAGTTACACCAAGGAGTACAACGCCTGGCTGCAGGAGATACCGCCCCGCATCCTGGCACTGGTATTCGTTATCAAGCGTTTCTACCGGACTTCCTGGGGAGATGACTGGAGAAAACTTGTCACCGTGGACGAGATAGACGGTGCTGCCGGCCACGAACTCAAGATGTTCGATCGCGGCATCATCGCATCCTACCTGCGTGTCGGCTTCGACCTGGACGCCAAGTGGCGACTGTTCAAGGTGCGACAGGACTTCATCGCAGCGGACAAGGTGCAGATGGAAGATGACATCAGCACCTCGGTGGTGGTGCTCGGTGGCTGCCTGGAGGGTTGTCCTGCCGGTATGAGTGAAGAGAACAGCGTCAAGCTGGTGAAGAACTGTGAATACCGCCTGTTTCAGCGGCCCGATGATGCGATCTATCCGGGCTTCGACAAGCAGACTGAAAAGGATATGTCCCAGCTTGGTAATTTCGTCGCCAACTACGAGCCACTGAAAGGGGAGCGACTCAACGAGGTGGTTGAGGATGTACTCAGCTTCACCACCTTTACCGACCCGATGCGCGATCTTCTCCAGGGTGTCTACGACGAACAGAAAGGGTACGTCGTCTCCTCCGCTCACCCCCGCATGGTCGACGGCAAACCGAGTAAAAATCCCCGTTACCTGCAGACCCGGCTCGATCTCACCTACCCGGTACAGGCCTATGTGTCGGAGATCGGGGCCCGCTTTCACCGCAAACTGCCGCTGGAGAAGAAACTCTGCCACCCGGTGGATGCAGTACTGACCGGCCGCAGAAACAATCCGCCGGAACCGGGTATCAGGCCACTGGCGGTCTACAATCCGATCCATTACCAGGAACTGCCAGAGCTTTTCATGGACTTCGTCTGCAGTCTTACCGGCAAGTCGCCCTCCACAACCGGAGCGGGGAGTGAAGGGGCGTTGACCAAGGGGCCTTTCAACTCGCTGCGTACCACGGCTGACCTGAACAATGCGCTGGTCTCCTACATTCTTACCGGTCACCCGGGCTTTTCCAGCTCGGCCGGATTCATCGGCCCGAACTCGCGTGTGGATCACGATATCTCCCTGCTGGTGCCGGAGGTCTGGGCACGGCTCGGGAAAGAGGAAAGGGATGCCGGCTACATGATCGAGAACGGTTATCTCGAGCAGGTCGAGGATTTCGACTTCGAAGGCAACAAGGTGCTGGCGAGTCGACTCGGCTACCGCATCACCTACCGTTTCGTACACAGTTTCCTTGGCAAGATTTTCGACAACCCCAATGCGGTATTCACCAAGGATGTATTGAAGCCTGAACTGCAGGACCTTGCGGTTTACGCCGACGGTGTGAACAACATAGTCGAGGCCCAGCAGCGTGTCGCCCAGCAGTACCTGGATGATGGGAGTGTTGAAGATGCCTGTCCGCCCCTCAAGGCGCTGCTCTACATCATGGCAACCGGGGAATACCAAGGCAGGGATGTCCATGATCCCGGGATAAGGGCCATGTTTACGCGGGATTACCTGCTTCAATCCGATTGGTACCGCGAACGGCTGGAGACGAAACAGAAAAGAGAGATTGTGCGCTGCGAACGCAATATCAGTTACCTCAAAGCGTTTCTCGACAGACCGGCCTATACTGACGAGGCGCAGCAGCTGGGTATCAGGGAGCGCCTGCAGCAGACCGAGGAGAGACTCGAAAGGGTTCGCAGCGATGAGTATCTGCAGAGTCTCGTGGGCAGCATCGGGGCAGACCCGCTGCAGCCTGCGCGCAACCCGTCATAGCCATCGAAACGGGCCTGATGTTGCAGTGCGTAATTAAAAAACCGGGTCAAGTTATAAGTAAAGTATATTAGGATAATCTAATATAATTGATCTGCCTCAAGATAGGTTCAGCCAAAACAGTCTAGCGTTATAAGTGTATACAGGAGACAGCGTCGTATTTTGACAGGAGGTGTCTCATGAGAACTGCGCGCAAACTGTTCACTGCTCTCATGGTAGCGGGCATGGTCGCCCTGCCCGCATCAAATGCCGGTGCCTGGTGGGGTTTCGGGGACGGCTGGGGAGGCTTCGGATTCTCCTTCGGATTTGGCGGAGGAGGCTGGGGGAGGGGACTCTATAACCCCTGGTATGGCTACTCTCCCTACTATCACGGCTACTATCCGTACTACAGCTACTATCATACCTACCCACTGTACACACCCTATTCCGCAATAGCACAGGTGCCTGTTGATACATCATCCGACAAGTAGAACCCGATATCCTGATTACCCTCTTTGAGCCGCCGCAAGGCGGCTTTTTTTGGCGTGGTATGCACGAGTTAATATTTTGAACGATACTTATTAATTAGCAGATGTGTTGCATCTGAAAGCACCAAAGGATCGATAGAGGGGGTATCCTGTCATGTCACGGATCAAACCTGTACTTGCGGTAATTCTCTCCCTTGTGACGCTGTTTGGTGGCATTGCCTGGGCCGAAACGCTGATACTCAATACGGGTACCCGCAACCCCTATACCACTGAAGATCACCGGGGATTCCTCGACCAGCTGATCGGCGAACTGTTCAGGCGGGTCGACTTACAGGCCGAAGTATTGGTCTATGACGCCTCTGCCCGTGCACTGGCCAATGCCAACAACGGTATCGATGCAGGCGTGGCGATGCGCATAAAGGGGCTGGAGAGGAAGTATCCAAACCTGGTGATGGTACCGGAGAAGGTGATCGACAACGATTTTGTCGCCTACTCGCTGCAGTACGATTTCCAGATTACGGAGTGGAACAGCCTCACGCCCCACCTTGTGGGCTATATCCTGGGCTGGCAGATTTTCGAACGGAACATGCCGCAAGCCACGCCGGTCGAGAAAGCCATCGGGCCCGAACAGCTCTTTCTGTTGCTGGAAAAGGGAAGGGTGGATGTCATTCTCTACGAGCGTTGGCAGGGGCTCTGGCGTGCGGGACAGCTCGGTCTCGATGTCAGGATATATGAACCGCCACTGGCACAACGGGGAATGTATATCTACCTGCATAAGCGTTATGCACACCTGGTCGACAGGGTGTCGGCTGAGCTGGCTGCCATGAAACAGGATGGCAGTTACCAGGCGATCGTTGATCGAACACTGACGCCGTTGCTGCCACCTGTGCAACGACCATCCACCCGGTGATGAACAGAATTAGCAGAGAACATAAAACAGCACCCGATGTCACTCTCCACCAGGGGGTGAGTGGTGTCAGTGTCAGGCTGGCCAGGCGGCTCAGTCGCGGCATTCTGTTGATAAGCGTACTCCTTACCCTGGTAGCGACCGGAGTTCAGGTACTCACGCAATACAATGAAGAGAAGGCGCTGCTGGAACTGCACTTCCTGGAGATGGAAAAACAGCATCTCGATTCCATCACGCGCAATGTCTGGCTCGTGGACAAGGGACGCCTGCAACTCCATGTCGAGAGTATTGCCACCATTGAGTATTTCAAAAAGGTGACGGTGTCCGATGAGAAAGGAGATCTGCTGGCAAGTGCAGGCCAACTGGAGGGAGAGACTGCGATCATTCGCAGCTATAAACTCAAGTACCACTTTCGCGGTCAGGAGATGGCTATTGGTGAGCTCAGTATCACCGCCTCCCTGGCAGGTGTTTACCAGGAGTTACTGACCCAGGCCCTGGTCACATTCCTGATCTTTTCGGCTGTCATGGCAGGGGTGGCCTTTGTCGTCTACCTGTTGATCTACAGGAATATCGGTTCTCCGCTGGAGAAAATGGCTGACCAGGTACGGGGCATCTCCGCAGAGCATCTGCCGGACCCGATGGTACTGGAACGTCCGGTCAAGGGGGATGAGATAGATGTGCTGGTCAACTCCTTCAATGAGATGCGGCTGCGATTGGCGAACTCTTTGAGGACACTGCAGGATGAGATCGATGAGCGCCTGCAGGCGGAATACGAGATCAGGCGTTTGAACTCCAGCCTTGAAGAGCGGGTCAGGCAGCGTACCGAGGAACTGGTTGAAGCCCGTGACCTTGCCATCGCCTCGAGCCGGGCGAAAAGCGCTTTCCTCGATAACATGAGTCATGAACTGCGCACCCCGCTCAACGCGGTACTCGGTTTTTCCCAGCTTCTTCAACGGGACCCCAATCTGACCGAGGGAATGCATGAGTCGGTCGGCATCATTCAGAAGAATGGTCAGCACCTGCTCGATCTGCTCAACGAAATACTCGAGATGGCCGGTATCGAATCGGGGCGAAGCAGCCTGGACAGCATTCGCTTCTCACCGATGGAAGTGGCGGAGGAGACACTCGACAGCGTCCGCGAACGTTCTCTGAAGAGCAACCTCGAGTTCAGGCTGGAGATGAGTGATACGGTGCCGGAAATGGTCGTCAGTGACGGGGTGAAGTTCCAGAAGATTCTCGGGCACCTGCTGGACAATGCCGAGAAGTTCACCGATGAGGGAGTAATCACACTGAACCTGGATGCCCATGTCCAGGGGGAGAATAGTGTCGATCTGATCTGCACGGTGACCGACACTGGCATCGGCATCGCTGACGATGACCTGGGCCGGATTTTCAACTTTTTCACCCAGGCTGGAAGAGAGGCTGAAAACAGGGGCCCCGGCCTGGGGTTGGCGATCACCAGGCACTATATCGATCAGCTCAACGGTGGAATAAGTGTCGACAGCAGACAGGGCAAAGGCTCCATGTTCCGGATATCCATTCCCGTGGAGCTGGCAATAGGCGGGGTTGAGGAACCTGTACAGCCTCAGTACAGCCGGGTAGAGGGGCTGGCCTGGGATCTGACACCGCCGAAACTGCTGATTGTGGAAGACCAGGCGGATAACCGGAGGCTGTTACGCCGGCTGCTGGAGCCCCTCGGTGCCGAGGTCAGGGAGGCGGTGAACGGTCTCGAGGCGGTGACGATGTGCACTGAGAGCATGCCGGACCTTGTCTGGATGGACCGCAGGATGCCGGTTATGGACGGCCTGGAGGCGGCGCGCCGCATAAAGGAACTGCCCGGAGGTGATGCGGTGAAGATCATCGCGCTCACCGCGTCGCGGTTTCGCGAACAGATGATCGCTGCAGGGCATGACGACTACGTGCACAAACCGTTTAACGTGGAAGAGATATTCAACTGCATGGCCAAACACCTGGGCCTTCAGTATGTCTACCAAACCCCCAGGGGTGATGCGCCACCCGTGAGCTCCCTGGAGCTGGACCTGGCTGCCTTGAAGTCACTGCCTATGGCTAAGCGCGATGCGTTGAGAGAGGCGGTGATCGCCCTGGATGTCGATCAGATCAAGCGGCTGGCCATGGAGATCGAAGTGCTGGATATGCAGCTGGCAAACCGCATCCGCCAGGAGGTCGACAGGCTCAACATGAGCGCGCTTCTGAAGATGCTGGTCGAGGCGGACTGACGGACGGCCCGTCAATCCTTCTGCAGTATCAGCGCCCCCAGTGGCGGCAGCGTGAGTTGAATGGACTGGGGTAAGCCCATCCAGGAGACCGTCTCGCTCTCCACCGCGCCGGCGTTGCCCAGGTTGGTGCCGCCGTAGTAGTTGGAGTCGGAATTGAAGATCTCCCGGTAACAGCCTTCAGACGGAACGCCGATGCGGTAGTTTTCCCGTGGTATGGGGGTGAAATTGAGAATCACCACCACGAAACTGCCATCCCTCGCCTTGCGCTGATAACTCAGGATCGACTGGCTTGCATCATGGCAATCGATCCATTCGAAGCCCGCGCCGGTGAACTCGACGTCGTGCAGGGCCGGCAGCTCCTTGTAGAGCCGGTTGAGTTCGCTCACCAGAGAACGAATGCCCCCGTGCTGTGGGCGGTCCATCAGGTACCAGTCGAGTTCCGCATTCTCGTTCCACTCCCGGCCCTGGGCGAACTCGTTGCCCATGAACAGGAGTTTCTTGCCTGGATAGGTGAGCATGTAGCTGTAGAGCAGGCGCAGGGAGGCGAAGCGTTGCCAGTCATCACCTGCCATCTTGTCCAGCAGGGAACCCTTGCCGTGTACCACCTCGTCGTGGGAGAAGGGCAGAACGAAGTTCTCGGTGAAGGCGTACAGCAGCCCGAAGGTGAGCTGGTCATGGTGGTAGTGGCGGTGGATGGGATCCTTCTCCATGTAGGCCAGGGTGTCATGCATCCAACCCATGTTCCACTTCATGCTGAAGCCCAGGCCGCCAAGCCATGTGGGGCGTGAGACCTGGGGCCAGGCGGTGGATTCCTCCGCCATCATCAGGCTGCCCGGATACTGTTCGTGGGTCACCTCGTTGAGGTGTTTCAGGAACTCCACGGCCTCGAGGTTTTCCCGGCCGCCGTGTTCATTGGGTATCCAGTCCCCGGGCTCGCGGGAGTAGTCCAGGTAGAGCATGGAGGCGACCGCGTCCACACGCAGACCGTCCAGGTGGAACTCCTCGAGCCAGTAGACGGCGCTAGCGAGGAGAAAATTCTGAACCTCGGCACGACCGTAGTTGAAGATCAGGGTGCCCCAGTCGCGGTGCTCGCCACGTCTCGGGTCCTCGTGTTCGTAGAGGGCGGTACCGTCGAACTGGCTGAGGGCGTGATCGTCCTTCGGAAAGTGGGCCGGGACCCAGTCCAGGATGACGCCGATACCGAGCTGGTGGAGGTAGTCCACGAAATAGCGGAAATCGTCAGGTGTGCCGAAACGGCTGGTGGGTGCGAAGTAGCCGGTGGTCTGGTAGCCCCAGGAGCCGTCGAAAGGGTGCTCGGTGATCGGCAGCAGTTCGATATGGGTGAATCCCAGTTCACCGATGTAGCCGCCCAGGCGGTGGGCGAGTTCCCGGTAGTTGAGGAAATTGCCGTTTTCGTCTCGCTGCCAGGAGCCCAGGTGCACCTCGTAGATGGACATGGGCTGATGCTGCCAGTCGGACTCGGCACGCTTCAGCATCCAGTCAGAGTCTCCCCACTCGTGCTGCGTCGGCGCGGTGATAATACCGGCATTCTCCGGGCGCATCTGGAACTGGTTGCCGTAAGGGTCGTTCTTTATCAGGACGTCCCCGCTGGCGCTGCGGATCTCGAAGCGGTAGAAGCTGCCCGCCTCGATACCCGGCAGGAACAGCTCCCACACCCCGGAGCCGCCGCGGCTGCGCATGGGATTTATGCGTCCGTCCCAGCCATTGAAATCACCCACCACGCTGACGCGCTGTGCATTGGGAGCCCATACACCGAACAGAACCCCGGTGACGCCATCGATTGTTCGCGTGTGGGCGCCGAGGAAGTTGTATGCATGCCAGTGGCGTCCCTGGCCGAAGAGGTAGATGTCGAACTCATCGATCTGGGGAGGGAAACAGTAGGGATCAAAGTGGGCCGAACCCCTGCCATAGTCGTCGGTCCAGGCGATCTGGTAGCGCTCCGGGATCTCGTCGGGAGAACCGAAACACTCGAAGAAGTCGGTGCCGGGAATTCTCTCCAGGACCAGGTTGGGACCTACGATCCTGGCCTGCTGGGCCTGGGGCAGGTAGGCGCGGACCATCGCATGCTCGCCATGGAGATGCCTGCCGAGGACTTCAAAGGGGTCGTGGTGTCTGGCATCCGCCAGGCGCTTGAGGGGCTCTTCAAGTTTTGAACTGTCCATACTTCATGTTACAGCGTTCTGTAAAAAAGAACGTTTATACTCCCAACAGTGATCTGATGTCCCGTACACCGGTTACGCATGTTAGCATATCACCATAAACGCTCAGTGATGAGAGAATGTCAGTTGTATTGGAGGAATGTCGATGAGTGCAGGCCAGGATCCTCGGTTCGTCAGCCGTTTAACAAAGAAGACTTTGGCATTGATTCTTGCAGGAGGCCGCGGCTCCCGTCTGAAACACCTCACCAAGTGGCGATCAAAACCGGCAGTACCCTTTGGCGGTAAATTCAGGATCATCGACTTCCCCCTCTCGAACTGCATCAACTCCGGTATCCGCCAGGTCGGCGTGCTCACCCAGTACAAGGCCCACACCCTGATTCTGCACCTGCAGAAGGGCTGGAGCTTCCTGCGGGGTGAATTCGGCGAATTCGTGGAGATCCTGCCGGCCCAGCAGCGGATCGAGAACACCTGGTACACCGGTACCGCCGATGCGGTCTACCAGAACCTGGATATTATCCGAAATCACCAGTCGGACTACGTCCTGGTACTGGCCGGTGACCATATCTACCGTATGGACTACGGCACCATGATCGCCCATCACGTCGAGAGCGGCGCGGATATGACCGTGGGCTGTATCGAGGTCGACCTGGAGAAAGCGAGGGAGTTCGGCGTTATGTCCGTCGACGACGAGGGCAGGGTGGTCGAATTCAGCGAAAAACCGGATAACCCCCAGCCGATGCCCGGAAATGACAATGCCGCCCTGGCATCCATGGGAATCTACGTCTTCAACACCGGTTTCCTGTTCGAACAGCTGATCAAGGATGCCGATACCCCCAATTCGAGCCACGATTTCGGCAAGGACATCATTCCGGATGTGATCGAGAAGTACCGGGTCATGGCCTACGCATTCCAGGACCCCAAGAGCGGCAAACAGGCCTACTGGCGCGACGTGGGAACGGTGGATGCCTTCTGGGCCGCCAACCTGGAGCTGATCGGCGTCACGCCGGAACTCAACCTCTACGACGAAAGCTGGCCTATCTGGACCTACCAGGAGCAGCTGCCGCCGGCCAAGTTCATCTTCGATGACGATGATCGTCGCGGCATGGCCGTGGACTCCATGGTCTCCGGTGGCTGCATCATCTCAGGGGCGGTGGTGAGAAACTCGCTGCTGTTCTCCAATGTCCGTATCAACTCCTTCTCCGAGGTGAATGATTCCGTCATTCTTCCGGGCGTGGAAATCGGCCGTAACTGCCGTATCACCAAGGCGGTGATCGACCGCGGTTGCGAGATTCCCGAGGGCACCGTGATCGGTGAAGACCCCGAGGCCGATGCCAAGCGATTCCACCTGTCGGAAGGCGGTGTCGTGCTGGTGACACCCGAAATGCTGGGCCAGGTGCTACACTATGTCCGTTAAAAGCCGGCTGAAGGTGGTGCTGTGCTGGCACATGCACCAGCCCGATTACCGTGGGCCTGACCACAGCGATTTCCAACTGCCCTGGGTCTACCTGCACGGCATCAAGGACTATGTCGATATGGTGGCGCATCTGGAACAAAATTCAGATGCACGGGCAGTGGTCAATTTCGCACCTGTTCTACTGGAACAGATTGAGGACTATATCCAGCAGATCAACGACTGGCTGGATAATGGCCTGCTGATCAAGGACCCCGTGCTGGCCGCCCTGGCGGGACCGGGACTCCCCATGGACCAGGCGTCACGACGTCAACTGGTGCACGCCTGCCGCAAGGCCAACGAGAAACAGCTGATCAACCGTTTTCGCACCTTCCGGCGCCTGGTGGATATCGCCGGCTGGATCGACGAGCACAAAGAGAACTCCATCTATCTCAATGACCAGTACCTGGTGGACCTGATGGTCTGGTACCACCTGGCGTGGATGGGTGAGCATGCCCGCATCAATGACCTGCGCGTGAAGTCTCTCGAGAAGAAGCGGCACGGTTACAGCTGCGACGACCGGCGCGTGCTGGTGCAGGTGATTCTCGACCTGCTGAAGAGCATTATTCCCCGTTACCGCAAGCTGGCGGAACAGGGCCGGGTGGAGCTCTCGGTGACACCCTATGCGCACCCCATCGTACCCCTGCTGCTGGACATCAACTCAACCCACGAGGCGATGCCCGATGCCGCATTGCCCGAGGTCGAGGCGTACCCCGGGGGTGAAGAGCGGGCACGTTGGCACATCCGCAAGGGTATCGAGGTGTTCCGCAAGCACTTCGGATTCGAACCCGTGGGCTGCTGGCCCTCTGAAGGGGCGGTCAGCGAGCGCACCCTTTCGCTGCTGGACGAGGAGGGCTTCCGCTGGGCCGCAACCGGGCAGCAGGTACTGCACAACAGCCTCATGGCAACCCAGGACGGTGACATGGAACCCAACTGGGTGCACAGACCCTACCGGCCCAACGACAGTGGCATAAACGTCTTTTTCCGTGACGACGGTCTTTCGGACCTGATCGGCTTCACCTATGCCGACTGGCATGCGGACGATGCGGTGGGTAACCTGATACAGCACCTCGAGAACATCGCGGATGCCACGGAAGGTGAATCCGACCGCGTGGTCTCCATTATCATGGATGGCGAGAACGCCTGGGAGCACTACCCCCGTAACGGCTGCTTCTTCCTCACTGCGCTATACAAGGCCCTGGCTGAACACCCGCGTCTGGCCCTGACCACCTTCAACAACTACCTCTCCAAGCGCAGAAAACAGTCCGATATTCTGGACAGGGTGGTTGCTGGGAGCTGGGTCTACGGGACCTTCTCCACCTGGATAGGCGACCCCGACAAGAACCGGGGTTGGGAGATGCTGGTGGACGCCAAGCAGGCGTTCGACCGGGTGATGGAGAGCGGGCACCTCACCGAGCAGCAGAGAGAGGAGGCGGAAATACAGATGGCCACCTGCGAGGGCTCCGACTGGTTCTGGTGGTTTGGTGACTACAACCCGGGTGACACGGTGAGTGATTTCGAGAGCCTTTTCCGCAAACAGCTCACCTTCCTCTACGAGCTGCTGGGTGAAGAGCCGCCGGAATACCTGCAGCACGTGTTTGCAAAGGGCAGTGGCGATCCCTCCCTCGGTGGGGTCATGAGGCAGAACGTTTGAAAGGCCAGGTTCAGGGATGACATCCGACGACTATACATCCAGTCTGCAACAGCGCCAGGCGGGCGTCCTGCTGCATATCACTTCACTGCCCGGACGGGGCGCTACGGGAGATCTGGGTCCCGAGGCATTCAATTTCGTCAACTTCCTGGAGGCCGCCGGCCTGGGGCTCTGGCAGATGCTGCCCACCGGACCGACCCAGTCCGATGGATCGCCCTACCAGTCCAGCTCAATGCATGCGGGCAATCCCCGTCTTATCGCCGTGGAGCCTCTGGTCGAGGCTGGTTGGCTCAATCCTTCACTGCTCGAGCAGACCTCGCTCTCTGACGAGACGAAACAGCATGCACTGGAACTGGCCTGGGCCGGTTTCGAGGCCGATGCGGATGAGGCGCAGTGTGCCGCTTTCGCCGAGTTCGTTGAAACCCACAGCTACTGGCTTGAAGACTACGCACTCTACCGTGCGCTGCATGAGGCGTTCGACTACGCCTGCTGGTGGGACTGGCCGGCAGAGCTGCGCGACCGCCAGCACGATGCCCTGGAAGAGGCCCGCCGGAAGTACGCGAAAAGAATCGCCTATACACGCTTTGAACAGTTTGCCTTCTTCAGCCAGTGGTTCGCCGTCAAGGCCTATGCCAACGAGAAGGGGATAAAGCTGTTCGGCGATATGCCGATTTTCGTGGCCCATGACAGCGCCGAGGTGTGGGCCCACCGGGATATGTTCCTGCTGGACGAAACCGGTCATCCCACGGTGGTGGCGGGTGTTCCGCCGGACTACTTCTCCGAGACCGGCCAGCGTTGGGGCAATCCGCTCTATCACTGGGACAACATGCGGGCTGACGGTTACGCATTCTGGATCAGCCGCATGAGGACCCAGCTGCACCTCTTCGACCTGGTGCGCATCGACCACTTCAGGGGCTTCGAGGCCTACTGGGAGATCCCTGCCCACGAAGAGTTCGCCATCAATGGCCAGTGGATCAAGGCCCCCGGCAGCGACCTGTTCGAAATCCTGCACAAGATCTACGATCCGCTGCCACTGGTTGCAGAGGACCTGGGCATCATCACCCCGGAAGTGGATGCCATGCGTACCCATTTCGGGCTGCCCGGCATGAAGATCCTGCAGTTCGCCTTTTCAGGGGATGCAGACAACCCCTACCTGCCGTTCCGGCATGAGGCCAACTCGGTTGTCTATACCGGCACCCACGACAACGACACCACCCTGGGCTGGTACAACAGTCTCGATACCGAGATGCGCCAGTACGTGGACGAGTTCCTCGGCTTCTCATGGGAGACCATGCCCTGGCCCCTGATCAGGGCTGCCCTGGCGTCTAGTTCCAACCTGGCGGTGATCCCGATGCAGGACCTGCTCAGCCTCGGGGAGAGACACCGCATGAACCTGCCCGGCACCACCGAGGGCAACTGGGAGTGGCGTTTCGAATGGGATATGGTCGATGATGAACTGGCCGGACGAATCCACAAGATGGTGGCGATGTACAGCCGTCTTAACGGCTGAAGCGTTATTTGGGAACAGGCGTAGGGGCGGTATACGACATTTGCCGTATTTACCTCTCAGCGCCAGGAATGGACAGTAGCCTTTAACAGAATAGAGATTACGGACAACCAGCAGATGACGAAAACAGTTAAGAAGGCAGTTTTTCCCGTGGCGGGGCTGGGTACCCGCTTCCTACCGGCCACCAAGGCGAGTCCCAAGGAGATGTTGCCGGTGGTGGACAAACCCCTGATCCAGTACGCCGTTGAAGAGGCGGTGCAGGCGGGGATCGAGGTCATGGTCTTCATCATGGGCCGCAACAAGAGCTCCATCACCAACCACTTCGACACCGCCTACGAGCTGGAACAGGAGCTCGAGACCCGCGGCAAGGAGAAGATGCTGGATATCGTGCGCAACGTCATCCCGCCCCATGTCTCCTGCGTCTTTATCCGCCAGGCCATGCCCCTGGGGCTGGGTCATGCAGTACTCTGTGCTGAACCGGTGGTGGGTAACGAACCCTTTGCCGTGGTGCTGGCCGACGACCTGATCGACGACGGCGACCGGGGCTGCCTCAGCCAGATGGTCGACGCCTTCTCCCACACCGGTTCCAGCATTCTCGGTACCGAGATGATCGATCCCCAGGATACCGGCAGCTACGGTATCGTCGATACCGACGATGACGGCGAGCTGGTGGAGGTGAAGGGTATCGTCGAGAAACCTGCCCCGGAAGATGCACCCTCCAACCGCGGCGTGGTGGGCCGGTACATCCTCACCTCCGAGATCTTCAACCAGCTGGCCCAGACCGGCAAGGGGGCCGGAGACGAGATCCAGCTGACCGACGGTATCGCCCGCCTGATGCAGGAAGAGAAAGTGATGGCCTATGCCTTCAAGGGCGTTCGCTACGATTGCGGCAGCAAGCTGGGTTATCTCAAGGCGACCGTCGACTACGCCCTGAAACACGATCACCTGGGTGACGAGTTCAAGGCCTGGTTGAGGGAACGCTTCATCAAGTGACTTTCTGGCGGCTCGCCTTCGCGGTGTGCAGCCTGAACAGCACGGCAACAAGCAGGGCCAGGCCGGCACCCAGCAGGTCGTTCAATATGTCGGGCAGGGACGGTACCCGCCCGGGTACGAACGACTGGTGCCACTCGTCGAAGGCTGCGAACAGCAGCGTGAACATCAGGATACCCATCACCGCGGCAGTCCTGTTGCGGAAGTACACACTGAAGCCGAGCCAGGCCAGCAGGGCGAGCAGACCGTAGCTCGGGATATGCAGCAGGTTGGCCAGTTCGGGGCTCAGCCAGCTGAAACTGCCCAGCGTCGACCCCGGTTGATGGGAGAGAATGGTGATGACCGCCATCCATGCAACGGTGGCCAGCCGGTACGTTTTCGGGTTGCCTGGCAGTTTCAAAGCGAACCAGCTCCGTTCTGCCGGTTGAAGTGATAATTTCGCGCAATATGTCCGGCAGCGCATTTTTTGTTAGACTTCGCCCATATCATCAACCGCATCACCGGGTTTTCTGGTAACAAAATGAAAAAACTGTTTGCCGCACTGGGCATCGTATTCGCCATACTGTTCTTCCTCTACGCCTCTCTCTCCGCCCTGGTGAACCAGGGGCTGAGCATCATCGGTGCGGTGTTTGTTATGCTGATCATCGTTCTGGGCAGCGGTGGCCTCTTCTGGGCCGTGCGCAAGTAGCGCAACGCAACCCTGCCGCACACCCGGCGGCCTATCCCCCAAACAGGTCAGCAGTCCCTTCCAGGCACCAGTCTATGGGCTCGATGCCTGCCGAGTGCAGGTAGTCGTTGCTGCGTGTAAAGGGTTTCGAACCGAAGAACCCCCGGTAAGCCGAGAGCGGCGAAGGGTGAGGGGATGCGATGATGTGGTGGCGGCTCTCGTCGATCAGTGAAGCCTTCTTCTGTGCAGGACCACCCCAAAGGATAAAGACCAGGTTCTCCCGTTTCTCACTCAGTGCCCTTATGGTGGCGTCGGTGAAGTGCTCCCACCCCTGGTCCTTGTGGGAGTGAGCCTCCGCCTTGCGCACGGTGAGCACCGTGTTGAGCAGGAACACCCCCTGTTGTGCCCACCGCTCCAGGGTCCCGTACTCGGGTGCGGGGCAGCCGGCATCCTCCTGCAGCTCCTTGAAGATGTTCTTCAGCGACGGGGGGTGTTTTATGCCCCGTTGAACCGAGAAGGCGAGCCCGTGGGCCTGTCTCTCCCCGTGATAGGGGTCCTGGCCGAGGATCACCACCTTCACCCTGTCGAAGGGGGTCATGTTGTAGGCGGCAAAGATGTTCTCTGCTTCGGGGTAGATGCAGTGCTGCTGCTGTTCTCTCTGCAGGAACGCCCCGAGTTGGGCGAAGTAGTCCTGCTCGAACTCGTCAGCGAGCCGGCGTTTCCAGCTCTTATCGATATCCAGGTCAAAAGTCATGGTGGTTACAGGGTCAAGGCGGCGTTATTGTTGTTCTCAGTGTCCAGGTGTCGATTGCATCAGAAAAACGCAACCAGGTCACGGATATGGGGGATGGTTCCGCTGGCGCCTTCTCCACGTCGCTTCAGGTCATCTTCGCTGTTGCCCTCGATGAAATGGGTGACCAGCAGGCTCCGGATGCCTGTTCTGGAGGCGCCCAGGTGCTCCTGGCTGTTGCCGTCACCGACGAACAGGGCCTGTTCCGCCCCGATCGCCAGGTTGTCGAGGCCCATCCGGTAGATCGCCGGGTCCGGTTTCTTCACGCCGCATTCGCAGCTGAACAGGGCTGTTTCGAAAAATGGAGCGAGCGGCGAGTCGGGCCAGGCCCTCACCTCGTCAGTGGAGGCGTTGGAGATCAATCCCAGTTGAACACCCGCCGACTTCAGCTGATCGAGCGTCGCCATGATCTCCTGTTCGATGTTGAGCAGGGCGTTGTCGAAGCGCCACTGGCGCGCCTGCGTGGCCTCTTCGATCAGCGACATGGGAACGGCCGGATCGATACTGTGGGCCAGCTTGCGGATGATCTCTCCCTGGCTGGTGGGGCGGCACACCTCGTGGTGATCGGTGAAGCAGGCCTCGTTCCACCGATTCCGATCGATACCCAGGATATCGGCGGTATAACGGCCCTGGCCGTTGGCGGCCTTGGAGACACTGATCAGGGTGGCGAACAGATCGAAAAAGATCGCTTTGGGAGAGAGTTGCATAACGGGGGCGATTATACCGTCATCCGGGTGGATGACGGAAAACCGATTACTTCTTCGGCAGCAATGCAAACAGCCTTCCGGCCTGCTTCATGGTCCCCGCAAGTTGCTCGGCACGCTCACCATTGCCGAAGAAGACATCGGCCCTGACAGGGCCGGTGATGGCACCCCCCGTATCCTGGGCGAACAGCAGGCGCCGGTAGGGCGCAGGCTCACCATCAGCTGTGGTCTCGGGGGGCAGGGTGGTCGTGAGCCAGACCGGCGTGCCCAGGGGGATGCGGCTGCGATCCACCGCGGCACTGCGCCCGGCGGTGAGCGGTACATTGAGCGAGCCCCTGGGTCCCGGTTCGTTGTTGTCGTTGAGAACAAAGAAGACGTAGCTCGGGTTCTCGTTCAACAGCCCCTCGGCCTGCTCCGGGTTATCCTTCAGCCACTGGCGGATGGTGAACAGGCTCACCTCTTCCCGTGTCAGTTCCCCACGCTCGATCAGCTTCTTGCCGATGGAGACATACTGGTGCCCGTTCTGATCCGCATAGCCCACGTTGACACTCGTACCGTCCGGCAGCTGGACACGGCCGGAACCCTGGATCTGCAGAAAGAAGGAGCCGTGGGGATCATCCACCCACAACAGCTCGTTCCCCTTCAGCGGCTTGTTGGAACCATCGATGGCCGTTCTGTCGAAGTAGGGGACCACGCGGTTGCCCACCAGCCGCCCACGCACCCGCTTGCCCTTCAGTTCGGGAAACTGCTCGTCCAGGTCCACGATCAGCAGGGAGTCAGGGCGGGCATAGATGGGGTAGGCGTAACGCCCATCGGGCTGCAAACTGCCCATGAGTGTCGGTTCGTAATAACCGGTGATCAGGCCTTCGAGAGATCCACCGGTACCGATGATCTCGTGGGGTGTGAAGTGATCCTGAAGGAAACTGCGGACCTCCGCATCCGAAGGCTCCGACAACTGCCGGGCGCCCTGGCAGATCGAATCCCAGGTCGGTTTCTTGCCCAGCTTCGCACACTGCGACAGCAGGGCAGGCCAGGCTTCTGATACGTTGTCCTCGCTCCAGCCTGGCAGATCCTTCCAGCTCACCTCATCACCGATGCCGGCCTCTTTGGGGATGAAGATGGAACAGCCCTGAAGCCAAACCAGGGTGAAGAAAAGCAGAAGAGACTTTTTGAGAGCTTTAAGTGATCTGTATGCCATGCATCGAATAATAGCCGGATAGGAATAGTGCAGGCCAGTTCGAGTGACAGAAAAAAGGCCCTCGATCCGTGAACGATCGAGGGCCTTTGTTTGGTGGAGGCGGCGGGAATCGAACCCGCGTCCGCAAGCACTCCGCCTTCGGCTCTACATGCTTAGTCGAGTCTATTAAAATTTAACTGCCTGATACCCGACCGACAGGGCGTTCAGAACAGCGATTCCGGTTAAGTTTTAGCGAATCCACCCCGAACAAGCTTCATCGCGATCTTGTGAGATATGACACTCGGAACCTGGACGCACAAGCACGGCTCCAGTCGAATGGCCTCTACAGGTTATTAAGCTGCGAGTGCGTAGTTGTCGTCGTTGGCAACTATCTGTTTGCAGATTTATTTACGAGGATATCTGCATCCTCGGCATGCACCTCAGGTTTTGCTACCCACGTCGAAGCCAAGTCGCCCCCAGAGGTCTCAAGAATAGACATTTTATATGGGGTGGAGTTCCGTGTCATTTATTTCGGGAGATATGAGGCTCTACAGGGGGAACTAAGTGGCCGTAGGGTGCAATAGCAAAGCGTATTGCACCAACAAAAATCGCTGATGGGTTACGCTGTCGCTAACCCACCCTACATTCCTGGATCCCGGCATTCGCCGGGATGACGGGGGCGGGAACTGCGGAATTCAGCCTTTCTTCAGAATCCGCTGCTTGTCGCGCTGCCAGTCGCGGTCTTTGTCGGTGGCGCGCTTGTCATGCAGCTTCTTGCCCTTGCCCAGGCTCACTTCCAGCTTTGCAAGCCCTTTCTTCCAGTACATGGCGGTGGCGATCAGGGTATAGCCCTTGCGCTCCACCTGGCCAATCAGCTTGTTGATCTCCTGGCGGTGGAGCAGCAGCTTGCGCACCCGGGTCGGTTCGGGATGTATGTGGGTGGATGCGGTCTTAAGCGGGGTGATGTGCAGGCCTGAGATGAAAGCCTCGCCATCTTTTACGAAAACGTAGCTCTCCGTCAGGTTGATCCGCCCCTCGCGCAGGCTCTTCACCTCCCAGCCCTCGAGCGCGATACCGGCCTCGAAGCGTTCCTCGATGAAATACTCGTGCTTCGCACGCTTGTTCAGGGCAATGGTGCTGCCACCGCTGCTGGGGGTTTTCTTTTTCGGTTTCTTCGCCATGGCGCGCATTTTATGCGAGGTGGGAGGGCGGGGCCAGCCTGGGGAGCGGCTTTCTTGTCATGAGGGGGGATATAGCCCAAAATGCGGCGTTCTATTCCTGTTTGAAAATAACCGGTTGGCAGGGGCGTTTGATTTGCTGAAGCAGGCTTCGATACATGGTCAGTGGTCCTCTCGGATGATGTTCATCCTGGCGGCGACCGGTTCTGCCGTGGGCCTGGGCAATATCTGGAAATTTCCCTACCTGGCGGGCGAGTACGGGGGTGGGGCGTTCGTCCTGGTCTACCTCCTCTCCATTGCGCTGATCGGTATCCCGGTGATGATGTCTGAGATCCTGGTGGGGCGCCGGGGGCGCCAGAGTCCCCTGAACAGTCTCCGGACGCTGGTGGAGAACGAGGGCGCCCACCGCGAGTGGCAATGGATAGGCGCCGTGGGCATTCTCTCGGCACTGATCGTGATCTCCTTCTACAGTGTTATCGCCGGCTGGGCCCTGGCCTACCTGGTGCGCACCTCCGCGGGCGTGTTCATGGGGGTCACCCGCGAGGGGGTCGGCAACATCTTCACCGAGCTGGTGAGTGATCCCGAACGGTTGCTCGCCTGGCATACCATCTTCATGGTCATGACCACCGCCGTGGTGTCACGGGGGGTCAAATCGGGGCTCGAGCAGGCGGTCAGGTTCATGATGCCGATGCTGCTTTTGCTGCTGATTTTCCTGGTGCTCTACGGCTCCACCACTGGCAAGCTGGGCGACTCCTTCACTTTTCTCTTCTACCCGGACTTCAGCAAGCTCTCCGCCGCAGGCATGCTGGAGGCGATGGGACACGCCTTTTTCACCCTCAGCCTGGGAATGGGGGCGATCATGATCTACGGTTCCTACCTGCCGCGCGATGTCTCCATCGGTCGTGCCACTATCCTGGTGGCCTCCCTGGATACGATTATCGCCCTGCTGGCCGGGCTGGCGATCTTTCCCATCGCCATGGCCAACGGCCTCGACGTGGATTCGGGCCCGGGCCTGATCTTTCAGACCCTGCCGGTGGCCTTCGGCCAGATGCCCGGCGGTGTGCTGTTCGGTGCGCTCTTTTTCCTGCTGCTGGTGTTTGCCGCCTGGACATCCGCCATCTCCCTGCTGGAGCCCGGTGTGGCCTGGCTGGTGGAGAGCCTCGGCATGCAGCGCAGGCGGGCAACCGCCTGGATCGGTATCTCGGCCTGGCTGCTGGGTATGGTGACGGTGATGTCGTTCAGCGGCTGGGCGTTCGAGTTCGAGTTTGCGGGGGAGACGAAACGCAATGGAATGTTTGATATCTTTAACATCCTGACAGCCGGCATCCTGTTGCCCCTGGCGGGCCTCACCATCGCACTGTTCTGCGGTTGGGGCATGCGCCGCGACTCGGTCGCCGACGAGCTGGACAAAAAGCAGGGGGCGGGATTCGAGCTGTGGTATTTTGTTACCCGCTATATCACACCGTTGGCGGTTTTTGTGGTGTTTTTAAAGGCAGTAGGGGTTTTTTAATTGCCGGTAGTAAAGAAAAGCGCATTGGTGGCCCACTCGGCAGGGCAGATGTTCGAACTGGTCAACGATGTTGAATCCTATCCACAGTTCCTGCCCTGGTGTCACTCCGGTCAGTTGCTCTCACGCGACGGGGACGAGCTTTGCGGCCAGATCGAGGTGGCGCGGGCCGGGGTCAGGCAGAAGTTCTCGACCTGCAACAGGCTCCATCCTTATGACCGGATCGAGATCCGACTGAAGGAGGGGCCCTTCAAGCAGTTGAAGGGAGAGTGGCGTTTCACCGCCCTGCGGGAGGATGCCTGCAAGGTCGAACTGGAGCTCCATTTCCAGTTCTCAGGCGCACTGATCAACAAGGCGTTCGGGGCGGTTTTCAACCAGATCGCCAACAACCTGGTGGATGCGTTCTGCAAACGGGCAAGCGAGGTATATCGTGACGAGTAGCACCTTTGAAGTGGAAGTGGCCTACGCCAGGCCGGATGAGCAGGTGATTCTCACGGTCAAGGCCCAGCAGGGAATCACCGCGGGCGAGGCGATCACCCGTTCCCGCATCACCGAGCAGTTTCCGGAGATCGACCCGGAGTCGGTCAAGATCGGTATTTTCGGAAAGGCGGCCAAGAAGGATGCCGAACTTCAGCCCGGCGACCGGGTGGAGATCTACCGCCCGCTGATCGCAGACCCCAAGGCCGCGCGCAAGAAGCGGGCAGCGGAGGGTAAGGTGCTGCGCAAGGGGGGTGGCAAGGCTGGCGAAAACGGCGGGGAAGAGGCGTCAGAGTAGGCCGGCCGGGCTTACTCCTTTTCGAGACCCACCTTCTCCAGCATGCGCTTCACGACGCCTTTCTCAACGGGGTCGTGATCAGGAACCTGGACCACGGTCTCCTTGTCGACCTGGCCGGGATCAGCCATCGGCTGGGGACGCAGATCGCCCTCGATGCGCGTCAACCTTCCCTCTTTGAAGAACAGTGAAACACGCTCCTGGGTTGGCTCATCCTTGCCTTTCTGCATCCTGTAGATGTAGTCCCAGCGGTCCTGGTGAAACACGTCGATAAGCATCGGCGTACCCATCAGGTAGCGGACCTGGCTCTTCGACATGCCCGGCTGCAGTTTATTGAGCGTCTCCTGGCTTATAACGTTGCCCTGCTGGATATCCATGCGGTAGATGAGCGGCATTTTGTCCAGGGCATTGGGGATGGCGTCGCCCACTTTTTGCGCGCTTTCGCAGCCCGCCAGCAGGGTTGCACCAGATACCCAATAGATGAGAAGCTTTCGCATTCGGTGTTTCCGGTCTCTCAGTAATACAGTGGCCGGAATGATACCCGATTCGCAAGGTTAAAACATCCGAGGATTGAGGCGTGGAAGATCAGCACATCAGAAATGCGGGACTGAAGGTGACGGTTCCCCGGCTGAAGATTCTTGAGCTGCTCGAAAAGAGTGGCCAGCGCCACGTCAGTGCCGAAGATGTCTACAAGATGCTGCTCGAGGCAGGCGAGGAGATCGGCCTGGCCACCGTCTACCGGGTGCTTACGCAATTCGAGGCTGCGGGCCTGGTGGAGCGCAATAACTTCGAAGGCGGTCACTCGGTGTTCGAGCTCAACAGGGGTGAGCATCACGACCATATCGTCTGCGTGCTGTGCGGCAAGGTTGCGGAGTTCTTCGACGAGACCATCGAGAAGCGCCAGCAGCAGATCGCCGAGAAGTACGGCTTCGAAATCGGCGACCACAGCCTCACCATCTACGGCCACTGTCTCAACGCCGACAGCTGCTCCAAGCGCAGCATCGAGGGCTGATTCAGGCGCCTTCGGACTGCCCCAGCATCTCCCTGGCGTGGGCCAGGGTCTGATCGGTGATCTCCACACCCCCCAGCATGCGTGCAATCTCTTCCACCCGCTGCGACGGGTCGAGCGGGGTGATCTCCGTGCGGGTGCCCTTGCCGTTGGCGGATTTGTTCACCTGCAGGTGGTGATGTCCCTGGGCCGCCACCTGGGGCAGGTGGGTGACGCAGAGCACCTGGCGTGTCTCGCCGAGGCGATGCAGCAGCCGGCCGACGATCTCCGCCACGCCACCGCCGATACCCACGTCCACCTCGTCGAAGATCAGGGTGGGGATCTGCCCGCAGCTCAGTGTGGCCACCTGTATGGCGAGACTGATGCGGGAGAGCTCGCCACCTGATGCCACCTTGCCCAGGGGCTGGGGTTTCTGCCCCGGATTGGCGCTCACCAGCATGTCGATGCGGTTGAGGCCTGAGGCCGAGGCCTTCTCCTTGGGCAGCTTTTCGATATCGATCTCCAGCCGGCCATCGGGCATGCCCAGGGACTGCATGCCGTCGGTCACCTGGCCGGCCAGTCTCTTTGCCGCCTTGCGCCGGCTCCTGTCCAGCTTGCCGGCAGATTCCATGAACGCCTTCTCCAGCGCCTCTGCCTGCTGCTCCAGTTCACTCAGGTGGATGTCGGCGTTGTTCAGCTCGTCAAGCTCGCTCTGCATCGTGGCCAGGCGCTCCGGCAGTTCGTCCGGCTTGCAGCGGTATTTCCTGGCCAGGTCGTGCAGTTCGCCCAGGCGCTGTTCAACCTGGTCCAGCCGGGCGGGATCCAGCTCCAGGCCGTCCAGGTACTGGCGCACTTCGGAGACCGCCTCCTGGATCTGGATCTGGGCGCTCTCCAGCAGTTCCCGGCTCCCTTCCAGGGCGGGATCCAGGGAGAGCAGGTCGTCCAGTTCGCCGATGCCGCGGCTGAGACTGCTCTGGGCAGAGCCCTCCTGGTCGTAGAGCAGCTCCAGGATCAGTTCAGTGCTGCTGAGCAGGCGTCCGGCATTGCTGAGCCGGCTGTGCTCCTCCTCCAGGGATTTCCCCTCGCCCTCGGCGGGGCCGCTCTGGGCCAGCTCATCGGTCTGGTAGCGCAGCAGGTCGAGGCGTTCGGTACGGTCCCGGGACGCCTCGCGCAGGGCCTGCAGGCGTTCGTCTGTATCGCGCCACGCTCTGAAGAGTTCCGCGGTCTTCCGGCACAGGGGCTGGTGGTCGGCGTACTCGTCCAGCAGTTCACGCTGGTGATCCCGCCTCAGCAGTGACTGGTGTGCGTGCTGGCCGTGGATATCCACCAGCAGTTCACCCAGGCTCTGCAGGGTGCGGGCAGGGACCGGGCTGCCATTGACGTAGGCCTTGGAGCTGCCGTCCCTGACCAGGACCCTGCGCAGCAGGCACTCATCACCGGAATCCAGGGACTGCTCCTCGAGCAGGCTGCGGACTTCGGGCAGGTCGCTGAGATCGAACCGGGCGGCGATCTCGGCGCGGTCACAGTCGGTGCGGATCATGCCGTTGTCGGCCCGGTCGCCCAGGGTCAGGCCCAGGGCATCGATAAGGATCGATTTGCCAGCGCCGGTCTCGCCGGTCAGGGCGATAAGGCCACGCTCGAACTCCACCTCCGTGGAGGTGACGATGGCGAGATTCTTTATATGGATACTGTTCAGCATGCAGGAGGTTACATCAGCGGCCGGATGCAGCTTCAGATCATGTGTTCGCCCCAGCCCAGCTTGGCGCGCAGGATGCTGAAGTGATCGTGTCCCATGGGGTGGATGAGTCGGACCGAGTGGGTGTGCTTGCGAATACGGATGCGGTCACCGCTCAGGGGCAGGCAGGTCTGGCCGTCGCAGGTGACGCGTACATGCTCGTTGTCGGTATGGCCGTAGACCAGGATCTCTATCTCGCTGTCGCCGTTGACCACGATGGGGCGGTTACTCAGCCGGTGGGGGCAGATGGGGACCAGCACGATGGCATTCAGGTCCGGCTGCAGCAGGGGGCCGCCGCCCGACAGTGCATAGGCGGTGGAACCGGTCGGTGTGGAGACGATCAGGCCGTCGGAGCGTTGTGAATCGACGAAGCTGCCGTTGACGTAGGTCTCGAACTCGATCAGTCGCGCGGTGTTCCACTTGTGGATCACCACGTCGTTGAATGCGGTATGGGTGTCGCCATCGATATCCGCCTGGAGGAGGAAACGCTGCTCCTCGTCGTACTTGCCCTGCAGCACCTGCTCCAGGGTCTCCTGCATACCGTCGGGAGAGATGTCGGCGAGAAAGCCGAGGCGTCCGAGATTGATACCCACCAGGGGGACATCGTAATCGGCCAGGCTGCGGGCGGTGTGCAGCAGGGTGCCGTCACCGCCGATGACGATGGCGAGATCGCAGCTGGTGCCGATCTCCGACAGGCTGGCGGTCTCCAGGGCGCGGCCCTCCAGGCGTTCCGCCGTGGCCGTTTCAAGCAGTACGCGATGGCCCCGTCTGACCAGGAAATCGTGGGCACCCAGAAGCGTCTCGTGGGGTGTCAGGTCCCCGTGCTTACCGATGATGCCGATGGTCTCGAAACGCTCCGTCATGATGGGCTGCTTTATTATTGATATCAGCTGAATATCGTGTGACGTTATCACGGCTTTCCTAGCGCGCCAACCACCCGCTATAGGGAATTTGCCGTCTTGACACTCCAGGGGGTCAAAATGATAATTCCTTTTACGATTTAGCACTCGATGAGGTGGACTGCTAACGTCCAGCTCAGAACTCTCTTTTTGGCTTCGGGGTAGTTGGTGACAAGGCGACAGTCGCACACAGGCATGGATATCAACGAGCGGGCGCAGTACTTTCTGAAAGTACTCGTCGAGCGTTACATCCGTGATGGCGAACCCGTGGGTTCCCGTACCCTGGCCAAGGATTCCGGACTCGATCTCAGTCCCGCCACCATCCGCAACGTGATGTCGGACCTGGAAGAGATGGGCCTGGTGGCCTCACCCCACACCTCGGCCGGGCGCATCCCCACCATCCCGGGCTACCGCATGTTCGTCGACAGCCTGGTCACCCTCAGGCCGCCGGGAGAGGGTGAACTGGCGGCACTTCAGAGCCAGCTGGCGGGCGAGGGTGATCCCAAGGCCCTGGTGGCCTCCGCATCACAGCTGCTGTCCGGTTTCACTCACATGGCCGGCGTGGTGATGGTACCCAGGCGGTCGGGCATCATGTTCCGTCAGATCGAGTTTCTGCCCCTCTCCGGTAACCGCGTGGTGACCATCCTGGTGACAAAGGATGGCGAGGTCCATAACCGCATCATCGAGACCAAGAAAAACTACACTCCCTCCGAGCTGGAACAGGCGGCGAACCTGCTCAACCAGCACTATGCCGGTGCCAGTCTCGAGGAGATGCACAGGCGGCTGGTCAAGGAGATGGACGAGGCGCGCGACAGCATGAACCAGATCATGGCCCGTGCCCTGGAGATGGCCGAAACGGTAATCGACTCCAGTGATGAGCAGGACGATTTCGTGCTGGCCGGCCAGACAAACCTGATGGATTTTGACGAGCTTGCCCAGATGGACACGCTGCGCAACCTGTTCGACTCCTTTACTGAAAAGCAGCACCTGCTGCACCTGCTGGATGGCTCCCTGCAGGCCCAGGGCATGCAGGTGTTCATCGGCGAGGAGTCGGGCTACCAGCCTCTGGATCACTGCAGCCTGGTGACCTCTTCCTACGAAATCGACGGCAAGCCGGCAGGGGTGCTGGGCGTTATCGGGCCGACCCGCATGGCCTACGACCGTGTCATCCCCATCGTGGATATCACTGCCAAATTGCTCGGGGCGGCCTTGAAACAACAATAACCGCCCCCACTATGTGGAATCATCAGGTCTGTTCCGGTCGGATCGCTGGCTGGAGAAAGGCCCTTTTGTTTTTGAATTTATTTGCAAATTCCTTACTCAGAGGTAGCAGGATGAACAAGGATCAGGAAACGGTCGAGAGCGAGACCGTGACCGAAGATGCCGAACTGGCCGAGAACGTCGAGGGTGCAGCTCCGGAGGCTGAAGCAGCCACAGATGATAACGGAGAGGATCTGCGCCTGCTGCTCGAGGATGCCCGCGCCAAGGCCGATGAGCACTGGGACCAGCTGGTACGTGCCAGGGCCGAGTCGGAGAACCAGCGCAAGCGTCACGAGCGGGAGCTGGAGAACGCCCACAAGTTCGCCCTAGAACGTTTCGTCAGCGAACTGCTGGCGGTGCGTGACAGCATGGAGCTCGGCCTGGGCGCCGCCCAGGACGGGAGTGCCGATGTCGAAAAGCTGATCGAGGGTACCGAGCTGACGCTCAAGCTGCTCTCCGATGTCATGGAGCGTTTCGAGGTGGAGCAGATCGATCCTGTAGGCGAACCCTTCAATCCCGAGTTCCACCAGGCGATGTCCATACAGCCCCGTGAAGACGTCCCCCCCAACACCGTGGTCACCGTGGTTCAGAAGGGTTACACCCTCAATGGCCGCCTGGTGCGTCCGGCCATGGTGATGGTCTCCCAGGCCGTCCAGGGTGGTATCGACGAAAAGGCTTGAAAACAGAAGGGATGCGCCCCATCTGTGGGGTAACCCGATAATTTGTACAGAATTTTAGAAATAGAACTGATTTAACTGGAGACACCGAACAATGGGAAAAATCATCGGAATCGACCTGGGTACCACCAACTCCTGCGTCGCCGTAATGGAAGGCGACAAGGCCCGGGTGATTGAAAACAGCGAAGGTGATCGTACCACTCCCTCCATCGTCGCCTATACCGGTGACGGCGAGATCCTGGTTGGCCAGTCGGCCAAGCGCCAGGCGGTCACCAATCCCCAGAATACCCTGTTCGCGATCAAGCGCCTGATCGGTCGCCGTTTCGAGGACGACGTGGTCCAGCGCGACATCAAGATGGTGCCCTACAACATCGTCAAGGCCGACAACGGCGACGCCTGGGTGGAAGCCAACGGCAAGAAGATGGCTGCCCCCGAGGTATCCGCCAAGGTGCTGCAGAAGATGAAGAAGACCGCCGAGGACTACCTGGGCGAAGAGATCAACGAAGCGGTGATCACCGTTCCGGCCTATTTCAACGACTCCCAGCGCCAGGCCACCAAGGATGCCGGTCGCATCGCGGGCCTCGAGGTGAAACGTATCATCAACGAGCCCACCGCCGCGGCCCTGGCCTACGGCATGGACAAGCAGACCGGTGACCGCAAGATCGCCGTGTTCGACCTGGGTGGTGGTACCTTCGATATCTCCATCATCGAGATCGCCGAGATCGACGGCGAGCACCAGTTCGAGGTGCTCTCCACCAACGGTGACACTTTCCTCGGTGGTGAGGACTTCGACCTGCGCATCATCGATTTCCTGGCAGAAGAGTTCAAGAAGGAGCAGGGCTTCGACCTGCACAATGATCCCCTGGCCCTGCAGCGTCTGAAAGAGGCGGCGGAGAAGGCCAAGATCGAGCTCTCCTCCAGCACCCAGACCGATATCAACCTGCCCTACATCACGGCGGATGCAACCGGTCCCAAGCACCTCAACCTCAAGTTGACCCGTGCCAAGCTGGAATCCCTGGTCGAAGACCTGGTGAGCCGCACCGTTGACCCCTGCAAGGTGGCCCTCAACGATGCCGGCCTGACCGCGTCCGAGATCGACGACGTGATCCTGGTGGGTGGTCAGACCCGTATGCCCAAGGTGCAGGAGACCGTTGAGCAGTTCTTCGGCAAGGCGCCCCGCAAGGACGTCAACCCGGACGAGGCGGTCGCCGTGGGTGCGGCGATCCAGGGTGGTGTACTGGCCGGCGACGTGAAAGACGTGCTGCTGCTGGACGTGACTCCGCTCTCTCTCGGTATCGAGACCCTGGGCGGCGTGATGACCAAGCTGATCGAGAAGAACACCACTATCCCGACCAAGGCACAGCAGGTGTTCTCCACCGCCGACGACAACCAGACCGCGGTGACCGTGCACGTGCTGCAGGGCGAACGTGAACAGGCCGGGGCCAACAAGTCCCTGGGTCGCTTCGACCTGACCGACATCCCGCCGGCACCCCGCGGTGTGCCCCAGGTCGAGGTGAGCTTCGATATCGATGCCAACGGTATCCTCAATGTCTCCGCAAAGGACAAGGCGACCGGCAAGGAGCAGTCCATCGTGATCAAGGCCTCCTCCGGCCTGAGCGACGAAGAGGTCGATCGCATGGTGAAGGATGCCGAGATGCATGCCGACGAGGACCGCAAGTTCCAGGAACTGGCCCAGGTACGCAACCAGGCGGACACCATGATCCACGCCACCAGGAAGTCCATGGAAGAGCTGGGTGACGATCAGATGGAAGCCGGTGAGAAAGAGGCGATCGAAAGCGCTATCAAGGATCTTGAAGAGGCGATGAAGGGCGACGACAAGGACGACATCGAAGCCAAGACCAAGAGCCTGGCCGAAGCGTCCGGTAAGATGGCCGAGCGTCTCTACGCCCAGAAGGGTGCGGAAGGTGCCGGTGCAGAAGCGGCAGCCGGTGCGGCCGGTGGTGACGCGGGCGGATCCGCAGGTGGCGACGACGTTGTCGATGCCGAGTTCGAAGAGGTTAAAGAGGACAAGTAACGCTCTGCGGGCCGGTTCCGTACCGGCAGGTAAATCGAGTGTTACCGGCGAGGCGCAGGGGGTTTACGGACCCTCTGCGTTTTCGCGTGTCAGAAGTTGAGAATAATGACAGCCGGGCAGAGAGCCCGGTGAAACGATGAAGTGACCGGTCTATGTCAAAGCGCGACTACTACGAAGTCCTGGGTGTCAACAAGAACGCCAGCGAGGCTGAACTGAAGAAGGCCTACCGGCGTCTTGCCATGAAGTATCATCCCGACCGCAACACCGGGGATGATTCTGAAGAGGCGGAGCATAAGTTCAAGGAGGCCAAGGAGGCCTACGAGGTCCTCTCCGATGCCCAGAAGCGGGCTGCCTATGACCAGTTCGGACACGCGGGTGTCGATCCCTCCATGGGCGGTGGTCCGGGTGCCGGCGGCTTCGGTGGCGGCGGCAACTTCAGCGATATCTTCGGCGACGTTTTCGGCGATATTTTCGGTGGAGGACGTGGCCCCGGTGGCCCCCGGGTGCACCGTGGCGCAGACCTGCGCTACAACCTGCAACTCACCCTCGAAGAGGCTGTTGCCGGTACCTCGGTGAAAATCCGTGTACCGACCATGGTCAAGTGTAATGTCTGCAGCGGCAGCGGTGCCAAGAAGGGGACATCCCCGAAGACCTGCGAGACCTGCGGCGGTCATGGCCAGGTGCGCATGCAGCAGGGTTTCTTCTCCGTACAGCAGACCTGCCCAAGCTGTCACGGCAAGGGTACGGTGATCAGCGATCCCTGTTCTGCCTGTCACGGTGTCGGCCGGGTCGAGCAGCACAAGACCCTCTCTGTGAAAGTGCCGGCAGGTGTCGATACCGGCGACCGTATCCGGCTCTCCGGTGAAGGCGAGGCGGGTGAGAACGGTGGTCCGCCCGGTGACCTGTACGTACAGGTCAGTGTGAAAGAGCACGAGATCTTCACCCGCGAGGAGAACCATCTCTTCTGCGAAGTACCTATCAGTTTCGTTACCGCTGCGCTCGGCGGTGAACTCGAGGTTCCCACCCTGGACGGCAAGGTGATGCTGAAGATTCCGGCGGGCACCCAGGCAGGGAAGATGTTCCGCATGCGCAGCAAGGGCGTGAAACCGGTACGCGGTGGTCCCATGGGTGACCTGATCTGCCGTGTCATGGTGGAGACGCCGGTCAATCTCACCGAGCGGCAGAAGGATCTTCTGAGGGAGCTGGATGAGACCATGAAGAATGCCGGCGGCAAGCACAGCCCCCAGTCCACCAGCTGGCTGGACGGGGTCAAGCGTTTCTTCAGAACACTGGGAGAACAATAGATGGTACGAGTAGCAGTGGTAGGCGCCGCGGGGCGCATGGGCAAGTCCCTGATCCAGGCGGTCTGCGATACCGAGGGGTTGGAACTCGGTGCGGCCACCGAAAGACCGGACAGCACCCTGGTGGGTGTGGATGCCGGCGAGGTGGCCGGTGTCGGCAAGCTGGGCGTTTCCATTGCCGGCGGGCTCGACAGGGTGGTGGACGATTTCGACGTGGTGATCGATTTCACCTCGCCTGCAGCCACCATCGGACACCTGCAGATCTGCAGCGCCAACGACAAGCGCATGGTGATCGGTACCACCGGACTCGATGAGGAGCAGAAAGCCGCGCTCAAGGCAGCATCCGAGAAGATCGCCATTGTCTTCGCGCCAAACATGAGTGTCGGCGTCAATCTCTGCTTCAAACTGCTGGATATCGCTGCCCGGGTGATGGGCGACGACGTGGACATCGAGGTGATCGAGGCCCACCACCGTCACAAGGTGGATGCACCGTCAGGTACCGCCCTGCGTATGGGTGAGGTGGTTGCCGATGCCCTGGGTCGCGATCTCAAGGAGTGTGCCGTCTACGGCCGCGAGGGCCAGACCGGTGAACGTGACCGCAAGACCATCGGTTTCGAAACCATCCGCGCCGGCGACGTGGTGGGTGACCATACCGTGCTGTTCGCCGCCATGGGAGAACGGGTCGAGATCACCCACAAGGCGTCCAGCCGCATGACCTTCGCCAACGGTGCGGCCCGGGCCTCCGGCTGGATCATGGGGTACGAGGACGGCCTGTTCGATATGCAGGATGTGCTGGGTCTGAGGTGAGGCCATGCTGGTGGGTTACACTGCCGCTAACCCACCCTACCTATTTTACGAAGTGCCGGTTATTCATTAGCCGGCATTTTTTTATTTCTCCTGTACCCGTACCGGGTGCGGGCCATTGAAAATCTTCATTGCTGTTGGCCGCTTACCCGACTATGTTTTGCCAATAGCCATAACCAGTTTCCGGAGGAACGATGTACGAATTCAACCTGACCCTTGAACAGCCCTTCGACACCGCGGTGGAGACCGTCAGGCAGGCCCTCACGCAGGAGCAGCTGGGTATCGTCAGCGAGGTGGATGTGCAGGCGGTCTTCAAGGCCAAGATGGACAAGGATATACCGGCGTACAGTATCCTCGGCGCCTGTAATCCCAAGCTTGCCGACAAGGTGCTCGAGGCTGAGCCCAATGCCGGCACCCTGCTGCCCTGTAACCTGATCGTGCGCGATGCCGGTGACGGCAGGACCGTGGTCAGTTTCATGGATCCGGAAGCGGTTCTGGGCCTGTCCGGTTCCGATGTGGTGAAGGCCGTGGCCGGTGAGGCCAGGGCCAAGCTGCTCCGGGTCGTCGACGCCCTGAAGGGATGAACGAAATGCTGCGCCACGGGGGAGACGGCAACAGGGGGCGGGCATCGCTTCTGCTCCTGTCACTCTTTGCCGCGCTTCTCCTGTTCGGCTGCAGCGACGGGAAGACTCCCGAGGATCGCATCCGGGAGATGCTCGCAGCCGCCGAGATCGCCGCTGAGGAGCGCTCCCTGCTCGATTTCCAGAAGTTTATCGCCGACGACTACAGCGATGGGAAGGGACGGGGAAAACGGGATGTCACGCGAGTTGCCGCCGGCTACTTTCTGCGTAACAAGTCGGTCCATATCCTGACCCAGGTGAAACGCATCGATCTGCTCGACGAACATCGGGCGCGGGTCGAACTGTTTGCTGGAATGAGCTCCATGCCGGCCTCCCGGGTGGATGAACTGCTGGCCATCCGTGCGGACCTGCACCGTTTCGACCTGGAACTGGAGGAGCGGAACGGTGAGTGGCTGGTGATCTCCGCCAAATGGCGCAGGGCGGGGCGGGAGGACTTTCTCTAGGCCCGTGGCCCGATTCGTGCAGCCCTGCCGGTAGCGCTGCACATCCTTTATCAAAAGTCGCTTGGCACAGGATCTGCATCGTTGTTGCTGAACCACTGTGTAAAGGGACGGAAAATGAACTTACCGGCATCCAACCTGAACCTTCAGTCGATCCTCGGGGGCACACCACTGTCAGTGGACGGCAGCGGTGTATTTACATTTCCAGGTCAGTCTGGAGATGGTCAACCAATTGATTTTTCTCAGATTCTTGTCAGTCCGGAGATTATCTCGTCCTTCCTGGATAAGTTGCGTGAGCTGCTTCCGGAGGCTGCGGTAAGGCAGATCGAGGCAAAGCTGAGCAGTGGCAATGGCTTGCCGGATGCGGCAGAGTTTGCCGCCCTTATCGACCAGATCATTGCCGCCACGGCACGCCTGCAGAGCAGTGCAGAGAGTGGTCTCCCCGTCGAACTGGAGATCGAGGGTGACCCGGAGCAGTTGTCCGCGGTACTCAGCGACAGAAACGGGGCGCCGGAAAAACCGGGACAGGCCGATGAGGCTATCGGCCAGCTTGCCGAAGGCGAGTCGGCAGAGGGGCTGGAGGTGGCCTCTGAACTGGTCTCTTTCATTGTCGGGCTGATCGCAGACAGCAGGAGATCCGAAAACCCGGAGATCGTGGCAAAAACCGATCGGCTGCAGGCTGATGCCGATGAATTGGCCGGTACCCTTGCAGAGGGGATGCACCCGGCAGCCAGCCTGGCCGGGGTTGCCGCTGCTGAAGGGATGGTGAGGGCACAGCCGGCACAGGAAGCCGCCGCAGTTGCACGGCCGGATACGGTGCTTTCAGGCTCATCTGAGAGTCTGTTGAGACAGTTCCAGAGACCCGTCCAGGAAAATTCAGCGCAACGGTCCGATCTGCCCGATGCTGCGGATGAGGCCCTGGCGCTTAAGGTGGAAAAAGAGTTGCCCAATCAACGCCAGGCCCTGGGGGCGATGGTCAGAGAGCTGGCCCATGAACGGGGGTTTCCGGTATTCAACCGGGCCATGCCGCCCGGTGTGGAGGCATTGAGCACCGTTCTTGGCGACTCCAATCCCGGTGTGGGTGGCGTTGCCCGGACAGGCCTGGAGATCTCTCCCGGCATGCTCCAGCGCACCGCCCAGGCAGCACCACCTCCCCTTAATATGCCGATGAGTCACAAGGCATGGGGCGAGGGACTCGGCAATCGCATCAGCTGGATGCTGGGTCAGAATGTCCAGCAGGCCTCCCTGCGTATCACCCCGCCGCATCTCGGTCCGATCGAGATCAAGGTGGCCGTCAGTAACGATCAGACCAGCGTCATGTTCTCGGCCCAGCACAGTGCTGTGCGTGAGGCGATCGAATCGGCCATTCCGAGATTGAGAGAGATGCTCAGCGAGAACAATATGCAGTTGGTCAACGTGGATGTCGGGCAGCGTGAAGCCGGTGGGCAGCGTGCCATGGACGATTTTCTCTTCAGGGGCGACGGGGTCGATGGAGATGAGCAGATGCAGCAGGAATCAGCCGAAGGGCTGGAGCAGGAGGAGGCAAATACGGTCGCCCGGGTCTCTGACGGCCTGGTGGATGACTACGCCTGAGGATCGGTTCCTCGCCCGGCGCAACCCGTCTAACATGGGTGGGTAACCGGGGGCAGACAATCTGGAGTGCTGTGTTTTCAGGGGGAAGCTGGAATTTCGGCTTTCCCTTTTTTTATGGCAAAGCGGTATGATATCAACCCGGAGAGCGAGTATATCGGGTTAATAACAGTCCATGTCCGTGGGTAGGTTCAGGGGGATTCACCAAAGTGCAACTGATAAAACTGATAATTCTTCTGTTGCTTATGGCCGTTGGCGTAGTGCTTACGGTCTTGAATTCGGAGAGCGTCGTACTCAACTACTATTTCGGCTCCCGGGAACTGCCGTTGTCGGTGGTGCTGGTTGCGGCGGTGGCGTTCGGTGCGCTGCTGGGTCTGGTGGCAAGCCTCGGTGGCTTTTTCAGACTCAAACGCCAGAACAGCGAGCTGCGACGCAAGGCGCAGCTCGCCTCCCAGGAGATCAACAACCTGAGAGCGATTCCAATAAAGGATTAGAGAGGATTGCGGTCAGATTATGATGGAACTTCTATGGCTACTGCTTCCCGTTGCCGCCTTCTCAGGCTGGATGGCGGCAAAGCGGGGAATGGTTCGGGGGAAAGGGTCATCCGATGACCGCACCCCGGTCTATTTCCGTGGCCTGAATTTCCTCCTCAACGAACAGCCTGACAAGGCAATCGATGTCTTTGTCCAGATGCTCGAGGTCGATAGCGACACGGTGGAGACCCACCTTGCGCTGGGCAATCTCTTCCGTCGCCGTGGTGAAGTCGACCGGGCGATCCGTATACACCAGAACCTTATCGCCAGGCCGACCCTGACCCGTGATCAGCGGGCACAGGCACTGCTGGAACTTGGCCAGGATTACATGCGTGCGGGCCTGTTCGACCGTGCCGAGAATCTGTTCAAGGAGTTGGGCGAACTCAAGCTCTACCAGGAACAGGCGCTGACCAACCTGCATGTCATCTACCAGCAGGAGAAGGAGTGGGAGCAGTGCCTCGATATCGCCCAGAAGCTGGGCTCTCTGACCGGCAGGTCTTTCGCCATGGAGTGTGCACACTACTACTGCGAACTGGCGGAGCAGGCGAGGGGACGCAACGATCATAACCAGTTCAACGCCTATCTCCGCAAGGCCCAGTCCAGCGATCCGGGCTGCGTGCGGGCAACCCTGTTGCAGGGTGAGCTCGAGGCAGGCAAGGGTGCCTGCAAGTCGGCGGTAAAGACGTTCAAGAAAGTGGAACAGCAGGATCCGGCCTATATCGCCGAGATGCTACCGCCCCTTATCCGGTGCTACAGGGAATCCGGCACCCGCAATGAACTGATCAATTACCTGCGCCAGCTCTCCTCCTCGCATACGAGCATCGCCCCTGTGCTTGCCCTGATCGAGTTCATCCAGGCGGATGAGGGCGACAAGGCGGCAGAGAAATACCTGGCTGATTTCATGCAGGAACACCCCGACCTGGAAGGTCTTGAACGCCTTATTCAGCTCAACCTGAAAGGGAGCAGCGGTGCCGAGCGGGAGACGCTGGGGATTCTCAAAGAGCTGGTGGACAAGATGCTCGAAGACCAGCCGGCCTATCAGTGCGTGCGCTGCGGATTCTCCGCCAAGACGCTCCACTGGCAGTGCCCGGGCTGCAAGTCCTGGAGCAGTATCAAGCCGATGCCCACCCATACCGAGGAGCAGCACTGGGATGCCCAGGCCAGGGACCGGCAGAAAGTTTTAATCAATTCCATAGAGATCTGAAGTCATAAAATGTCTGTAATCAGTAAAGACCCACGCATTATCGTAGCCCTGGATTTTCCTGCCGAAGCGCCGGCCCTGGAACTGGTCTCGTCACTGGATCCATCGCTCTGCCGCCTGAAGGTGGGCAAGGAGATGTTCACCCGGCTCGGACCGGCCTTTGTCGAGAAACTGGCGGCCAGGGGATTCGATATCTTTCTCGATCTCAAGTTTCACGATATCCCCAACACGGTGGCTGCAGCCTGTGCGGCGGCGGCCGACCTCGGTGTCTGGATGATGAACGTGCACGCCTCCGGCGGTCGCAAGATGATGGAGACCGCCCGTGACCGGTTGGAGGGGCTGTCCAAGCGCCCCCTGCTGATCGGCGTGACCATTCTCACCAGCATGGGCGAGGAGGATATTGCCGAGGTGGGCTACAGCGGCACCCCGGCGGACAATGTCTCGCGACTGGCCAGGTTGGCCGACGCGTCCGGGCTAGACGGTATCGTATGCTCGCCCCTGGAGGCCTCCGTGGTACGCCCCGATGTGAGCGACGACTTCCTGCTGGTGACACCGGGTGTGCGTCCCGCTTTTGCCTCCACGGACGATCAGAAACGTATCATGACCCCACGCAATGCACTTGAGAACGGTGCCGATATGCTGGTGATAGGGCGGCCTATCACCGCGGCGGCTGATCCGATGGAGGCCCTCAAGCTGATTCAGGGTGAGATTGCCGGCTTTGCCGGATAACCGAAGAGGATGACTATGAACGCGGTACTGGAAGCACTCAACTTTCGCCACGCCTGCAAGAAGTTCGATCCCCAGCGCCAGATACCCAGGGAGGAGCTGGAGACGATCATGGAGTGTGGCAGGCTCTCGCCCTCGTCCTTCGGCATGGAGCCCTGGAAGTTCCTCGTTATCCGTAATCCTGAATTGCGCGCACGCCTCAGGCCCGCCTGTTGGAACCAGCCCCAGATCACCGAGTCCAGTGATGTGGTGGTGATCCTTACCAAGCCGGAGGATATCCGCCCGGATACCGATTACGTGAAGCGCATGTTTGCCCGACGCGAACTGACGCCGGAAGCGGAGCAGGCCTATCTCGAGCGTTACAGGAGCCACCTGGAGAGCGAAATGGAGCCGCTGATGAGCTATCACGCCTGGGCTTCGAAACAGTGCTATATCGCCCTTGGAAACATGATGACTGCTGCAGCCGCTTCGGGCATAGACTCCTGTCCCATCGAGGGTTTCGAGAAAGCGGCGGTGGAAGAGGTGCTGGATATCGATACCGGCAGCTACCAGGTGGCAGTGATCTTCGCCCTGGGTTATCGGGCCGGTGAACAGACCCCGCGGCTGCGTTCCGATCAGGACGACGTGGTGGAATATATCCAGTGATCCTATGTTGTTAGCTCTATACTAGAAGGAACGGGTTCAGGTTTGGATGCCATGGATGAGATACCCTGGAAAATCGAGTGGTCGGATGCGCTGAGTATGCGCAACGCGGAGATCGATGCGGAGCACAAGCACTTCGTCGAGCTGGTCAACAAGTTGAATGCCGCGATCAGGGAGCGGCAGGATAAAGCGCAGGTCGAGCAGATCATGGAGCTCATTCTCGAGGACGCCAGAAGCCATTTCAAACACGAGGAGCGGCTGTTTGCCGAGAAGGGGTTTCCCGGTGCCGGTGAGCACTCAGCGATCCACAGGGATCTGCTTGCGGGCCTCGAAGAGGCGATGGCCGAGTTCAGGGATTCCGATTTCAGTTACGAGTGGATCAAGATCGGCCTCAGTATCAAGGACCAGCTGGTGCAGCATGTCCTGGTCGAGGATGTCCGCTACATCGAGTACCTGGCCACCGATTGAAGGGTAGAGCCGGCCAGGCTTACTCACTCATCCTCGCCGAACTCCAGCTGGGGTACCGTCTGAATCGCACTGCCTGCGATGCCACGGATAGAGCTGTACATGTGGTTGGTGTTGAGCAGTACTTTCTCGATCTGCTTCTCCCGTTTCTTCCAGATGCCCTGCATGGCCCGTTTCTCCGAGTCCAGGTCGGACTGCATCTGGGTGAAACCCTCCACGATCGCCTCGATCTGCAGCCGGAACTCGTTGCTGGTGAGGAAGTCGTAGAGCATGCCCATCTTGTCGCCCTTGTTCTCCTGGGTTGTGATGGCATGACTGAGCTGGATAAGTGATTCACGCAACACCACGCAGAGCCCCTTGAACTCTTCGAAGGTGCAGACCCAGATGCCTTCCCGCAGCCCCATCCGTTCCATGTCAGCGGGCATCGCCTCGGTCACCAGTACGCCGATATTGGCACCCTTCTCGCGTATATCGTTCTTGAACTTCTCTATCCAGCTGGGCTGGAAATTCTTGGTGCGTTTGCTCTCGTAGTAGATGGTGCCGCAGTTCTGGCGTGAATGGGTGTTGACGATCTGCATACAGTCCGCGCCCTGGGCACCTTTCTTTATCTCCTCGATGGTATCGAGGGGGAAGTGATCGGTCAGCCAATCCTCGATCGCCAGCTCCTGTACCTCGCCCTGTATCTGCATGGAGCCCTGTTCTGCCTTGCGCTGGGCCTCCAGCAGCTGCTCCCTCAACTGGTTGATCACCTGGTCCTTCTCCGAGAGCTTGAGTGTGGCCCGGTTCTCTTCGGTCTTGCGGATCTTCTCACGCTCCTCGTTAAGCCGGGCATTGAGCTTCTGCTCGTTCTCCAGCTCGATGGCCTCTCTCAGCTCCTCTTTCTCCCGCTTGAGTCGTTCGATCTCGGACTTGGACCGGTTGAGCTCCTTCACCTTCTCGGACTTCTCCGTCAACTCGGTCTGTAACGCCTTGATGCGCTCGGCCTGTTCCTCTTCGGCCTGTGCCCTGATGTGCGCCTGCAGCTTGCTCTTCTCGGTCTTGATGCCTGCCGAGATGCCCTCCGAGATCTTCTCCTCGAGGCTGGCGCGTTCCGCTGAAAGGGTCTCCTGCTGGCTCCTGATCGCTGTTTCACGAACACTCAGCTTCTGCTTCTCCCTGGCCAGTTCGTCGTTGTATTTCTTCTTCAGCTCTTCGTCCAGCTGGTGATAGAGGATCTCGTTGACATCGATCTCGTGACCGCAGTTGGGGCATTCGATCCGGTTCTGTTGTTGGCTCATTGACGGTTCCTTGGACGCTTTCGCCAAGTATAAGCCTCTTCCGGGCTCAAAACATGAGGCGAGGGTGAAGAGACTCGTGGTATGAGTCCCCAGCCGGGTTAGAATGAGCGATCTGTTTAGAGAGAAGGAACTGATGCTGCAGCTCTACCAAAGCAACCGGCTGGAAAAACTGGCGGACCGCCTGGCCCGGGTGCTGGCGTCCCCCCAGTCCGATCCTTTCGCGCCGGAGGTCGTGGTGGTGCAGCATCCGGGCATGGGGCGCTGGTTATCCCTCGGCCTTGCCGACCGGTTGGGCGTCTGTGCCAATGTCCGCTTCCCGTTACCCGCGGGCTTCATATGGGAGGTACTGGAGAGCCTGCTGGATGATGTGCCCGAGCAGAACCACTTCGCACCCCAGGCACTGCCCTGGGCGGTCTACCAGCAGCTCGATGAGCTGAAGGGAGAGGCAGGTTTCTCAACGGTGAGGGCCTATTACGAGGGCAACGGCGAGATCGAACGTTTCCAGCTGGCCCAACAGATTGCCACCTGTCTCGACCAGTACCTGGTTTACCGGCCCGACTGGATCAGCGCCTGGGAACGAGGCGAACAGGCGGTGGAGGGGGATGAGTGGCAGGCCGAGCTCTGGCGGCGGATCAGTGCGCGCTGCGGTGGAGAGCACTGGGCCGGCTTGCAGCGACGACTGTTCCGCAAGGCGCGCAGTGGCAGGTTGAACCGTTCCGATCTGCCTGAACGGATCGTTCTGTTCGGCGTCTCCACCCTGTCACCCGGTTATCTGGCCCTGCTGGGCCTGCTTTCGGAGCTGACCGATGTGCATCTCTTCATGCTCAACCCCTGCCAGGAGCACTGGGGCGAGATCGTCAGCGAGTCGGATCGCCTGAGACTGGAGGGCACGGAGACGGAGGAGGATCTCTACCTTGACGTGGGAAACCCGATGCTCGGTTCACTGGGCAGGCAGGGCAGGGATTTCTTCAACCTGGTGCTGGAGATGGAACCGGGCTCCGAGGAGCTGTTCATGCCCCCCGAGGGGGGACGGCTGCTGCACCGGATACAGGAGGATATTCTCTACCTCGGGAGTGCCGACGATAAGCCCGGAAAGAGCTGGCAGGAGGATGATGACTCCATCTGCTTACACGCCTGTCACAGCCCCATGCGCGAGGTCGAGGTGCTGCGTGACAGGTTGCTCGATCTCTTCGACAGGTATCCCGATCTCACGCCATCGGATGTGCTGGTGATGACACCGGACATGGATACCTATGCCCCCTACGTGGAGTCGGTCTTCAGCGAAATTGAGGATGGCGCCCGCATTCCGTTCTCCATTACGGATCGTAGCGGAATCTCCGAACTGCCACTGCTGGAGGCATTTCTACGGCTGCTCGAGCTGCCCGGTGGACGTTATGACGTCAACAGCATGCTGGCACTGCTCGAGGTGGAGGCAGTGGCATCGCGCTTTGGCCTGGCCGACGGTGATCTCCCCATGATTACCGAATGGCTTGAGCAGACCGCCGTGCGCTGGGGCAGGGACAGCAGCACCCGCAAGTCCCTCGGCCTGCCGGAGACCGAACAGAACAGCTGGCGTGCGGGCTTGGACAGGATGCTGCTGGGCTATGCAATGCCACCCCAGGAAGGGCTGTTCGAGGATATTCTGCCTTTTGATGGTATAGAGGGCTCCAGTGCCCAGGTGCTGGGCGGCCTCAAGGCCTTTGCGGAGGAGGTGTTTGGTCTTGAAGCCAGGCTACAGGGTTCACGCAGCCTGGCGCAGTGGGGCAGTGACATTCCCCCGTTACTGGAACGCTTCTTCCTTGCCAGTGACGAGGAGGAGTACCAGCTTCAGGCCATCAGGAGTGCCCTGGCAGAGATTGCCCAGGCGGCGGCAACCGGTGAGTTCGAAGGTGGCGTCTCCATCGAGTTGATGGTCCAGCTGTTGAGGGAACGATTCGAGACGGGCGGGGGGCATGCCCCGTTTCTTGGCGGTGGCGTAACCTTCTGCGCGCTGACACCCATGCGCAGTCTCCCCTTCGAGGTGGTGTGTATCATCGGCATGAACGATGGCCAGTACCCGAGGGACCGGCGCCCTCCGGGATTTGACCTGATGGCCGGCCGGCATCGAAGGGGTGACCGTTCCAGGCGTGCCGACGACCGCTACCTGTTTCTCGAAACCCTTCTCTCGGCACGCCGGGTTTTCTACCTCAGCTATGTCGGCCAGGATATCCGTGACAACAGCTCGATCCCTCCGTCGGTGCTGGTCAGTGAGCTGCTCGACTATATCGATCGTACCCATGTTGAAGGGGCAGGGGAGAGACCCTCCGCGGCACTTCCGCTCCGCCATCCGTTGCAACCCTTCAGTCCACGATATTTCGAACAGGATAGCCGGCTTTTCAGCTACTCGGAGCTGATGTGCAGGGCTGCCGGTGCCGTATCCGGTTCGCAGCCTGTACGCCATCTTCTGACCGGCGAACTGCCGGAACCGGACGAAGAGTGGACGCGTGTGGAGCTGACCGAGCTGCTCTATTTCTTCGCCAATCCCACCCGGTACCTGTTGAGAAACCGTCTGGGTATCACGCTGCAGTCAGGCGAGCGTCAGCTGGAGACCCGCGATCCTTTCGAGCTGGACTATTTCCAGGAGTCGCAACTGATGCATGGGCTGGTGGAAAAAGCCCTGCAGGATGAAACAGCTGAAGGCGTGCTGCAGATCGAACAGGCCACCGGTCAGCTGCCGCACGGTGTCTATGGTGAACAGCTTTTTGAAAAACTGCGTACCGAGGCCTGGCGGTTTGCGCGGGCCGTGGAGAGCCATTGCCCTGTCGAGGAGCGTGGCACGCTGGAGCTGGATTTCAGCCACCAGGGTTTCCGGCTCATGGGCAAACTGCAGGAGGTGGCCCCATCAGGGCGTTTCGGTTACAGCGTGAAACGTCTGCCTGACAATCGCCTTTTGCAGCTCTGGGTGGAACATCTCGCCCTCAACCTTGCGTCGGATGGTGCGGTCAATCCGCAGACACGCTGGCTGCACAGTGAAGGGATGATACGTTTCGCCCCTATCGACAACGCCCGGGAGTTCATGGGTGAACTCCTCGGGCTCTATTGGAATGGGCTGAAACGCCCCCTGCGCCTCTTTCCGAAGAGCTCCCGTCGCTATGCCGAGCGGCTCCAGCAAGGAAACGATCGGGATAAGTGCCTGGTCGAGGCGGCTCGCCGTTGGAATGGCGAACGAGAGGGCTATCCGGAGTTCGCCAACGCCTATTACCAGCTCGCCTTTCCCGACGCGGATGTGCTGGACGATGAGTTTGAACGGCTCAGTGTATCGGTGTTCGGAACCCTGCTGAGCCACATGGAGGTGGAGTGAGATGAAGCCCCTCGACCTCTTCGAAGCTCCCCTTGAGGGTATGAACCTCATCGAGGCCAGTGCCGGCACGGGTAAAACCTACACCATTGCCGGTCTCTACCTGCGCCTGTTGCTGGAGAAGGCGCTGCCGGTGGAGAGCATTCTGGTGGTCACTTTTACCAAGGCGGCCACCGCTGAACTCAAAGAGCGGCTGCGCTCCAGGCTGCTGGCCGTGCGCGACCTCTTCGAGAAGGGCGTGGCGGACGAAGGAGACGAGTTCGGTACGGCCCTTCTGGCGCGATGCAATGATTATGAACAGTGCCAGCGTCTGCTGAGCCGGGCCTTGCTCGATTTTGACCGGGCTGCCATCTTCACCATCCATGGCTTCTGCCAGCGGGTACTGGGCGAGAGCGCCTTCGAGAGCGGCCAGCCCCTGCACATGGAACTGCTGGCCGATGAGCAGGACCTGGTGCAGGAGGTGGTGGACGATTTCTGGCGGCTCAATATCCAGGACCGTTCACCGGGATTCCTGGGTTACCTGGCGGAAAATGGCGTAACGCCGGATGCGCTGGCGTTCACCTTCGGCAGGCATTTTGGCAGACCCTACCTGGAACTGCGTGGACAGAGTGAGCCCTCGCAGCTGGAGAGAATTGAAGGTGAGTTCTTTCAGCAGTTTTCAAAGGCCGGTCAGATGTGGTCATCATCAGCTGATGAGATCCGCAAACTGCTGCTTGAATCGAAGGGATTGAACGGTAGCAAGTACCGTAAGACCTCCATCGCCAACTGGTGCGACCAGATGGGGGAGTATCTCGGAGAGACCCCCGGTAACTGGTTCGACAATTTCCACAGGTTCACTGTCGGCACCCTCAATGAGTCGCTGAAGAAGGATGGCGTGGCCCCAGAGCACCCCTTTTTCGCTTTATGCCAGTCACTCCTTGAGCAGCGCACACTGCAACAGCAGGTTTACGAGCAGCTGTATTCCGCGTTGACCGTGCAGTTGATCGATTACGTCAACCGGGAACTGGCAGACCGCAAGGCACAGCGCGGAGTACAGGCCTACAATGACCTGTTGCTGAGACTTGCGCAGGCACTGGATGGCGACAATGGAGATGCTTTAGCCAGGATGTTGAGGCAGCGCTATCGTGTCGCCCTGATCGATGAGTTCCAGGATACGGATCCGGTCCAGTACGGCATCTTCAGGCGCATCTATGACCGGGAGCGTGAAGCGGCGTACCTGGTGGGCGATCCGAAACAGGCGATCTACAGCTTTCGCGGTGCCGATATCTTCGCCTATATAGAGGCACGGGAAGAGGCGGAGAACCGCTTCACCCTGGATACCAACTGGCGTTCCGCACCCCGGCTGATCAACGCAGTGAACACACTGTTCAGTGTTCCACAGGGCGGTTTTCTCTTCAGCGAGATCCCGTTTCAGCCAGCGCGACCGGCGTCGGGAGAGAAGGTCCGGCGCAGAGCGCTGGAAGAGCAGGGCGCCACGGGTGACGCGCTGCGCATAGACTACATGCCGGGCCGGATGAACAAGGAGCAGGCCACCGGGCAGGCGGTGGAGTGGACCGCTGCGGAGATCAACCGGCTGCTTCAGGGCGGCAGGCGGGGGGAGATCACGCTCGGTGATGAGCCCCTGGTGAGCAAGGATATCGCTGTGCTGGTACGAAGCCATGCCCAGGGCAGCAGAATCCGTGATGCCCTGAACCGTTACGGAATCTTCAGTGTTCTGCGTTCCCAGGACGATGTGTTCCGATCGTGGGAGGCGCTTGAGCTGGAGCGGGTGCTGAGCGCTACTGCTGAACCCGGGCGTGAGAACAGGGTCAGAACCGCCCTGGTCACCGACTTGATGGGGCTCGATGGCAACGATCTCCACAGGCTCACGGAAGATGAACGTGAGCTCGAAGGTCACCTGGAGGCCTTCCGACAATATCACCAGGCCTGGCGTGAAAAGGGCTTTATCCACATGTTCCGCATGCTGCTGAAAGCGCAGGATCTGCCCACCCGCCTACGCAGCATGGAGAACGGTGAGCGACGCCTGACAAACCTGCTGCACCTGGGTGAACTGCTGCACCGCGAGGAACGCGCTGCCCGGCCCAGCATGGAGGGGCTGGTGAAGTGGCTTTCACATCGTCGTGCCAGCGACCGGCCGGAGGACGAAGCGCACCAGCTGAGACTGGAGAGCGATGAAAAGCTGGTGCAGATCGTCACCATCCACAAGAGCAAGGGCCTGCAGTACCCGGTGGTGTTCTGTCCCTTTGCGTGGAGTGGCGGGTTGTGGTCCGGTGGCAACGGGCCGGTGGATTTTCATGATCCCGATGATGCTTACCGACCAGTGCTCGATCTCGGCAGTGATGGGATCGGGGAGGGAAGGATGCATGCCCGGCGGGAGGAGATGTCGGAGAACCTCCGACTGCTCTATGTCGCCCTGACCCGTGCCCAGGAGCGCTGTTACCTGCTGTGGGGGAATATCAACAGTGCCGGGCTCTCGCCCCTGGGGTGGCTGTTGCACCCACCGGACAGTCCCGATACGGCTGATGCGCTGGAGCGCCAGAGCGGAGCCTTCAAATCACTGAATGACGATGACCTGCTCGGTCGACTGCACCGCTGGTCGGATGAGGCTGGCAGTGGCGTACATGTAGAGGTACTGGCGCCAGGTACAGAGAGCGGGGAACCTCTGCAGCAGGTTGAGGAGAGCGCATCTTCTCTCCTGCAGTGCCGGCACCTGGGACGGGAGATTCCGCGAGACCACCGGGTGACCAGTTTCTCTGCACTTACGGTGCATGGCGGCAGCACCGAACTGCCTGATCACGACGCCGGCCAGGCCGCAGAGCTTCAGGAAGAGCCGGCTGCCAGACGGCAGGATATCTTCAGCTTTCCCCGGGGAGCACGCCCGGGAAGCTGTCTGCACGCGGTTTTCGAGGATATCGATTTCACCCGGATCGGCGGTGGTGAGCTCGAACGGGTGGTTGAAGAGAAGCTGGTCGGCTTCGGCTACGATGTGAGCTGGACCGGCGTGGTTGCGCGGATGGTTCGTCATGTTCTGGAGAGTGATCTCGGGGATGGGATCAGGCTCAGGGATATCGCCTGTGAAAAAAGGTTCGTCGAACTGGAGTTTCACTACCCGCTCGCCACGGCGGACGGTCCCGGCCTGGCTGCGCTGCTGGAGCGCCAGGGTTTTGCCGATACGCCCGCGCTGGGCAGGGCCATGGCAGAACTCAGGTTCAGGGATGTCAGCGGCTACATGAAAGGCTTCATTGACCTGGTGTTCGAGTCCGGTGGCTGCTTCTACCTGCTCGACTACAAATCGAACTGGCTGGGAAACAGCCCGCAGGATTACAACCCTGGGCAGATGGCCGGGGTGATGGCGAGGGATCACTACTACCTGCAGTACCTGCTCTATACCCTGGCCCTTCACCGCTACCTCAAAACCCGGCTGAAGGAGTACGACTACGATCGCCATTTCGGTGGTGCCATCTACCTCTTCCTGAGAGGTGTGAATGGCGGGGCGGATAACGGTATCTACCGGAGCCGTCCCCAGAGAGCACTTATCGAGGCCCTCGAGGCGTATCTCTGCCCACCCCGGGAGGGTAAGTGATGAGTGCCCTGGATTCACGCCTGGCGGGCCTGCGGGAGCAGAGGCTGTTGACTGAACTGGATGTGCAGTTCGCTACGTTTATCTGCAGCCTGGAGGGTGGCGAAAATCCTGACCTCGGTATGGCCGCGGCACTGGTCAGCAACTGTACACAGACGGGGCATGTCTGCCTGCAGCTGGATGCCTGGGGCGGTGTCGTACTGGAGGATCCGGTTGGTGACAGGATCGAGCTGCCGGAAAAGGGTCGCTGGATGGAAACCCTGCGCAGCGCGTCCGTGGTGGGAAGGCCGGGCGATTACAGGCCCCTGGTACTGGATGATGCGGGCCGGCTCTACCTCTACCGCTACTGGGATTATGAACAGCAGCTGGCGAGGGATGTACTTGAGCGTGCGGGTCGTGTATCGGAAGCGTTCGATGCCAACACCACGCAGCGGCTGTTGCGGGAACTCTTTGCCGGGGATTCGGGTAGCCGGACAGACTGGCAGAAGGTGGCCGCGGCACTGGCAGTCAATCGCAATCTGAGTGTCATTACCGGGGGACCGGGCACGGGGAAGACAACCACCGTGGTTCGGATCCTGGCCCTGATGCTTCAACTCAGCGACAGGACGCCGGCCATTGCCCTGGCGGCACCGACCGGCAAGGCCGCAGCACGGCTGCAGGAATCGGTGCGCGGAGCCAAGCGGCGACTGGGTCTGGAGCCGTCGATCCTGGCGTCGATACCAGAACATGCGGTCACCCTCCATCGTCTGCTGGGTGGCGGACATGGCGCGGTGACTTTCCGTCATGGCAGGGATAATCCGCTGCCCCTGGATGTGCTGATCCTCGATGAGGCGTCCATGGTCGATCTCGCCATGATGAGCAAACTGCTGCAGGCGCTGCCTGAAAAGTCGAGGCTTATTCTGCTGGGTGACCGCAACCAGCTCTCTTCGGTCGAGGCGGGAGCGGTGCTCGGCGATATCTGCAGCGACTGGTCCGGCTTCTCGGACAGGTTCAGAAAACAGCTGCAGCAGGTCACAGGGGAGACGCTTCCCGGCACGACAGGAGGTGTCGGACCGCTTTCGGATTCCATCGTTGAGCTCAGGCACAGTTACCGGTTCGGCAGTGGCAGTGGCATTGGCCGCCTCGCCGATGCAGTAAACCGCGGGGATGATGATGAAGCCCTAGCGCTGTTTGCATCCCCTGATCTGGATGACCTTCAATGGCACGGCGATAAGAGCAGTCCGGTGGAGATTGGGGCCCAGGGCTACAGGGGTTTCATGGAGCTGGTTGCCTCAGGTGCCGATGAGGCCACCCTGTTCGATGCATTCGAAGGTTTCCGGGTTCTGTGCGCCACAAGACGGGGAGAGCGTGGTCTCAACGCAATGAACGAGGGAATACGCAACCAGCTCGGAGAGTGTGGACTGGTAAAGGATACGGCCACCTGGTATCCGGGACGCCCGGTGCTTATCACCCGCAACGATTACAACCTGCATCTCTATAACGGGGATATCGGCCTGGCACTCCCCAGGCGGGACGGCACCCTTGGGGTCTGCTTCCGCACACCGGAAGGTGAACTGCGCTGGTTTCCGCCTTCGCGCCTGCCTGAACATGAAACGGTGTTCGCCATGACGGTCCACAAGAGCCAGGGTTCAGAGTTTGGACGCGTCTTACTGGTGCTTCCGGACGAGGATCTGCCGATCCTTACAAGAGAGCTCCTTTATACCGGTTTGACACGAACTGTTAATACATTTGAAATCAGCGTGTTAGAGAATATATTCAGAATCGCTCTAAAGCGTGTTCTGAAAAGGAATTCCGGGTTGAAAGAGCAGTTCTGGAGGGCGAACCAGCTTCCTGGCGGACAGCTGCAGCTGCCAGGATTGGAGGAATGACGGAATCAAATCACAGATTGAGTGGAGAAACACGGGGGAATCACTTGATTCCTAAGAAGAAATGGGCCGATAATAACCGAATCATTTATGTGGGTAATGATGGAGTTGTTACCACACCTCTAGAAAACTGCCACTGATTCCCGGAATGATCGGTACGGGGATCTGCGGATAAGCAGACCATAGAAGTCAGCTGTTCGGGCGGTTTATGGTCGGTGCCGGAAGGGTATTCCGTCACGCGGACCTTAATTTTTGGGAGACGATAGGCCAATGCACAACATAATGGTGCTCAATGCCAAAGGTGGCTGTGGGAAGACCACGATCGCCACTACGCTTGCCTGTTACTTTTCGGCGCAGGGCTTCAAGACTGCCCTGATGGACTTCGATCCCCAGCGCTCGAGTACGCGCTGGCTGGAGGTCCGTTCGCCCGAGAACCCGGATATACGCCCCATCGATGCCACCAAGCCGGCAACGGGGGTAACTCGCACCTGGCAGCTCTACTCGGGGCAGGGTACTGATGTGGTGATCATCGATACCCCGGCCGGTTCAAGTGGAGGCCAGCTGACCGATTATCTGAACCGTGCAGATACCATCATCATCCCCGTCATGGCCTCGATTATCGATCTCAATGCGGTTGAGGATTTTCTCGAGGGTCTTCTCAAAATGTCCAGGCACCGCCTGAACGGCAAACGGGTCTGCCTGGTCGCGAACCGGGTAAGAACGAAAAATTCGAATATTTACAAGCAGATTGAAGCACTCTCGGAAAAGACGGGCATTCCCCTCGTGGCCAGCCTGAGGGATACCCAGAATTATCCCATTGCCATGGAATCGGGAATCGGAATCTGCGAACTGAAGAGCACCCGCTCCACACGCAAGGACAGGAAGCAGCTTCAGCCCCTGACCGACTGGTTGCACGACGGTCTGCCCGAAACCATCACGGAGAACCTGCCCGACAGCCGGGAACCCCAGTGGCAGCAGCCCCTGGCCGCGGCAGCCAACTAATCCGGAGGGCCGCGTAAAGCGGCCTTCTGATACATCCGATCAGTATTTTTTTTTACTCCTGCATAAATATAAATTAGGGATGAGACCCAGACTCTTGTGGTACCGTATTGCGTGCTGTACGAGGGGAGGGGCTGTGGATTTCGACCCGGTTCGATCCACCTGCTGACCACATACAGACTTAAGAAAAAATTCTGAATCTGGCCGGAGCCAACTGATAGATATCAAGTCCCGGTCAAACTATTTGACAGAACATTGTGGCCTGCCACCGCTGACAAGAACTAAACAGAGAGGCAGTGCTGTTCCTTTTCAACTCTAGGGAGACGAAGCGAGATGATCAAGCCCGTCGGATCCGACACACTCCAACCACTGTTTGTCTATGACACCGACAAACACCACGAACTGATGCGCGAAGCAGCAGAGCTGCCTTCCGTGGTGATCAGTTCCCAGGCAGCCGGTAATGCGGTCATGATGGGCGCAGGGTACTTCTCACCGCTCAAAGGCTTCATGAACGTTGCCGATGCCATGGGTTGTGCCGAAAAGATGCAGATGACCGATGGGAGCTTCTTCCCTGTACCGGTTATGTGTCTGCTGGACAACGTCGATGCTATCAAGGATGCCAAGCGCATTGCCCTGCGTGATCCCAACATGGAAGGCAATCCTGTACTGGCCGTGATGGACGTCGAGGCGATCGAAGAGGTCACCGACGAGCAGATGGCCGTGATGACCGACAAGGTCTACCGTACTGACGATCCGGAGCATCCCGGTGTTGCCGCGTTCAACTCCCAGGGTCGCCTGGCCGTTTCCGGCTCCATCCAGGTGCTGCACTTCAGCTACTTCCAGGATGATTTCCCCGATACTTTCCGCACCGCCGTTGAGATCCGCAACGAGGTGATGGAGCGTGGCTGGAAGACCATCGTCGCCTTCCAGACCCGTAATCCCATGCACCGTGCACACGAGGAGCTGTGCAAGATGGCCATGGACGCCGTTGATGCCGATGGCGTTGTCATCCACATGCTGCTGGGTAAGCTCAAGCCCGGCGATATCCCGGCCCCCGTACGTGATGCCGCTATCCGCAAGATGGCTGAGCTCTACTTCCCACCCAACAGCGTGATGATCACCGGTTATGGCTTCGACATGCTCTATGCAGGTCCCCGTGAAGCTGTTCTGCACGCCTACTTCCGTCAGAATATGGGTGCCACCCACTTCATCATCGGTCGCGATCACGCCGGTGTGGGTGACTACTACGGTGCGTTCGACGCGCAGACCATCTTCGATGACGAGGTACCTGAAGGTTCACTGGATATCCAGATCTTCAACGCTGACCACACCGCGTACTCCAAGAAGCTCAACCGCGTTGTGATGATGCGCGATGCGCCTGATCACTCTAAAGAGGACTTCGTTCTGCTCTCCGGCACCAAGGTGCGTGAGATGCTGGGCCAGGGCATGGCGCCCCCTCCGGAGTTTTCACGTCCCGAGGTTGCAGAGATCCTGATGGACTACTACCAGTCCCTGAACAGCTAAACCCTGTTCAGACAGATCGCTGGATCTGAAAAAGCCCGCTTTCCGAGAGGAAAGCGGGCTTTTTTTTCGGGAGACTGCAGCGGTTTTTTCCCATCGCAACCTCGAGTTTCAACGTCAGCGCAAGTTGGTCTTGTAGGACGGATACTTGGCATTGAGGGCCTTGGAGAAGTTGGCGAAATCCATGGTCACGGTGGCCAGTTCCACGCCCTCGAAGTTGGCGCCTTCCACGTTGGCGCGCCTCAGAATCGCTCCGCCCATCACCGCGTTGCTGAGATCCACGTGGCTCAGGTTGGCATGTTTCATATTGGTGTCTTCAGCGGAGATGTTGCGCATCTTCGCATGCGAGAGATCTGACGCCTCCATGTTGGCCAGGTTGATGACAGTGAAACCTTCAGCGACACAACTCTCCAGTACGGCGTTCACCAGCTTGCTGCGTATCATGTTGGCATCGTTGAGATGACTGTCGCAGAGATTGGCCTCACTGAGATCGGCCTCCCTGAGATTGGCCTTGATGAAGAGGGCATTTTGGGCTGTTACACCCCTCAGATTGCATCGGAAGAAGTCGGCTCCACGCATATCCGCACGGGACAGGTTGGCGCCTTCAAGATTGCTCTGCCTGAGCTCGACTTCACGAAGATCAGCCCTCGACAGATTGGCGCCGGAGAGATCGCACTCCCGCATGATGGCGGCACTTGAAGATTGATCGGCACCAATTTTGGCATTCGTGAGATTGGCGTTCTTGAGGTTCACACCAACCATCTGGGCGCCTGATAACATCGCCTGTTCCAGGTTCGCTTCAGCCAGGTCGGCATTGGCGAGATCAGCAAAATTCAACAGCGCCCCCCGCAGGTCGGTGTTACTCAGATCCGCGCCTTCCAGGTACATCTCCCTGAGGTCAGCACCGGCCAGGGATTCACCTTCTATGGTAAACAGAACGTCACCAGTTTCTTTGTGCCTGATTTCGACCATCTGTAACTCCCTTTTTTTCTGAATTTATTTACCTGTCATCTATTTCCAGAATAGCAGTCATATTGCCCGTCAGGAAGCTGTGATTTATCTCTGTTTGATCCTGCTCTAGGTTTTCCATTTTCCACCGTTTTTGCTGATGTAAATCAATTAACGGCATAGACCCTCACAGATCCCGCTGTCGGTCATCTGAATCATGTACTAGTTATTTAATTAAATAATAGGATATTTCTTTCACTCGGGGAGAACGGTACATGGCCAGGCGTCCCCCGAAATACAGGTCGAGACGACCTGCATTGACCCACCCGGCGATACCCCATGAAGTGGTTACACCGTTGGGTCTGGCGGGGAATATCGCGCGCCTTTTCATCGAATCACCTCTCTCCCCCCTGCTGCTGTTGGCGACGCTCTTTATCGGCATGCTGGGCCTGATGTTCACGCCACGCCAGGAAGACCCCGAGATCTCCGTTCCCATGGTGGATGTTTTTATCAGTTACCCGGGTGTCTCGGCTGAACAGGTGGCAGCGTTGGCCATCGATCCGCTTGAACGGATGATGAGCGAGATTCCCGGTGTAAAACATGTCTACTCCGCATCGCAGCGGGAGCAGGGGATGGTGACGGTTCGCTTCATCGTGGGAGAGGAACTGGGGCCATCCATCGTCAAGGTTCATGACAAGCTGCAGTCGAACCTCGACAAGATGCCACCGGGGGTTTCCATGCCCTTGGTGAAACCCAAGGGTATCGACGATGTACCCGTTGTCACCATCACCCTCTGGTCCGACCAGACAGACGATAGCTCACTGAGAATTCTGGCCCAGGATGTACTGCAGCGTCTGAAAGAGGTTAAAGACACGGGCCAGGGGTTCGTGGTCGGAGGGCGTCCGCGGGAGATACGAATGGAGGTCGATCCGGGGCGCCTGGCCGGATTTGATGTAACGCTTGATACCCTGGCGGCTACCATACGTTCGGCCAACGGGGAGAAGGGCACCGGCTCCATGGAGACAAAGGATACTTCGTTTCGGGTCTCTTCCGGGGCATTTCTAAAGTCCGCCGAGGATGTGGCCAGGCTTGTGGTGACCTCACGCCATGGCCAGCCAGTCTATGTCAGGGACCTGGCCAGGGTGGTCGACGGTCCGGCAGAGGCTGAGCAGCTCGTGATGTATCACTCCGGGCCAGCCGGGATGGCGGGGGAGCCGGTCACCGAGGGTGCAGCGGCGGTCACCATTGCCCTCGCGAAGAAAGAGGGCACCAACGGTGTGACCATTGCCGACAATATCCTGGAACGGCTGGAGTCCCTGAAGGGGAGCCTGGTTCCGGAGAATGTACACGCATCGATAACGCGAAACTACGGCAAGACGGCCAATGACAAGGTCAACGAACTTCTGGCCGCTCTGTTGGGTGCGGCGATCGCCGTCAGCCTGCTCTGCTGGATAACCATCGGTACGCGTCCTGCACTGGTAGTGATCGTCATCATTCCCGTGGTCATCCTGATCACGATCTGGTCCGCCTGGATTCTCGACTACACGATCAACCGGGTAAGCCTGTTCGCGCTTATCTTTGCCATCGGTATCCTGGTGGATGACGCCACGGTGGTGGTTGAGAATATCTTCCGACGCTGGCTCCACGATGACACCACCAGCGTGGAGACCGCGGTCGATGCTGTACGGGAAGTGGGTAATCCCACCATTATCGCCACCCTGACAGTACTGGCGGCACTGCTGCCGATGGGATTTGTCAGCGGCATGATGGGTCCCTACATGCTGCCAATACCGCTGCTCGCCTCGGTGGCAATGATCTTTTCTCTGTTCGCGGCTTTCGTCTTCACCCCCTGGTTCGCAATGAAACTGCGTCCCTCAATGGGATCGCTGAAACGTGCCGAGGTACGTGAAGGGAAGATTCAGGACGGCATAGGCCGCTATTACCGACCGTTCATCGAACCACTGGTAAACAGCCGCTTCAAGGGACGCGTGTTTCTGTGGGGCATCGTGGCCTCCTTCTTCCTGGCCTGCAGCATGTTCTATACCCAGGCAGTGACGGTGAAGATGCTGCCGTTCGATAACAAGCCTGAGTTCAATGTCGTCATCAACATGCCTGAGGGGACCAGCCTGCCGGTCACCGCCAACCTGACCTACAGGATGGTGCGGGCATTGAGGGAACTGCCTGAGGTAACCGCAATGCAGTCTTACGTGGGTACGGCCTCACCCTTCAACTTCAACGGCATGGTGCGTCATTACTACCTGCGCCAGGCCTCGTGGGAAGCCGATATCCAGGTGATGCTGACGGATAAAGGGGAGCGTGATCGAAGCAGTCATGAGCTGGCGGTCGCTGCACGCGCCCTGTTGACCCCTCTGGCCAGGGAGCATGGTGCCCGCATAGCGGTGGTGGAGATGCCACCGGGGCCACCGGTACTGCAGACAGTGGTCGCGGAGGTCTACGGTCCTGATGATCAGACCCGGCGGCAGGTGACCCGGGACCTGCAACGGATGTTCGAGCAGGTGGAGAACCTGGTGGACGTCGATACCTATATGACCGATGAGTATGAACGGTGGCACTTTGCGGTTGATACCGAAAAGGCGACCCGCAGGGGAGTTTCTGTCGAGTCTATCAATCGTAACCTGGAGATGGCGATGGGCGGCTACCGCCTCGGTGATGTGAAACGTGGTTCCGTACTCGAACCCACATACCTGGTGATGCAGCTGCCCCTCAACCGGCGATCTGAACTGGCCAAACTCGCGGTACTGCCGGTCGCTTCAGAATCCGGACAGACAGTTCCTCTCTCCGAGCTGGGGCAATTCAAGCGTATTGCCGAGGAGAGTGTGGTTTATCACAAGGACTTGAGAACCATAGAGTATGTTACCGGAGAGATGGAGGGCCGGCTGGGTGCACCCATATACGGTATGCTCGGTGTCGAGGAACAGCTGAATGACTACACGGCCCCAGATGGGGTCAGCATGACGGGAACCCTCACAGGTGCCCCTGGGAAATCCGGCGTTTCCGCTTTCGAGTGGAGTGGCGAGTGGGTCGTTACCTACGAGACGTTCCGTGATCTCGGCCTGGCTTTCGCCGCAGCGCTGGTGCTGATCTACATACTGCTGGTCTGGGAGTTCGGCAACTTTATCCAGCCTGCGATCATCATGGCCCCGATCCCACTGACCCTGATCGGCATCATACCCGGACACTGGGTCCTGGGTGCAGAGTTCACTGCAACCTCAATGATCGGCTTTATCGCACTGGCGGGAATCGAGGTTCGCAACTCGATCCTGCTGGTCGATTTTGCAAAGAACGAGATGCACAGGGGTAGGAAGGTTCGAGAGGCGGTGATCATGGCAGGGCAGATCAGGATGCGCCCGATCTGGGTTACTGATCTGACCATGATGGCGGGAGCCTTTGCCATTCTCTTCGATCCGATCTTCCAGGGTATGGCCATCTCACTGCTGTTCGGTCCCGTGGTCGCCACCTCGTTGACCCTGATCGTGGTGCCCCTGGGCTGCATATCCGCCTCGAAGGCCTTCTGCGATGTGAAAGAGCCTGACGCCGATACGGCGGACTGCCTGGACTGAAACTCCACACACCAATGGATTCGACACACTGTCTCGGTGACGGTTAAGATCGGTATGTCTTGCAGTAACAAAAATAATCACGGGAGTTGCCGGATCAACCGGTTTGGCGATTTCCACGTTCCCAGCTTCGGAGGAGAGCCCTATGAAGATAGAGACCCTTGCAGTTCACGGCGGATTTGAGCCGGATCCCACCACCAAGGCGGTCGCAGTCCCCATCTACCAGACCACCTCCTATGCATTCGATGATACCCAGCATGGCGCCGATCTGTTCGATCTGAAGGTGCAGGGCAACATCTACACCCGCATCATGAACCCAACGACCGATGTACTGGAGAAACGGGTCGCTGCAATGGAGGGCGGGGTAGGCGCACTCGGTCTCTCGTCCGGTATGTCAGCGATTACCTATGCACTGTTCACCATTGCCGAGTCCGGGGATAACATCGTTACCACCTCGACCCTGTATGGTGGCACCTACAACCTGTTTGCCCATACGCTGCCCCAGCTGGGTATCCAGGCCAGGTTCGCTGACGCCAAGGATATAGAGGGCATGGCTGCCCTTATCGACGGTAATACGAAGGCGGTGTTCTGCGAATCGATCGGAAATCCTGCGGGTAACGTGGTCGATCTCGCTGCCATGGCCGATATGGCCCATGCTCACGGGGTTCCCCTGATTGTCGACAATACGGTTCCTTCCCCATACCTGTGCCGTCCGTTCGAACATGGGGCCGATATCGTGGTTCATGCACTGACCAAGTACATGGGGGGACATGGTACGACGATCGGCGGGGTGCTGGTGGATTCCGGAAAATTTCCCTGGGCCGAGCACAAGGAGCGGTTCAGGCGGCTCAACGAACCGGATGTCTCTTACCATGGTGTGGTCTATACCGAGGCACTGGGCGAAGCGGCCTTTATCGGTCGGGCCCGGGTTGTTCCCCTGCGCAACATGGGCTCAGCCATCTCTCCATTAAACAGCTTTCTGATTCTCCAGGGCATAGAAACCCTTCCGGTGCGTATGGACCGGCATTGTGAAAATGCCGAGGCGGTGGCTGGCTATCTCAAGGAACATCCCCAGGTTGAATGGGTACGCTATGCAGGCCTGGACGATCACCCGGACAAGCCGCTGGTGGACAGGTACATGGGCGGTAAGGCATCGAGCATCCTCTCATTCGGTATCAAGGGGGGGCTGGAAGCAGGTGCCAAGTTTATCGATGCGTTGCAACTGGCTGTTCGCCTGGTCAATATCGGTGATGCCAAGACCCTGGCCTGTCATCCCGCAACCACGACCCACCGCCAGTTGAGTCCGGAAGAGTTGAAGACCGCCGGCGTCAGCGAGGATATGGTGAGATTGTCCATCGGAATCGAACATGTGGACGATATCATCGCCGACCTTGACCAGGCCCTTGCTGCCGCAAAATAGTCTGGTGAGGATAAAATGAAAAAGCCGCATTCGGCGGACCGAATGCGGCTTTTCTGAGCCGTTGATTATTCCGGAAAGCGGCTACTTGATACGGGCGGCAAGCAGGTTTTCCAGCAGGCTGGCGGTGTGCATCTGGGCACTGTTCAGGGCCTTGTGCAGGCGCTCCCGGTAATCAACCGGATTGTTGTATCCGACGATGGGCGGGGTGATGGTCTGACCGTCGGCATCCACAAACACCACGGTGGGTGTTGCGAAAACCTTGTACCGGTTGACGAACATGCGGGCACGGATGCGCTCTCCGTCGAAATCGGTGATCTTGCCGCCGACATCTATATTGAATTCACGGACGAGCACTTTTTTATCGAGGGTGCCGGAAAGCACGCCGGGATTAAGAATCTCTTCCTTCAGATGCTCGCAGTAGCTGCAGTCATCTGCACTGAAGACGATCATAATCGGAAGATTCTCCTTACGGGCCTCTTCGGAAGTGACAGACCAGTCATCCGTGGTGTAGTTGTCGAGGGGAGAGCCAGCTTGGACCGGGGAAACGGCCAGGGAGAAAATACTCAATAAAATCAGTACAATAAACTTCTTCACTGATGTAAACCTACTAACTGACGAGGTTGAATAGTGATTCTAATTACCAGGAATCACATGAATATAAGAATCATATAATATAACTAATTATTTTTCAAGTAGAGTTTGGGGTTTTTTGCAATGCAGCAGGTGATTTTGTGATGAAATTCCGGTTTGAAATTATGGACTCGGCACTTGCCCATGACGGTTTTCTCGGGCTTAAACGCTTCTGGTTGAAACACGATCTTTTTGCCGGGGGCTCCAGCGATGTGCTGGTACGGGAGTGTATCGTCGGGCTGGAATCGGCCGCGGTACTGCTCTATGACCCTAACAGGGACGAGGTGGTGATGATCGAGCAGTTCAGGATCGGTGCCCTGGAGGATCCTCGGGGTGCCTGGCTGCTGGAGATCGTCGGCGGCCTGGTGGAGGAGGGGCAGCCCCCGGATGAAGTAGCCCGCAGGGAGGCTCTGGAAGAGGCGGGCTGCGAGATACAGCAGTTGCTTCCGATCTGTGAATTCATGGTCAGCCCCGGCTACTCATCGGAGCGGACCCATCTTTTCTGTGGCCTGGTGGATGCATCATCTGCCGGGGGCGTGCATGGCCTGGCTGAGGAGGGTGAAGATATCCGGGTCGAGGTTCTGCCAGCAGAGGAGGCGATAGCGGAACTCTACGGTGGTCGTGTCAATTCGACCACTGCCATCATCACCATGCAGTGGCTGGCGATGAACCGTATGGAATTGATGGCGTAATATGAAAAGAAATGGCCGGTACCCTCAGGGCACCGGCCATTGATCCGCTGGGTAAATTTCCGAAATTTACTCGCTCTTGTCGATGTGCAGATCCATCTGGGGGTAGGGGATCGAGACACCGTTTTCGTCGAAGGCGATCTTTATCTTCTCGGTCAGGTCGAATTTCACAGCCCAGTAATCACCGCTTTTCACCCAGGGGCGTACGTTGAAGTTGACACTGCTGTCAGCCAGTTCAGCCACTGCTATCAGCGGTTCAGGATCGGCCAGTACACGCTCGTCGGCCTTGATAATACTCTCCATGATCTCCTTGGCCTTCTTTATGTCGTCGTCGTAGCCGATGCCGAACACCATGTCGATACGGCGGGTTTCACGGGCGGAGTAGTTGGTGATGGTGCCGTTGTAAATTGAACCGTTGGGTACGATGACTTCGCGGTTGTCTCCGGTGCGCATGATGGTGCTGAAGATGCTGATGGATTCGACCACGCCCATGGTTCCGCCAGCCTCGACGAAATCACCGGTCTTGAAGGGACGGAAGATGATCAGCATGACGCCTGCAGCGAAGTTCTGCAGGGAGTTCTGCAGGGCCAGGCCAACCGCCAGGCCTGCCGCACCGAGAAGTGCAATGAGGGAGGTGGTATCCACACCCAGCTGGTCCAGCGCCGCAATGATGATGAACAGTAGCAGTATGGCGTTGGAGATGGATGTGACGAAATTGACGAGGATATCGTCCATGCCTGCCTTGGCGAGCAGTTTTCCAGCCAGCTTGACGATCGCCTTGGCGACCCAGCGACCCACGACGAAAATGGCCGCAGCGAGGGCGATGTTGATAGCCCAGGGTATGGCGTAGGTTGAAACAAGCTGGTTGAGGTCTAACGACTCTAACATGCTGATAACTCCCTTGATTATTGGTTGTTAGATGAATTCCCTTTCGACCCGGGGATGAGGACAGCTATCCGATGGCCGAAAATCATCGGATTATTCTAGGATGATTCTAAGTCTTGAACAACAGGGGTTTCAGTGGGTTATCTCTTCAACCAGCAGCTGGATTTGGCGATTTTGCCGGTTTTCTGTGGTGTGGCGTTTGAGCAGGCCCGAACGCTCTATGGTGTTGTTATCGGCAACACCGCCAACAGGAATCCATTCGCCGATTCTGCCTGTCACAGTGGTCTCTGCCTCCTGGACATCGTATGTACCCTGGATGGTGCCGGGGCGGGATGCAAATGGGGTGATATGGAGGGTGACCCTGTCGCCTGAGACAAGATACGGGGTGACATAGAAACCGGAGGTCGCCTTTCTGTAACGGGTGGTGGTCTGCTGTCCGATGATGTCACCGGTGACGATGAGAGAGCGTTCCTGTACCGGGAAAGAGCGGCCTGTTTCAATGAATGCCGCTTTTCCTTCCAGGGTCTGAATGGTGTGTGTGGCATCGTTGCGGTTGTTGGTGCGGGCCTGCTTGATTCTGAGCCGGGCCCCGGGCTTTTTCGGTGCAGAGCCGATGGTCACTTCGTTATCGCCATCAGCAGCCCGGATCCCCGCTGAGAGACCGTTGTCCTCACTATATATAAACGACCCCTGGCGGACATGGATCACCAGGCGCCTGGCGGGCCGGTCAATTTTTTGCAGAATCTTCCTTATCTCATCCAGGTTGGACGGGGAGGTTCTGATGATCAGTTGATTGTGCATGCCGGTGACTGCACCGTCATCACCCACAAAGGGTCTGATGATGGGTATCACCTCTTCAATGGGTCGGTTTTTCAGTTCGATGATCTCGAGCGGGTAGTCTGCCAGGCAAGCGGATGCTGTCAGTATCAACAGAAACATGGCGGATAGCCTGGATAGCATGCTGCGACTCCTGTCAGAGACTCAGTCTTCTGAGTTCGATGTCGGATTCACTACGCTCCCATATTTCATTGAAGAGCGAGGCCAGTTTTCCTGCAGCGAGCCGGTCACTGAATACGGCATCGGCATCGTACTGGGTGTAGGTATCACGGTAGATATAGCCTGTTTCATCCACGATCATGAAGTTTTCAGGCAGATCCTCGTAATCTTTATATGGGTGGCGAATGGCAATCGCGCTGGGAAGCCGCCTGGCCAGTTCGATAAATCGGTGTCCCTGTTTCTGGACCTTTTCATTCTCCTGCAGCAGGATTCGGATCCTGGACTCCCGGCTGCGTATCGCCAGCTGTTTTACCGCGTCGAGAAAATCCTGCTGATTGTAGATCGGCGCGTCGAAATCATAGGTGAAGATGTCCAGGTGCCTCTTCGCCTGCAAAGCCATTTGCAGTGAGGCTAGCCGGTTCTCTTCGACGGTTTGCAGAATGATGCGCCCGGAATTCTCACCAAGTACCTGTTGAGGAAGGGTTTCAAGTGCGCTAGTTGTCATCGTCATCCATCTCCATGCGCAGATGGGGGATTCCTGCCTCCATGAACTCTTCCCCCTGCGTCCTGAAACCGAACTGTCTGTAGAAAGGAACAGCACGGGTCTGTGCGTTCAGAAACAGCTTTGGGTACCGCAGTTCTGATGCTTTGCTCATAATCTGTTCCATCAATCGGCGACCTGTTCCCTGGTTACGCCATTCAGGCAGAACGGCCATGCGGCCAATCTGTCCGTCAGGCAGCAGACGTACTGTGCCTACCGGTTGTCCATCTGGGGATTCAGCCAGCAGATGAACGGCGACAGGATCACTGGTGTCCCACTCCATATCAGCAGGTACATGCTGTTCCCGAACGAAAACCTCTTCCCGGACTTCTCTCAAAAGAGGCAGATCTTCAGGCCAGTGAGCCTCTCTGATTTCAATACTCATCCAGATCCTGTTCTAACAGAAGATGACCGTCATTGAAAAGTGCTGTCAGTAAGTTTAGACAATCCTTGTTCTTTAGCCATGGTTGAGCATCATCATAAGAGAGCAGCCGGCTCCCGGTGACCCACTGCATAAAGCCTGCACAGGATTTTGCCAGGCTGTATTCCTCTCCGTTGGCAAAAAGATAGTCGCACTGATCATTTCCCTCTATATATGCGAAACGGCTCCACCCGTTTCGATATAAGAGACCACTTGATTCGAATAGCGCGATCACTGTTTCTACGGAATTGCTCTCGCTTCTGGGACTCACCTGAAGGTGTATTTTGGACTCGGTAATGAAGCGGCCAAACCAGCGATCCTGCTCCTGGGGAGTGGATAAGAGGTAGCTGTTGAGTTGACGGCGAACCCGTGCAAGGGCTTGAGGTGTGATTTCTGCACTACTCTCCTGGAGGCCGATTTCACCATCCCTGTAGCGTGAGGAGGGCACTTTAGTGGATACCAGGTCATCACACCAGGCAGCTGCCATCTCCTGGAAAGTCGGTGCCCGAAAGCCGACTGAACAGGTCATGCAGTCGTTGCCCTGGGCAATACCCCAGTGAGCGACATTTGGAGGCAGGTAAAGGACGTCGCCAGGTTCCATCACCCAGTCAAACTCGGCCTCGAATTCTGGCAGAATGCGGAGGTCCAGACCTGGAATATAGTCCTCGTCGGAAACCTCGTTGGTGTGTATCATCCAGCGGCGTTTGCCTCGGACTTGTACCAGGAAGACATCGTAGTCATCGATGTGTGGACCGACTGACCCCTGATCTGCGGCGTAGCTTATCATGATGTCATCCAGGCGCCAGTCAGGAAGGAACCTGAAAGGATCGAGAAGATCGGCAACCTCAGGGATATGCTTGTCGACGTCCTGTACAAGGAGCGTCCAGTGAGTTTCCGGAAGACTGGCAAAAGCAGACTCATCGAATGGACCGTTCCTGGCCTCCCATGGACGAACGCCGTCTTTTTCCAGAACAATTCTTGATTCGATATCCTCATCACAAGAGAGTCCGGCCAGTTCTTCAGCTGTGAGAGGAGGATGATAGTCTGGAAACCCTTGTCGGATCAGGAGGGGTTTCTGTTGCCAATAATCAGACAGAAAGCGCTTTGAGTCGATGCCTTCTTGAAAATTGAGCTTCATAAGGGAGCTTACCGTATTTTTTCAGAATTACAGCCGGATTGAAGAGACTATTTTATCCTAAATCACTGGCTATACGATACGGAAGTAACCTTTGCCGTGTGTCTTGACATGAAAGAGTGCATGGTCTGTTTTTGAAAGCAGCTCTTCCAGGCAGTTTACACTTGGTTCTGAGACTGCAATTCCCATGCTCAGAGATGGTGTGACGATCTTGTCATTAAAGTTTATTGGTTTACTTAGATTATTCCTGACAAGTACGCATATTTCAGATAGTTCGTTTTCCGTGAAAGTACCTGTAAGCAGTGCAAGGAATTCATCGCCACCAAAGCGTGCCACCAACGCGTCTCTGTCAAGTACAGGAAGATCTATCTTCAATAGAGAACTGATAAGGCGATTTGCAATTTGAGTCATTACGTAGTCGCCACCATGTTCTCCATGCTCATCGTTTACTTTTTTGAAATGATCAAGATCGAGACGCAATAGGGCAAATCTCAAGTTGCTCCCACGTAAATCACGACACATCTTTTCAGTTTTGGCCATGAAGGTTCGCCTGTTGGAAACACCTGTAAGGGAATCCACATAAGTCATTCTTTGAAGCTTGGTGTTTGTTCTTGACAGGCTTTCTATAAGATCGTTGTTTGCCTGTTGGATCGTAATTGTATCGAGGAGACTCTTGTTATGCAGCCTTGAAATAACAAGCAGCATTGAAATGTATATTATGCCGAGAAAAAGCCAGGTTGTGATTTGATTCTCTGGTGCGCCTATCACCCAATATAGGTAGAGCAGTGAAATGAAGAGCGGCAGTGAAAATGAATAGAAAGCTGGCAGATAGATAGCGGTAAAAGGCAAAGCTGCGAGAGGTATTCCTATGGCTATCAGTATGATCTGTACTTGTACAGATAGACTCATAGAAGGATCGTAGAAAAATGAGATTTCTGAAAATGCGCACCCGACGAGAAAAGTACCGACACAAAAAACTGCACCCCACTGGTTAGTGGGAAGAAGTGATGGATGGCGTCGCCAAATCAGGAGAAGGATATAGTTTGCTATCAGAGTCGATTCGAGTACTGCAATCCATAGTACTAACGTGTCATGTTCTACAACATTCCAGAATCCAATCGCAAACAATATAGATGCGAAGAAACCAAAAGTAATCAGGTAGGGTGTGACATCAATATATTTTTCCAGGGAAATATCGTTGATGTGAGTCTTGAGCAGATAAGACTTTTTGAAGAAAAACCTGAAATAGAGAGATGCAAAAAGTAATCCAAGCAATAGTTTGCTTACTTGTAAGAACTCAATGTCCGAAATGCTTGATTCCTGAAACATGGGATAAATATAAGATTGAAGAGTTTTCGTTAATGACCGATGTACTATGCGCGCTGATAGGAATTAATAGAATATTACAATTGCTACACAAAAGTACAATGATGCAGTTCAATTCGTTGCCCGGTGAGGAAATAATTGAGAATAACTAATCCAAACCGAAAGAAACCCATTGGGCAGATGCGAATGACGAATTTGATAAAAAGAGCTTCAAACAGATGCCCGATCTGGGGAACTGAATCCACCAGTATATATGACTTCACGCTGAGAAAATGGAATATCTTCAGCCCAAGAACATGTGGTCAGTATGCAGTGAGTCAAGGTGTGCAAGGGGATATTGACGATCTTGATCTCGAAGATCGGGCAAAACTCACCAGTGAAATCATTGAAAGACGCAACAACGGTGACCCTATACCAACTGTCACTGACTCAACCATTCATAAGGCTATGACTCGTCGTTCATTAAGTAACAGGGAAAAAAATTACAGATTACTTAACTATTTGAAAATAAACAGCGAACGCATGAAACGAATCGATTCGGATATGCGTACCTATGAAATGATGGCGCAGACCGAGACAACAAGTGAAGAGGAACTTACAGATCTATTCAACCGGTTAATGAGAGATTCATATATTGGAGACAACTATGAACTGACGCTGGAAGATGAGTGCATGGTAAAGAAAATTAGAAGTTATGCTGTTGATAAGCTAGATAGAGTTAGCCGGGAGATCTCTAATGGAACCTATCGACCAGATTACGCCAGGGTTGCCAACAATATGATAGAAACAGATTGTTTTCTTTTGGAAAGTGAGCAACTACTGGATATCAATATTGATTAGACCTTTGCGTTTGATACATTGTAGTAGTCTATTGCTACAAAGTAATAATTCAAGCTTTCATTTTTACTCCATAATACACGTCTAAGGTGTTGAGTTATTCAATACGCACAGGAGGTGGCGTGATGGAAAGTAATAGATGCAAGATATGGGGTACAAAAGCATCTATCGGTTATCGAAATCAAGATGACTGCTGGTTGATTGATAGCCCAAGAGCAGGTGGTCTCTACCAGATCTCAGAGCAGGTCGCCTGCGGCTTGCGCTCTTTAACTCCTTTAGAACGGGCAAAACTGACTACCTGGCTGGTGAATAGGCATTATGAAGGTGAACATGAGCCTAATGTTACACAATCGATCATAGAACATTCGGTTAATGCAAAACCGCTTAAAGAGAAGAAGAAAATCATTCGACTGCTTACTTATATTGATAAAGTGTATAACACTGATTATCTATCGGATAGTTTGAGTGAGATAAAACAAGAGTGTCAAATGCAAATGATGGCTTGTACTGAATCGGTGTTGGTGAGCGATATATTCAATAAGATTAAAAAACTTAAACATAAAAACCTGATTGACGAAAATCTAACGGTTAGTGAACAAGGGATTTTGTATCTGAGGAAAAGTTACGGATATATCAATGAAGAGACTGATTTGTCAGCAGTATTGATGTAAAGTCTATTCCATCGGTATTTTTATCGTTGTTTTAAGACCTCCGTCAACCAGGTTCTCAAGTAACAATTCACCATCCATTTTATTGATCACGTTTAGACAAAGGGCGAGACCCAGGCCAGAACCCGTGTCAAGTGGTTTTGTAGTAAAAAATGGCTCCAATACCCTGTCGATTATTTCATCCGGTATTCCGGTACCGTTATCCTCAATAACGATGATCATCAGGCTATTGATCGATTCCATAGAGATTGATATTCGTTTTTCTCTTCCTGTTCCCTGATTTGCAAGGGCATGTATTGAGTTTTGCAGAATATTCTGGATAACCTGGCCGAATAACACAGGATTTGCATCGATCACAATGCTTTTATCATCTATTGAGTAATTCAGGGAAATATTATTCAGTAAAATCTGGGTGTTGAGAGTGTCAATGACTTCATTGAGTACGATATAGGGTTGGAAAATTTGAGTTTCAATTTTATTGTATGATCCAGAATAGAAAAGACGAAGATTACGTATTATTTCATTTATCCTGTTAACTTGATTAAGAATGATTTCAGTATTTTGAGATATCTCTTCAATGTCCTTGTTGTCCACAAGTTGGGTATGGGTATTTATGTAGGAGCATGTATCTTGAATCAAAGTTGATGAGAGCTGGATCACTGAGATAGGTTGATTGACTTCGTGGAATATAGTTGAAGCAGCTCTCCCAATAGTAGCGATTTTTTCAAGACGTTCATTCTCCTCTCGCGCAAGGATATTCGCGGTTTCATCTCTTCCAACAACAAGAAACTGTTCTGTGTCCGAATCAGGTTGACGCTTTATTGTCCAGCTTATATATCTTGATTTGTTGTCAATAGGGAGTTCAGTCAGGCATTCAATTTCCCTGTCTGTATCCTTTGTTCTTTCAACAAAAGGAGTGAGTGTTTCCATCAACCTTGATATGTTGATGGAGAATAGATCGGGCTCATTATCAAACAACCTGAAGATTGGATTGCCGAAGAATTCATCAAAAGCCCTGTTTTTGTAAATGATGTAACCATCTTCCCCCATAATGAATACCAGTTCTGTTTGTGTATCGAGTATTGACCAGAATTCGTTTTCTCTTTTGGTTAGTGATAGCGATAGATGATCAGATTCATTGATCAACTGTTCTATTGAAAATGCTATGGCAGAAAACAAAAGGTCTGGCCGTGCCGGAATCGTGGATGATCGTCCATGTTTGTCGAAAATATCATTCAGTTTCTGAGCGTACGACTTGGACTTCAATGCTATGAATGTTTCGCGTGAAAAATAGAGTATGAAACTTGTTGTCAGAAACGCAATGACAATCAGAAAAGTGATCTCGATCCCAACTACGGACTCATCTTCAGGGGCGAGAACGTAGAATAGGGCAGCTAACAAGACTGCGACCAACAGATTGGAAGCGACCCATCTGTAGATTGAAATTTTTCTCGGAATAAGCATTATAAATCGTTAAAAAAATAACTAAATCAATTAGATAGAATTACCATAGCAAACAGGAATAAAATTCGCTACACTTAGGAATATAAATCGTACAATGTAGTGATGGCAAGTATAATACTTAAAATCGTATAGCTTGTTTCGGAATGACAACTAATATGCGACAGACATACTCGATATAGAGAAGGGAAGCGGCTGGTGTTTGGACTTTTCAAAAAAAAAGCACCGAAAAGGAGTGCAAAAAAGGGTACTTGCAGCTCAAAATCCGAGCTGAAGAATAGAAAACTCAAGTTGAATACATCAGAGCTTCGGATCGGCATGTATGTAATGGAGCTGGATAGACCATGGCTTGAAACACCTTTCAAGGTTCAGGGTTTCAGACTTCGAGATCGCAACGATATCGCAGAGGTGAAGAAACACTGCAATTACGTCTATATCGATGTCCATGAAAGCTCCAGGTTGGGAGTCAGTGAGTTTAATCAGCATAACCTGAAGAAGAAGTCTCACAGGTGTTGAATTGCACCCAAAACTGACCCACCTATCCCCATAATTTGCATCGAATTTTGACCCACGTACAACTCTACCTGCATCAAGGCTT
>JBEVVY010000001.1:604801-609624 GCA_040506895.1 Sedimenticola sp.
TAGCCGCCTTTGCCCGCAACTGGCGGGCTGAGCAGCAGGAAGCCAAGAAGACCGCCGCCAAGAACACCTTTGTGCCGTTATCCTTTGCACCAGGAGAGGCGTTTCAGTTCGACTGGAGCGAAGACTACGTTCAGCTCAATGGCGTCAACACCAAGCTGCTGGTTGCTCATTTCAAGCTCAGCCACAGCCGCGTGTTCTTCATGCGTGCTTACCTGATGCAAAGCCATGAGATGCTATTCGACGCTCACTATCATGCCTTTGTCACCTTCGGTGGCGTGCCGGAGCGTGGCATCTACGACAACATGAAGACGGCAGTGGATAAAGTCCGCAAAGGCAAACAGCGGGATGTAAACAAGCGTTTTACCGCCATGGTCAGCCATTATCTGTTCGAGGCCGAGTTCTGCAACCCGGCAGCAGGCTGGGAGAAAGGCCAGGTCGAGAAGAATGTACTCGATGCCAGGAGACGCATCTGGCAGGGCGCACCCGCCTTCAAATCACTGGCAGGACTGAACCTGTGGCTCAGGCAGCGCTGTCTTGATCTGTGGCAGGAGCTGCCGCACCCGGAAGACAAGCGTCGCACCATAGGCGATTACTGGCAGGCAGAGCGTGAACACTTGATGGAGGCGCCTGCAGCCTTCGATGGCTTTGTCGAGTACAACAAGCGGGTCAGCTCCACCTGTCTGATTACCTACGACAACAACCGCTACAGTGTGCCGGCCAGCTTTGCCAACCGACCAGTTAGTCTACGCGTGTATGCCGACCGGCTGGTCATTGTGGCCGAAGCCCAGGTGGTAGCCGTTCATGAACGCGTCTTTAGCCGTGATCATAGTTTCCCCGGGAAAACCATCTACGACTGGCGCCATTACCTGTCAGTCGTGCAGCGGAAGCCCGGTGCTTTACGCAATGGTGCGCCATTCCATGAGCTACCCGAGAGCTTTAAGCGGCTACAACGCAAGCTGCTCAAGCGTCCCAGCGGTGACCGGGAGATGGTCGACGTACTAGCGCTTGTGCTGCTGCATGATGAAGCGCTGGTCGAACGTGCGGTAGAAGAGGCGTTAAAGATCGACCGCCCCTCCAAGCAGCATGTCATCAACTGTCTGAGCAGGATCACAGATAAGCCCAAGCCAGAACCTACTCAACCACCTGCTGCTCTGAAGCTGGTCACAGAGCCGACAGCAGATACCCACCGTTATGACAGACTCAGGAGGAAGCAGCAATGACGGCAGATGCCATGGTTACCACCCTTAAATCCCTCAAGCTGTTCGGTATGGCCGATACGGTTGCCACCATGTCAAAACAGGCGGCACCGATCTATCAACAGGCTGTTCCTATCCTGGAAACACTGCTCAAGGCCGAAGTGGCTGAACGCGAAGTGCGCTCAATAAACTACCAGATGAAAGCCGCCAGGTTCCCGGCCTATCGGGATCTGGCTGGCTTCGAGTTTAGGGAAAGCCAGGTAGATGAAGCCCTGATACGCGCTTTACACCGCTGTGAGTTCATTGAAGATGCCCAGAATGTGGTCTTCGTAGGTGGCCCGGGCACGGGCAAAACCCATCTGGCTACGGCCATTGCGGTGCAGGCCATACAGCACCACCATCTGCGCGTACGCTTCCTGCCCACCATCGAACTGGTTAATCAGCTGGAACAGGAAAAGCTCAACGGCAAACAGGGGCGTATCGCTAACCGCCTGATGCATACTGACCTGGTGATACTCGACGAACTGGGTTACCTGCCGTTCAGTCAATCCGGTGGAGCATTGCTGTTCCACCTGATCGGCAAGCTCTATGAAAAGACCAGCATCATTATCACAACCAACCTGAGCTTCTCAGAGTGGTCATCTGTCTTTGGTGATCCCAAGCTGACAACAGCACTGCTGGACCGGCTAACCCATCACTGCCATATCATTGAAACCGGCAATGACAGTTACCGCTTCAGGCACTCAACTTCACAACAACAGGAGGATAGAAAAACTGGAAAAAGGAAGTGAACTCAGGCCATAATCCGGCTATCTGGGCGGGTCAAAATTAGATGCAAAACCTGGGTCAGTATTAAACGCAAATCAACANNAAAGGAAGTGAACTCAGGCCATAATCCGGCTATCTGGGCGGGTCAAAATTAGATGCAAAACCTGGGTCAGTATTAAACGCAAATCAACAGCCCAGGGGCAGTGGGTATCTGAATGGTGGTGCAGTGAGGATAAGAAATGGAATGAAGTCGTATGTGATGGAGTCAATGGTTACGATCTGGTTACATTAAAATTCTCTGCTGAATTCTCCGTTGGAAAAAGCCCTGCATATCAACTCGTCAAGAAAGAGATATTTTCACACAAGAAACTTCTAATTGAGGCGATTCTGGGTGGTGTTGTGATTAACACAGTCGCACTCGCGACATCATTTTATACCATGCAGGTTTATGACCGTGTTGTACCAACAGGTGCAACACAGACACTCATGGTGCTGACGATCGGCGTTATGATTTCGATACTGTACGAGCTTTTCTCAAAGAAGGTTCGCGCAAAGATCTATGATCGTTTGATCGATAATGTTGATCAACGTCTTGCGCACACTATTTATAAAAAGTTTCTCTCAATACGGATAGACCAGTTGCCGCAAAGTGTTGGTGGAATAGCATCACAAATGCGTGGCTATGAGACTGTGCGAAGTTTTCTCACGAGTGTTACCACGCACTTGATGGTAGATGCACCATTTGCACTGATTTTTGTCATGGTCGTGGCCATGATAGCCGGATGGCTGGCGATTATTCCGCTGAGCATGCTTGCCATGAGCATAACCGTAGGTATTTACTACCGATCAAGGGTAGATTCACTTGCAGGTAACGCAAATGCTGCGAGTAATTTCAAGACAGGACTTCTTGTCGAAACAGTTGAAGGTGCTGAAACAATCAAGTCAGGACAGGGTGGCTGGAGAATGCTCATCCCGTTGGATGAAAACGACTGACGAGGCCCGTGAGTATGAACTTGAGATGCGTCAGATCAGTGAACATTCACAGTATATGATTGCGGCATTTCAACAGATGTCCTACGTACTCCTGGTAGCATCAGGCGCATTGCTTGTAAGTAGAGGTGATCTCACCATGGGTGGGCTTATCGCATGCTCTATCTTGTCAGGTAGGATCATGTCTCCCGTCGCGGCGATATCAAATCAGTTGGTTCAGTGGGCACATACCAAAGCAGCATTGAAGGGACTGGATGATCTCTGGACCCTGGAGGATGATCATCATGGACAGGAACAACCCCTGGTCCCCACAAACATTAATGGTCACTACAGATTTGAGAATGTAAGTGTCTCATATACTGACAAACCGGCATTGTCTGTACCCAGCTTCACAATCAATCCTGGGGAGAAGGTTGGTATCCTCGGCCCGGTTGGATCTGGAAAAACGACACTCCTCCGTCTGTTGAGTGGAATGTATAAACCAAATTCCGGAAGAATACACATAGACAGCGTCGACCTATCTCATGTGTCCAAGCCGGTTCTTTCAGAGAACATAGGGTATGTCCAACAAGATGGTCGCCTTTTTGCTGGAACACTCAGGGATAATCTTATCCTCGGTTTAATTGATCCGGGTGATGACGCGATTCTGACTGCGGCAAAGAAAACTGGTCTCCTCTATTCGGTGATCATGCCTCACCCTCAGGGTCTTCATCAGCCAATTTTCGAAGGTGGTACAGGGCTTTCCGGAGGCCAGAAGCAATTGGTCAACCTTACACGGGCATTTCTGAGAAAACCTAATATATGGCTGCTCGATGAGCCCACGGCATCAATGGACAGAAATCTTGAGAGACATGTTCTTAAGGCATTATCAAGCGAAGTTCAAGCTGACAACACATTGGTAGTCGTAACTCACAAGCCTGAGATTCTCGAGCTCGTCAATAGAATTGTCGTGGTTTCAAATCAAAGAATCATTATTGACGATGTCAAAGACAGTGTTATCAGAAAGCTTCGAAAAGATACATTGTCGAAAACTAAAACAGCATAACTGACATAGCTATCAGTGATTACTGGTTACACAGGGTTTTAACTCGAAATAAGAAATAAACGATTATTAGGGCGGGATCATGAATGCAGTTGTTAAGAACATAGATGAGTTAACAGGTAGGCCATACATGTCATCCGATGATGAGAAGAGTGTGAAATTCGATATGAAGTCACTCATTGACAACATTTCAGTTACGCATCTTCTGGTGCTCGGTCTTGTTGTGTTCATCGGTTGGGCATCATTGTTCGAGATTGATCAGACGGTTCGTGCAACAGGACAAATTATCCCTAGCGCAAGAACCCAGATTATCCAGGCAGCAGATGGAGGGGTACTGGCCGAGTTACTAGTACATGAAGGGCAGTCTGTAACAGCAGGTGAAAAGCTGGCCGTTCTTGAAAAGGAGAGGGTCAATGCTGCCTATGACGCAAGTCGCGCAAAAGTGGCTGAACTGAGTGCGGCTCTCATACGTGCAAAAGCAGAAAGTGAAGGTGAGTATCCTATCTACGGTAACGAATTCGAGAACTATTCCGATTTTGTCATAGCCCAGATAAATCTTTTTGAGCAGAGAAAAATGGGCTTGGAAGATGAACTTGGAATTATCGAGGACAGTCTCTCTATGGCTCAAAAAGAACTTCGCATGAGTCAGTCTTTATTGAGAACTGGTGATATCAGCCGCCTCGAAGTTATGCGTGCCAAGAGACAGGTTAATGAACTGATGGGGAAAAAGAGCGCGGTACTCAATAAATATCTTCAAACCTCTCGACAGGAGCAGACCAAGCTGGAGGCAGAACTCACATCTGCCAAATACAAGCTCGACGAAAGAA
>JBEVVY010000001.1:609824-613935 GCA_040506895.1 Sedimenticola sp.
TGTGATGGAGTTAATGGCTACAATCTGGTTACATTAAAATTCTCTGCGGAATTCTCCGTTGGAAAAAGCCCTGCATATCAACTCGTCAAGAAAGAGATATTTTCACACAAGAAACTTCTTATCGAGGCGATTCTGGGTGGTGTTGTGATTAACACGGTCGCCCTCGCAACATCATTTTATACCATGCAGGTTTATGACCGTGTTGTACCAACAGGTGCAACACAGACACTCATGGTGCTGACAATCGGGGTTATGATATCGATACTGTACGAACTTTTCTCCAAGAAGGTTCGTTCTAAAATCTATGACCGTTTGATCGATAATGTAGATCAACGACTTGCTCATACAATATATAAAAAGTTTCTCGAAATACGGATAGATCAACTACCGCAGAGTGTTGGTGGTATGGCCGCACAGATGCGAGGGTATGAAACTGTTCGTGGTTTTCTTACTAGTATTACCACGCACTTGATGGTAGATGCGCCATTCGCACTCATTTTTGTCATGGTTGTGGCGATGATCGCTGGCTGGATGGCGCTTATCCCGTTGACTATGCTTGCCTTGAGTATTTCTGTTGGTATTTATTACAGATCAAGGGTTGATTCTCTCGCCGGTAATGCAAATGCTGCCAGCAACTTCAAAACAGGTCTCCTTGTAGAGACTGTCGAAGGTGCTGAGACAATCAAATCAGGTCAGGGTGGTTGGAGAATGCTGTCCCGTTGGATGAAGACAACGGACGAGGCCCGTGAATTTGAACTTGAGATGCGTCAAATCAGTGAACATTCACAGTATATGATTGCAGCATTTCAACAGATGTCCTATGTGCTCCTGGTAGCATCTGGCGCATTGCTTGTAAGTAGAGGTGATCTCACCATGGGAGGGCTGATCGCATGCTCTATCTTGTCAGGTAGGATCATGTCTCCCGTCGCGGCGATATCAAATCAGTTGGTTCAATGGGCGCATACAAAGGCAGCATTGAAGGGTCTGGATGATCTTTGGACCCTGGAGGACGATCATCATGGACAGGAACAGCCCCTGGTCCCGACATACATTAATGGTCATTACAGGTTTGAGAATGTAAGTGTCTCATATACTGATAAACCTGCATTGTCTGTTCCCAGCTTCACAATAAATCCTGGAGAGAAGGTCGGTATCCTCGGCCCGGTTGGATCTGGAAAAACAACGCTCCTCCGTCTGCTGAGCGGGATGTATAAGCCCAATTCAGGAAGAATACACATAGACAGTGTCGATCTCTCCCATGTTTCAAAGCCCGTGCTATCAGAGAGTATTGGATATGTTCAACAAGACGGTCGACTTTTCGCCGGAACACTTAGAGAGAATCTGACTCTTGGTTTAATCGATCCAGGTGATGATGCAATCCTTAGTGCAGCAAAGAAAACAGGACTTCTATATTCAGTGATCATGCCGCAACCACAAGGACTTCATCAGCCAATTTTCGAGGGTGGAACAGGGCTGTCTGGTGGGCAAAAACAACTGGTCAATTTGACTCGAGCGTTTCTGCGAAAACCGAATATATGGTTGCTTGATGAGCCGACTGCTTCGATGGACAGAAGCCTTGAGAGACATGTTCTTACGGCACTAACAGAAGAACTTCAAGCAGATGACACTCTGGTGGTGGTAACTCACAAGCCGGAAATTTTGGAGCTGGTCAATAGGATTGTCGTTGTCTCGAATCAGAGAATCATTATCGATGATGTCAAAGACAGCGTTATCAGAAGGCTTCAACAGGATACGGTGTCCGAGAAAAAAACCAAAACAGCGTAATTAAAACTGGGTTACTTCATTACTGGTTACACAGAGTCGTAATCAGAAATAAGAATTAAACGAATAACGGGATAAGGTCATGAGTGCAGTCGTCAAAAATATAGATGAGCTTACAGGTAGGCCATACATGTCATCCGATGATCAGAAGAGTATGAAATTCGATGTGAAGTCGCTCATCAATAACATTTCAGTAACACATCTGTTGATGCTTGGTCTTGTTGTATTTATTGGATGGGCCTCCTTGTTTGAAATTGATCAAACAGTTCGTGCGACTGGGCAAATTATTCCAAGTGCAAGAACTCAGATTATCCAAGCAGCAGATGGAGGCGTGTTGGCAGAACTTCTCGTTCATGAAGGTCAATCAGTTTCAGCTGGACAGAAATTGGCTGTTCTGGAAAAGGAAAGAGTCAATGCGGCCTATGACGCAAGTCGGGCAAAGGTCGCTGAACTGAGTGCATCTCTAATACGTGCTAAAGCTGAAAGTGAAGGTGAGTACCCAATTTATGGTCAAGAATTTGAAAATCATTCGGATTTTGTCATTGCGCAAATAAATCTTTTTGAACAGAGAAAAATGGGTTTGGAAGATGAGTTGGGAATCATTGAGGACAGTCTTTCTATGGCTCAAAAAGAGCTTCGCATGAGTCAGTCATTACTGAGAACAGGAGATATCAGTCGTCTTGAGGTAATGCGCGCAAAGCGACAAGTTAACGAGTTGATGGGAAAAAAGAGCGCAGTACTCAATAAATATCTTCAAACCTCTCGACAGGAGCAGACCAAGCTGGAGGCAGAACTCACATCTGCCAAATACAAGCTCGACGAAAGAAGCAGCATGCTTAAACACACCGAACTCGTGGCTCCAGTTCCAGGAATTGTCAAGTATTTGAAAATCAACACTGTTGGTGGCGTTTTGAGGGCCGGCGATGAACTGATGCAGATTTCGCCGACTGACAGTGAAATGGTAATCGAAGTTGATATCAATCCAACCGATATTGGTGATCTTGCGCTGGGTATGCCAGTGACGATCAAGCTGGACGCTTTCGATTACTCGATATACGGAAGCCTCAGGGGAACACTTACCTATATCAGTTCCGACACTTTGACCCAGGTTGGAAGTGACGATAGAACAACGAGTTTTTATCGCGCAAGAGTGAAGCTCGATGATGAAAAAAACAAGTTGAACAAAAAGCTGGCATCAGTGCCGCTTAAACCAGGCATGACAGCCACGATTGACGTTCAAACAAACACCAGGACGATTCTTGAGTATCTTGCAAAGCCCGTATTCAAAGCTTTCGGAGGTGCCATGAACGAACGATGAATCTACTAAGACATAAAAAATAAATTGGTATGAGTAAGTTGGTACTTGAAGTTCTGAAACTACTGACAACTCCGAAAGATTTACAAGAGGCACTCTTAAGTGTGAGGAAACAATAATGACTAAATACAATCCAGCAACTAGCAACGAGGTATCTGACATGAGTCAAGGTAAAACCACACAGATGCTCAAGACAGGCAATATGCATGTAATAAAAGCCCAGTCTGGTAAGCATTATCGAATTGCAAAAAATGAAGATGGCAAAGAAATTCTCCTTGATGACGTCATCGCCAAGAAGAAGGGAGAAGATCTCGAACTGGTCTATGCCGATGGAACTGTTGTAACCATTGAAGATTTTTACACCGAATGTGCCGATGGAAGTTGCAGTGTCACACTGCCTACAGATGACGGTACGGGATATGAAATGACAGGAGAAAATGCACCTGTCAGTGATGCTGCCGTAGTCTATACCCACGGAGACAGCGAAACACTCGCTAGTATGACTCAGAACATGAATGACGATTATGGCATCAATTATAGCCTTGATGAGAACCAGCCCATCGAAGGTGAAGATGTCGCAGGTGCTGGTTCTGAGGAAGATGACCAGTTGGGTGCGATTGGCATCGGAGCCATCGCGCTTGGTGGTCTCGCAATTATGTCCGGTGGTGGTGATGGCGACAGTGCACCTGTTGTGGATCCTACCCCGGATGGTAATGACCCGGATGGTAACACCCCTGATGCACAGACCAGCCTTGATTCGGTCATGATCTCTTCTGACGATATAGTCAATAAAGAGGATGACCTGTCTGAGGTAAAGTTCAGCGGTACCGCCTCTAATGCCGATGGCGAGACTGTAACCCTGGCAATTGGTGAGCAGGTAGTAGATGCAACTGTAACTGATGGAACTTTTTCAGGTACCGTTGATCTTTCTGATCTTGCTGATGGGAATTATTATTATGGAGCAGTTCTCGGAGAGGATGCAGAAGTAGGAGAAATTACAAAAGACACGGTTTC
>JBEVVY010000001.1:614135-683626 GCA_040506895.1 Sedimenticola sp.
ATCTTTCTGATCTTGCTGATGGGAATTATTATTATGGAGCAGTTCTCGGAGAGGATGCAGAAGTAGGAGAAATTACAAAAGACACGGTTTCACCGGAAATTGAGTCTTTCACTGTCGCTGGCGATAACGTTCTTAATGCTGAAGAACTGGCTGCAGATGCAATTGCATTCAGTGGTGCCGCCACTGGGCATGAAGGTGAAACTGTAACCGTAACTCTGGGCGAGGGTGAGGAAACAGTATCAGTAGACGCAACCGTTGGTGACGACGGTACTTTCGCCGGTGAGATTGCAATGACTCCGGAGCTTCGTGAAAAGCTCCAGAATGGTGAAGACATCCCAGTCAAGTACATTGCTGAGGATGCAGCAGGCAATCCTACTGAAGTGACTGATCCGGTCATGATCTCTGCCGATACTCAAGCGCCTAGCATCGATGAGGATGCTTTCTCTTTCGCAGGTGACAATGTTGTCAACGCTGAAGAACTCGAGTCAGGTACTGTACCTTTCAGTGGCATGACAAGCGACTTGGAGCCTGGCCAGGTTGTTACTGTAACGCTTGGTGAAGGCGAAGATGCTGTCACTGCGGAGGCGGTTGTTGCAGAAGACGGCTCTTTCAGCGGTGAAGCGCCAATTAACGATGCAATACGAGAACTCCTGGAAAGCGGCGAAGAGGTGCCTGTCTCCTACAGTACTGAAGACAAGGCCGGTAATCCTGTTTCAGGCACACTGCCTGTTACTATTTCAGCCGATCTGGTTGCTCCTGTCGTGGAAGAGATCACCTTCGCCGAAGGTGGTGTCAACGCTAATAATCAGAATGCCGTTCCCCTGAGTATCAAAACAGACTCTGTAGGTGAAATGTTGACCCTCACTATCAACGTTTCCAACGGTGAATATTCTGGTTCCAAGTCTGTACAGTTTGAGTCCAGTGAAGATCCCACCCAGTTCACACTTGATATCTCTGGCCTGGGTGATGGTGAGGATCTCGTACTAACAGCTGTTGTAACCGATGCCGCAGGAAACCAATCCGAAGCATCCGTTGTCACTTTCGATAAGGATACTGAGGCACCTGAGTTCAAACATGATGTTGATGAAGAGCCAGTACAGGTTCTTGATACCGCTGATGACGCAATCGTTTACGACGCCAATGCAACAGACAATGATGGTGCAGTTGACGAAGGCGTGACTTACGCCATTGTTGATGGTGACGAAGATGGAGTGTTCACAATCGACGAACAGACGGGTGAAGTCACTTTCGCAGATGGTGCACCCGATATTGATGGTATTGAGCAATTCGATATCACCATCCAGGCGACCGATTCAACCGGTAACGCCACTAATCATGCCGCTACCATCAAGCTCAAGGATGATCCGCGAGAAATCACTCTGGGTGAGCATGATGGTGTGAAACTGAATCTGGTTGACCCGGTTACTGTCAACGGTAAGACCTACTACTACCTGGATGTCTCAGGTGACGGTGTCGGTGGTGCTGGTGATGCAGTGACTCATAATCTGCTTGATGACCTGCTCAACGGTGGCAAAGACACTCATGGAACGCTGCCGCTTATCGGTACTGATAACAGCCGTTCTATTGAAATCGATGGTTATAAGCTGACCCTGCCGACAACTTACGAGCTGAAGAAGTTGTACAAGGCTCTGGAAGGGGATGCCCCTGATGATTGGGCCAATGGTGACTACTGGTCAGCAGACAAATCCTTCTTCGGAACGCGCCCTGCATATCATGCCACTGTTGATCTTGAGGATTGGGACGTCCAGAGCAAAAACGACGGTTCACAGAACTTTGTCGTGTTCGAGGTAACGGATAAGCCGGCACCTGAGTTCGAAGTGTTCTCCAACCTGTTTGACAAGGTACAGGATCTTCCCCTGATTGGTGATCTGCCTGGTATGGGCCTTATCGATAAGTCTATCGAAATGACCGACTCCTTTATCGATAGCACGATCAAGATCACCGATAAGGTAACGCCAAACTTTATTACCGATCCGATCAACTCTATTTCGCCAGTTGAAATCTTCCCCGGCAAACACGAGGAAGCCATCGATATCGACGTCAGCGGAAGCATTGGTGGTACTTTGAGCGTAGATGTCGATGTTTCATCATCGGATGAAGGAAATGCTCATGAAGCATCAGGTCTACTCAGTGGCATCAGCCATGCAGTGAGCAGTACCTGGGATGCAATCCCCCTGGTTGGTGGTCTTCCGCTTCCTGGAGAGAAGCTAGTCGATGGTGCTGCCCACGGAATTGACGTTGCGATAGGTAATCTCCTGGGTGAAGGTGCTTCTGTCGATGTAGACGTTGATGGGCCTATCGGCGTTTTACCAATTTTTGATGGTCCTAACCCGGACCATGAGGCCTCTGGCCTGCTGAGTGGCATCGTCCATACAGTTGATGACGTGTGGGATAGCATTCCCCTGCTTGGTCAGTTGCCCACGGGTCCAGGTGCAAAGCTGGTAGACGGTGCAGCCCATGCAATCGACAAACTTGTAGGTGGTCTGACTGGAACTATCGATGCTGGACTTGACTTTATCCCTAATGTTGATGTCGATGTTGAAATCGGTAGGACTGCAAGCGATAGCTCTGCACAAAGTGGTCTGGATGTTGATCTCCAACTGCCTGCAGTTGAGATCGATGCCGATATCGATGTGGCAGGTCCCGATCCTGTCAGTGAATCCGCTGTATTCTCGAGTGACGAGCAGAGTCTTGCTTTCGATTTCACTGTAAACCAGGACCAGTCTGTACTGTAAGTACAGAGACGATGTCATGAGGCTCTGTAAGCTGGAGCTTTGAGACATATAAGGAAACCTCCCCCGGAGCACCGGGGGAGGCGGCTCAAGGCCTGGATTTTTGAGATAAGAGTTATTGGCTCAATAAAACCTAAACTTGCCTTGTGTACTGAATGATAACAGCGCGATAGAAAAAACTAAGAACTTAGTTGCTTCTTATGTAACGCAGATAAAAATTATGGTGCATCACCAGGAAAGTCATAGGCGCTTAATGAAGTTCATTGCGTACTGAATGAGGAAAAATTATGAACCAGTCAGATATTACTCTTCTGGTATCCGGGAGCGATCCTGAAAAGAGTGGTGTGCCTACATCTGCTGAAGCTTATGAGGCAGATCAACAAAACCTAATAAACGAAGATGTTTCATTTATTAATGATAATTTTATGGCAGAGAATACAACCATTGAGTTCGATTTTGATGTCTCTTTGTCTGAACATGATGATTCTTCGGAATCCGATGATGACTTTTATAATGCAGTTAGCGAAGAGACAAAGATAAACAATTCTGAAACTCCTGCCATGAATAAACTCAGCCAAAGTGACATGGTGAGTACCCAGGGAGTTGTTAATCATATTGCGCTGGATATTCCAATGACTATCCAGACAGATGATCATTCGCTTACCACAGAAGTTCCATATGAGGAACTGGACAGTGCATTGCATTCATCTCGTGCTTCTGTTGCAAGTAAAAGTGACAACTCAAATGATGCACAGGGCGCAAGTAACATCGGGATATCGATATCACGACCCGATGTTGTTTCCACAAGTTCGGGAAACGATGTGGAAAATCTACTAGCCCTCACGGGAGGGGTATACGACCCTGATGAATTTGTAGGCCAAGTGGGTTTTGAAAATTTTCTACTTCCAGGTTCGATTTCGAATCCTGGAAATGACCAGGATGATATGCTTGCTGAGCAAATTACCAGCAGTGAGCTTATGCTGGCCAGCGCCTTGGCCAACCCTCTAAATATTCTACCCCTGCAAGTTACTGACCCTGATGGCCAGGCAACGGCTATTGTCGATACAGATATCAATATTACAGTTGAAGTGAATTCCGAATGTGCTGATAAAGCACCTGAGGATGAAGTTGCTGATAACCAAGATGATCACTCCCGGAGCTGCAATGCGGATGGTTTGATTCAATTATTGCATCCCCAGCCTAAGTCTGGCGTCATAACGGATGACTTTGAAGATGGCGCGACTGATGGATGGGTTCGTTCAGACAGTGGAACGATTCTCGTTCACGATGGTGGTGAAGAAGCCACCAAATTCCTTGGGCGTTTCTCTGGATCTGAAGGTGATGAAGCCGTTTCAAAGGTTTATGAATTTGGAAAAGAGAATGCGGGTAAAGAGGTCACGGTAAGTTTCGACGTCTATGAGATGGGAAGTTGGGACTTCGAAAAGCTGTATGTCTACACCAATGGAGAGGTTGCAACAGAAGACTCCTTCAGTCACCTGTTTACTGATAACGCTATCGGAAATATCGTGGAACCCTGTTCCGATGGTGAGAGAATTACCAATCTGGCTCAGGGGGCTGCTGAGCTTGCAACGATAGCTTCAATGGGTGTTGGTGCTGCTGGTGCTGCAACTGGCGCTGCAGGTCTTGCAATCGGTACTGCTGGTGCTGCAACTGGGGCTCTTGGTGCAGGGACACTCGCTCTCGGAACACCAGTGGCTGCACTTGGACATGGCGGCGCTCTATTGTCAGCAGGTGTTGCGGGGCTTGGTGCGCTGTCATCTGGTGCCGCCGCTTTGGCCGGCACGGCGTCACTGGCTGCCATGGGTGCCGGTGCACTCGGAATGTTCCCTTTCACGCACTGTTGGATCATGGGTGGAATGATGCTTGCGCCAGCGTTTGGTACAGCTTTGGGCGCAGGTATCGGTGCCGCATCAGGTGGAGGATACGGTGCCGCTCCAGGAGCTGGTGTTGGTCTTGCTGCCGGTAGTGCAATCGGTACAGGTATTGTGGGCTTGGGTATGTTTACCGGAACCGTTTCCATAGGCTTGATGGGAGTTGGTGCACTAGGGGCAGTTGCATCAACCGCTCTGTTAATACCCTCCCTGGCACTGACAGCTGCAGCAACTGGTGTCGGTTTGGCCTCTGAGGCGGTGGGGCTCGCTGGTACCGCTGTGATGGGTGCCGGTGCACTTGGTATGGGCACAGGTGCTCTTGGTATGGGTACCGGTGCTCTCGTTTCAGGTACAGGTGCTCTCGGTGTGGGTGCAGGGGCTGCCGGTACACTGGCAGGCACACTCGTGACCAATAAACTCGAGAAGGTCAACACAACAGATGACAAGCATACTTACGAGCTGACGACCACCCTGGATGAAAATGGGAGCCTGAAGCTCGGCTTTGGCTCTTCTTTGAGTGGATCGGTCGATTGTGAATCCTACGGAATCGACAATATCGTAATCGGGCTGGTAGACGCAGAAGGAACTGGTCAAACGTCAGATCAATGTGGGTGTACTGAGGGTGACATAAATATCGATGTAACTATGGATGTCACTGTGAATGTTGAAGGGGAAGCCTCCAGCAAGGAGGAGCCAGCGCTGGTCCTTGATCCGACCGAGGATGAGGATCCCGTGCTGAGCATCGACATCGACGTAAACGGTGAAGTCGATGCAGACTCCCCGGATGCGGACCAGCCAGCGCTGGTCCTTGATCCGACCGAGGATGAGGATCCCGTGCTGAGCATCGACATCGATGTAAACGGTGAAGTCGAGGCAGACTCCCAGGATGCGGACCAGCCCGCGCTGGTCCTTGATCCGACCGAGGATGAGATTCCCGTGCTGAGCATCGACATCGACGTAAACGGTGAAATTGAGGCCGACGCCCCGGACGTTGAACAACCCGCGCTGGTCATCGAACCGATCGAGGAAGAGGATCCTTCGCTGAGCATCGACATCGATGTAAATGGTGAAATCGAGGCCGACGCCCCGAGCGTTGAACAGCCCACTCTGGTCCTTGATCCAATTGAGGAAGAAGATCCCTCGCTGAGCATCGACATCGATGTAAACAGTGAAATCGAGGCCGACACCCAGGATGCGGAGCAGCCCGCGCTGGTCCTTGATCCGACCGAGGATGAGATTCCTGTGCTGAGCATCGACATCGACGTAAACGGTGAAATTGAGGCCGACGCCTCGAACGGTGAACAGCCCGCCCTGGTCATCGAACCGGTCGAGGAAGAAGATCCCTCGCTGAGCATCGACATCGATGTAAACAGTGAAATCGAGGCGGACTCCCCGAGCGGTGAGCAGCCCACCCTGGTCCTCGATCCGGTCGAGGATGAAGACACCGTGCTGAGCATCGACATTGGTATCAATAAGGATATTGAAGAGAGCGCATTGGATGACGAGGAAGTTGTGCAGGGAATCAAGGCGGAGGATGTAACCACTGAGGAGGGGACTATTGATCTGGATTTGTTAGGCGAGATGCTTGGCGTCGATCTTCTTTCGGATTCATCGGATGTAGATAGAGGAACCTTGTGCGACCTGGTCTATCAGCACTATAAATCGATGATTGGTGCATCGAGCACCTCTCCTTCAGGCAAGATCGCGGCTTCAGAAGCGGCCAATGACAATACACAGTCGCTGCATCCAGCAACTGATAACGCAGCAATGGGTGCAACCAGTGCTCACCCGTCTTCGACATTCGAGGTGATCTAACCAGAACTGTTTCTGTATGCGGCACTTTAAAGCACGTGTTGATGCTTGCCAACAAGAAATGAGAATAAAACGATTATTTAATGATGACTTTATCGGCAACTAAAAGAAGAGTGAAAACATGAAAAACTTCATAATGAAAAAGACTGCAAAGATTCTACTCCCTGTTACCGCCATGACGATGCTGACCATGGCAGGCCAGGTTCATGCGGCAGAAACCAAACCTATCGTTAACGACTCCGAAAACAAGGTTGTGCATGATGGCTCTGGTGATTGTGTACTGAGCATGGGTGGGCGCAATGCAGTGGCCCCTGAATGTGGTCTCATGCTGGTAGTGGAACAAGACCCCAAACCGGTGGATGGCGATGCAGACGGAGATGGTGTTCTCGATAGCAGAGATCATTGTCCGCATACCCCGAGGGGAGTACAGGTGGATGCGCGTGGCTGCGCACTGGATACCGATGGTGATGGTGTACCGGACTACAAAGACAAGTGCCCAGGCACGAGTCCCGGTGTAAAGGTCGATATGAACGGCTGTGAAATCATCGGCAATATCACCATCAATCTCGTCAATGATGAATTCGATTTTGACAGTGCCAGGCTGAAACCAGCAATGAAGTCCGCTCTGGATGACGTGATCAGTCGTGTGAAGGCATCAACCGGTGATGAATACCTGGTTGTTATTGGCCACACCGATAGCACGGGTCCGGAAGTTTATAACCAGCGTCTCTCTGAGCGTCGGGCCAGGTCTGTTGCAGATTACATGGTAAGCAGGGGCATCAGTGCCAGCAGAATCACGACTCGGGGAATGGGTGAGTCACAACCCGTAGCCAGCAATGGAACACGCGCGGGACGTTCAAAGAATCGTCGGGCTGAGATCAGAACCCGCTGATTGATAAATGGGCAGGGAAGCCCGATTCCTTAACCGTTTTGAAATACACAGGCAAGATTGAGTCAATAAATCCTATATCTCTGTAGCAGGTGTGTCAGGGGTGGATTTGGCTGATCTGCCGGTTCCTGGCTTTCCGGGTGAAGCGGATGGTTAATTGGCCATAATAAAGGATGTAAATTCCTCGAAAGCGATGTAAAAAAGATCTATACTGTTTTATAGTTTCGTTTGCAGATGTTCTGCTTTAAGGACAGTAGCTGAATCCAGATTATAGTTTCTTTAATGATTGCGAATCGGAGTCGAAACCTTCATTGCCGTTATTCTTAATCATGAGGGGGGTATAGGTATTTCATAGAGATTGCCGCTTGCTGAAGTGGCAATCCGGGGTGCTTAATTTCATTTAAGATCAACAAGATATACACGATATTATCTGGATAGATCAACATTGATGAGAGGAAACAATGAAAACAATTGAACTGAAAAAAACCGCTGCGCTTCTAGTACCTGCCGCCGTTATGTCCCTGGCATTCCAGGTTCAGGCTGCTGATATGAAGCCTATCGTAAATGATTCCGCCAAGAAGGTGGTCCTGGACTCCGAAGGTAAGTGCGTTCTCAGTGCGGGTGGTCGTGCAGCTGAAGCACCTGACTGCGGCCTGATGGCACCCAAAGCTGCTCCGGAGGGTGATGCCGATGGTGATGGTGTTGTCGACAGCAAGGATGAGTGCCCCAATACGCCTGCAGGAGCTCCTGTAGATGCTCGTGGCTGTGCGCTGGATTCCGATGGCGACGGTGTGCCTGATTACAAGGACAAGTGCCCCGGTACCCGTAAGGGCGCCAAGGTAGATATGAACGGCTGCGAGATTATCGACAGTGTCACTATCGACCTCACCAATGACGAGTTCGATTTCGATAGTGCAAAGCTGAAGCCTGCCATGATGTCAGCTCTGGATGATGTGGCTGCACGCGTCAATGCATCTGCTGGTGATGAGTCTCTGATGATCGTTGGTCATACCGACAGTGTCGGTTCCGAGGCCTACAACCAGGGTCTCTCCGAGCGCCGTGCCCAGTCTGTGGCTGATTACCTGGCTGGCCAGGGCATCAGTGCAGGAAAGATGTCTACCATGGGCAAGGGTGAGTCTTCACCCATAGCGGATAATGGCACCTCAGAAGGTCGTGCCAAGAACCGTCGTGTTGAGATCATGACCCACTGATAGTGGCTAATAGCTGGGGCTCTGCTCCAGTTTGAGAACCGGGCTGCAGATTGCAGCCCGGTTTTTTTGTGCCCTTAGATTGCCTTGGCCTGGTCCACGGCATTTCCAATATAGGTGCCGGGTGTCATTTCACGCAGGGTTGCCTTGGCCTCTTCCGGAATATCCAGGCCATCCACGAAGACCCGGAGTTGTTCCGGAGTAATACGTTGTCCCCGGGTCAACTCCTTGAGTTTTTCATATGGCTTTTCAATGCCATAGCGGCGCATAACGGTCTGGATCGGCTCTGCCAGCACTTCCCAGTTATCATTCAGATCAGCAGCCAGGCGAGCCTCGTTAGCTTCAAGCTTGCCGATACCTCGCATCACCGACTGTACGGCGATGGTCGTGTAAGCAAAGCCTACACCCATGTTGCGCAGGACAGTGGAGTCTGTGAGGTCCCGTTGCCAGCGGGATACCGGCAGTTTCATGGCCAGATGATCGAAGAGGGCGTTGGCGATACCCAGGTTGCCTTCCCCATTTTCAAAATCGATAGGATTGACCTTGTGGGGCATGGTGGACGAGCCCACCTCGCCGGCGACTGTCTTCTGCTTGAAATATCCAATGGATATATAGCTCCAAATATCGCGGCAGAAGTCGATGACGATGTTGTTGTAACGTGCGATAGCATCGAACAGCTCTGCCATATAGTCATGGGGCTCGATCTGGATGGTGTAGGGATTCCAACTCAGTCCAAGGGACTCGACGAACTGTTGAGCAAAACCCTGCCAGTCCAGCTCCGGGTAGGCTGAAAGATGGGCGTTGTAGTTACCGACAGCGCCGTTGATCTTGCCCATCAAACTGACGCTTGCCACCTGGTCTCGCTGGCGTTGCAGGCGATGAGCCACGTTTGCCATCTCCTTGCCGAGTGTCGTCGGAGAGGCGGGCTGTCCGTGGGTCCGGGAAAGCATTGGCTTGTCGGCATGCTCATGGGCCAACTGCTTGATCGCCTTGATCAATTCATCCATCTGGGGGATCAAGACCTGTCCGCGACCTTCGCGCAGCATCAGTGCGTGGGAAAGGTTGTTGATGTCTTCAGAGGTACAGGCAAAGTGGATGAACTCGCTGATCGTCTCCAACTCCTCGTTGCCGGCGATTTTCTCCTTCAGAAAATACTCGACCGCTTTTACGTCATGATTGGTAGTGCGTTCAATATTCTTGACCCGCTGGGCATCATCGGAGCTGAAGTTCTCGACGATGCTATTGAGTATGTTGTTAGCATGCTCACTCAGGGGGGGAACTTCCTCGATGCCGGTGTGATTGGAGAGAGACTGAAGCCAGCGAACTTCCACGAGCACGCGATGCCTGATCAGGCCATATTCACTGAAGATAGGGCGCAGGTCATCGGTTTTGCTGCCGTATCGTCCATCGACAGGGGAGACGGCGGTGAGGGTCGAGAGTTCCATGTGATTCCTGTGTTTATTGGTTATCGAACAAAGGGCAGAATTATACCACTCTGACAGTAGCTGATAAGCCGGTAGTTGGAATCTGGACAGTTAACCCCCATGTTGTGGGGATTAATGGTACATTCCGCTTCCGGAAATTAATCTTCGTCATTAAAAAAAATTAGTGTTGCAGTGCGGAAATTTTATCGCATTTCGGGTATAACATCCTGGTGAAGTGGTACTGCAACTTGACAATTTAAGTTATAAGTTTCTTGTATCTATCTGTTTATAAGAAACATATTCTAAATTTTGGAGAATGGTTCTGTGTTAGAAGCCTATCGCAAACACGTAGATGAGCGCGCCGCTGAAGGTATCCCACCGCTGCCCCTCGATGCAGAGCAGGTGGCTGGTCTGGTCGAACTGCTTAAAAACCCACCTGCAGGAGAAGAGGAATTTCTTCTCGATCTGATCACAAACAGGGTGCCCGCGGGTGTCGACCAGGCTGCCTATGTTAAAGCCGCTTTTCTGGCGGATCTGGCCAAGGGCAACTGCAGCAGTCCGTTGATTGAGCGGGTCACGGCGATGGAACTGCTCGGCACCATGCTGGGTGGGTACAACATTGCACCCATGATCGAGGCGCTTGATGATGAGGCGCTTGCAGCAACCGCAGCACAGGCTCTCTCCCACACACTGCTGATGTTCGACGCCTTCCACGATGTGAAGGAGAAGGCGGATGCCGGCAATGGCCATGCCAAGGCAGTACTTCAGTCCTGGGCGGATGCAGAGTGGTTCACCAGCAGAAACAGTCTGCCCGAGAAGATCACCGTTACCGTGTTCAAGGTATCGGGTGAGACCAATACCGACGATCTTTCCCCGGCGCCTGATGCCTGGTCCCGGCCGGATATTCCGCTGCATGCCAATGCCATGTTGAAGATGGAGCGTGATGGTATCGTTCCGGATCAACCCGGTGTTCTGGGCCCAATCAAACTGCTCCAATCACTCAAAGAGAAGGGACACCCTGTTGCCTACGTGGGCGATGTGGTTGGTACCGGCTCTTCACGCAAGTCAGCAACCAATTCCGTTCTCTGGCATACCGGCGACGATATACCTTATATACCCAACAAGCGGGCAGGGGGTTACGTGCTCGGTGGCAAGATCGCACCCATCTTCTTCAATACCATGGAGGATGCCGGTGCGCTGCCCATTGAATGCGATGTGACCGCACTCAACACGGGTGACGTGATTGACATTCACCCCTACGAGGGTGTGGTGAAAAATGCAGAGACCGGGGAAGAGTTGACCCGTTTTGAACTGAAGACCGACGTACTTCTGGACGAAGTACGTGCCGGCGGCCGGATTCCCCTGATTATTGGCCGCGGTCTTACCGATCGCGCCCGAGAGGCACTGGGTCTGGAATCGTCAGATGTCTTCAAGCGCCCCGCGCCTGCGCAAGAGAGCAGCAAGGGATTCAGCCTGGCCCAGAAAATGGTGGGTCGTGCCTGTGGTGTGGATGGGGTACGCCCGGGAACCTACTGCGAACCGCGCATGACGACCGTGGGATCCCAGGATACCACCGGTCCCATGACACGGGACGAGTTGAAGGACCTGGCCTGTCTCGGGTTCTCATCCGACCTGGTGATGCAGTCCTTCTGCCATACGGCGGCCTATCCCAAGCCTGTGGATATCAATACCCACCACACGCTGCCCGATTTCATCTCTTCCCGTGCCGGTGTTTCACTTCGCCCGGGTGATGGCGTTATCCACTCCTGGCTCAACCGCATGTTGCTGCCAGATACCGTCGGTACAGGCGGTGACTCACACACACGTTTTCCCATTGGCATCTCCTTCCCGGCAGGCTCCGGACTGGTGGCCTTCGCCGCGGCAACCGGTGTTATGCCTCTCGATATGCCGGAATCGGTTCTGGTTCGTTTCAAGGGTGAACTGCAACCCGGTGTCACCCTGCGGGACCTCGTCAATGCGATACCTTACTACGCCATGAAGCAGGGCCTGCTGACCGTGGCCAAGGCGGGCAAGGTGAACATCTTTTCCGGCCGCATCCTGGAGATCGAAGGTCTGCCGGATCTCAAGGTGGAACAGGCCTTTGAACTGTCCGACGCCTCTGCCGAGCGTTCTGCAGCGGGTTGTACCGTAAAACTGGATAAAGAGCCGATCATCGAGTATCTCAACTCCAACATCACCCTGTTGAAGTGGATGATCGCCAACGACTACGAAGACAAGCGTACCCTCCAGCGCCGGATCGATGGCATGGAGCAGTGGCTTGAAAACCCGGAACTGATGGAAGGTGACGAGGATGCCGAATACGCCGCTGTGATCGAGATCGATCTCAGCGAGGTCAACGAGCCGATCCTGGCCTGTCCCAACGATCCCGACGATGTCAAAACCCTTTCTGATGTTGCCGGCGTGAATATCGACGAGGTGTTTATCGGTTCCTGCATGACCAATATCGGTCATTTCCGCGCTGCGGGTAAATTGCTCGATGGCATGCATGATCTCCCGACACGCCTCTGGATGGCACCCCCAACAAAGATGGATGAGCATATCCTCACCGAAGAGGGTTACTACAGCATCTTCGGAAAGGCGGGTGCGCGCATGGAGATGCCGGGCTGTTCACTCTGCATGGGTAACCAGGCGAGGGTACGTGATAACGCCACCGTGGTTTCCACATCCACGCGCAACTTTCCCAACCGCTTGGGAACGGGCGCCAATGTCTACCTGGCATCTGCCGAACTGGCGGCGGTCTCAGCCATACTCGGCAAGATTCCAACCACGGACGAGTATATGGAGTATGCCAAGGAGATCGATACCATGGCTGCCGATGTCTACCGCTACATGAACTTCGACCAGATCGAATCCTACCGTAAGGTGGCGGATAAGGTGATTCCTGTCGTGGCTGCCTGATCCAGATCTGAAGGGAAGTTGAAAGGGCTGTCGGGATTTTCCCGGCAGCCTTTTTTTGTGGCAGGGTTAATAATCCTTTGTGTCAGCGACATCTCAACTATCGTGGCTCGACGTAAGCAAATAGTACTTACAATGTAACAAGCAAAACGTTACAAAGTACTAACGTTACGGTATTCAGCGGATTCATTTTTGGATGTATTTTCGCTAGGCAGTTAAAGCGCAAGAAATACACCGAGAGAATCATCACATGCTTGAATCCTATGACATCAATGCACTGATCGATAGTTATCTTTTACCCTGGGCAATCAATATCGGACTGGCATTGGCGGTCTTTATTGTCGGCAGGTTGATCGCAAAGGTTCTGGTCAACCTGGTGAAGAAATTACTGGTGCGGGCAGAACTTGATGAGATGCTGGTCAGGTTCATAACCTCCATAGTGAACACAATATTGCTGCTATTCGTCATAATAGCTGCATTGAGCCAGTTGGGGGTCGACACCACCTCACTTATCGCGCTGCTCGGCGCAGCTGGCCTGGCGATAGGCCTCGCCCTACAGGGCTCCCTTCAGAACTTCGCCGCTGGTGTCATGCTGATTATCTTCAGGCCGTTCACAATTGGTGATTTTGTCGAGGCGGCAGGAACAATGGGTGTTGTCGAATCGATCAGTATCTTCAGCACTGTACTGCGCACCGGCGACAATCGTGAGGTGATCGTGCCGAATGGTACAGTTTACAGTGGAGCAATAACCAACTATTCGGCCAAGGAGATCAGGCGGATCGACATGGTTTTCGGTATCGGGTATGGAGACGATATCAAGCAGGCAAGGGAGATAATTGAAAGTATCCTGAAGGGTGATGTTCGGGTGCTTGACGAGCCTGATTACCTGGTGGCAGTTGGCGAACTTGCTGACAGTAGTGTCAATTTCAATGTGCGCCCCTGGGTGAAGAGCGGAGACTACTGGGACGTTAAGTTCGACCTGACGGAGAGGATAAAACTGGCCTTTGACGAGGAGGGGATATCGATTCCATTTCCCCAGATGGATCTGCACCTGGACAAGTCAGCCTAAGGGCCCACTAGACGCCTGCAAGAAATTCATCCACTGCACGCTGCATGGTGATTTCTCCATCCAGTACAGCCTGGCGATAGCGACGGTTCCAGTGGGGCATGAGAAGGTCGGCCCGTTTCCACTCCTCGAAGATAACCCGTGCCAGAGGACCGGCCTGGTCGAGAAAACCGCTCTCTTCACAATCCCGTGCCATACGGTCACGGTCATAGGGCAGGCGTACGATCTGTCTGTGCCAGGATCCATGGATAAACTCCAACCGGGCATAGCTGGAACGTGGGTCACCGTCAAAAGGTGAACCCACGGAACCGATGTTCAGAATCTGGATGCCCTGGTATCGCCTCTCGTGGACTTTATGGGTGTGCGCCGTGATGAATAATTCGGTGCCTTCAGGCAGTTTCCCCTCCAGGGCTTCATCGGGGATACTTTGCGAGATGCCGCTGCGGTTGCCACTCAGGGTGCCGTGGGTTACATGGACCCACTGTTCACTTTTCGGTGCATGGAAGTCGAGGTGGTCAGCCCAGCTGTCGAACTGTTTTATCGCGTTCCCCAGTTTTTCCGCGGTCCAGTCCGCGAACTGGCGCAGGGCAGCCTCGTTAGCATTTGCCGGGGCCATACGTGAACAATAGGAGACGTAGTCCTCGTGGTTTCCTCGCAGGGGAACGCAGTGATGGGCGTGCTGCATCCGGTTGAAGAGTTCCAGGCACTCAGGGTTGCGGGGGCCACGATTGATCAGGTCACCGTTCATAATGACCAGATCAGGGCCCCAGCGTTCTACATCTGCCGCCACCTCTTCAAAGGCAGGCAGATTGGCCTGTACATCAGAGAAAACAGCAACCCGCATCACTAATGACCCGGCAGATCAGATCTCTTTTACGCCTGATGCGTTATCTGATGGCTTGGCCTCTTCGGTCGCCTGGTCGTAGAGCTCTTTACCTTTCTCCTTGGCGGCATCGTAATACTCCTTGGATTTCTCCTTGGTGGCGCTCCAAAGCTCCTTGGACGACTCAGACACGGACTGGCCCATGTCACCACCTTTCTCCTTCCCTGCCTCGTATATCTCCTTGGACTTGTCAGCAACGGCACTGCCGTACTCTTTGCTCTTGTCGACTACATCTCCGGTAATCTCTTTCGTGGATTCCCAGGCACTCTGGCCCATGGTTTTGGCTTTGTTCACGAGGTCGGATTCTGAGCTTTTTTCCACGACAGGCGCAGGCGTGTTGCCAGCGGGTGCCTCAACAGTCGCGGGTTTTTCTGCCTCTGCTGCGCTCTGCTGGGCCTTGGATGGCTCTTCGCATCCCAGAAGCAGCAACGGGACGGCGAGGAAGATGGTGTGGAGTCTTTTCATGGTGAGTCCTTGGGATAAAAAGAGTCATTATCCCTTATTGTTGGGCCTGGTTTTGTGAATTCAATGGAGTTCTGATGCTTTGATCTCTTGAATCAGCTCATTCGAGATGGCAATTATACGCTTACGTGTGAGCAACATCTTCAGCCTGTTGCCACCGCATTGGCGCCATAGCATTGCGGAGCGGATTCCGGAAAGTAACAGGGAACGTATCTTGTTGACGTTTTCCGGGTTATGCAGGTGCAGGGGTTCACCCTGTATCATGATGCGCGGTTGCAGGGTACTGATGGTCCCCGCATAGGTCTCTGCCAATTGGGCCAGAATGTTGGCGTGCAGCATGGAAAAGTGATCGAGCCGCTCGGTGGCTGTGGTGATGTCCTGCCTGATCTGCTGCAGCATGCCGGGTTGTTTGGAGAGCTTTCTCTCGAGATGGAGCAGGGCGATGACATAACGGGTGACTTCTATGTTCCTGCTTTTTTCACCTTCCAGCTGATCGCGCAGAACCCGTAATCCGAAGGTGATGCCCTTCAGTCCGCCGAAGACATCTTCCACCGAGTCTGCTTCGATCTTGAACAGGCTGTGAATACTGCTTTCCATGGCCGTTGAGTCGGCCATGCCGGAACGGGCCACCTGGGCCGCAAGGCCAGCGGCCTGGAAGACACCAGCCATGGCGATACATCTGTCGCGATCGGTTTTCATCGATTCATTAGTCCTGAACTTCAGTATTATCTATCAGTACCCGCCTAAAACGCCATGTCGATTATGCCACCACCGAGACATTCATCCTCGAGGTAGAAGACGATGGATTGCCCGGGGGTGACGGCGCGTTGCTTTTCATCGAATATCACGCGGCAGCGATCACTGCCACTGGCATCGACGGTACACCGCTGGAGAGGTTGGCGATGGCGGATGCGCGCCTTGCAACCCAGGGGCAGGGCAGGGGGCTTTCCCGAAATCCAATGCAGCTGGGATGCCATCAGACCCTCTTTCATCAATAGCGGATGGTCATGTCCCTGTGCAACGATGAGACGGTTGTTCTGGAGATCCTTTTCGACCACGAACCAGGGCACTTCACTGGCATCCGCGCGTCCACCGATGCCAAGACCTTTACGTTGACCGAGCGTGTAGTACATCAATCCCTGGTGTTGACCGATCTCCTCACCCTCGGGGCTGACCATCAGTCCCGGGTTTGCCGGCAGGTAGCGCTGCAGAAACTCGGTGAATTTGCGCTCACCGATAAAACAGATGCCGGTACTGTCCTTTTTTTTATGATTTGGGAAAGCCGCCTGTTCTGCCAGTCTGCGCACCTCGGTTTTTTCTAGGTCGCCCAGGGGAAACCGGGCGCGGCTGAGCTGGGCCTGGCCGAGCATGTAGAGAAAATAGGTCTGATCCTTGTTCTCATCCCTGGCGCGGAGCATGTGAACATCCTGTTCGTCACATGAGGTGCGTGCATAGTGCCCTGTTGCGATGCCGGCCGCCCCCAGGTCGATCGCATGGTCAAGAAACGCCTTGAACTTGATTTCACGGTTGCAGAGCACATCGGGGTTGGGGGTCCGTCCTGCGCGGTACTCGCCCAGAAAGTATTCGAACACCCTGTCCCAGTACTCGGCAGAGAAGTTGACCGTGTGCAATGGTATACCCAGCTGTTCCGAAACCGCCTGGGCATCGGCAAGGTCCTCGCTGGCGGAACAGTAGGCCTCGGTGTCATCCTCCTCCCAGTTCTTCATGAACAGGCCCTCGACATCGAAGCCCTGCTCCTTTAACAGCAGGGCTGCAACGGACGAGTCGACACCACCGGACATCCCGATAATGATTTTTTCCCGTTTATTCATCAAAAATCACTTCTCTTTTTCCATTCCTCGATGGTCTGGATAACCGGCGGTTTTCCGTTCTCAAGAAACCAGGAATCGACCGCGTATTTCTGGCGGCTTGCCTTCTCCCTGATGACGGCCGTCCAGTGCACAGCGAAAAAGCCTATAGAGCGTTTCCTTCGCTCCAGCACCTGGTGCCACTGAAGCAGGCCATCATCCTCCATCAGCTTCAGATAGGTGGTTGTATTGAGAGACTCCGCGATACAGTCCAGTTGCCCGGGGTGAGAGCCCTCGCCATCGTTTCTGGCTAAATCGCCCCGGGTGCCGACCTGGTTGCCAACCAGGGTTTCAAGCAAGGCGACCGCCTGCCTGATCTGCTCGCGCTCATCGTGGGGGGAAATCTTGTGCCGCAGCTTCTGCCGCACCTGTTCCCATTGGGGGGGCGAAAGGCTGACCGGCTTGACTATATCGCAGTGGTAATCGGTACAGGCCTGGAATCTTTTGCCTGGTTCTGCGGAAACGGTGGACAGGCTGGTGAGCAGGCCCAATGCCAGGGATTTCCTGAGACAAGAGCGCCTCACACCATGAGTGCGGAAATTTCGGGCGTGATATCTCATCTCACTCCAGGTCATTGAGAATATCCAGGGAAAAACGTCTGCCCTCCAGATAATCGTCGATACAGGTCAGGACCATCGGGCTTCGAAGCTGTTGTCCCTTTGAAGCGAGCTCTTCCCGGGTCATCCAGGTTGCCTGAATGATTCCCCTGTCCAGCGGCTGATCCGGTTGATGATCGTGGCACTCGCCGAAGAAACAGAAGCGTACATAGGTGTCACCGTCCGGTGGAACCTGCCAACGGTAGATGCCGACAAGGCCCTGTGGGATAAAGCCCCAGGCAGTCTCCTCGCGGGTTTCCCGGATGACCGCGTCGATGAGGCTCTCGTGCTCTTCGAGATGTCCCGCGGGCTGGTTGAAAACGATCTGACCGTTGCGCGTCGTCTCCTCGACGGTAAGAAACCGTCCGTCCTTTTCGGCAATGGTGGCAACGGTTGTTCTGGGTAACCAGGTCATATCGGGATTTTACCTTCAATAAATCCGGCTGTCAGACCCCCCGGTCCCGGGGGTATTAGCGTCCAAGCTCGATCACGCGCCACTCGCCGGGCTGCAGCGCTCCCAGTCTCCAGCGCCCCACGCTCTTGCGTACCAGGCGCAGGGTGGGGAAACCTATCGCTGCGGTCATGCGCCGGACCTGGCGGTTTCTCCCTTCACGTATCTGTATCTCCACCCATTGGGTCGGGATCTTCGCCCTGAACCGCACCGGTGGATTTCTCGGCCAAAGGGTGGGTTCTGGGATCAGGCGTGCCTTCGCGGGAAGGGTGGGGCCATCTTTCAGTTCCAGGCCATTGCGCAGTCGTTCCAATGCATTCTCGTCTGGAATACCCTCCACCTGTGCCAGGTAGGTTTTCCAGGTCTTGAAGCGGGGGTTGGCCAGCCTGTGCTGGAGCTTGCCATCGTCCGTGAGGAGCAGAAGTCCTTCACTGTCCCGATCCAGGCGGCCTGCGGGGTAGACTCCTTTCAGGGGGATGAAATCTGCCAGCGTCTGCCGATCCTCCCGCTGTTCACGGTCGGTGAACTGGCTGAGGACATTGTAGGGTTTGTTGAACAGGACAAGACGGGACATGGGGCGATAGAGGTGGTGATAATGTAATGATTATCAACCATGCCATGCGGATGTGCCAGGGGTCAGAACCGGATCACTATCTCTTCGATATCGATACCGTACTCACCGGCCGGCAGGCCCTTGCTGATAAAGATATCACTATCCGTTTTTTCCAGGTTGATCTGGCGCATTGGCGAGAGGGGGTTTTTCTCCTCATCGAGGAAGAGCATGACCGAAGGGCGAAGACGCGCATACTTGCTGATGGTGATAACGGCCCCGACCTCGCCGGTGTTGAGTTCCACCAGTGAGCCGATCGGATAGATACCAATGGTCTGGATGAAGCCTTCGATCAGGTCGCCAGGGAACTTGGTACCGCGCAACGAGTAGAGTTCGGTAATCGCCGCATGAGGCGACATGGCCCCGTTTTCCACGTAGGGCCGTTCGCTGGTCATGGCATCGAAGCTGTCGGCAATACCGGCGATCTTGCCGTACAGCGGAATATCGTCATTATCCAATCCCTGCGGGTAACCACTTCCATCGGAGCGTTCGTGATGGGTGGCTATCATCTGCAGCAGTTCCATGTTGGTATTGCTGTCTGCGGCGCCATTGGCGGCCTTGGCCAGCGCCTTAACACCCAGATTGACATGCTCATCCATCTGCTCTTTCTGTTCCGTGGTGAGCTTGCCCGTGTTCTTGATCAGGTCGACAGGGAGTGCACTTTTCCCGAGGTCCAGCAGCAGTCCGCCCAGGGCAAGGATTCTTATATGATCCTTTTCCATGCCCAAATGCCGCCCGAATGTGGCGCACCATACCGAGGTGCTCAGGGAGCGGGTATAGGTGTAGGTGTCCAACTTCTTCATCTGGGCCATCCACATCATGGCGGAGGGGTTGTTGATGATGCTGTCCACCATGTCAGAGACACCCTCTTTCACGATGGCCAGGTCGAGGTCCTTGTTCTGCTCGAGTCCGGTGACCACCCTTTCAAGCTCACGGATCACCTTGCCATATATCTTTTTCGCAGACTTGATCTCTTCTTCGAATTCGGTGCTGTCTTCGTAGTTCTTGGCGTCGAGTTTGCTCAACTCTTCAGGCACGGTGGTGATGCTGTACTCTTCCACCTGGCCTTCCTGCTGCTCATCGAGATAGGTGGATGTACGCTTTGGGCTGATATACATCGGGGCAGGTGCGGGGCCACGCTCTATATCGATGTAGACATAACGCGTGTGTTCCTTGAGCCGCTCGATGTCGATTTCGGACTTGATGCGAATACCCTGGAGAGGAAAAGGGGTCTCCAGCCAGGGTTTGTCCAGGCGGCTGACATACATCCCGACCTTGAGCCCGGCGATATTCGCTCTTACTTCATTGTCCTTGACAATCGCTTCCATTTTCTGATGACTGCTTCCGATCTAAATCCCTCTGACAAAGCTGATTACACCATGTTCTCAGGCTTCTTAAAATCTTTATTGTTTTCAGGGGAATATAGATCTTAAACCACTACAATAAATGTGGTTTGTCAGCGGGTTGGATGTGACCGGTACACGCATGATGATGCGTGTTCAAAGCATGAATAGAGCGTGGCAGTGAAATGCCGCAACGACTCAGCAGATCACCACCCGGTTCCGGCCGTTCTCCTTGGCCCTGTATAACGCATCATCAACCCGTTTGAAAAGCGTCTGCGTATCGTCATCATCATTCAGCGTGCTTACACCGAAACTTGCGGTGATTCGCAGGTCGAGGCTGGGTATGGGTGAGGTCATCTCGATGGAGTTGCGGATTCTTTCGGCTAGTTGATAGGCGCCTTTCGGACCGGTGTTGTTGAGAAGGATCAGAAACTCCTCTCCACCGAAGCGGAAGAGCAGGTCGCTGTCGCGTATCGTTTTGTTGGCGCATCGGGCGACCTCTTGAAGCGCGGTGTCGCCGTGGAGATGGCCATAGTTGTCATTGATACCTTTGAAATGGTCGATATCCAGCAGGATGATGGACAAGGGGATGTCGTAGCGTCGTGCCAATTCGATTTCCCGATGCATGGTGCTGTCCATGGCGGTGCGGTTGCCCGCGCCGGTCAGAGGATCAAGCATGGCTGACCGCTGTGCCTTGTGGTAGAGCAGTGCGTTGCGCAGGGGATAGAGGGTTCCGGCCAGGAGACTTTCAATGGTATTCAGGTCTTCATCACTGAAGGGGGATCTGCGGATGAAATCCAGTGTGCCAAGCTCTTCGGTTGCCACCTGGAGCTGGTAAGAACAGCTGTGGCCTATCTGTATACCGAGACCGACATCAATTTTATCGTCAGGTTTCTGAAAGTGAATGCCATCAAAGGCGATGACGCGGTTCAGCTGCTTGAAGAAGAGAGGGATCAGTTCCTCGATCACCAGGGTGGTCTGTAGCAGACCGGATAACGCAAGGGTCTGGGATGCCAGATCCTGCTGGACACCTTTTTGCCGGGATATACCGGCGCTGCTCGGTGTAATGAATTTCCTGTTGTCCTGAAAGCTGAAGATCTGGCCGCTCATGCCTATTTATCCTTTTCCGGGTTCTGCGAGGATAAATAGCTAAATTCATGCCAACCTTAAAATTCAATATAAATCAGTTATATAGGTTGGCGCCAAAGGGAATGGTCATAAAAATGACGGACAGCTTTTGCCGCTGGACGGTTCGGGTTTGCCGGAAACGATGGCTATTCGGCACCGCCCCACAGCTCTGCGGTGAGAGCCTCTCCGGTGGTTCCCGTGCTGTCGGGGCCCATCAACCAGAGATAGAAAGGCATCAGTTTATCGGGGGTTTTGTTCACCTCGGGGTTTTCTCCGGGATAGGCCGCTGCACGCAATTTCGTGCGGGTTGGCCCCGGATCGACGCTGTTGACCCGGATATTGGTGCTTTCCCGTGTCTCTTCGGCCAGCAACTGCATGAACCCCTCGATACCGAATTTCGAGACGGCGTAAGCCCCCCAGTAGGCCTTGGCCTTCCGACCGACACTGTCTGAGGTGAAGACAATCGATGCATCATCGGATTGCTTCAACAGGGGCAGGCATGCCTGGGTGAGCATGAAAGGACCGTTGAGATTGACCTGCATGACCTGGAACCAGGTCTCTATGTCGTAGTCATCTATACGGCTCAGAAGACGCAGCTGGGCAGCGCTGTGCAGCAGGCCATCCAGCCTGCCGAACTCTTTGCCCAGGGTTTCGGCCAGTTCGTAATAGTCGTGATCCGTGGCGCCTTCGAGGTTCATCGGATAGATGGCCGGCTGGACACCCCCCGCTTCTTCGATCTCGTCGTAGACCTTCTCCAGTTTTGCCAGGGTGCGCCCGAGCAGTACCACCGTGGCACCGTGGGTGGCATAGGCGATGGAGGCTTCGCGGCCAATGCCGTCACCTGCGCCAGTGACGAGAATGGTTCGGCCTTTGAGCAGATCCGGGGAAGGCTGGTAGTCACGCATAAAATGGTTCCAAGATCGATGATTATTAACGGTAACAGTTTAACCGGGCTGGCGAAACGGTTCGACCCCGTTGCCAGAGGGGGCAGGTTACATCAGCCCCATCCACTCGAGTATCTCAACGGGAGTGGCCACGCTTCCATCAGCACCCCAGGCGTCCGGATTGTCATCTTCACCAATGTAGCCGAAGAGGGCGGTCAGGGTTGCCGTGCCAGCAACACGCCCAGCCTCTATATCCCGTTCTGCATCGCCGATATAGAGGCACTCAGCCGCTTCACCGCCAGCTATCCTGCAGGCATGGAGAATAGGTTCGGGATGGGGTTTGCTGTTGGACGTGGTGTCACCGCTTACGATACAGGCGGCACGCTCATCCAGCCCCATGCTCTGCATCAGGGGGTCAGTCAGCCAGGAGGGCTTGTTGGTCACGATTCCCCAGGCGATACCGTGCCGTTCCAGCGTGTGCAGTACGTCATCCATACCAGGAAAGAGAGCGGTTTCACGATGGATATTGTTCCGGTATATCTCCAGCAGGTCCTTGCGATAGATCTCGAAGTCGGGATGCTCGGGTTCGATACCGAATCCGAGACGGATCAGTGCCTTTCCCCCGTGGGAAACATGGGGTCGGATAACCGCGTCGGGTAGGGGCTGGCGACCATGTCTGATGAGGGTCTGGTTTAGCGCGAAGGCGAGATCAGGTGCCGTATCCGCAAAGGTTCCGTCCAGATCGAAGAGCACAACACGTATCGGGCGGCCATGGCTGGCCGCCTGTTCAGTCATTGCTGCCCTTGCTGCAGTTGACCATGTAGTTGACCGCCACATCCCGGGGATCCAGGCGGTATTTGCCGGTCAGGGGGTTGTAGACCAGCCCCGTCATGCCATCGGTATACAGTTGTGCCGTCCGGATCCAGCTGTCGAGTTCCGACGGACGGATGAACTTGGCGAAGTCATGGGTGCCCTTGGGCAGCAGGTTGAGGATGTACTCGGCCCCGATAATGGCAAACAGGTAGGATTTGGGATTGCGGTTCAGGGTCGAGAAAAAGACATGACCACCCGGTTTGCAGAGCTGGGCACAGGCCCTGACCACGGATCCCGGATCGGGGACATGCTCGAGCATCTCCATGCAGGTGACGACATCGAAGGATTCCGGTTGCTCGGCGGCCAGGCGCTCCACGGGTATCCGCTCATAGTGGACATCCAGCTGGGATTCCAACAGGTGCAGGCGGGCCACCTCGAGGGGGGCCTCCCCCATGTCGATGCCGGTTACATGGGCACCCCTGGCTGCCATGCTTTCGGCGAGTATTCCGCCGCCGCAGCCGACATCCAGCACCTTTTTTCCATCAAGCCGTGCAATATCATCGATGTAGCCCAGGCGCAGTGGATTGATATCGTGCAGTGGCTTGAATTCGCTGTAGGGATCCCACCAGCGGGCAGCCAGCTCTTCGAACTTGCTGATCTCTGCGTGATCGACGTTGATACTTTCGCTCATACGGGTGCTCTTACTGAAATGAACGCGGATTATAGCGCCATCGCTACTCCAGCGCCTCCTGAATGATCCCCTCGAACAGTTCGGTCAAGGCCGCTGTGGCTTCGTCCGCATCGCCGAGCATCTCCGGACGGCGGTAGGTGACATAGGTGTTCTTGGGTTCACCCGCTTTGACATAGATGCCGATGGTCAGGGGGCAGATCGAGAGATTGGCGGGGTGAGCGGAGGACATCTGGTGGGACATCAGCACACTGCAGAACTCGAGGGATTCGGCCTTTTCGTAGAGCTTGGCGTGTCCCGTATCCTTGGCGGTGCGTTGAAGCATGTCACTGATGTGCAAGGTGCCGCTGATCAGCATGCCCCGGTCGGTTATCGCCATCTCGAGGTTCTCTTTCGCCTCGCTGAAGCTGTAATCTGTCTTGTAGATGACAATGGGTGAGTCATCGGTTGAGACGACACCGGAAGCCAGGACCAGGTTGGTTCCAGAAATCATAACGAGGAGTGCTAGCAGGTGGCGCATAATCACAGTGTTGACCTCTATATAATAAGTACGGTTTCAGTTTGACTGTTCAGAATGGTCCGAGTTCGTTCTTTCAGGTGAATTCGAGGAGCTCATCGATCTCTCCGATCTTCCGGTTCCATTCGCCGGTCCTGGAGAGAATCTCATCCTGGTTAAGGGTCGTCAGCTGGCCTCCGCTGACCACCTGTTTGCCTGCCACCCAGACATCACTCACCTTGTCCCTGCCGGTGGCGTAGACCAGGTGGGATACCGGGTGGTAGAGGGGCTGGGTGTCCATGGAGCCCAGGTCTACCGCGGTGATGTCCGCCGCCTTTCCAACTTCCAGCGAACCGGTTTCATCGGCGATCCCCAGGGCGATGGCACCATTGAGTGTGGCCATGCGCAGTGCAGTGGCGGCGGGGAGTACGCTGGCGTCGCCGGATACACCCTTGGCCAGCAGGGCTGCGGTGCGCATCTCGCTGAACATGTCCAGGTCATTGTTGCTGGCGGCGCCATCTGTTCCGATGGCGACATTGATGCCGGCATCGATCAGTTTGCCCACGGGGCAGAAACCCGAGGCCAGCTTCAGGTTGGACTCCGGGCAGTGAACGACACTGGCGCCGCTTTCGGCAAAACGTGCGATCTCTTCATCTTGCAGCTGGGTCATGTGAACTGCCACCAGGGAGGGTGAGACCAGTCCCAGGTCCGCAAGTCTCTCCAGTGGCCGGCAGCCGAAATTTTCAAGGCTCTGGTTAACCTCGTCCGCTGTTTCATGCACGTGCATGTGGATCGGTATCTCCAACTCGTCGGCCAGTGTGCGCACCCGTTCCAGGGGGGCATTGGAGACAGAGTAGGGCGCGTGGGGGGCGAATGCGGTGGTGATCAGGTGGTTGTTGCGGAACTGGTCGTGGACTTCAATACCGCGATGCAGGTACTCATCGGCATTGCCTGCCCAGGCGGAGGGAAAGTCGATCAGGATCAACCCGATGACTGCACGCATGCCCGCAGCGGAACTGACCATGCCGGTGACATCGGGGAAGAAGTACATGTCGTTGAAGCAGGTGGTGCCGCCCTTGAGCATTTCGGCCACGGCTAACCGGGTTCCGTCAGCGATGAACTCCTCGTTGACCCAGCGCCCCTCTGCAGGCCAGATATGGTCGTTCAGCCAGGTCATCAACGGCAGATCGTCAGCCAATCCGCGCAGCAGGCTCATGCTGGCATGGGTGTGGGCATTGATAAGCCCGGGAATCAGGGCGTGCCTGCCCAGCTCATGTTCAGTTTCGGCCCGGTATCTCTCTCTCGCCTGCTCGGTCGGGAGGATGTCGATGATCCGGCCATGCTCCACGGCGATACTGTAGCCTTCGAGCACACTGTTGTCCGGCGCCACGGGAATCACCCAGCGCGCATGAATCAGGCTGTCCGCATGTATTATTTCTTCTTCCAAAACAATCCCCCGATCCTCTCTCTGACCGCCAGTTCCTGGTGGTCCGTAAAACAATCTTCAAAACAGATTGAACGTGAGGTTTTTCTCCCAAATGAACTGTGCCATCTGTAGAATAGTGCGAATTTGCCACGGGTTTACAAAAGATGGAAGCATTACCTCTCGATATCCAGGCCGATGCCGACCATGCCATTGTCTGGGACAACGACCGGCTCTATCTTCTCGATCAGCGTATTCTGCCGGGTGAAGAGCGTTACCTGGAGTTGCAGAGTGCTGAACAGACTGCCACGGCGATCCGCGACATGGTGGTACGGGGAGCGCCTGCCATCGGGATAACCGCCGCTTTTGGCGTGGTCCTGGCAGCACGCAGCTGCCATGCAGAATTGCAGGACAACTGGAAGGAGGGCATGCCCCCGCTTCTGAAGGTACTCGCCGATTCCCGCCCCACCGCAGTCAATCTCTTCTGGGCCCTGAAGCGCATGCAGCGGCTCATTACCGACATGGGGGGAGAGGATCCCGTTCCACTGCTTCTGGAAGAGGCTAAGCGTATCCATAAAGAGGATATCGCCGCCTGTCGACGCATGGGAGATCTGGGGGCTGAACTGATCGATGGTCCAACGGCCGTTATCACCCATTGCAATGCAGGTGCCCTGGCCACCGGTGGCTACGGCACGGCACTGGGGGTGATACGCAGTGCCCATGCCGCAGGAAAGCTCGACATGGTCTATGCGGACGAAACGCGTCCCTGGTTGCAGGGGTCCCGTCTTACCGCCTGGGAACTGGCCAGGGACAACATCCCGGTCACCCTGCTCACCGATGGTGCCGCGGCGAGTCGAATGGCCCAGGGTGGGGTGGGGTGGATCATCGTCGGATCTGACCGTATCGCCGGAAACGGCGACGTGGCGAACAAGATCGGCACCTACAGCCTGGCGGTGGCTGCAAAGCATCACGGCGTGAAAGTCATGGTTGCCGCACCGACCAGTACCATCGACATGAGCCTAGCCAGTGGCGCCGATATACCGATTGAATCCCGCGACCCTGCGGAGGTGCTCTGCTGCGGTGGTCAACAGGTTGGCGCAGCGGATGTTCCTGCCTGGAATCCTGTGTTCGATGTCACCCCCGCAGGCCTGGTGGACGCAATTGTCACCGAAAAGGGGGTTGTCCTCTCGCCAGATGCGAAAAAGATGGCTGATTTGATGTCTTAATTCGCTCAGAGCCCCTGAAATGCGATTTCAGCGGGCTTTTTTTTGAGGCGGTACCCTGTCCAAATGTGGTATGATTTTCAGCTTATAAAAGCTATTAGCCGAAAACTGCAGTAATCAGCGGGAATTTCGGTATCCACTAAAAGAGAGCTGCCAGGGTGGCAGGGACAGACGTGACACTATGACCGAATTCGCCAAAGAAGTCTTGCCGGTCAATCTCGAAGACGAGATGCAGCAGTCCTACCTCGATTACGCCATGAGCGTCATCGTCGGACGTGCGCTGCCGGACGTGCGGGATGGAATGAAACCGGTTCATCGCAGGGTGCTCTACGCGATGAATGAACTGGGCAACGACTGGAACAAGCCCTACAAGAAATCGGCCCGCGTGGTCGGTGACGTCATCGGTAAATACCACCCCCATGGTGATACCGCGGTTTACGACACCATTGTCCGCATGGCGCAGCCCTTCTCCATGCGCTACATGCTGGTGGACGGGCAGGGTAACTTCGGTTCCGTCGATGGTGATTCTCCTGCAGCCATGCGTTACACCGAAGTGCGCATGGCCAAGATCGCCCACAGCATGCTGGACGACCTGGACAAGGAGACCGTCGACTTCACGCCCAACTACGACGAGTCGGAATCCGAGCCTGCAGTTCTCCCTGCACGTATACCCAACCTGCTGGTCAACGGCTCTGCCGGTATCGCGGTGGGTATGGCGACCAATATTCCGCCGCACAACCTGACCGAGGTGATCGACGGTTGCGTGGCACTGATCGACAATCCGGAAATCACCATCGATGAACTGATGGATCATATTCCGGGGCCTGATTTCCCCACCGCCGGTTTCATCAACGGTGCACGGGGTATACACGAGGCCTACCACACCGGTCGCGGCCGCATCTACATGCGGGCCCGTACCGAGATCGAAACCGACGACAGAAACAACAAGCAGCGCATCATCGTCACCGAGCTTCCTTACCAGGTGAACAAGGCGCGCATGCTCGAGAAGATTGCCGAGCTGGTCAAGGAGAAGCGGATCGAGGGCATCACCGAGCTGCGTGACGAGTCCGACAAGGACGGCATGCGGGTGGTGATCGAACTGCGCAGGGGCGAAGTGGCCGAGGTGGTGCTCAACAACCTCTACCAGCACACCCAGATGCAGAGCGTTTTCGGCATCAACATGGTGGCCCTGGTAGACAGCCAGCCGCGCCTGCTCAATCTCAAGCAGATCCTGCAGTACTTTCTGCGCCATCGTCGTGAAGTGGTCACCCGCCGCACCCTGTTCGAACTGCGCAAGGCGCGGGAGCGTGCCCATGTGCTGGAAGGTCTCGCGGTCGCGCTGGCCAATATCGACGAGGTGATCGAGCTGATCAAGGCGGCGCCCAGTCCTGCCGAGGCGAAGAAAGGGCTGCTGGCCCGACACTGGCAGTCGGGAACCGTCGAGTCGATGCTGGAGCGCGCCGGTGCCGATGCCTCCAAGCCCCAGGACCTGGAGCCTGGCTACGGTCTGACCGAAAAGGGCTACCGCCTCACCGAGACTCAGGCACAGGCGATCCTGGATCTGAGACTGCATCGTCTAACCGGTCTTGAGCAGGACAAAATACTTAATGAATACAGCGAGATACTTGAGAAAATTAAGTATCTGCTTGATATACTTGCCAGCCCCGAACGGCTTATGGAAGTGATCCGGGACGAGCTGACCGCCATGCAGGATCAGTACGGTGACGAGCGTCGCACCGAGATTATCAAGACCCGCCTGGACCTGACCCTGGAGGATCTCATCACCGAAGAGGATGTGGTGGTGACACTCTCCCACGCGGGTTACGCCAAGGCCCAGACCCTTGATACCTACCAGGCCCAGCGTCGCGGTGGTAAGGGCAAGACGGCCACCAGCACCAAGGACGAGGATTTCGTCGACCAGCTCTTCGTGGCCAACACCCACGACACCATCCTCTGCTTCTCGAGCCGTGGACGTGTCTACTGGCTCAAGGTGTACGAACTGCCCCAGGCAGGGCGCAACGCACGCGGTAAGCCGATCGTCAATCTGCTGCCGCTGGAGCAGGATGAACGCATCAACGCGGTACTGCCGGTACGTGAATACGACGAGAACAAGTTCATTTTCATGGCCACCAGCAGTGGTACCGTGAAGAAGACACGACTGACCGATTTCTCCCGCCCCAGGGCCAGCGGCATCATCGCCGTGGATCTGCGCGACGACGACCAGCTCGTCGGTGTGGATATCACCGATGGCACCAAGGATGTGATGCTGTTTACCTCCGCGGGCAAGGCGATCCGCTTCGAAGAGGGGAAGGTGAGACCCATGGGACGTACTGCCTGTGGTGTTCGCGGCGTCAAGCTGGAGAAAGAGCAGCGGGTGATCTCCCTGATCATCGCAGAAGAGGACCAGACCGTGCTTACCGTCACCGAGAACGGTTTCGGCAAGCGTACTCCGGTGAGCCAGTTCCCGGTGAAGGGACGTGGCGGCATGGGCGTGATCTCCATCAAGACATCTGACCGCAACGGTGACCAGGTGGGCGCCGTGCTGGTGGACGATAGCGACGAGATCATGCTCATCACCGATGGAGGCACCCTGGTGCGTACCCGGGTCGACGATGTCTCTGTCATGGGACGTGGCACCCAGGGCGTGACCATGATCAGGCTCTCCAAGGGTGAGAAGCTGGTCGGTATTGAACGAATAGAGTCCCTCGATGAAGAAGGGGATGAAGAAGAGACGTCTGTCGAGGCGGACACTGGTGAGGAGTAACGTTTCGGTGGACGGGTGACCCCGTGTGCTGAAGAGACTTTTTAACTAAGCAAACTTTTTTAGGCTGGAGAAAGCAGAATGTCCCGAGTGTACAACTTCAGTGCCGGACCGGCGGCGCTACCCGAAGATGTGTTGAAGCAGGCACAGGAAGAGCTCCTGGACTGGCACGGAAGCGGAATGTCGGTCATGGAGATGAGCCACCGCGGCAAGGAGTACATGTCAATCGCCTCCGAGGCAGAGAGTGATCTGCGTGAGTTGATGGCGATTCCCGACAACTACAAGGTACTGTTTCTGCAGGGTGGCGCTTCCAGCCAGTTTGCCATGATCCCCCTGAACCTGCTCAAGGGTAAGTCCGGCGCCGACTATATCAATACCGGTTCCTGGTCAAAGAAAGCCATTGCCGAGGCCAAGCGCTACTGTGATGTGAATATCGCAGGCGCCTCTCCGGACGGGCAGTTCACTGTTCCAGCCCAGGATGCACTGAGCCTCAATGGGGATGCGGCCTACGTACACTACACGCCGAATGAAACCATCCAGGGTATCGAGTTCCCCTATGTCCCGGAGACCGGTGATGTACCCCTGGTGGCCGACTTCTCGTCCACCATTATTTCCCGTCCGGTGGATGTCTCCAGGTACGGCATCATCTACGCCGGTGCACAGAAGAATATCGGGCCTGCCGGATTGACCGTGGTCATCGTCCGCGAAGACCTGATCGGTGGTGCTGCGGATGGAACGCCCACCATGTTCAACTACGAGACCCACGCCGGTGCGGACTCCATGTACAACACACCGCCCACCTACGGCTGGTACCTGGCCGGCCTGGTGTTCAAGTGGATCAAGAACAACGGCGGTCTGACTGCAATGGCCGAGGTCAACGAACGCAAGGCCGGTGCGCTGTACCAGGCGATCGACAACTCGGACTTCTACAACAACCCCGTGGACCCGGCCTGCCGCTCCTGGATGAACGTACCGTTCACCCTGGCCGATGCCGAACTGGACGCCACCTTTCTGAGCGAGGCCGCCGAGGCGGGTCTCAAGACCCTGAAGGGTCACCGCTCCGTGGGCGGTATGCGCGCGAGTATCTACAACGCCATGCCCGAAGCAGGTGTTCAGGCCCTGGTCGACTTCATGGCCGACTTCGAAAAGCGCAACGGTTGAACAATAAGGGGGAGGGTGCGAATGACATCCTCCCCGCAATAAACTATTCAAAGAGAAGGTTAAGAGTCATGTATAAAGTACTGACCCTGAACAATATTTCAGTTGCCGGGCTGGACCGCCTGCCGCGTGATAAATATGAGATCGCCTCGGAGATCACCCATCCCGATGCCATTCTCCTGCGCTCCTACAAGATGCACGACATGGAGATACCCGAGACGGTGAAGGCGATCGGCCGTGCCGGCGCCGGTGTCAACAATATCCCGGTCGACAAGATGACAGGGATGGGTATCCCCGTGTTCAACGCGCCGGGTGCCAACTCGAACGCGGTGAAAGAGCTGGTACTGGCCGGCATGCTGATGGCGGCCCGCAACATCGGCCAGGCCTGGAACTTCTCCCGTGGCCTGGAGGGTGAAGACGGCGAGATCAACAAAGAGGTCGAGAAGGGCAAGAAGAATTACGTGGGCTTCGAGCTTCCCGGCCGCACCCTCGGTGTCGTGGGGCTCGGCGCCATCGGTGTGCGGGTGGCCAACGCCGCGCGCGCACTCGGTATGAAGGTCATCGGTTACGATCCCACCATTACCGTAAAGGCCGCCTGGCAGCTCTCTGCAGACGTGGATCAGGCCCTCAGCGTGGATGACCTGATCGCCAAGTCCGACTTCATCACCTTTCACGTACCGCTGATCGAAGCGACCAAGCACATGATCAATGCCGAGCGTCTCAAGCTGATGAAGAAGAACGGTGTGCTGCTCAACTTCGCCCGCAACGGCATTATCGACGACGAGGCGGTGGTCGAGGCGCTCGACAGCGGCCATCTCTACGCCTATGTCTGCGATTTCCCCAGCAACCTGCTGAAAGACCATCCACGCTGTATCACACTGCCGCACCTGGGTGCTTCAACCACCGAGGCGGAGGAGAACTGCGCCATCATGGTGGCGGACCAGGTCAGCGATTACCTGGAGAACGGCAACATCACCAACGCAGTGAATTTCCCGGAGATCAACCTGCCGCGAAACGGCGGTCACCGTATTGCGGTGGTCAACTCCAATGTGCCCAACATGGTGGGCCAGATCTCCACCGACCTGGCAGAGGGCGGTCTCAACATCATCGACATGCTCAACAAGTCACGCGAGGATATCGCCGTGACCCTGCTCGATGTCAACGACGAGCCGGACCAGGCCACGCTGGACCGCATCGCCGACATCGATGGCGTGCTCTCTGTCCGCTGCCTGGGCTGCACCAAGGAAGACTGAGTAACAGGTGCTACGACTATGAGTGACCAGGACAAGCTCCAGGATATCCGCGAACGGATCGACTCGCTGGACAAGCAGATCCAGGACCTGATCAACCAGCGGGCAGCCGCGGCCCAGGAGGTTGCATGGATCAAGCTGGAGGAGGACAAGGATGCCTTCTTCTACCGTCCCGATCGCGAGGCGGCTGTTCTCAGGACGGTACAGAAACGCAACCAGGGACCGATGGGCGACGAGGAGATGGCGCGACTGTTCCGCGAGATCATGTCCGCCTGCCTGGCCCTGGAACAGCCGATGAAGATCGCCTTTCTCGGCCCCGAAGGAACCTTTACCCAGGCGGCTGCCCTGAAGCATTTCGGTCACTCTGTCACCACCGCTCCCATGGCCTCCATCTCCGACATCTTTCGCGAGGTGGAGTCCGGTATCGCTCACTACGGTGTGGTACCGGTTGAGAATTCAACCGAGGGCGTGATCAACCACACCCTCGATATGTTCCTCAATTCCCCCCTGCAGATCTGCGGTGAAGTGATGCTGCGTATCCATCACCATCTGCTCAGCATGGCACCGGATCTCAAGGCGGTGAAAAGGGTCTACTCGCATCAACAGTCCCTGGCCCAGTGCCGTCTCTGGCTTGATCGCAATCTGCCCCACGCAGAACAGATCACCGTTGGCAGCAATGCCGAGGCGGCTAGGCTTGCAAGAGAGGAGAGCGATGCGGCTGCCATTGCCGGCGAGATGGCGGCCGAGATCTACCAGCTCAAGGGGCTGGCGCGGAATATCGAAGACGAACCGGACAATACCACCCGTTTCCTGGTCATCGGACGTCAGAAGGCGCTATCCACCGGCGAGGACAAGACGACGCTCCTGTGTGCCACACGCAATGTGGCCGGCGGGCTGAGCTCTCTGCTGACACCACTGGCCAATCACAACATCAGCATGTCCCGTATCGAGTCCCGCCCCTCCCGCAAGGGCAACTGGGATTATGTCTTCTTCATCGATATTGACGGACACCAGGACGACCCGGACGTTAAGCAGGCGCTCGAGGACTTCGAAAAAGAGGCACGCATGCTGAAAGTCCTGGGCTCTTATCCCAACGCTGTTATATAAACAGCTGATTGGAAATTGATCTCCCGACAGGGATCACAACAATCTAAAAGATGAATACCATGGCAGATCAGAAAAACAGGTTTCTCGATATCGCGGCTCCCGGCATTGCCAACCTGAAACCCTACGTACCCGGCAAGCCCATCTCCGAACTGGAGCGGGAACTGGGTATTACCGATTCGGTCAAGCTGGCCTCCAATGAAAACCCCCTGGGCTGCAGTGAGAAGGCGAAGGCTGCCATGCAGGCAGAGCTGCCCGAAGCCGCGCGCTATCCTGATGGTGGTGGCTTTGAGCTTTGTAAGGCATTGGCTGCCAAGCACGGTATTGATGCCGGCTGTATAACCCTGGGTAACGGGTCCAACGATGTGCTGGACATGATCGCCCGCGTATTTCTCTCTCCGGGCTACGAGTCGCTCTTCTCACAGCATGCCTTTGCAGTTTATCCCATCAGCAGCCAGGCAGTCGGGGCAACCCTCAAGATTGCGCCGGCGGACAACTATGGCCACGATCTCGAGGCGATGCTCAACATGGTGGGTGAAAAAACCCGCGTGGTCTGGATCGCCAATCCGAACAACCCCACCGGCACCTGGCTGAACGGTGAAGAGCTCGAGAACTTTATTGCCGCGGTGCCGGAGAGCGTCATCGTGGTGGTGGACGAGGCCTACATCGAATACGTTGACGAGGATGAGTACCCCGATGCGAGCCAGTGGCTCTCGAAGTATCCCAACCTGATCGTCACCCGCACGTTTTCGAAGGCTTATGGCCTGGCATCACAGCGCGTCGGGTACGGTCTTTCCCACCCGGATATAGCCGACCTGCTGAACCGGGTGCGCCAGCCTTTCAATGTCAACAGCATGGCCCAGGTGGCAGCGCTTGCGGCACTCGAGGACCAGGACTTCATTGAGCAGTCCGTCAAGGTCAACAGCGAGGGGATGGAGCAGTTGATTGCCGGCTTTGCAGAGCTGGGGCTCTCCTATATCCCGTCGGTGGGCAACTTCGTCACCGTGGATGTCGGACGCCCGGTGGAAGAGGTGGACCAGGCACTGCTGCGCGAGGGCTGCATCGGTCGACCCGTGGCCAACTACGGACTACCCAATCACCTGCGCATCACCGTGGGTCTGCCGGAGGAGAACGCGCGATTCCTGGCCGCCATGAAAAAGGTACTCGGCAGATGATGATCCGCCGGCTTGCGGTCATCGGGGTAGGCCTGATCGGTGGTTCACTCGCCAGGGCCCTGCGCCAGTCCGGTGAGGTGGGCGAGGTCGTCGGTTGTGGCCGCGGCCAGGCAAACCTGGAGAAGGCCGTCGAGCTCGGTGTCATCAATCACTATACCCACGATGTCGGCGAGGCGGTAGAGGGTGCCGACATGGTATTCCTGTCGGTTCCTCTCGGCGCCATGGCCGGTACATTTTCCGCCATGAAGGGTCACCTGGGGAAAGATGCCATCATCACCGACGGGGGCAGTGCCAAGCGCAGCGTGATCGAGGATTGCCAGGCCGGCCTCGGCTTTCTTCCTGCGGGCTTTGTGCCCGGGCATCCCATTGCCGGTACCGAAAACAGTGGGGTAGAGGCCTCCTTCCCCGAACTTTATCAAAACCGCCGAATCATCCTGACTCCAACAGACGAGACTTCGTCAGAGGCTATCGACAAGGTGGAAGCGATGTGGCGGGTCTGTGGTGCCGAAGTCACCAGAATGAGCGTGGCGCACCATGACGAGGTGCTCGCAGCCACCTCCCATCTCCCCCACATGCTGGCCTTCAGCCTGGTGGACGCCCTGGCCCGCATGAAAGAGAACGATGAGATTTTCCGCTACGCGGCAGGCGGCTTCAGGGATTTCACCCGCATCGCCTCTTCGAACCCGGTCATGTGGCGCGATATCTGTGTCGCTAACCGCGTCGCTCTCAGCGAGATGATGGAACTCTACATCAACGAGATGAGCGATCTGGCATCCGTTATCCGGCAAGGGGACGGAGAGAGGCTGCTGGAGATCTTCACCCGCGCCAAGGAGGCGAGGGATCGCTACATCGACGGCATACCGGGCTCTTCCGACTGAAACAGCGGTGGACTTTTCTGCCGTTCTGATCGAGACTTGTGCAATACAGCATATCTGATCGGGGTGGCCGGTATGGATGTCACGACAAGCACTGCACGGTACAGTCTGGGCGAGGAGATCGCCCATACCATCACCCACGGCGTCGGCGCACTGCTCAGTATTGCCGGCCTGGCCATTCTGGTGGCCTTCTCCACGCTCTACGGTGACGTCTGGCACATCACCAGCTGCAGTATCTACGGAGCCACGCTGATTCTGCTCTACACCTCGTCGACCCTCTACCACGGGATTCCCCTGCCGAGGGCAAAACGGATACTCCGGCAGATCGATCATGCGGCAATTTTCGTACTCATTGCCGGCACCTACACACCCTTCACTCTGGTCAACCTGAGGGGGGGCTGGGGCTGGACCCTGTTCGGTCTCGTATGGGGGATAGCCATCGCCGGTGTGGTGATGGAACTGGTCATGCGCAAGCGCTATCGCCGACTCTCCATCGCTCTCTATCTTGGCCTGGGGTGGCTGGTGGTGATTGCCATCGAGCCGATGCTGTCCAGGGTCGATACCGGCGGACTGGTGCTACTGCTGGTTGGCGGGCTCTGTTACTCCCTGGGCGTGATCTTCTATGTCTGGCGGTCGCTGGCCTATCACCACGCGGTATGGCACCTGTTTGTGCTGGCAGGGAGTATCTTTCACTTCTTTGCGGTGCTGCTCTACGTGATTCCGGAGGCGGCCTGATCGAGCAGTTCGGCCACTGAGCCGAAAACCCTCTCGAGTTCCCGCGGCTTCGACAGGCGGTGGTCTCCGTTCTCGATCAGAATCAGTTCCTTGTTATCACTCTTGAGCTGCTGGAGCGTCTCTTCCGATATGTGCCAGGGTACATCCTCGTCATCCAGCCCGTGCAGCATCCGAACAGGGCAGTGGATAGGGATAGGTGCGCCGAGCAGGAGATGACGATGGCCATCGCTCAGCAGGTTTTCACCAATCCGATAGGGCTGCTCGCTGTAACTCGACGGCAGCTCCGCATAGCCATTTTGCCCCAGGCTCTCCAGTTGGGCACCGGATAGTGCAGGGCGAAGCAGTCTCTCGGTGAAGTCCGTTGCACAGGCAATGGTGACGACGCCCGATACCCTGGAGGCACGCTTCAGGGCGAGCAGCAGGGATATCCAGCCACCCATGCTGGACCCGACGAGCAGCTGGGGTCCGTTCGTCACCTGGTCGAAGACCGCCAAGGCGTCCTCCAGCCAGGCGCCAATTGAGCCTGATTCGAAGGCGCCGGAAGAGCGACCGTGACCGGAGTAGTCGAAGCGTGTGAATTCCCTGCCTCTCTCCCTGCACCATGACTCGAGCGCAAGCGCCTTGGTCCCTGTCATGTCGGACATGAAGCCACCCAGAAAGATCACACCCGGACGGTTGCCGTCCAGGTGTTGATAGGCGATCTCCCTTTGCTGGACCGTCTTGATAAACGGGGTATGGTCAGGCATGGATCGGTCGGTCAGGTGCGGGCGTCTACTTGTCCGACTCGCTGGAGATCGATTCCACCTTCTCCATCACCGTGTCCTTCGCCTCCGACAGCTTCTGCTTGACCTCGTCGAAACTGTATTCCGCCGGTTTCGGCAGTCCATCCTCTCCCAGCTCAACAGTGCCGCTCGCAGTTTTCACCTCGGCCTTCTCTTCGGCCTCGGCAGCCTCCCTGTTCATCTCCTCGAGCTTTTCACTTATCTCTTCGCCGGACTTGGAGACGGCTTCACCCACGCTTTTCGCTGCCGCCTTGGCATGCTCTGCGGCATCCGACATATCTTCTTTTGCCTCTTCGCTACAACCAGCCAGGGCGACGGCTGCAGCCATTACTAACCATTTCAGTTTCATTCTTTATTCTTCCGTTTCAGATGGTTCAAGTGGTTCTTATCAATCCGGCCTGCTGTGTGATTCAGACATGCCGGACAGAAGAGAGCATCCTGCAGTTTATTTTTTGTGTAAATGATTACTCTGTAAAGGTTGACAGCAGGTCAATCACGCCAGAAAGGTTTCCTCGCCTCATTCAGCGCTTCGCATCTGCTGATACCGATATCCTTCAGTATATGCTCTTCCAACTGCAGCAGCTCTTTTCTCTGCCGGTAACGCATCAGCCAGAGTCGCATCTCCTGCATGAAGTTTCTGAAACTCGTTGATGGAAATTTCCCGCCTTGCATTGTCCTGGTCCCGGGTAGTGGTTTGTCTACCCCAGACGTTATCCCCTATACTGAAAACGTTACAGATATAGATAAATGGAAACTAAACCAGTACAGAATGCGTAACATACTAGCTGTACTGGTTATTTTTAAGGGAATCTGTACTGGTTATCGGGTGCTGTGATGAAAAAATATGAAAAGCTGGCGGCCAGGCTCAAGCGGCAGATACAGTCCGGTGCCTTTCAGGCGGGAGAGAAGCTTCCCTCCATCAGGGCGCTGAGTCGACAGTACGTACTGAGTATCTCAACGGTACAGGAGGCTTTTTACCTGCTCGAAGCCCAGGGCGTGGTGGAGGCGAAGCTCAAGTCCGGTCACTACGTGCGGGAGGTACCCGATCCCACTCCACCGTCTCCCCCGAGAATTCCACGCTTCTCCCTTCAACCCCAAAAGATCAGCAAGTGGCTGAAGGTGCTCAACGTACTGTTCCGGCGCGAAGAGCCGGGGGTGACCTACCTGGGACGGGCGACGCCCAATGTCAGTGCACCCACTCTCAAGCCTCTCAACCGCTCCCTGGCGTCCCTGATCAGGCGTGGTGATGAACGCGGCCTCTCGTACGACTACATCTTTGGCTGTGAAGAACTGCGCCAGCAGATTGCACGTATCTCGATGGACTCAGGCTGCGGCCTCTCGCCGGATGAGATCGTAATCACTTCCGGCTGTCTTGAAGCCCTCTCGAGCAGCCTGCGCGCACTCACAGAACCTGGTGACACGGTGATTATCGATTCGCCCAGTTTTTACGGCTCCCTGCAGGTGATCGAGGCCAATGGACTCAAGGCGCTGGAGATGCCGACGGACCCGAAGACCGGTATCAGCCTCGATGCGATGGAGCTTGCACTGGAGAAATGGCCGGTGAAGGTCTGCCTGCTGACACCGACCTTCAATAATCCCCTGGGTTACTCCATGCCGGATGAGAACAAGCCGGCACTGCTTGAACTGCTCAAGCGTTACGATGTGCCGTTGATCGAGGACGATATCTACGGCGATCTCGCCTATGACAGGCCACGACCAAGGAGTATCAAGTCATTCGACAGCGAGGGAAGGGTACTCCTCTGTTCATCCTTCTCCAAAACCCTGGCGCCCGGGCTGAGGGTGGGCTGGGTCGCCCCAGGAAGATACCTGCAGGATGTGATGCGCATGAAGTATGTCTCCAGCATGGGAACCGCGACACTCCCCCAGCTGGCACTGGCAGACTTTATAGCCCGCGGAGGCTATGATCGCCATCTGAAACGGATGCGAACGGAGTACCGCCAGGGGAGGGACAGGATGCTGGAGTGGATAAAGTCTTTCTTTCCAGAAGGATCACGCGTCAGCTGTCCCCAGGGTGGCTACCTGCTCTGGCTGGAGCTGCCGGATAGCATCGATGCGGAGGTGTTGACCTCCAGGGCCCTGGAGGAGGGCATCGGTATCGCATCCGGCAATCTGTTCTCAGCGACGGAGAAGTACCACCACCATATCCGTCTGAGCTACGCAAACCTGACGAGCCAGGAGAGGGAGAGGGCAGTGAAACGGCTGGGTGAACTGGCCTGCGAGATGAAGGGATGATTGTCGACGACCTGAACACGGAGACAATACGCAAGCGCCTGGCAATGGCGCGGGGAACCCCGCTCGCGGACCCCTATCCCGATGGTTACTTCTCCACACCGCCAAGAGCGGCCGCGGTTCTGCTGCCGCTTTACCGGGACGAGGAGTGGAAACTCCTGTTCATCCGGCGCTCTCACAATGAGGATGACAGGCATAGTGGCCAGGTCGCCTTCCCCGGGGGACGGGTGGACCCCCATGATGCCGATGAGACTGCCGCAGCCCTCAGGGAGGCCCACGAGGAGATCGGACTGGAGGAGAGGGATATCACGGTGCTCGGCCAGCTGAGCAGTTACCGGACCGTGAGCAACTACCTGGTGACGCCGGTGGTCGCCGAAATCAACTGGCCACTGACATTCAGATTGGACCCAACCGAGGTCAGCAGGGTGTTCAGCATACCGCTACGCTGGCTTGCAGAACCTCAAAACCGGCGGGTCAACCAGAGACACCTGCACGGCTTCGATGTGTCGATGCCGGTTCACTACTACGAGCGATACGATGACGAGCTGTTGTGGGGGGTCACCGCGAAGATCACGGTGGGTTTTCTTCAGCTGCTCGGCGTGATGAACGCCGCAACCTGATCAATCCTCATCAGGCGATACCGTGGTCAGGCCCAGCATTTTCCACCCCTGCATGCCCATGCGATACCACTTGAGCTTGGTGGGCGGATAGCCCAGGGCGAGCAGGGTGCGGATGGAGGTGGGTGACTGGCCACACCAGGGGCCGTTGCAGTAGAGCACCAGGGTTTTCGCGTTTTCGAAATTCCACAGGTCATCCGTGAAGGAGGCACCGAGCTGGAACTCCAGGGTCTCGGCAATATCCCTGCCTGCTGCCGTTTTCGAACTCAGCTCCGACCAGGGGATGTTGATCGCGCCCGGTATCATTCCCTTCGCCAGCCACTCACCGGTGCGGGAGTCGATGATCAAGATGGAGTCATCCCCACCGGACATGCGCTGTATGTAGTCGATCATCTCGAGTTCACCGATCGTTTCGACACCGGCACCGAGGTGCATGGGCTGGACACAGAAAGGGGGGCAGGCCCTGGAGGTGAGGGCAAAATCGAGATCCACCATGTTTTCCGTATCCTGGTTGCGCTGGATGCGCAGAGACCTGCCATCGATCTCAACCTCGACGAATGGGCGCGCGGCGGTGATGTTGACAGGATGTTCTTCATCCGCAGCGGTCACAAAGAGGGGGAAAAGCAAAGGAATCAGGAATATGGGCCATCGGGAAATCATCGTTTTCACCCTCGTGGAATCGTCTAAATCCCAATTTTAGGCACTTTTTCCCCCTTCTAATACCCGGAAAAAACAGGGAATCGATTCGTGCCTCCGATCTCCCGCTGCTGTTAGAATAGGGGACTCTCTATATCTATAGATCCCCAAAACGAATCCGGGACTGCTAGAAACCCGGATGGACAGCTTGCGATGACACCAGGATGCAGAAACTGACGGCCCAGGCGATTGATAATCCAGCCGGACGCACGGCAGGCACTTCGTTGCCTCTCGCCCTGAAATGGTCTCTGAGCATTGCAGCACTGGTGGTTATCGTCATGGGAATGCTGGCCTGGTTCCTGATCAACCAGGAGGAGGCGGCATTTCAGCGGCAGAGTGAACAGATGGGAATCATGATGGTATCCCAGCTGGCGAGCTCCGCCAGTGAACCGCTCCTGGCCGGTGACGACCTCGCCCTCAAGGTACTGGTCACCCAGCAGGAGAAGATTCCGCTGATCATCGGTATGCAGGTGTTCGACAGGGAAGGCAATGTACGGGTGGATGCCGGTCTCTCCCCGTTCGAAGAGCATTCACCGGATCTCAACGCACACCCCCTGTTCAACAATATGATGACCGGGGGTATGGCCTGGAGTTCCGGGGGAACAACCGCAGTCTCTTATGGCAGTGAAGTGCGTTTCAGGGATGTGGTTGCAGGCTATGTCATGGTGAGCCTGGACAGGGCACCGTTCGAGCAGGACCTGGCACGTCTTGTCAACGCGTTGATAGCAACGACGTTGGGATTGATCGTTCTGGGTGTACTGCTGGCGATTCCGTTGGCCCACAGGCTGTGTCGACCCATCTACAAGCTCGTCGAAGCGGGCGAGGCGATCCACAATGGCCAGTCAGTCCATTTCGTGGCAGAAAACCGCGATGATGAGATCGGCAGGGTACTCGATATTTTTCAGAACATGGCCGCGGGACTGAAGGAGAAACGCGTGGTAGAGGAGGCGCTCTACCGCTATGTTTCTCCCAATGTCGCGCAAAAACTGCTCGGTGCGGATGCCGAGTCGATGGCCCTGGGTGGTGCAACCACAACGGGTAGTGTGCTGTTTTGCGACATCGTCGGCTTCACCGAACTGTCAGAAAAACTCCCACCCGAAGAGCTGATGGCACTTCTCAACCACTACTTCAGCTATTTTGCCCTCGCCGGCAGCAGCTGCGGCGGGACCGTGGACAAGTTCATCGGTGACTGCGTGATGATCCTCTTCGGTGTGCCGGAGCCGGACGAGATGCATGCCCTCCACGCCGTGACCTGCGGCACGCTGATCCAGGAGATCGCACAGCGGATCAGCAGCCAGCGAAAAGCGGCGGGGCTGCCCACGGTCTCTTTCCGGGTCGGTATCAACAGCGGCTCGGTGCTGGCGGGAAACCTCGGAAGCGAGCAGCGCATGCAGTACACCGTGGTTGGTGATGTGGTCAACGTGGCCTCGCGGATCTGTGATCTGTGCGAACCCCACAAAATCCTCCTGACCAGGGAGACCGCGGTGCAACCGGCTGTGGGCGAGACGGCATCGCTCGTTCGCAGAGACAGCGTCACGGTCAAGGGGCGCAGCAGAAATGTCGAGCTGTTTGAAATGGAACTGAGCGGATTCGGTCAACGCCAACTCATCACATCCCATCTCGAGGCGATCCTGCCCGGGGAGGAGACACCATGAGATGGCCTGCCTGGAGCCTGCCGCTCTGCCTGGTGCTTCTGACGGCATGCCAGCCCGGGCAGGTCAGGGAGGAAGCCACTGAGGTGCTTCCACCCGGGCAGGCAGTCGATAGCGCCAGGCTGTTGATCAAGGAGGGTCGATGGACAGAGGCGATCGCACTACTCGAAAGATCGCGAAAAGATCACCCCGACAATGGACCTGTAGGCGAGGCGCTCATAAAGGCCCGCAATGATTGGCACGACAGGGAGAGGGTTCTCGAGGACCAGATACTCATCTACGAGGCCAGTGCCCTGTTCAACAAGATCCCCATCCTGGAAAAACTCAACAAGGCCCGTCGCGAAAGCTATTTCACCAATTCACGCCTGATCGTCTGGAAGGGGGAACTGGAGGGGAAAGTGGGCGATCTGCTCGCCTGCGGCAGTTTCCACCTCGAGAAGAGGGTGCGGCTGGCCAAAGGCTGCCTGGAGCTGGCCAGGAAGATAGAGCCGGGCTCCCAGACAGATGCGCTCTACGCCATGATCAGGCAACAGGAGAAGCGGCAGGAGGCCAAGCGCCAGAAGAAAAGGAGAACCAGGGCGGCGATGACCAAGGCGGAGCAGGCGAGGCAGTTGTCCGAGCAGGCGGCTGAATTGTCCGATACCGGCAACCTGGTGGGGGCATTGGCCACCATGAAAGGGGCGATCAACCTGGATCCCGGGAACGAGGCGCTGAAGGAGCAGCTGGTGGACATGCAGGCCCAGGCCGACAGGCAGCTGGCAGAGCTGGACAAGGTTGCAGAACGTCTCTACCGGGAGGAGCACCTGGAAGCGGCCATCATGGCCTGGGAATCAGCCATTCAGCTCTCCCCGGATAATGACGAGATCCACGCCAAGATCAAACGGGCCCGCACGGTACTCTTAAAGCTCGAGCAGCTCAGGGAAGAAGAGCACCGCTAGTGGACCACTAGCTCTCTTCATCAATGGCGGGACGACTGGTGGAGTCGATGTTCCCTTCCCAGAAGGGGTGATCGGGATTCAGGAATTCGTCCCATCTCAGGTAGTGCGATCCATCACAGGAGAAATTCAAGGCCACCAGGCCGTTGAATATGTTCAGTGAACCGGAGCGCAGGTAGATCGTCTCATCGGCAAAGCGGAGTTTCTTGAAGCCGTCGAAAATATCCTTGATTCTCTCCTGGGGGACCACGGCCCGTTCAGGATAGGGACGTATCGGGTAGGCGAAGCAGATATCGGGATCGATCAGCGCCTCCATCTCGAGGATTCGGTAGCTGTAAGGGTCCTCCACCAGCCACAGGGTCGCCCGGCTGCTGGAGAAGAGCAGCTTGCCGTGGAACACACCCCGCTGGGTATAGAGTTCGGTAAGAATGGAGGTCACCTCGTCGATATGGTCATCGAGGAGACTCTTGGCCCTTGTCTGCTGAAACAGGAGACTGCGAATCGCAGGGTCCCCCTTGATCTGGCGCCACTGTCCAGGCTCTTCGTACAGCACCTGTGTGAGGGGCAGGTCACGAAGGTCGAAATCGGCACCCAGGTAACCGACGACCTTTCCCTCTTTGCGGATAACCTGGATGGCCGTGATGCTGGGTCTTCCGGACAGCAGGCTGATGTAGCCGTCTGACAACCAGTAGTCGACGGCCGGCACCACCGTATTGAGATAAGGGCGTCCCGAACGGTCACGGCCGAAGTGCTCGATGAATCGACCGTTCTTGTTGACGTTGTCACAGATCTGAATGCCATCGGTGCCCAGCACATAGAGATAGGCGACATACGAGAGATCCTTGACCCTCTCTTCCAGTACCCGGTTAAGTGCCTCTCTTTCAGGCCAGGCGTTACTGCAGTCAGCGGCAATGCTCCTGATGACCGGGCCGACCATCTCCTCAAGCGCCTTGCGCTGCTGATCGATACTCTTCTGTAGTGTGCTGCTCAACACCTGGGTTAGTCCTGCGCTTGCCGATGTACTTTAATTATAAGTGTTCGCCCTGTGCCCGTTTAGCCTGTAAACCGGTTGACCTGCTCCTCAGGGAACCTGAACACCCTCGTTACCGAGAAATTCGACCAGCCTGATCAGGGGGAGACCGACCAGGGTGTTGGGATCATCACCCTCAAGACGTTCAAACAGTGAAATGCCCAGGGCTTCCGATTTGAAACTTCCAGCACAGTTATAGGGCTCTTCTGCATCCAGGTAGCGCTCTATCTGGCCTCTCGATAGCGCCTTGAAATGGACATGGAACGGTTCACAGGCGACTTGTGCCGTGCCAGTTGCGGTATTGAGCAGGCAGAGCCCGGTATAGAAGGTGACGATTTTCCCTGATGCGGACTCGAGTTGCGCGATGGCGTTTTCACGGCTTCCGGGTTTGCCGAGAACATGTCCCTCGCTGCAGGCAACCTGGTCCGAGCCGATGACGAGGCTGTCGGGATGGTCCGGGGCGACAGCCCGGGCCTTCTCTTCCGCAAGTCGTGTCACCAGGTCCTGGGGGGTCTCTCTGTTCTTGCGGGATTCATCGATATCCGGCTTTGCCGTGGTGAATGCGATCCCCAGTTTTCCCAACAGGGATTTTCTGAAAGGAGAGGTGGATCCCAGGATGATTTCTGGCTTGTTATCGGACATTTTCTTCGCAGGTTTCTTGTCGTTGGGTTTGTGTGTATTTCAGCGCAACTGAAACGGTGGTGATTCTACCAGAAAAGGATCACGGGGCCGTGTCCAAAACAGGGATTCAAAATGAAGTTTCAGCCCCGATCTGATCGGTGTGATTAAAAGGACGTCTATCCAAAAGTAAATGCAAATGATCTCCCAAAAGTATTGATAAATTAAATACAAAGTATCCGTGGAAACAATACACAAAGAATAACAAGGAGTTATTAAAAATGCTGTTCTGCCGCAACTTGACAAGTAGTCGCTAAAACCAATAAAAAAAGCTGCCCGGAGCAAAACTCCGTTTTATCGCTGTATAAATTTTTTGGTTAACCACCATCGTTTCGGGCCAGGAGATAGAGTGTATGCCTATATCTGACCTACTTGTGGAAGGTGTGAATCTGATGCTTCTCGGCATGGGGAGCGTTTTCATCTTCCTGACATTACTGGTCTTTATCATGAACGGCATGTCCCGGTTGGCCAAGGCCATCGAAGGGGATGTTGTCACCGAGGCCCCAACCTCAAATGCTGCAACACCCAAGGCAGCAACTGAAGATGATGATCTCATCGCCGTGATCTCGGCGGCCATAAGCCGCTACAGGTCGAAATAATCCCCGTCTGCTTCGTATCAACCACGAATAGCGGGAGTCCCGCGCCAACAGCGCGTAACAATTAAGAAGCGAATCTATGAGCGATCGAAAACCACTAGGAATTACAGAACTGGTACTGCGTGACGGTCACCAGTCACTGCTTGCGACCCGCATGCGTATCGAAGATATGCTGCCCATTGCTGCTGAACTGGATAAAATAGGGTACTGGTCCCTCGAGACCTGGGGTGGTGCAACTTTCGACAGCTGCATCCGTTACCTCGGGGAAGATCCCTGGGAGCGTCTGCGCCAGTTGAAGGCCGCAATGCCCAACACCAAGCAGCAGATGCTGTTCCGTGCCCAGAACATCCTTGGCTATCGACACTACGCCGATGACGTGGTTCGCCGCTTCGTCGATCGCGCCACCGAGAACGGTATGGATGTATTCCGCATCTTCGATGCGATGAACGACCTGCGCAACTTCAAGACCGCCATCAAGGCGGCGATGGATTCAGGGGCGCATGCTCAGGGCACCATGTCCTACACCGTAAGCCCGGTGCACAACATCGACTACTGGATCGATATGGCGAAACAGCTGCAGGATCTGGGCAGTCACTCTATCTGTATCAAGGATATGGCCGGTCTGCTCAAACCCTACGTGGCTTTCGAACTGATCAGTAAGCTGAAAGAGGTGATAGAGGTTCCAATCGCCCTGCATGCCCACGCCACCACCGGCATGAGCACCGCCACCCATGTGAAGGCGGCAGAGGCGGGCATCGATATGCTCGACACCTCGATCTCCTCCATGTCCCACACCTATGGCCACTCCGCGACCGAGTCCGTGGTTGCCATCATGGAAGGCACAGAACGCGATACCGGCCTGAATCTCAACAAGCTGGAAGAGATCGCCGCTTACTTCCGTGACGTACGTAAGAAGTACGCCAAGTTCGAGGGCGCCCTGAAGGGTATCGACTCCCGTATCCTGGTGGCCCAGGTCCCCGGTGGCATGCTGACCAACATGGAGAACCAACTGCGCGAGCAGGGTGCTTCGGACAAGTTGGATGCGGTACTGGAAGAGATTCCCCGGGTACGTGAAGACCTCGGTTACATCCCCCTGGTGACCCCCACCTCCCAGATCGTCGGTACCCAGGCGGTTATCAACGTACTGATGGGCGAGCGCTACAAGAACATCACCAAGGAGACCGCGGGTGTTCTCAAGGGTGAATATGGTGCTGCCCCGGCCCCGGTAAACGAGGAACTGCAGGCCAAGGTGCTCGAAGGATCCGAGCCGATCACCTGCCGTCCTGCTGACCTGATCGAAGACGAGATGGATTCCCTGACCAAAGAGCTGGAAGGCCTTGCCAAGGAGAAGGGCATCCAACTGGCGGAGAGTGTCGAAGACGATGTGCTGATCTATGCGCTGTTCCCGCAGATCGGCCTGAAGTTTCTCGAAAACCGCGGCAACCCGGATGCTTTCGAGCCTGCACCCGGCACTGAGCCTGAACCTGCGCCAGCCGCTGCAGCACCTGCCAAGGCTGCTGCCGGTGAACCCGAGGCATACACTGTCTCCGTCAATGGCAGAGCCTACAACGTGGTCGTCTCTGCAGGCGGTGAGGTACAGCATGTAGCTCCAGCCGCAGCTGCTGCACCGGCTGCTGCCCCTGTCGATCCCTGTGGTGGCGAGGCAGAGCCCGTTCCCGCCCCCCTGGCCGGTAACGTGTTCAAGATCAAGGTCGCCGAGGGACAGGCTGTCAACAAGGGCGATGTCATCCTCATCATGGAAGCGATGAAGATGGAGACTGAAGTTCGGGCGCCCCATGGCGGCACCGTTTCCTCAATCACCGTGAAAGAGGGCGATGCTGTTCAGGTCGGCGAAACCCTGCTGATGCTGGGCTGAGCTTATGGGAGGTCTAGAAACGTTATGGCAATCCATGGGGATTGCCAACATGGAATGGGGCCAGCTGCTGATGATGCTGGTGGGCTGTGGACTGATCTACCTGGCGGTGGCCAAGAAGTTCGAGCCGCTGCTTCTGCTGCCTATCGGCTTCGGTGCCATTCTCACTAACATCCCCGTGGCCGGTATCGGTGGTCCGGATGGTCTGCTGGGTTACGTTTACACCGTAGGTATCGAAACCGGTATCTTCCCGCTGCTCATCTTCATGGGTGTGGGTGCCCTGACCGACTTCAGTGCCCTGATCGCCATGCCGAAGACCCTGTTCCTGGGTGCGGCCGCGCAGTTCGGCATCTTTGCCACGCTGCTCGGTGCCCTGGCCCTGAACATGGTGCCCGGTATCGAGTACACCCTGGCGGATGCCTCGGCAATTGCCATCATCGGCGGTGCGGACGGACCGACGGCGATCTTCCTCGCCTCGCGTCTGGCGCCTGACCTGCTGGGTGCTATCGCGGTTGCAGCCTACTCCTACATGGCGCTGGTGCCGATTATCCAGCCGCCGATCATGAAGGCCCTGACCACCGAGGAAGAGCGCAAGGTTGAGATGACGCAGCTGCGTACGGTAAGCAAGCTGGAGAAGATCTTCTTCCCCTTCAGCGTGCTGGTGCTGTGTATCATGTTCCTGCCCTCTGCGGCCCCCCTGATCGGTATGCTGATGTTCGGTAACCTGCTGAAGGAGGTCGGCGTGGTGGATCGCCTGAGCCGTGCGGCCCAGAACGAGATCATCAACATCGTCACCATCTTCCTCGGCCTGGCGGTGGGCTCCAAGCTCTCGGCGGACAAGTTCCTGACTATCGAGACCCTGGGTATTCTCGGCCTGGGTGCGGTTGCGTTCTGCATCGGCACCGCAACGGGCGTCCTGATGGGCAAGGCGATGCACAGGCTCTCTGGCGGCAAGGTGAACCCGCTGATCGGTGCCGCAGGTGTCTCCGCAGTGCCGATGGCGGCCCGCGTGGTCAACAAGGTCGGCCTGGAGGCGAACCATCACAACTTCCTGCTGATGCACGCCATGGGCCCCAACGTGGCCGGTGTGATCGGTTCGGCGGTGGCTGCCGGCGTACTGCTGGCCGTGGTGGGCCCCTGACACTGCCCGTTTAACCCGCATTTCCGGGGGATGGAAGCAAATTCCTCCCCCGGAAAGAGGCGGTCTCATTTTCATTTCCTAAGCCTGTGAAAGGGCTCCATTTTTTTTGACGTTTGGGGCGTCTCGTAATATCATTGCGCGCTTATGTCGTCACGCTTACCTGAATTTGTGGATCCGTGGCACTCCGCCGACCTGAAAAAACGGTTTTCGGGGCGTGTTGAACTGGCTGATCTGCCACGTCTCGCCTCGATGCTGAAGCGTCTGGAAGGTGATGCAGAGTTCGACATCGGATTCGAAAGAGACGACAAGCGGCGTAGCCGTATCAAGGGATTTGTGAGGTCGACCATGGTACTCGAGTGCCAGCGTTGCCTCGAAAGCATGCAACTGGCAGTGGACGCAACTCTCAACCTGGGAGTGATCGAAGTCGCCGAGGAGGCTGAACGCCTGCCGGACGATGTCGAGCCCGTACAGGTGGAGGAGGGGCTGATCCGTTTGCTGGACCTGGTAGAGGAGGAACTGATCCTCGCCATCCCACAGGTACCCATGCATGACCCGGAAGCGTGCATTGCGGCGATCAGCCACACCGCAGAGGCTCCCCCGGTGGAAGAGCAGGAAAGCGTGACAGAGCAGGCCGAGAACCCGTTTGCGGTTTTGGCCGGGCTGAAGACGAAAACAGATTCAGAGAATTGAGTATTAGGTAAACCAGGAGCTAGAACCATGGCGGTCCAGCAGAGCAAAAAAACCCCTTCACGTCGCGGCATGCGTCGTTCCCATGATTCACTGAAGGGTGAAACACTTTCTATCGATCCGACTTCAGGTGAGACCCACCTGCGTCACCACGTGAGCCCTGACGGTTTCTACCGCGGCCGCAAAGTGGTCAGCGGTAAAGGCGAGTAACTCTCCCATTACCGTGGGCTTTAGAAAACATCGCACTGTAAGGCCGTCCCTTTTGGGGCGGTCATACGTTTACGCGCCGAAAACTTGTCCCCTGACGGTTGGGGGTGATCGTGATGTCTGACAGAATCACAATCGCCCTTGATGCCATGGGTGGCGACTTCGGTGCAGAGGTAGTGGTCCCCGCAGCGCTGGACTTCCTGAAAAGGGACTCCGAGGTGGATCTCATCCTGGTCGGTAAAGAAGAGGTCATCAGGCAACATCTCGATGGGGCCGATTCCGACCGGCTTCAGATCCGCCACGCCAGCCAGGAGGTTGGCATGGACGAACTGCCCTCAAAGGCCCTGCGCGGCAAGAAAGACTCTTCCATGCGTGTTGCCATCGACCTGGTGAAACAGGGCGAGGCCAACGCCTGCGTGAGTGCCGGCAACACCGGGGCCCTGATGGCCACCGCACGATTTGTCCTCAAAATGCTGCCCAACGTCGATCGCCCGGCCATCGCAACAGCGATTCCCTCGATCGAAGGCCACACCTGGGTTCTGGACCTGGGTGCCAATGTGGACTGCACGGCCGAGCACCTGTTTCAGTTTGCCGTCATGGGCAGTGAACTGGTCGCTTCCATCGACGATGAAATGCCCGAGCCCCGTATCGGCCTGCTGAATATCGGCCAGGAGGAGATCAAGGGTAACGAGCAGGTCAAGGGTGCCCACGACCTGCTCAGCGGATGCTCCCTGAACTACATCGGCTATGTCGAGGGGGATGACGTCTACAAGGGCGGTGTCGACGTCGTGGTGACCGATGGCTTTGTGGGCAACGTGGCACTGAAGACTGCAGAAGGCGTCGCCAAAATGGTGAGCCACTTCCTAAAAGCGGGTTTCAAAAGCAATATACTGACCAAGCTGGCAGCCATGGTTGCCATGCCCGTGATCAACAGTTTCAGAAAAAAAATAGATCCACGCCGTTATAACGGTGCCAGTCTGCTTGGCCTGAGAGGAATCGTGATCAAGAGTCACGGTGGTGCCGACGTACTGGCATTCGAGAATGCCATCCGCATTGCCAAGAAAGCGGTACATACCAACGTGCCGGACAGAATTGCCCACGGCGTGGAAGCACAACTAGATAAAAGGGCCAGCGCGTGATCTATTCCCGTATTATCGGAACCGGTGGTTATCTGCCCGATAACGTTGTCACCAATCATGATCTCGAGAAGATCGTGGACACCTCGGATGAGTGGATCCGGGAACGCACCGGTATCGAGAAGCGCCATATCGCTGTAGACGGCGAAACCACATGTGATCTTGCTGAACAGGCTTCACGCCGCGCCATCGAAGCTGCGGGTAAAAAACCTGAAGATGTCGATCTGATCATTGTGGCGACCACCACCCCGGACCAGGTGTTTCCAAGCACGGCCTGCCTGCTGCAGAGCCGGCTGGATATTCACGGCTGCGCGGCTTTCGATGTACAGGCAGTCTGTACCGGCTTCGTCTACGCCATGGGCGTTGCCGACAACTTCATCAAGTCAGGCAGCGCGAAATGCGCACTGGTGGTCGGTGCCGAGACTTTCTCCCGCATACTCAACTGGGAAGACCGCACCACCTGCGTACTGTTCGGTGACGGTGCCGGGGCAGTTCTGCTGGAGGCCAGCGAGGAACCGGGTATTCTCTCAACACACCTGCATGCGGATGGCGACTACGCCTCCTTGCTGCATGTGCCCGATGGTGTCTCCAACGGTTATGACAAGGTGCGTGAAAACGCTGCTTTCGTCGAGATGCGAGGCAACGAGGTGTTCAAGATGGCCGTGAACACCCTGGGACGCATCGTCGACGAGACACTCGAGAAGAACAACCTCGAGAAGTCGGACATCGACTGGCTGATTCCCCACCAGGCCAATATCAGGATCATCAAGGCGACAGCCCGAAAGCTGCGCATGTCCATGGATCACGTGGTGGTCACCGTGCATGAGCATGGCAATACCTCGGCCGCATCCGTACCCCTTGCATTCGACGTGGCAGTACGCGAAGGCAGGATCAAGCGGGGTGAGACCCTGTTGATGGAAGCGTTCGGCGGCGGCTTCACCTGGGGCTCAGTGCTGGTTAAATACTGAACCCGGCAAACCCAACACCCAAAGCATTGGAGACAAAGATGCTGGAAAATGAAATTGTTCTCGTAACCGGCGCCAGCCGTGGTATCGGCCAGGCGATCGCCCTCGGACTGGGAGCCCAGGGCGCAACCGTTATCGGTACCGCCACCTCCGATGGTGGTGCAGAGGCGATCAGCGCACGATTCAGCGAACAGAACATCAAGGGCAGGGGACTGAAACTCAATGTCACCGACCAGGCGTCCATCGACGAGGTGATGAAGAGCATCAAGGATGAGTTCGGCAGCGCCCCCAGTGTGCTTGTGAACAATGCAGGTATCACCCGTGACAATCTGCTGATGCGGATGAAGGACGATGAGTGGGAAGACATCATGGAGACCAATCTCACCTCTATCTACCGACTCTCGAAAGCTGTCCTCAGGGCGATGATGAAAGCGCGCAAGGGGCGCATTATCAATATTGCTTCCGTGGTCGGTTCCACCGGCAACCCCGGCCAGACCAACTACTCCGCAGCCAAGGCGGGCATGATCGGCTTCACCAAATCACTTGCTCGTGAAGTCGGCTCCCGTGGTATCACGGTGAATGCAGTGGCTCCCGGTTTCATCGACACCGACATGACCAAGGAGCTTTCAGATGAGCAGCGTAATGCACTGCTCGGAAGCATCCCGTTGGCCCGCCTGGGTCAGCCCGAGGAGATTGCAAACGCGGTGGTATTTCTCGCCTCGAGTGGCGCCGATTACATCACCGGCGAGACAATCCACGTAAATGGCGGCATGTTTATGGGCTAAGGAGGTTCTCCTTAGTTGAAGTGATTTACTTAAATATACTGTTAACTGGCTGAAATAAAAGAATTTATAGCTTCTTTTTTGAGCGGCAGGTGGCAAGTGTAATTTGACTTTTAACTTTGTGGGTTTGTTAATACAATACCCCAGCGGTTCCCACAGGGAACCTTATCTAAATCCGGAGGAAAGAAAGAAGATGAGCTCTGTTGAAGAACGAGTAAAGAAAATTGTTGTTGAGCAGCTGGGTGTTACCGAAGACGAGGTAACTCTGGAAGCCTCTTTCGTCGATGACCTGGGTGCCGACTCTCTGGACACCGTCGAGCTGGTAATGGCTCTTGAAGAAGAGTTCGAAACCGAAATTCCTGATGAGGAAGCTGAGAAGATCACCACTGTTCAGCAGGCCGTTGACTACGTTAACGCTCACAGCAGCTGATCTTTTTACCGATTCAAGCAAGGCCGCAAACCACTGATTCAGGCGGATTGCGGCCTTTCGCTTTATCTGATCCCAATAAGGGGGTAGGTCCTACATGACTGAAAGAAGGGTTGTAGTGACCGGGCTCGGCATGGTCGCGCCTGTGGGTCACACCGTGAAAGAGGCATGGGATAACATTCTTGCAGGCAAGAGTGGCATTCAGCCGATCACCCATTTTGACATCGAACCATTCACCACCCATTTCGGTGGTCCCATCTATGACTTCGATGTCACCCAGTACATCCCCAAGAAAGACACCCGTAAGATGGATAAGTTTATCCATTACGGAATGGCTGCAGGTTGCCAGGCTATCGAGGATGCTGGTCTGGAAGTCACCGAAGAGAACTGCCGGCGCATGGGCGTGGCTATCGGTTCCGGTATTGGCGGTATCACCGGTATCGAGAACAGCTATCACACCTATCTCGAAAAGGGGCCGCGCAAGATCTCTCCCTTCTTCGTACCCGCGAACATCGTGAACATGGTGGCCGGTAACCTTTCGATCAAGTACGGTCTGAAGGGTCCTAACTACTCCATCGTCTCCGCATGCAGCTCCGGCACCCACAATATCGGTGAAGCCGTGCGCATGATCCGTCACGGCTACATCGACGTGATGGTTGCCGGTGGCGCCGAGATGGCTACCTCACCGGTGGGACTGGGTGGCTTCGCCGCTGCCCGCGCACTCTCGACCCGCAACGACGATCCCCAGGGCGCGAGCCGTCCATGGGACCGTGATCGTGACGGTTTCGTGCTCAGTGATGGTGCCGGCGTCATGGTTCTGGAAGAGTACGAGCGCGCCAAGGCACGCGGTGCCAAGATCTACGCCGAGATCGCCGGTGTCGGCATGAACTCCGATGCCTATCATATGACTTCTCCCTCCGAGAACGGTGAAGGTGCATGCGAGTGCATGGAGCTGGCGCTCAACGATGGCGGAATCAACAAGGATCAGGTCGACTACATCAATGCCCACGGCACCTCGACCCCGGCAGGCGACATCGCTGAAACCCAGGGTGTGAAACGCGCCTTCGGTGATCACGCCTACAAGCTGTGCGTCAGCTCCACCAAGTCCATGACCGGCCATATGCTCGGCGCGGCAGGTGGTGCCGAGGCGGTATTCACCGCGCTGGCCATTCGTGACCAGGCCGCACCGCCCACCATCAACCTGGAGAACCAGGACCCTGAGTGTGATCTGGATTACGTTCCAAACACGGCCAGGGAGATGACCATCGATGTGGCTATTTCCAACTCTTTCGGTTTCGGGGGAACCAACGGATCCCTTGTGTTTAAACGAGTGACCGACTGACGGTAAGAAAGGCGGGGTTTACCCCGCCTTTTTTATTATCTTTGTCCCGTCCTGAAATAAGTTTACAACCAGAGGACTTATTGATGGACAAGCAATCCCCCTCAAGAAGAAAGCGCACCCAGCGTGATTATCCGCTAGGCTTTAAATTGTCGGTTGTTGATCGCGTTGAAAAAGGCGAGATGAGCTACAAGCAGGCCCAGAAGCTATATGGTATCCAAGGTCGAAGCACCGTATTGGTGTGGCTGCGTAAGCATGGAAAACTAGATTGGTCCCCCCCAAGAGAGCTGCCTATGGCAAAAGCAACAGAGACCCCCGCTGAGAAGATCAAACGCCTGGAGCGGGAACTCGAGGATGAGCGGGCGAAAAACTGGATTCTCAATGGGATGATTGACCTTATGGATCAGCAGTACGGAGCCTCTCTGAGAAAAAAGTACTTATCCAAACTGCGAGAAAAGCCCAAGCTGAAGGAAAGGTGAGTTTGAGCCGGTCATGCCGGCTGTTTGGGATCTCTCGCCAGAGTGTCTACCAGTGGATCAGGCGTCAGCGCCAGAGACAGGAGGATCTGAGGCCGGTCATGGCCTTGGTGCTGGAGTTGCGTCGGCGACTTCCCCGGCTGGGAACCCGCAAGCTCTATTACTTGCTCAAGCCCCGATTTGAAGAGCTAGGAATCAAACTCGGTCGTGATGGGTTATTTGATTATCTGCGTCAGCACAACTTGCTGATAAGAGCGCGGCGCAGCTATACCAAAACAACAAACAGCCGTCATTGGATGAAAAAACACCCTAATCTTTTGAAAGATATGGAGATATGTAGAGCGGAGCAAGTCTTTGTCAGTGACATTACCTATCTTGAGAGTGAGCAGGGAGTCCATTATTTATCGCTAGTGACAGATGCCTACTCTCGAAAAATCATGGGTTATGAGCTGAGCCATGACCTGAAAGCGCACAGCACGGTTAAAGCATTACGCCAATCGGTAGTATGCCGAAGAACCCACAAAGAGCTGGTTCATCACTCAGATCGTGGCATACAGTATTGCTCAGAGCCCTACCAGCAGGCGCTGCGTGAAAATGGCATTAGGCCATCGATGACCGATGGTTATGATTGTTATCAAAATGCCCTGGCAGAGCGGGTAAATGGAATATTGAAGCAGGAATTTTTGATCTATCGCTGCAAGACGTTCGAAGAGTTGCGCAGGTTAGTGGCAGAGTCGATAGATGCCTACAACCGTATCAGGCCGCACTTGAGCCTGGGGATGCAAACGCCTGAACAAGTGCATGAAAAAGCCAGCTGCCCGAGGCAGCTGGCTGTGTAAAAAAACGTCAACGTATTTTAGGACGGGACACTTGCCACTTATCTCTTCCGGAACAGGGCCAACGCCGTGTTAATCGACGGTAAACCAGCTGATAGTATTTCTGTCCTCGACAGGGGGCTTCAGTATGGTGACGGCCTGTTTGAAACCATCAGTGTCATCCAGGGCATGCCCTGTCTCTGGCAGGGGCATATGGCACGTCTCGAAACCGGCTGCCAGCGCCTGGGCATTCCAACCCCGGACCAGGAACAGTTGCTGACCGAGTGTCGCAGGGTCTCTGAAGAGACTGATCGATGCGTGGTCAAGATCATCATTACCCGGGGTGAGGGCGGTCAGGGTTACTGTCCACCACAACAGCCAACGCCCAGTCGCATTGTCTACAGTACGGCCTGGCCTGAGCGGCCTGAGCAGTGGCAGACAGAGGGCGTCAAAATCCGTCTCTGTACCACGAGATTGGCCAGTGCCCCCTCGTTTGCCGGCATGAAGCATCTCAACAGGCTGCCACAGGTAATGGCCCGAGCCGAGTGGGATGATCCCGATATCGCTGAGGGGCTGATGCTCGATGAGCAGGACAATGTGATCGAAGGGACCATAAGCAACCTCTTTCTGGTCACAAAGGGGGCGCTGATGACCCCCAGCCTGGAGCGCTGCGGTGTTGCCGGTGTAATGCGGGAAAAGGTGATCGATGTGGCATCGGCTCTCGGAATGTCCGTCACATCCGCAGAAATCAGCCTTGACACCTTGCGGGGTGCGGAGGCACTGTTTCTCACCAATTCAGTGATTGGGATCTGGCCGGTCAAAGAAGTTTCAGGCCAGACTTATGATATCTCTGCCATCGACCGGCGACTGGTCAGCCAGGTGATGGAGCAGGGATTCAGCTTTTAGGGCCCCTCAGGACCAAGAACAGGAAACCATGCTGCACCGTCTAATTGGAATCACCGTCATTGCCATCAGCTTCGCCGTGGCCTGGCTGATGATGGATTACGGAGAGTTTTCCGATACACCACTCGATCTGCCCCCGGAAGGTGCCACCTACAACCTGACACCGGGTACGTCATTCAAGGGCCTGGCGGGAGAACTGGACCAGAAGGGCTGGATCAGCAACGCGCTCTACCTGCGAATCATGGCCAGGCTGGACGGCAGCGCAGCAAAGATAAAGGCGGGTGAGTACCATATTGCCAAGGGCACAACCCCGCGGGATCTACTTGCCCTTTTCGTCTCAGGCAAGGTGACCCAGTACTCCCTTACCATCGTCGAGGGCTGGAGCTTCCGCCAGATGCTCTCAGCCATACAGGCCAACGAGTTCCTCAAGCACACCCTGGAAGGGTTGCCGGACGAGGAGATCATGAAACGCCTCGGTCACGAGGGTGAGCACCCCGAAGGGCGGTTTCTGCCGGACACCTACCATTTCCCCCGTGGCACCACGGATCTCGATTTCCTGAAGCGGGCCTACAACGCGTTGCAGAAGCGACTGGCCGCCGAGTGGGAAGGTCGTGCCGAGAAGCTGCCGCTCAAAACACCTTACGAGGCCTTGATACTGGCGTCGATCATCGAAAAAGAGACCGGCATCGCGAGCGAACGTGCCGAGATCGCCGGGGTTTTCGTCAGGCGTCTGAGGAAAGGGATGAAACTGCAGACCGACCCGACCGTGATCTACGGTATGGGAGAGCGTTTCGACGGCAATATCAGGCGCCGCGATCTGAAAGAGGACACCCCTTACAATACCTACGTGCACAGGGGGCTGACACCGACCCCGATCTGCCTGCCGGGGGCTGATGCCATCCATGCAGCACTTCATCCGGCAGATGGCAAGAGCCTCTATTTCGTTGCTGACGGCTCAGGTGGACACAAGTTTTCCAATACCCTGAAAGAGCACAATGCAGCCGTCAGGAAGTACCAGCTGAAAAAATAATCAAGAACGGGAAGAGATGACGATAGAGCGTGGCAAGTTCATAACTGTCGAAGGTGGAGAGGGTGCCGGAAAGAGCACCAATCTCGACTACATACAGAAGTTGCTGACTGATGCCGGTCACGAGGTGGTGTTCACCCGTGAGCCCGGTGGTACCGGCTTGGGCGAGGAGGTCCGCGAACTGCTGCTGGGTCACAAGCACACCGGCATGTCAGAGGACACCGAGCTGTTACTGATGTTCGCCGCCAGGGCAGAGCATCTCGCCGGCAAGATCGTGCCAGCCATCGAAGAGGGCAAGTGGGTCCTGTGCGACCGCTTCACCGATGCCTCCTATGCCTACCAGGGCGGTGGACGCGGGATCGACTGGCAGCATATCGCCGAGCTGGAAAAGTGGGTTCAGGGCGATCTCAGGCCCGATCTGACCCTGCTGCTGGATCTTCCCGTGGAGCAGGGGCTCAAACGGGCCGGTGAGCGCTCCGAGCCCGACCGCTTCGAGGTCGAGGCCCAGCACTTCTTCGAACGGGTCCGCGCGGCTTATCTCAGAATCGCCGAAGAGCAACCCGGGCGTGTTAAAGTGATCGACGCGTCCCTGGAGCTGGAGCAGGTCCAGTCCCGCATCAGAACGGCAATCGAAGAGTTTCTCGGCAAATGAGCCAACCTGAAGAGAGAGCATCCGCGGATCTCGCCTTCCCCTGGCACCAGGCCATCTGGGAACGGCTACAGGCGGCCCGCAATAGCGGCCGGCTGCCCCATGCGCTGCTGCTGACCGGTGCAGAGGGAGTGGGCAAGCACCAGTTCGCCATCCGTCTCGCTCAATCACTGCTCTGTGAACAGCCTTCAGACCGGGGAGAGGCCTGTGGTGCCTGTAAAGGCTGCCACCTGTTCCAGGCGGGGACCCACCCCGATTACACCCGGATCGAACCGGAGGAGCCGGGCAAGGCGATCAGGATCGATACCGTGAGGGCCTTTACCGGCAAAGAGGGTTTCACATCCCAGGCGGGTGGCTTCAAGGTCATCATCTTCGAACCCGCAGACGCCCTCAACGTGGCAGCGGCCAACAGCCTGCTGAAGACCCTTGAAGAGCCGGTGCCCTGGACCGTGATGATCCTCATCACCTCCAACCCGGGACGACTGCCGGCCACCATCAGAAGCCGTTGCCAGCAGGTTGTTTTCCACACCCCCGAGCGTTCTGCAGCCGAATCCTGGCTGAAAGACCAGGGCATCGACAACCCGGGCCTGCTACTCGATATGACATCCGGTGCCCCCATGAAGGCGCTCGAAATGGCAGACCCCGAGACCCTGCAGGCGCGCCAGTCGATGCTCGACGAGTTCATCAATATTCACGCCAGAAAGCTCGATCCGGTAGTGGTCGCCTCGCGCTGGAGCAAACTCGATCTGCCGCGGGTCCTGCCATGGGTATGCGGCTGGGTCATCGACATTCTGCGCCTCAAAACCGCTGCAACCCCGCCAAGCCTGGTCAACCCGGACCAGAAGGAACGCTTGCAAGGTCTGGCTGGGGAGTTAGAATTGATCAGGCTCTACAAGCTTCTCGACGTCGTCTACGAGTCTGTGCGCACCATGGGATCTCAGCTCAACGCGCAGATGATCCTGGAGCGCATACTCCTTGGCTGGGCGGCCTGTGCACGAAAATAGAGGGAATCTGAACAGCGTATGAGTACTCCTGCAGGCCGACAGGGCATCCTGTCGCTGACAATCAAAGACAAGAATGCACTTTATGCCGCCTACATGCAGTTCGTGAGAAACGGCGGTCTGTTCATTCCGACCAACAAGAAGTACAAGCTCGGCGACGAGGTCTTCATGCTGCTGACCCTGATGGAAGAGACCGAGCGTATACCGGTTGCAGGCAGAATCATCTGGGTCACTCCCCTGGGCTCCGAAGGCAACCGCGCAGCCGGTATCGGCGTTCAGTTCAGCGACCAGGATGGCGGCATGGCACGCAACAAGATCGAAACCTACCTGGCTGGTGCACTCAAGTCAGAGCGCCCCACGCATACGATGTGATCGCACGACAGGTGATGGCATGACGAGGTTACTCATCCTGCTGCCTGTCATTGCGTTGACCGCTTGCGGCTCCGAGGTATCGCCGCCTTATCTCAACTACCATGACTGCCAGAAACAGATGACCCGCAAGCTGTTGGACCGTGGCGAGTCTGAAACCAAGGCCACCATGGAAGCCCGCGCCCACTGTCGCCAGCTCTACAACCAGTAATCAGTTTATACCTGTACGTCAGGATCAATTCTCAAGGTTAACCCGTGTTAATAGATTCCCACTGCCATCTCGACAGGCTCGACCTGGGCCATTTCGACAACAGCTTCGCCAACCTGATGGAAAAGACCGAAGAGGCCGGAGTCGGCCATATTCTCTGCGTCTCCATCGACCTCGAAAGCTATCCCTCAATGCTGGAGCTGGTGGAATCCTATGACAATATCTCGGTCTCCGTGGGCGTTCACCCCAACGATCGCGATCGCCGGGAACCGGAGCCTGAAGAGCTGGTGGCGCTGGCCGCGCATCCCAAGAATGTAGCCATCGGTGAGACCGGTTTGGACTACTTCCGCAGCGAAGGTGACCTGCAGTGGCAGCGAGACCGGTTCCGCCGTCATATACAGGCAGCACGACTCAGCAACAAACCCCTGATCATCCATACCCGGGCAGCCAGGGAGGATACCATCCGGATCATGGAAGAGGAGGGCGCCTCGGAGGCGGGTGGCGTGATGCACTGCTTTACCGAAAACTGGGAGATGGCGAAGCAGGCCCTCGACCTGGGTTTCTACATCTCCTTCTCTGGCATCATCACCTTCAAGAATGCGGATGACCTGAGAGAGGTGGTTAAGAAGGTGCCCATGGATCGCCTGCTGGTGGAGACCGACGCCCCCTATCTCACCCCCGTACCCCACAGGGGCAAGCCCAACCTGCCAGGCTACGTGGTGCACGTCGCCGAGTGCGTGGCAGAGCTCAAGGGCCTGGCGGCCGAAGAGGTCGCTAACATCACCGGCGAAAACTTCGGGCGGCTGTTTACCCCGGCTTAATCCCCTATATCGGCCTGTTTATCTTCAGCCACCTTTTTCGCCTTCTTCTCCAGGATCAGGGAGACGTTGTGGGCAGACTTGCAGGGTGACGGATTGACCGGCGTATCGTCCTTCAGGGCCTCGCTGATCCGTTCGCAGACAGTTCTCAGCACCTCGATGCGGGCAAAGGGCTTGTCATCGCCAGGGATCAGGTACCAGGGGGCATACTCCGTGCTGGTGCGAATCACCATCTCGTTGACCGCGTACTTGTAATCATCGGCCTTCTCGCGGTTGCGCCAGTCCTCTTCGGTGATCTTGTGCTGCTTGTAGGGTACCTCTTCACGATGCTTGAACCGCGCGAGCTGCTCGTCCGGGCTGATGTGCAGCCAGAACTTGAGGACGATGATACCGCTCTCGACAAGCTGCTCTTCAAATTCGTTTATCTCTGAGTAGGCACGCCGCCATTCGTTCTCGGTGGCAAAACCCTCCACACGTTCAACCAGCACGCGGCCGTACCAGGAGCGGTCGTACACCGAGAGTCGTCCACTACGGGGGATATGCCGCCAGAAGCGCCAGAGGTAGTGGTGTGCATTCTCTTCATCCGAGGGGGCTGCCACCTGGATGGTACGGTAGAGGCGCGAATCGATGGAGTTGGTTACACGGCGGATCGCCCCCCCTTTGCCGCCGGCATCGGCTCCCTCGAATACCAGCACGCAGGAACGCTTTTTCTGGTAGGCCTTCCAGGCCAGCTTGTTGAGCTCACCCTGAAGTCGCTCCAGTTCCGCCTTGTAGAGCTTCTTCTCCATCGCCTGGCCAAGATCGACATGGTCGAGAACGGTGACCAGCGCCTCCTCGTCCTGGGGGAGACTGGGGGCGTGGGAGACACTGTGAACACTCGCAACGTAGGGTGATTCCAACCGGCTGCGGATGGACTGGAGGAGGGTGCGTCCCACTGTCAGATCGCGGTAGCGCTCGTCGGTGGCCTCGATCAGGTACCAGGGGGCGATGCCGGAATCGGTATGACGGATGATGCGTTCGGAGATACGCTCGAACTGCTCGTAGTGCTCTGCAAACTGTCCCTTCTTGGGATTCATCTTCCAGCGGCTCTTGTCATCACGCTTGAGCTTTTTCAGACGCTGTTTCTGCTCGTCCGCCGGCAGGTGGAACCAGAACTTGATGATCAGCGCACCGTCTTCGGTCAGCATGCGCTCGAAATCGGCAATGCGGTTCAACTCGGCATCCATGTCAGCATCGCTGCAGCGGTCGTTCATGCGGTGTTGAATGGGGTCCATGTACCAGGCGCCGAACAGGATCGACATCTCGCCGCGGGGTGGAAGGGAACGCCAGAATTTCCAGTAGCGGGGACGTTCACGCTCTTCGTCACTCTGGTCCCAGAAGGCGAATGTCTGCAGGCCACGGGTATCCAGCCACTCGTTGAGCCGGTTGACCACTTCCCCTTTGCCGGCACCCTCAACACCGGAGATGATGATGATCACCGGGGTGTTGGTACCCATCAATTCCCGCTGCACTTCGAGCAGTTGCGCCCTCAGTTCGGGAACCTGCTCCTTGTAAGAGCTCTTGCTGACCTTGCGCCCAAGTTTCGCTGCCTCAAACATGCCTCAAACCCTCCAGGTCGATCTTATTTCTTACCGCACTTTTAAAGTGCTAATCTTCTAATACTAGCTCAGGAAGCTCCTTGGGTTTAGAATTTTCATCCACCGCGACATAGGTGATGATCGCTTCTGCGACAAAGTGTATGGAACCCGGGTCGCGGTCACGTTCGGCGTAGACCTCCACCTTGACCTGTACAGAGGTGCGCCCCCTGCGTTCCAACTGCGCGTAGCAACTCACCAGGTCGCCCACCTGTACCGCCGATTTGAACTGGAACTCGTTGACCGCCACCGTGACCACGCGCCCCTGTGCCACCTGGACGGCTATGATGCTTCCTGCCACATCCACCTGGGACATCAGCCAGCCACCGAAGATATCGCCTGCAGGGTTGGTGTCCGCCGGCATTGCCAGCACCCTGATGGCGAGCTGTCTTTCGCCGGGTTTGTGTTTTTCTACCGGATGATCCGACATACAAAGTCATTCCTGAAAACTGTTGAAAAGATCTTGTGATTCTCTCATGCAGTTTCCAGGGGAACCACCTGCCTGATGATGGGGATAATCATCTATCCTGGAGTTAACAGTTCGTGGAAGGGGAGAGTGGAACCGCTATCGAATCACGCAACTGCATCGAGGCGGTCCGTCTTGTTGTGAGCAACTGCAGGATTGGAGATGGAAAAACAAAACTTAATGTAGCTTGTCATGAGAAGCTGTAATATTTATATAATACAGTATGTTATGTATACTTCTTAATCCATGTTATCCGCCATGAAAATCGCCTTTTCGATCTCTTCTCCAGTGTTGTAGAAGTGAGGGGAAAAGCGGACACCACCACCTCGGTGAGCACACATAACGCCCCTGGACATGAGTTTTCCATAAAGATCCTGGGAGGCGACCCTGGAACTGTGAAAGGTGATTATTCCCGACAGGCGATCCGTATCCGGCTTGGATACCAGGCATAGGTTATCCACGCGGTCGATAAGCTCGATCATGGCCTGGCTGTTGCTGAGAACCTTGCGTTCAATCTCGTCGATACCGGTTTCAAGAATCAGATCCATGCTGGCATTGAGTGCATGTATTCCGAGCATGTTGGGGCTTCCGCATTCGAAGCGGGTACCCGTATCGGAAATCTCCCAGCTGCTTCTGTCGAATTCACCAGGGTGTTTTGTCATGTGCCAGCCATACTGGTTCAGCTTCAAGCGATCACGGATCTCAGCGCGTACATAGAAAAGCGCCAGACCTTCTGGACCAAGCATCCACTTGTGTCCATCGGCCATTACAAAATCAGCAAGGCAGGCCTGGGCATCGAATTTCAATGCACCAATACTCTGTATGGCATCGACACAGAAAAGAATATCGTTGGCTCGGCACTGTTCTCCAATCAAATTGAGATTTAACCTGAAACCGTCCGCATACTGCACAGAGCTGACGGAAACCAGCCTTGTGTTGGCATCACAGCTTGAAAGTAACGTGGCTTCAGGCTGGTGAGTCGCGTGGATTTCAAGCTCGCGCACCTCGACACCGAGCTTTTTCAGCGATTCCCAGACGATCCTGTTTGAAGGGAATTCCTCTTTGTAGATAACGACGTTATCGCCAGGTTTCCAGTCCAATCCGTAGGCCACGACAGAGAGCGCCTCAGAGGTACTCTTGAGTAAAGAGATCTCATCAGCAGAACCGGCATTGATCAGAGAGGCGAGTTTGTTTTTCAGAAGCCGTTCTGTTTCAAGCCAAGCAAGATAATTTTTGGATCCTTGTAACTGGTTCTCATGGGCGAAAGCTTTAACTGCATCTGCTGTCATTACAGGCCAGGGGGCAATTGCCGCATGGTTGAGGTAAATGATTTGGCTGTCTAACGTGAAAGGTAAAGGCATTTTTCATATTCCTAGCCATGAAATCCTTGAAATCCATCTTATAGAAATGCCATTCTTCCTGCCATAATAAGCGCATAATATATATTATGTTAAATAATATATTTATCGAGATTCGCATTTCAGACAGCACCCCCTTCTACTCTATTTGCCCAGGAAGCTCTTACTAGCGACTTGCGTGCATTGATTTTTTGTTTGTCAGATTTCCAAAGAAATCCCTTTGGGGTGGAAGGCGTTATAACCCCGTGTCTTCTGGTCTTCTTCGTCGCTCCATGGCGATGTTGTGGTGGTTAGGTAATTGAAGTGAAGGCATGGCTTGCCACGGTGGCTGTGTTGATCGAGCAGGAGTTGCACTGCACGCTCATGAGGATGACGGAAGATGGCGCCGCTGGTGGATACGAGGTAGTGCCGGCAGCGCAGTTTAGCTAGGAGTGATTCACTCAAGTTGGCAACACTTCCATGATGCGGAATCTTGAATCCGGTAAGCGGGAGTTTGGCGTCGGTGCCAGGGAGTAACTGGTCAATTGAAGCCTCCAGTACCGAGGCCCAGGCATCGCCTGCCAGCAGTATTTTGACCTCGGGGTCCTCCCTGGGGTACTCAAGCAGCATGGCTATGCTGCTACCGTTGGCTTTGCTTGTATCACCGCCAAAGGGGGCCTGGTCTCCTGGCTCCCCTCCTCCGCCAAGGGTGTCTTCAGGGTCTGCTGCCATGTCACGGAAATCCGAATCTGGTAACTCATAACGGCCTTCCATAGAGTCATCCTCGGCACCCAGCACGCCTCCCATAGGACGAAGGTGGCGGCTATTCTCAAGCTTCTGGCGCAGTGTTGCGATATCTCCGGACTCTATTCGTGCCTTGCGCAGTTCGTCATCCCAGTGATCCTTAAGATCGAGGAGCCGTTCATGGTCGGGTGACAAGAGTGTAAGCCTGCAGTCACCCTGGGCCCCCGGCAGGTCAACAGTAGGCAGGTCGTCTGCATTGCGGTCAATGACTGCCAGTTGATCGGGCAGGCCCAGGTTCCAGACCCGCTTCCCTGCATTTGCTTCATAGTCTGCAATCAATACGCCGAGCATTTCACCCTGAGTTGCTCCCAGGGCTTGTCCGGCAGGATCCGGCACCCTGTTCAGCTGATCGCATCCGTTGAACCAGATGCGATCGAAGGTACACCCCAGTACCGGCGCATCCTGCAACAAGCGCAAAATACCTTCGATATGGTCGGCATCGATGTGGGTGATGACCAAAAGATCAAAGTGGCGCTTGTCGGGAGGCAGATGGAGTATTCGTTCGCGCAGTTTGGGATAGGTGTGTGCGGGTCCGCCATCAATGAGAATGCGGTTTACCTGCTCTCCCGTGCCATATTCTATCCATAGACAGTCGCCATGGGCGGCAGGCAGCATCTCTATACGAAACATCCGTCCATCCTCCTAGGGTGTATTGTCCGCGGGCCTTGGGGTAAGCCGCCATTCCGCATCGCCCAGTGCGACCAGGCACAATGACAGCAGGTAACCTTTGGCCAGCATACGGCGGCGAACGCGTCGCATGATGGTGCCGAAATCCGCCTGGGGGTCATCAACAGCCACCAGTTCATTGATCAACTCACGGGCCACCGGAGCTGCATGTATTCCCAGTATCTGGGCAAGGGTGCCGAGGACGATGGAGGTGTTCAGCTGCTGGAATCTGCGGGCCAGGCCTATATAGCCGACTTCGGTCTCTGCTCCTGTGCGACAACCCAGCAACAGTACGATGGGACCGGGATCCTTGCCATCAGGGTTTACATAGAGGTTGGTGAGCTGGCCACGGCTGAGACGCCCTTTTTCCGGGGGGAGCTGATCGTTGCCGATCTGCAGGTAGTCCAGTGCCGCCTCGGCATCATGATGGGGCAGCGCAAGAAGCAGCGGTGGGTGTCGGTCCTTTACGGCCTCTTTCCATTCTGCCCAGTCCTGGGCGATTATCGGATTGGAGAAATTTGGCTGCAGTGCCTGTTCCGTGGCCTGGCGCTCGTTCTGTGGCACCCGGTGGCTGCTGGCAAACAGCATGTCATCCAAGACAGAGAGATCTCGATGCCCGTCACGAGGGACCGATGTGCGATGATCACTCCCCTGCTCCGGCTCCATCTCGGGGTCCCAGCGCTCAATGATCTTCTTCAATGACCAGAACCCCAGCGGACATATCGTGCCGATATTATCTCTTTCATCATCCGACAACGGTGCCTGGCCACATACGGGGCAGTTCGGGTCATCTGATAACAGGGCTTCTCTCCAGCCATCGCAGAGTCGGGCATCATCGCGCGGATAGCCCCGATCGTAGACGAATTCCAGCGGAACATAGGCTCCGGGTTCCCGGTTGAGTAATTGAATGCGCTCTCCGGGATCTTCAAAGCCCTGGGCGTCAAGAGAGTTATAGAGTACGGCGCCATGACGGGCCATGTCGCGTAGTAACGTTCTGACATACTCGCTATCCGTGTCGAGAACCGGCTCTGCGTCGTCGTTACCGGCGTTGGCACGCTGTCTCACCAGGGATTTTTCTGTGATGAACAACTTCTGATTCATCCAGCCCAAAGCTGCGGCAGCATCCTGCAGTTCGTAACGCTTGCCGCCGTGCCCACCAAAGACCCGGAGGCTCGCTGGAGCCGGGGCACCCTCTTCCGAATCCGTACGAGAAGGGTCCTCTCCCCAGATGATAGTGGCGTCATATTCGGATCGATCGGGCAGTTCTATTTGCTGGCGCTTGCTGATCTGCACCCGCACCTTCACCTCATGATGGGGCTGCTCTTCTTCTCCCGGGGGAATGGCGAACGCCTCCACCTGCACCACTTCGAATGCGCGTCCGCGGAAGCGGAACATGATCTCTGCGCTCACATAGTGTTCTCCATCAGGCACATGTAGCTGCAGATCACAGTCGCCGGTACGTGCAGATCGGTTCGAGGGCAACAGCAACCGGTTGTGGTCGGTCTGATCACCCCAGCAGAGTTCCACGGTGAGCGGTAAACCCTGGGGTGGAATATCCACCCGTGGAATACTGTCTGTAGCCACCGCTGCCTGTTCGTGTTGGGGCAAGCCTATCCAGCACCTGATCTGGTTCTTGGCACCGGCTAGAAACGTGTTGCGTTGCTGTCCGCCATGCAGAATCTGGGCATTTACACGCCGCAGATCATCGTCAGCGGGCTCAGGAAAAGCCGCTTCCGCCATTTCCGCTTCTTCGGGTGTGGGAAAGCCGGTTTTAATTTCAACCCAATCATCCGGTGCGCTGTCGGGTGCCGCTTCATGAGCCAACTCTAAATGGTCTGTATCAGGTGACGGTTCATCTGAAGCGGGCGCCATCATCAGATCACTGTCGTCGGCCATGGAGTGCGAGGCCACCTCTTCCGCTTCCTCGACGGTTGCGTAATCACTCCCATCAAGGTCGATATCTCCAAGGGCATCTTCCAGACTCTCTTCTTGTGTCAGCTCTTCAGCATCTCCAAGAGCCCTTGGCGGAGGTCGCCGGGCCATGAGCTTGCTGCGACGACGTGGAATGTCATCGACCAGCGGGGCAACTTTAAAATGCGCTGCAGAAGACGCGGCACCGACTCCATGCCAGGGCGATACACCGCGGCCGGCAAAATGGTCTGCGGTATTGCCCAGGATGTTCAGAATGTGCAGCTGTTCACTTGCTGGGCGTGCCTGGTCGAACAAGGAGACCATTTCTCCAAGGACGTGGCGTGGCTGATCATGTGCAATGATCCATGCCAGCTGATTCTCATCCAGGGCGGTTCGTTCGGCTTCCAACTGTGTCCGCGTGAGATCTGCAACCGGCCAATTGGTGATGTTGGTATAGGATGGGATATTGCCGATGATCTCGTTACCGATCAGAACCTCGACAGGGGCGTCTTGAGGCAATTCCAGCGCTTGCCTGTTACCTTCGAGCACGCTTTGCAGCAGGTTAGCTGCGTCGTTGTTCTCAGGTGATAGATTGATATCGGACTTGTCAGTCCTGGTTTCGTCACCCTCCTCGTTGGCCAATGGAGAGCCTTCTGCATCGGCTATTCCGGTTGCTGCCCAGACAGTGATCTTGACCAGGGTGTCCGTGGCTTTTCCAGCAAACAGTTCAATCGCCCTGAGCAGGTACTGCTGCATCAGGTCGGGTACAGGCCGTATGTTTGCAATCACATCATAGGCTGTCCACGGGCTTCCCTGGAAGAAATCCGGTGTATTTTCCGTAGTTCGGAAAAAGGTATCCAGTTCGACGAGATTTCCTATCCGCGCCATTACCAGCGCATGCCAGAACAGGGTGTCTGCAGAGGCGTTTTGCGGTACCGCGGGGATAGCCAAGTAGTCTAGGTCGGCATCCTCCAGGGGCATGGCAGCCAGCTGTTTGAAAACGGAAGCATCACCAGCCCTGGCCTTCTCTAATAATGGCTCTATTTGGGATGAGTCACCGGCCTGCACCAGTGCTTGTATGATCAAGTCCCGATCCGCATCCTCAGCATCATCGGCCAGGTGACGAAGACGCCGGCGTACGGACAGCAGGGGCACGCGGGAAAGCAGCATGAGTGAATCCCGGCGAGGTTCGGAGCCTTCCGGAAAGGAGGCAACTATTTCGTCTGCCACCGTAACGTAATTGTGCCAGGCACTCGTTGTAAGTGGGAATCTGGATGCCGCATCCAAAGCTGCGATGCGAACCTCGGATTGCTCTGCATACTGTGCGATTCTCAGCAACGGGGTGATAACTTCAGCATCAATAAGCTTGGCCATCGATCTCTTCCTGATGTCTGCTCGCCTTTTCCATGGCCTTCTGTTATATCGTCAGCAATTCGGGTGAATATTTTTCAAGGCGATGTTTCAGAAGCGCACCCGAATGGCGCTGTAGCACTTTCATTTCAGCCTCACCCAGCCGTTTCAGGTGGGTTCTTATGCCGGATGCAAAGGCCGCATCCCCATCCGAAGCTTCACCTTCTCTGCTGTTAATGGAGAACCAGATGGGCTTCAGCCCTTCTTCCCCCAGGCTGCTGAGTTCCAGGCGCTTGAACTGAAGGCCCCGAACCTGTTCCATGAGAATGTTGATGGATTCCATGAGCACGGCCGTACCGGATTCGGTTGGTCGCTCATCGATTTCAAAGGGCTTTCCGGCATCGCTGACAATGACATAATCCAGATCGTTACGATCACGCAGCAGGGGATTTACTCCAAGGTTGTCGTACACACCACCATCTGTGAGTGTGATGTATTCAACTCCTGCTGACGGGTAATCCTTTTGGTCAAGCCTGAGAGGCGGGAAAACCGGTGGAAATGCTGACGAGGCGGCCACCGCCCTGCTCAGTCGAAAGTTGTCCGCAGTAGTTACGCCGAGTTCCCACTCGCCCATCTCTGCAGGACCGTTACCACCGGTCACGAAAAAGAACATGTTGCCTGTAGCCAGGTTGGTGGCATTGAGATAAAGACGTGGGGCAGATTGGATGGAGCCCAGTGAGCGTGAACCATACAGGTCCCGTTCATAGGTATCACCAAGTTTGTCCAGCCTGCTGTTAAAAGGGTCGAGTATACCGCCAATAACAGAAGAGACTGCTATTGAGGTAGTGCGTAAATAGTTTTCCAGTTGGTCCAGGGCGTCATCGTCTCCCCAGTGACATGCGAGAAAACTGCCTGCAATACTGCCACCACTCACACAGGTGAGCAGGTCCAGCTTCCATAACAATCCGAGTTCCTTCAGTTTGCGGAAAACACCCAGATGAAAAGCGGCAGCGCGGAAACCGCCACCGGAAAGTGCAAGACCAATCCTCTTTTCCTTGCCATCGATCATGATCGCCATGATAAGCCTCCTTGCTTCGATACTGTTCCAGGATAGTAAATCCTTTTTGGTCTTTCCAGTATTGGGCGGCATCAATTGATATCGATGTGCACATTTCCGGCCTACTGCGGCGCACAAAACAATGTGCCGGAAGTATGTGGCTGGTGCGGGTAATTTGCGGGTAAAAAAAATCCCGGCGGGGAGATACCCCAAACCGGGAAGTACTGAATTTAACAATGATAGCCAGATACACTCTTAACTGTGATTACCCTCCTCTTCTATCAATAAACGATTTACGCAACTCAGCAAGACTCAAATGAA
>JBEVVY010000001.1:683826-886050 GCA_040506895.1 Sedimenticola sp.
TTAACAATGATAGCCAGATACACTCTTAACTGTGATTACCCTCCTCTTCTATCAATAAACGATTTACGCAACTCAGCAAGACTCAAATGAACGGATTTGCAGCAGCATTTTCACTCTCGACAAGGCGGGGTAAGTAATCCAGATTTTGGAAGCTCACCTTAGGGTCTGATTCCTTCGCCAGTAACCGATGATAGAAATCCTTCAGGTTGATGTAGGTCATCACCATGTTCAACGCATCGTCGTACGTCTCAAACGGCCCAAAAGTTTTCTGCATAATCTGTTGGGCATCGGAAACATTCACATGCCATCCGGCTTTCAACTCCTCGATATCAAACAGTGTTGCTTCCATATGTCCCCCCTCTCTCCAAGGGAATACAATTCCCTTTTTTTGATTAACTGTAACGGGGATTCGGAAAGAAACAACCTGTAAAGGTTTACAGTTTTCATCCCTCAACGAACATTTTTATAAGCGAAATGTGTAATCAGATGTTTGATTTTTGTGGAGAAAGCTGAACAGGCATGAAGCGTGTTCGGATTGAAATACTCTGCTCCAAGCTACCCGGTGGAGTTTCAGCTATTGATGGGTTGTATCTCAGCAGGGAGTGGGAGGAGCCGGTGCTGCTGGCGCTGTTCAGGGCACTCAAACAGTAATCGCCAGTACACCGGGCGCTATCGTCATACAGACTGGCTCTAAGCTATCGCCTTGTAATCGATACTGATACGCCCGCCGGCAACGGGACGAAACCTGTTGTCGGCAAATGCCATGTGCAAAGGGTGGTCACGGTAGCTGTCGATCACTGCCGTATGGCAGAAGCGCACCAGCCAGGTGTACCTGTAATCGGCATCCTCCTTAACGGACTCTCCTGTAACGACATGGAGCACTCCCGGAATTGTGCTGAGCACTCTCTCACCCTCGGCAATCATATCGTAAGCCTCCTGCTCCGATATGCCGGCCACGTTGTAGATGATCAGGTGCTCGACGGGCGTCCAGGGGGCGGATTGGGCCTGTACAGCATCAGCCTGGCCGGCACTTCCCCACAACTGCATGCAGCGCCCCACCTCGTTTGCGATATCTTCACTGATTCCTTCGATCAGGCGGGTATAACCGGCGCCCGGGTTTTTCATGGCGTTGCTGTACATACGTTTTGCCGCGGCATCTGCCAGGGCCGTGTAGTAGTTGATCTTGGCCACGCCGTTGGCGATGAGGTCCCTGAACTGCTCATCACTCAGCCCTGTTCCGCCGTGGATCACCAGGGGCAGACTCAGTTCGGCGTTGATCTCTTTGAGGCGCTGGATATCGAGCTGCGGGCTTCCCTTCATTCTGCCGTGCACGGTGCCGATGGATACGGCCAGAAAATCCACGCCCGTCTCATCCACGTAGCGCCTGGCCTCCTCGATGGTGGTGTAGGCGATCTCGCCGGGGTGACGCACGGCATCCTCCCCCTCCACGCCCGGAACATAGCCCAGCTCACCCTCTACAGGCACACCACAACCCCGGGCCATCTGTACCACCCCAGAGGTGATGCGGATGTTGTCGGAAACAGGATGGTGCGAGGCGTCCACCATGACACCGTTGCAGCCCCGGTTGATTGCGCGAACCGCCGAATCCTGGCTTGCCCCGTGATCCAGGTGAATGGCTACAGGAACAGAGGCCCTGCGGGCAGCCTCCACGACGGCAGGCATCAGCAGATCGAAGTCGTAGTGATCGAAATGAGACTCCGCCAGGCTGAGGATCACCGGTGAGCGGTGCTGCTCGGCCGCCGAGATGATGCCTTCCAGAAACTCGAGACTGACAAGGTCAAAGGCCCCTACGGCATAACCATTGCGATACGCATGCTGCAGCATGTCGCGAAGATTGACTAAGGCCACGATTCTTCTCCTGTAACCGGCAGATCACACCACGCGCTTCCCTGCCCTTCAGATCGGGGGGGTACGTCAGCAGCGTTCACCGGAGCAAAATGTTTAATCCGTGGCTAGGATAGGCGTCTTTGTGGACAATATAAAAATCGAATATATTTGGCTAATCATTCGAATTTTACGAAGTATTGGACGATGATCAACTACAAGCACCTCCACTATTTCCTCATGGTGGCCAAGGAAGGCAGCATTGCCCGTGCCGGTGAGCGCCTGCACCTGACACCCCAAACCATCAGTGGACAGTTGAGCCAGTTGGAGGAGAACCTGGGGCAAACCCTCTTCAACCGGGTGGGACGCAAACTGGAGCTGACCGAGACCGGGCGCCTGGTATTGAGCTATGCCGACGAGATTTTCTCGCTGGGGGGGGAACTGGAAGAGATCGTCAGCAATCTGCCGGACGAGAGACCGCAGCTCTTCAAGGTGGGTGTGACCGAGGTGGTGCCGAAATCCATTGCCTATCGCCTTCTGGCCCCTGCCCTCGAGCTGCCCGACCCGGTGCGTATCGTCTGCCGGGAAGGCCCCATCAATGCCCTGCTGACGGAACTGGCCCTGCACAGGATCGACCTGGTGATTGCCGACAGTCCCATGCCGCCCGGAGGCGGCGTGGGTGGATTCAACCACCACCTCGGAGATTGCGGGATCACCTTTTTCGCTGCCCGGCAGCTCGCAGAGGGGCTGGATGCCGATTTCCCGGAGTGCCTCAACGGCATGCCGATGCTGTTACCCGGAGAGACCACCGTGGTACGCAACCGCCTGGTCCAGTGGCTGGATGAACGAAGACTGCATCCACACGTGGTCGGTGAATTTGACGACAGCGCATTGATGAAGGCGTTCGGACGGGCCGGCACCGGCATATTCATCGCACCCACACCCATTGCCTCAGAAGTGGCCAGCCAGTACGAGGTGGTACCCATAGGTGAAACCGGGGAGATCAGGGATGACTTCTATGCTATTTCCGTCGAACGCAGGATTTCCCACCCGGCAGTTGCTACGATTACAGAAGCGGCACGGGAGTGGCTGGTGCGAAACAGTAATAACAGCGCCAAATGATCCGGGTAACCTTGTTACCACCCCGTGGATTCGGTAAATACTGCCAGGTGTAAAATGACAGAGACCCATTACCTTCTCGATATATTGATTCTGCTGGGTGTCACCGTGATCGCGGTACCTATCTTCCAGCGTCTCGGCCTGGGCTCCGTGCTGGGCTACCTGGCGGCAGGTGCAGCGATAGGCCCCTGGGGGCTGGGGTTTATCGACCAGACAGAAGAGATTCGCCATATAGCCGAGTTCGGGGTGGTGTTTCTGCTCTTCATCATCGGCATTGAGCTGAGACCCGCACGCCTGTGGTCCATGCGACGCACGGTGTTCGGGCTGGGCACGGCGCAGGTGATGCTGACTGGCCTGGCGATTGCCGGTCTCACGGTAGTGTTTCTCGATCAACCCCTCAGGCTGGCTGTCATCATCGGCTTCGGCCTGGCCCTCTCCTCCACTGCCTTCGGTCTCCAGATTCTGACCGAACGTGGCGAAATGAACACTGAACATGGTCGAACGGCCTTTTCCGTTTTGCTGCTGCAGGACCTGGCCGTGGTACCCCTGCTGACCCTGGTCTCACTGCTGGCGACCGATACCACCACCCTGCTGGAAGGGATCGAGTTCGCTATTCTCGATGCGATCCTTGTGATTGCGCTCGTGATTATCGTCGGGCGGTTTCTGCTTACACCCATTCTTGGGCATGCGGCACGTTGCAGAACCGCAGAGGTATTCACTGCCGCAGCGGTATTCGTTGTGCTCGGTACGGCCTGGCTGTTGGAAACCGTGGGGCTGTCGCTCGCACTCGGGGCGTTTCTTGCCGGCCTGATGTTGGCCGAATCACAGTACCGTCACCAGGTGATCGCCGATATCGAACCCTTCCGGGGTATTCTCTTGGGGCTGTTCTTCATGGCAGTGGGCATGACCATCGACTTTGGGCTGCTGCAAGACAACGGATTACTGATTGCCGGACTGGTGATCGGCCTGCTGCTGGTGAAGTCGGCCATCATGTGGTCCATAAGCCGTGTTGCAGGCGTTTCAGCGGTAAATGCAACGCGGGCCTCCTTGCTGTTGTCCCAGAGCGGAGAATTCGGCTTCGTTCTGTTTGGCCTTGCGGCCGTCAGCGGCCTGCTGAATGAAGAGCTCTTCCAGTTTCTGATTCTGATCGTTGTCCTCAGCATGGTCTCAACACCCTTCATGCACCGGTTGGGAGAGTCCCTGGGCAAACGCTCACGCCGGAAAGCGGGGTCGCACGATATCAGCGTCAATCACCTTGCAGAGAAACAGCCCCATATCATCATCGCCGGTTTCGGCCGCGTCGGACGACGGGTGGCCAAGCTGCTCGAGACCGCACAACTGCCCTATCTCGCCATCGAGAAGGATGCGGACCGCATTCTCGAGGGGAGAAATAACGGGTTTTCCGTTTTCTACGGCGATGCGAGTCACGTGGATGTACTGAAAGCCGCCGGGGCCGGGAATGCGGCGGTGCTGGTCTGCACCCTGGACAACACCCTTCACGCGGTGCGGATCGTCAGCATCCTGAAGCAGCACTACCCAGAAATCGTCATTCATGCCCGCGGTCACGACAGTCATCATTGCGAACAGTTGATAAAGGCGGGAGCAGACAGCGCCATCTCAGAGACACTGGAAGAGAGCCTGCAGCTGGGCAGTGCGGTAATGCAAACCATGGAGGTGATGGATGACGACATCTCCAACCTGGTGGAGAATTTCCGCAGGGACTACTACCGCGAGCCGGAGTGATCAGGCTTCGATCGACTGAATCCACTTCGACAGCAGTTCGTCGCGGGATAGTCCGCGACGCCTGCAATACTCATCGAGATGCCGCTTCTCATCTTCCGTCACCCTGAACTGGATCACCTTTCTTCCAATGCGGTAGCGCCGCTGGCGTTCGCTGTTGGACATCGGCCCTTTATGCGGGTCCTTGCACGGCCTGCCGATCTTTGCCGGGAATACGTCGATTGTTCCAGAATCATCCGGGTCTTTCATGGACATCCTTTTTTGTTTATGTAACGAAAGTATCGTCGAGTTTGGCGGTGCAGACAATCACCGGGTTATGCAATAGGCCATATCCATCTTGAAAGTTCTTGTTTTGTTCTCTATCCTGTTATCCATAGAACCAGAAGAGAACAGGAAGAATGGCCAGCCAGGCGGAAAAGATCGCTGAACCCCTGGAGGATCCGGTTGAGAGACTGGGGGATCAGCTGAGGGAAAAATACCGGAACAGGATCACCGGGGAGCTGGTGATTCCTGCCAGGGAGGGGGAGTATGCTCCCTTCCCCGCCGATCTGGACCCGAAAATCGCCGCCGCGCTCGAATCGCGACAGATCACGCGTCTCTATACACACCAGTCTGCCTGTTGGCACAGCGTCAAGGATGGCAGGCACACGGTCATAGTGACACCTACCGCATCGGGCAAGACCCTCTGCTACAACCTGCCGGTACTTCAGGCGGCACTGCAGCGAAAGGCCAAGGCACTCTACATGTTTCCCACCAAGGCCCTGGCACAGGACCAGGTGGCGGAGTTGCTGGAGCTGAACCAGGCAGGTGAGCTCGGCGTGCGCGCCTTCACCTTCGACGGCGATACGCCGGGTGATGTGCGCAAGGCGGTGCGCACCAAGGGCGATATCGTGGTCACCAACCCGGATATGCTGCACCAGGGCATCCTGCCCCACCACACCAAGTGGGCCCAGTTTTTCGAGGCGCTGGAGTATGTCGTGATCGACGAGATGCACACCTACCGGGGTGTATTCGGCTCCCATGTCTCCAATGTGATGCGACGGCTGCGTCGTATCTGCCGTTTCTACGGCAGTGATCCGCAGTTCATTCTCTGTTCGGCCACCATCGCCAATCCGGCGGAACTGGCGGGCCAGCTGATTGGTGAAGAGGTGAATGCAATCACCGAAAGCGGCGCACCCCAGGGGGCGAAACACCTGCTGTTGTGGAACCCGCCGGTGGTCAACCCGGACCTGGGTATCCGCGCCTCTGCACGCTCCCAGAGCACACGCATCGCCAAGGCCGCAGTGCACCAGGGGATGAAGAGCATCATCTTTGCCCAGTCACGCCTGATGGTCGAGGTGCTGACCAAGTACCTGAAAGACAGGTTCGACAAGGATCCGCGTAAACCGTCCCGTATCGCAGCCTATCGTGGCGGCTACCTGCCTACCGAGCGCCGCGCCATGGAGAAGAACCTGCGGGTGGGACAGATCGACTGTGTCGTCGCCACCTCGGCCCTGGAACTCGGCGTGGATATCGGCTCGCTCGATGTTTCGATCCTCAACGGATATCCCGGCACCATCGCGGGTACCTGGCAGCGCCTGGGGCGCGCCGGTCGTCGCCAGCGTACGGCACTCGGCATACTGGTTGCCAGTTCACTGCCCCTGGATCAGTACATCATCCGCAACCCGGATTTCTTCATGGGGGCCTCCCCCGAACAGGCGAGGATTGATCCTGACCAGTTGCTGATACTGCTCGACCATATCCGCTGCGCCGCCTTCGAGTTGCCCTTCAGGCAGGGAGAGCGGTTTGGTGGCGAACCCCTGCTGGAGATGCTCGGCTTTCTTGAGGAGAGCGGCATACTGCACCGCGAGGGGGATCAATGGCACTGGATGGCGGACAGCTACCCCGCCAACAGCGTCTCCCTCCGCTCCGTTGCCGAGGGTAATTTCGTGGTTATCGATACCACGGACGGCCAGCAGAAAGTGATCGCAGAGGTGGATTACAGCGCCGCACCGATGACACTCTACGAAGGCGCCATCTACATGATCCAGTCCATGCCGTACCAGGTGGAGAGACTGGACTGGGATGGACGCAAGGCGTTCGTGACACGCACGCGGGCCGACTATTACACAGACGCCATCGACTACACGCGTCTAAAGATACTCGATCAGTTCAGCGAAGCCGATCATGTGAAGAGCGAGGTATCCCGGGGCGAGGTTCACCTGGTGCGCCGCGTGGCCGGTTACAAGAAGATCCGCTACTACACCCACGAGAACATCGGCTTCGGCACCATCAATCTGCCCGACCAGGAGATGCACACCAGCGCCGTCTGGTGGCAGATCAATCCGCGGCAGCTCGAAGATAGGTTCCCCACCAGGCAGCAGGCCCTGGACGGTTTTCTCGGCGCAAGCTATGCCCTGCACCATGTTGCCGCCATGAAGATGCTGTCGGAGCCAAGGGACATCGGCCGCGCGGTGGGTGACGGCAACGCCCGGTGGTTTGCCACGGTGGGCAGCAGTGGCCGCGGGACCCTGAGAGACTCTGAAGGCAAGGCGCTCGATCCCAGCACGCTGCAGCAGTTCACCCCGACGCTCTTTCTCTACGACAACTACCCCGGCGGCATCGGCATCTCCGAACCCCTCTTTTCAAAGCAGCAGGCGGTGGTTGCCGACGCCTCGGACCTGATCGTCGACTGCGATTGCGAGTACGGCTGTCCCAGCTGTATCGGCCCCATCCTGGCCAGTGACGAAGAGCGCGGCTACTCGCCCAAACAGGCGGCATTGACTGTACTCAACCTGTTGAACCGTCATGACACTTAAAGCACGACTCGACCAGCTGCAGTCCCAGGCAGGCACGCGGCCTCTCTCTCGCCAGGGTGCGCAGACGCCTTCAGGCACCTCGTCCCTGCATCAGCGCCTGGCCGGCCTCCGCGCGGAACGCGTCCATGGTTCGCCTGTAAAACTGAACCCGAGACAGAATGATGAGCAGCTGGCGACACAGCTGGGTGGCAGGGTCGTCTCAGAGGGCCTGGTACGCATAGAAAAAACCCTGCCGTTCGAACAGAGGCTGGGCAACACGAGTCTGCAGGTGCTGGATCGCTTTCAGAGTCTGCCCGGAGAGTCCGGGCCCACAACGGGCATCTATATCGATACCGAGACAACCGGACTGGCCGGAGGCAGTGGCACCCTCGCCTTTCTCATCGGCATCGCCACCATCCGGCAGTCGGAAATCAGGCTGGTTCAGTTTCTGATGACACGTTATGACGCCGAGGGCGCCATGCTGTCAGCATTCGAACAGAGCCTGCCGGCGGGACACGATTTTGTCAGCTACAACGGCAAGAGTTACGACATCCCCCTGCTATTGACGCGGTTCCGCATGCAGGGAATGAACAGAAACTGCCTGGAGCGCACCCACCTCGATCTCCTGCATCCGGTGAGACGGCTGTTCTCAAAACAGTGGAACGACTGTCGCCTCACCACGGTGGAGCAACAGTTGCTCGACTTTCACCGCAGAGGCGATCTGCCGGGTTCCGAAGCCCCGGAGGCCTGGTTCAACTATCTGCGCTACGGTTATGCGCAGAACCTTGCAAAGGTTGTCCGGCACAACCAGCAGGACATCGTCTCGCTGGCCGTCTGCCATGCCCTGCTGGGGCGTGTCGTGCGCAAGCCCGACTTTTACCGGGCTGACATCTACAACCTGGCGCGCTGGATTTCGGAGCAGTGTGAAACCGAGGCCATCGGAATGCTGGAAAGCCACGCAGGGAAGCTCTGCAGCGATGGCCGGCGCCTGCTGGCGCTTCTCTACCGGCGTCAGAACCGATGGGATGACGCGCTGCCCCTTTGGGAGGCGTTGGCACAGCAGCGATGCATCGAGTCAATCGAAAAGCTTGCCAAGTACCACGAACATGTCAGCAAGGATCTGCAGATGGCCCTGGAGTACAGTTGCCGGCTGCCCGGGGCCGAGGCCGATCTGCACAGGATCAGGCGCATCCGTCAGAAACTGGCAGCTGCAAACATGAACCGCACCATCGGTATCAGCCTTCGTTGAATGCCCTGGCGAACATGTCGCTGAAGGGTTTCACAAGGTATTGGGCCAGGGTGCGTTCCCCTGTTCTGATCAGGACATCCACCGGCATGCCGGAAACCAGGCTCAACTGCTCTGACTCAAGGGTACCGAGGCTCTCGTTATCCATGACCAGGCTCGCCTTGTAGTAGACCTCGTCACTGCCATTGTCCTGGTAGACATCCGATGAAACATCCTGCAGGTCGGCGAACAGGCTCGGGAACTGTTGCGAACCGTCGAATACAGGAAACCTCACCTCGGCATCCAGGCCCGGATAGATGGCATCGATATCCAGGGGTGAGATCCTGGCGTGTATCTTGAACGCTCTCTCGCGGGGGACGATCTCCATAATGCTTTGACCGGCATCGATCACGGCGCCCAGGGTGACGACCGTGAACCCCTTGACCTTACCGCTCACCGGCGCCCTGATCTCAACGCGGGACAGGCGGTCTTCGATTTCACGCTGTTCCGCCAGCAGATCGATCCGTTTCGACTGCAGCTCCCTGAGTTGGCTTATCACCTCCTTGCGATACTCCTGGTCACGCAGTGTTGCGCTGTAAGCGATCTCCGCAAGGGCGTCACGCAAGCGCGCCATTTCGCTGATCTGGGTCGCTATTTCACCCTCTATGGCCACCCGGTCACCCTCCACTTCCCTCACCCGGGTCTGCGCCACCAGTTTTTTTCTGGCCATCTTCTGCAAAACCTTGTGCTCATCGCGCAGCAGTTGCAGGCGCTGCCTGAGGGATGTCAGCAGTTTATCGCCCCCCTCAAGCTGCTTTTCCGTCTGCAGGCGGCGCTGGGTCAGCACATTAAGTTCAGACTCGAGGGCGGAGCGGCGTGACCTGAACAGCTGCTGCTGGGTATGGATGATCTCTTCGGCCAGTTCAGACCGGCTCTCGTCACGCAGATCACCGGTGAATTGAAGTTGCTTCCGGTTGTCCCTCTCTGCCGCAAGACGCTCCAGGTTGGCCCGGGCCTCCAGTAGCTGCTCCTGCACCTGCTCGAGGCGTATGCGCAGTGCCTCGTCATCGAGCCTGAGCAATAGATCGCCCTCTGCAACCTGGTCGCCGTCCCTGACCGCAATTGTTTTCACGAGTCCGCCATCCAGGTGTTGCACTATCTTGTTTTCAGAGGCCACCACAACACGGCCATTGGCAACCACGGCACTGTTGATCGGTGCCAGTACGGCCCAACCCATCAGCAAGCCGAAGGTGACCAGCAGGGTCAGCAGTCCAACGCGGACGTAGGGTCGCTCGTCCCACTCCGATCGTATTGGTTCAATATGTTCTTCGCTCATGTCACTAACCTGCAACGTGTAGATGCCGACGGGGATTGGGAACCGGATGCAGCGGCGCACGACGTGCCTGAATCTGATCTAGTACCGCATCACGGGGGCCAAACAGTTGCTGCATTCCCCCCTCTATTACCAGGATCTTGTCCATATGTTTGAGAATACGTTGCCGATGGGTCACCACAACCAGGGTCGTCCCCTTCTTCTTCAGGTATCGGCAGGCAGCTGAGAGCGCTTTTTCCCCTTCTCGGTCGAGATTGGAGTTGGGTTCGTCGAGAACGATGATGCTGGGCTTCCCGTAAATCGCCCGCGCAAGCGCAATACGCTGTCTTTGCCCCCCTGAAAGCGTGGCGCCCTGGTTTCCGATCCGGGTGTCATATCCTTCGGGCAGTTCCCGGATCATGGCATCGACTCCGGCAACCCGTGCTGCGCGGATGATTTTTCGCTCGTCCAGTTCGCCGAAGCGGGCAATATTCTCTGCCACGCTGCCATCGAACAGCTCCACGTCTTGTGGCAGGTAGCCGATGGACGGCCCCAGTTCCTCCGGGTTCCATTGGTCAATTTCCGCTCCGTCGATACGTACACTGCCTGAAGCCAATGGCCATACACCGAGCATTGCGCGGACCAGGCTCGACTTGCCTGCGGCACTGCCGCCGATTATGGCCAGCGCTTCTCCGGGCCGGATAGCGAAACTGACCCCTCGTAGGGCAGGCGTCTCTGAACCTGGTGGAACCAGTATGGCCCTGTCGACGCCGATAGCCCCTTTGGGTCTCGGCAGGGAAAGACGTGTCTTGGTTTCGGGAATCTCCGACATCAACTGATCGAGTCGCCTGTAAGCGGTACTGGCAGAGATAAACCCCTTCCAGGCGCCAATCATCTGGTCGATCGGCGCAAGCGCTCGACCCAGGATTATCGATCCGGCGATCACCATGCCCGCGGTGATCTGGCCGTTGATTGCCAGGTAGGCGCCGAGTCCCAGCATCAGGGACTGAAACAGCAGTCGCAGGGTCTTGCTCATGTTGACCCAGATACCCGAGCGGTCAGCCGCACCGGACTGTGCCTTTATGGCGTCGGTGTGTTGCTCGAACCACTGCTGCTGCAGGTTCGGCAGCATGCCCATGGCACGCAGCACTTCGGCGTTGCGAAGCTGGGCATCGATGGTCGCTGTCGCACCGGCTTGTACGGCAGCAGCCTGTTTCTGCAGTCGATGGGTACTGAATTCATTGATGATGGCGAGCAGGAACAGTGTGCCGGCGGAAAACAGGGCCAGCAATCCGAACAGCGGGTCGAAGAGAAAAAGAATGGCAATGAATACCGGTATCCATGGCGTATCAAAAAAGGCGAATGCCCCGTTGCCCGACATGAACTGGCGAATACTCGCAAGGTCGCCCAGGGGTTGAGAGCCCGTCTCTCCCCTCTGTATCAGGGCCAGGCTCATGACCGTGCGGTAAAGCCGTTGACTGAGGCGCTCATCAAGCTGGGCAGCCAGGCGAACCATGATGCGTGAGCGAACGAACTCCAGAAGACCAAGGGTAAGAAACAAGCGTGAGCAGTAGCAGGGTCTCTTCACTCCGGCTGGTGAGCACACGATCGTACACCTGCAGCATGTAGAGTGGTGGAACCAGCATGATCAGGTTGATGAACAGGCTGAAGACACCGATCTGTGCAAAACCCCTGCCCTGTGATCTCAGGATTGACCCCAGGTTTTCATCGCTGTTGTGTCGTGCCGTTTTCAAAGTTACGCCCCTTGTCAGATGCCGCCTGCAAAAAGGAAAAGGACGAACGGGCCTTTCACAGCCCGCCTGTCCGTTTCACACAGCGTTACTTATACGAGAGGCAGTGGACTGGTACTGGGTATTCCGGGTATTTCCTCGTCTGTTGTTGAAATACTCTCTGTCCCGATCTGCCCATAGACGGTAATAGTTCCGAGCTCGTCACCTTGGGAATTGCTCAGCGATACCAGGCTTTTACGGCAACCGATCTGGCTGATCTCGAACGAGACATCCGGCCCGCCGATGATCAGCTGATCGCCACTATCAGCGGAAAAATCCCTGATGTAGTCATCACCAATGCCTTCTCCCTCTGCCTGGAAGTAGAAGCTGTCGGCACCGCCACGACCATAGAGCACATCAGTGTCTCCGTCAGAGGTGGCTATCAGCATGTCGTTGCCGCCCCCGCCAATGAGCCGATCCTCTCCACTGCCATCGATCAGCACGTCATCGCCATCGCCGCCCCTGAGGTGGTCGTTTCCATCACCACCCTCTATGTGATCATCGCCGTCACGTCCATATACGCGGTCGTTGCCTCCACCGCTCGTCATGGTGTCGTTACCTGCACCACCGTCCATGTAGTCATTTCCGGAGCCAGAGGTCATGGTGTCCTCTCCATCGTGCCCCCAAAGACGGTTATCACCTTCCCCGGCATCCAGCTGATCATCACCGTCGCGCCCTGCAAGGGCATCATTACCCTCGCCTCCGCTGAACAGGTCATTGCCAGCGCCACCGTTCAGGTAGTCGTTGCCGTCACCACCATCCATCAGGTCGTCGCCATCTCCTCCCTTGAGTCGGTCGTTTCCACCGCCACCAGTGATCGTGTCATTGCCGGCACCGCCATTCATGTAGTCGTTTCCACTTCCGGCAGTCAACTGGTCGTCGCCATCGTGTCCCCAAAGACGGTTGTTACCCTCTCCGCCGTCCAGTTGGTCATTGCCACTGCCTCCGCGGAGGTTGTCGTTACCGGAATCACCGAACAGGGTATCGTTGCCACTGCCACCATCCAGGTGATCCTTGCCTTCACCACCCAGGAGCCGGTCGTCGCCATCGCCCCCCTTGAGACGGTCATTGCCATCACCCCCATCAAGCTGGTCGTTGCCATCACGGCCTCTGAGATTATCGTTACCGGCCTCTCCATGGAGAACGTCGTCACCCGCGCCTCCGTCGAGGCGGTCGTTGCCTGTGCCTCCCCACACCTGGTCGTTGCCATCGCCGCTACGTACCCTGTCGTTTCCGCCGCGGGCCCATATCTTGTCGTCCACGTTCAGTGTTTTAATGTTGTCGTTGGCAGCCGAGCCGAAGGTATTCTCCTCGCCCAGGTAGAAGTTGTTCAGCCAGGTCGCGAGATCCCCGAGGTTGGCATTGGCATTGCCGTCCTCGTTCAGAATATTGTCTCCCTCGATGGCAAAACCGAGATGGCAAAGTCCGTCGATTACCGTGTTGACGAAATTGTCCCCCCGGTAGCGCTCCCTCGCGCCGTCGTTCTGTACCAGGTGGAAGCCGGTCTCCTCGCCGTCGCCTTCGTCATCGCCGTGCAGTTCCACCCAGCGATCCAGGTGGTTGCTGCGTATGTAGTCGTTGATGGTGCGTACATCCTCCACCGAGATGATCCGGTCCGCGGCCACGCCGGTTTCACGGATCGCCTCGACCAGGATGTGGTTCATCCCGTTGGCCGCCTCGGCCCCCTGGTTGATATCGCTGGCGCTTGTGCGACGGGAGAGTCCGCTATCGCTCTTGATCACATCCACGAGGTAGTCCAGTCCGGTACCCGTGGTGCCCTGGTCAACATAGAAGTAGTTGAGCCAGTCCGCCAGGTCACTCAGCGAGGCATTGGCGTTGCCGTCTTCATTGAGAATCTGGTCGCCCTGAATCTCGAAACCCAGGTGATATATGCCGTCAGCCACGGTGTTGACGAAGTTCTTGCCGAACATGCGGCCGTTGGCACCGTCATTCTGCACCAGGTGGAAACCGGTCTCCTCACCGTCACCCTCGTCATCGCCATGCAGCAATGTCCACTCGTCCTGGTAGTTGGTACGGATGTAACCGTTGATGGCTCGTACGTCATCCACGGTGATGGTGCCGTCGGCTGTCGCGTCGGTGGCGATGATCGCTTCGTGGATGATGCTGTTCATGATATTGGCAGCGTCGGCCCCTTCTGCGATCTCCTGGTCGGGGATACGCCTGTCCAGACCCTTGTCTGCCATGATCTTGTCCACGATGCGGTCGAGGCCGGTCTTGGTGGTGGACCGGTCTGTATAGAACTGGGTCAGCCATTCGGCCAGTTGTGTGAGGCTTGCGTTGGCATCGCCGTCTTCATTGAGGATATTGTCACCCTGGATCTCGAAACCGAGATGGTAAATGCCATCGGCCACGGTATTGGTCAGGTTGTCACCCCTGTAGCGCTCGCTGGCACCGTCGTTCTGGATAAGGTGGAATCCGGTCTCTTCCCCTTTTTCGTCATCTCCATGGAGACGGATCCACTCCTCGAGATGGTGTTCCCGGATGTAGGCGTTCAACGTGCGCACATCTTCAACCGTGAAGATACCCTCAGGGGCGATGCCCGTGGCACTGACCGCATCGACGATAATCTGGTTCATGGCATTGGCGGCCTGGTTGCCACCTGCCAGGTCTATGCTGGAGATTCGCCCCCTCAATCCAAGATCTGTACTCATGGTATCAACCAGCTGATCGAGACCTGATCCTGTAGTGCTGAGTCCTGTTCCGTTGATTCTGTCAAAGTAATTGGTCGACATGGCGCTTCTATCTCCCTTCTTGTTCGAGGTTGTGAGGATTGAGAAGGTGCAACCTGCTGCAATCTTGTGAAGCAGAGGATATAGAGATAGCTGTGAGCGGGACTGCCTATTGATTCACACTTTATGGCCGAGTCGAACACTGATCATGGATAGCGAGAAGCGTGTCGCTTATGAATTGAGACCTGGAACAAGCCGGTTGTGGTGAGTGGTTCCGTATCCGGATGGATAGAGCTTAACGGATCAGCGTCCGGTGAGGATGTGATCAGCTGGCAGAGGGAGAGGAATAAAGAGAGGCTTGCGCCTGCAGGAACGGACGTCCAGGGTGCAGTGGTGCGAAGAGAGCCTGGTTGAGGCCCGCAGATAGCTTCTGCGGGCCATCAAATATTGCGCTTATCAGCCGGCGGCTCTCAGCTTGGCGTAGATTTCGTCTTTAAGCTGGGCGCGCTCGAACTTCATCTTTTCGATCTCTTCATCGGCGATGGGCTGGCCCATCTCCTCGAGTTCGCGGATTTCGTCGTCGATCTTGTCGTGCTTGGCAACCTGCGCTGCGAAATCGGCATCAGCGGCGCACATGGCTTCAAGCTTTTCGTGGTACTCGGGAAATTCGTGGTCGATATCGTGGTGCTCGGAAAGCATGTCCCCTCTCCTTATTATTGGCTACTACGCCTCTCAGGATAACCCGATTGGCGTGTTCTGGAAAAGACCTGGTTGTGTCGGTGGAGGCACACCCGCTGCTGAGTGCGGCGGGTGTGCCAGCAACCTTTCAATTAGCCTTTACGCTCCTGTACTTCCTTGATCACCGCTTCAGCAACGCTGGTGGGACAAGGCATGTAGTGGGAAAACTCCATGGAGAACTGTCCGCGACCGGAGGTCATGGTACGCAGATCGCCAATGTAGCCGAACATCTCGCTCAGAGGCGCATCTGCCTTGACACGAACACCGGTGGGGCCAGCTTCCTGGGATTTGATCATGCCGCGGCGACGGTTGAGGTCACCGATGACGTCACCCACGTGATCTTCAGGGGTGAAGACGTCGACCTTCATGATGGGCTCCATCAGCTGGGGGCCTGCCTTGGGAATGGACTGGCGATAGGCCGCCTTGGATGCGATCTCGTAGGCCACGGCTGAGGAGTCGACCGGGTGGAAGCCACCGTCAGTCAGGATCACCTTGACGTCCAGCAGCGGGAAGCCGGCCAGGGTACCCTCGCCCATGCTCATCTCAAAGCCCTTCTGAACCGCGGGCCAGAATTCACGGGGAACGTTACCACCGGTGACCTGGGATTCGAACTCGAAGCCGCTGTTCTGCTCGCCGGGCTCGATGACGTAGTCGATCTTGGCGAACTGACCGGAACCACCGGTCTGTTTCTTGTGGGTGTAGCTGTCTTCGATACGCTGGGTGATGGTCTCGCGGTAGGCCACCTGGGGCTTACCAACGTTGACTTCGATACCGTGGGTACGCTTGAGGATGTCGACCTTGATGTCGAGATGCAGCTCACCCATACCCTTGATGATGGTCTCGCCGCTCTCTTCGTCGGTCTCGACGCGGAAAGAGGGATCTTCCTGCATCATCTTGTTGAGTGCGATACCCAGCTTCTCGGAGCCCGCCTTGTCCTTGGGAGCAATGGCGATGGAGATAACCGGATCGGGGAAGACCATGGGTTCCAGGGTGGCAGGATTCTTCTGGTCGCACAGGGTGTGACCGGTCTGGGTGTTCTTCAGACCGACCAGGGCGATGATGTCGCCTGCCTGGGCGGAATCCAGCTCTTCACGGGAGTCGGCGTGCATCTCGACGATACGGCCGATACGCTCGGTCTTGCCGGTGTAGGTGTTGAGTACGGTGTCGCCTTTCTTCAGGGTACCGGAGTAGATACGGGTGAAGGTCAGAGCGCCGAAACGGTCATCCATGATCTTGAACGCCAGTGCGCGCAGCGGACGCTCGGGATCAACGATAGCCTGCTCGCCGGTCTCGTTACCCTCCAGGTCGACTTCAGGCTGAGGGGTGACTTCAACCGGGTTGGGCAGGAAGTCGACAACAGCGTTCAGTACCAGCTGGATACCCTTGTTCTTGAAAGCGGAACCACAGTAGGTGGGGAAGAAGTCCAGGGCGATGGTGCCCTTGCGGATGCAGCGCTTGATGTCGTCAATGGAGGGCTCCTCGCCTTCCAGGTAGGCTTCCATTATGTCGTCATCCTGCTCAACGGCAGTCTCGATCAGCTTCTCGCGGTACTCTTCGACCTTGTCCGCCATGTCGGCAGGTACATCCTGCAGCTCGTACTTGGAGGGGTCGCCGGAGTCATCCCAGACCCATGCCTTGCGGCTCAGCAGATCGACAACACCGACGAAGCCGTCCTCTTCACCGATGGGCAGCACCATAACCAGCGGATTTGCGCCCAGTACGTTTTCAACCTGGTCGACAACACGGTAGAAGTCTGCACCCAGGCGGTCCAGCTTGTTGACCAGGATAATACGGGCAACCTCGGATTCGTTGGCATAGCGCCAGTTGGTCTCGGACTGGGGCTCAACGCCGCCGGATCCGCAGAAGACACCAACGCCGCCATCCAGTACCTTCAGGGAACGGTAAACTTCAATGGTGAAGTCGACGTGTCCGGGGGTGTCGATGATGTTCAGGCGGTGATCATCCCACTCACAGGAGGTGGCAGCTGACTGAATGGTGATGCCGCGTTCACGCTCCTGGTCCATGAAATCGGTGGTAGCCTCGCCGTCGTGTACCTCACCAATCTTATGGGTCTTACCGGTCAGATTCAGAATTCGCTCGGTGGTTGTGGTTTTACCTGCATCTACGTGAGCGAAGATACCGATATTTCGATAACGTGTAAGGTCTGTCATTTCTGTTTCCTAGTTAACCCAACAGTACCTGGTGGGGGTTGAGACGGTTACTGCCAAAAACAAGGCAAGGCTTTGCGGGTGCAGACAGTACCAGCAAAAAGCCTGAAGTCAATACCTTATACTGAAGACTTTGCATCTGGAGAGGCACTATCTAATAGGTAAATAGTCCGGACTGCCGGTTTTTCACTTCGAACAGTGCCTGTAAACCGGCATGTATCCTGCCTCGAATTGCAGATAAATTACTTTAGATAAAATATATAATATATTGTTATATATAGATATTAATTCGAACTGTCCTACTTTATCCTGATTCTGGATTCCATGGCTCTCGGCTGCATTACGCCACCGATGAACAGCCGGTTCACGATTCCGCTTCGAGAATAAAAATATTACCCGGCGAGGCGCCTGCAGAAAAAAAGCGGGCCGGAGCCCGCTTTATCGTAATGACCGACTACCCTGCTACTCGGTGGCACCCTGCGTGGCGGCCTTGGGCGCATAGGGGCCATAGGGGTACGGGGAGTAGCCATAGGGACGTGCAGGGGCATAACCGCCATACGGATAGGGCCAGTACTGAGGCAGGTTGCGGTATGTCGGTGTCGGACGTACAGGTCTGCTGGCGGTATCGGTCCTGTCGCCTGCGGATACAGAAGGCGCAGTGGCGAAACGGTCTGCACGACTGGGACGGGTGGGCGGCTCAGGACGCTCTGGTCGGCTGCGCTGTGTCCAATCGGGACGCTCAGGCCGGCTGCGCTGTGCCCAATCGGGACGCTCAGGACGCTGATACCTGCGCTTGACCCAGTCTGGAGTCGCAGGCGGCGTGTAGCGGCTCGAACGCGTCGGAGCTGCAGTCGCAGCGGCCGTGGAGGTATCTGTGCTCTCCTGGGCAGGCGCACTGCTCTCTGCTGTCTCGGCCTGTGGCGCTTCTTCCGCTGCCAGCTGGCTGCCTGCTTCTGTTGCGGCAGCTTCTGCCGGGGAACCGGTCTCAGCAGTGCCGGTTTCCGCTGCGGGCGCAGCCTCTGCGACCGGGGCCGCTGCGGGCATCGTATCGGACATCTCCACGACACTCTCTGAAGCGGCGGGTGCAGGAGCTGCCGTTTCCGGGCTCGCTTCTGCGCCAGTCGCAACCTCGGGGGTAGCAGGCTGTGCCGCATCTGGCGCGGGAGCAGCAATCGCCTCGGCTTCAGTGGCGGCTGGCTCGGCTGCAGCCTCCTCCTGAACTGCTGCAGCAGGTTGTTCCACGGCTTCAGCCGGCGCCTCTTCTGCGGCTGCAGGTTCGCTGGCGGGGGCTGCTGCCATCTCTGCAGGTGCCTCTGAAACAGCAGCCTGTTCGGTTGCAGGCTGTATCTCTTCCGACACCGGGGTCGCAGTAGGCTCAACGGCGGTTTCCGCTGTCTGCTGCTTCTGCTCGATGGACTGCATGTAAAGGAATCCAGCAGCGGCTATGGCCGCGATAAGAATCAGTTTTCCGATCAGTCCACCTGAAGACTTCTTGGGTTTGCTGGGTGCAGGTGGGGGGGTGGAATCCGTAGCGGGCTGTTGATTTTCTGAAGCCATGATGCCCATTTCCTCCAATTTTTGCTGAATTTGAGCGTTGTTCGAGGTCTGCTGACCCTGCTCTGCGGTCTCTTTCACTTCAGGTTCAGGCGAGGCGTCTGCCGCGCTTTCAGGCTGCACCTGGGTATCTGCAGGCTCGGGGGCTACTGCAGCCTGTGTAACTGTAGCAGATTCAGTTGTCGTGGATTTTTCAACTGCCTTCTTTTTAACCACTTTCTTTTTAGGGGCAGCTTTCTTCTTGGCCACCTTTTTCTTGGCCACTTTTTTCTTTGCCACCTTCTTTTTGGCTACTTTCTTTTTTGCAGCCGCTTTCTTTTTCGGTGCCGCCGCAGGTTTCTCTTCCTGCGAGTCGGTTGCCTGCTCTTCCTGGTTATTGTCGTTGTCGACCATGCCGCAACTCCCCGTTGTTAGTGGTATCAGCAGTAACCGGGGATATTACCATATACTAATTCTATATGTTTGAGCTGAGTCAAGGCTTGGGCATGAATTCAGTGGCAATACCGGAACAACCAACCCAAACTGGGTGACATTTCTTTAGTTTTCAAGATCATGCAGGAAATTCTGGCCTGCGAAGTTGGAGAGCAGGATACGCGCCTTTTCCATGCCGCCGAGCAGATGTTTCTCAATCTCCTCCATGGTGATCGGGCCATCGCTGCGCCCTGCCGCCCAGTTTGCCACCACGGCACAGCAGGCGTAACAGATATCCAGCTCCTTGGCGAGCGCAGCCTCCGGCATGCCGGTCATACCGACCAGGTCACACCCATCACCCTCCATACGGTCGATCTCCTTGGCGGTTTCCAGCCGGGGCCCCTGGGTGGCGCCGTAGGTACCATCGGTGATCAGCTCGATCCCTGCCGATGCGGAGGATTCAATGAGCGCGCTACGTAACTCCTGGCAATAGGGTTCCGTGAAATCGATATGGGTAACATGGGAGAGATCCGTCTCGAAGAAGGTGTGCTTTCTCCCGTAGGTGTAATCGATGATCTGATCGGGGATGACGATGCATCCGGGTTCCATGTCTTTTCTGATCCCTCCCACCGCGGCAACACCGATGATGCGTTTGATGCCGATATGTTTGAGCGCCCACAGGTTGGCCCTGTAGTTGACCTTGTGGGGGGGAATCGTGTGTGCAGAGCCGTGCCTGGGCAGGAACACCACCTCGAGGCCATTGAAAACACCGTGAATCAGTGGTGAAGAGGGCTCGCCAAAGGGGGTGTGTATCACCTCTCTCCTGACGATCTTCAACTCTTCGAGTTTAGTGAAACCTGAACCACCGATAATTGCTAATGCTGACATTGGATCCTCTGCACCGATCTTCTTCTCAAGAGAAGAGATTATCTTATCCTGGGCCTGTGCTGAACCGTTTTTACACCGTCGCACAAAAAAGCCGGATCCCCCAGTGGAGAATCCGGCTTTCGTCGGAATAGCTAAGCCTATTCCGCGGAGCGCTTACAGCTGATCGGCGTTGTCAGCGAGGTAGGTAGCCACACCGTCTGGAGTGGCAGTCATACCCTTGTCGCCATCTTTCCAGCCTGCGGGGCAGACTTCGCCGTGCTCTTCGGTGAACTGCAGTGCGTCGATCATGCGGATCATTTCATCGATGTTACGGCCGAGGGGAAGATCGTTGACCACCTGGTGGCGAACCATGCCGTTCTTGTCGATCAGGAAGGAGCCACGGAAAGCGACTGCACCGTTGGGAGTTTCAACGTCGAATGCCTTGCAGATTTCGTGGGTCATGTCGGCTACCAGGGTGTAGCCCACCTGGCCGATGCCACCATCGTTGACCGGGGTGTTACGCCAGGCGTTGTGGGTGAAGTGGGAGTCGATGGAGACACCGATCACTTCGACATTACGCTTTGTGAACTCCTCCAGGCGGTGATCGAAGGCGATCAGCTCGGAAGGACAGACAAAAGTGAAATCCAGGGGATAGAAGAAGACAACGGCGTATTTGCCATCGGTTGCCTCTTTCAGGTTGTATGCATCGACGATTTCGCCGCTTCCAAGTACAGCCGGCGCAGTAAAATCTGGCGCTTCGCGTCCTACAAGTACACCCACTTTAGTGTCCTCCAATGAGTAGTCTGGTGAAAAAAAATAAAAAGTTATAATTTAGAGGGTTTCTAAATTCTGTGGTCGCAATCCTACCCAGATATTTCCTACTCGGCAACTGCGGATATAAAAAAACCTCCCCTGCCCTGGCGGGCAGCAGGAGGTTCAGAATCTAGCTACGCGATCGGCTCAGGCGTGAGCTGCGAACATACCGCTCTGTTCGAGTTTCGGCAGCAGCACGGTGGACTCACGATCGATGCGCAATTCGATGGCATCGAAAAGCTCGATGGTGGCATCCATAAAGTCCTGGGTGAACTCGAAATTGCAGTCCTTCAGCCAGCGCTGGTGATAGGACTCGAACTGTTTGCGCAGCGGTTTCTGACCAGAGATGAAACCCCATGCGAGGGATTTCAGCTTCGGGTCCTCGTGGGTCAACAGGGGAGGATAGACACCCTTGTCTTCCGCTGAAAGATGGTTCTTGAGTTTCTGACCCAGGTCACAAAGCAGCTTGTGGGCTGTCTCGGCTGTGGGTCTGATCTTTAGCTGCTCAGGGGTCATGATCGCCCTGAGGTCACTGATCATCTGGGAAATTTCTGTCTGACGGCCACGAAAATCATCCAACACCTTCATGATTGTTTCCTCCAATTCCTACTGGTGTTCCCCGTGCCTGGCATCTGACTCTACCGCTTTCCTGATTGTTGTATCGCCAGCCTTGGCGGATCAGTCAGTCAGTGTGTCTCCTGGCACGAGTAAAAAAATTCACACCTGATAAGCAATTGATAATATATTGTATTTATTGATTTTTTTGCCAATACACAAGTGTAAGCCCTTTTTGTCACAAGAGCTGACAAATATCAAGAATTTTTTACAGGGATTTTTTGCTGACGGGGTGCTCAGCCGAGATCCAGATCGAGGGAGGAACCCGACTCGAACTCGGCGATAACAGCCATGGCTTTGTTCCACCGGGGGTCGAGGCGAAGACCCTCACTGCCGGTCCTCTTCCTGCCGTGCATTCTGAGCAGACGCATCTGTGACGCGGGCTCGCTGTACCCGGCCAGGGATTCGAGCACCTCCACGGCACCCACAGGATTGTTACAGACAAGGATCATGTCACAACCGGCGGCAAGGGCCGCATCGGCACGCTCGGCATAGCTTCCCGCCTCCCCTGCCGCGGCCATGGTCAGGTCATCACTGAAAATGACACCCTGAAAACCCAGCCGCTGACGCAACACATCCTGCAACCAGAACCTGGAAAATCCCGCCAGGTCCGGGGAGGCTTTCTCGTAGATCACGTGAGCCGGCATGACCGCTTCAAGACCGTTGTCGATGAGGCGTTGAAACGGCAAAAGGTCCTCCATCATGACATCCTCGGGACGCCTTCTGTCCACGGGCAGTGCGAGATGGGAGTCTTCTGTCACTCCTCCATGACCGGGAAAATGCTTGGCGACCGCTGCCATTCCTGCGTCGTGGGTGCCTTTCATCCAGGCGGAGGCGATATCGGCCACCACCGAGGGCTGCGAGTGGAAGGCCCTGTCCCCGATCACCTCGCTGACACCACGGTTCAGATCAAGTACCGGTGCAAAACTGAAGTCGACCCCGACACTGCGCAGTTCCGAGGCCATCAGCCAGCCTGTCACTTGGGCATAATAGCGGGCCACCTGGCGGTTACGGTCGTGCAGCTGGCCGAACCAGGCAGCCGGAGGCAGACGTGTGAATCCTTCACGGAAGCGCTGTACCCTGCCCCCTTCCTGGTCAACCGCCACGATCAGTGAGGGTTCCCTGAGCGCGTGAATCTCATCCACCAGGGCCCGGACCTGCTCCGGTGACTCGTAGTTCCTTGCGAACAGGATGACACCACCCGCAGCGGGATGGCGCAGCATCTCCCGCTCTTCGGGTGTCAGGCGGGTCCCCGCAAGATCGAGCATAAGTGGCCCGTGGCTCATTGGTATAACGCTCTGTCGGCTGATCGTGGCATGAATAATTTCACTTTTTATGGTTATAGTCGATAATGTCAGTGACGCTGTTGCAGATTATATATGGAAAAAGAATATGCGCTTCGTATCCCTGATACTCTTGATCTGTTCACTGGTATTCGCCAACAGTTTGCTGGCCGCTGACGACGAGGAGGAGGAAGCCCCCAAGCTCAAGCCTATCTACCACTCCCTCGCACCATCCCTTGTCTCCAATCTGCAGGAGCACAAAAAATATATCCGCTGCGATGTTCAGCTGATGACCAAGGGCGATGAGAATATCGCAAAAATCCAGAGCCACGAACCGGCGCTCCGCCACGAGATGCTGCTTCTCATGGGGGATCAGAAGAGCAGTGAACTGAAGACCCCGAAGGGCAAAGAGAAACTGCGCAAAGCGGCCTTGAAGTCCTTACAGAAGATTCTCGAAGAGCTCGAGGGCGAGAAAGAGATCATCAAGGATCTCTATTTCACCAGTTTTTTCGTGCAGTAGCGGTTACTCCACAATCTCCACATCGGTACCGCTGGATACCTGGTCAAACAGCTCCACCAGGTCCGGGTTCCTCATTCTGATACAGCCGTGGGAGCGGGGTACTCCCATCGGTTCCGTATCGGGACATCCGTGTATGTAGATATAGCGTTGCAGGGTGTCGACCTCCCCACCCCGGTTCTTTCCGGGCTCCATTCCCGTCAACCAGAGAATGCGGGTGAGTATCCAGTCCCTGTCAGGGAACTGCTGTGCAAGTTCGTGCGAGTAGATTTCACCCGTGGGACGCCGGCCGATGAACACGGCATTCAGGGGCTGGTCCGATCCGATACGGATCCTGATGCGGTGCCTGCCCCGGGGTGTGCATCCGCTGCCATTAAGCTCTCCCGCGCCATTGAGTGCCGTCGACACCGGGTAGCTTGCGATGACCTCCGTCTCTTTGAGCAGTTCGATACACTGCCTGCCGATATCGACTTTCAGAGAGAGAGGCGGTTCACGCTCCCCAGTTGCTGAACGGGTTGTCGATGAGGTTTGCATTGTAGTATCTCGGATCACCGGAAACTTCCAGGCCGGCCCAGGCCGGCATTTCGAAGGTCTCGCCTTCGTCTTCGAGTTCGACCTCGGCCATGATCAGGCCGGCATTATCCCCTTCGAAGACATCGAGGTCCCAGATATGCTCTCCACACTGAACCTTGTACCGGGTTTTGTCTATCACCCTGAGATCTTCTGACAGGCCGAGTATGGCCTCGGCATCTTGAACCGGTATTTCGTATTCGAATTCGGACCGGCTGATACCCTGGGTAGACCCCTTGATGGTGAGATAGGCCGTGCCCTTGGCAATTCGCACGCGGACATTCATCTCGGGCTGCTTGACTAGGTAGCCCTGCTTGATCCGGGCTTCAGAGACAACACGCCCTTTCCAGCTGTCATCTTTAACCAGGTACTTTCTTTCGATCTCGGTCGCCATTTATCCCTCCCCGGAGAAATCTGTTGATGGCCGCATTCGGTTGTTATGTTTTCTCGAACAGTGCGATGGACTCCACGTGGGCGGTATGGGGAAACATATCCATCACCCCTGCAGACACCAGTCGGTACCCCAGGTTGTTGACGAGTTCTCCCGCATCCCTGGCCAGGGTGCCTGGATAGCATGACACGTAGACCATACGCTCAATACCGAGCCTGGGCAGATGCTCCAAAACTTCAAATGCCCCGGAGCGAGGCGGGTCAAGCAATGCCTTGTCGAACCGCTCCCTCAGCCAGGGCTCCTTTTGCAGGGATTCGTAGAGATTTGCCGTGAAGTATCGGGTATTTTCGATCTGGTTGCCGAGCGCATTTTCCCGTGCCCGGCTGACGAGTCCGGCATCCCCTTCGACACCCACGACCTCCTGCGAACGCCTTGCCAGCGGGAGTGTGAAATTGCCAAGGCCACAGAACAGGTCGAGCACCCGGTCTGCCTCCCCGGGTTGCAGCAACCCCAGGGCATGATCGATCATGCGCTGGTTGAGTTCGCTGTTGACCTGGGTGAAATCGCTGGGCAGGAAGTGCACCTCCACATCATGTTCCGGCAGCCTGTAACTGAAATCCACCGCGTCACCTTCAAGGGGGCAGATGGTCTCGGGACCTCCCTCCTGAAGGTAGACGATGACATCGTGCGTTGTTCCGAAGGCCTTGAGGCTGTCGTGATCGGACGCAGTGATGGGCTCCAGGATCCGGAATACCAGCACGCAGCGCTCATCGCCCATGGCCACCTCGATCTGGGGCAGTTTGTCCCGGATAGAGAGACCTGCAATCAGTTCGCCGAGGGGGGTTATCAGTTCACCCACTTTCGGGTGGAGCACATGACATCGCTCCAGGTCGGTGATGAAACTCGAGCCCCGCTCCCGGAAGCCGACAAGCACCTTGCCCTTTTTGGGCACGTACTTGACGCCAAGCCGTGCCTTGCGCCGGTATCCCCAGGCTTTCGGGCTCACCAGCGGATCGAGTATCTCCTGGGGCTCCACTTTTCCGATCCGCCTGAAGGCATCCATCAGCGCCTGTTGCTTGGCATTGATCTGGGCTTCGGGTGCCATGTGCTGCAGGCTGCAGCCACCACACACACCGAAATGTGCACAGCGGGGTTCTACCCGCTCAGGAGCCGCCTTGAGAACCGTTGAAACCTGCCCCTCATCGTGCTGCTTGCTCTTCCGGGTGTAGAGGAACTCGACCTCTTCGCCGGGTAGCGCACCATGGATAAATACCGCCTTGCCCTCGATATGGGCGACTCCGCGCCCGTCATGGCTCAGTGATTCGATTTCTGTCCTGACCGGATCAGGAGGTAAACGTCTACGTCTGGAGCGCCCCATTACCGGTCGTCGCTCCGGATACTGCTTTTGAAATATCTCATTTTGATTCTGTTACTTCTGCTTCCACTGGCCGCGGGTGTTCTGGTACCACCAGCCTTTGCCCGCCTCGCGCGCCCAGGTCTTGGCAAAAACCGCCCGTACATCGGGCTCCCACTCGGGATGTCCGTTGGCCTCCGCTATGGACTGGTAGAGGGCGTTTCTGTCCCGGTTTTCGGCTGCAACGAGCTTCTTCACCTTGTTGCGGTCCTTGAGGGAGATTGCAGATGCCTTGTGCACGGCGACCAGGGCATCACGGGTGAATCCAATGGCACCGCTCTTGTAGTAGGGTGCCAGGCTTCTGTGCCTGCTCTTCATGCTGGCACGAAGCTTACGGATTGCAGGGGTGTTGACGTTGAAATCGGGCTGGGCCGCCTGGGCCTGGGGTATGAAGAAGTCGACGACTGCTGATGCGATCCTGTATGTCTGGAGATCGCTGCTCAGGCTGGCACTGTTGTCGTCGGCCTTCTCACCGGATTTGTCATCCGCATCCTCGCCAAGAATTTCGTCAACGATCTTCTCCGCCGCCTCTTCCGCCTGGGCAGCGGGGAAATAGATATTGATTGTCACGCAGGCTGCCAGTATCAGGAGTGTGGCAACAGCGGTACTCAGTTTGATCATCCTCATCATCTTGCTCCCGGTGAAGTGTTATTCAATTACAGGCGCTCCGCCTTCGGAAATCTGTTTCAATTTGCTTATCAGGACATCCCAGTCCGTTCTCTTGTTGAAGCCCATGATATCGATTCTGGGCAGTCCACCACCTTTAACCAGATAATAGCCCCGTTCAGTCGGTTCTATACCACCCATTTCGCAGACACCGTTCTCCAATCGGCAGCTTATGCCCAGCCTGTCGTAGCTGAACTCCTCGAAAAAGCGCAGGAAGCTTCTCGAGAGTGCCCCGGAGACGCCTGCGCCTCCCAGGTTGGAGATGTTATCCACAGCTTTCTGGTTGATACGGTGTCGGCTGTCGTCGTCTTCGGGTGTCGAAAAGCGGGCATCGAACGAGATCGGATGCCAGTCCTCGAGTCGCAGTGCATCGACACGTCCATCCAGCTTGCCGGTGATTTTACCAAAGGAGAAGGTCCGGGTCAGGGACTCGAGATCAAGATTGTTCAGGCTTATATCGGCAGTCAGCACCGGCAGAACACCGAAAATATCCTCGAGCACAAGATCCTTGATCACCACGTCTCCATCGAAGACTCTGAACAGCGCCATGCCATCAACGCTGAAGGTCCCCTGTTCGTAACTGACCCCCGGAATCATGCCCGAGAGCTGGCCCGAAAGGATGGGCCAGCCGAGGGCCTGGCTGAAGACCTCCATGGAGATCGGGGTCAGGTAGCCCTGAAAACCGATTTTCGTGTCTGCACCGGCCATTACAACATGGAACTCTTCCGCGTTGAGGGCACCGTCGAACAGCGGAATCCTGGCCGCGGACGAAAGCTCTATTCGTTCTCCCTCCAGTTTCAGCGGGAGTAGTGAAGATCCAATGCTGATTTTTTCCAGCAGATGCCCCCCTTCCCAGCTGATCTCACTTGCTTTTGACCCTTCACCGGCCTGCCAGTTCACATTGCCTGCCAGTTTGTAGAGTGCAAACAGGCTCTCCGCATCTTCATCTGAACGCTGCTCGATGTAGACGTCCTTCAATCTCGCACTGATCCGGGACAGCTGATCCTTGCTCATGGAGAGTTCCAGGTCGAACTCGCCTTCCAGTTCGAGGGACTCGTAGGGTGACTCGGCCATAACAGGCTGAAGGTATCGACTGTAGAGTTTCGGCAGATTGATGCCGTGAGAGGTCAGATCGAGCTTCTCTATTCCGCCGCTTGCAGGATCGTCCGCGATGACATAATCCCCTGCCGCCTCGAATGAGAGGGTGCCCCGGTCCTGGAATGCCAGGCGGCTTGCGGATACTTTTCCTGTCGCGTCATCGTAGGCGAAATCGAGATGCAATACGGCAGGGACCTCTTCAGGTTCCATGTAGAAATGGGGTGTCAGCAGTGCGCCGGAGTCGAGAGTGACCGACTGCGTCCCCTTCCACCGTTTTCCCTTTATTCTCGCATTACCGCGCCACTTCCCATTCAGTGATTCCGCAAGATAGGTGCCTTCAGGATGTTCGAACCCTGCTTCCCGGAAACCGACATCCCAGGCAACCCTGTTCAGTTCCGAATTGCTGCCAGCCAGGTTGAGCCTTGCATTCAGCATTGCCCTGAACCCCATATTCCTGAAGGGTTCGGCTGCGGGGAACTCCTTCACAATCTGCAGCAGTTTCTCTGTGTCCAGTTTCCTGGTGGAGACCTTGGCGCGCCACTGTCCCCCTTCATGATTCAACTCAAGGCGCAGATCACCAAACCGCATGGGCACCCTGGCACTCTTGAACAGAAGTTGCCGTTTCTCATTCAACCAGTCGAAACTGACAGGAATGGCACTTTTTTTCAGCCAGGGGTGCTTCAGGTGGAGCATGCCTTGCTGGCAACCGACGCGATCCGAGGTGAGGATGCCCTTGTGACACTCTATAAGGGGTGATTCGAGTACGAATGGCAGAGAGGGGTGCTGGACGCTTTTTGCCGACAGAGAATAGCGGGCAGCTTCGCCGGTACCGAAGGCGAGGTTCAGTTCAACCCCTTCAGCCTTCCACTCCTCTCCGCCAATCTGCCCCAGGGTGATATCCAGGCTGTCGATCGCCTGGGCAAGATTGGAGATGAATGCACTCAGCAGCCAGAGAATGGCCGCAAGACGTATGGAGAGACATGCAGGTCTATTCAGCCGGAAAAACCCCGGTTGAGAGGTACCTGTCGCCCCTGTCGCAGATGATCGCCACGATGACGGCATTCTTCACTTCCTGTGACAGCTTCAGTGCTGCTGCCACGGCTCCACCAGAGGAGATTCCGCAGAAAATCCCCTCCTCCGTTGCCAGCATGCGGGTGGTCTCTTCAGCCTCCTCCTGGGTGACATCCATCTCCCTGTCGACCCTGGGGCGTTCGAAAATCTTTGGCAGGTAGGCTTCCGGCCAGCGTCTGATTCCCGGAATGCTCGCCCCTTCCGCAGGCTGTACACCTACGATCTGGATATGCGGGTTCTGTTCCTTGAGGTACCTGGAGGTCCCCATGATGGTGCCGGTGGTTCCCATGGCGCTGACGAAATGGGTGATTTCACCCTTTGTATCCCGCCAGATCTCCGGTCCGGTGGATTCGTAATGGGCTTGCGGATTGTCCATGTTGGAAAACTGGTCCAGGACCTTGCCTTTACCCTCTTGCTCCATCTTCTCAGCCAGATCCCTGGCGCCCTCCATCCCCTCTTCCCGGGTGACCAGGATCAGTTCAGCGCCATAGGCCCTCATGGATGAGCGGCGTTCGACGCTGAGATTGTCAGGCATGATCAGAATCATTTTGTAGCCCTTGATCGCCGCGGCCATGGCGAGGGCGATGCCGGTGTTTCCGCTGGTGGCCTCGATCAGGGTATCGCCTGGCTTGATGGCCCCCCGATTCTCCGCTCGCTGAATCATGCTGAGGGCTGGTCTATCCTTGACTGAGCCTGCTGGATTATTGCCTTCCAGCTTGACTAAAATGGTGTTGCTCTCACCCACTGCTAGGCGCTGCAGTCTCACCAGTGGTGTATTGCCTACGAAGTCTTCAATAGTCGGGTAGTTCATAACAGGGGATTTTACGGTAAGAGGCACCTGAAAACGATGATAGTATAGATCACATGTCAGATATTGTACGTACGCCGCCGGATATCTTCCATACGGCCAGAAAGGCTTATTGTGATGATGAAAGATCATAAGACAAATCCACTTGTAATCACCGCACTTGCTTCGGGAATGTTTGTTACATCCAACGCCGTAATGAGTGCAGAGGAGATCTCCGAGGATCTCTTTTTTGGCGATATGCCGGTAGTACTCACCGCCACCCGAATTCACCAGCCCCTGAAGAGTTCCCCTGCCTCCATCACGGTGATCGACAGGGATATGATCGAGGCATCCGGTGCCCGCATCATTCCGGAACTCATGCGACTGGTCCCCGGATTCCAGGTCGGCATGGTAACCGGGTGGCGATATACCGCCAGTTACCACGGCGTGGCCGATCAGTATGCCCGTGACATGCAGGTGCTGATCGATGGGCGGTCAGTGTACGACCCCACTCACGGTGGCGTCGCCTGGTACGACCTGCCGATCTCGATCGAAGACATTCAAAGAATAGAGGTGATCCGCGGCCCCAATGCGGCCGCCTTCGGTTCAAACTCCTTTGCCGGGATCATCAACATCATTACAGAACACCCTTCCAGCCAGCAGGGAATCACCACTGCAGTCACGGTCGGTGGAGGCAGGACCCGCAACCTGACAGCACGTTTTGCTGATCGTATGGACAAGCTGGATTACCGGCTGACGGTCAGCTACGACAACGGTGACGGTTTCAACAACAAGCTGGACAATTTCGATACCCGCAAGGTGGATTTCAGGGGTGACTACAACCTATCGGAAAGTGACAGATTCCTGGTCAAGATGGGCTATAGCAATGGCCTTCGCGAAGATGGCGTCACGACTAACGCCTTTAACCCGGAAAGAACCGTTGATACTTCGATCAACTACCAGCAGTTTCGCTGGAACCGCCAACTGGCCAGTGACAACGAGTTCTCGATCCAGTTCTACCACAACTACCAGTTGAACCGGGACTTCTATGAACTGCCCTCCCCTTACACCGGACTCTGGGTTGGTCTCTCTCACCTCGAATCTCACCGCCTGGATCTGGAGTTTCAGCACAACCTGACACTGGGAAAGGACTGGAAGATAGCCTGGGGCCTGGGTGCCAGGCACGACAGGGGGAAGAGCCTGTGGCTGATGGGCAGCGATGACTGGATATCCCGAGACCAGGTGCGGGCGTTCATCAATGCAGAAAAGCCGCTGACAGAGCGCCTGACCCTCAATCTCGGCGGGATGATCGAGAAATTCGAAGACAAGGAGAGACTCTTTTCACCCAGGCTGGCGCTTAATTTTCATGCGGACAGGCAGAACACCTTCCGCATCGCTTCATCCAGGGCCTACCGTATGCCGACGATCGTGGACCAGCATGCACAGGTCTATATCTACGATAACAACCTTGATATAGCAACACTCGGCACCACGCTTCCCGTTTTCTACCATACAGTAGAAAACCTTCGCCCCCAGAAAATGGAATCATTCGAGATCGGCTATATCGGTACCTTTCCGAAGATGGGTATGACCCTGGATGCCAAGCTCTTCAGGGAGGAGATCACCGATGTGATCACAACCGCAAAATATTCGCCCTCTCTCGCACCTGGACTGTATGACAATTTCCAGTTCGTCAATGGCGGTTTCTATACGCTGTCGGGTTACGAGTTGGAGCTTAACTGGAAACCTTCACCCAATATACTTCTGCATGCCGGCTTCAGCCATATCGATCTGGATGGTGCAACCCAAAAAGTCCTTGGGAACCCACTGGTCGATGTCACCAGCACCGAGGAACCGGTCTCCAAGCATATGTTCAACCTGCTTGGCAGTTACCGGTTCAGCGATGGACTGAAACTCAGTGCAGCCTATTACCGGACAGCACAACTGGAATGGAACGGTGATGGCGATCCAATACCCGATACCACGCGCGCAACCATAAGAGTTTCCAAACCATTCCGACTGAATGGATTCGATGGTGAAACCAGTCTAAGCGTGGAAAACATCGGTATGGACGAGGCTGATTTCGACGATGACAACCTTCCCGAAACCCGCCTGTACCTTCAGGCAAAGATGAACTGGCACTGAAGCACTACGGAGTACCCCAGGGAGCGGGACTGAACATGAAGCAGACAGTGACAATCCAAACTCATGATTCTGGCGGGAGTGCGTAGTTTGCTGCCATCCCCCAGAAAGCTTGAGCTAAGCAACCGGCCTTCCGCTGTTGGCAGAAGATTCTGGTCGGTCGTGCTATGGACCTTCCTGCTGCTTTCCGGGGTTGAGTCAGTTTGCGCGGATGAATTGCGCGTCATGATCGTCAAGAGCGGGGAGGCATCCATCTATTCGAAGTTGTCTGATACCGTAGAAAATGAACTCAAGATCTCCTGCCTTGAAAAACCCGTTCCTGCGTGTCGCGGATTCAAACTGAAAGTCTCTTCAATCGAAGACCCGGACCTGAACATGCAACTGCACGGTTTCAGCGGCAACGACCTGGTTATAACCGCCGGGCGGAAAGCTGCGAAATGGTTGCATATGAAAAGGCGCGATCACAGTCACAGCGCCCAGGCCATCTACAGCCTCATACCCCAGGCGACCTACCGTGAGATCGCGGAAACGGACAGCAAGTCATCCGCGGTATTCCTCGATCAGCCGTTTGATCGATTGATCCGCTTCTCCAAGCTGATTACGCCAAGCCACCCCTATATCGGTGTACTGCTTGGTCCTAGTACGAAGCAGTACGAAGAAGAGCTGAAAGCGTCGGCCACCCGGCACGGTGTACCCATAGAATTCGAGATTGCCGAATCGAGTGACAAGATCGGGGGGCAACTACGCAAACTGCTCGCCAATGTCAACCTGCTGCTGGGACTGCCGGATCCCGAGATCTACAGTCGCAAGAACGTCGTCGGCATCCTGCTGTCGAGCTATCACAACCAGGTGCCGGCGCTCGGTTTCTCGGCCGCTTATGTCAAGGCAGGTGCATTGGCAGCCGTCTACTCTACGCCCGAAGATATCGGCAGACAGCTTGCCGAGACGATCAAGGAGTTTCTCGACTCCGGTGGAAGAAAGCTACCACCAGCCCGTTTTCCCAGCTATTTCAACATCTCGACCAACGAGACGGTCGCAAAATCGCTGGGTATCACGTTGATGAACAAGGAGCTTCTCAGGGCCCTCCTCATGAAAGAGGAGGCTAAATGAGACTCTGGCGCTATTCACGTATCAAGATCAGGGCGCTCCTGCTGGGTATTCTGCCGGCATCGATTGTCGCAGCCGCGCTGGGCACCTATATCATCACCGCCCAGATCGATAACCTCACCTCCTCGTTTGAAGAGCGCGGCAATGCCCTCGCCAAAGAGACTGCCGCAACCAGTATCTACGGTCTGTTCATCGGTAACGAGTTGGTACTGCAGCAGAGCCTGTCACCGATCATGCAGCGTGCGGATGTCATCGCAATCCAGGTAAGGGACAGAGACGGAAGGGTCGTGGCTTCCATAGGAGATGCATCGGGCATAAATGATCAGAGCCAGGGCAACGGCCGGGTGTTCAGTGCCAGGACGGTGACCGCAATCGTGCAGGAGGCGGTAATCGACTATCCCGATGAACCGCCAGCCGTGGATAGTGCGGAAGAGACCCATGAACTGGGAGATGTTTATCTTCTTTTGAGTGACGAAAGGTTGAAACTCAGCCAGCGGAGGATAATTTTCAACAGCTCCCTGATTGCCCTGATAGGTATTATGATCACTGCTGCCATTGCAATTATGTTGAGCCAGCAGATCACCAGGCCCATCTCCCGCCTGACCCAGGCCGTGATCAGGATGAAACACGGAGATTTTTCCAGCAAGGTTCCCGAGGTATCGAAGGGTGAGCTGAGGAGTCTTGAAGAGGGCTTCAACTCGATGTCCCGGGACCTCAAGAACTCACATGACCTCCTTGAAGAGCAGGTCAAACAGGCCACCCAGGACCTGATACAGACCATGGAGGCATTGGAGATCCAGAACGTCGAGCTGGACCTGGCCCGGAAAAGGGCGTTGAAGGCCAACCAGGCGAAATCGGAATTTCTCGCCAACATGAGTCACGAGATACGTACACCGATGAACGGCGTGATCGGTTTTTCCAGGCTCCTGTTGAAATCAGATCTCAATCCCGAACAGTACGAACTGGTGGAGACCATCGAGAAGTCTGCCGCCGGCCTGATCAACATCATCAACGACATCCTCGATTATTCACGCCTGGAGTACGGGAAACTCGAACCGGAAAACGCACCTCTCGATATCTATGACTGTTTCGAGGATCCCGTCTCACTGCTGGCACCCACGGCCCACGAGAAAGGCCTGGAGCTCATTCTGCTGATCTATTCGGATATCCCCGAGAGAATGATCGGCGATGAGACCAGGATCCGGCAGATCATCGTCAACCTGATCGGAAATGCGATCAAGTTCACCCACCAGGGTGAAGTGGTCGTTCGGGTCATGCTGGAAGACGAAACGGAAAACTGCTGTTCAATCCAGTTTTCTGTCACCGATACAGGCATCGGCATCTCGTCACAACTCCAGCAGAGCCTGTTCACCTCGTTCAACCAGCTCTCAAGTGACATCAACAGAACCTATGGAGGTACCGGACTCGGTTTGAGTATCAGCCGTAAACTTGCCGAAACCATGAAAGGCAGGATCAGCGTCGAGAGTGAAGAAGGCCGGGGATCCTGCTTCAGGGTCTTCCTTGAACTGGAGAAGAGTGCCCAGTCCGGTGATCGGCTGAGTGAGAGATACAGATCCCTGTCCGGCAAACGCTGCCTGGTGATCGATGAGCATCAGCTGTCACGACTCTCTATCGCACATATGCTGAGCTACCTCGATATCGATGTGGTTGACGCCCCCCTTGAAACACTCGATACGAACGAATTCAGCGAAAGGTATGACTATATTATCGCCGGAGTATCCAGCCATGCGTCTGCAGGTGAAGTTGAAAATGCCATTCAGCGGATCAGGCAAATGAACAGCGCACCGATACTCGTTCTCGCCAGTACTTCCGATCACTACATTCTGGACAGCTATCAACAGATTGAAGGGGTGGTACGTTGTGCCAGCAAACCACTCAGTCGGAATGCACTCTACAGAATCCTTGAAGAGGTGATCTCCGGAAAGACCTTGACTACGGATAACGGTCATCACGTTTACCAGGCTCCCGATCTGCGCGAGCGCAGATTTCTGGTTGCCGATGACAATCCAACCAACCTTCGCCTGATTGTCGCGTTACTGCAGGCCAGCGGTGCTCAGATAGATGCTGTCCACAACGGTAAAGAGGCTGTCGACCTGTTTGCGGAAAACCGGTACGACCTGGTCATTCTCGACGTCCATATGCCGATCATGGACGGCAAGGAGGCGACAGCGATCATCAGGTCTAGAGAATCCGGCGACGAGCATACCCCGATCATCGCATTGAGTGCTGATATCGTTCCAGATCACAGGGATGATGTCGTTTCCGTCGGGCTTGACGAGTACCTGTTCAAGCCGGTGGATGAGGACAGGCTTTGGAGCGTGGTCTGCCGCCTGCTGAACCACAACTGCGAGGCAACGCACAGCGTGGCGGTTGCGCCCACACCAGCCCCAACCCGTGAGTTGAAATCCCGTGATGTAGAGGAGGCATTACGCATTGCCGGGGGCAGAGAGGAGCTGGCTGAAGAGATGTTTCAGCGGCTACTGCATGACCTCGAGCTGATGGGCACGGAGCTCAGGGAGAAGCTCGAACAGCAGGACTGGATCAATTTGAAAGAGGTTGCACACCGTCTGCACGGGTCTGCCGCCGTTTGCGGTGTCCCTGCACTGAAGAAACACGTGGCTGATCTTGAAAAGGCGGCGGACCGATCAGATCTTGACCTGGCCACTGCCTCCATGGCCCTGGTTGAAGAGGAGACAGGGACCCTGCTTGAGTTGAAATCAGGCTAGTGGGTCCCATCCCGGATTCCGCTAATTGTCAACCGTACTGAATGATGCGCTTCATATCGACGACCGCATTGTCCAGGCCGGAAAAGATAGCCCTGGCAATAATGGAGTGGCCGATATTCAGTTCCCTGATGCCATCGATGGAGGCGATAGCCTGTACATTGTGGTAGTCGAGGCCATGGCCCGCGTTGACCTGCAGCCCGATATCCAGTCCATGTGATACGGCCGCCCTGATCTTTGACAGCTCATCCTCCCTGCTTTCCCTGCTCGTGGCATCGGCGTAGTGACCTGTGTGGATCTCTATGACCGGTGCACCCACTGCAACGGCGGCGTCGAGCTGGTTCAGATCCGCATCTATGAAAAGAGAGACCCTGACCCCCGCCTCCGCAAGTGCGGCACAGTACTCCTTGAGGTGTCCGGTGTTGGAGATAACATCCAGCCCCCCTTCGGTGGTCAACTCTTCACGTCGTTCGGGTACGAGGCAGCAGTCGCTTGGACCGATCCTGGTCGCAATCTGCAGCATCTCGTCGGTTGCCGCCATCTCCAGGTTCATTCTCGATTGAAGGGCACCGTTCAGGATCTCCACATCCCGATCCTGAATATGTCTTCTGTCTTCCCGCAGATGTATGGTTATGGCGTCAGCACCTGCGTGCTCGGCAACCAGGGCTGCCTGAACGGGTTCGGGATAACGGGTCCCCCTCTGCTGACGCAGTGTTGCGACATGATCGATGTTTACACCTAAAAGAATATCTCTCGGCTGCATGATTCCTGTGTCCGGCTGATTAGTTATTGCTGCCCAGGGTTCTGAAAAGCTCGCGGCTCTTAAGCGGCCTGTCACCAATATAGAAACTGATAATGCGTCTGAGAAGGTGCTTGGCTTCCCTTCTCCCATCCTTGTCCATTTCGCCACCCTTGGCAAGCGCGATCAGGGTTTGACCCGAAATACGCTGTTCACCACCCCTGAATGCGGACCTCACAGCTCCCACCTCGATCTCGTAGCGGTAATAACCGTTACTATCCACGGGCTCTCCGCTCTCTGCATCATGTTCCAGGTTCAGGCCATAGCCGAGCTGGCTGAGCATAGCGAGTTCGAAACCGCGCAATATACCTTCAAGATCATCATTTGTGGAGAGTGAAGCGAGCGTCTCACGGTAGAGATCGAAAATGGCCGGATTGGAATCGTTCCTGTGCACCAGCCTCATCAACAGTTCGTTTATGTAGAAACCGCAGTAAAGCGCGTTTCCCTTGAGGTTATATGGTTTTCCGTCGACATCGTGATTGCGGAGAGTCTTGACCTCTCCCCTTCCGGACCAGCTGATCACGAGGGGGGTGAACGGTTGCAGCATTGTCCCGTTCTTACCCGCTGCAGCGGCTCCCTTGGCGATCAGTGGAAACCTGCCCTGGTCAGCGGTGAGACACTCCAACAGCAGGCTGCTGTTGGAATATGGCGACCTGTGGAGAATAAAAGAAGGATGTAACCCGAGGCTCTCTTGTCGTTCCACGAATCATCAATCACCGTAGCCCAGACGGACCAGGGCGCCTTCATCACTTGACCAGCTCTTTTTGACCTTGACCCAGACGGTGAGAAACACCTTCATGCCGAAGAATTTCTCCATCTCCAGCCTGGCCTGCTTCGCGACCTCTTTCAGCGCGGCTCCCTTGCTGCCGATGATGATATTCTTCTGTCCCGGGCGTTCGACCCAAACCAGGGCATTGATACGATAAAGCTTACCTTCCTGCTCAAACTTCTCTATCTCCACGGTCAGCGCGTACGGGATCTCTTTCGCATAACGCCGGGTAAGCTGCTCGCGAATCAGTTCGGCTGCGAAAAAGCGCTCTGAACGGTCGCTGAGTTGATCTTCAGGGAAGAAGTTTTCGCCTTCGGGAAGTCTTTGCAGTACCTGCTTCTCCAGGCTGTCCGTATTGTCACCGCTTTTTGCGGACAGGGGGATCACCTCATCGAAACTGTGCATGGCAGCGATTTCGCTGAGAAATGGCAGGAGAGACTCCTTCTCCTTGACTGTATCCACCTTGTTGATCGCAAGAATGGTGGGGGTATTGCTGTCCTTGATGCTCTGGAGAACAGCCTTGTCCTCGTCTGTCCAGCGCATCGCCTCGACAACGAATATCAGCAGGTCCACATCCAGCAGAGCCGTTTTTGCAGTGCGGTTGAGATACCTGTTCATGGCCTGGTCGCCACGCTGGTGAATACCCGGTGTGTCCACGTAGATGATCTGCCCCTGCGGGGTCGTCTTGACACCCAGGATGCTGTGTCTCGTGGTCTGTGGCTTTCTCGATGTAATGGCCAGCTTCTGACCAATCAGGTTGTTGAGCAGGGTCGACTTTCCGACATTGGGACGCCCCACGATGCCACAGTATCCGCAGCGGTTGTCTCTGTTATCAGCCATTGGCGATCTGTTCCAGTAGATGTTTTGCCGCGTCCTGTTCCGCCTTGCGGCGGCTTCCTCCTGTGCCCTCGGCATCCATATCGAGGTCCGGAATATCGCATTTCACGGTGAAGGTCTGGTTGTGCTGCTCACCCACGACGTTGGTGATACTGTAGGTCGGCAGGTCCAGTTTTCGCGCCTGGAGAAACTCCTGTAACCGGGTTTTCGGATCTTTTTGCTGGGAATCCGATGTCAGGGATGTGAGCTTCTGATCGAACAGTTCCAAGATCACACGGCGTGCCGTTTCGTATCCCTGGTCCAGGTAGATGGCACCGAAGAGTGCTTCCAGCGCGTCGGCAAGTATAGAACTGCGTGAGTGCCCGCCGCTTCGCAGTTCGCCTGCCCCCAGGTTCATATAGGCGCCCAGTTCCAGTGAACGACTGATCTCGGCCAGCGACTCCCCTTTTACAAGCCGCGCACGCAGCCGGCTGAGCTGACCTTCATCCGCATCGGGAAAACGGTGGTAGAGTTCATCGGCAATGATGAACCCGAGAATTGCATCTCCGAGGAATTCCAGGCGTTCGTTGTTCTCACTCCCCGCACTCCTGTGAGTGAGGGCCAATTCTGCGAGCCGGTGGTCATTGAACCGATAGTTGATCGCCCTGTTCAGGCGCTCGATGGACTCTCTCAATTAGACACCAGCTCGACTTCATCCGCGAAACTGACCAGCAGTTCCAAATTTCCAACCAGCTTTTCCTGAACGGTATAAGCCACGCTGACTTTTATCAGCCCCGGGGTCTTCTTGATGCTGACTGCCTTCTTGTCCATGTCATAAACGCCATTCACCTTCAGACGCTTGAAGATCAGTTTCTTGATCTCACCCGAGGTCTTCTTCGTGATGAGAGGCTCCTCCTTGAGGGACATCACGACACTTTTGACCGTGTAATGCTCCATGTATATGGGTGCGATCTTAATCGTCAGCAAGGAAAAGAAGAGTACCAGGGCAATCACTGTCAGCCAGCCCAGTCCTGTCATACCGCTCTGTTTTTTCAAGGACTTCATAGCCCCTATCCTCCGGTTGTAATTTTTTGGTCCTAGTTTATCCCATCACCTATTCGGCCCCAGGCTATGGGTACCGGTGACCAGGCACGGTTGCTGTCCCAACTCATCCAGATCGCAAATGCTTCACCGACGAGATTCTCTTCCGGAACAAGACCCCAACAACGGCTATCGTTACTGTTGTCACGGTTGTCCCCCATAACAAAATAGTGGCCGGCGGGCACGGTAACCGGCCCCCTCAGCAACACCTGGCATCCGTATCCGAAATCAGGAACCAGCGGATTGACCAGTATATTGTGCTCACGTCCGTTGAGGTCCTCTATGCTTTCGATGGACCCGGTCTCCCCCGCACCGCTTCCTGTGCCGGAGTATATACCGACCTGATCCTGTTTCTGGGGCGCGCCATTAACATACAGGGTCTTGTTTCGGTAACCGATGGTGTCCCCAGGCACACCTACTACTCTCTTAATATAGTCTACTTGTGGGTTTTGAGGGTACTTGAAAACCACCACGTCGCCAGGCTCCGGCTCACCTATATCGATGATTTTCTTATTGATAACCGGCAGCTTGATACCATAGGAAAACTTGTTCACCAGAATAAAGTCCCCCACCAGCAGGGTGGGCATCATGGAACCGGAGGGAATTCTGAACGGCTCCACGAGAAACGACCGGAGAACCAGTACCGCCAGTATGATGGGAAAGAATGATCTCGAATACTCGACCAGCAGGGGTTCCCTTATGGCGGGGCTCTCGCCGCCTGCACTGGCCTGGCGGCGCTTTTCTGCAAACAGCAGGGAATCCACCAGCCAGATGATACCGGTGATAAAGGTGGCGGCAACAAGAAATGCCGGAAAATCAAAATTCATAAAAATACCTGTTTTTCAACTGGTTAGTCAGGTCGACGGTGAATTGTCAGTTATCTTTGCCCACTTTGAGAACGGCCAGGAAGGCCTCCTGGGGGATCTCCACCCTACCGACCTGCTTCATCCGTTTTTTACCCGCCTTCTGCTTTTCGAGCAACTTACGCTTGCGGGTGATATCGCCACCGTAACACTTCGCCGTGACATTCTTCCGTAATGCCTTCACATTTGTACGCGCCAGGATTTTACTTCCAATGGCCGCCTGGATTGCAACTTCGAACATCTGGCGCGGTATCAGCTCCTTCATCTTCACCGTCAATTCGCGCCCCCTGCTGTCGGCATGGTCACGATGGACAATCACCGAGAGCGCATCGACCTTTTCACCGTTGATCAGGATATCGAGCTTGATCAGCTGGGCAGCCTGGAAACGTTTGAACTCATACTCGAAAGAGGCGTAGCCACGACTGACCGATTTGAGGCGATCGAAGAAATCGAGAACCACTTCGTTCATGGGCAGCTCGTAGGTCACCTGGACCTGGCCACCCATGTACTGCATATTCTTCTGCACGCCCCGTTTTTCGATGCAGAGAGTGATCACGTTGCCGAGATGATCCTGGGGTACCAGGATGTGGGCTTCGATGATCGGTTCACGGATCTCGCCGATATGATTTGGATCGGGCAGGTCCGCGGGGTTGTCGATATAGACCGTCTCGCCGTCGCTTTTCACCACCTCGTAGATTACGGTGGGCGCGGTTGAGATCAGGTCGAGGTCATACTCTCTCTCGAGACGTTCCTGCACGATCTCCATGTGCAGCATGCCGAGGAAACCGCATCGGAAACCGAAGCCGAGGGCCTGGGAGGTTTCCGGTTCGAAGTGTAATGCCGCATCATTCAGCTTCAGCTTCTGCAATGCTTCCCTGAACGACTCGTAATCGTCCGAGCTCACCGGGTAGAGACCGGCAAATACACGGGGGCGCATCTCTTCAAAACCGGGCAGTGCCTCCGTTGCCTTGTTATCGGCCAGGGTGATGGTATCCCCCACCGGCGCACCGTCGATCTCCTTGATGCCGGCAATGACAAACCCCACCTCGCCGGGGCCGAGCATCGGTTTGTCTTCACGCTTCGGGCTGAAGACACCCACCTTTTCGGCCTGGAATGTGCGTCCGGTGGACATGATGTTGATCTTGTTCTTCGGCCGGATTGTGCCGTTGATCACGCGGATCAGTGATATCACACCGACATATGAATCGAACCAGGAGTCGATAATCAGTGCCTGCAGCGGGGCATTGGCATCACCTTCCGGGCTGGGGATCTTCTCAACCAGCTCCTCGAGCAGATCGGGAATGCCTATACCGGTTTTCGCACTGACCCGGATCGCATCTTCCGCCTCGAGGCCGATGATCTCCTCGATTTCATTGATCACCCTGTCAGGTTCCGCAGCCGGCAGATCGATCTTGTTCAGAACCGGAAGCACCTCCAGGCCCTGTTCAATGGCGGTATAGCAGTTGGCAACACTCTGGGCTTCAACGCCCTGTGCCGCATCCACCACTAGCAGGGCACCTTCACAGGCGGCGAGCGAACGTGAAACCTCGTATGAGAAATCCACATGCCCAGGGGTATCGATGAAGTTGAGCTGGTAGGTCTGCCCGTCCTTTGCCTTGTAGTCCAGGGTGACACTCTGGGCCTTGATGGTGATGCCCCGCTCCCGCTCCAGGTCCATCGAATCCAGTACCTGTGCTTCCATCTCACGGTCGCTGAGGCCACCGCACATCTGAATGAAGCGGTCGGCGATGGTCGATTTTCCGTGATCGATATGGGCGATAATGGAGAAATTTCGAATGTGTTTGAGGTCGGTCATCTGTCACAAGGTCTGTTTGCCGGTTCAAATCCAACCGGCAGGAAGAATTTTCAACCTAATGTTATTTCTATATATTTAATATATCTAATTGAAAAAGCGGAACTTTCCTTCCGAAAAGTTCCGCTTTCAGGGGTTGCGGACCCTGGGAAAAACTGGTTATCAATCATAACCCAGATCAGGCGACTCTAAAATAGGTTTTGAATCCATGCGAGACGGCGTCACTCTTTGTCCAGGATCGCTCTGACGGCTTGTGGATCCAGGTAGTAGTTACAGATAACGTGCTCTCCCTGGGCAAATACCGGTATCAGCGTTCCGAACCGCTCTTCCAGATTCATATCACCCGAGATATCGATCTCCGTGAAGCGGAAGCCAAGCTCCTGTCCCATCTCCTGGAGCTGCCCCCTCATGTCATCGCAGAGATGACAGCCCTGGCGTGAGTAGAGCGTAAACAGCCTGTCGTTCATTCAGGCACGTGCAGGGCGAAAAACCTTGGGCCGGTCCGACGCAGTACCAGCACAGCCGTGGTCTTGCCTTTTTGCAGTGCCTGCACCTGTGCATCGAACTGTTCCAGGCTATTGATACGGGTGTTATTGATCATCTGGATGATATCGCCTTCACGCAGCCCTGCGGCACTCGCCGGCCCGGGATGCACCTCCAGGACGACCACCCCCCTGACATTCTCCAGGTTGAACTCCTTGCGAAGCTTCGGTGTGAGATCAGAGGCGAGAAGGCCCAGCCTGTCGGCACCGGCAACCTCGCTTTCAGTCTCTTCCGGAATCTGGGCAATCTTGTCATCCTCCGGTAGTTCACCGATGTTGACCTTGATTGTCTTCCGCTTTCCTGCCCGCAGGATTTCCAGCGTTGCGGGTTTGTCGATCCGGCTGGATCCGACCATGGGCGGCAACATGGAGGAGTTGTAGAGTTTACGACCGTTGAAGGTCAGAATGACATCCCCCTGCTGCAAACCGGCCTTCTCCGCCGGGCTGCCCGGGAGCACCTTCGCCACGATGGCGCCATGGGGATGCTCCATGCCGAAAGAGTCGGCCAGTTCGCGGGTCACATCCTGGATCAGAACACCGAGCCATCCACGGCTCACCTTCCCCTTCTCACGCAGTTGATCGGCCACATTCATGGCCATCTCGATGGGAATGGCAAAAGAGAGCCCCATGAAGCCACCGGTCCTGCTGTAGATCTGCGAGTTCACACCGACAACCTCACCCTTGAGATTGAACAGCGGACCACCGGAATTACCCGGGTTGATCGCGACATCGGTCTGGATGAAGGGGACATAGTTTTCACTCGGCAGGTTTCTGCCCTTTGCACTGACGATACCGGCAGTGACAGAGTGATCGAAGCCGAAGGGAGAGCCGATGGCCAGAACCCACTCGCCGACCTTCAGGTCACTGCCGTTGCCGATGTTCACAGTGGGAAGATCGTCTGCCTCGATCTTCAGCAGGGCCACGTCGCTGCGCTTGTCCTTGCCGATCACCTTGGCCGTGAATTCACGATGATCGCTGAGGCGGACCAGCACCTCGTCGGCCTCCTCGACAACATGATTGTTGGTCAACAGGTAACCGTCTTCGGAAATAATGAAACCGGAGCCGAGTGACTGGGTATCGAAATGCTTCTCGAAATCCTCGTTGAAGCCTTCACCATACCCTTCCCCGAAGAAGTGGCGGAAAAATTCGTTGAAAGGACTGTCCTTGGGAATGTCCGGCAGGTTGAACTCGCGCTTGAGCCTGTTCTTTACAGATTTCTTCTGCTTGGTACTGATGTTGACCACGGCAGGGCTGTAATCCTCCACCAGCTTGGTGAAGTCGGGCAGTGAACGGGCCTGTAAGTCAGCCACGGCGAAAAGAAACAGGCTAAGGCCAAAAACCAGATACCGGCTCTTCGATATCACAGCGCTCATAAAAAACTCCTGTAGCTTCAATGTCTGTGGGGCGATCACTGCTGTGCGCGAAACACCAGGTTGATGTCTGCCGATCTGCGCAGGATAACCGCTTGATATTGATTATTCCGGGAAGCCTTGAGTGAAAAGCGTCTCACTCCGAGCAAACCCGCTAACAGCCCCAATAGACCGCAAATGATTGTCATGGGTTCCGCTGTTGAGAAATTATTCTGTCCTGCGAACCATTCGCCGAGAATGGCACCGAGCAGCATGGCGAACAGCGGAAGGATGTAGAAGATGAAAGATGCCTTGGGCAGGGTGGCTTCAGGCAGGCCGATGATCACCTGCTCACCCGGTTTGACCCCGATGGGATCCCGCACACGAAAGCGGTTGTTTCTGTTACCGAACACCTTGGACAGCACGGAAGTGCCACAGGTCGAACTCGCCTCGCACCCGCCGCAGGTGCTCTTGCGCTGGGTCTCGACGATCGCAAAGCCCTCTTCGCTGGCGGTGACTGTTGCGGGTTCTTCCAGCATTGCGGGCTACTTGGTGATACGGCTGACCGAGCCTGCCACCCGTTTCACGGTATCGACGGGCACTTCACCCACCGCTGTCACCTGGTGATCCTGAAACAGGCTGCCGTATGCATTGACCGCCCCCATCCGTGAACTGCCGTTGAGCCCTGACTGCTTTCCGCTCTTCTCGATATAGACCGACAGTGATGCCAGGCCGTCAGTAAAGGCGTAGTGATCGAATCCCCCGCCCTCTTTACCTGAATTCCGCCGCGTGTGGATGCTTAGACTGAATCCCGGTGGCAGGTCATTGAAGACCCACTCGGACTTCTCCACCGGCATGCGTTTCTGGGTCGGATTGCGCTGCTCCCAGCGGTAGAGCTCCTTGCCTTCCAGCGTGGTCTCCGCGCGGTCCTCGATATCCGGCGAGATATTGAGGTGTGTGAACATGACCTGGGAGACCGCCTCGCCGGCTGCATCGAGCATATCGGTTTTCAGCGGCAGGCCGTACTCCTCGTCCAGGTAGACCCGGTAACCGTATCGGTACTGATCCCTGGGAAAGATGGCGACCACCTTTGCCGGACGGTTCGCCACCCTGTCCTGACCCAGGATTTTGAAATCGTAAATATCAGCGAGCTGACTGGTATCCATGGAGAAGACGGCACGAAAGCTGCGACCCAGTATCCGCTTACCCACAGACACGGAGCGCGCATCGGGGGCGATGCAGGTGACCGAGGCGTTGTCCCTCACCACCTCGCGGGCGGCACCGTTGAGAGATATCAGCCGCTCACGCTCCCCGTCCTCCTTGAGGGTGTGCACCACCCGCATCGACTCGAGCTGGTTGTCATGCAGGTAGACGAAGGTGCCTTCGTAGGTCAGTCCGTGGACCGCCTCCACCATCTTCTTCAGCATGCGGTGCACTTCGTCGTCGGCAGAGGCCTGCAGTGGCAGCAGGGCAATGGCGCCCGCAAGCAGCAGCGACAGTCTCACCGCGATACTACCGCTGGGCGTCATAGCTGACGAAAGATGCATAGGGAAGCACTCCGCTGCTCATGCCGCCGGGTGAGGCGTACTCGCTGTGATCCACCAGGTAACGGTTGAGTTTCGATTCAACCTCGGGCTGGGAGAGATTCTTCCATCGGGTGCCCCCGTTTCGGGGTGTTGAAATGGGTGTCGGGGCTGTGGCCACCACTGTTTCATCGCCCTGGAGGGAAAAATCGGACAACTGGGGTGACAGCATCACCGCAACCACGGCTACGGATGCGGCCAGTGCAGCCCCGGCGGCGGGTCGAGCCCAGCGCACCGGCGCCTTTTCGTCGCGCTCGACAGTAACCCGGTTTTTCGGCGTGGCGATGATGGCGGGTTCCGATTCCAGGCGCTGGCGAACCCTGTCCGCCACCTGCTCAGTGGTGACACGGACCGACTCACCCCGCATCACGTCCCCGATCAGGTGATAGCGGTCCCAGGCCGTGCGCAGTGTGTCATCCTTGCGCAGGGCTGCGAGGGTTTCCGATGCCTGCTCCGCGGGGAGTTCGTCATCCAGCAGCGCCGATATCTGTTCTCTCTTTTTGTCTGACATCGTTGTATCCGACATGTTTTATCCAATCCGTTCAGGGTGCCAATAGGGGCTTGAGCCGGGTATCGATAGCCGCTCGCGCCCTGAAAATTCTCGATCTCACGGTGCCCACAGGACAATCCATTGCCTTGGCAATCTCTTCGTAACTCAAACCTTCCAGTTCGCGCAGGGTAATGGCCGTTCTCAGATCCTCGGGCAGATCGTCGATGGCCTGTTTTACGGTGGCCGCGATCTCGTCCTCCAGGAGATGGTTCTCCGGCGTACCATGCTCCTTGAGGCGGGTACCTACATCCAGCTGCTCAGCGGTCTCCGCGTCGACGTCACTGCCCGGGGGCCTGCGCCCCTGTGCAACCAGAAAATTCTTCGCCGTGTTGATGGCGATGCGGTAGAGCCAGGTGTAGAAGGCGCTCTCTCCACGGAAGTTGGGCAGGGCCCGGTACGCCTTGATAAAGGCCTCCTGGGTCACATCCAGCGTCTCGTGTGGATCCCGGATATAGCGTGACACCAGATTAGCCACCTTCTGCTGGTATTTCAGTACCAGCAGGTCGAAAGCCTTTTTGTCACCGCGCTGTACCCGCGCAACCAACTCCTGATCTACCTGTCGCTCGCCCATCCGGGCATTCCCCCTGATTGCGGCAAGCGCTTTTCCATATTCACTGTTGTTGACAGCCTGTTAACTGATAAGTTCTGAAGAATTCGATTATTTTTCTGTTCTCGTGAAATCAGAATTAGGATAGGATTTCGCTGAACAGTCCGGAACGTTTTGATCCGGCCAATTGGCCTGAATTATGAACCGTTGGCCCGGTTCCGGCAAATTCAACGGTCGCGCCCGATCAAGCGGGCCGCCGGGTTAGTAGAGATGCGCAAAGAACACCAATTTGATGTACTGATCATCGGCAGCGGCGCGGCAGGTCTCGGCCTGGCCCTGCGGCTTCCCCAAAAGCTCAGAATCGCCGTAATCTCCAAGCGTGAATTGCGCGAGGGCAATACCTACTATGCCCAGGGGGGTATCTCCGCGGTACTGGACGAGGAGGACTCGGTGGACTCCCATGTGGCCGACACCCTGAATGCCGGTGCCGGCCTGTGCGACGAGTCCACGGTCCGGCTGGTGGTTGAGAAAGGCCCGGAGAACATCCACTGGCTGCTGGACCAGGGCGTGGCCTTCACCGAGGATGAGCCCCAGCGTGGCGGTTACCACCTGACCCGCGAGGGGGGACACTCCCACCGCCGCGTGATCCATGCTGCAGACGCCACCGGCAAGGAGATGGAGAACACCCTCGAGTCGAGAGTCAGAAACAGCCCCAATATCACGCTCTTCGAGCATCACAACGCGGTCGACCTGATCACCAGCGTCAAGCGGGGTAAAAACGACAATCGCTGCCTCGGCAGCTACATACTCGATACCAAAAGCGGTCATGTCGAAACCTTTCTGGCCAAGTTCACGGTTCTGGCCACCGGTGGCGCGAGCAAGGTCTACCTCTACACCAGCAACCCCGATGTCGCCACCGGCGACGGCATCGCCATGGCCTGGCGCGCCGGATGCCGGGTGGCCAACATGGAGTTCATCCAGTTCCACCCGACCTGCCTGTTCCACCCCCACGCCAAATCGTTCCTGATCACCGAGGCCCTGCGGGGCGAAGGCGCGAAACTGCTGCTGGCCAATGGAAAACGGTTTATGCCGGAGTTCGATGAACGGGCGGAACTGGCACCAAGGGATATCGTCGCCCGAGCCATCGACCACGAGATGAAACGCACCGGTGACGACTGCGTCTACCTGGACATCAGTCACAAGCCGGCCGAGTTCATCCAGTCCCATTTTCCGACCATCTACAACAGGTGCCTGAAGTTCGGAATCGACATCACCAGGGAGCCCATTCCGGTGGTGCCGGCCGCCCACTACACCTGTGGTGGCATCATGACCGATCACCACGCACGTACCGACATCCCCAACCTGTTCGCCATCGGCGAAGCGGCCTACACGGGGCTCCATGGAGCCAACCGGATGGCCAGCAACTCGCTCCTGGAGTGCCTGGTCTTCGCCCAGCTGGCCAGCGAGGAGATCGCCGCAAAGGCCGAGTCGACCCCCTACCCTGAAACCATCGCCCTGTGGGACGAGAGCCGGGTGACCGATTCCGACGAGGAGGTGGTGGTCTCACACAACTGGGACGAACTGCGCCATTTCATGTGGGACTACGTGGGAATCGTGCGCTCCAACAAGCGGTTGGAACGGGCTAAACGCCGGGTCAACCTGCTGCGTCACGAGATCAGCGAGTACTACTCCAATTTCCGGGTGGGTAACGATCTGCTGGAACTGAGAAACCTGGTGGATGTGGCGGACCTGATCATTCACTCGGCACAACGCCGCAGGGAGAGTCGCGGCCTGCACTATACTCTGGACTTTCCGAAACGCGACGAGCAGTTCCAGCGCCGTCCGACAGTACTGATTCCGGACAACTACAATCCGGAACACTCGCTGGGAAGCTATCCCAACTGAGAGTTCTCCAGCAGCCTGGCCCTGAATTTTCTCAGCATTTCAGGGTCAGCGCTGTCCTCGTGGACCAGCAGGCTGCGGCGTGGGTGCTGCGGTGAAGCGAACTGGAAAACGATCAGCCTGGGCAGAACCACCGTCGAGTCCATCAGCTGCATCTCCTGCCCCTCTCCACATCGGTCGTACAGGATCCACCTGTTGTCCGCCCCCCACTCTACCGCCGCTATGGTTCGGCTGTCCGAAGCGGAGAAATGACGCCTCCAGCTGAGGTAACTACTGGCCATCAGGATAGCGACAGCCAGCAATTGGAATTGGATTGAAAGCGGTAACAGCAGCACGAGAAGCAACGTCAGAACATGCAGAATCCCGACGGCCACGATCGCCGATTTCGAAGGCTTCAACTCCAGCCTCAACCTTTCAGGTGTGGTTCGCAACGGACTGATTTCCTGTCTGAGACTCAGGCGGGCTTTCGCTTGGCGATGCGCTCGACCATGTCACGCAGGGCTTCGTCCGATGGCACCACATTCCCCATCAGCCAGTCCAGCAACAGCTGGTCCTCGAAGTCGAGCAGGCGAACGAACAGTGCCTTCTCATCAGGCCCAAGCCCCAGGTACTGCTGCTCCAGGAAATCGGAGAGCGCATAGTCCAGCTCAAGCATCCCCCGCCGGCACTGCCAGCGGAGTTTTTCGATACCGGGCAGGGAGTCTCTGTCACTAGATGGCATGCTTGAGCATCAGTTCCTTGATCTTGCCGATGGCCCGGGTGGGATTCAGGTGTTTCGGGCAGACATCGACACAGTTCATGATGGTGTGACAACGGAACAGCTTGTAGGGGCCCTCCAGGGCGTCCAACCGCTCATCTGTCGCCTGGTCCCGACTGTCGGCGAGAAAGCGCCAGGACTGAAGCAGCGCCTGTGGTCCGTGAAACTTGTCGGGGTTCCACCAGAAGGAGGGACAGGAGGTGGAACAACAGCCGCACATGATGCACTCGTAGAGTCCATCGAGCTGATCGCGCTCTTCGGGAGACTGCAGGATCTCCTGTTCCGGCAGGGGGTCCTTGCGGATCAGGTAGGGTTTGACCGCCCGGTACTGTTCGTAGAACTGGCTCATATCCACCACCAGGTCACGGATCACCGGTCTTCCCGGCAGCGGTCTGACGGTGACGGGCTCCTTCAGATCACTCACCCGTGTAATGCAGCCCAGCAGGTTGGTGCCGTTGACATTGAGTCCGTCGGAGCCGCAAACGCCCTCACCGCAGGAGTGACGGAAGGAGAAGGACTCATCCTGACCCTTGATCTCCAGCAGGGCGTCGCGCAGCATCATGCCGCGGGTAGCCTCCACCTCGTACTCCACCATGCGGGGGGTCGAGTCCACGTCGGGGTTGTATCGAAAAACGATAAATTTCATATCCGGGGCCTCAGTAGACACGCTCTTTGGGTGGGAAGGTTTCAACCGACAGTGGCTTGGTACGCACCGGTTTGTACTCGACACGGTCATCTTCATAGTAGTAGAGACTGTGCTTCATCCAGTTCTTGTCATCACGGTCCGTGTAATCGGGACGTGAATGGGCACCCCGACTCTCCTGTCGCTGCAGGGCGGAGAGAACAATCGACATGCCGATATCGATCAGGTTCTCCAACTCGAGTGCTTCCACCCTGGCCGTATTGAACACAGCGCTCTGATCCTGCAGGCGCACATCCTTCAGTTTCTCCCGGATCTCTTTTACCTTCTCGACACCTTCGGACATGATCTCGTCGGTACGGAATACACCGGCATGATCCTCCATCACCTTTCTGAACTCGGCGCGCAGATCCTGCACTGAGATACCCTCGCCCTGCTGCTCCCAGCGGTTCATGCGTGACATCACCTTCTCTACCGCCGCCTCGTTCATGGGACGGTGGTTGGGATTCTCCTTGAGGAATTCGATGATGTCCTGGCCAGCCGCCCGGCCGAAGACCAGGATATCGAGCAGGGAGTTTCCGCCGAGACGGTTGGCACCATGAACAGACACGCAGGCGCACTCGCCAGCGGCATAGAGACCGGGGATCACCTCCTCCGGACCGTTCTGAACAGGCACCACGACCCGCCCGTAACGGTTGGTGGGAATACCGCCCATGACGTAGTGCGCGGTGGGGAAGACCGGGATCGGCTCCACGACCGGATCCACGCCGGCAAAAATCTGGGAACTTTCACGGATACCCGGCAGGCGTTTGCTGACAATCTCCTCGCCGAGGTGATCCACCTTGAGCAGGACATGATCGCCATCCGGCCCACAACCCCTGCCCTCCTTCACCTCGGTGACGATGGCACGCGAAACCACGTCGCGGCTCGCCAGGTCCTTTGCGTTGGGCGCATACCGCTCCATGAAGCGTTCGCCATCCTTGTTGACCAGGTAACCGCCCTCTCCGCGTACACCCTCGGTGATCAGCATGCCCTTGCCGGCAATGCCGGTGGGATGGAACTGGAAGAACTCCATATCCATCAGGGGGACGCCTGCGCGCAGGGCCATGGCCATGCCGTCACCGGTGTTGATATGGGCGTTGGAGGTGGTTCTGAACACCTGCCCGCAACCGCCGGTGGCCAGCAGGGTTGTCTTGGATTCGATCAGCAGGGGCTCGCCGGTTTCTATCTCCATCACCAGTGCGCCGAGCACGGCGCCCTCGTCGTCGGCGATCAGGTCGACCGCGAAGTACTCATCGAAGAAGTGGGTGCGGGCGCGGATATTCTGCTGATAGAGCGTGTGCAGGATGGCGTGGCCGGTGCGGTCCGCCGCCGCGCAGGTTCGTGCCGCCTGGGCACCGCCGAAGTTCTGGCTCTGGCCGCCGAAAGCGCGCTGGTAGATACGTCCGTTGTCCAGGCGTGAAAACGGCACGCCGTTGTGTTCCAGTTCATAGACCGTGGGAATCGCCTCACGGCACATGAACTCGATCGCATCCTGGTCACCGAGGTAATCGGAACCCTTCACCGTGTCGAACATGTGCCAGTGCCAGTTATCCGGCATCACATTGGCCAGGGCCGCATTCACGCCACCCTGGGCGGCGACAGTGTGCGAACGGGTGGGAAATACCTTGGAGACCACGGCAACCCTGAGATTGGCGTTGGCGAGTTGCAGTGCCGCGTTGAGTCCGGCACCGCCTGCACCGATGATCAGTGCGTCGAAATGTCTTCTGACTAGAGTCATATCTGGTCGTTGCCTCTATTAGGATGGAAGCCCGGCGAGAAAGATCGCCTTTGCGATACCGAAACTGCTGCCGATCAGGCCGATGCCGAACAGTGTCAGCAGTGTCACCCTGATCATCATCGGGTGAACGTAGTCGATCAGTACATCACGTACCCCGACCCATGCATGAAGCAGCAGTGATGAGAAGAAGAGCAGCATCGCCATACTGCCCCAGGGGTCGCCGACCCACGCTTTCCATGCCTCGTAGCTGTCCGGCGGGCATATGACCAGGACACCGAGAAAGTAGAGAATGTAGAGTCCCAGGTAGACGGCACTGATTCGCTGCAGTGCCCAGGCGCGCAGTCCCGAAGCTTGGCGGCTCATATCAATGCTCCTATCAACAGGGTGACCACCGGGGCGGCGAAGGTGACGATGGTTGCCGATTTTCTTCCGGCATCACGCTCGACACCTATATGAAAGTCGATCAGCAGAAAACGGATGCCGCTCAACAGGTGATGAATCAGGGCCCAGAGGACGATGAAACCGAGCAGCTTGAACAGCCAGTGATCGAGGATGGAGAGCACCTGGGAGAAGCCTTCAGGGCCGGAAAGTGAAAGATCCAGAAGGTAGGCCAGGAAGGGAACCAGTAAAACCATGAAAATTCCGCTGGCCCTGTGCCCCACCGACATGATGGCCGCCATGGGGAAGCGGTACTTGGTCAGATCCAGAAATACTGGACGATTGTCTGCCGACATAATTTGATCTCACTCAGGAAAGATTTTTTACTTGGTTTTCAGCTTCAAACCAGTATCAGCGAGATCAATTATAGCTATTTGAAATCTTAATAAAAGACGGATTTTATAAAGCCATTAAATTTTCTTAACGATACAAGCGATGTAAATTTATTTTCATTTCAGATCTAATTCCTTGAGATATTTGAAAAGTTTTCTTTGAGCTGCCGGCGATTTTCCTTGCAGACTCTCCTTCGCCGCTGTTCTGACCAGCTGCCTAATATGTTGACGGTCTACATTTGGACAACTATCCAACAGCTCATTCAAGGCGGTGTCCCCCTCCGCTAACAGGCGGTCCCTCCAGCGCTCTATGCGGTGGAATCGCTGGGTATCCTGCAGATGCTCATTGTCCATCCGCGCGAACAGCTCGGTCACCTGCTGGGTATCCTCGTCCTTGAGCAGTTTGCCCAGTCGCCGGACATGGCGCCTGATGGCGTTGTGATTCTTGATACGCCGGGATTCGTTCAGCGCATCGAACATCGATTCGCTGAAATTGAACTGCTGCCAGATCTCGGGCTTGAGCTTCATCAGGCGTGCGCCCAGCTCCTGGAGTGCCTGCATCTCCCTCTTGAGCTGGGCACGACTGACTAACTCGTCCTCTTCGAACTCGTCTTCGTGAATGGATTCTTCGTTCATAATGGCGTTTAGGTTAGCGATAATTCCGTCAGTGGCCAATAGTGTTGTATGCACAATAGACTGTTGCCTTTCGATTCATACGGCCTGTAACTGTTCGACGATCAACTGGGCTGTGCAGCGACCCCTGAATTCATTGACATCCAGCCTGTAGGCTGCCTCGATCACTTCACCCGTTGAAAGATCCGTATCTTCGGCCTGGTTAAATGCTATGGCATCGATGGTGTCGCCTCCGTCTGGCAGTTGCAATACCATCTTCAGATGTTTCTCTCCCAGAATTCTGTGCGAGAGCACCCTGAACCGGTTATCGAAGAGAGGTTCAGGAAAACCCTGTCCCCAGGGCCCGCCGTCACGCAACAGGTTTGCCAGTTCCAGGTTTAACTGGCTGGACTCCAGCGACCCGTCCGAATGGATGACCCCCTGCAGTTCCGATTCTCCGAGTCGGTTGCGCACACACTCGTCGAAGGCGCTGGAGAACCACTCCAGGTCGGCTTCGCGGATACTCAGCCCCGCCGCCATGGCGTGACCGCCGAACTTGGAGAGCAGCAGCGGATGGGCCTTGGCCACCTCGTCCAGGGTGTCGCGCATATGAAGACCGGGAATCGACCTTGCCGACCCCTTGAGCATCCCCTGCTCTTCTGCCTGTGCGAAGGCGATCACCGGACGGTGCAGACGCTCCTTGATCCTTGCCGCCAGGATACCGATGATGCCCTGGTGCCACCCTTTCCGGTAGAGACAGATTCCGGTGGGCAGCCTGTCGGCAAAGCTGATCTCTTCCAGCTCTGCAACGGCCTGTTGCTGCATCTCCGCCTCGATCTCCCGGCGCTGCCGGTTCAGGCCATCCAGGGTTCTTGCGATATCCATGGCCGTTGCGTAATCATCCGAAAGCAGGCACTCGATACCCAGGGACATGTCATCCAACCGTCCCGCAGCGTTCAACCGCGGACCGGTGCTGAACCCCAGGTCGGAGGCCACACAGGCGAGCCTGTTCTTACCGCCCACCTCGAGAAGGGCCTGAATACCCATGCAACATCTGCCGGAACGAATCCGCTGCAGGCCCTGGTGGACCAGTATCCGGTTGTTCTGATCCAGCGGTACCACGTCGGCCACCGTCCCCAGTGCCACCAGGTCCAGGTAGCTGGCAAGATTTGGCGGCGCGGTCTGCCTGTCCCGGAACCATCCACTGTCCGTCAATCGCGCCCGTACCGCGGCCATCAGGTAGAACACCACGCCGACCCCGGCCAGGTGTTTACTGGGGAAGGGGTCGCCACTGCAGTTTGGATTGACGATGGCATCGGCGTCCGGCAGTTCCCGGCCGGGAAGATGGTGATCGGTGACCAGTACGCTCACCCCGGCCGACCTGGCAACCGCCACACCTTCATGGCTCGAGACACCGTTGTCGACTGTGATGATCAGGTCGGGGCTGCGTTCCAGGGCATCGCGGACGATTTCAGGTGTCAGGCCATAGCCGTATTCGAAGCGGTTGGGGACCAGGTAGCCGACATTGCCTGCCCCCATGGCGGTGAGTGCCCTGATGGTCAGCGCCGTGCTGGTCGCTCCGTCTGCATCGAAATCACCCACGATCAGGATACGGCCGTTCTTTGCCATCACCTCGCAGACCAGTTCCGCTGCCTGCTCCAATCCACCCAACAGCCCGGGCGGCAGCAGTTTGTCGAGCTCCAGCCCGATCTCTTCCCGGCGGGTGATATTGCGGTTCAGGTAGACCCGTTGCAGTACCGGATGCAGTGCGTCCAGATCGGAATGGTCATCTCTCTTATCCCCGGCACGGAGGATCTTTCTGATCATTCCGGTTCCGTGGAGAGGAGGTAAGACCCCTTGGCCTGGAAGAAAGCGATGTACTGCGCTTCGAAGTCATCGGTAACTGAGCTCTTGACCGAAGGGTGCGCCAGCAGATTGCGGCTCCAGTTCTGCAACCGTGTAGGCAGGATCTCTTCAAGATCAGGCCGTTTCTGTCTCAACAGTTCGAATCGCATGAACAGCGGTGCATAGGCGGCGTCCACCAGGGAGAAGTCACTGCCCGAAAAGAAAGGACCGTCGCTGACCTCCTGTGCAAGCCGGGCAAACGAACCGCCAAGGGATTCCCGCTGCTGCTGAAACTCGTCCTCGTCCTTGGCAAGGATCAGTTTCACCTGCTCGAACAGCAGGTTCGAGCCGAACTCGATCCAGCCCCGGTGCTTGGCACGTGTCAGGGGATCGTCGGGATGCAGGGCGGGAGGATGGATCTCATCCAGGTACTCGTTGATGATGGCCGATTCGAAGAGGACCTCCCCGTCGACTTTCAGCAGTGGCACCTTGCCGAACGGTGAGATCTCCTTGAACCACTCCGGTGGATTCTCGACATCGATATAGGTCACTTCGAAACTGACCCCCTTTTCTCTCAGGGTGATCACCGCGCGCTGCACGAAAGGACAAATGACAAAGCTGACCAGTTCAAGGCTCATTGCTGTTTCCTGTTTTTTTGTGGAAGCCCATTTTATGACAGATTGGATGGTTCGGGGAGCCAGATTGGAATGCTAGAATAGACAGATGTCCGATATCGCTGACTGGCAACCCTCCTCCGAATCGCCACATCTGCAGGCAGGCGATCTGCACATCTGGAAGCTCGATCTCTCAATTTCGTCCGCGAAACTGCGGGCCCATCTCTCTGCGGATGAGCAACAGCGGGCCGCGAAGCTGATCTCGCCGGAAGAGCGGAGGCATTTCATCGCGTCGCGGGGACAGATGCGGGAGATCCTGGCCCGCTACGCAGGCTGCAATGCCGTGGAGATCCGGTTCGGTTACGGTGAAATGGGAAAACCCGAACTTGTTTCCAGCACCTCGGGCATTGAGTTCAACCTCAGCCACTCCGGCGATCTGGGGCTGCTGGCCGTGACACGGGGAAACCCGGTGGGTATCGATCTGGAGCCGGTGACAGCCAGGAGAAACACCCGACGCATCGCCGAACGGGTATTCGACCAGGAGACCCTGGAGCAGCTTCGGCGACTGGATGAGGATGAGTTCATCACTGCATTCTGCACCCGTTGGACCCAGCTGGAGGCGAAGGTAAAGGCTCTTGGGCAGGGGGTTTTCAAGCGCACCGAGCGGGCGATGGGCCTTGAAGCACACACATTCCGCCCCCATGAAACCTGGATCGCCGCGGTGGCTGCAGAACAGCCACTGCCCGAGATGGAGCGCTGGAAACTGTTCCGGCTCAACGACCATCACTCCTGAGCATCGATAACTGAAGGTCAACCAATGAATAACAATCCGATCACCGGCTTCAACTACCTGGTCGAAGGCTTGAAGCTGCTGCTGAAACCGGGACTGAAACGCTACCTGGTGGTGCCGTTGATCATCAATATCCTGATTTTCAGCGTCATCGGCTGGATCGGATACACCCAGTTCGAGGCACTGCTGAACTGGATGCTGCCGGAATCGGGCTGGCTCACCTATCTCCGCTGGCTTCTCTGGCCCCTGTTTGCACTGGCCGCCCTGCTGATCACCTTCTACACCTTCACCATCGTGGCCAACCTGATCGCCGCACCATTCAACAGCGTGCTGGCGGAAAAGGTGGAACTTCTATTGACCGGCCAGAAGGTGGAGGATGCCAACGCCAGTATTTTCCGTACCATTGCACCGGCCATACTCTCGGAGCTGAGAAAACTCGGCTACTTTCTGATACGCGCCATTCCGTTGCTGATTCTGTTTGTTATTCCCGGCATCAACATCGTCGCCCCCTTTCTCTGGCTGCTCTTCAGCGCCTGGTTCCTGGCACTGGAGTACGCTGACTACCCCATGGGCAACCACGGTATGCTCTTCTCCGACCAGCACCACCGCATGAAGAGAGTGCGCCTCACGGCGCTGGGCTTTGGGGGTGGCATCACCCTTTTCATGATGATCCCCCTGCTCAACCTTGCGGTCATGCCGGCGGCAGTGGCGGGTGCCACGGTGATGTGGTGCAGGAAGAGAGAGCTGCTCACCCGGGAGGGCTGAACCGGTCAGCGACCGAGGAAGCGGGCGATGCGCTTCACACCCTCCTGCAGGCTGGCGACACCGGTGGTGTAGGCAAATCTTATGTGATGCTCGGGGGCATTGCTGCCGAAATCTTTTCCGGGCGTGATGGCAACACCCTCCTCCTCCAGCAGGCGCATGGCGAAATCGTAACTGTCCGGTGTCAGGGATGAGGAGTTGGCGTAGAGATAGAAGGCCCCTTGCGGCTCGGTCGGGATGCTGAAACCGAGATCACGCAGCGCCGGGAGCAGGAAATCGCGCCTTGCCCTGAACTCTTCGCGCCGCCCCTCCAGTATTGCCAGGGTTTCGTCGGAAAAGGCCGCCAGGGCTGCATACTGCGAGGGTGTCGGCGGCGAGAGAAAGATGTTCTGTGCCAGCTTGTCCACCGCAGGCACCATCTCGGGAGGGGCGATCATCCAGCCCAGCCGCCAGCCCGTCATGCCGAAGTACTTGGAGAAGCTGTTGATGATGAAAATATCATCCCCAAGGGACGCTGCCGTGAACTCCTCTGCACCGTAAACCAGACCCTGGTAGATCTCGTCGACGATCAGCACACCCCCCCTGGCACTTACCAGGCGATGTATCTCCTCGAGGGATTTGCGATCGATCAGGGTGCCAGTGGGATTCGACGGGGTCGCCAGCATCACCGCCTTGGTATCCTCTGTCCAGGCCTCTTCGATCAGGTCCGCCGTCAGCTGGTAACGGGTATCCGCACCCACGGGAACGGTGACCGGCTTACCCCCTGCCAGGTAGACGAAGTGTCGATTGCACGGATAGCCGGGATCGGCCATCAGGACCTCTTCACCCGGGTTGATCAATACACCCATGATCAGTTGCAGTGCGCCGGAGGAACCCGGGGTCACCACCACCTGGTGGGCATCGATATCGCAGTCGAAACGTCGCTTGTAGAAGCCGGCTATCGCCTCCCTCAGCTCCATGATGCCCATGGCAGGCGTGTAGTGGGTGCGTCCGTCGCTCAGCGCTTGCCGACCCGCCTCCACAACGGGATGTGGCGTGGGGAAATCCGGTTCACCCACCTCCATGTGGATGATCGATCGCCCTTCCGCTTCCAGTTGGCGCGCCCGGGCGAGCAGTTCCATGACATAAAAGGGACGGATCTGCTCCAGGCGTTTGGCGATCTTCCGGTTCATGCTCCCTGTCTCAGGCGTTGTGCAGCGAACGGATCAGTTCCAGGTTGACATAATCGTGACCCTCGCAACTGCCGCTGATGGCGGTGCATGGAGAGCCGGGCTCACCGAGCTGATCAACCACCAGGTTTGCACCGGGGAACTCCTCGTGCTCGGTGTAGCCGTTGACAGTGATGATTACAGTCGGGATATCGGCATCGTTCACCGACCGGATACCGTTGTGGGAGTCTTCCAGGGCTGCACAGACTTCCGGGCCCACGCCAAGTTTCTCCATGGCCCATACATAGATGTCAGGTGCGGGCTTTTTCTTGGGAACGATGTCACCCGCGGCAATCACCTCGAACCAGGACTCGCCCTCGTCACCGAGGCCCGAGCGCAGCAACGCGGTGACATTCTCAGGCGTGGTGGTGGTAGCAATGCCAAGCCGGACACCCGACGCCCGGCACTCGTCCAGAAGCCGCCTGATTCCAGGACGCAGGGGAATGGTCCCTTCGGCCATCATGCGGGTGTAGTGAGCAGTTTTCGTCTTGTGCAGATGGGCGATGAAGGCATCACCGTCATCCGGCAACTGGAACTCGGTATTGAAATGCTTAAGGTAGTGCTTGATGCGCTCTTTACCCCCGGTCACAGCAAGCAGTTTTCCATAGAGCTCAACGCTCCACTCCCAATCGAGACCCTCCTCGGCAAACGCCTTGTTGAAGGCAACGCGATGTCCATCTCTCTCGGTATCGGCAATGGTGCCGTCGACATCGAAAAGTAATACTTCCAGATCCGCCATACTTCTATCCCACTCAATACAACACGACTAAATACATCACGACATCTTACCCCAACTCAATTGCCGGTTCAGCTTTCACCCCCCACATCTGGCCGGACTCATCCACGCTCTCGGCACCGGTTTGAGTCCCGATCCCAGCCGCCTTTTCGGCAATAAACCATAAACGGACGATAACCGACTGATCGGCATACCAATTCAGAAAACTCCTGCCATTTCAGTATGTTTGCGCCGAGTTACACTATTTCTTGCCCGTGACATGTAATTCTGGTTAATATACCGCCCTTCACTTCACTAGCGTGTGGTTTGCAGGAGTCATTGAATGGCCGCAAAAAAGAAACAGGAACGCGACCTTAGCGGTCCGTTCGGCTTTGAGCCCTATAAAGAGAAAAAGGGCGAAGAGTATATGAATGAAAAGCAGGAAGATCACTTCCGTGCCATTCTTGGCGCATGGAAGCAGGAGCTGATGGAAGAGGTCGACCGTACCGTTCATCACATGAAGGACGAGGCAGCCAATTTTCCTGATCCCAACGATCGGGCCACCCAGGAGTCTGAGTTCAGCCTGGAACTGCGTACCCGTGATCGCGAGAGAAAGCTGATCAAGAAGATCGAAGAGACCCTGAACCTGATCGATGCCCATGAATACGGCTATTGCGAAGCCTGCGGTGTGGAAATCGGTATCCGCCGCCTCGAGGCACGTCCCACGGCAACCCTCTGCATCGACTGCAAGACCCTGGATGAGATCCGCGAAAAACAGATGAGCTGATAATCTCCAGATACCCGAACATGAAATAGCCGGCATCAGCCGGCTTTTTCATTTGCAGAACTGATATATTCCCTTCATGGCGTGTATCCCTGAATCCCACTACATCGGGCGATTTGCCCCCTCTCCCAGTGGCCCTCTGCACTTCGGTTCCCTGGTGGCGGCCCTTGGCAGCTACCTGGATGCAAAAGCAGAAAACGGGCTCTGGCTGATGCGCATGGAGGATATCGATCCTCCCAGGGAAAAACCGGGGGCTGCAGACGACATCCTCAAAACCCTGGAAACCTTCGGCTTCGAATGGGATGGCGAGGTGCTCTACCAGAGCCAACGCCAGGCCGCTTACCTTGATGCCATCTCATCGCTGCTGGAAAACGACCAGGCCTTCGAGTGTGTCTGCACCCGCAAAGAGGTTGCAGAGGCCGGCCTCGGCGGTGTTGAGGGCCCCAGGTACCCCGGGACCTGCAGGCGTGGCGTTTCCCAGGAGAGAGAGAACCGTGCAATCAGGCTGCATACCGATCACCCGACCCCAATTGAGTTCAGGGACAGGATCTGTGGACCTGTCCGACAGGTGGTCGAGGATGAGATAGGTGACTTCATCGTGCGCAGGGTGGATGGCCTTTTCGCCTACCAGCTCGCGGTTGTGGTAGACGATGCCTACCAGGGGGTGAACCAGGTGGTCAGGGGCACCGACCTGCTGATCTCGACGCCGAGGCAGATCCTTCTGCAGCAATTCCTGGACCTGCCGACACCCGCCTATGCACATCTGCCGCTGGTGCTGGACGAGGACGGCAGGAAACTGAGCAAACAGTACCAGGCACTCCCCGTCCGTAGCGACAACCCCCTCCCCGCCCTGCTGGAGGCCTACCTGTTTCTCGGCCAGCACCCCTTCGCCGAACCACCAGCGACACTGGCGGAATTCTGGGCCCACGCCGTGGCGAACTGGGATCCGGACCTGGTGCAATGCAATCACCGTTCGACCCCGACCTTGCATGACGGTCAATTTTCCGGGCAAGCCTGATCGAGATCAGTGGCACCGCTGCGTGTGACGGGCACAGGGTGCAACGGATGCAGTTCCCCTGTATTATTTTTGCGCCTCCCGGCAATCCACGGAATAAAAAGAGCACCGGAATGGATATCAACAGGACGCCGCATGCTGTCTACGTGAAGGTGAACGGCAACCAAGAGATGAAAGCACGTCGTTGTGGAGCAACTGCCTGATGGAAGGCTTCCAGATCGTCATGCTCGCCCTGGTGCAGGGACTGACCGAGTTTCTGCCCATCTCCAGTTCAGCACACCTGATACTGGCCCCCAAAGTGTTCGGATACAGCGACCAGGGACTCGCCTTTGACGTGGCGGTTCATATTGGCTCATTGCTGGCCGTCGTTGCCTATTTCCGGCACGAGGTCAGCGTGATGACCGTGGATTTCGTCCGTTCACTGGGCAGAAACGGCGTTCAGACCGAAAACTCGCGCATGGCCTGGAAGATCATCCTTGCCACCCTGCCGATCATGATTTTCGGCAAGCTGATGTACTCCATGGTGCAATCCGACTTCCGCTCCATCACGGTGATTGCAACAACCACGATCGCGTTCGGCGTTCTGCTCCTGTGGGCCGACATCAAGGGGGTACGCACAAGAGACGAGTACAGCGTCACCTGGAAGGACGCCCTCTTCATCGGGCTGTTTCAGGCGCTGGCGATCTTTCCCGGCACTTCCCGTTCCGGTGTCACCATAACCGCCGGCATGGTCATTGGCCTGACCCGGGAGGCGGCGTCACGATTCTCTTTTCTGCTCTCCATACCGACAATTCTCATGTCCGGCTCCCTGGTCACCCTGGAACTGGTCATAAGAGCCGAGCCGGTGGACTGGAGTGCCATGCTGGCCGGGGCATTTTTCGCCTTTATCGCGGCCTATCTCTGCATCCACCTGTTTCTGAAGCTGATAGAACGAATCAGCATGCTGCCGTTCGTCATCTACCGGCTGCTACTGGGTGCAGTGCTCGTGTGGTTTGCCGTGGCACAGGTCTAGCCTGGCGCCTGTTCGATAACAGGCGGGCTCATTGCAATGAACGAAGGTTGAGGCTGGGGCGGCTGAAAAATATTTCAAACGCCGTATTTTTTGAAGATCTCCTGCCTTACCGGGCAGGTACAGACCATCTGGTTACCCAGGTCTGTCTTGTAGGGGCACTCGTGCCCATCCCCCTTCTCGCAAAGTAATATGCAGTATCGCTTATCCGTCTTGCAGAATCCGATTCCACAGAGTTCGAAATCGGGATCGGTCAGGCAGGCATGGTCTTTTATGCATTTATCAGCCTCATCCACGATTTCGTCGGATATGTTGAACCTTACAGTCTGCTTCATTATTTCCAATCCATCCCCAGGGTGTCTCCACAACTGCGGGCCAATCCTTTAAATCTCACATCCCACTGTTTTTATTAGATTATTAACTTTTAATCATTTCAGAATCCATGCCTCAAGGCAATAGATCACGGTTCTGGAAAGGCGAACATTTCGACACTTCCAACAAGTCAATCCATTGGTTTTACCCAAAGAGTGTGACCTGCATCTTGTTTTCCGGAGATTGAAAAATGAGGCCGGATTAATTACCCCCCTCCATCCGTTAATCCTTTATAGCCCGCAACCGGAACCAGGTTGTCGAGGCTTTATTACCAATGACAAAGAGTGAGGGATACGCCTATGCCAAATGATCGCCTGCTGAAAAATCTGATTGCCGGAGGAATCTGTGTCGTTTCAACACAGGTTGCCATGGCAGAGGATTTCACCATCAACCGCCTGCTTGCCTCCCAATGTGCACAGTGCCATGGCACCTGGGGTTATTCGGTCGGTGATATCGATGAACTCGCCGGTGAGAGCGCCAAGGACCTATACGAGGACCTGATCGACATGCGTCTCGAGGATCAGCCGGAAAACATCATGGATCACCAGGCTCTCGGCTACACAGATGAGCAGATCCGGCGTATCGCTGCCTATTACGCAACTATTCCTGAATCCAAGCGGGAGGATAAAGAGGAAGAGGAACATGATGAGGAAGACGATGATTGAGATGTCTCCAGAAACCCACAGGACAGTTCATCGTCAAACCCGCTTAATCAGAGGATAACGAAACAATGAATTCAGAACGGAGAAGATTCATAAAGGCCATGGGTGCGACGGCGGCCACAGCGGCTTTTGCCCCAATAAACGTAAGTGCAGGCAGTAACTACCATGTCATCGTAGTCGGTGGCGGTTTCGCCGGCGCGACCGTGGCCAAGTACATTCGTATATGGACCGGCTACGCGGTGGATGTCACCCTGATCGATGCCAAGCCCTTTCACACCTCGTGTGTGCTCAGTAACCTGATACTCAACCGTCGCCTTCCAATGAGCGATCTGCAGATCAGTTACGACCACCTGATCAGCAACCATGGCATAAGAGTGGTCCATGACAAGGTGACAAAGATTATCCCCTCCTCCCCCGCGGTCAGGCTGAAGAACAGGGGCGAATTGGGTGCCGACAAGATCGTCGTGGCCACCGGCATCGGCTTCGAGAAACCGGCCGGGCTGGATAGCAGTAAATCACCGCACGCCTGGATCGCAGGCAACCAGACCGTCTCCCTGGCCAGAAAGCTCGGCAACATGGGCGTGGATGATACGTTTATCATGACCATTCCCAAGTCGCCCTACCGTTGTCCCCCGGGACCCTACGAGCGCGCCTGCATCGTGGCCGACTACCTGCAACGGAAAGGTTATGACACCGGCGACAAGGCGAAGGTCCTCGTCCTGGACGCAAACAGTGATATCCAGGCGGAAAAGTCGACCTTCAGCCGGGCGTTCAACAATCTCTACGGAAATATCCTCGACTACCGGACCGGAGTCGATCTCTACGGCGTGGATTCGGACAACGGAATCGTTCAGACCACGGCAGGAGAGTTCCAGGGCAGTCTCCTGAACATCATTCCACAACAGCGTGCCACGGCCCTGGTGCGTAAGCCTAATGCCGATCTTACCGGGGGTGGCCGCTGGGCACCTGTTGATCCGACGACCTACCAGTCCACCCTCTTTGATGACATCTACATCATCGGTGACTCCCAGGGGACCAACCAGCCAAAATCAGCCCACATGGCCAACTCCCAGGCCAAGGTGTGCGCCGATGCCATCGTCCGCTCCCTCTCCAACCAGCCCACCGACACGAGCGAGCGCCTGGAGAACATCACCACCAACTCGGCCTGTTACAGCCCCATCAACTCCAGGGAGGCCTCCTGGCTGACAGCAAACTTTGCCTACAACCAGAGCACCGGCCAGATGCAACTGGCGCACATAGGCGAGGCCCACAAGTGGAACAGTGAGAACTACCAGGAGATGTTCACCTGGGCACAGAACCTGTTTACCGACTGTTTTATCTGACCGGCATCCGGTTCCACAAAGAAAAAGGGCAACACGCTATGTGTTGCCCTTTTTGCCATTCAAACCGATTGTGGTGCCCGGGGCCGGCATGAAGTGCATTCCTCATAGCTGAACATAAAGTAACACAACTAGCTGTTTATTCTTATGTTATCAGAATTTCAGCTTCGCATAGCTGAACATAGATTTTCACTGTTTTTCACGTTTAAAGGTGGGCTAAAAGGTGGACTATATTTGACCAACAGTTCGGTGCCCTCGATGAAAAACATGGTAGTGAGTCGATTTAAAGCCCAGTCTCTCCCTGCTGGCAAGCATGTTGATGGATAGGATTTATGGATTTTATGGAGTTCCCAGGGTTTCATGGACACTACCCTCAGCGCTATTGGACTTCCCACGGTCCAATAGACACTTCCGAGCTATGATTCGAGCATAGGAGGAAGCATATGAGCAGTCAACAATATACCCCAGAATTCAAAGAAGAAGCCGTTCGCCAAATTGTGGACCGTGGATACTCTATCAACGAGGTTTCAGAACGATTAGGTCTTTCCGCTCACAGCCTTTACAAGTGGGTAAAGGCGGTAAAGCCAGATAAGAGTGAACAGCACGCTGCGGAACTAATCAAGGCAAAGAGTGAGATACTAAAACTACGTGCACAACTGAGACGCACAGAAGAGGAGCGTGACATTTTAAAAAGGCCGCGCGGTACTTTGCCAAAGAGCCCGAGTAAAGTACCGCCTCATCAATGAGCACCAACATCACTATGGCGTTAAAACCATGTGCCGGATACTCAAGGCCTCACGCAGTGGATTCTATCAGTGGTTGCATAAACAGCTCTCAGATCGGGCCATTGAAGATTTACGGCTTTTAGAATTGATGCGTACCTCCTATGTGGCCAGCAGTGATGTATATGGCTCTCCCAGGGTATTTCTTGATCTTCGAGAGGCGGGAGAGACCTGTGGTAAGCATCGGGTTGCCAGAATCATGAGGGAGAACAAAATAAAAGCATTACGGGGCTATAATGACCTGCCCCCAGAATTACTACCATGCGTCTCTTAGCTCAATCTGCATGGTTGTTTAAGTCCGTAGTTCCTTCGCTGCCTCAGCAGGCGTCCTGTAACCGAGCATCGAATGAGGACGGCATTCATTGTAGTCGGTCCGCCACTGCTTGATCACTGCCCTGGCATGACTGAGTGTATGAAACCAGTGCTCATTTAGACACTCATCCCGGAATTTCCCGTTGAAGCTCTCAATGAAAGCATTCTGAGTCGGCTTACCAGGCTGTATCAACTTCAACTGCACACCATGCTCGTAAGCCCACTGATCGAGCGCCTTGCCGGTAAACTCTGGTCCCTGGTCAGTCCGAACAGCCTTGGGATATCCCTGAAATCTGGCAGCCTGATCCAAAATCCGTGTCACATACTGCCCCGAGATCCCGAAGTCGGCTACCAGGTCGATCGCTTCCTTTGTGCAATCATCAACAATGGTCAGTATCTTCATACGCCGTCCATTGGCCAAGCTATCCATGACAAAGTCCATTGACCAGACCTCGTTGCGCTGCATTGGCAACTCCAAGGGTTCACGAGGGACCATCACGCCTTTACGTTTCTTGCGCCTCTTCACAGGCAGATTCGCTTCACTATAGAGCCAATATACACGCTTGTGGTTGACCTCGTGGCCCTCACGACGCAGTAAGGCATGGATACGTCGATAGCCGAAGCGCCGCCGCTCCTGTGCGAGTTCGACAATACGTGAGCGTAGCGCTACCGTCTCCGCTTTCTGTTTTGCCTCGTATCGCAGGGTACTGCGGTATATCCCCACCAGTTCACAAGCACGCCGTTCAGAGATTGTTGTCCCAGAACGCATCTCTTCCACAGCGTCCCTTCGTGCCTGTGGGGCTAATACTTTTTTCTGAGCGCCACTTCTAACGCTTCTTTATCCAGCATCGTCTCAGCCAGCAGTTTCTTCAGACGGGCATTTTCCTGCTCCAGGGCCTTCAGGCGCTTGGCCTCGGAGACGTCCATCCCTCCAAACTTGGCTCGCCAAGTGTAGAACGAGGCATCGCTGAAACCGTGCTTTCGGCATAGTTCCTTGACCGGAACACCAGCCTCCGCCTCTTTCAGAAATCCGATAATCTGCGCTTCGCTAAACCGTTTTTTCATGTCTACTTTCTCCTCTGAAAGCAGACTTTACTAAGTTCAGACTGGTAGTGAAATCGGGGAGCAGGTCAGAAGCGTTCTACAATCGAAGCCGCAGAAACAGCCATCTCGACGGGATAAGTCCAGAGGCCTTTTAGCGTGCCTCATTTTGAGGGTTCGGGGTGTCATCCAGACCGTGGGAAGTCCAATCGCTTAGCTATGATTTCCACAAAAGTCTGGGAACTCCATTTTAAAAAAATTAGAGATCAAGAGACTAATTTAATTTTACAGATACCAGGAGTTTTCTTCACATATCCATGCTAGAATTTTCAGAATGCCAATCATTTATTGTTATCTGCACTTTTGTAAATAGAGCTTGCTTATTGCGAATAGCATAGTTTTCGTTAAAAAGGCTAATATAAAAATCAGGTGGTCTTAGATCTGGATTTTTATTTGCTTTAGCAAAATCTATATCTAGACCATGTTTTTTCACAGCCATCTTAAAATCTTTAAATACAAAAGGCTTATTTAGCTCTTGGTTAATCTCATCAATACCAGCCTTTAAACTCTCTATGTTATGTGATCGATTTTGAAAAAATATTCGGTGTTCGTCATACAGATTTTTGTTACATTCCAACTTCATGAATCGGTTAAATGCGGCAGGGTTTTCATGTATTATTTTATTAATAATTCTTTTATATTCATTAGAAATCGGATCACAATACTCGATGTTAGACGTGATAATTATTTTCCTTTTTCTAATCTTTCCTTGGTAATCAGAAAGTATTTTGTATACACAAACTCTAACTAATAGTTCACCAATTTCTTTTTTTCCTTCCAGAAAATCAGGTGAATATTCCTCCACATAGAGGTCATGGGTTGAGATAACTTGCCCTACTCCCTCTTCAGTTTGAATCCATTGTCCAGCTGTAAATTCTTTCATGATATTCAGTGTAGTGCTCTGTGTTGTTTTGGTGTAAGCAATCTTATGTTTCTTGGGTCACTCATTCTTGATTTGTTCTTAGCAACGGGGTCTACATGATGACCTTCTAATCCACTTCCTGTACGAGGGAGCCCTGCATCTTTTTTTGCATCTCTAACCCCTGCATTTCTCATTGCAGTGACAAATTTCTTCCGTTGGTTAGCCGGCAATGAATTATATATTCTATCGACCCATTTATTTTCTAAATCCTGCATTTTCCCATAAGCATCAGTTACTTGCTTGGTGAATTTTGCACCACCGTAAATATCACCTGCAACTGGGATAAGTTCTAGTGCTATTTCTAGCGGAGAGGAATCTAATGAACTCATAACATCGACAACATCAATCATAAACTCTTTTCTTTGACTTTGATTCATATAGCGTCCTAGTCGTCTCATTTGTCGGTTCCCCATTTTTTTTAGGCCTTGTCTAATTCCTTGTTTTGCTACTTGCTTAGCGAAAACAGAAATCGGGCTGTTTCCATCTGGATCTACATATCTATACGGATTATTGTTCGCATAAGCATATCGACTGAATCGATGCTCGGGTAAATCCGTTATCCCGTCTACCGGATCAGGACTGATAAATCTCCCTGTGCCAGGTGAATACCAACGCGCTCCAAAATAGGAAAGTCCTATATCTTCATAGTAGGTTTTACCCGTAAACCAGACCTTATTATCGGATGGCTGGCGCCACAACTTTGAACCATAAGGTCTATAGTTTTCACGCCATACCAACTGGCCAGTTGAATCAGTGGCAGCAACGGGTGATCCAAGTGCATCGTTATGGTAGTAGGTAATGGTCTGTGCACTTTGTAACGATGCCGAAAACACCAATACCAGAAAGCTTACGAGTGACATCCAGAACTTAAGCCATTTGTGTTTTCTAGTCATATCCCTATCCTCAGATATCATGTTGAGACGATTGAATAAGTTGTGATATAGAATCACTTATTTTTTCCGCCTCCTTTGGCTTTTTCTATAAACACATACTCGGCATCAGTAACCGAATAGTATCCTGCAGAGTCAGTCACTTCTGCCCAAATCATATGGCCAGTTCTTGAGTAATCGAGCGATATCGTTGTGCTTTGCCCTTCTCCCACGAGACCTTGCTGATCGGAATACCACCTAACGTTGTATAGATCAGGCATGACGCCACCTGGGTAGTAAACGCCTGATGTTACGCTCAACACTGTTCCAGGAGGATGAGTTGTATTATTAAGTGCTGAAAGATTTGTCGTCGTAGGTGGACCAACAACATTAATATTAAATATTGTTTCTGCAGTCTCCCATAGCAAGTCACTCGTTCTCTGTGTTATTTGATGGCTTCCTATAGAAGTATTTGATGACAGCTTTAACTGATCTGTGCATCTGTTACCCACCATAATACTGTAAACCACGTCATTGTATGTTGACGGGGATAAGGAACAATCAGATCCTGAACCTGATTGGCGCTCTACACTACCAATTGGGCCAAACATAATATGAGTATTCAGAACATCGTATGCTGCATCGAAAATTTCGTATTCTGCGACATCATTAGCCGATATACTTGCAACAGAAATACTTGGTTTGTCTGATTTGATATACACATACATCTGATCTTGGCTTGTATTTCCTTCACCATCAACAAAAGATGCTGTTATATAGTGCCCACCTTCTGATAGAGATGTTGATAGACTAGTGCCATATCCTAACAGGCCATCTACATTTGACTCCCATTGAGTTGATTCACCATCTCCGCCAGCTGGGTCAAACACAGATGCAGTTAATGTAATGGTGTCCCAAGAATAAAAGATTGGCGAAATAAATCTTGAAGATAAATCCACTTTACTATCACAGTTAGCGTCCCATGAGAAAAATGTAATATCTTGGTCGAATGAATTACCAACATAGATAAATATTAGACCATGTTGAAGATCCTCTGATCCCCCAACAGTTCTTGTATGCTGGCAGATTTTCTTTCTGTAAGTACCTTCTTTAGGCCCAGTAATTGTAATTTCAGGCCACGAAGTTAGAGGCGGTGTAGAGTCTGCGCAATCCATGATACTATCGAAATCCTGATCGCCTTCAGGACATAAATTTATCCTACCTTTTCGCGCATTTCCGCCATTTGCACCTGGCCATGCGCTATTAGCAATCCCTGTTGCATCAGTCCTAATAGAAAATAATCTAGTGTCTTGACCGCCTGCATATGCTATATTCGCTGCCCAAAATCTTAAGGTACCAGACTGATCTATAACAGGTGTATTGAAAGTAGAATTAGCAGGGTCAAATAGACCCGGCATGCTCTCTACCCATAAGGTATTACCTGCAAGATCGAAAGCATATATATCAATTGCCTGATCATCTGGGTCACTAATATCCGGAGTGCCGTGAATAACATAGGCAACACCATCATCACCAATTACAGGTTGATAAAACTCACCAGGCATACCTGAAGCATAAGATCGAATAAGTGTTCCACTTGTTGTATATGTCTCCAGCGCTGAGCCGCCACCTGCAACGTATAGTGTGTCATCGATACCGATAGTTACGGCCTTAGCTATATAGCTTAGACTCTTCTCCCAGAGAATTGTCCCACTAGGATCTAATGCATACAGCCTTCCAGGCTGTCGATCTATTATCTCTCCTTGAGCATCATAAGAAAGGATTATAGTGGATATATATAATGTGCCATCAAACCCAAGTGCCGGTGTTGTCGGTGCGCCAACAACAGCTGTTTCCCATAGTAAATTACCGCTGGAATCTAGCGTGATAATACTACTTGCATTTTGTGATGTTTTTGGAACATGGAGGGTATCACTTAAAGATACGACAGGACGCGCATCCAATGGATTGCTTGATTCCCCAATATTTGCATCCCAAAGATGCTCGCCTGTCTCTTTAGAAAAGGCGCTAAGTACGTATGTCAAGTCTGAATTAACTACCGATATGTCATATAAAATATTTTCACCTAAAGCTCCAAGCAAAGAATCTGCAACTAGTTGACTACCAATTGGTAGTGAATAATCTGTATTCCAATCTGTATTCCATATTGGATTAATCTTTGCATAAGATGAAAATCCAGCGATATAGATTTCCCCATCATCACCTGCTATGACGAAATCGCGGCTTCCGCTATAAAATGGAATCATTTTCGTTACAGAGCTTACTGCTACATACTCGTCATTTATTAGCCTGTAGTTTTTTGGAAATAGCCAGCTATATCCATCGGTAATATACTCTCCTCTTCCAAGCATATTGCCATTACGATCAAGAGTGATATTTGTCCCAAAGTAACGTATGCTACTTTCATCCGCTACAGCCGGGAGCGCTGTATAGCCAATTAAACGTGATGTTGGTATTGATTGATCATCATTAGGATCTGTTCCTGAAAAATACTCGTGAATATTGATAGCGCCATCTGAATCCGCATCAAGACTTGCATCATTTGTCGTTGCATCAAGACCATTCGATACTTCGTAGTAATCAGACATACCATCTGCATCAGTATCTTTCAAAATCGCTGAGCTACCATTTAGATACTCATCGTAGTTACTTAGAAGATCACCGTCTTTGTCTTGAGCATTGTCAGCGACTCCTGCATCTAATTCGTTGGCAAATTCCCAATAGTCAGGCATTCCATCCTTATCAGAATCAATGATCTGAGTAAGTGATGCACAGTCGATCACCATGTCATCACCTCGCTTAGAAATGAGACTTGCACCCACATAGATATAGGCACTATCTCTGCAACCACTCATGTCGAATTCGTATAGGAGTTGACCAGATTTTGTATGAAGTTTATACCCCTTTTCCTTTTTATCACTATCAACCTCCGAAACTAAAAGCCCATTGGCGTCATAGTAAAAGTGAAAGTTGTCCGTACTGGTCAGATGAGACGCATCATTGAATGTACCGCCTGTATTACCATAGATGTCATGATTTACATTTACCGTACTGCTACTGTATGTTGAGCCAGTATATTCAAGGCGTCCGGAGGACTGAGAGTAGCGCAAGTACATTGAATCGCCAGCAAAATTCAACTCTGTTATTTCACCCCGAACATCGTAGCTATAGTTATAGTCTCCACCTGGACTTAATATTGATATCACCCTACCAATATTGTCGTATGTAAAATCCTTCTGGTTACTGTCATTGTTAGCATCGGTATAGCTTGATACATTCCCAACACCATCGTATTGGTAATTAATATCGGCTAATTCTGAGGCTGTGATACCAGTAGCAATGCGACTAATGAAAAGGCGGTCATTTAGATCATATGTTGTTCTAACGCCGTTACTGTAGTTGATTTCAGATATCTGGCCAGTAGGGTGATAGAAGATGGAATTGACAAATCCACTCGCTTTTGTGGGTCGTCCGAGCGCATTTGGAAGATTGTCGACAACCAAACCATTTGGATAAGTGTAGTGGTCAAGTCATTTTGGCCACGGATTTATAGGTATTCCAGTAATGCTGTTCGGCCACAATCGGTGGCATTCCACCATTGTGACTGTGCGGCCTGAGCCGACTGTAATACCCGATTACATACGCCATGATATGGCGCTTCGCTTGTTCGAATGAGCTGTAACCGACCTCCGGCACCCATTCGGTTTTTAGACTGCGGAAGAATCGCTCCATCGGTGCATTGTCCCAGCAGTTTCCCCGACGACTCATACTTTGGCTCATCTGATAACGCCATAGCTGTTGTCGAAACGCCAGAGCCGTGTACTGACAGCCCTGATCAGAGTGGAACATCACGCCCTCCGGCTCGCCCCGTGATTCATAGGCCATCATCAATGCCTTTCTCGTCAGCGCACTATCCGCGTTCAGCGATAGTGCCCAGCCAATCGGGCGTCGTGCGTACAGATCCAGCACCACTGCCAGGTACGACCAGCGTTTACCGGTCCAGACATAGGTGATGTCACCTGTCCAGACCTTGTTGGGTGCATCGACATCAAACTGTCGATCCAGCCGATTCGGAATGCCAAGATACGGCTGCTCGGCCTTCCTGTAGCGATGTTTCGGTTGCTGGGTACTGACAAGACCCAGTGCCTTCATCCTCCGCCCCGCGCGATATCGACTCAGCGGGATCCCCCGGTCAGTGACCATCCGGGCAATTGCCCTGGCTCCTGCAGAACCATTACTAAGCGCATGGACGGTCTTGATCTCTGCCCTGAGTTGCCTCTCCAGTGCCGATATCTGTTTTGGCCGGGATAACCATGCCCGGTAGCTGCTGCGATGGATATCAAATACCTGGCACAACTGCTTGACCGGGTAGCGCTCTCGATGCAGTCGTCTGACTATCTGGAATTGTTCAGCGAGTCGGACATCAAGAGCGCGGTAGCCTTTTTTAGGATTTCTTTCTCCGTCTCGACCTGGCGTAAGCGTTTCTCCAGTTCCTGAATACGTCGCTGATCGGGCGTCAGTGCCGTGCCCTTAGGCGTCTTGCCTTGGCGCTCCTCTCGCAACTGTCGAACCCAGTTCTCCATGGAGCCTTTGCTCACACCCATCGAATCAGCCGCCGCCTGGAGGGTATAGCCCTGGTCTACAACTAGCTGCGCGGCTTCCAGTCGAAATTCCGGGCTGTAGTTTCTGTTTCTCTTACTCATCTTGCCACCTGTTCCACTCCTGGGACATCATATCACCCAGGTTCAGGTGGCCAAATTAACTATGCCACTACAAAGTTATCGTTGATCGATTATCCAGGCCGTCGTATGTATACACAAAGGAAAGTGTCAGATTACTTCCATCTAATAGTTGCAATGATTCTTGACTAAGATTGTCATTATCGTCATAGACATAGCTCCAAGACCCGTTAGAATTTTCCGTATACGTCAGATTGTCATTTCCGTCATACTCCATCAAGATATCCGGTGTGCCCACTGGGTAATCGATATCCGTTAGGCGATCACGACCATCATATTGGTAATAAGTAATAGGGGAAGTGGAAACCTGTTTTGACGTCAAATTGCCCACTGCATCTCGACCATAGGTCGTTGCCCCTGTTTCTGGATATACAACACTCTCCAGAAATTGATGCGAATCGTAGTTGTAGGTTCGTATCAGACTGTTCTCCACCCTATGAGTGGAAAAATTATAAGTCCCCTGTATTACTTCGGTGATATTGCCTAGTAAATTACGCTTAAACTGTGAGGCGTTGACATCATTGATGACATTTATCACCTGCCCATCATCTGAGTGTGTTCCATAAAGACGAGTATAGGTATAGCTGACATGCCCCTCCTCATCTGTAACCTTAGTGTCCGCATGATATGTGGTCCCGCCCCCTGGTAAATCCTCAATCAGGAATGTTCCGTATTCTTGAGTGATAAAGCTTCCATCACTGTTTTCAATTCTGGTGGTGCGGTCAAGCTCATCGAATTGATAAGAGGTACCAAGCACTGCATTGGGGTTTGAAGCAAACGTCTTTCTACCAAGCGCATCAAATTGCGTCGTAACTGTCACATAATCGCTACTGGCCACATCTTCACGGGTTTGCTCTATTATGTTGCCAAAACCATCATAGGAGTCAGTTGCCCGATAGTTACCGCGACTTAAAACACGCTTCCTGAGATAGCCTGTTGAATTGCACCCAAAACTGACCCACCTATCCCCATAATTTGCATCGAATTTTGACCCACGTACAACTCTACCTGCATCAAGGCTTTGCAGGAGTAAACAGGAGTGATCGACGTGGCGTTATTAAGCGTAATCAGACGATGGCATTTCCGGGAAGGAATGCCGATCCGGGAGATAACCCGAAGAACAGGACTAAGTAGAAATACAGTCCGCAAGTATTTAGCCAGTGGCGTGGTGGAACCACGCTACCCCAACCGTAAAAGTCCCTCCAAACTGGATGACTATGAACTGACGCTGACCAGTTGGCTGTTTCGTGAGTCCAGACGACATCGCAAGCAGCGCAAGACGGTCAAGCAGCTACACAGTGACCTGGTGCAACTGGGTTATACCGGGTCCTATGACCGGGTAGCCGCCTTTGCCCGCAACTGGCGGGCTGAGCAGCAGGAAGCCAAGAAGACCGCCGCCAAGAACACCTTTGTGCCGTTATCCTTTGCACCAGGAGAGGCGTTTCAGTTCGACTGGAGCGAAGACTACGTTCAGCTCAATGGCGTCAACACCAAGCTGCTGGTTGCTCATTTCAAGCTCAGCCACAGCCGCGTGTTCTTCATGCGTGCTTACCTGATGCAAAGCCATGAGATGCTATTCGACGCTCACTATCATGCCTTTGTCACCTTCGGTGGCGTGCCGGAGCGTGGCATCTACGACAACATGAAGACGGCAGTGGATAAAGTCCGCAAAGGCAAACAGCGGGATGTAAACAAGCGTTTTACCGCCATGGTCAGCCATTATCTGTTCGAGGCCGAGTTCTGCAACCCGGCAGCAGGCTGGGAGAAAGGCCAGGTCGAGAAGAATGTACTCGATGCCAGGAGACGCATCTGGCAGGGCGCACCCGCCTTCAAATCACTGGCAGGACTGAACCTGTGGCTCAGGCAGCGCTGTCTTGATCTGTGGCAGGAGCTGCCGCACCCGGAAGACAAGCGTCGCACCATAGGCGATTACTGGCAGGCAGAGCGTGAACACTTGATGGAGGCGCCTGCAGCCTTCGATGGCTTTGTCGAGTACAACAAGCGGGTCAGCTCCACCTGTCTGATTACCTACGACAACAACCGCTACAGTGTGCCGGCCAGCTTTGCCAACCGACCAGTTAGTCTACGCGTGTATGCCGACCGGCTGGTCATTGTGGCCGAAGCCCAGGTGGTAGCCGTTCATGAACGCGTCTTTAGCCGTGATCATAGTTTCCCCGGGAAAACCATCTACGACTGGCGCCATTACCTGTCAGTCGTGCAGCGGAAGCCCGGTGCTTTACGCAATGGTGCGCCATTCCATGAGCTACCCGAGAGCTTTAAGCGGCTACAACGCAAGCTGCTCAAGCGTCCCAGCGGTGACCGGGAGATGGTCGACGTACTAGCGCTTGTGCTGCTGCATGATGAAGCGCTGGTCGAACGTGCGGTAGAAGAGGCGTTAAAGATCGACCGCCCCTCCAAGCAGCATGTCATCAACTGTCTGAGCAGGATCACAGATAAGCCCAAGCCAGAACCTACTCAACCACCTGCTGCTCTGAAGCTGGTCACAGAGCCGACAGCAGATACCCACCGTTATGACAGACTCAGGAGGAAGCAGCAATGACGGCAGATGCCATGGTTACCACCCTTAAATCCCTCAAGCTGTTCGGTATGGCCGATACGGTTGCCACCATGTCAAAACAGGCGGCACCGATCTATCAACAGGCTGTTCCTATCCTGGAAACACTGCTCAAGGCCGAAGTGGCTGAACGCGAAGTGCGCTCAATAAACTACCAGATGAAAGCCGCCAGGTTCCCGGCCTATCGGGATCTGGCTGGCTTCGAGTTTAGGGAAAGCCAGGTAGATGAAGCCCTGATACGCGCTTTACACCGCTGTGAGTTCATTGAAGATGCCCAGAATGTGGTCTTCGTAGGTGGCCCGGGCACGGGCAAAACCCATCTGGCTACGGCCATTGCGGTGCAGGCCATACAGCACCACCATCTGCGCGTACGCTTCCTGCCCACCATCGAACTGGTTAATCAGCTGGAACAGGAAAAGCTCAACGGCAAACAGGGGCGTATCGCTAACCGCCTGATGCATACTGACCTGGTGATACTCGACGAACTGGGTTACCTGCCGTTCAGTCAATCCGGTGGAGCATTGCTGTTCCACCTGATCGGCAAGCTCTATGAAAAGACCAGCATCATTATCACAACCAACCTGAGCTTCTCAGAGTGGTCATCTGTCTTTGGTGATCCCAAGCTGACAACAGCACTGCTGGACCGGCTAACCCATCACTGCCATATCATTGAAACCGGCAATGACAGTTACCGCTTCAGGCACTCAACTTCACAACAACAGGAGGATAGAAAAACTGGAAAAAGGAAGTGAACTCAGGCCATAATCCGGCTATCTGGGCGGGTCAAAATTAGATGCAAAACCTGGGTCAGTATTAAACGCAAATCAACACCACAGTGGTGAAATGAGCGGACAGCTGCCTGAAATGCTCGAAACTCTGGCTGACAACCAGGAACAGGAGATCCACTCATTCAATGAATGGTTGATAGGTCTGTTTGAACCGGCGTTGATTCTGGTAATGGGTGGTGTTGTATTGGCAATTGTGCTGGCTATATTAATGCCAATATTTGAGATGAACCAGTTAGTTGGTTAACACTAAATAATATCTAATTGGAATATAGCCATAAATATAACTCTTATTTAAATCTGTAGATAATTAAGACCATATTCTAAACATAGAAGTGCTATGCAACTCAGGCCAGCAACGCATAGCACAAAGAATTATTTATGATCAAGCGTTTGTTTTTATCTCAGTACGGATTATTATCACGTAAAAAATTCAACTCAATCTGGCATTTTTTAAGGTTATATTGACAGCTTGCAGGAATCCACATTACTCCTCGCGAAAAATCGCTCGTGTATAAAGATAATTTATTTTTCTCTACGAATTTCTTTACCGATTTAAAACTATCGGCAGTTTTTTGATAGACTTCAAATATACATTCGTATATTCCATTACCTATATATCTAGCCATATAGAAACTATAGTCACCATCTGGTGATCGACAATATGATATATCTTGGATTCTCAATTTAACTGGTTCATTTAAAATCAAACCGCTCCTTCCATCAGCACGATTGCCATCAATATTGACAATTTCATTTGATCCAACTTGATCTCTTGCAGTCACGATAATGAATTCGGGAATTGAAGTTGGATCACCACCAGAATTTGCACGAGGCAATATTAGGGCATTAATAAAAACAGCAAAGAAAGACAGGGTAATAAATATCCGATGATTATTCATCACTAACTCTCCCATCAAAATCTATCCTTATCTATCAAAAAACCTTCGTGATTAGCTCTATTATATTCACCATAGTGCTTTTTCATAAATGAATTTGTCGCATTTATTACGTTGACTTCATTGCTAAAAAAACCGCTTCTATAATGATTTAGCTCATGCACAATTACCCGTTGTACTGAAAATGGAACCTGAACTTTATCCACATAACTAGTGACATCACTCGCTAAAAATACATCTTCTTGTTCCCAAGTCATTGATTCATTACCTGAAGCAGTATATGAATACCCCCTAACATATCGCCCTATCTCAACAATCGGTGATCCTCGAGTCATATTACCAACGCCTAACCCAATTTTATATGTAATAGCATCTCCTGCAGCAACGGAAGCGATAGCTTCAAGATCTAAAAACTCAGGAATTTGTCGTAGCTCATCAAGTACCACTTTTAATTGCTCTTCGGTTAATTCTGGCGCATAAGCAGGCTCTTCAGAATTACTCAACGACGCACCACTACTACGCATATCTGCCATAATATAACTGAATGCACCAGTAACTGCTCCATTTTCAAACTTTCCACCTCCCAGCTTAGACGCAGTTCCTCCTACAACAGAAGATGCAACTACGCGTGCCAACTTTGAATCTGGGAACCAACCATCTATCTTACCTGCAATTGTCTGCGTGAAACCGGCGCTCAAGAAACCATGCTTAAACTTTCCTCCTGAGGCAACAGAGCTTAATCCACCAACGACACCATGAGCCACAACTTTTGTAAATCTTGACTTCAATCCATTCAATTTTGCAAAGGCAAATGCCGTTGCTCCACTAATAATACCCGCTTTTAAAGCATCCCCCCAGCTTCCTCCATCTGCCTTGACAATCACAGCTGAAGTAATTGCAGCAACAATTGGCGTTCCAAAGTATATGGCCGCAATTTGAAGCATTGGACGAATATATTTCTTAATTGTCTTTGCTATCTTTTTAAATAGCTTCTTAAAGAAGTAACCACTTGGGTCGGTATAAGAAAGCGGGTTATTGTTGACGTATGTGTAACGATTGAGGTTTTGCGGATTCGCAGGGCTCTGTACATGGGGGTCAGCGCTGAGAAATCTACCCAGCATCGGATCGTAGATTCGACCATTCATGTGGATGCGTACGACGTATGACTTCAGACCAAATGGGGCTCAGTGCTGCTTAGAAAATCTGTTTGCGTTGCACATTGAATGTGCAAACTTGCGAATGGGGGAGTGGAAACTCCAGCTTTCTTAAGCATACCACGGCGTTCCCAACCCCCAGTTCTACTTCGTAGAAACTACATATGGAATCGACCTTCAGGTTCATAGCCAATTGGTTCGGGGTCAGATATGTTTCTAAGGAACTCAAGCTCACCTCTGCGTGTATACAGCTCAAAGAGGTGATCATTTCCATATCCCTGCAAATACTTGCCTTGATCTCTTTCTAACCAAGCACTACACACTACTCCAACAAATTTTGGGTAGTGAGACCTCTTAGCTAGTGGAGATGGGGTCTGAAATTCCTCTCGCGCATTACCAGAAAGATTGGCTTGCGGGTGTTTCGAGTGATCGTACTTCCACCAAACGCTAATTCGCACTTCACCGAATCCAGCATCGGACCAAGACACTATGGCATTCTGCCCCGCAATCACTGTTTCAATATGCGAGGTCTTCTCAGTAGATTGGCCATCCCAAGAAAGGGACAAAAGACCGCGCTTTATCAGTTCATTCAGACCAAGAATCAACAATTTACGATATGGATTCATCTTGGTGACAGGCTCGGGCTCAGGCTCTTCATCAAAAGCATTAGGACCAACCCGTATGCATCCATCGCTATCCAATCCACTTATTTTCTGAAGAACATCACGAGGCCCATCCTCTATCTTGACCAAGTAGCCATAAACCAAGCCATCATTGCTTTGTATCGTATCGACTTCCCACGATAACTGTTCGAGTTCAAGGTCACTGATCCCGAGTTCTATAGCTAGTGGACTTTTTTGAATTAGCAATGATTCGTTTTGTTTGGATTGAAGTTGTCGGATGGCATTTGCCCACCCTATTTTGAAACCATTTTTATTTGCAACGAGATCCAAGGCTGCATGCAGAGGTATATTCTCCGCTCTGGATAAAGCCTTCGCGTCCTGCTTCAAGCGTTTGACAGAACGCCCGGATGGGAATTTGAGAGTGTTGAGTGTAGACATAATACTAAGTCCCAGACTGCCTCTTTGGCGAACGATGGCCGACTCATCCACGCGCAGACAGTACGTGGTTTAGTATTGCGTTTAAGTGACTCCTGCGCCCTGATGGGGGCTTCGCCTTCAGTCGGCTAGCGAGCCTGCAGTGGGCTCTTGTTAATAATTCTCATAGATTATTGCTATCGTCAAGCCATGAGCGTGCGAATAAAATTCACTAACGCGCTATCTCGACGAAATGTGGCCCTTGGCGTATAGCCCTACCCCATCAAGATAGGACTCAATATTACGATTGGACTCACTCCTCTTACGTGCCCACAAGATATAGTCCAACCGCCAACCCTAGGTTCTACCACTGGACATCTGCGACTAGACCCCTACCTCAATACTCGTTAGTGCTTCCGGTAATCGTGGTGCTGTGTAACGGTGTACTTATTTAGCGGTCATCCACGCCCAGTACCCCAAGTCAGTTTCATCTACTACCTAGAGTCAGTATTGACCCATAGTAATTGTTGTATCTTTATGTTTTTAGTCATATTGTACTATCAACGAAAAGCAAATATTGTTTGGGTATCGACATGACTGCAGAGAATCAACCTTCGGCTGAAATCGTTCAGATCCGGCCTGCAAAAAAAGCTGCTCAAGCCTCTGAGAAAAAGTGGGGCAAAGAGGTAATGAAACTGGGTTTCACGATTGTCCCCTCTCTACTCCTAAGGGCACAGCAACGCTTGGGGCTAAATCCCACGCAGCTCGCTGTTTTGCTACAACTAGCCGATTATTGGTGGGATGAGGATAGAAAACCCTATCCAAGCAAGAAGGCACTCAGTGAACGCCTGGGCTTGAGCCCCCGAACCGTGCAGCGATACATCGCGGAGCTCGAAGATGCAGGCCTTGTGAAGCGGATAGAAAGACGCGCCGCCCATAAAGGCAAGCAAAGTAATATGTACGATCTCACTGGCCTTGTGGAACGGCTCAAAGAATTAGAACCGGAATTTCGTGAAGTTCAGGAAGAAACCAAGGCTATGCGGAGGCAGGTTTCTCGGCGAGGCGGCTTAAAAGCGGGAAAGAAAAAAGAGGGATCCTAGAAAAGCTGAACCCCAGGCGCATGCAGGTGCAGAGGCGGGTCTGGGGTCTACACACTTAGGATAGGCGGAATGAATCAAGCAGTCAAGAAGTTTTCCTTTGATGACGAGGTACTAGATGCCCTCGAAACCTCACTTTCTCCTGAAAGAATAGCGACTTACAAAGCGGAGACAGGAGGAGACCGGGAGCATGCCCTACGTCTTTACACCTGGAATACAGCCATCAGTGCTGCATTTTACGGACCTCTGCAAGGAATAGAAGTTGCACTTCGCAATACTATGCACCAACAGCTTTGTTCAGCCTACGGGGAAGACTGGTACGAAAATCCTGCCTGTGGGCTTGATTGGGGAGCATTGGGCAAGATCGATAGCGCTAAGTCAACCTTAATTAGGGAAGGCTACGCTGTAGATCCCCCGCATGTGGTCGCTGAACTCTCATTCGGATTCTGGGTCTCGCTACTCGGCCGAGGTGGGAGGGCTGCACCACCTGATAGAGGGAAGAAAAACTATGAAATGACCCTATGGCGACCTGCTCTGCACAAAGCTTTTCCGAACAGCCGTCTTAGGCGTGCTGACACACACCGGCCTCTCAACTACTTGCGTACATTCAGGAATCGTATTGCGCACCACGAACCAATTTTCAATCGACATCTCCAGCAGGACTACCGCTCCATCTTGGAGGTCGCAGGCTGGATTTGTCCAAAGACTACAGAGTGGATTCAACACCACAGTCGAGTGGAGGAGCTTTTAGCGCATGATTGGAAGAACGACGGAATATATTTCTGACTACAGTCAGCCAGAATTAGTAGCTAAATCCTATACACCTCTCTTCCAATTACCTAAAAAATAACCAAGAAACAATAGGAAGGGTCATCAATCTCAAGTTATCATTGACGTAAAATAAATCGACCCCTAAACTAAAAGAACATAGAACCATTATAGAACATATATTGCAGCCATGAGTCGGATTGAATGGACAGAAAAGACATGGAACCCAGTTACCGGTTGTACAAAGATTTCACCGGGGTGCAAACACTGCTACGCAGAAAATATGGCTCACCGGCTGAAAGCGATGGGAACATCCGGATATGAAAACGGGTTTAAATTAACTGTCCACCCATATCGCCTTACTGAACCTTTAAAACGAAAAAAACCCACGATTTACTTCGTAAATTCGATGAGTGATTTGTTTCATAAACAAGTACCATCATCTTTTATTGACGAGGTATTTAGAGTCATCAAAGCTTGCCCTCAGCACAATTTTCAGATACTGACGAAACGGCCAAGCAGAATGGCACAATACTTCCAGACTCGCGAAGTTCCTCCTAACTGCTGGTTGGGAACGACTGTAGAAGATAAGAAGTATGGTGTTCCTCGGATCGATTTGTTACGCCAGGTACCGGCCAAGATCAGATTTCTATCCATCGAACCTCTGCTTGAAGATTTGGGTCCAATTAACCTCCACGGCATACATTGGGTGATAGTTGGCGGAGAGTCCGGCCCCAAGGCACGTCCCATGCAACCTGATTGGGTTGATAATGTTCGTGTTCAATGTCATGAGCAAAGTGCTTCTTTTTTCTTTAAACAATGGGGTGGCTGGGGTGCCGATGGCGTAAAACGCCCAAAAGCTGAAAATGGCAGATTGCTCAATGGAAGGACATGGGATGAAATGCCCGCGCTATACACATAACTTCGTCTTAACAAGGATGATGAATCGTGGTATCGAAAAACTATGATTGGGAACACGGCGCAAAGTTAGAAGACCACACTCGAAAGAAGCACGAAATTCTTCGGCGTTACTTCCGTGAGTACCTGATAACTCGATGTAAATTCCCCCAACAGGAGAAATTTCGCTTAGCGATTATTGACGGTTTCTCAGGAGCAGGTTTATACGAATGCGGTAGCTATGGCTCCCCTCTGATTTTCGTTGATGTATTGATCAATACCGCTGTCGAAATAAACACAGAAAGGTATAACCAGGGATTGAAGCCATTAGTTATCGAGTGCCTCCTCCAGCTCAATGACCGAGATACTAATGCACTTGAACAATTAAAGGAAAGCCTTTCACCACTCGTCATAGAAGCTGAATCATCACCCCACGTTCAACTCAAAGCCGAGTATCACTCCTCTGATTTCCAGGAGATATATCCGACCATCAAACGTAGGCTGAAAGAGGCTCGTTATAGCAATGTCTTTTTCAATCTAGATCAGTGTGGGTACAAACACGCCCCTACCAGCTTGATCAGGGATATTGTTGCTTCTTGGAAATCCGCAGAAGTTATCTTAACCTTCATGATCAAGACCATACTCACGTTCTTGTCACCTAATTCGACTACCAATCAAGTTCCTTTGGAACCCGATATACAAAAAGATATCAATTTGTTGCTGTCAGGACAGGATAATCTGATGAGCAAACAGGAATGGCTTGCACGTGCAGAGAAAGTCGTATTCGAGGCACTAAAAAACTGCGCCACCTTCGTAAGCCCGTTTGCTATAAATAACCCAGATGGCTGGCAATACTGGTTGATGCATTTTGCGAACAACCATCGTGCCAGGCAGGTATACAACAATGTACTCCATCAATGCGATGCTCAAGCTCACTACGGGCGTGCGGGTTTACACATGTTATCGTACGACCCTGCAAACGAAGGCAAATTATATCTTTTCGATGCAAATTCGAGAGATGCATCGAAAAACGATCTATACGATGATATACCCCGGTTTATTGCAGAGGCGGGGGACGCTTTAAGCATGCATGAGTTCTATGAGGCTGCTTACAGCGAAACTCCAGCGCATAGCGAAGACATCCATGAAATGATCATCGAGAACGAAGACATTGAGGTCATTACAGATTCCGGAGGATCGCGGAGAAAACCCAATGCAATCAAACCTACCGACACACTGAAACTGAAAGTACAGCCTACATTCTTCCCGTTGTTTAAAAAAGGCGGCTGATATCTCTCGATTCTAATTATTCACGCTGCTGTGCTGCAGGATGGGTTTCGGCATAAACCTCCTTCAGGCGATTGATTGCCACATGGGTATAGATCTGGGTCGTTGAGATATCCGCGTGCCCCAGCATATCCTGTACCACCCGGATATCAGCCCCGTTCTCGTGCATCAGAGTCGCTGTGGAGTGCCTGAACAAGTTACAAGCCCCTGGTTTCTTAATCCCCGCTCTGCGGACGTACTTGGACACAATCCGAGTCAGTTGATGCTCCCTGAACTTCAACCCCTTGTTATCCAGAAACAGCTCTGAACCAGAGTGCAGTTGCTGCAATTTGGGCCTAACATGCTTGAGGTAGAGCTGTACCCACACGCAAGCCGACTGAGCAATGGGTACCCGGCGATCCTTCTCACCTTTTCCCTTGTGGACAGTGAGAACTCGGGCCTTGAGATCCAGATCTTCGATATTCAGATTGGCCAGTTCCATACGACGAATGCCCGTGGCGTAGTAAACGGCCAGGATTGCTCTATCCCGAACACCTTTGTAGTCCTGGAGTAGCGGCTGAAGCAGCGTCGCCTCTATCTCCTCCACATCAAGGTAGCCCTTGGGAAGCTGCCTGGGCACCCTGGGAAGCTCCATCAGTGACAGTCTGTTCTCCTTGATGACTCCCCGAATATGCAGTCTCCGAAAGAAGACCTTCACCGCTGTGAGGCGGTTGCGGATGGTAGCCTTCTCCAGAGGCTTTTCAGAATATGGCTGGCGGTATCGGAACAGATAGGCCTGATAGGCCTCGATTTCCTCCAGACCGATCTGCTGAGGGCGTTTCAGGCCCTCTGAGAGCGCCCATTGGATGAATGCCCTTAGTGAACTTCGCTTGCCCTCGATGGTTCTGGGGGACTGCCCCTTGACGAGGCAGTCCTCCAGATAGAAGTCCATACAGGCCACCAGTGTTTTGGGCCTGTCAGACTTCACCATATGCCATCCTCCCTGAGTCCCTCATAGGTCTGGACACAGGGCCTGCTGCCATTGACCAGTCTCTCCAGGGCATCGGCACCGTGCTTGAGCACATAGCCCTTGAGATCCATACCAGATGGCAACATCAGCCTGTAACAGGCTATCCCACAAGCAGAGAGCGCCTGAGAGACCAGACGGGCAACCCGCCTACCTTCTGGCGTATTCTCATACGCTGTCGTTACCCTGCAAACCCGGCTGCCTACCAGTGCATCCAACTGCTCAGCGTCAAAACCTCCCAAACCCAGGGTAGCTACCACATTGGGGTACCCTGCGGCAGACAATATCAGTGCTTCCAGAGGGTTCTTGCAAAGGAAAATGCTCTGGTGATCCCCCAGTGCTTTCTGATTGAAGAACCCAGCATTCCTGATCGACCAATACAGGTAATAAGGCGTACCGGAGCGCAGTTTGGGTGTAATCCGCTCACCATAGGCTTCCGTGATCTCCCCACGGTCATCGACATTGGGAAAAACCAGTGCACCACGGAAAAACTCACCGCCACTGGCCACCAGAAGGCCTTTGCGCTGCAGATTCCCGCGCAACCAGGCCCCATCCTGGGTATCTCCATCTGGTAACTGCTTGCCGAGGGTGCGGTCAGAAAACCCCACACCCCACTCCTTGAGCAGGCCTTTGTCACTAATCCCCAGATTCTGAAGAAATTCCAGTGCTCTGGGAGTAGAGAACAGGGCCTCCTGATAGTAGCTAAAGACCTGATCGATAAGCGTCTTACTGACCGAGTCAGACTCCTCGATACCAGGAAAATCAACATAACCTAGCAGATGCGGATCATAGGCCGCTGCAGGATGGTTTGTATGTACACTCATCATATCCATCATGACGCCTCCTTGATCGGTGAATGCAGCTTACGCATGGACTCCCCGCGCAACTCAATCCGGTGAGAACGGTGCACCAAGCGGTCTAGAATGGCATCTGCCACCGTAGGCTCCCCAAGATACTCGTGCCACTGATCCACAGGCAGTTGGGTGGTGATCAAAATGGAGCCTGAGCCAATATGCTCATCGATCAGTTCCAACAGATTATGGCGACCACGGGATGTCATTGGAGCCAATGCCCAGTCATCCAGAATAATGAGAGCCATCTTGGCCAGTTTTGTGCGCAGTTTGGGTAAACTCCCATCGCCATTGGCGATCTCCAACTCCTCTAAAAGCCTGGAAAGTCGCTTGTAGATGACCGAGTAGCCCTTACGCGCCGCCTGGTGTCCCAACGCGCAGGCGAGCCAGGTCTTACCGACCCCGGTTGGCCCTGTGATGATGGTATTGAGGGACTTGTCGATCCAGTCACAGGTAATGAGGTTCGCAAATACCTGGCGATCAAGCCCCCGATGAGCACTGTAATCTACATCTTCGGGGCAGGCAGGCACTTTGAGTTTGGCCGCCTTGAGCAGGCGCTTAACCCTTCGATCCTCCCGATCATGAAACTCAGCATCCACAACCAAGCCAAGGCGCTCTTCAAAGCTCAACTCCTGGACAGCCGTATTGCTGCCCTGATCTTCTACAGCATTGGCCATGCCATACAGCCTCATCTGCCTGAGGCGTGTTGTCGTCTGTTTAAGCAACATCTCACTCACCTCCTCTGGCGTAATACTCAGAACCGCGCAGGTTGTCGTGCAACGGCAGGTTCACCTGGATTGACAGAGGTTCATCAGGAAGATCCTCCAAGCCACGTTGCAAGATAGAGCGCACACTCTTGGTCGTAAGGGAACCGATCTGCTGAGCACGACGGCAGGCCCCTTCAAACCGCTCAGCACCATAGTCTTTAACCAGGCGCTGGAGAGGAGTGCAGGAACGGATGCCAAGTAGGGCGTGGGGTCGGCTATCAAACTGATGCTGGAAAACCGCTGCAGCAGCCGGACCAATGGACTTGGCCCATTTCATGATCAGCTCAGGCGTCTGTTCAGCATAATGACGATGGGCCTTGGGCTGGTGAGCAGGATTTGTGGTGTGGCCCCCAATCTCCTGACTGCGAGGGTGACTTGCTACACGACGACCCTGGTGGAACAACTCGACGACCTTTGCACTAACCCTGGCTTCGACTTTTCCACCAACAAGGGCATTGGGGACTGAATAGTAATGATCACGCACCCGCATGTGATAATCAGGACCAATTTTGTGAGCACTTGTCCATTCGGCATACTCGAAAGGTTCAGCAGGCAGAGGACGAAGCAATGGTTTATCCAGTTCCTCAAACCGCGACCTGCGGCAACCAGGGAGCCGTTTGAAAGGCCTCTCATTGAAGAGTCTCAACAGTTCGGCAATGGCCGCATTGATCTCCTCGATACTGAAAAAGCGCCGATGGCGAAGCCGAGCTAGAATCCAGCGGTAGGCGAGCTGTACAGCAAGTTCCGCCTTGGATTTGTCCTTGGGCCGACGAACACGGGCAGGAACAATGACCACCTGGTAGTGTTTGGTCATTTCAAGATAGGTTCGGTTGAACTCCGGCTCTCTTCCGGGGCGAATTACAGCCGATTTCAGGTTATCGGGGACGACGACCTGTGGTGCGCCACCAAAGTAAGCAAACATCAAATTATGCGCCTCAACCCAATCTGGCAATGACTGTGATTTGACGGCGTAAATAAAGGAGTAGTTTGAACAGCCCAATGCACCGACGAAGATCTGTGCCTTGCGCTCTTCTCCCAAAGCAACATCGTAGTAAGGGATGGTTCTACCAGCAAAATCCACATACACGACTTCACCAGCACGATGCGTCTGGCGCATGGTGATATCCAGCTTACCCAGGAATTTCCGATAGTAGTATGTGAACTGGGAGTAAGAGTAGGCATGGCCTGGATTGGCCAATCGATACTCTTCCCACAGGAGTTGCAGCGTGACATTGCGATACTGCATCTCCTTGTGGATGGCATTCCAGTCCGGCATGAACTTCGACTCGATACGAAAGCGCTTGGCCTTCAGCACCGCTTCAATCTCAAGATCATTCATCTCATTGAGAGTCGCAATATCAAGATCGATTTCATCAGCGCGATCCCGATAACGCTTCACTGTATTGTGTGAAACGTGAAGGCTACGGCCAATCATCCGATTGGACATATTCGTTGTCCTGACCAATCGTAGTATTTCTCTCTGTTTATTCATCTGTTCCACCTTTCTTTGGACAATATCGTCCCCTGGCCCGATACCGAGCCTGATGTGGTTTACAAACAACAAGGTGAAAAATGTCTTGCCCGGTGGTGAGTCACACCATCAGCACTTGACATATAGGGGAAGAGATACGAAACTCCTTTGCATCGGAAGACAATTTCGATGCATTAAGAATCGGGCTTGAGAGTTGCCGCTCTCAGGCCTTTTTCGTATCAGCTATTCCACACCTTGACTTAGTACGCACGAAATCAATTCAATATCTCTTACTACACCTCCTTCTCGGTCATTAAATACTCTATTAATCAATAACTTGATTGCGCTGCTCAGCTAACCACTGCGCCACATCCTTCGATAAAGCAAACTTTCCTCGTCGATTTGGTACTGAAAAGACCGGCACAGGTACTTTGTCACGAGCAACAGCCTGGCGTAATGCCTCAAGGCTTGGATAGCCAAGGGCTTTACGCAGCGAATTTCCTGTTAACACAGGGCCATATTCCCGCAATAGATCTGCTTCTAACGCCTTCGCTAGCTCTGTAACTAAATCTGTTCTCTTTTTCATCGCAAAACCGTGACTACACCCGACTGTAAAATATTAGGATAGGCATATAACCCCTGCCAGTAGTTAAATAAATGGCAATTTCGTTACTCTAAAAAATAACTTAATATCGTTACTAAACGTGACTATACGTAACTAGACAGGGTTTTAGTGACTGCGTGGCAACTTACAATGGTCAATACTGCCGGGAGACCGAAAAATAAGAATCAAACGAAGCCGCTCAAAGCAAAGGCATGGTTCTACTATGTGGCTGCACGGCTACATCTGAAGCGCACTGGATATGCGCTTGAGAATTACTTAGAGCCTGAGAAAGTCAGGAGAAATGATGACGGGACAGTCACCCGACCTTGCAAATACGATGGGTACAAAAAGGGGCTGCATATCCCAGACCCTGATTTAGTAGATGAAGTTGATCTTATTGCTCCAGGCTCAAAAAGCCTTCTGTATCACCCATTTTGGGAGGTAGCAAACCCGATCCAGGACATAACTGAATTATATATTCATCTGAATAAGCTCAGCTCTGGCATCGTGGAACTGCTTTTTCACCCTGGAACTGAGCCTGGCAAAGTCCCGCAGCGGCATCGTAAAGATTACCTAGCAACTTTAGACGCTCTATCGAAAAAAGCGGATTTAGATGCTTTCACTGCCTGCATTGGTCTCCTCCAAGAAGCGAATCTAACCAGAGAGCCTATTCTCCATGTGTTTTATATGAAACCGACACTGGCCGCTTTTCGAAGGCTCATTTATTATCCCCCTTTTCCCGACATAGCCCATGAATTATTCGAGTATTTAACCAATACCTTTTTCACAAAATTAAACGGCAAAGAGGTTGATAAGCTCGTTTCTGAAGTCAATGTAGATCGGGCAATTTTTTACTCTCATTCACTATTATCGATAGTCGATGATTTAGGAATATTACGAAAGTTCACCTTCCCGCCAGTATCCTGCATGCACATCATTGAACGCTACATGACAACAAGGGCCTATACCACGTTCTTGGCAGATGAATCAGACAAAGACTGGGTTGCGTATAAGAAACTTCCAGAGATTAGAAATTTAACGCGGAGCCTTAGAAGATGGGAATCCAAACAAAGCAATTTCTCGACCCTTCCGTGGTCCTGACTGGTCAATAGCAGATTTGTGGTCAGGGTTTACCGGAATCAGTGGTCAGCCTAAACCGGAATAAATGGTCAATCTTACTGGCATACGCAGATGCAGGTGCTGCACCAAATTTGTAGTGGTCAAGTCATTTTGGCCACGGATTTATAGGTATTCCAGTAATGCTGTTCGGCCACAATCGGTGGCATTCCACCATTGTGACTGTGCGGCCTGAGCCGACTGTAATACCCGATTACATACGCCATGATATGGCGCTTCGCTTGTTCGAATGAGCTGTAACCGACCTCCGGCACCCATTCGGTTTTTAGACTGCGGAAGAATCGCTCCATCGGTGCATTGTCCCAGCAGTTTCCCCGACGACTCATACTTTGGCTCATCTGATAACGCCATAGCTGTTGTCGAAACGCCAGAGCCGTGTACTGACAGCCCTGATCAGAGTGGAACATCACGCCCTCCGGCTCGCCCCGTGATTCATAGGCCATCATCAATGCCTTTCTCGTCAGCGCACTATCCGCGTTCAGCGATAGTGCCCAGCCAATCGGGCGTCGTGCGTACAGATCCAGCACCACTGCCAGGTACGACCAGCGTTTACCGGTCCAGACATAGGTGATGTCACCTGTCCAGACCTTGTTGGGTGCATCGACATCAAACTGTCGATCCAGCCGATTCGGAATGCCAAGATACGGCTGCTCGGCCTTCCTGTAGCGATGTTTCGGTTGCTGGGTACTGACAAGACCCAGTGCCTTCATCCTCCGCCCCGCGCGATATCGACTCAGCGGGATCCCCCGGTCAGTGACCATCCGGGCAATTGCCCTGGCTCCTGCAGAACCATTACTAAGCGCATGGACGGTCTTGATCTCTGCCCTGAGTTGCCTCTCCAGTGCCGATATCTGTTTTGGCCGGGATAACCATGCCCGGTAGCTGCTGCGATGGATATCAAATACCTGGCACAACTGCTTGACCGGGTAGCGCTCTCGATGCAGTCGTCTGACTATCTGGAATTGTTCAGCGAGTCGGACATCAAGAGCGCGGTAGCCTTTTTTAGGATTTCTTTCTCCGTCTCGACCTGGCGTAAGCGTTTCTCCAGTTCCTGAATACGTCGCTGATCGGGCGTCAGTGCCGTGCCCTTAGGCGTCTTGCCTTGGCGCTCCTCTCGCAACTGTCGAACCCAGTTCTCCATGGAGCCTTTGCTCACACCCATCGAATCAGCCGCCGCCTGGAGGGTATAGCCCTGGTCTACAACTAGCTGCGCGGCTTCCAGTCGAAATTCCGGGCTGTAGTTTCTGTTTCTCTTACTCATCTTGCCACCTGTTCCACTCCTGGGACATCATATCACCCAGGTTCAGGTGGCCAAATTAACTATGCCACTACAGTTCTGAGTCGTAGTCGTACTAATAGATGTACCATCAAGTTCGTAGCTGGCATCTACTTTAGAGGCAATGTATGGAAAATGAACCTTATCGCCGTAACTTGTAATGTCCGCGAATACAATATCAGTTTCCTCAATGAGCGTTCCATCAGAAAGGCGTTGTTCAGTGCGCAGTGTCTGCCCTGTATATGGGAAATCTTGACGGTAGGTGGTTTTTGTTACGATACTCGTTTGTTGATCAGTTGCTTCCATCCATCCAAAACCGAGAAAACCACGTCCTCTGACATTGAATTTTCCATCACCATATTTGTAAGTCGTTGCATTGTTTCCACCGACACCATTATCAACCAATATTTGATTAACAACACCCATAGGCGCAGGCATATTAATATTGGGGTAGGAAACCTCAGAGGCGTTTTGATAAATACTCTTGTCTCTAATTGAAGAGTATTCAATGGAGCTGTCTTCCATTACTGAGGATATGTTAACGACACGTGGAATGTAGTTTTGATTGAGCATGACATAGAGGCCTTGCTCATTTGTATTGGGATTACTTGAAAATACGCGATCAACCAGGCCATCCCCATTCATGTCCATGAAATCAGCCTTTACATCACCTTCCGAGTTGGTAGCTCGAATCTGGTTCTTCCAGTCATCACTAAACCCACCTATCCAAGTTGACCCCGTTTCAAAACCATTACCTGTATTCAGTTTGACGTAAATTTCTTTACTTCCAGTGTAAGGATTCTCCCCGTAGACCCTATCTGGTAGACCGTCACCATTTACATCGACAAAACCGAACTTCAAACTGCCATCAGAAACGTATTCCTCCACTCTGCTAAGTGAAATATCTCCCAGGTCGTCGATCCACTTCTCAACTGGCTCAAAACCATCGCCATTATTGAGCATGACATGAACGCCTTCTGCGTTTGTATACGGATCTCTATCAAATATACGATCAGGCAATGCATCACCGTTAATATCAAAAATAGCGATTTGAAGATCACCACCAGAGTAATCTTTTATCAGGTTCTTTCTGTCGTCACCAAGATCAGGCAACCACTGTTTGCCTGAATCAAAACCACTACCGGTGTTCAGCATGACATAGAACCCTTGGGCATTCGTGATCGGGTTTTTGTTATAAACACGATCAAGCAGACCATCTCCGTTCATATCTACCTGGTCAATAAATACATCATCCTCGGCATTCTCTTTTGTTACATAGTTCGAATCAGTTCCGCTATAATCCGGCAGCCAATACTGACCGGGTTCTAATCCATTTTCTGATCTCAGCATGACATAAAAGCCAGGCATTGGATTGGGGTATGTTCCAGAAGGGTGCCGTGAAGCAACACGATCAAGCTTTCCATCTCCGTTCATGTCTACAAATGCAATAAAATTACTATCCCCTATCTTTGTTTCTACTTGATAGAACTGATTGGTATAGTAAGGGGTATTTGGACTAAATGGTGTATGCCATGTGCCAGAGGCATCAAAGCCTGCACCATTATTCAGAGCAGCGTACGGTCCGTATATGAGACTAAAAAATCCAGTTGAAGTCGGATCTGTTGGCCATACACGATCAACCAACCCATCACCATTGATATCACGGAACGCAGATACGAGGGAGCCGTACATATCCCTATCACTTGGCAGGTTATGCCACGCTAATGGATAATTCGGTAACCAATGTGAACCAGAATCGAATCCAGAACCGTTATTTAGCATTACATACAGTCCTGGACTACCTGTAGTTGGGTTTTTCTCTGATATGCGATCGGGAAGACCATCTCCATTAATATCAAGGTATTGGGAAAGTATGTCCTGATTAACATCCATTAACGCATTAAGCGATTCGTTCCCTAAATTTGGTAGCCACTGGCTTCCTTGGTCAAATTGACTTCCAGTACTTGTTTGCCAAGTGAAAACGGTTTCTGGAAAACTATCACCTGTGCCGCTTTGCTCAGTCACCCCTTCCAAACGGTTAAGAATATTGTCTGCTGCATATCGCAGTTGGTAGTTTCGCACTAATGTTTCGCCTACATATACTGCGACACTATTCATTCGTTTAGAGAGGGTTATTTTTGATCCTGCTTGAAAATGACGCCTAATGACAGGGCGATCTTCATAGCTGAATCGAACAGAATTTTGTGCGTAATCTAATCGAAGAGGATAATGCTCACCGTTTACAGTATCCTCGTAATAACTAAAATCAATTGCATTTGCTGAAGCATCGAGAATCTTACTTACTGCCCATTCTCGAGCATTCTGACCATCTCTGGTATCAACTTGAGAATCTGCAGTATTACCATACTCCATGGTCTGTCCGGACTTGGTTTTCACTATCCAGTAATCAGGTCCGCTTCCCTTTTGACCATAGGAGATTATTTTACTGATAGCGTCAATTTCAGTACGGTACTCTGTGCCGCTATCACCATCAGCACCAGACACAGCAATTAATCGACGACCATCCAAACAAAAGCGGTCTCGTGAGTCATAATAGACACCGCCTTTAAATCCATCTTGCTCGATAGTCGCGCCGCAACGCTGAACTGTAGATAATCCGCTAAGGTTGAAACCCAGTCCTAGAAGTCCGTCGCCATCTTGACTGCTGTAACTAATTAAAAGTTCTGGCTGCATACCTGCCACACCAGGCGATACGATGATTGGTATGGAGTAAATCGCTGCACCACTCTGACTGACTGAAAGCTCACCTGCCGTAAAACCCGCTGTACTGACATTAGCGAAAGCCGGCTGTGAAAGCGAAAAAGTAATAAGAGATGTAATGAGTACGCAATGCGATTTTGCAATAACAAAGCGAACAGAATTGGCAAGCGCACGCACAGCGCCAAAAGATGAACTGCTCATCGGCATTATCCTTATTCCATCATTTTTTGTTCTTTTTTGACCGCCATACTCCGTGTGTCCATGCGGTCTAACAAACTACTAGATCCAGTAGTCACATAGCTCTGAGTGAATTGTCAAGAGACGAATATCTGACAGTTTGTCAGTTTGTCAGTTTGATGACATATATATATATGATCGATTTTTCTAACGAGACAATTCTATACGAGCATTGATCAGCCCAGGTTGCTCTTCCCTTGTGAAAGAAATACTTTTAACTTGGATGGTGTGGTTTGAAGAGAGATCAATCAACCATCTCAGTGCTGCATCAAATCCTGCATTTTCCAGCCAGACTCTAACTAGGTCATTATTTTCAGGAGTAATACGTGAAATGCTGTCCTTGATCTTGAAGTGCCGGCTTGTAGCATCCAAGATAGATACGAGGGACCTTTCTCTATCCACCTGTGATGAAGGTTTTTGACTCCTGAGTCGCGTCACTTCTGATGCCATTTTATCGAGGCTATTCTGAAGCCTCTCCTGCTGCATAAGTGCGTTTTCCAAGCGTGCTTTTTCCGTATCGATTGGCTCGATAAGAAAAACATAGACCAGGGCCAATAGAGCCGCCAAGGTGTTGAATTGCACCCAAAACTGACCCACCTATCCCCATAATTTGCATCGAATTTTGACCCACGTACAACTCTACCTGCATCAAGGCTTTGCAGGAGTAAACAGGAGTGATCGACGTGGCGTTATTAAGCGTAATCAGACGATGGCATTTCCGGGAAGGAATGCCGATCCGGGAGATAACCCGAAGAACAGGACTAAGTAGAAATACAGTCCGCAAGTATTTAGCCAGTGGCGTGGTGGAACCACGCTACCCCAACCGTAAAAGTCCCTCCAAACTGGATGACTATGAACTGACGCTGACCAGTTGGCTGTTTCGTGAGTCCAGACGACATCGCAAGCAGCGCAAGACGGTCAAGCAGCTACACAGTGACCTGGTGCAACTGGGTTATACCGGGTCCTATGACCGGGTAGCCGCCTTTGCCCGCAACTGGCGGGCTGAGCAGCAGGAAGCCAAGAAGACCGCCGCCAAGAACACCTTTGTGCCGTTATCCTTTGCACCAGGAGAGGCGTTTCAGTTCGACTGGAGCGAAGACTACGTTCAGCTCAATGGCGTCAACACCAAGCTGCTGGTTGCTCATTTCAAGCTCAGCCACAGCCGCGTGTTCTTCATGCGTGCTTACCTGATGCAAAGCCATGAGATGCTATTCGACGCTCACTATCATGCCTTTGTCACCTTCGGTGGCGTGCCGGAGCGTGGCATCTACGACAACATGAAGACGGCAGTGGATAAAGTCCGCAAAGGCAAACAGCGGGATGTAAACAAGCGTTTTACCGCCATGGTCAGCCATTATCTGTTCGAGGCCGAGTTCTGCAACCCGGCAGCAGGCTGGGAGAAAGGCCAGGTCGAGAAGAATGTACTCGATGCCAGGAGACGCATCTGGCAGGGCGCACCCGCCTTCAAATCACTGGCAGGACTGAACCTGTGGCTCAGGCAGCGCTGTCTTGATCTGTGGCAGGAGCTGCCGCACCCGGAAGACAAGCGTCGCACCATAGGCGATTACTGGCAGGCAGAGCGTGAACACTTGATGGAGGCGCCTGCAGCCTTCGATGGCTTTGTCGAGTACAACAAGCGGGTCAGCTCCACCTGTCTGATTACCTACGACAACAACCGCTACAGTGTGCCGGCCAGCTTTGCCAACCGACCAGTTAGTCTACGCGTGTATGCCGACCGGCTGGTCATTGTGGCCGAAGCCCAGGTGGTAGCCGTTCATGAACGCGTCTTTAGCCGTGATCATAGTTTCCCCGGGAAAACCATCTACGACTGGCGCCATTACCTGTCAGTCGTGCAGCGGAAGCCCGGTGCTTTACGCAATGGTGCGCCATTCCATGAGCTACCCGAGAGCTTTAAGCGGCTACAACGCAAGCTGCTCAAGCGTCCCAGCGGTGACCGGGAGATGGTCGACGTACTAGCGCTTGTGCTGCTGCATGATGAAGCGCTGGTCGAACGTGCGGTAGAAGAGGCGTTAAAGATCGACCGCCCCTCCAAGCAGCATGTCATCAACTGTCTGAGCAGGATCACAGATAAGCCCAAGCCAGAACCTACTCAACCACCTGCTGCTCTGAAGCTGGTCACAGAGCCGACAGCAGATACCCACCGTTATGACAGACTCAGGAGGAAGCAGCAATGACGGCAGATGCCATGGTTACCACCCTTAAATCCCTCAAGCTGTTCGGTATGGCCGATACGGTTGCCACCATGTCAAAACAGGCGGCACCGATCTATCAACAGGCTGTTCCTATCCTGGAAACACTGCTCAAGGCCGAAGTGGCTGAACGCGAAGTGCGCTCAATAAACTACCAGATGAAAGCCGCCAGGTTCCCGGCCTATCGGGATCTGGCTGGCTTCGAGTTTAGGGAAAGCCAGGTAGATGAAGCCCTGATACGCGCTTTACACCGCTGTGAGTTCATTGAAGATGCCCAGAATGTGGTCTTCGTAGGTGGCCCGGGCACGGGCAAAACCCATCTGGCTACGGCCATTGCGGTGCAGGCCATACAGCACCACCATCTGCGCGTACGCTTCCTGCCCACCATCGAACTGGTTAATCAGCTGGAACAGGAAAAGCTCAACGGCAAACAGGGGCGTATCGCTAACCGCCTGATGCATACTGACCTGGTGATACTCGACGAACTGGGTTACCTGCCGTTCAGTCAATCCGGTGGAGCATTGCTGTTCCACCTGATCGGCAAGCTCTATGAAAAGACCAGCATCATTATCACAACCAACCTGAGCTTCTCAGAGTGGTCATCTGTCTTTGGTGATCCCAAGCTGACAACAGCACTGCTGGACCGGCTAACCCATCACTGCCATATCATTGAAACCGGCAATGACAGTTACCGCTTCAGGCACTCAACTTCACAACAACAGGAGGATAGAAAAACTGGAAAAAGGAAGTGAACTCAGGCCATAATCCGGCTATCTGGGCGGGTCAAAATTAGATGCAAAACCTGGGTCAGTATTAAACGCAAATCAACACCATCAGATCCCCTTAATGATGACCTGACGGGCTTCGTCCTTCGGGAGTGGATCGATACTCAGGGTCTCAGTCCCATCCCAGTGCTTGGCACCCTCCATCACTTGGCGTAGGAAGCTGACGACGGTGGTGAGCCAGGCCTCTTTCCGGGCCAGATCAATCACGCTGTCGCATTTAAAGTACCGGCCATGCAGGAGATCCTTAACGAAGATCGTCTCCCGCCGGTCATTGAAGTACCAGTATCCAGCACCAGCGGCTACAAGCAGACTAAACACAGCCCCCAACTCTTTACCCATCATACCGGCAAAGATGCTATAGGCGAGGATGAATACTAGTACGGAAAGGACGACGGTGAGTTTAATGAGTGACGGTTGCGCCACTTCGATCATCACGGCTTGATCAAAACGGTACCGATTCAGAAGCTCCTGTTCCTCTTCTGAAAGTTCGACCTTCCCCCATAAGGTGAAGTTAATTCTCCCTAGTTTTCCGTTTCCTTGGTCTCTTTTGAATAACAGTTCCATACCGCCCCTCCTTTATTGTCCTTGGGCTTAGCTAAGTGAACAACAAATTTCCCTATGATATCAAGGGTTGAAAGGGTTATGGGGTAGAGAGTGGGGTGTATGGGCTGTATAGCTGAATAATGTTGGGAAACATTATGAAGTCATGAGCGGCAGCCTGGCGGATCTGAGCCGCTATGAGATGGAGTGTGCTGGTATGGATGGGGATTGGAAATGACTACAATTGGGGATACCGGTACCCGTTGAATACCCCCCAACTCATTGCATTTTGGGGTACATGTATTAAGATGTATACATATGCATCAATTTGGACAATTTAACATGGCCAATCGCTCAGTGATCTCTGTACACACCAAACCCGAAACCTCCAAACGACTGGAGGAGCTGGCCTCCCTTACCCGCCGTTCAAAATCTTTTCTAGCCAATGAAGCTATTGAACAATACCTTCGTGAAGAAGAAGCCTTCATTGCCTCCGTGCAACGTGGACAGGCTGATGTACAAGCTGGGCGCACACATACCACTAGCGAGGTACGGGCTCGTTTGAAGAAAACCGCTAAAGCCACCAAACGATGAAGTTGGCATGGTCAGCGGAGTCGATGACCGCGCTGGAAGAGATCGTGGAGTACATCGCCAAGGACAATCCATCCGCTGCGCTGGAGCTCGGCGAAGGCATCTTGAGCACCGTTGAAGAAGTTCTCCCTGATAACCCTCACGCCGGTCGTCCAGGAAGAGTATCAGGCACTCGTGAATTGGTTGTCCACGAGTCATACATAGTGGTGTATGAGGTGATCGACTCCATCAACATTTTAACAGTACGGCATAGCGCACGGTTGTGGCCGGAGAGTTTTTAGCCCTCATTGGTTGCCCTTTGTAAACTTAACAACTTGACCTACTTTTTAACCTGCTTTGTAGATTCATTGATAATTTTTGTTGCCAGTTTGCTGCTTTTCCAATAATCACCATATTCTTTCCAATAGTAATAAGCCTGATCAGCGCCACCATGAGAAATATAACCTTCAGCAAATGATTTTGGTTTAGGGTGCCGCTTTTTTCGGAGCTCCTTGGCAACAAGAGGGAGTTCTTTTTCTGCTAAAGAAAATGCCGCTTTAGCTTTAGCTTCTTCGTTAGATAAAGCTAGTACCAACGGATATGAATATAGGATTTCAGGGGCCACATCATCGCTAAAAGTTTTGTAATGGCGAACAACAGATAAATAGTCACCTTTTTCTATCCATAACTTTGGAAGCAAATACCTTACCCCGAGGTTATCATTTGGACTAGCCAATAATAAATTATTGAAAACATGTATAGCCTGTTGAATTTCTTTTCGAACAATGTGCCATAAACCCAAAGAGTGATATGCACGCATAAATGGGCGATTAGATAAAGCACTCCATTCTAGTTTGGACTTTTTCCAATCGAACTCTTTCGGTATTACTTCAAATCCTATTCTCACTGCTTCACGACAGCACAAATACGACTCATATTCTCTTCCGGTCTCGCTGCATATTAGGGATAGGTGATGGATCGCATCAATGTAATTAGGTCTTTCAGTTATTAATCCACGTAATAGATTTTCCGCCAGTTCGATATTTCCCTCCTGCCAGAAACCAATCGCAGCATTCAGTACATCCTCATCACCAGCAGATGTATTTTCATCACTAAAGATCCAACAGTTCTTAGAAAATTCTAGGAGCTTCATGTTTTTCTTCATTAGGATATTGATAAGGAAAAGCGTAAAAACCTATGAGATGTGGCTACAAAAACTTTTGCCTATCACCTTTCCAAGTCTTACAGGTACTGCATTACCAATCATGGTACCTATAGCGGACATATTGACTTTCTCTTTTGGGGGCACGAATTTGTAGGATTTAGGAAATGTCTGCAGTACTGCTGCCTCCCTTAGGGATATTGCACGATGTTGCTCCGGGTGCCCAAACCGGCCATTACCAAATCCATAACTTTGAGTAGTTATCGTTGGGCTTGGCTCATCCCAAATCATTCTGGCATATACACTTACATAGCCTCTACCTGATGATTTCTTGTGACATTCAGCCCTTAAACTCTCTGGCCAATCACGCCACGTACCGCCAGGGATCGACTTTTTTATTCTTTTCAGATTTAGTGGAGATAAACCAGCAGACATATGGAGTTTATCCTTCTTACATTGCTCACCTGCCGATATCGGAGGCAGCTTTCCAATTGCCTGCCTAACTGTTCTGTACTTATTTGGTCGGTGTGTCGGTTTTATTAATTCGACTTCACCGATCTTTGAAGCAAGCAGTACATGCCTATTTCGGCTCTGAGGCATGCCATAGTCAGGACAAAATATTTTCTTAGCCCAAACCTTATACCCAAGGTCTTCCAACTGGCTTACAAAATCATGATAGACCTGATGTCGCGTAACCTCTGGAACATTTTCCATAGTTACAAGATCAGGCATAACTTCTTCAATAAGGCGAGAAAAGGCATAAAGCAAAGGCCACTTTTTGTCGTTTTCTACATCGCGACCATGAGAGTATTTTGAAAAAGGTTGGCAAGGCGCACATCCGGCTAGTAACCTAAAATGCCCTTTTGGATATAGAGCTTGTATTTCATCCCCAGAAAGCTCCTGGACATCCTTATTTATAAACTCTGCTCCAGGGTTATTCTTTTCATATGCGTATTTACAAATATTTTGAATATCATAACCTGCAACAACATTAACGCCAGATTTTATGAGCCCATGCGTCAATCCTCCTGCGCCACAGAATAAATCTACTGCAGATATCTTCTTCGAAAGGCTATTTTTGTTGCTGATTGATTTCATTCTTCTACTACCGCCACTCGCTTAATCTCCGCCATAATCAAATCTTGTGATTTTGAATCATGGTTTAGTGCTTTGGTTATTCCTTCAATCTTCTCTACCACACGATTGGCCTCATTAAGAGGCATGCTTATTGTGTCATCTGTACCAATGGTTACATTCGCCCAAACCACATCTACGTTAAGAGGCTTTTTTGGTGAATAAGCATTTAAGTTAAAAATGTCATGATCACTTTTTGTAATCCAACCTGCTCCTACTTCAGATACGGCAGCCCAGCTTCCCGCCATTGATTCACTGGTGACATAAATCACATATATCTTCTCGGTAGAATAACTCTCAACAAAAAAATCTCTCAGGTAATCAAAAATGGGGGCGTTCCTGGGAATGGTTGAATCAGGATTATCGGATGACGTATATATAATCTCTTCAGCTGGAACTCCATTAAAAATTAGTAAGTCACATATAAAATCGCAAATCGATTTATCAGCATAAGAATGACTAATCAGCAGTTTTTTCTTTGAACTATCAATTGCCTTTTTGATACCCATGCTTGGGAGGTTGTTGTTAATTGCCTTCTCAATAAGTCCTTCTAACTCTTCCTCACTTAAGCTCTCTACCTTGTACTTCTTTGTGATGCTTGAGGCTGCTGAAGTCGATGCCTTATCTTTAAAAGCATCTACCTGCTTTTTAAAAGTATCCTCGCGCTCCTTATTCTTAGCATTTTTTTCTGCTTCTTTTTCTTGTTTTAAATAACTAGCGTATTTGACCCTTAAAGCGACGACCTTAGGTAGCAACTCCTTTCTCACGTAGCTGATAACTTCTTGATATCTTTCATCATCGCTTTTATATCCCTGTCTATTACTAAGAGCCATATCAGGTAAACTGGTTTCCTCAAACAGATCCACATGCAACTGACCAACAATATAGACCTCAGTCATGGCATTCTTTCCAACAACAGGTAAAATGTTGTATTCACCTAATTTTTTATTGGAAAGAAGAGAGATAAAATTATCAGGAAAGTCTGTAGGGTCTACTTTTCTACCTTTTGTTGATCGGTAAACTCCAATCCATCCTTTAATTTCAAGATCAAACGAATCCTCTTCACCATCTTTGCACTCTAACACCAACCCCTTCTTGTAGCTTGGCCATTTCTTCAACAAGTCCTTATCATATTGCTCTCTATTCTTCAGTTGACTATTAAAATGCCTTGATAGTTTTTCATATTCTTCCCCAAGGGTAATAAGACCTCCAAGTCCACGTATCAACTCCTCTTCAAAAGAATCAATTACAGTCTCAGACTTACCTACTTGTACATGGATACGAAATTCCGAGTCAACGAGAGGAAATATTTTAAGAAGGTTGTTTTTTATGGCCTTAACTGTTTTGTGAAGCGCATATTGGGGACTACGCATAACCACAGCCGTACCATTCCCATCAATTTTAATAAAATCGATTTCATCTTCTGGTATTGGCTCAAGAAGGTGGTCTTCAGCTACTTGACGAGACAAAACAAACCCAGACTTTTCGCCATCTTTTATGGTTTTTATTTCTACATTAGGTGAGACAGATAACGCGGCAAGTTTTCCTACGCCTTTACGCCCCATTTTTCTTCGAGAACTATTACTACCTGAAACATACTCATCACCTTTTTGAGTTCTCGTCTCTTGGGCAACATTTAGATACTTCGCTATATCACCACCTTCGTAGGACATACCATACCCATCATCTTCAACCGTTAGCTTACCTTTTTCCTGAATTATGTAGACATTTTTCGCATTTGCATCGTAAGCATTAGCTATAAGCTCCGCCAAAATAAAATAGATGTTGGTATATAGGCTCGGACCAAGGAGTTCCAAAATTCGCGGATCAATAGATATCTTATATTCTTTGTTATCAGTCACATAACGCTCCCTGCTTATTATTCTACAAAGCCATTTCGGGTATTTAAGGCGAGTATAATATCCTTATAATCACTTGGACCTCATAGTTATTTTCTCATATTACAGTTTTGTATGAGAAGGGCTTACACCCGTGATTATGCTCCACAACAACAAACTACCCAGCCGTAAGCTGCGGGGAACTAGACCCTCAGATAATAAAAAGGCCGCCAGGTTGTGCACACCCAGCGGCCCCGCTCCTAATGTTAGGAGTGTCGGTTGGGTTAATCGCGGCCATCCAACCTCGATTGGAGCCAGTCCAGTACTTCAGACTCAACCCACCCCACCCTGTTGGGGCCGATTTGTACCCGCTTGGGGAATTTTCCGGCCTTTTCCAGTCGTGCAATGTGCTGCGGTGAATACAAGACCATCTCTTTGAGCTGGCGCTTTGATAGTAGCCTCATCACGAAGCCCTCCTATGTGGAGGAGCACCGCGATGCCCCAGGTTACGACAATACCCAGGCAAGACTAAGCCTATGCTTTTTTTGGGGAAATAACTAGAAGGCAGCTAGAGCTGCTGAGAGAGAAAAAATTAGGGTGGACTAAAAGGTGGACTGAATTTACAAGAAAATCAATATTTCTTTTTATTTCAATTGCTTATTAGTGAATAATGGTGCCCGGGGCCGGACTTGAACCGGCACGATCGCAATGATCGGCGGATTTTAAGTCCGCTGCGTCTACCAATTTCGCCACCCGGGCAAGGTGTTTCACATACGGAGAAAAAAGTGGAGGCTGAGCCCGGAATCGAACCGAGGTCCACGGCTTTGCAGGCCGCTGCATAACCACTCTGCCACTCAGCCAATGGTCATTATCTGAGGCGGAAAGTATCCTGTAAAAAGAGGCCTTTTTCCACCTTTATATGGACAAAACCCCGGGCCGTGGCCCGGGGTTTATCCTGAATTTGGAGCGGGAAACGAGATTCGAACTCGCGACCCCAACCTTGGCAAGGTTGTGCTCTACCAACTGAGCTATTCCCGCATCGCCAGATGCGCGGGCTATTGTAATGGCTTGGTCATAACTGTCAAGAGAAATAGCTTCGTCGGGCTATATTTCAGCATGAATGGCTACAGGATATGCCAGCCGACGCATGTCGACAGACCCAGGCCTGGACGGCCCGCGGCAACTAGCTGTTTTCGTCGCTCTTTTCTGTCGCTTCAGCGGCACTGCTGAGACTGGGCCAGGCCGCCCGCAGGTAGACCACCATGGACCAGAGGGTCAGTATCACCGCTGCATAGAGCAGGACATAGCCGACGGTATAGACGGGCAATCCAGCAATCGGTTCACGGTATATGAGCAGAAAGATCGCGATCATCTGAAAAGCGGTCTTGATCTTGCCGATGACCGATACGGCCACCTGGGCACGGGCACCGATCTCCGCCATCCACTCGCGAAGCGCGGAGATGGTGATCTCCCTGCCGATGATCACCGCCACCGGCACAGCCAGGGCGGGTACGGGATCGGCCTCAACCAGTAGGATCAGTGCCGTGGCTACCATCAACTTGTCCGCCACGGGATCGAGAAAGGCCCCGAGGGGCGAGACCTGTTCCAGTCTCCGGGCAAGGTAGCCGTCGAGCCAGTCAGTGACCGCGGCGAGAGCGAAGACGATGGCGCAGGCCATGCTCGCCTTCTCCCACGGCAGGTAGAAGAGGACCACGAACACCGGGATCAGCGCTATGCGCAGCAGTGTCAGAATGTTGGGTATGTTAAGCAGCATGCGCTGGCTTACTCCTCTCCGTGAAAGGCTTCATATATCTGTGTGGCCAGGTTCAGGCTGATCCCTTCCACCTTTGCCAGGTCCTCAATGCCTGCCCTGCTGATGCCCTGCAGGCCACCGAACTGCTTCAGGAGCCGCTGACGGCGTTTTGGGCCGACACCGGGTATCTCTTCGAGCAGCGAGGTATTGCGCCGGCGTTCCCGCCTCTGGCGGTGCCCTGTGATGGCAAACCGGTGGGCTTCATCACGGATCTGCTGGATCAGGTGGAGGGCCGGCGAGTCCGCTGGCAGTATAATCGGGGCATCTGTGCCAAACAAGAAGAGCTGTTCCATGCCCGGCTTCCTGGTGACGCCTTTTGCGACACCCACCAGGGAGACCCCGGTGACAGCCAGCTCTTCGAGCACTGTAGCTGCGGCACCCAACTGCCCTTTTCCGCCATCAATGAATAGGATATCCGGAAGCTTTCCCTCCCCCTCCTGGATTCGCGTATAGCGCCGGCTGAGCGCCTGCTCCATTGCCGCGTAGTCATCTCCCGGAGTGATGCCCTCGATGTTGAATCGCCGGTAGTCGGATTTAAGGGGGCCATCACGATCGAAAACCACGCAGGAGGCAACCGTCAGCTCCCCGGCGGTATGACTGATATCGAAGCACTCCATTCTGCCCGGCAACTCGTCGAGTTCCAGCGCCGAGTGCAGCGCCTCCAGGCGCTTCTCCATGCCCGATTTGCTCGCCAGTCGCGAATCCAGTGCCAGGCGTGCATTCTGTGTCGCCATCTTCAACCAGCGCGCCCTGTTGCCCCTGACGCTGGAGCGTATTTTTATCTGCCGTCCCGCCTGCTCTCCGAGCACCTTCTCCAACACGCCGCAATCCTCCGGGATGTCACTGACGATGATCTCCTGGGGTACCTGTTTTCCGATGTAGTGCTGGGCAAGAAAGGCGGAAATCACCGTGGCTTCGGTGGATTCTGCCGGGGAGCGGGGAAAAAACACCTTGTTGCCCAGATTCCGGCCGGACCGTATATAGAAGAGCTGCACGCAGTGGACTCCGCCAGCCGAGCAGCAGGCCACGATATCCAGGTCGCCATGCTCCCCGCTCACATACTGGCGCTCCAGTATGCGTCTCAACGACGCAATCTGATCCCGATAGCGAGCCGCCTGCTCAAACTCCAGGTGCTCGGAAGCCGTCTCCATGCGCGAGACGAGGTTGTCGATCACCTGCCCAGCCTTCCCCTCGAGGAACAGAGCGGCATCACGCACATCGTTTGCATATTCAGCCTCTGAAACCAGGTCGACACAGGGCGCCGTACAGCGTTTGATCTGGTACTGCAGGCAGGGTCTCGAGCGGTTCCGGTAGAAGCTGTCCTCGCACTGCCTCACCGGAAAGAGCTTTTGCATCAGTTGCAGGGTCTCCCGCATGGCACCGGCATTGGGATAGGGTCCGAAGTAGCGCCCCCGGGCTTTCCTGGCCCCCCGGTGGAAGGCCAGGCGTGGAAAAGCCTCGTCCGAGAGAAAGATATAGGGATAACTCTTGTCATCCCGCAGCAGCACGTTGTACCTGGGCTTGAGGCGCTTGATCAGGTTGTTTTCGAGGATAAGCGCTTCGGCTTCGGTATGGGTTACCGTCACCTCGATGGCATCGATCTGGGACACCATGGACTGGATTCGCCGATTCAGCGAACGGGTAAAGTAACTGCTGACCCTTTTTTTCAGCTCCCTCGCCTTTCCCACGTAGAGAATGTCACCCGATGCGTTGAGCATACGGTAGACACCGGGACGGGTCGTCAGGGTTTTCAGAAAGGCCTTGTGATCGAAACTCACGCCCTATTGCTCTCCATCGATCAGTTCTCGTGAACGGGCAAACACAGCATAGAACATTTTATCCGTCAGCCGCCTGGTCTGTATGTTGTACCGGCTGCAGTGGTAGGAATCGACCAGGTAGTGGCCTGTCGGCAGTTTATGCAGACGGTTGTGGCCGAATTTGAAGGCGCCCTGCTTCAATCCAAGGGATTTCAGTATCGCAGTGTGGGCTATCGATCCCAGTGCCATGATCACCGCGCCCTCTCCCAGCGCCTCTATCTCACTGGCCAGGAAACGGTTGCACTGGTTGATCTCACTGGTCAATGGCCTGTTCTGTGGGGGCAGGCACTTCACGGCATTGGTTATTCGGCACCCCTCGAGTTTCAGACCGTCATCGACTGAGAGGGAGCTTGGCGAGGAACTGAACCCGTAGCGGAAAAGGGCCTCGAACAGCAGCTTGCCGGAAGCGTCACCTGTAAAGGGACGTCCCGTGGCATTGGCGCCGTGCATTCCAGGCGCCAGGCCTACGACAAGAAGCTTCGCAGCTGCATCACCAAAGGGCCCTACCGGGGCTGAATGGTAAGCCGGATACTCATTTTTCAGCTGTGCAAGATAATCCGCCAGCCGCGGACAGAGGGTACAGCCCGGGTCGAACAACGACTCAGGCCTTGTTGCCTATCAGGTGGTATCTCAGTGCCAGGTGAGTGAGTTCCACATCGGTATCGACATTCAGTTTCTCAAACAGCCTGTGCCTGTAGGTGCTGACCGTCTTTGGACTGAGACAGAGAGAATCGGAGATATCCTGGGTCTTCTGCCCCTGGGTGATCATCAACAGCACCTGCATCTCCCGCTGGGAGAGCGCGCTGAATGGCGAATCGGCATCCACACCCGCAAAACGGTCGAGCGTCATCTTCTTGGAGACATCGCTGGAGATGTATGGACGTCCTGCAGCCACGGTCCTGATCGCTTCGAACAGCTCGTCCGCGGGGCATCCCTTTGTCAGGTATCCCAGGGCGCCTGCCTCGTGCAGCTGTTCGGGGAATGGTGCATCGATATGAACGGTCAACGCAATGACCTGCGTTTCAGGAAGAATACGCCGTATCTTTCTGGTGGCTTCGATACCACCGATACCCGGCATGTTGATATCCATCAACACCAGGTTTGGCTGGAGTTCCCGGGCCTTCTCCACCGCCTCTTCGCCGGAAATCGCCTCTCCAACGACAGAAATGTTGCTATCACCGCCGAGGATGCTGCGGAAACCCGTTCGCACCAACTCGTGATCATCAACGAGTAAAACTTTAATCATACAGTCTCCGAGGTGCACTGATCGGCATTTGCGCCATTCTTTTTTTGCAGCTAAACCTCAAATTTTTTCAGCTGGCGTTCCCTGCGCGCTTCTCCTGGAACTGAGTGACAGACCGGGATTTCGTTGAAACCCTCCCTGGATTTTCAAGCCCACAAAGGATAAATGGGTTTGTTTGAGGTTTCAAATGCTTAATTGACTATTTATAAGTGATCTAAAGTCAGCCGGGTATCAATGATCTTTTGGAGTAATTACATTCCCGCTGAGCAAAAAAACGCCGACGGGAGAAGTCGGCCGAAGCATGGAGGCAGATCGATTCCGCATACTTCATCAACAGGGTAAATGGATATTTTACTTCCCTAGATTAACCCCCAGAAGGCGACAGTTCAGCTAACTGACAGTTAACCACTATCGCGGCGTCAAAAAGGGCTCTCCTGCCCTTTTTTCGAACCGAAGGGTTCTCACCAAGGCCTGTGCCCTCCCAAAAATGAGAAAGCCCCGCTGGTGCGGGGCTTTCTCATTTTTTTGGCGGAGGGACAGGGATTCGAACCCTGGAAGGGCTATTAACCCTTGCTGGTTTTCAAGACCAGTGCATTCAACCGCTCTGCCATCCCTCCAAAACGAGGCGGAAGAATACCCGATTGCCTCAGCCTGTTCCACCCCTGTTGTCAAAAATAGTTCATGAAATGGGCTACCTTGTAATATTGAAATTACGCCCCAATAAAGTATCCTGTGGAACCAAATCGGCCACTGGGAAGTCTCAGACTTAACAGACCGGTTGGACAACAAACTAAGGAGTGATTAACCCCATGAATCGTCTTGACTATTCTGTAGCCCGCCCGGCAGGTGATGCGCTGGCGGTCAACAAGGTCGTAAAGAACACCTACATGCTGCTGTCTGCCACGCTGCTCTTCAGTGCGGTAATGGCCATGGTATCCCTGTTTCTTGCCGTTCCGGTATGGACCTACACCGTCTCGGTGATCGTGGCCATGCTGATGGGTATATTCGTCCTCCCACGTACAGCAAACTCCTCTTCGGGTATTGGGGTCATCTTCCTGATCACCGGACTCCTGGGATTCGGCCTGGGCGCTGTCATCTCCATCTACCTGGCACTGCCTCACGGTCCCCAGACCGTGGCAACCGCACTGGGTGGCACCGGCGTGATCTTCCTTGGCCTTTCCGGTTACGCACTGACCACCCGTCGCGACTTCAGCTTCATGGGTGGCTTCATCTTTGCCGGCATGATGGTGATGCTGGTCGGTATTCTGGCCAATATCTTCCTGCAGATGCCTGCCCTACAGCTGGCAATTGCCGGTGGCATCATGCTGCTGATGAGCGCCTACATCCTGTTCCAGACCAGCCAGATGGTTAACGGAGGCGAAACCAACTACATCTTCGCCACCTATGGCCTCTACATGGCAATCTTCAACATCTTCATCAGCCTGCTGCAGATCCTCGGCATCTTCGGCGGCGACGACTGATCCTGAATCGGTATCGATGAAACAAACCCGGCTACATGCCGGGTTTTTTCTGGGAGCAAAGAGATGGACAACATATGGCTTCAGATCGGCACAGCCGTCGTCATCGGGCTGATGCTTTTCTTTCTCTATCCGACAGCGAAGCACTGGATGCAGAACAGCCCCAAGGCCCAGGAGGGCGACTGGGCTGCCGTGATACTGCCTCTCACCCTGGTCGTGGGCTTTGTCATTTTGCTTATCATGTTGGTCTGACCCCCGCATCCACACCACGTTTTTTTAGAATTGGATCACGTTTCCTCTGCGGCCTGAATTTAAATCCCCTTTATTTTCAATATTTTGTTATCCATTTCTCACTTTTTCTCCGAATCCGCTGATATGTTTCATACAAAGCATTTCTGGAGAGTGAGCGACATGGATACAGCAAAGATCGATCTGATAAAGCGCGAATTGAAGCGCCTGAAATCCAAACACAAGGCATTCGAGCATGCATGGCGGGAGACCGGTAACCGGGGGCTCCTGCAGTTTTTCGTGGATATCACCCCACGCCTGATCAATGCCGAACGCTGCTCTATTTTTATCCTCGATCCCAAAACCGAGGATGTCTGGGTGCAGTGCGGAACCGATCTGAAAGAGCGCTCGGTGAAGGTACCCCAGAAGAAATCCCTGGTTGGTGAGGTGATCTCAACGGGTAAGTATCAGGTACGTGAGAATCTGCAGATCATGTCCGGTCCCCATGACAGGGTCGACCAGAAGACGGGCTTCACCACCAAGAATGCCCTTGGCATGCCGATCTTCAAATCGAACAGTAAAGAGGTCATCGGTGTCCTCCAGGTACTCAACAAGCGGGGTGAACATGAGTTCACCGATGAAGATATCAAGCTGCTGGAAAGGATGGCGATTCAGATCCAGATGAGCATCGAGAGTATCTACCTGCGCCAGGAGATCATCAGGATCGCCGAGAAGATGGAGCGCAAGATCCGCAAACTGGAGCGTGTCCTCATCAAGCACGGTCTGAAGAAAACCGTGGACAACGACGATACGGGTGAGCTCATGCTGCCTGAAGAGATTCTCGGCTCATCCCTGATCTCCAGCAATCTGAACTGATCCGTTAATCCCAAGAAACGAAAAAAGCCCTCGCCTGCAAAGCGAGGGCTTTTTTTATGTCTGCCGGTTGCAGCCGGGACTCACCCCGCCACTTCCGAAGGACGTTTACACCAGCACTTCCATGCCACCCATATAGGGTTGCAACACATCGGGTACCCGGATAGAGCCATCAGCCTGCTGGTAGTTCTCCATCACAGCCACGAGGGTACGCCCCACGGCGAGCCCCGAACCGTTGAGGGTGTGTGCCAGTTCCGGCTTGCCGGTCTCCGGGTTGCGCCAGCGGGCCTGGAGACGTCGGGCCTGGAAGTCCTCGAAGTTGGAACAGGAGGAGATTTCGCGGTAAGCGCTCTGCCCTGGCAGCCAGACCTCGAGATCGTATGTCTTTGCAGCGGAGAAACCGAGGTCACCCGTGCAGAGCGTGACCACCCGGTAAGGGAGCCCGAGCTTCTGCAGTATCGCCTCGGCGTGTCCGGTCAGCTCTTCCAGCGCCTGGTAGGATTCATCAGGACGCACCACCTGCACCATCTCCACCTTCTCGAACTGGTGCTGGCGGATCATGCCGCGGGTGTCCTTGCCGTAGGAGCCCGCCTCGCTTCTGAAACAGGGGGTCTGGGCCACCCAGCGTCTCGGCATGTTCTCCTCTTCCAGGATCTCGTCACGCACCAGGTTGGTGACCGGCACCTCGGCGGTGGGAATCAGGTAGTAGGGCAACTCGCCGGAGAGTTTGAACAGGTCCTCTTCAAACTTCGGCAGCTGCCCGGTGCCCTGCAGGCTGTCGGCGTTGACCATGAAAGGAACGTAGGTCTCCGTGTAGCCATGCTCTGCCGTATGGGTATCCAGCATGAACTGGGCCAGGGCGCGCTGCATGCGTGCCAGCGCACCATTCAGGGTGACGAAACGGGAGCCGGTGATCTTCGCAGCCGCCTCGAAATCCAACCAACCGCCGTCCACGCCCAGGTCCACGTGATCCTTGGGTTCGAAATCAAAAGCCGCGGGCTCACCCCAGCGACGCTCTTCCCGGTTATCCTCCTCGTCACTGCCCTGGGGCACGCTCTCATGGGGAATATTGGGAATGCCAAGGGTGATATCCCGCAGCTGGGCCTGGACGTCGTTGAGCTCATCCTGGGCTGCCTTGAGCTTGTCGCCCAGGTCCGCCACCTCGGCCAGCAGCGGTTGGATATCCTCTCCCGCCGCCTTTGCCTTGCCGATACCCTTGGAGCGGCTGTTTCGCTCGTTCTGGAGTTCCTGGGCGGAGACCTGCAGCTCCTTGCGCTTGGCTTCCAGGCTGGCAATCAGTGATACGTCCAGCTGCACATTCCGGCGGGTCAGCTGCTGGGCCGTGTTTTCCAGATCGTTTCTCAGTAAACGAGGGTCGAGCATCGGTTATTCATCCATATTTACATTGGCGGGCCAGCTGACAACGTGGCCCGGTTTAACAAATTGATTCAGATCTTCGAGCACCTTCTCAACCTTTGCCGGATCGTCGAAGAATTCCAGTATCAGGGGAAGATCGAGAGAGATGTCCAGCAGGGTCGATGAGTGGACTTTTCCGGACTGGCCGAATCCGGCAATGCCCCTGAAGGCCGTCACACCGGCAACCTGCTCCTCGTCGTGCAGCAGTTCCATAAGCTGCTGGTACTGGTGTTTACCCTCCGTCAGGTAGATACGCACCATGGTGACTTGCTTGGTTGTCATATCTCTCTCCCGATAACGAGTCCCAGCCAGGCCGCCAGTACGCAGGCGACCACCGATAAGAGCATGTTCAGTCCCGCCTTCATGTAGTCCGCCTGCTCGATCAGGTTCAGGGTCTCGATTGAAAAGGTCGAGAAGGTGGTGAAAGCCCCGAGAAAGCCGACAAGCAGCGCGCCACGCAGTTCCGGGGTTACGGTCATGCGTTCAATGAACATGACATAGAGAAACCCCATCACCAAGGAGCCGAACACGTTGACTGCCAGTGTGCCGTAGGGAAAGCCGCGCCCCAGCATGGCGTAGATGCCGTTGGACACCCAGAAGCGCATCAGCGCACCTGCGGCCCCGCCAGCGGCAATTGCAAGCACCTGGGACAATCCGGTTCACTCCTGTTGGCTGAATAAAAGGGATTATTTTACACCCAGTGCCTTCTTATCGCGACCGGCTTAAAGCCTAACCCTTCCGTTTCGCCTCATCATCGAGTTCCGCCAGCCGGGCCAGCTTCTCACCGATCTTGATCTCCAGGCCGCGGTCCACGGGATGGTAGTACTTACGGGCCTCTAGCTCCTCGGGAAAGTAGTGCTCACCGGCCGCATAGGCGTCAGGCTCATCATGGGCATAGCGGTAGGCCTTGCCGTAGCCCAACTCCTTCATCAGCTTGGTGGGTGCATTGCGCAGGTGGATCGGTACTTCCTGGCTGCCCAGTTCACGCACATCCTTCATGGCCGCCTTGTAGGCCATGTATACCGCGTTGCTCTTCGGTGCGCATGCCATGTAGAGCACCGCCTGGGCCAGCGCCAACTCGCCTTCCGGACTGCCCAGGCGCTCCTGGGTCTCCCAAGCATCCAGCGCCACCGCCAGGGCGCGGGGATCGGCATTGCCGATATCCTCGGATGCCATGCGCACCACCCGCCGTGCAATGTAGAGGGGATCGCAGCCGCCGTCGATCATGCGACAGAGCCAGTAGAGCGCTCCATCCGGCGAGGAGCCCCTGACCGACTTGTGCAGGGCGGATATCTGGTCGTAGAAGGCCTCTCCCCCCTTGTCGAAGCGGCGCAGGTTGCCGGTGATCACCTCCTCCACCGCCTGGCGCGTGATCTCCTCTCCATCGGAGAGATCCGCGGAGATCTCCAGCAGGTTCAGTGCGCGACGGGCATCGCCGTCAGCCGCCTCCGCCAGCAGGGTCTTCAGTTCGGGATCCAGGCTGATTCCACGCTCACCCAGTCCCCGCTCCCCATCCTCCAGGGCCTGCTCCAGAATCGCTTCCAGATCCTCCCCGGTCAGCGACTTGAGAACATAGGTGCGAGCCCGTGACAGCAACGCGTTGTTGAGCTCAAAGGAGGGATTCTCCGTGGTGGCTCCGACGAACACCACGGTGCCGTTCTCCACGTGCGGCAGGAACGCATCCTGCTGGGCCTTGTTGAAGCGGTGTACCTCGTCGATAAAGAGTATGGTGGCCCGCCCCTCCATCTGCTGGGCCTGGCGGGCCTGCTCGACTGCGCTCCTTATCTCTTTGACACCGGAGAGCACCGCGGAGAGGCTGATGAACTGGGCGCCGGAGTGGCGTGCGATCAGGCTGGCGAGGGTGGTTTTTCCGGTTCCCGGTGGACCCCAGAAGATCATGGAGTGGAGCCTGTCCGCCTCGATCGCCTTTCTCAGGGGCTTGTCCGGACCGACGATATGGCCCTGGCCTATGAATTCATCGAGATTGCGCGGTCGCATCCTGTCGGCCAGGGGACGCATGCCCTCCATGTCCGAATCAGTAAAGAGATCACTCCCGCTCACGGCTGCAAGATCTCAGTCGGACCTGAAAAGATCCAGGCCGGCAGGTGGAAAATAACGGAAAAAATCATTTTCGAACTCGACATTGCGTTCGATATCGAAGAACTGGAAGCGGGTGATCTGTCCGAACTTGTCCGCCATCTCCATCCTGCGCAGCTCGTTGTCTGCGAAAGCGAGCAGTACGCGGGTGAACTGGCTCTCTTCATGTTTCGGGATCAGTTCGACCCAGCCCATGCCCTGGCGTTGGCCGATATCGATCACTTCAAAATGTCTCTCCACCGGATCGCCGGTGATCAGCAGCATCGCGGGCGTTCCCCTGAGGGCACTCTCCTGTCCCTGCACGCTGGCCTGTTCCAGTTCCGGGTCCAGGTGCCAGATCTGCCTGCCATCGGCGATGATCTGCTGCGCCTCGGGCTCCGTGTAGTCCCAGCGGAACTGCCCGGGGCGTTGCAGATAGAACATACCCTGGGAGCGAATGGCGTGCAGGTGATCCTCGTCCAGTACCGACTGTTCAAAAGCCGCCCGGAAGGTCTTCACCTCGTTCAGGAAAAGGTTCATCTGCTCAATGCCGGAACCGGCAAATGAAACCGTGCTCCACAACAGGAACAGCGGCAAGAGGATCTTTTTAATCTGCATCAGGGTCTGCTACTCATACATCCGGTGGGGGTGGCGCCAACACCTCCCGGTTTCCGTTGCTCTCGGCGGGACTGACGATACCGGTGCGCTCCATCTCCTCGATCAGGCGGGCAGCCCGGTTGTAACCGATCTTCAGGCGGCGCTGAACCCCGGAGATGGAGGCACGCCGGGTCTCGGTGACGATACGCACCGCCTCGTCGTAGAGCGGATCGGCATCTTCGACGCTCTCCGGCTCCCCTGTAAGACCCGGAATGGCCTCGGTAGGTTCCTGGGTGATGTCATCGATGTAGTCAGGCTGACCGGATTTCTTCAGATGTTCCACCACCCTGTGCACCTCGTTGTCGTCGACGAAGGCACCGTGCACACGTTGGGGAATACTGCTGCCCGGCGGCATGTAGAGCATGTCACCGTGGCCAAGGAGATGTTCTGCACCCATCTGGTCGAGGATGGTCCTGGAGTCGATCCTGGAAGAGACCTGGAAGGCGACACGGGTCGGAATATTGGCCTTGATAAGACCGGTGATCACATCCACCGACGGACGCTGGGTGGCGAGCAGCAGGTGTATACCGGAAGCACGCGCCTTCTGTGCCAGACGGGCGATCAGCTCCTCTACCTTTTTACCCACCACCATCATCATGTCGGCCAGTTCATCGATGATCACGACGATGTAGGGCAGCGTGGTGAGGTTGGGTACCTGCTGGGCCTCGACCAGCGGATCGGGCTGGAACAGGGGATCGGGTATGGACTCGCCCCGCTTCTCCGCCTCCTTGATCTTCTTGTTGTAGCCGGCGATGTTTCTGACCCCCAGCGAGGCCATCAGGCGATAGCGGCGTTCCATCTCGCCCACGCACCAGCGCAGCGCATTGGCTGCCTCTTTCATATCGGTGACCACCGGGGTCAGCAGGTGTGGAATACCCTCGTACACCGACAGCTCGAGCATCTTGGGATCGACCATGATCAGGCGCACATCCTGGGGAGACGCCTTGTAGAGGAGACTCAGGATCATGGCGTTGATGGCGACCGATTTACCGGAGCCCGTGGTACCTGCAATCAGCGCATGGGGCATCTTGGCGAGATCGGCCACTGCCGGGTTGCCGGCGATATCCTTGCCCAGGGCCAGCGTCAGGTTGGACTTGGCGTGGTCATACGCCTCGGACTTGAGCACCTCGCTGAGATAGACCATCTCCCGGTACTCGTTGGGTATCTCGAGCCCGATAACCGATTTGCCGGGTATTACCTCCACCACGCGCACGCTGATGGTGGAGAGGGCCCGTGCAAGGTCCTTGGAGAGATTGGTGATCTTGCTCACCTTGGTGCCGGGAGCCAGTCTCAGCTCGAACAGGGTGACCACCGGACCGGGATGAACCGACTCCACCTCGACATCCACGCCGAAATCCTTCAGCTTGATCTCCACCAGCCGGGACATCGCCTCTAGCGCCTCGTTGGAGTAGCCCTTGCCACTGGACTTGGCAGGATCGAGCAGTGCCAACGGGGGCAACTCCCCGACCTCGGGTGTCGCCTCGAACAGGGGTACCTGTTTCTCTTTCTCCACCCGGGCACTCGCCTTCACTTCCTTGATAACCGGTTCGATGCGTGGAGGTTTGCGCTTCTCGCTTCGCTTCTTCTCGATCTGCACCGCCTCTGTGCGCTGTTTGCGAGCCTCCTTTGCTTTACGGGTATCCTGGTAGCGCGCTTTCAGTATCAGACTACGGCGGTAGAGCCAGAGTGTTGCCTCACCCACCTTGTCCATCACGGTGAGCCAGGAGATGCCTGTAAAGAGAGTAAAACCCGCCAGCAACAGGGCCAGGGAGAGCAGGCTCCCGCCGGCAAAGCTGAAGATGCTGACCAGGGTCTCCTGCAGAAATGTGCCAAGTATGCCGCCGCTGCCACCGTGGGGGTGGAAGGCGAGACGGGGAAGGTGCATTGCGGCCAGGGCACTGCCCGCGGCCAGGGTGATAAAGAAGCCGAACCAGCGCAGGGCGACCAGGTGCATGTTCACGCTATCGTCCGGATTGCGCTCCTTGTAGATCAACCAGCCGCTCCAGCCCACCATGACCGGGAACAGGTAGGCCAGAAAACCGAACAGGTAGAGGAAGACATCGGCAAACCAGGCGCCCACAGGCCCACCGCCATTGAGTACCTGCTCTCTTGGGCCGGTGTAGGACCAGCCCGGATCCTGTGGTGAGTAGGTGATCAGCGAGAGCATGAAATAGGCGGCAATGGCGATAAGCAGCAGTAACGCCCCCTCTTTGAGGCGGCGTCCTATGTGCATGCTCATAGCCGACGGCTGCTGGTCTGTTTGACTGTTCTGGGCCACTAAAAACTCTTAAAATTCTTTTTAATTTATGTGCTTATACTAACTATTTCGCATTGTACCTTAAATTAAGGATTATATCCCCTGCAATGCGGGGTGAACCACCTCGCCCTTCATCAGGTTGATGCCGGCCTTGATTCTCGGATCCGACAGGCCATCCTTCCCGGCGATGGCCAGGGCATAGGGTATCAGGCTTGCCGAGAGCGCCTGTGAAGCGGTTCTCGGAACCGCACCGGGCATATTGGTGACTGCGAAATGGGTAATCCCCGATACCTGGTAGGTGGGCTCATCATAGCTCGTCGGACGGGTGGTTTCGATACAGCCGCCCTGGTCCACCGCGATGTCCACCACCACGCTGCCCTCCCTCATCGACTCCACCTGCTGGCGTGAAACCAGCACGGGCGCCTTGGCGCCGGTAATCAGCACGGCACCCACGACGATATCGGCATTGCGTATCTCCTGGTCGACCTTCTCGCTGTAGGGATAGAGCGCGGTGACGTTATCGCCGTACTCCCGCATGATCTCCAGGCGCTGGGGATTCTTGTCGAATGCAACGACCTCCGCACCCAACGCAGCGGCCACGCGTACCGAGTTGCCCCCGGCATTACCGGCTCCCAGCACCACCACCCTGCCACGTTCCGCCGCGGGCAATCCGCCCAGCAGCAGGCCCTTACCACCCTGGGGGCGGTGCAGCAGATTGGAACCGATCTGTATTGCCAGCCGCCCCGCGATATCACTCATCGGCGCGAGAATAGGCAATCGACCGGCCTCCTCCACCGTCTCGAATGCAACCGCCGTGACGCCACTCGCCAAAAGGCGCTCCATCAAGGGCTTGTTGGCGGCTAAATGGAGAAAGGAGAATAGAAGCTGATCATCGCGCAACATTTCCGGCTCGTTATCCACCGGCTCCTTGACCTTGATGATCAGCTCGTTTTCACCGTAGATCGATTCCGCATCCGGCAGGATGCTGACACCCAGCGCCTCGTATTCGCTGTCGGAGAATCCACTGCTCACGCCGGCACCCCGCTCCAGGCTCACGCTGTGCCCTGCCCTGATCAGCTCTGCACAGGCATCGGGTACCAGGCCCACCCTCGCCTCCAGGGTCTTTATCTCCTTTGGAATGCCAATCTGCATCTCGTCTCCTTTACCCGTCACCCAACATTACGTAGTATCTACATCCTTTGAACTCTGGACTGTTTCCAACAACCGGAGTTCCTTACCAAGCATAACAGTTTCGGGGGCTTGAAATCGCCCGGTCGTGGAGCCACATGCTGAACGCCCATTCAGCAAAAAGAGTGGCCCATCAAGCCCTTCAGGGCAAGTTGTAGGGAGTTTTTTTATGAGCGAAACCAAACACTGTCGCCTGTTGATCCTCGGCTCCGGCCCCGCCGGCTACACTGCGGCCGTCTACGCGGCACGCGCCAACCTCAATCCCGTCATGGTCACCGGGATGCAACAGGGTGGCCAGCTGACCACCACCACCGATGTGGATAACTGGCCCGGCGACTGGGAAGGTGTCCAGGGCCCTGAGCTGATGGACCGCATGCTCAAACATGCCGAGCGCTTCGAAACCGAAGTAATTTTCGACCATATCAACAAGGCAGACCTCAGCCAGCGCCCCTTCACCCTGACAGGTGATTCTGCCGTCTACACCTGCGACGCACTGATCATCGCCACCGGCGCCTCGGCCCAGTACCTGGGCCTGGATTCAGAAGAGGCCTTCAAGGGCCGCGGAGTCTCCGCCTGTGCCACCTGCGACGGCTTTTTCTACCGCAACCAGAAGGTCGCGGTGATCGGCGGTGGCAACACCGCGGTTGAAGAGGCACTCTACCTCTCCAACATCGCCTCGGAAGTGGTCGTGGTTCATCGAAGGGATGCCCTCAGGGCGGAAAAGATCCTGCAGAAGCACATCCTGGAGAAGGCCGAGAGCGGCAACATCACCATGGAATGGGATAGCGTCCTCGACGAGGTGCTGGGAGACGATAGCGGCGTCACCGGCATGCGCATCAAGAATGTGAAGGACGACTCCACCAAGGATATCGATCTTCAGGGCGTGTTCATCGCCATCGGTCACAAGCCCAACACCGATCTGTTCGAAGGCCAGCTCGATATGGAGCACGGTTACCTTCGGGTCCAGGGAGGCACCGAGGGCAAGGCGACCATGACCAACGTCGAGGGTGTATTCGCCGCCGGCGATGTCACCGATCATGTCTACCGCCAGGCCATCACCTCGGCAGGCGCCGGCTGCATGGCCGCGCTGGATGCGGAACGTTTCCTGGACGCCCTGGAAGCGCAGGGCTGAGGAGAGGATCAACCGTGAACGGGCCCTGCCCGTTCGCGGTCTCCCGCTTATCTACTCCAGGCCACCCTTCTGCTCCAGCAGGTAGCTGCCCAACAGCACTTTCTGGAAGCGGTTCACGTGGTGGATCTCGATACCGTTGATGTAACGCCAGCCCTCTTCCTCCTCCGGGCGGCGATTGATTGTCTGCTTTCTCAGGCTGGTCACCAGGTCCAGCGACTCCTCGATGCCGCAGACATCGACCCTGAACCTCAGCTCAAGCTTGTCGCCGGTAGTGCCGAGGCTCTCCCGGCTGAGGATCTTGGCCCCCGAGAGGCTGAGGTCCTGTATATGCACCGGCACCCAGTTTTCACCCGACTCGAGGTCCCGGGTGTTCCTGGCGAGGCCATCGATAGCGGTCTCCACGCGCTCTGCACTCCTGACGGCAATGCTCTCGACATCTGCCGGATAGGCTATATGCAGGTAGGGATATGGCGCTGATGCCACATGAATGACCTTGGTCCTGAAGCCCTTGATATGGCTGCCATGGAGCATCCTCACCGCAAGCTGCTGCCCTTCGCGTATCAACATCACCTTGCCATCCACCTCGGGGGTGGTGACCAGAATGCTCTTGCCGGGCACATAACCGATCACGGTGCCGGCATGGCGCTGCTCATATCCCGGCGTGAGCAGTTCGAGCTGCAGTACATCACCGATCTGGAGATTGAGGAGATTTTCAGTCACTGGGGTTCAGTCCGTTGTTTATCCTTATGCTTAGTAGATTAGATGAAAAATTAAATGACGCCCGAAAGCAAGCCCCTTCGCACTTGATATGATGTATGCGGTCCTGGAGTTATTGCCTGACAGATGCTGAAACTACTGAATCCCAATCGTCCCGATGCACCCTTTCCGGATGTATCCGATGCACTGAGCGAGCCGAACGGCCTGCTCGCGGTGGGCGGCGACCTGTCGGTGGAAAGGCTGCTGAATGCCTACAGGCACGGCATTTTTCCCTGGTATTCGAGCGGTCAGCCGATCCTCTGGTGGAGCCCGGATCCCCGCACCGTCATGTACCCTGAGAAGCTCAAGGTATCCCGCAGCCTGAAAAAGAGCCTCAGGAACAGGGGATTCCAGGTCTCATTCGATCGTGATTTCAGCGCTGTCATCGATGCCTGCTCCGAACCCAGGGAGAGTGACCCGGGCACCTGGATCACCGGGGAGATGAAAAATGCCTACCTCGCCATGCATCAACAGGGACACGCCCACTCGGTGGAGGTCTGGCTCGATGGCGACCTGGTGGGTGGACTCTACGGCATCGCCATCGGCCGGGTTTTTTTCGGTGAATCGATGTTCAGCCGAACCAGTGACGCCTCGAAGGTCGCGTTGGTGCACCTCACCGGCAAGCTGCTTGGCTGGGGGTACCGGCTGATCGACTGCCAGGTCTACACCAGCCACCTGGTCAGCCTGGGTGCCGAGGAAATCTCCAGGGAGCAGTTCTGTTCCGCCCTTGAATCCCTGTGTGAAGAGACCCCTGGCGATATTGCCGCCTGGCGCCTCAGCGAGCTGGAACGCGCGGCTGCCCCATGACTCCCGGCGATGACAATCACAACCGGCTGCAGCTCTATCTCTCACACGATCACCCCTGCAGTTACCTCGACGAGCGCATTGCCAGGACACTGTTTGCCGACCCCATGGTCGAAAAATCCCCCTGGCTCTACCAGCAATTGATCGACATGGGTTTCAGGCGCAGCGGTGATCTGATCTACCGCCCGGACTGTCAGGCGTGCCGGAACTGCATCTCGACCCGGGTACCGGTGGATGAATTCAAGCCCAGGCGGAACCAGCAACGGGTGTGGAAGCGGAACCTCGACAGCCTGCAGATTGTCGAGCGGGATGGGGAATTCAATCCCGACCACTATGCCCTGTTCCGTCGTTATATCGAATTGCGTCACCCCGAGGGTGAGATGTCGGATACCACCGAAGAGGGGTACAGGCAGTTCCTGACTGCCCCCTGGTGTGACACCCGGTTTATCGAACTGTGGCTTGATGGGCGACTGGTCGGCGTCGCCGTAACCGACCTGCTACCCAGGGGACTGTCAGCGGTCTACACCTTTTTCGACCCGGATTACGCCAGGCTCAGCCTGGGTGTCTTCGCCATTCTCTGGCAGATCGAACTGGCCAGGCAATACGGTCTGCCCTGGCTCTATCTCGGTTACTGGATCCCCGGCTGCCGTAAAATGTCCTACAAAACAGACTACCGTCCTATCCAGCTTCTGGTTGAGAACCGGTGGACTCCCATTGAGGCGGTGGATTCGTCATTTTTCGGCGAGAACGTGAAATAGCGGCTTCACCCCTTGCCAAGAGGCGAATTTTGACGATAATGGCTGCCTGAAATTTCAGGCGGGCTTTGTGTTATACTGCCGCCGCAATTTACCTGGCACGCTGGGTTGTCGGGTTAATGACAGGAAACCGAATGGCTAAAGAAGACTTCATCGAGATGGAAGGGACCGTGGTTGAAACCCTTCCAAACACCATGTTCAGAGTTGAGCTGGAAAACGGTCACGTGGTGACTGCGCACATCTCCGGAAAGATGCGCAAGCACTACATCCGTATCCTGACCGGTGACAAGGTCACCGTTCAGCTGACCCCCTACGACCTGACCAAGGGCCGCATCACCTACCGCGCCCGCTGATTGAAAAGCCGCATCCCGAACGCTCGCGGGATCTTTTCGAAATAGCTTCCTGATCCACGATCCAAGGCGCCGTCAATGAACGGCGCCGTCGTCGATGGTGAAGTTCAACTTCCCATCCTCTACGCTGACCCTGATCACACCGCCGGCCGACAAGCGACCGAAAAGAAGCTCCTCGGCGAGCGGTTTCTTGATCTTCTCCTGTATCACCCGCGCCATGGGTCTTGCGCCCATCTTCTCGTCGTAGCCGTGCTCTGCAAGCCACGTCTTCGCCTCGGACTCAACGATAAGGGAGACCTTCTTTTCTTCCAGCTGACCCTCCAGTTCGAACAGGAACTTGTCGACCACGCTGGTGATCACCTCCGGTGGCAGGCTGTTGAACTGGATGATGCCGTCAAGCCGGTTGCGGAACTCGGGCGAGAAGAACTTGTTGATCGCCTCCATACCGTCACTGCTGTGATCCTGGTGAGTGAAGCCGATCGAGGGCCGGCTCATGACATCGGCACCTGCGTTGGTGGTCATTACGATGACCACGTTGCGAAAATCCGCCTTGCGGCCGTTGTTGTCGGTCAGGGTACCGTGATCCATCACCTGCAGCAGCAGGTTGAAGACATCCGGGTGAGCCTTCTCGATCTCGTCCAGCAACAGCACCGAGTGGGGATGCTTGTTGATCGCTTCAGTGAGCAGTCCACCCTGGTCGAACCCGACGTAACCCGGCGGTGCACCGATCAGGCGGGACACCGTGTGTCGCTCCATGTATTCGGACATATCGAAGCGTACCAGTTCCACCCCCAGGCTGAGCGCCAGTTGGCGGGTCACCTCGGTCTTGCCGACACCGGTGGGGCCGGCAAACAGGAAAGAGCCCACCGGCTTCTGTTCGTTACCCAGGCCTGAGCGGCTCATGCGGATTGCCGCGGTGAGGCTTTCGATCGCCTCGTCCTGGCCAAACACCACCAGCTTGAGATCCCGGTCGAGGTTCTTCAGGGACTCGATATCGGTGACAGAGACATTCTTGGGCGGAATGCGCGCCATCTTGGCCACGATATTCTCGATATCGGTGACACCCAGTACCTTCTTGCGCTTGCTCACCGGCTTGAGCCGCACGCTTGCACCCGCCTCGTCGATAACGTCGATCGCCTTGTCAGGCAAGTGACGGTCATTGATGTAACGCTCGGAAAGCTCCGCAGCCGCCCTCAACGCCTTCTGGGAGTAGCGGATCTCATGGTGCTCCTCGAACCTGGACTTCAACCCCTTGAGGATCTCGAAGGTCTCTTCGACGCTGGGCTCAGTCACATCGATCTTCTGGAATCGCCGGGCCAGCGCCCTGTCCTTCTCGAAGATCCCCCTGAACTCCTGGTAGGTGGTGGAACCGATGCAGCGAAGTTCCCCCGAGGCGAGCACGGGCTTGATCAGGTTGGAGGCGTCCATGGTGCCACCGGATGCCGAGCCGGCACCGATGATGGTATGGATCTCATCGATGAAGAGTATCGCCTCGGGCTCCTTTTTGAGCTGGGCCAGAACCGCTTTCAGCCGTTTCTCGAAGTCGCCACGGTACTTGGTGCCTGCGACCAGGCTGCCGAGATCGAGGGAGTAGATCCTGTTTTCTGAAAGCACCTCCGGCACCTCGCCATCGACGATCATCTTGGCCAGTCCTTCCGCGATGGCGGTCTTGCCCACACCGGCCTCGCCCACCAGCAGCGGGTTGTTCTTGCGCCGGCGGCAGAGTATCTGGATGGTGCGTTCGATTTCTGGAGCTCGGCCGATGAGTGGATCGATCTTGCCATTCATCGCCTGTTCGTTGAGATCGGTTGCAAACGACTCCAGCGGGTTGGAGGATGCACTCTCCTGGTCCTGGACCTCACCGTCCTGGAACGGTGGTATCTCCCCGTCATCCTCGGAATCGCCGGAGACCTTGGAGATACCGTGGGAGATGAAGTTGACCAGGTCGAGTCGGGAGATATCCTGGGTGTGAAGGAAGTAGACCGCCTGTGACTCCTGTTCACTGAATATAGCCACCAGTACATTGGCCCCGGTGACCTCCTCCTTACCGGAAGACTGCACGTGGAAGACCGCCCGTTGCAGTACCCGCTGAAAGCCGAGGGTCGGTTGGGTCTCGCGTCCGCTGTCGGCGGGCAACAGTGGCGTGGTCTCCTCCAGGAACTCCTCGATATCCTTGCGCAGCCGCTCGGTATCGGCACCGCAGGCACGGAGAACCGTGGCGGCCGTGGGATTGTCCAGGAGCGCAAGCAGCAGGTGTTCCACGGACATGAATTCGTGGTGCTTGGCCTGGGCCTGTTTGAAAGCCTGGTTCAGTGTAAATTCGAGCTCTTTACTCAACATCTCTATCTGTTCCGTGGAGTGACAGTCATTAAGACCTTGTAATTGCCTGGAGTATTTCCTTCGATCACGCCTCTTCCATGGAACAGAGCAGCGGATGCTGGTTGCTCCTCGCGAAATCATTCACCTGCGAGACCTTTGTCTCTGCGATATCCCTGGTATAGACCCCGCAGACACCGACGCCACGTGTATGCACATGCAGCATGATCTGGGTCGCTTTCTCCCTGTTCATGCTGAAAAAAGTCTCCAGCACTTTCACCACGAACTCCATGGGTGTGTAGTCATCATTCAGCAGAATGACCTTGAACATGGGCGGCTTCTTAAGCTTCGGTTTTGCCTCCTGGACCGCCAGTCCATCGTCCAAATCAGGTTGTTGCTTGTCTGTCATAGTTTTCGATTTTAGCTGAATTCTTACCTGCGATGTATTGCATGAAAGTGGGGTTTAAAAATTAGAATTCAAGCTTTCATTAATAATCTAAAATGCCAACATTCTTACGTAAAATAATGAAAAGTCTAAAAAAAATGGACTTAAAGTAATTGACCCGATATTTCAGTTGGTTATACTTCAACCTGTTGGTTTAAGCCCCGTTTTAGTGCACTGGAGCGGACAGACCAACAAATCGGTTACAGCATTCACTACAGCAACAACAACATAAAAGCTGAGGATCCGATATGCCGTTCACCGAGGTAGTGACTTGAAGTATTTGGAGGAGCATTCGCTATGGCTACTGGTACCGTTAAGTGGTTCAATAACGCCAAAGGATATGGTTTTGTAACCCCGGATGAAGGGGAACAGGATATCTTTATCCACTTTTCTGCAATCGTAATGGATGGATACAAAACCCTTAAAGAGGGGCAGAAAGTGCAGTTCGAACTTCAGGAAGGCCCAAAGGGGCTGCATGCTGCAAATCTGCAGTCAGCTGCTGATTAATCAGTCTTTCGAAAGACCCGAGAGGAACCGGAAAACCCAAACCGGCCTGGCGGGATGAAGTGAAGATTATCCAACCCTCTCCCGATCGGGAGAGGGTATCTAGCGCGCCAAACGCTGGTGCTGTCAGAATTTCTCCAGCGCTGCGTTGAAGGTCTCGCTCGGCCTCATAACCGCTGCGGTCATGTCACGATCGGAGTGGTAATAACCACCGATATCAACCCCACTTCCCTGTACGGCATTCAGTTCATCGACAATTGTCGACTCGTTCTCAGCGAGCGTACGGGCCAGGGGTTCGAAACACCCCTTCAGTTCCTGGTCATCATCCTGTGCCGCCAGGGCCTGGGCCCAGTAGAGTGCCAGGTAGAAATGGCTGCCCCGGGTATCCAGCTCGCCCACCTTTCGTGAAGGGGATTTATTGCTGTTGAGGAACTCGCCATTTGCCCTGTTGAGGGCGTCGGCCAACACCTGGGCCTTGCTGTTGCCGCTCTTCTGCGCCAGGTCTTCGAGTGAGACGGCCAGGGCCAGAAACTCACCGAGGGAGTCCCATCTCAGGTGATTCTCCTCCAGCAGCTGCTGGACATGCTTTGGCGCCGAACCGCCGGCACCGGTTTCAAACAGGCCACCGCCTGCAAGCAGCGGCACGATGGAGAGCATCTTCGCACTGGTACCCAGCTCAAGGATGGGAAACAGGTCGGTCAGGTAGTCACGCAAAACATTGCCGGTAACCGAGATGGTGTCCTTGCCATCTTTCACCCGCCCCAGGGTTTCACGGATCGCCTCAACCGGTGACATGATCCTGATATCCAGGCCGGAGGTGTCGTGATCCTGGAGATAACGCTCAGTCTTCTCGATCAGGTTTCTGTCATGGGCACGGTTGCGGTCGAGCCAGAAAATGGCCGCATTTCCGGTCAGCCTGGCACGGTTGACCGCCAGCTTGACCCAGTCCCTGATCGGCAGATCCTTGGTCTGGCAGGCACGCCAGATATCACCCGCCTCGACCCGGTGCTCCAGCAGGGCGTTGCCAGCACCGTCCAGCACCCGAACGGTACCGTCTGCGGGAATTTCGAACGTCTTGTCATGGGAGCCGTACTCTTCGGCTTTCTGGGCCATCAGACCCACGTTGCTGACATTACCCATGGTGGTGACATCGAAGGCGCCATGTTCACGGCAGAAGGTGAACACCTCCTGGTAGATGCCGGCATAGGAGCGGTCAGGAATCATCGCCTTGGTGTCGTGCAGCTTACCGTCGGGTCCCCACATCTGTCCGGATGAGCGAAGGGCCGCCGGCATCGAGGCATCGATGATAATGTCACTGGGTACATGCAGGTTGGTGATTCCCTTGTCGGAGTTGACCATGGCCATTTCAGGCCGTTTCTCGTAGACCGCGGCAAAGTCCGCCTCGATCTCCGCACGCTGGCTCTCCGGCAGATCTGCGATCTTCGCGTAGACATCGCCGATGCCGTTATTCACGTCGACGCCCAGCTGCTCGAACAGGGCTGCATGTTTTTCGAACAGGTCCTTGTAGTAGACACTCACTGCATGGCCGAACATGATGGGATCGGAAACCTTCATCATGGTGGCCTTCAGGTGCAGTGAGAGCAACACACCCTGCTCCCTGGCGTCCTGTATCTCTTTTTCAAAGAAATCCCGTAGCGCCTTGCGGCTCATCACCGCCGCATCGACCACTTCGTCTTTCTGTACCGGTGTCTTCTCCTTCAGCACCACGACTTCACCCGAGTCCGTGGTGAGCTCTATCTTCAGATCACCCGCCTGCGCCATCACCACCGACTGTTCACTGGAGTAGAAATCGCCGTCCTGCATATGGGCCACGTGTGACCTGGAGTCGGCGCTCCACTCGCCCATGCTGTGTGGATGCTGCTTGGCATATGCCTTCACAGGGGCCGCAACCCGGCGATCCGAATTTCCCTCTCTCAGAACGGGGTTCACCGCACTGCCGAGCACCTTGGCATAACGCGCCTTGATCTCCTGCTCAGCCTCGTTGCCGGGTTCATCCGGGTAGTTGGGGATATCGTAGCCCTGGGACTGCAGCTCCTGAATGGCCGCATTCAACTGGGGGATGGAGGCGCTGATATTGGGCAGCTTGATGATATTGGCTTCCGGTGTCTTTGCCAGTTCACCCAGCTCGGCCAGGGCATCGCCCTGTCGCTGCTCATCGGTCAGCCCTTCGGGAAAGTGGGCGATGATCCTGCCGGCAAGGGAGATATCCCGGGTCTCGACCGCAATGCCCGCTGCGTCCGTATAGGTCTTGACGATGGGAAGCAGGGAGTAGGTTGCCAGTGCAGGCGCTTCATCGGTTTCGGTGTAGATGATCTTTGATGTCGGTGTCGTCATGATTCTCTCTTTTTAGTGCGGCAACTGGCTGTTGAATCGGATACGAAGCCCGGATTCTAGCAGGTGCAGCAAAAAATGTACTAATTTATACGGGCATTTAAGATATTTATCCTAAATTCCAATTTGTTCGCATTTTTTTCTCAGGCAGCAGGTTTCACACTGTGGTCGGCGATTGCAGTAGTATTTAGCGTGATGAACGATAAGCGCATGATATTCGTTAAATATTCCAACTTCAGGACCCAACGAATCCTGAAAAGTCCGGCGCAGATTTTCGTAACTTTCATCACCTGTTATCAACCCCATCCGGGAAAAAACTCTTCGCGTATAGGCGTCGATCACGAAGACGGGCCGGTGATAGGCGTAGAGAAGAATATCATCCGCGGTCTCCGGACCAACCCCGTTTACACCAAGTAAATCGTGTCGCAGGGGTTCGGTAGGATGGTTATCCAACGCCTCGACACCACCCTGCTCCGCGATAAACCGGCAGAGATTCTTGAGACGTGCCGCCTTGACGTTGAAATACCCGGCAGGCCTGATCAGCTCCGCCAGCTGCTCTTCGGGCATCTCGATGAGCCTGTCCAGTTCAAGCGCATCTTCAGACCGGAGGTTCCCGAGCGCCTTCTCGACGTTTGTCCACGCAGTGTTCTGGGTGAGTACGGCGCCGATGATGACTTCAAAGGGTGTCTCAGCCGGCCACCAGTGTTGGGGACCGTAGGCGTGAAATAGATCGTCGTAGATTGCCTTGCAGGTCTGAAGATCCACCAGCGAACGAACCATAGGAGAAACGCCCTGTTTACCTGCGCCAGATGTTTTTCTTCTTCGGAGGCCTCTTACCGGGTTTGGGTTTTTGTCCGGATCCGGATCTCTGCTTTGCACCGGCACGGGGTTTTACGGCTTTCTCCATGCTCACCCCGGCATCTTCCAGCAGCGCCTCGAATTCGCTCTCCTTCAGGTCACGCCACTTGCCGGCAGCAAGGCTGCTGTCGAGAATTACGGAACCGAACCTGACACGCTTCAGACGGCTCACTTTCAGATCCACCGCTTCCCACAGGCGCCTGACCTCGCGGTTGCGCCCCTCTACGATCACCACGTGGAACCAGCGGTTGCTCCCCTCGCCTCCCGATTCGACAATCTCTTCGAAACGGGCCGGTCCGTCCTCCAGCTCTACCCCATTGACGAGCTGCTTCAGCCTCTCCTCGGTGGCATCCCCCAGGACCCGGACTGCGTACTCGCGCTCGATTCTCTGGGACGGATGCATCAGCTTGTTGGCCAACTCTCCGTCCGTGGTAAAGAGCAGCAGGCCACTGGTGTTGATATCGAGACGGCCGACGGCGATCCAGCGGCCCGATTTGAGCTTGGGGAGACGGCGGAAGACGATGGGGCGCCCCTCCGGGTCGGAGCGGGTTACCAGTTCGCCTTCCGGCTTGTTGTATATAAGGACACGGTGCTCCTGGGGTTTCAGTCGCCAGCTACCGACCTTTCTGCCCCTGACCGTGATGCGGTCCTCCGGTGTGACCCGGTCGCCGAGGGTTGCGACCTCGCCGTTGACCATCACCTCGCCGGCTTCGATCCAGCGCTCCACCTCGCGACGGGAGCCGAATCCCGCATTGGCCAGTACCTTCTGCAGGCGCTCTCCCTGGGGCTGACCCCGCTTACTGTTCATGGGTGGGCTCTTTCACCTGTTCGGGCTCGTCATCCGCTGCAGGCGAGGCGCTACCCTGATCACCGTCCGTATCGCCCGCCTCTTCGGTAAAAGATTCAACCGATGGTGCATCTTCATCCATTGCCCGGGATAAATCCGCTTCATCTGACGCCGGGGCCGTCTCCTCATCATAAGCCGTTGCTTCGACAGCGCCCTCTTCGTTTTCATCAGTGGGCCGCTCATCTGCGGGTTCAGCCGGCTGCTGGTCCGATCCGGACGCCTCTTCAGATACCGCTTCGGCCTCTTCAGGATCGGCCTGCACCTCAGGGGCCTGCTCCATAGCCTCGCCTGCGCTCTCCGCGGTATCCTCATCGCCAGCCGAGGTATCCTCTCCTTCGGCTGTTGCTTCACTCACCGGCACACCCTCTTCCAGGTCCAGCTCCCGGTTGATGGAATCGAGATCGCGTATATCCTGCAGCGTGGGCAGCTCGTCCAGGCCCTTGAGGCCGAAGTAGTTGAGGAACTCCTTGGTGGTGGCGTAGAGGGAGGGCTTACCGGGGACATCCCGCTGCCCGACCACGCGCACCCAATCCCTCTCAAGCAGGGTCTTCATGATATTGGTGCTGACACTTACCCCGCGGATATCCTCGATCTCGCCACGGGTGATGGGCTGACGATAGGCGATCAGCGCCAGGGTCTCCATCAAAGCCCTCGAGTAACGTGCAGGCCGTTCTTCCCAGAGGCGCGACACCCAGGGCGCAAACTCGGCGCGCACATTGATCCGGAATCCGCCACCCACCTCGACAAGTTCGAAGCCGCGTCCCTCGTAATCCTCCTGCAGCGCCTTCATCGCCGCACGCAGGTCTTTCTTCTCGGGGCGCTCCTCCTCGAGGAACAGCTCAAGAATGCCGTCCAGGCTCAGGGGGCCGCCGGCAGCCAGCAGCGCCGCCTCTATGATCTGTTTCAGTTTTGTTTCTTCAGTCATTACGATGACAACGCCTTAACATGTATTGGACCGTAGGCCTCGGCCTGTACCAGTTCCACCAGGGCGCCCTTTATCAGCTCGAGGATCGCAAGAAAGGTAACGACCACGCCCAGGCGGCCCTCTTCGATCTTGAACAGCGAGGTGAACTCGGTAAAGGACTCGCTGTCGATCTGCTCCAGTACCAGTGACATCTTCTCCCGTACCGACAGAGGCTCCATGTGGACCTGGTGGTGACTGAACATGTCCGCCCGGTGCATCACCTCTTTCATGGCGTACAGGATCTCGCGCAGGTCCACATCCGGCGGTCGTCTCTCGACAACCTTGTCCGGCACATCGATCTCCGCCTGGAAGACATCACGTCCCATGCGGGGCAGTTCGTCGATATCCTCGGCGGCCTGCTTGTATCGTTCGTACTCCTGCAGGCGCCTGATCAACTCGGCACGCGGGTCGCCCTCCTCGTCCTCGCCCTCCTCCTGGCGCGGCAGCAGCATGCGCGACTTGATCTCCGCCAGCATGGCGGCCATCACCAGGTACTCTGCAGCCAGTTCCAGCCGCAGCTCCTTCATCAGATCGACATACTCCATGTACTGGGCCGTGATCTGTGCAATGGGGATATCGAGAATATCCAGGTTCTGACGCTTGATCAGGTAGAGCAGCAGGTCCAGCGGCCCCTCGAAGGCATCCAGGAACACCTCAAGGGCATCCGGCGGAATATAGAGATCCTTCGGCATGGTGGACCATGCCTCACCCTGAACGACGGCAAAGGGCATCTCCTCCTGTTCAGGATGGTGGTGTTCCGGCAGACTGATCTCGGTGTCACTCATGGCGTGCTGGGTATCCTGTCACCTGAGGCTGAGGGACATGGCGTTACGGACTTCGAGCATGGTCTCCTGGGCCATATCCCGGGCCTCTTCCGTGCCCTCGGCAATGATGTTTCTCACCAGTTCGGGCTGCTGCTCGAACTCCACTGCCCGCTCCTGGATCGGTTTGAGCTCGTTGAGCACCGCATCGATCACCGGCTGCTTGCATTCGAGGCAGCCGATACCGGCGGTGGTGCAGCCCTGCTGTACCCAGGCCTTCACATCCTCGTCCGAATAGACCTCGTGGAACTGCCACACGGGGCACTTGGCAGGATCGCCCGGGTCCTTCCGGCGTACCCGGTTGGTATCCGTGGGCATGGTGCGGAGCTCTTTCTCCACCACCTCGGGGTGATCGCGCAGGGCGATGGTGTTGTCGTAGCTCTTGGACATCTTCTGGCCATCGAGCCCGGGCATCTTCGAGGCCTTGGTGAGCAGTGGCTGGGGCTCCGGCAGGATAATGCGGCCACTGCCTTCCAGGTAGCCGAAGAGTCGCTCACGGTCGTTGACAGTGATGTTCTGCTGACTCTCGAGCAGTGCCTTGGCCGCTTCAAGCGCCTCCTGGTCACCCTGCTCCTGGTAGGCCTTGCGGTAACGCTTGTAGAGCTTGGCGCCCTTCTTGCCCATCTTTTTCATGGCGGTCTTGGCCAGCACCTCGAAGTCGGGCTCACGACCGTAGATGTGGTTGAAACGGCGTGCCACCTCGCGGGTCAGCTCGACGTGGGCCACCTGGTCCTCGCCGACGGGAACCAGGCCCGCCTTGTAGATCAGGATATCCGCCGCCTGGAGCAACGGGTATCCGAGGAAACCGTAGGTGGCCAGGTCCTTCTCTTTCAGCTTCTCCTGCTGGTCCTTGTAGCTGGGTACGCGCTCCAGCCAGCCCAGGGGCGTGATCATGGAGAGCAGCAGGTGAAACTCGGCGTGTTCCGGCACCTGGGACTGGATGAACAGTTTCGCCTCGCCATGATTGACCCCGGCGGCCAGCCAGTCGATCACCATGTCCCAGACACTCTGGGGAATGATGCTCGGATCCTCGTAATGGGTGGTCAGGGCGTGCCAGTCGGCTACGAAGAAGTAGCAGTCGTACTCGTGCTGCAGTTCAATCCAGTTTTTCAGTACCCCGTGGTAGTGCCCCAGGTGCAGGCGCCCGGTGGGACGCATGCCGGAGAGGACACGGGCGTGCTGTGCAGGAACGGTGTTCAAGATTGTTTCCTTATGGTTATTCGAATAATCCGCCGGACTTCCCCGGCAAGTGGAGTATGTTAACAGTTAACCTCAATTCAGTCCCACCAGCGCGGCACTGAGGGTCTGCACCAGCCTGATGCCGGGATTCAGGATAATACCCAGCAGACCGCTGACCAGAAGGCCGATGACGATCACAAGCCCCCAGGGCTCCAGTTTTGCATAGCTCATGGCCAGCCTGGGAGGTAAAACGGAGGTCAGGATGCGTCCACCGTCCAGGGGTAGAACCGGCAACAGGTTCAGCACCATGAGAATGGAGTTGATGATAATGCCGATGGTACCCATGTAGTAGAGGGGCAAGGCGAGCCAGGAGAGACTGCTGCCAAGGGTGACGCTGATCTTCAGCATCAGCGCCCAGAAGACCGCCATCAGCAGGTTGGCCATGGGACCCGCCAGGGCAACCAGCGCCATGTCCCGGCGCGGATTCCCGAGATTGCGCCAGTCCACCGGCACCGGCTTGGCCCAGCCGAAGAGAAATCCCGACAGAAAGTACATCAACAAGGGCACCAGGATCGTGCCTATGGGATCGATGTGCTTGAGTGGATTGAAGGTGACCCGGCCAAGCATGCTGGCGGTGGAGTCTCCCAGTTTCTTGGCCGCCCAGCCGTGAGCCGCCTCGTGTGCGGTTATGGCAAACAGCATCGGCAGCACCATCACCGCGATCTGTTGCATTATGGTCAAATCATTCATCTACAGCCCGGACCTTGCACCTGTTTGGGTTATCTCTCTTCAAAAAGCGACGCATCGCCCTTGCCAACCCGTATCACCGAAGGTGTCTCCTCTTCCATGTCGACCACGGTGGTCGGTTCGAAACCGCAATAGCCGCCATCGATGATCAGGTCCACGTGGTGCCCCAGCAGGTCCTTCATCTCGTAGGGATCTGTCAACGGCATATCCTCCCCGGGCATGATCAGGGTGGAGCTCATCAGGGGCTCCCCGAGGGTGCCCAGCAGCTCCTGGGCGATCACGTTGTCGGGGACGCGGATGCCGATGGTCTTGCGCCGGGGATGCTGCAAGCGTCTCGGTACCTGCTTGGTCGCCTTGTGGATGAAGGTGAACGGACCGGGCGTGAGGGTCTTCAGCATGCGATAGTGCTGGTTGCCCACCTTGGCATAGGTTGAGATCTCCGAAAGATCCCGGCAGACAAGAGTGAAATTGTGCTTGTCATCCAGCTGCCTGATGCGGCGGATACGCTCCATGGCGGTCTTGTCGCCAATGTGGCAGCCCAGGGCGTAGCTGGAGTCCGTGGGATAGATGACGAGCCCCCCCTGGTGAATGATCTCCACCGCGTTGTTGATCAACCGCTTCTGGGGGTTATCGGGGTGAATCTGGAAAAACTGGGCCATGACTGTTCTTGTTTATCGGAATGATCAGGCCGTGGCAGCCTGCGGGAGCTGAATCCAATCCTCCCAGATCGGTTTCACACCATCCGGCAGGGGCTCAAGCCGGCCCAGCTCGGCCCAGGGATTCTCCGGGCCGTGATAGTCGGAACCGCAGGACCCCCTGAGTTCGAAATCGATTGTATGACGCGCCATGGTGAAGTTTTCATCACGGCTGTGGCTGCCGGAGACGACCTCCATGCCTTCCCCGCCTGCGTTTCTGAACTCCCTGATCAGCCGTCGCAGCTTGGTCCGGGTCAGCCTGTAGCGCGCCGGGTGGGCAAGCACCGCCTGTCCACCGGCGGAGACGATCCATGAGACGGCCTCCTCGAGCGTCGCCCACTCCCCTGGTACGTGGCCGGGATTACCCTGGGTCAGGTAGCGCTTGAAGACTTTACGGGTATCCGGTGCGTAACCCTTCTCCACCAGGTAGCGGGCGAAATGGGTGCGACTGATCAGGCTGCCGTTGGAGTAGGCCTTGGCACCCTCGTAGCTGCCGGGTATACCGCTCTTTTCAAGCCGCCTCGCGATCTCCTCTGCGCGCCAGTCGCGAAAGGTTCGAAGCTTCGCCAACCCATGCTGCAACCCGGAATTTGTGCGATCGACACCGAGACCGACCAGGTGAATCACCTGCTTATTCCAGGTCACCGATACCTCCACCCCGGGAACCAGGCAGATGCCAGCCTTCAGCGCCGCGGCCTCCGCCTCCTGCAGACCATCGGTCGTGTCGTGGTCGGTCAGGGCCAGCACATCCACCCCCTTGTCGGCAGCTCGCTCAACAAGCTCTGAGGGTGTCAGGGTTCCGTCGGATGCCGTGGAGTGGGAATGTAAATCTACACATATGGACATCATTGTATTGTACCCCATAAGGCATCGCTCAGAGGTGTTCATTTCACTATTCAACGATGGGATCATGGAAATACCGATCCAATCGCATGCCTCTTTTTTCACCGCTTCACGAATGGTTGAAAACGTCGCTCCCGAAGATGACCCTGCCCCTCTGCTGGGATACTATTCAGCGCTATGCAGATTCCACCCGCAGATATCGATTGGTTCGCCGAGACATTCAGCCAGGCTTCGGGTCGGATCCTTGAGGCCTGGGACGATAATGGATTGGAGCAGTCATCCAATGAACCCGACCCCGAGATGCTCTGTGGCGCGATGCGACAACTGACCGATCTTCTGAAATCCCGCTTCAACGGGGGCGTCATGGCAACGGCCGAAACGCACCAGCCGGCCGTTATGAAGGCGGATATCAGTGAACTCGGGGATTACGGTCTGAATATTCTTTCCGACCTCTCCCTGATCTCCACTGATCTGGGGATTGTGGATGAGAACAACACCTGGGAACTGCTGGCAGTCTCTCTCGCCCGCTGGCTGGGAGCAAACGGGGCCGAGCTGCACTCCCTCGACCTGGTGGTCAACGGTTTCTCCTTTCTCGCCAATCGCTCTACGGATATCAAGGCGCTGGAGTCCCTGTTCATGGCAATGGGCGAGATAACTGAAGCCATGGTGCCGGTAGGAGACCCTGTACATGAGGGTGATGTGAAATACCCTGAAGCCGGGGCCATGCTCCTGCTCAACAGGGGCATTGTCGCCACGCGTATACACTCTCCCCACCTGATGGAGAGCGCTTTCACCGATATTGCCGAACTCATACCCGAGATGGCACCCCGCTTTTTCCAGGAGGGGCTGGAGCAGATCGACTTGATTAATTACCCGCCTCAAGTGAGAGTAGTAATACAGCGGTTCGCCAGGGATTGGCCTGAAGAACGCGTACTCCACTGAAATATCTCATTATTCAATATAATATATACATATTTTAAAGTATTGAATTAAATCATTAACGGACCCGCAATGAAGTTTCTAACCGACTTTTTCCCGATTCTTCTCTTTTTCATCGCCTACCAGGCCTACGATATCTACGTGGCGACCCAGGTTGCCATTGCGGCCTCGTTTGTACAGGTCGGCTACGAGTGGCTACGTCATCGCAGTGTCCCGAAAATGCATCTTGTGACCCTGGGCCTGCTGATCCTTTTCGGAGGCCTGACACTCGCCCTGCGCGACCCCCTGTTCATCAAATGGAAACCGACCGTGGTGAACTGGCTGTTTGCCCTGGCCTTTATCGGCAGCCAGTTCATCGGCAAAAAGAGCCTGGTCGAACGCATGATGTCCCACGCCGTCACGCTGCCACAGCAGATCTGGCCCCGACTCAACATGGCATGGGGACTCTTCTTTATTGCAATGGGCGCGCTGAATCTCTACGTGGCCTTCAACTATTCCGAGGAGACCTGGGTCAACTTCAAACTCTTCGGCATGATGGGCCTCACCTTTCTTTTCGTCATTCTCCAGGCGCTCTACATGGCCCGCTACGTGGAGCACACCGAAGAAACACCCGAGGAGACCTGAATGTTCTACGCCATCATGGGAACCGACCGTGAAGACAGTCTTGAAGCAAGACTTGCAGCCCGTCCTGAGCATCTAGAGCGGCTGATAGCGCTACAGGAAGAGGGGCGCCTGCTGATCGCCGGCCCGCACCCGGCCATAGACAGCGAAGACCCGGGGCCGGCGGGCTTCACCGGCAGCCTGGTTGTCGCTGAATTCGAAAGCCTGGAAGCGGCCAAGGAGTGGGCTGAAAACGATCCCTATACGCTCACTGGCGTTTTCGCCAGCGTCAGCGTAAAACCCTACAAGAAAGTTCTGCCCTGAATCTATTGACCCGGCAACCAAACAGTGGCTAACCGCCCGTCATGGACATGACCCTGACCACCTGGTCGGGGTTATCGTTGAATTCGTGCTTCTCGGGTTTGCGATTTATCGCTTCCCTGATTGCGTCCTTGATTTCGTCGTCGCTGAGATCCTGCCGCAGCAGGGGGCGGAACTCCAGCTTGTCCTGCTGACCAAGGCAGAGGTAGAGGGTTCCCTCTGAAGAGAGACGTACCCGGTTGCAGTCCTCGCAGAAGTGCTGGGACATCGGGGTGATGAAACCGATCTTGAGGCGACCACCCACAACCTTCAGATATTTTGCCGGTCCCGCTCCGGTCATCCTGGCCGGTTCCAGTTCGAAACGCCGCTCCAGCATCTCCCGGACCTCTTTCAGGCTGACGTAGCGATCCCTTGCATTCTGACCTGCCTCACCCACCGGCATGGTCTCGATAAAGCGCAGCGTGAACCGGTTCTGCAGGCAGAAATCGACCATGTCGCCAACTTCGTCGAAATTGAGATCACGCATCACAACCATGTTGATCTTGATGGGATGAAAGCCCGCTTCCCTGGCAGCCATCAGCCCTTCGATGACCTTCTCCAGGTCGCCCTGGGTTATCTGTTTGAATAGATCCGGCTTCAGGGTATCCAGGCTCACATTGAGACGACTGACGCCGGCCTCACGAATGGTCCTGGCATGTTTCGCCAGTTGCGAGGCATTGGTACTCATGGAGAGGTCTTCGATACCCGGAAGCGCACCGATCCGTTGCACCATCTCGACGATGTCGCGTCGTACCAGGGGTTCCCCACCGGTGAAGCGGAGCTTGCTGACACCCAGTTCGCTGAACAGCCGGATCAGCCTGACGAACTCATCCAGAGTGAGTTGATCGTCGCGGTCGGTGAAATCATTGAATCCCTTGGGAATACAGTAGAAACAACGAAAATCGCAACGATCCGTCACCGAGAGCCGGAGATATTCGATCTTGCGACCAAAGCGGTCGATGAGCTCAGCCATGTGTCAATCCCACTTTTGCATCCCTTTGCAAGGATCCCCATTCTTTGCCGTTTGGCCTGAAAATACAATAGCCCGGCAGAGGTGTTCCACCGGGCCATTGTCTCAGATTACGAAAAACGAATACCCGCTGGCATTAAGCGGCATTAACCTTCAGCGGCCATTTCATCTTCTGCCGGGTCATAACCTTCGGGCAGGCTGTGAGCGATACCCTTATGACAGTCGATACAGGTCTTCTTGGGCTCGATCCCATCCACTGCATCCCAATAGTGGGGATCGTGGGCCTCGGAACTGCGGCTGTCCTGCTTGTCCAGGTCCATGGACTGGAACTTGTGACAGTTGCGGCACTCCCGTGAATCGGTCTTCTTCATCGCCCGCCAGACGTTCTCAGCCATCGCAAGGCGCTTGGCCTCGAACTTCTCCGGCGTATCGATGGTACCCAGCATCTTGTGATAGAGCTCGTTACTGGCCTGGATCTTGCGCACGATCTTGTGAATCCACTCCTTGGGAACATGGCAGTCCGGGCAGGTTGCACGTACACCGGTACGGTTGGTGAAGTGAATGGTTTCCTGCAACTCCTGGTAGACCGTGGATTCCATCTCATGGCAGGAGATACAGAACGTTTCGGTGTTGGTCGCCTCCATCGCGGTATTGAAACCACCCCAGAGGATAATACCCAAAACGATGCCTATGATTAGGGTCTTGAATACCCCACGCTTTGCCCCATTACTCATAATAATTCCCAATCTGACTTACTGACTCTGCACTGGATCGTGCGGTTCACTTTATGATTACGCCCCCCCTGGCCGCACCGGCCTGCTACAACCGGTACGAACAGGGGCGACCAGCGGTTGCCAATTACCCTTACTTCGCGCCTACGAAGCTGTTCTCAACCAACGGTGCCGCGTTCAGCTGAAGCGCATGGCACTGGTTGCAGAAGTAGCGACGGCTGGCGACCTTGTCCAGGGTCTTTCCGTCACGGGTAACGTAGTGGCTGTCGCCTGCCTTGGGTGCCTTCTTCGCCTTGTAGGTCTTGGCGGAGTGGCACTTCATGCAGGTATTCACCTTCAGGTTGATCTCTTCCTTGTCGATCTTGTGAGGGATCATGGGCGGCTGGATCTTGTAGCTGCGATCAAACGCGCCTTTCACGATCTCCTGCTTACGCTTGTCAGGCGCCTTGGATGGCGCATCGATCTCCTGGTTACCACGCAGGAACTCAACGCCCGAGAAAGCTGCGCTGGAGAACAGGAACGTCGCCAGTACAACCATTAGGGTAAGTATTGATTTCTTCATCTTTATCTCCATCAAACACTGTGTTTGAAAATATAAACTCCCAGTAAAAACCTCAGGCCCGACCACTCATGCTGTGCTGGGTGTGGCCCTTGGCTTCCGATGCTTTGTTAACCTCGTCTTTGGCGTAGCGGTTGCCGAACTGGAATACGTCCTTTGCACATACATCGATGCAGCGGCCGCAGTTGGTACAGTTGGCGTCGAGAATGACAGGACCTATGCCCTGCTCCGCCCCTTTGAGTGCAGGCTTGATCACCCGCGACTCGGGGCAGACAGCAAAACAGTCCATGCAGTCGTCACAGGATGCACGCTCGGCGGCGACCACGCGCAGCGGACTGCGCTTGCCCAGCAGGCTGTAGAACGCACCTACCGGGCAGAGTCGACCGCACCAGCCATCCTTGCTGACGAACAGATCGAACAGGAAGATCCCCAGGATCAGCACCCAGGCCATGCCCAGACCGAACACGATGCCGCGAAACATCATGGAGACGGGGTTGACCAGTTCCCACACGATGGAACCTGTAACCAGGGGCAGGACCAGCGTCAGGCCCAGCATCCAGTAGCGGGTATTGCGTGCGAGATGGGACGGGGTGTTGATACCCAGTTTCCGGCGCAACCAGGCAGCGAGATCAGTAACCATGTTGACCGGGCATACCCACGAACAGTAGACCCGTCCCCCTACCAGCAGGTAGAAGGCGATTACAATAATCACGCCGATGATGGCTTCCGTGTGCGGCTCGACACCTGCCAGTATCGCCTGCAGCAAGATATGGGGATCGGTCAGGGGCAGCACATCCAGCGTCATGCTGGCGGCCAGGTTACCCTTCACGAGCCAAGTCTCACGTTCAAGACGATCCACCAGGTACGGGCTGACAATGAACAGCGCCAGAATACCCAACTGGCTGACACGACGGAGGATCAACCACTTGTGGGCTCCAAACCAGCCCTTGAGTGCTACGGCTTCTGCGCCTACTGCTTGCTTAGCCATCTTTACCCTCCAGTCCACGGTTCAGGGTGTCCAGCGGATTGGACGAGAAAGGCACCTCTTTCTTGCCTTTCGGGTCCTCGATGATCAACCCTTCTCCCTGCAGTTCATAGCGCACCCCTTCAGGAAGGTTGTATTGGTGCTCTATGTCCGGTGCCACCAGTGACTTGCCTGCTTTCTCCTTCTCTTCCCAGCCGAGTCGATAGTGTTTGCCAAGCTCTCCCTTCGCCAGGTGGGTCGGGAAGATCTTGATTGCCGCCTCTTCGAGGATGCATGCCTTCTCACAGAGACCACAACCCGTACAGGCTTCGGAATGCACCACTGGAATAAACAGTGCATGCTTGCCTGAACGGTCGTTGTGGAGATACTCCAGCGAAATGGCATCACTCCTGATCGGGCAGATGTTGAAGCAAACCTCACAGCGCAGTCCGAGAAACGCGATACAGGTCTCCTGGTCCACAACAACTGCAAGTCCCATCCGCGCATCATTGATGTCGGTGAGATTGTGGTCCAGGGCGTTGGTCGGGCAGGCCGGAACGCAGGGGATGTCCTCGCACATCTCGCACGGGCCGGTGCGGGCGGTGAAATACGGCGTGCCTGTCGGCACTTCATCACCCAGCTGACCCAGCTTGAGTATGTCGTAGGGACAATCCCGCACGCACAACCCACAGCGGATACAGGCGCCCAGGAAATCCTCCTCCGGAATCGCTCCCGGCGGACGGATTGCCATGGCTGGCAGGGAGTCGGCCTGTCTCGAATAGAATCCGAGACCGATACCGATCAACCCCATCCCACAGGCGGCCTTGAGCGTATTGCTCAGAAACTGCCGGCGGTTGACGCCTCTCTCTTGACCATTACCTGAATCTGACATCTCTCTACTTCACTGTTATCGATTCGGTACCCTTTCCAAGTTCAGAAATCGGCCCGGTACCACTGGGGCCGGAATCCAACCGTTTACGCCTTGACCACCTTGACCGCGCACTTCTTGTAATCCGTCTCTTTGGAGATCGGATCAGTCTGGTCAAGGGTCAGCTTGTTCACCAACCGGCTCGCATCGAACCAGGGGATGAAGATGAGGCCCTCGGGCACACGGTTGCGACCACGGGTTTCGACCCGTGCCACCACCTCGCCGCGACGTGTCTGCAGCTTGGCCATGGCGCCCTGGCGCAAACGGCGCTTCTTGGCATCTTTCGGATGCATGAAGACCACCGCGTCAGGTACCGCACGGTGCAGTTCCTCGACACGCTGGGTCATGGAACCGGAGTGCCAGTGCTCGAGTACACGACCGGTGCAGAGCCACAGATCGTACTCTTTGTCCGGCGCCTCGGCTGCAGGCTCGAAGGGAGCGGAGATGATATTGGCCTTGCCGTCTGGCTTACCGTAGAACTTCATGCCTGCACCGGCAGGTACATGGGGATCGTAGCCTTCGCGGAAACGCCACAGGGTCTCCTTGCCATCGATCACAGGCCAACGCATACCGCGTACCTTGTGATAGGTGTCGAAGTCGGCCATTTCGTGACCCTTCTTCGGGATATTGTCAGCCGTGTTGAACAGACGATACTCCTCGAAGATACCTTTCTGCGGATAGAAGCCGAAGTGTGCCATCTCGTCGTTCTCGTAGACGTTGCCGTCGGAGTCCTTGACCTCCTGAACCGGGAACTTGTCGATTTCACCGTTGGCGTACAGCACGTCGAACAGGGTCTTTCCGGCATACTCAGGCATCTTGGCGATCAGGTCCGCAGGCCATACATCTTCAACCTTGACGTACTTGGCGAACTCCATCACCTGCCACAGGTCGGACTTGGCATCACCCGGCGCCTTGACCTGCTGACGCCAGAACTGGGTACGACGCTCGGCGTTACCGTAGGCACCCTCCTTCTCGGCCCACATGGCGGTAGGCAGGATCAGGTCAGCAGCCTGTGCGGATACTGTCGGGTAGGGATCGGAAACGGTGATGAAGTTATCCGGGTTACGCCAGCCAGGCCAGGACTCGTCGTTGATGTTGGCCGCGGCCTGCATGTTGTTGTTACACATGACCCAGAAGGTATTCATCACACCGTCTTTCAGGGCACGGTGCATGGCAACCGCGTGAATCAGGGTCTTGCCCATGGGCTTGCCGCTGATATCGCTCTGATCGGCACCGTCTGTCTTACCGTTGGCACGTGGAATCGTACCGGCAGGCAGTTTCCAGACCTTCTCTGCGAATTTGCAGTGAGCGTCCTTCTTGGTCACCAGGTCCGCGGGCAGACGGTGGGTGAAGGTACCCACTTCACGCGCGGTACCACATGCGGAAGGCTGGCCGGTGAGGGAGAACGGGCTATTGCCCGGCTCGGCGATCTTACCCGTCAACAGGTGGATGTTGTAGACAAGGCCGTTGATCCACACACCGCGGGTGTGCTGGTTCATACCCATGGTCCAGAAAGAAGTGACCTTCTTGTTTGGATCGGCATAGGTCTTGGCCAGGCGCTCCAGGTTCTTCTTGGGAACACCGGACATCTGGCTCGCCTTCTCCAGGGTGTAAGGAGCAACCTCTTTTGCATACTCTTCGAAAGAGATCTTGGTCAGCTTGCCACTGTTGCGGTTCTTGGCTGCCTTTTCACGCGGATCCGTGGCACGCAGGCCGTAACCGATGTCGGTGGCGGTCTTGGTGAAGTTGACGTGCTTGTCCAGGAAGTCCTTGTTATAGGCATTGTTCTGGATAATGTAGTTGGCGATATAGTTGGCGATCGCCAGGTCGGTCTGAGGTGCGAACACCATGCCGTTGTCAGCCAATTCGTAGCAACGATGCTCGAAGGTGGAGAGCACATGGACCTCGCAACCCTCTTTGGTCAGACGGGTATCCGTCAGGCGGGACCAGAGAATGGGGTGCATCTCTGCCATGTTGGCGCCCCAGAGTACGAATGCATCAGCGTGCTCAAGGTCATCGTAGCAACCCATTGGCTCATCGATACCGAAACCACGGATGAATGCCGCCACAGCGGAAGCCATGCAGTGACGGGCGTTGGGCTCCAGGCTGTTGGAACGGAAACCGGCTTTCAGCAGCTTGGAAGCGGCATAGCCTTCCCAGACTGTCCACTGACCGGAACCGAACATGCCGATACCTTTTGCGCCTTTCTTACGGGCGGTAACCCACTTCTCGGCCATGGTCTTGAACGCTTCGTCCCAGGAGACGGGCTCGAAGTTGCCGTTCTTGTCGTAAACGCCATTCTTCTTACGCAGCAATGGCTGGGTGAGACGGTCCTTACCGTACATGATCTTGGGCAGGAAATAGCCCTTGATGCAGTTCAGACCCTTGTTCACGGGAGCGTCGGGATCACCCTGGCTCGCCATCATCTTGCCGTCTTTAACGCCCACCAGTACAGAACAGCCTGTGCCGCAGAAGCGACAGGCAATTTTGTCCCAGCGCAGATCGTCACCTTCGGCTGCGGTAGCGGTCTTGATAGCAGGCAGCGTCACGCCCGCCGCGGCAGCTGCTGCTGCAACCGCATTGCTTTTTACAAAGTCACGCCTTGTTAGTTTCACTGGATTACCTCCTCGAGATCAGCTTCTTCCCCGTTGTAGTGATAAATCATGACGGTGTTGATTACACCTTCAACATCACCAAACTTAGCCATGGTGTCGGCCAGAGCTTCATCCTCGCCGCCTTCCACCGTTACTATGAGTTTTCCCACATCCTGTCCTCCGTGGACTTCGACGCCTGGAAACTCTTCCAAACAAGCAGAAACCCGCACTGCATTTTCAGGTTTCGCATGTACGATTGCGCTGCACACATTCATCTGCCTTAAGCCCCCTTTACGCGGTTTCTTCGCGTGTACTGTTATTGGAAATTTCTACTGCTTTTGCTGGACAAACCGAGAGACAGGCACCGCAGCCGTTGCATCGAACGAGATCAATCACCGGCTTGGCCCTGCCCCCGACCTGGAGAGAAAAAGTGATTGCACGCGTGTCACAGACATCGCCGCAGGAGCGGCAGGTGACACCGTTGAGTGAGAGACAGGATTTCAGAATGGTTGCACCAAGCGACCAGGGTTCGGCCTCTTTGCTGGGACGATAGAGTGCCTCGGGCTCACACACCGCCACACAATCACTGCAAAAATCGCAGCCACCCCGGGTAAAGTCCATCTGGGGGAAGCCGCCCTGCCCGTTGACGATCAGGCCATCGATGCAGGCTTCCCGGCACTTGTCGCAACGGGTGCACTTCTCGACGAAAAGCGCTTCAGCCAATGCCCACGGTGGCCTGATGGGCACACTGCGGCCCGTCAGGTCACCTCTGAGAAACTGGGTACGGCTGATTGAAGTCTGCACTCAACTGCTCCTTACATTGAGCAGAATTATCCCTCCCGGACGTCAAAAAACCTTTGACTTCAATCAAAAACGAAATTCTAACTTACTGATATTCAAAGATAATATTGGGTATCCGGGCAGTTCAAACACCCCATTTGGGGGTACCCATATGTAGGTAGTTCGATGGGAATTTTCCTGGTGTTTTTACGATATTTATTGGGGTTTTCCACAATATATCTGTCATATTGTCAGAAAAACATAGAGTTAGGGGAGTTTGGCTTGCAGGCCTATCCAGACCAGGTTATCTACCTACTTGTAGATAACCTGCCCTCCCGTCTTCAAGACATGGGTTGATTTTAAAAAACGGTCCAGACGCTGGTCTCTTCCGGCTCGTTTCCAGCCACTGACCGTCCCTTTTACAAAAAAATACATTGTATGAAATGCACCCTCTCCAGAGGCTCTTTATAGTTTCACTTACGACTTAAACGACTAATAACAGAAGTGATCATTGCGAGAATGGCTTTGTACGGAATCTGTGATTGTCCATTGAGTCTGCCAGCCAAGGGAGATCGTATGTGAAGCGTCGATCCACCGGCAGTGCTTATGAACCCAGATACACAACAGAAAAAGAATCTATTGCAGGTGCATTGACATGAACAGAAGTACAATTAGCAGGAGCGTAGTGGCGGCTCTCTTGTTGGCCACAACCGTGGATGCAAACGCCGGCTTCGTTTTCCTGAAAGAGAAACCATCAAAGAAGTTCAGAAAATGGCAGGACCGTCCAATCCCCATAACGGAGCAGGATTTTCAGCAGCACTCCGAAGCCAAGGTCGAACTGGGAAAAAACCTTTTCTATGACAAGATCCTGAGTGGCAACAAGAACAACTCCTGCGGTACCTGCCACCACTCCCTGACCGACACGGGTGATGGGCTCTCCCTCCCCCTTGGCGAAGGTGGCGTCGGGCTTGGTCGCAGCCGTACTCCTGGAGAGGGTGAGATGTCTGTGAAGGCGCGGGTACCCCGTAACGCGCCACCGGTCTTCAACCTGGGCGCCTACGAATATGACAAGATGTTTCATGACGGTCGCGTTGCCAGGGATCCCTCACAACCCAGCGGATACACGACCCCTGTCGGACTGGATTTTCCCAGCGGCGTTGAATCGGCACTCGCGGCCCAGTCCATCTTCCCAATGACCTCTCCGGTCGAAATGGCGGGACACGCGGGTGAAAATCCAGTTGGGGATGCCAGGGCAATCGGCATGGACAATATCGCGGCACCGGGTGGCGTCTGGGATCTTCTGGTCGGACGCCTGCGGGAGATCCCCGAATACGTTGAACAGTTCCAGGCGGTATTTGACGATGTGCACAGCGCTGAAGATATCACCATCGTCCATGTAGCCAACGCCCTGGGCGCCTTCGAGGCGATCGCCTGGAGAGCCGACAACACACCTTTCGATCGCTACCTGCGGGGAGAGAAAGGCGCCATGAGCAAAGATGCCATCAAGGGCATGAAGATCTTCTTCAAGGGCGACCGTAACGGTCAGAACTGCGCCCAGTGCCATTCGGGCAAGTTCCTTACCGATCACCAGTTTCATGCCATCGGCGTCCCCCCCGTAGGACCGGGACCCAACTTTGGCGACGGCTCCAGCGGTCATGATGATTTTGGACGTAAAAATGCCACCGGCCTTGTCTCCGATCGCTACAAGTTCAAGACCCCTCCCCTGAGAAACGTGGCACTGACGGCACCCTACGGACACAACGGTGCATTCCGAACCCTGCGCGCCATGGTCGAACACCATATCAATGTCCCGAAAAGTCTCAGAAACTATGACCGCTCACAGGTCGTGTTGCCTTCACGCCCGGACCTGGATGCACTGGATTTCATCGCCCTTGATGACGTCAACACCATGATGGCGATCGAGGAGGCGAACGAACTGAAACCCTTCGCGCTCTCCAACAGGCAGGTCGATCAGCTGATGGCGTTTCTGAATGCCCTCACCGATCCGGACAGCCTGAACCTGATGCACTCACTGCCAGAGACCGTGCCGAGCGGGCTTGTAGTGGCGGACTGAAGCAACCGACCTGGGCCATACCCCGTTCCCAAGGGCGGGGTATGGCTTCCCAAGCGGAAATGCCCGGCTGATTTGCGTGCAGTATCTCTCTATACCGGGGATGGGAAATGGACCCTTACTGCCAGGCCACCCAGTCGCGCTGATTTCTCGAACGTGAGTTCTGCGCCGTAGAGCTTGACGATGTCGTTGACGATGGATAAGCCGAGACCATGCCCTTCCACTGATTCATCGAGTCGCGATCCTCTCTGAATGAGCTGCTCAATCTGCGCCTGGCCAAGCCCCTTTCCATCATCCTCCACATGGAACGATACGCCCTCTTCTACCCGGACTATGCAATCAACCTGCGATACAGCCCACTTGCAGGCGTTATCAAGCAGGTTTCCGAGCAGTTCAAGCATATCCTCCCTGTCACCAAAGGGCACCGGATCGCCATCGATCTGAAATCGGATATCCAGGTTCCGCTTGTCGTGTACCTGTTGGAGTACTGCAACCAGGTCCGGCAGTTCGTCCGCTGGATTGAACCGGACACCGGAGAGCCCACTGCCGGCAAACCGCGCACGCTTGAGTTCCCGTGCCATGAGCACCCTGATTCTCTCCACCTGCCTTCCCGCTGCAGCGACCTTCTTGTCACTCCCCTCTTCCAGCCTGGCATCGATATACTGGGTCAGCAGATTCAGCGGCCCCTTGAGTGCGTGAGCCAGGTTGCCCAGCCCGTTTCGCGAACGCTCCAGCCGCTGGTTCATCAACAACAGTAACTGGTTGAACTCCCGGATCAGGGGCAGTATCTCAGCAGGTACATCCTCGGACAGTTTTCCCGTGCGACCCTCCTGCAGAAGACGTATCTCGTCCCTTACCCCTTCAAGTGGTCTGAGGGTACGCCTGACGACAAAACCCTGCAGCGCGAGCAGACCGAAAAATCCGACCGCCGCAAGGAGCAGGAACCACTGTATGAAACGATCCCTGTCCTGCTCAAGGGGGGTCAGGTCTTCTGCCACGGCGAGGGTGAAATCGACTCCTGACTTGCTGAAACCGCCCGCAAGCATCAGTACCGACTGGTCTGAAGGGCCCTTTCCGTGCAGACGCCGGGATTCACCCGTGGAGAGGAGAGGAAAATCCAGGCGCTGGTCCCAGAGGGATCTCGAGGTGAGCTGTGTACCGTCAGGAAAACGGATGGCGAAATAGTGTCCGGAAAAGGGGCGAGAATAGAGTTGATCTATACGATGCCAGTTGAGTTGTGTTTTCCCGGACGAAACCTCCATTGCACCCAGTATAGATTCAGCATCGTGTTCCAGGCGGGACACCATGAAGTTCTCTGTGAGGGTACCTAGCGACTGGCTACCTATGATTAGCATCGCCAGGGTCAGAAGGGCCAGGCTCAGCCCCAATCCCAACTGCAGGCGCCGTTCGAGGGATCTCACGACTTCTCCTCCACGAACAGGTAGCCCTGGCCTCGCCGGGTCTCTATACGTGCCTGCCCGAGCTTCTCCCGCAGGCGACGGACGTATACCTCGATCAGGTTGCTGTCCCGGTCGAAGTCCTGCTCGTAGACATGTTCGGTAAGTCGCGTCTTGGAGAGCACCCTGCCCGGGTTCAGCATAAAGTATCGCAACAGGCGAAACTCGGTGCCTGTCAGTTGATGCAAGTCGCCTGAAGGCAGCGTGACCTGCTGCCGCTCTTCATCCAGTACCAGGCCCCCAACCTCCAGTGCCTCGCCACTCTTTCCATGGCTGCGCCTGATAAGTGCCTGGATTCTTACGGCCAGCTCCTCTACGTGAAATGGTTTTCCGAGATAGTCGTCGGCACCCGCCTTGAAACCGTCCACCCGTTCGTGCCAGGCATCCCGGGCGGTGAGAATGATCACCGGCATGCCGTTTCCCTTCTCCCGCCAGTTGCGGAGAACCTCCAGTCCCGGCCTCCGTGGCAGGCCGAGATCGAGAACCACCAGGTCATAGGGTTCAAGATCACCCATGATCTCGCCATCGACCCCGTTATCCGCCGAGTCGACCGCGAACCCCCGCCGCTCCAGCTCCTTCTTCAGGGATCCCGCAAGCTCCATGTCATCTTCCACCAGTAACAACCGCACGGATCAATCCTCCAGGTGATACTCTACGGTTTCGCCGGTGACGGCATCGATCTCCATCTCCCACACCCGGCCATCCTTGCCCAGCATCTCGATCTCATAGATATAGCGGCCATCTTCACGCTCCATCTCCACTTCGAGGATATTCACACGTTCGCCATCACCCACCTTCAGGAGAATCTCCTGAAGGGGTTTTATCTTTCCCTCCTCGACCAACCGACGGACCTGCATATGGTCGTAGTAGTCGTCATCTCCCAGCACCGCGTTGGAAAGTGCGATGATCGAGATAAGAGCTAGTACTAAGAGTGTTGATCTCATGCTGAAACCATAACCTAATCATCCCATCTGCCAAAGCCGGGAATTTTCACGTAATCCTCATCGTACAGGCCTTGCTTTGCCCGCAAATGGCAACTGTCGCAGTTACTGAACGACTTCACCTGGGGATTGGCCTCGGCCATTCTTGCGGGTATTTCGCTGTGTTCATATCTGAAATAACGGGTTTCGCTGATCCTGATAGGCATGGTCTGGCCCTTCTGTGCCGCAATGATCTTGTTGGAGAGACCGCTGTTCATACGGCCTGCCGCATTGTCCAGCAGGTAGTTGCGAATCTGTGACTGATCATCTTCAGGCAATTCGGCATTTTCGCCAAAATGCTCATCCAGGGTCGACATGATCCTATCCCACGGCTGGGCACTCAACAGGCCAGGCTGGTAGGGGAAGTGACAGCTGCCACACTCCCGGACATAGAGATCTGACTCCGGATTGCGGATATTGTCATCATCACGCTCTCCTGCAAACCATCTGTTGAAGAAACCGTGCTCCTGCTCATGTCCACGCCCCCGCTCGTATTCGTGTTCATCGCGGTCACCCAACGCAACCCCTGCCGTTGCCAGCAGAGCCGCCGAAACAACTATCATCATCACCGGTATTTTCGATTTCATATCAACTCCTCCATTCACAGGGATTCGATGTACAGAATGAAACTGCCCTTTTCACTGGCCGTGCACTCCCGGCCCAGGGTCCACTTGCAGTTTCTCTTGAACCACTTCTCGATCTTCTTTCCATCGGTCAGCCTTTTTGCATTGACGCTCGGTGCCATCGGTTCTATCCGCTTGCCCGTGCGCTTGTGCTCTCCTTCCGCTCTCGGATCAGCTGTATGACAGGTCGCACAGCTGCGCTGGTCACCACTCCTGGGATTGGCAAACGCCTCATTCCAGAGTGACTTTCCCGATTCGGCACTCATCTCCCCCTTCCCCTCGACAGCGTATTGCGCCAACAGGGAGTCGGTGACGGGGCTCGCAGAAACCGACAGGGTGTATGCCAGGCAGATGGAAGTCATTGCCGTTATGTAAGCTTTCATCATCTTCTCCAGGGATTGTTCAGGGTCTTTTGCGCCCGGTAATCATCGATCTGACCAGGTTCTCACGGTGTTGCAGACTGGCGACCAGAACACCGACCAGATGCAGTGCAACCAGCAGCAGGGTGAAATTGGCAGAAAACTCATGAACCTCCTCGGCCGCTTTGCCCACGGTGTACGGGAGTCCTGACATGAGTCCGGCGAGAGGCCCGGAAAGCTGCTCTGCTCCATAGGCCGCCATGCCTGTAAACAGGGTGACCGAGAGCATCATGAGCAGTGCCACAACCATTGCCCCGCCAGCCGGGTTGTGCCCGAGATGACGCTCTGCCCTGAACGCCGCGATATCCCCCAGGTAGGTAATAATCGACGAGGGATGCTTTACGAATGACGAGAAACGGGCATGCCTGTCACCGACAAGCCCCCAGGAAAGCCGAAACAGGACCAATCCACAGACCAGGTAACCAGCAACGGTGTGCAGTGTCAGGAAATCATCCTCGGTGAGATAAGAGAGAAAGAAGGCAACCACAAGGGTCCAGTGAAAGACCCTGACTGGCAGCCCCCAGACTTTGATCCCGGTTTGCTTGTTCATGATGCTCTCCTCCAACAGTTGAAGGAAAGATTAACAATCCAACCTTAAATCAAGCTGAAAGCGTCATGCCGGTAAACCACTTTTTTCGAATGAGGAATCAAAAAAACAAGACAAGCGAAGCACTTGATGACACAACGCAATGATTGTTAAAGATATTTTTCCTGGCCAGTGCTTTGGCCACAGAGTCTCAGCGTTTCAGTTAGAATTGAAGATAAATACAAATCGTTGGAATCGACATGAAACGTCAGATTGCTCACGTTCTTCGTCTCCTCTTTGCGAAACTGGGTTTGAAATCTATCCGCTCTCAGTTTGCGTTCTCCTACACCCTTATCTTCCTCTGCGCCCTGGTCTCGCTGGTGAGTATCTATTTCGGCATGGACAACGGCGACAGCGAATCAATATGGTTGCAGCAGTTGGCAATGGCCATGACGCTTATCATCATACTTCTGGTGGTACTGGGCCGTATCTTCGGACTATCGGTGCTGATGGATGAGATCAACGAACTAAGCAGCCATCTCCAGCAGGTCGGAAGTGGCGATTTTTCGAAGAAAATCCGCATCGTCGACACGAACAATGAAGTTGGACAGATGTTCAGCTCATACAACGACATGCTTAAACATGTCGGCGAGATGATCGACGGGGTAGCCCACTCAGCGATGAGGGTGGGCCAGGACATCTCGACCATTTCCAATGAACTGGATGAGACCAATAAAGGGGTCTTAAGGCAGCAGGAAGAGCTCGACCTGGTTGCAACGGCCATGAATCAAATGGCGGCTACCGTGCAGGAGGTTGCGAGAAACACCACCCATGCGGCAGAAGCGGCAGAACGAGCCGACCGGGAGGCCCATAACGGGCGCCAGGTGGTAAATCGCACAATAGACAGTATAGAGAGCATGGCCCAGCGCATCGAAGAGGCCGCCACGGTCATGAACCAGCTGGACAGTGATGCCCAAGAGGTGGGCCAGGTCCTCGAGGTGATCAAGGGCATTGCCGAGCAGACCAACCTGTTGGCACTGAATGCCGCGATCGAGGCGGCCAGGGCCGGCGAGCAGGGTCGTGGCTTTGCCGTGGTGGCTGACGAAGTGCGAACCCTGGCACAACGCACGCAGCAATCGACAGAGGAGATTCGGCATATCATCGAACGGTTGCAGGGCCAGGCCGAGCGTGCGGTCACCGTTATCGAACGCAGCAAGGCGCAGGCCCAGGAGAGCGTTACCCAGACTGCAGGCGGAGGCTCAGCACTGGATGTTATCGTCAGCGCCGTTGAAACCATTGCCGACATGAGCAGCCAGATAGCCACGGCATCCGAAGAACAGAGCCATGTCGCGGTCGATATGGACCGGAACATAACGAATATCGCCACTTCCGCCGACCGGACCAGTCATGCGGCCAGTTCAACAGTCCGGGCGATGACCGAGATCAGTGGCGAGATCCAGGAACTCGGCAACCTGATGTCCAGGTTCCAAACCTCGGGGATCAACGAGCTTTACCTGGCAAAATCCGCTCACCTCGCCTGGCGCGGCCGTCTGCGCTCCTATCTCGATGGCAGTGTCGGGATGACCCGGGAACAGGCAGTTTCGCACCGTGAATGCGTCTTCGGCAAGTGGTACTACGCATCGGGCCTTGAACACTACGGCGATATTCCCGAGATGAAAGATCTCGAGAAACCGCACGCGGAAATGCACGAGATCATCGGGCGTATCATCGATCTCAATGAGGCGGGTGAACGTGTAGAGGCAGAGCTTCTGTATGAGAGGATTGAGCCGCTATCCCGCGAGATCGTCGAAATGATCGACCGAATCATTGTGAAGATCGGGGCGTCTGGGGGTGTCGGCTAGCGGGCCGTATGCCCAGGGTGATATCCCGGTTAGAGATTCTTCAACGCCCAGACAGCGGCCTCCACCCTTGAATGGAGCCCCATCTTCTTGAGCAGGTGCTTGACGTGGACCTTGACGGTACCGTCGGAGATATCCAGCTCCCTGGCGATAAGCTTGTTACTCATTCCCTTTGCGATCAGGCCCAGGATCTCCCGTTCACGGTCGGTAAAATCGCACTCGGCGGGGGATTTCTTGACGCTCTTCTCACCTCTCAGGGCCTGGGCCAGCAGCTGGGTCAGTCTTTCACTGATCACCATCTGCCCCTGTGCCGCCTTGTTCAGGCATTTGAGGGTATCTTCCGGCTCCATATCCTTGAGAAGGTAGCCGTCAGCCCCGATCCTGAGGGCATGGATAACATCCTCGTCGTTGTCGGAAACGGTGAGCATCAGCACACGGGAATCGAGGTCCAGTTTCTTGATCGCCTCCAGGGTCTCGAGGCCATCCATCCCCTTCATGTTGATGTCCAGCAGAACGAGATCGGGATTGTGCTCCCTGACCAGCTCCAGTCCGTCCTTGCCGTTGGCCGCCTCACCGATCAAAGACAGGGAGTCATCCATGTCGATCAGGTCGGAGACCCCTTTTCTGAACAGGGGATGGTCATCGATGGCGATTACTGTGTGGATCTCTTGCTCAGGCATGTTGCATTCTTCTAATCAGTTTTTCACTTGTCTGGGTCTGTTCCGAGTCGGAGATGGTGAATGTCAGCTTGACGCTTGTGCCACCCTCCGGGGACTCACCAATCTCCAGTGAGCCACCAAGCCACTCGGCCCGCTCTTTCATGATGGGCAACCCGTAGTGCAGCATCATATCACGCTCATCATCGATTCCGATGCCGTTATCCTCCACCCTCACGCTCACCTGGCCATCCATGTCGCAATCGAGGTCCACCTTGGCGTAGCTCGCATTGGCATGGCGTGTAACGTTGGAGAGCGCCTCACGGATGATCTGCATCACGTGTATCTCAGCATTCGAGCTGAACTTGCAGTTGGCCATGCGGTTATTGAGATCAATCTCGATACCGCTTCGCTCACGGTACTCTTTCACCGTGTCCTCGATCGCCGCATTGAGCCCGGACTCGCTTATCCGCAGCCTGAAGGTGGCCAGCAGCTCACGCAGCTGCCTGTAGGCACCATTGAGGCCTTTCCTCAACCCCTCGTTGATGCTCAGGGTCCGTTCTTTATCCTCACCCTCGCGGATCGACTTGTCCAACCGGCTCACCTGGATCTTCAGGTAGGAGAGGGATTGGGCCAGGGAGTCATGCAGTTCCCTGGCAATGACGCTGCGCTCTTCCAGCAGGGAGAGCATGCGATGCTGGGAGGCCTTCTCCGACATGTTGATGGCGATGGCGATCTGGCTCGAAATGGACTCCAGCAACCGCTGCTGCCACTCCTCCAGCCCTTTACAATCCTCACAAAGCTCGACGACCAGGACACCGTACTGCTGATCCTGGTCCTTGATGGGTGTGGTGAAGAGCTGTACCGGCCTGTTGTCCCCGGTGACGACCTCCATTCGATGGGACTCTCCGTTACCGATACAGGCGGAGCAGTCGAGCCCTTTCACCGGCACACCGGTATCCTCGAGTGGATGGGTGGAGGCCAGGCGGTAGGCCCTGGTATCGCCAGGAGCGCCCAGGCAGATTGAACCGCCCTTGATGCCGACGATCTTTTCAACGTCATGAATCAGTGCTTCAAGGACGGTCACATTGGGCGTATCACTGCTCAACCGCTTGGAGATATTGTAGAGCAGCTCCAGGGACTGGTTGCTTCGTTTGAGATCCGCGGTCTTGGCCTGAACCCGCGCCTCCAGGTCGGCATAGGACTTGGAAAGATCTTCCGCCATCACGTCGAACGCCGCACCGAGCTGCCCCAACTCATCCTCGCCCAGGTGCCCGCTACGCACAGAGAAATCCCCGCCCCTGGCCGACTCTGCACATTTCAACAGGTCCTTCAGCGGATTGAGCAGGTACTTTTTGGTCAGGTAGAGACTCACCGCCGCCACCAGCAGCATAAGCACCAGGGAGACTATCTGGATCATGCGCAACTGCTGGTTGTTGTTCTCGGCATCGATCTCCAGGGTCTTCACGAAGTGGTGGATATCCTCCACGAAGTCATCGACGCTGGAGAGATAGAAATTCTTGTGCTCCTGGGCCTGTTCCCTGTCCAGGGGCCCGATGGAGGCACTGAGTGCAATCTCCAGGTAGGCCTCCAGCTGGGGGTGCATCTTCTCCTGCCAGCGGTCTTCCACCGCCTGGTAGGCGCTGTGGACCGAGGGATCGGCACCCTTGATCAGTACGTTGTGAATACGGGGACTGAAGAGGCGGCTCTCGAACTCCGCCACCAGCTTCTCGGTCACTGCCCCGCCGTAGAGGGAGGCCAGCAGGGCATTGTGAACCAGGCTGCTGGCGATGCGGTAGGACTGCATGCGCAGGGTACCGGCCTGGTTGATGGCGGCGGCGAATCCTTCTGAATTCTTGACGATAAAAACGGAACTGAGCATGCTGAGCACAGCCAGCACGATGATAAGGCTCATGGCCAATCCCGCGCGCAGGAGGAGTGATTTGCGTTGCATTACCGTAACCCCAAGCTTCCCAACCGAACTGCTGAACACCCATTACACCCTAAAAAAGAGCGAATTTTCAATTGAATAAATTTCTTCCCGGGGCAGTTATCCGGGTTCCGGTGCCCCAGGCGCTATGAGAGAATACGCCCCCCGTAAACACGCTATCGAGAAAACGAAAGATCCATCCCATGCAGTCCCAGCCAGGTCCCAATACCGCCTCCCCGCTCGATCCGCCCCTGCCACAACAGCCGGGGGAACGGCTGCAATGGGGGCGTCTCTACGGCATGAGCGACGCCCTCGCCATCGCCTCGGCAGCGCAGCGTCACGAGGGGCTGCTGATGGTCCTGGCAAACGACATGCAGAGCGCAGCCCACCTGGAGAGCAGCCTGGCTTTTTTCCTCGCTGAGGCGCAGATTCCGGTCTTCTCTTTTCCGGACTGGGAGACCCTGCCATACGATGTCTTCTCTCCCCTGCCGGAGCTGATATCCCAGCGCCTGCTGACGCTCTACCGTCTCAACAGCATCCGGCGCGGTGTCCTGGTTGTACCGGTGAGCACCCTGGTGCAGCGTCTGCCTCCCAGGTCCTACCTGGATGGAAACTCCCTCCTCATCGGTATCGGTGATGAACTGCCGCTGGAATCGATGCGGCAGCGCCTGGAGAAGGCCGGATACCAGTGTGTCTCCCAGGTCATTGCCCACGGCGAGTTCGCGGTACGCGGCTCCCTGCTGGACCTCTTTCCCATGGGCAGCAGCCTGCCCTACCGCATTGACCTGTTTGACGAAGAGATCGAATCCATACGCACCTTCGATCCCGAAACCCAACGCACCATCGACAAGGTGGAACGGATCGAGATGCTGCCAGCCCGTGAGTTTCCCCTGGACGAGGCAGGCATAACCCGCTTCCGCCAGGCGTTCCGCAACAGTTTCGAGGGTGATCCCCAGCGCAGCCTCATCTACCGGGAAGTCTCCGAAAGCAATGCGCCGGGAGGGCTTGAATACTACATCCCGCTCTTCTTCGAGGAGACCGCCAGCCTGTTCGACTACCTGCCGGAGAACCTGCTCACCATCCACTACGAGGATGCCCGGGCGGAGGCAGACAGTTTTCTCGAGCAGGTTGCCGAGCGCTATGAACAGCGCCGTCACGACAGCGAACGTCCCCTGCTGCCGCCGGAAAGACTCTACCTCGACAGCGAGGAGATGACAGCCAACCTGAACCGGGGCAGCGCCATCAGGCTGCAGCGGAGCGAGATCGAGTCCAGGAGTAAAGGCTACAGCGCCTTCCACAACTTCCATTCCCGGCGCCTGCCACCGCTCAGTTTTCAGCCCAGGGCCACTGACCCGGCGGGCGCACTCAAGACATTCCTTGATGCCGCCCCTCCCCGAGTACTGTTCGTGGCCGAGAGCGCCGGCCGACGTGAACAGATGCGCGACACCCTGGGCGGTTACGGTATCCGCCCTGCCCCGGTGGAAAGCTGGGCGACATTCTGCGGCTCGGAACAGGAACTGAACCTGACCGTCGCCCCCCTGGAACAGGGACTCTGGCTGGAGCAGGACGGCATTGCCGTTATCACCGAGACCCAGCTGTTGGGCGAGCGGGTACGCCAGGAGCGTCGTCGCAAGGCAAAACACCGGGATGCCGAGCAGGTGGTGCGCAATCTCACCGAGCTGCATACCGGGGCACCGGTAGTACACGAGGACCACGGCGTGGGGCGTTACCTCGGACTGCAGACCCTCGAAGTGGGTGGCATGCAGACCGAGTTTCTCACCCTCGAGTACGCCAAGGGTGACAAGCTCTATGTACCTGTCTCCTCGCTGCACCTGATCAGCCGCTACGCCGGCGCTTCGCCGGAGAACGCCCCCCTGCATCGCCTGGGTGGCGACCAGTGGGAGAAGATCAAGCGCAAGGCAGCCGAGCAGGTGCGGGATACCGCCGCTGAACTGCTGGAGATCTACGCACGGCGCGCCGCCAACGAGGGCTATGCCTTCCCCTCCCAGGGCGAGGAGTATGCCAGCTTCGCCTCCTCCTTCGAGTTCGAAGAGACCCCTGACCAGCAACAGGCTATCGAGGCGGTGGTTTCGGACATGGAGTCCCATCACCCCATGGACCGGGTGGTCTGCGGCGATGTGGGCTTCGGCAAGACAGAAGTGGCAATGCGCGCCGCCTTCACCGCCGTTCAGGGTGGCCGGCAGGTGGTGGTGCTGGTCCCCACCACCCTGCTGGCACAGCAGCATTATGATAATTTCACCGACCGTTTCGCCGACTGGCCGGTACAGGTGGAGAGCCTCTCCCGCTTCCGCACCGGCAAGCAGCAGCAGAAGGTGCTGGACGGATTGGCTGGCGGCACCATCGATATCGTGGTAGGCACCCATAAACTTCTCGGAGATGCAGTCAAATTCAAGAACCTGGGGTTGGTAATCATCGACGAGGAGCACCGCTTCGGTGTGCGTCACAAGGAGAAACTGAAGGCTCTGCGCAGCGAGGTCGACCTGCTCACCCTCACCGCCACCCCCATCCCCAGGACCCTCAACATGGCCATGTCGGGTATGCGCGACCTCTCCATCATCGCCACCCCTCCGGCGGCCCGTCACCCGATCAAGACCTTCATCAACCAGTGGAACGATGCCCTCATCACCGAGGCCTGCCAGCGTGAGATCAAGCGTGGCGGCCAGGTCTACTTCCTGCACAACGAGGTGAGCACCATCGAGAACACCGCGGCGAAGCTGGAGAAGCTGATGCCCGGTGTACGCGTCCAGGTGGCCCACGGCCAGATGCGTGAGCGGGAGCTGGAAGCGATCATGCGCGACTTCTACCACCAGCGCTTCAATATCCTGGTCTGCACCACCATCGTGGAGAGCGGAATCGACGTTCCCAGTGCCAATACCATTATCATCAACCGCGCAGACAAGCTGGGCCTGGCACAGCTGCACCAGCTGCGCGGCCGCGTGGGACGATCTCATCATCGCGCCTATGCCTACCTGATCACACCGCCGCCAAAGACCCTCACCGCCGATGCCAAGAAGCGGCTGGAGGCGATTGAATCCCTGGAAAACCTCGGTGCCGGCTTCACCCTCGCCACCCACGACCTGGAGATCCGTGGTGCCGGGGAGCTGCTGGGTGACGAACAGAGTGGCCAGATACACGAAATCGGCTTCTCCCTCTACACGGAGATGCTGGAGCGTGCGGTAAAGGCCCTGAAGTCTGGCCAGCAGCCCAACCTGGACCGCCCCCTGGACCATGGTGCAGAGATCGACCTGCAACTGCCCGCCCTGCTGCCCGAGGACTACCTGCCCGATGTCCACACGCGGTTGGTCCTCTACAAACGCATCGCAAGCTGCGCTTCCAAAGAGGAGCTGCGGGAACTGCAGGTGGAGATGATCGATCGCTTCGGCCTGCTGCCGGAGCCGGTAAAAGCCCTTTTCGGCATCACCGAGCTGAAACTCAAGGCCAATCCCATGGGTATCCGCAAGATAGAGGCGGGACCTGCGGGAGGACGCCTCCTTTTCGATGGACAGCCGAAGATCGACCCGGTAAACATCATCCGCCTGATACAGACCCGCCCCACGGAGTACAAACTGGACGGGGGTGAAAAGATCCGCTTTTTCCGGGACCTTGAAAATCGTGAAAGGCGTATCGAGCAGATCGCCACCCTTCTCGATGAAGTGGCCGGACGTAACTGACCCTATACATTTACTTCCCCACGTCGCAAAATGCAGTCTGTACAACCAATGAATGCGAAACACCCTATGAGAATCACCACCCTGTTGAGCGCCCTGCTTCTGGGGCTGCTGCTGGGCAGTCAGTCCGTGACCGCCCAGGAAACCACCGAAGAGTCCCAGCAGTTATACGACATCGAGCTGGTGGTCTTCGCACGGCAGGCGCCCGGAGCGGACAGCGGCGAAAGCTGGCCGGATGACCCCGGCACACCCGACTGGAGCAACGCGGTGAATCTCGATGGTCAGGGTGATATCGCTGCCATTCCCGGCGCCACTCTGCTGGAACTGCTTCCCCGGGAGTCACACAGACTGTCGGCTGATGCCAGGAGACTCAAGCGCAGCGGTGATCGCCTGCAACCCCTCGCCCACCTCGCCTGGCGCCAGCCCGGTTTTCCACGTGAAATGGCGCTGCCGGTCTACCTGCGCTCGTCAGCCAGGGACATCTACGACCAGCCGCTGCTGGAGGGTACGGTCACCATCAGTCTCGGCCGCTACCTGCATGCCGATCTCGACCTCCTTTTGCGTCAACAGAGCCCTTACTCCTCAGCCGGTGACTCCCTCCTGGAGCAGAAGATGGCAGGCCACCGCTTCCAGGCCCATCGCAAGATGCGCAGCGGTGAACTCCACTACCTGGATCATCCCCTGCTGGGTGCCCTGATCCTGATCGAGAAGTTCGAAGAACCGGAACCGGAGATTGTTGAAGAGGCGGTTGCGGAGGAACAACCTGTCGTCGAAACCACCCAGGAGACCCAGGCCCCTGCCACCTCCAGCGAAACAACCACCAACCAGTGACCCTGCTATAGGTGCAGCTCAATCCTCGCGATCCGCCTGCACCTGCCCACCTTAACGCTTCCAATGCCCCGACGGTTTTCAGTCGATCCGTTTGAAACGGAGACCGTCGGGCCTGTTCCACACAACGCTTTAGGAAGCGCTATACTAAAAACAGCGGTTCAGGTTAAGAGGCGACCTGGCAGATCGACAAACCAATAACAGGCCTCTTCGAGGAGGCAACATGACCGTTCAATGGCGTGAGCAGCTCAGTCTGGGCAATGAACTGATCGACATGGAACACCGCTACCTGATCTGCCTGGTCAATATGGTGACCCATTCACTATCCCACCCCGAAGACAGCCTTGAAGATCTCAAATATGCCATCGATGAACTGGTGAGCTACACCAGGAAACACTTCGAACACGAAGAGAAGCTTCAGCTCAAGATCCAGTATGCCGGCTATGCCGAACACAAGATGCACCACCAGAAGCTGATGGAGAAGATCGGCGAGATCCACCAGCAGGTGAAGAGCTGGGAAGAGCCCTCAGAAATCGAGGGCAAGGGAGACGAAATCGCCGAACTGCTGCGCAGCTGGCTGCTCGACCACGTGGTAAAAGAGGATATGAAGCTTAAACCGCTGCTGAAAGGCTACTCGAGGTACCTGGCACCTGATTGATGCGGTGGTGCGGTTACGATTCCCTGTGATCCCTGAAATAGAGCCTGACCACGCGACCGGTTGAAGCTGTGCCCTCTCTCAGCTCGATCGACCCGGCCTCACCTCGCCCCTCGATCTCGAGTTGACGATCAGGCACACCTTGGCGCTTGAGATAATCGGCCACGGCAGAAGCCCGCCTCTCTGAAAGCTGGGTGTTGTAATCATGGTCACCTACACTGTCGGTGAAACCGATGATCTGGACCATGCTCCCCTTTCTGGAATTGAGGGTCGACGCAATCTCGTCCAGCAACACCTCGAACTTGGGCTGCAGAACATCGCTGTCAAAATCGAAAACAACCTGCAACACCGCATCGCTGGCCGGCTCCTCGACAGGCCGGTCCTGATCAGCCTGCATCGTATTTCTCTCTTCAGAAACGCCTGCGGCCTGTATGGTCTTCTGTTTTACTTCGCGGTGTTGCTCCGGCCGTTCGATCCGGATCACCGTGGAGTCGCTGTCGGGATTTACTTCTGTGGCCAGTGGCCCGGAGACTTCCGCTGATTCCTGTTCTATGACTTCCACGTGAGCGAGAGAGGCAACCTGTACCTCTGAATCACCACTCACACGCTTCGCCATGCCACCTGGTGGCCAGGCACCCTCGGTCCAGTTCGACACCTGAGCCCTCAGGCTGTTAATACCGGCTGCACTCCAGAATGATTCCGGTGCGACCCGCAACAGCTCCTTCGGAGAGACCGATACCAGGGCAATGATCATGATCGAGAAGATCAGCAGCAGACTGGCAGCGAAGCCCCAGAAAGGCGCAAGACCACTGCCCTGCTCATCCCTGTGTGACGGGCTGGCTCGTGTTGGTGAAGGAGAGAGTGCAGGCTGCTCCTCGGGCAGTGACAGCTCAACAACCGTATCAGGCACCGCCTGCACGCTTGGTTCCGGCTCCGGCTCTGGTTCCGGCTCCGGCTTCGGATCGGCGTCGGGTTCAGTCTCGATCATTACCGGCAACGGCTCACTCTCCACCTCACCGGCACCAGGAGTTGCCTCCGGTTCAGCGGGAGTATTCTCCTCGATGACCTCTGCAAGGCGTACGAGATCGACATTGTCGACCACGGGATGGGTTGCCACATCCGAGCGGTAGAGGTGCTCGGTCCGCAGTTCGGAAATGGCCACCTGGATTTCGTGTTTTGTCAGCTCGGACTTCTGTTCAAGAGAGCCAAGCAACATCATACGGCTGCAGGCAATGTTGATTCGACGGGGAATACCGAAGCTGAATTCGTACAGTAAGGGGAAAAGCTCCGGGTTCAGCTTGGGATGTCCCTGCCAGCCGGCCACTCGCAGGCGGTGCAGAACATACATCACCACCTGTTCAAGGGTGAGCGATTCCAGGTGACATGCGGCTATGATGCGTTGATTCAACTGCTCGAGACGCTTGTCGACCAGTTTTTCATGGAGCTCCTCCTGGCCGACCAGGAAGATCTGCAGCAAGGGCACACCGCCGATTCTCAGGTTGGTCAGCAGCCGAAGCTCCTCGAGCGCTTCATGTGTCAGGCCCTGAGCCTCATCGACAACGAGTACCGAACGCCTGCCCTGCCTGAAGTGACTTTCCGCATACTGCTGAAGAGCGTAGAGGATCTGGGTCTTGCCCATTCCGTCGACGGGGATTTTGAAAGCGTAACCCACCATGGAGAGGATCTCGTCCCCCTCCAGACGGGCACTCACCAGGCGGGCGATGTTGATGTCCGTGCGATAGAGATCTTCCAGCAGGTCATCGATGAGCGTTGTCTTGCCGGTACCCGGCCCGCCGGTAATGACAGCGAAACCCTCGTTTCGCTCCAGGGCATATTCCATGTAGGCTTTCGCCTTGGTAAAGGAGGGGTGCCTCAGACAGAATCTGTGGTTTGGACTGAGAAGAAATGGATCTTCCGTCAAGCCGTAATACTGGTGATACATACTCTCCCTGGCCCAATTGATCCTAAAAGTGTACCTATGATTGGATTGTTGCGCGTATGAACCTGAATAAGGGAGCGCTCTATGGCCTGTTGCCACCAGTGAACCCGCCTATCCAGAAACCTACGAAACCCTAATATCCTGTGGGTATGCAAATGGTTGAGAACTTTCAGTTTCTCCTGCAAAGGATAAACCAACGCATGGTGAATTTCATCTTACAGTTATTGAAATAACATTAATTCACGTAGGAGGAGTTGAGGGCGCACAGATCTTATTGATGGAGATCTGTTCACCTGTCATCGCTCGCAGCCAGAAGCGGCCATCCGGACAGCCAGTGTCACAATGTGTGGCTAATTGATCTTATTTCATCCCGCTGATGTACTGCGCCAGTGCATGAATCTCAAAGTCGGTCAGCTTCGAGGCGATGGAGTGCATAATGGCGTTGTCGTTTGTACGGGTACGACGATTGAACTCGATCAGCTGGTCGGCGACGTAGCGTTTATGCTGTCCCGCAAGGCGTGGTAACTGGTTGGTTCCCCTGCCCTCGTCACCGTGACAGGATTTGCATGCGGCCACACCCGAGTACTTGTTACCCTTGTGGTAGAGATAGGCACCCACTGCCGCGAACTCCTTGTCCCGCACCCGGTGTGCCTTGGCCGGTTTGGATGCGAAATATTCACCCAGGGCCCTCATCTCCTCTTCCGTCAGATCAGCAGCCATCTCGTTCATGGTGCCCTTGCGGCGGCCACTCTTGAAGTCCGCCAGCTGCTTGGCGATATACTCGGCATGCTGCCCCGCCAGGCGCGGGTAGATGGCGCTCGAACCTTCACCACTCTTGCCATGGCACATGTGGCATTTCTGCTCCACGATCTCCAGTGCACGCTGACTGTCGGCCGCGTACACCAGGCCAGTGATGAGCGTCAGTGCCGCAAACAGATTCACCTTCATCAACATCGCTATCTCCAGCTCGTTTTTCCTGACAGCTATCAATTAAACCATCGGCCCGTCCAAAACGACCTTGATGAAGCTCAATTCAGGTCTCCGGGAGTGCATTGCTATCCGGCCATCGCTCCATCTTCATAAGCAACAGCACCAGGATCATACCGATCAGCACAATGACCGCGGCAAGGTAGAGGGAACCGTAATAACTGCCGGTGGACTCGGCCATGTTGCCCGCCAGTGCCGGTGCCACCACCTGGGCAACACCGTAACTCAGGGTCAGCTTGCCCATCGGTTTTGCCGGCTTGGTGGGAAAGAACTTACCCACCATGGTCAGCATCAGGCTGACGATGCCAATGAAGGTCCCACCGTAAAGGGCGGCGCTGAGCATGACGGTATAAAAACCGCTATCGAGCGCCGGCAGCACGATACCCACGATCTGCAGCGCGTAGGCGAGCAGCAGGGCCGGTAACTCGCCCATGCGGCGCGCTATCCGGTCCCAGATGTAGGTGGCAGGCGCCGCTGCCAATCCCACAATCAGCCAGGCCAGTTCTCCGCTGCCCTGGAGGTGCGGCTCCCCTTCCACGATCACGACGAGAAAGGTGGCACTGATGACATAACCGAAGCCGGCACAGAAGTAACTGGCGAACAGCAGCAGCATCCAGCTTCTTCTTGGTGGGGTGTCCTTCAGTTCATATCCATGAATGGTGCGCGGATTGTCTCCCGGTCGGGGGAGCCAGCGCCATGCCGGGATGGCGAGCAGTATGCCAATCAGTGTCAGCACCAGCCACTGCTCCTGCCAGTTGAAGCGGGAGATCATCAGGTCAACCGCTACCGCGGTAAGCACAATGCCCAGCCCAAGACCGCTGAAATGGATACCCAGTTCCATTTTGTGATGGTGACGGATCAACCAGTTCAAAATGAGCCCCGAGCCGATGAGAAGACCGGCAGCACTGCTCAGGCCGGCAAAGAAACGCATCACGCTCCACACCAGCATGCTTTCACTCAGGGCCATTCCGGCGGTGGTGACAATGGCCAGGACAAGACCGATGCGGTAGAGGGTATCCTTGATTTTCAGATTGCTCACCGATGCGGCGATCAGCGCCCCGCACATGTAACCGAGATAGTTGTATGTGGCCAGCCAACCACCGGAAGCATCTCCCAGCCAGGTCTGATCCTGCATCACCTGAAGCAGAGGTGTATAGGCAAAGCGGGCGATTCCCAGCATCAGGATCAGGCTCGAAACGCCTGCTATCAGCACCTTGATGTGGGACCGGGCGTGCTCCACAGAGTGGATCTCCTCGCATTTATGGATTGGGAATACAGCCGCTGTTGAAAAACCTGGAACAGGCAGTGCCCATCCAGTATAACCTGCATCTGCCGTTGAATCAGGCATGAATGCGTGGGGAAATAATAAGCCCGACCAAGGTGACTGGCCGGGCTCATGATTCGGCTTGTTGGCTATTCCGGCGTGTCAGAAACTCCTGGCCGGGAACAGGTCATAGCCGGAACTTATTCGATCGTGTTCAGCGGCATTCATGCGGCAGCTGTTGCTGCGGAAGGTTCTGCCCGTAACACGACCAGTTAAGCTCACCCTCTTCAATGCTGGGTTCGAGAACGACATATTGCTCTTCACCGCTATCGGACTCGCCTATCTTGGCCGCCACGATACCGTTTCCGTAGAGAGCGATCTCGAATTTGCCCGCATTACCGCTCAACACTTCGCTTTCGTAGCCCAGGTCCTTCAGTGTGGCAGGCCACTCCTGCTTTTCAATAACATACTCAGTGACCTGCTCCTGAACGCCCCTTGCGGTCGAAAAGGCGATGGCGATCTGTGCCTTCTGCACATACGCGTGGTAAGCAGGTATCGAGATTGCAGCCAGTATGGCGATCATTGCCACTGCCACCATGAGGGATGCGACACCACCTGCGCCGAAGCGTGGAATGAACAGTGACAGAAACCATGCAAAGAGATTGCGTCGGGGGTGGCTGATCTCCTCTCCCCTTACAAGCGCAAGGCTGGTCGACATCCGCTTGGTGAGCCATGGGTAATCACTGATAAGCTCATTGAAGGACATCCAGAAGCCGGTTGTATATGCCACCTGCCCAATATACGCCTCTGAATTGATCGTCTTCCATTTTGTATCACCCGCAGCAATAGCGGCCAGGGCGCTCTTGATATCGCTCTCGTTCTGGCAACAGGCGACGCCATATCGATCGCAGGTGTACTCCTCGGCCCGCCTCAGTGCCGTACCGATAACCGGCAGTACAGATGCCGGCATCAATACAGGCCCCCACAACAGGTGCTTACGATGAATATGCCCAAGCTCGTGCCCAAGATAGAAGTTGATCGCACCCGGCTGATCCTCGAGGGCATCGATCACATCGCTGAACAGAACGACAAAGTGTCTTCCAAGGAAACGTGTGGCCAGTGCATTGAAGAAATCTGTTCTGAGGATATAGGCCTCGGGGATCTCTTCCACTCCCACCTTTTCGCAGCAGGAAACCAGCCTATTGTGAAGATCGGGAAACTGCTCTTCACTGATCTTCACACCGGTTCCCTTCAGATAGGATATGAATGCTGACTGTGCAAACAGGAAGAAGAGATACCCAAGCAGAATGAACAGCAGTGCCACCCCCATGGTTCCCACTATCAAACCAAGCCAGAACAGGATGGAGATGATTGCCGAGATCCGGAACAGTGGCTTTTCATGTCTATAAACAAGATTCATGGGATGTTCCTTTTTTGTTGTTGAAGCGTCCTTGTAAACATGGACATTGAACACGAATAGCTTCCAAGCGAAAAGAGGGTAATGGGTGCAGTGAGTTGTCGAACAACGTACCACCGCTCCGCATACCGGGTGACATCCGGTAAGTTGGTGACACAGACAATAACCCTTAATTTCCTGGAGGTTATCAAAGAAAACCCCGCTCAGGAATTATTTTCTTTTGGCTGCGCGAAAGAGATCACACTTCGGATCCTCCCCGGCCGGCTGATCGCGCTTGAGACTGTGACAGGTGAAAAAGAAAAAGCCCGACCAGTAGATCTGATCGGGCTTTTCTGTATGGCGTCCCCTAGGGGAGTCGAACCCCTGTTACCGCCGTGAAAGGGCGGTGTCCTAGGCCTCTAGACGAAGGGGACAGGACAGTTGCTTTCCATCGCTTGTTCAGGTCTTGCGACCCTGTTCAGAGTTCCTCTCTGAACGGTGTTTGGTGGAGCTAGGCGGGATCGAACCGCCGACCTCTACACTGCCAGTGTAGCGCTCTCCCAGCTGAGCTATAGCCCCGAAGAAGGCGCGTATATTAGAGGAGCCGGAGGACTTTGTCCATACCCTTTTTGAAAGAAATTCAAACAAAACCCCCTTGTAGTTTCAGGGTCGTGATACTCAACCCTTCTGCTCGATTTTGGCCCAGGAATCGCGCAGGGTGACGGTTCGGTTGAACACCAGTCGGTCAGCACTGGATTCCTTGTCTGACGTGAAATACCCCTCCCTCTCGAACTGGAAACGGGTCCCCTCTGCAGCCTCTTTCAGGCTGGGTTCAACCATCGCCTGGGTCAGGGTCAGCAGCGAGTCGGGGTTGATGTGCTCCAGGAAGGATTCCACCTCCTTGTCACCATCGGGATTGGGGTGATTGAACAGGCGGTCGTAGAGGCGGATTTCAGCCGGCACGCCCTCCGTGGCGGATACCCAGTGAATCACGCCACGCACCTTGCGCCCCACGGGATTGGCGCCCAGGGTGTCGGGGTCGTAGGTACAGCGCAGTTCGACGATTTCACCCTGTTCGTCCTTGATCACCTGCTCTGCCTTGATCACGTAGGCGTTGCGCAGCCGCACCTCGCCACCGGTGACCAGGCGCTTGTACTTCTTGTTGGCCTCTTCACGGAAGTCGGCCTTGTCGATGTAGATCTCCCGGGTCAGCGGAACCGTGCGGGTTCCCTTGCTCTCGTCCTTGGGATGGTTTGCCGCGGTGAGCTGCTCGACCTCTCCCTCCGGGTAGTTCTCGATCACCACCTTCAAAGGGTGGAGAACCGCCATGGCGCGGGGCGCATTGGCGTCCAGGTCCTCACGGATACAGGCCTCCAGCATACCCATCTCCACCGAGTTGTCCGACTTGGTGACACCGATACGGTCGCAGAAGGTACGGATGGATGAAGGGGTGTAACCACGACGGCGCAGGCCGGCGATGGTCGGCATACGGGGGTCGTCCCAACCCGCCACGTGACCCTCGTCCACCAGCTGGGTCAGCTTCCGTTTGCTGACCACGGTGTACTGCAGGTTGAGCCGGGAGAACTCAATCTGCTGGGGATGGCAGTCGATCGAGATATTGTCCAGGGCCCAATCGTAGAGGGGGCGGTGATCCTCGAACTCCAGGGTGCAGAGGGAATGGGTGATACCCTCCAGCGCATCCGAGATGGGATGGGTGAAGTCGTACATCGGGTAGATGCACCACTCTTCACCGGTCTGGTGGTGGATCACGCCGTGGCGGATCCTGTAGAGGGTGGGATCGCGCATGTTCATATTGGGCGATGCCATGTCGATTTTGGCACGCAACACCCGTCTGCCATCCTCGAACTCCCCCGCTTTCATGCGTGCGAACAGGTCCAGGTTCTCCTCCACCGAACGGCTCCGGTAGGGACTCTCCCGACCCGGCTCGGTAAGGGTGCCGCGATACTCACGGGTCTCTTCGGCGGTGAGATCACAGACATAGGCCTTGCCATTACGGATCAGCTCTACGGCAAAGTCATGCAACTGCTCGAAATAATCCGAGGCGTAGTAGAGACGATCGTCCCAGTCGAAGCCGAGCCAGCGCACATCATTCTGGATCGCGTCGACATACTCCTGGTTCTCCTTGTGCGGATTGGTGTCGTCGAAACGCAGGTTGCACTGGCCACCCGCGTAGTCCCTGGCGATGCCGAAATTGAGACAGATCGACTTGGCATGACCGATGTGCAGGAAGCCATTGGGCTCGGGTGGGAAACGGGTGTGCACCCTGCCGCCGTGTTTGCCGTTCTTCAGATCCTCGTCGATGATCTGGCGTATGAAGTTGCTCGGTGCCGTGTTATCGCTATTGCTCATTTGGGTCTTGTTCAAATGCAGGTGATTGATCGGATCAGGCGGACGCTTCGCGCTGGGCGATGAACTCCAGGGCCATGTCGATGCGACGCAGGCAGGCTTCTTTGCCCACCAGTTCCAGGGTGACGTCGATACCCGGCGATGCGGCACGGCCTACCACGGCCACCCGCAGGGGCTGGGCCACCTTGCCCATCTTCAGTTCCAGCGCTTCGGATACATCCTGAACCAGTTTGTGCAGGGCTTCGCCGCTCCAATCCTCCTGTGCCTCCAGGGCGGCGCGCATCCGCTCCAGGGGTTCGCGGGCCACCGGGCGCAGGTTTTTCTTGGCAGCAACCTCGTCGAAGGCTTCGAAATCCTTGTAGAAGAAGGCGCTGATATCCGCCATCTCCACCAGGCTCTTGGCCCGCTCCTGCTGTGCCTTGACCACCTCGACCAGGTCCGGACCCTCGGTGGGGTCGATGCCGAGGCGCCCCATGTGGGGGCTCAGCAGGTGGGCGATATGCAGGGGATCGCTCTCCTTGATGTAGTGCTGGTTCAACCAGAGAAGCTTTTCGGTATTGAAACTGGAGGCCGCCTTGTTGACATCCTCCACGTCGAACAGCTGGATCATCTCCTCCAGGCTGAACACCTCCTGGTCACCATGGGACCAGCCAAGCCGTACCAGGTAGTTGAGCAGTGCCTCGGGCAGGAAGCCATCCTCCATGTACTGCATGACACTGACCGCACCGTGGCGCTTGGAGAGACGCGCCCCGTCATCACCCAGAATCATCGGCAGGTGGGCGAACTGGGGCAGATCCCAGCCCATGGCCTGGAAGATATTGATCTGTCGCGGGGTATTGTTGATGTGGTCATCCCCGCGCACCACGTGGGTGATGCCCATGTCATGATCGTCCACCACCACCGTGAGATTGTAGGTGGGGGAACCGTCGGTTCGGCGGATGATCAGGTCGTCCAGTTCCTCGTTGTTGAATACCACCCGGCCACGCACCATGTCTTCCACCACCACGCTGCCGTCGACGGGATTCTTGAAACGGATCACGTGGGGTTCATCGGGATCGATCTGCTTGCCCCGGCAGTGTCCGTCGTAGCGGGGCTTCAGCTTGTTGGCCATGGCCGTTTCGCGCAGGTCGTCGAGACGCTCCTTGGAGCAGTTGCAGCGATAGGCCAGCCCTTTCTCCAGCAGTTCGTCGATCACCTCGTTGTAGCGGTCGAAACGCTTGGTCTGGTAGAAAGGCCCCTCGTCGTACTCCAGTCCCAGCCAGGTCATGCCCTCGAGAATGGCGTTGACAGATTCCGCCGTGGACCGCTCCAGGTCGGTATCCTCGATACGCAGCACGAAAAGCCCCCCGTGCTTGCGGGCAAAGAGCCAGGAAAAGAGCGCTGTGCGGGCGCCGCCAACGTGGAGGTAGCCTGTCGGGCTGGGTGCAAAACGGGTACGAATGGTCATTTTCTGCGCGTTAACCGGGTCATTTGGAAAAAACGCACATTCTACCAGAAGCCGGTGAAAAGACGCAGGAATCATTTACCGGTGAATAACCCCGGAAGCGGCCGGATTCCGGGGTTCTGCCGATGGCACCAAACTATCGGCACACCCCGGATACCACTTTAATTCACGCGACCCGCTGCTATATTTACTCTTAGGTAATACGAAGTCAGTCCCTCGCAAATACCGCCTTCACATCATTATCAAGGACTGAACAGCGGAATGAACAAGGTGAGCGATACCCTTATCGACAGCGATACTGCTCAAATACGGGATCTCGTAAGATCGGAACAGGCTCGCATCCTGTACATGCAGGCACCGATCTCCAATGCCACCATCTTCATCATCGCCGCACTCTTCTTCTATGTGCTCACCTCGCGGGTGGAGTCAGATCTCATAGGTTTCTGGACAGCTGCCCTCTATATCTCCGCCTTTATAAGGCTGGGCCTATGGTATGCGCACCGCAAACGGCCAAACAGCATGCCCGCACAGACCTGGATGAATCTCTATGTCGCGGCCTGTGGCCTGGTCGGCATTTCCTGGAGCCTGATCTACCCGTTGATCTACCTGGCTGAGGACCAGATCGTCACCATCGCACTCTTTATGCTGGTGTTCGGCGTAATCGGCTCAGCCGTGCCGATCCTCAATATCTCCATGCAGGCGTTCGTGGCCTACACCTACCCCCAGGCGCTGATGCTGGGCTACACGTTGACCCAGTACCAAGGAGCATCGTACAAGTGGCTGATCCTCGCACTGGCCATCTACCTGGTGATGACCACCCTGTTCACCCGCAACGCCAATCGCAACTCCATCAGAACGATCCAGCTGCAGGCGGAGAACAGCGCCCTGATCGTCAAGTTGAACCAGGAGATCGGGCAGCGGGAGGCCCTGATCGAGGAGAGAACCGAGCAGCTCGAAAAGAACAACCGGGCCCTGCTGAACGAGATCAAGGAGAGAAAGCAGGCGGAGGATTTCCAGGCCGGGCAGAAACGTATCCTGGAGTCCATTTCTCGGGGCAACTCGACCCTCGCGGAGGTCCTGGAAGAGATCGTGCTGCTTGCTGAAACCCAGACCGGGAACCTGAATGGGTCGATCCTTCTGCTCGAAGGTGAAAATCTTCACCACGGTGCAGCGCCCAACCTTCCGGACGCCTATATACAGTTGATCGATGGATTGGAGATCGGCCCCGAAGTGGGCTCATGCGGTACCGCTGCATACACCAGTCAGCGGGTGATCGTGGAGAATGTACTGACCGATCCGTTGTGGGCCAATTTCAAGCAACTCGGCACAGAGTATAGCTTCTCGGCCTGCTGGTCAGAGCCCATTCTGGATTCAACCAAAAATATTCTGGGCACCTTTGCGCTCTATCATGCGGAGCCCACTTTTCCCGATGACCATGAAATCCTGGTGATAGAGACCATGGCCCAGATCGCCAGTATCGCCATCGAGCGCAGCAGGAGTGTCGATAAACTGCGCCAATCCGCCACCATATACCAGAGCACCCTTGAGGGCGTGATCATTACCGATGCCGATGGCAGGATCGTCGATGTAAACAACGCCTTCGAGAACATTACCGGATACACGCGTGAAGAGGTGATCGGACAAAATCCGAGAATCCTGCAGTCCGACAGGCACGACAGCGACTTCTATCATGAGCTTTGGCATTCACTGACGGCCTCAGGCCAGTGGCGAGGTGAGATCTGGAATCGGAAGAAGAGCGGTGAGATCTACCCGGAATGGTTGAACATCAGCAGCATATCCGACAGCAAGGGCAAGGTGACGAACTATATCGGCGTCTTCTCCGATATCACCTCGATCAAGCGATCTGAGGAAAAACTGGATCACCTCGCCCATCACGACCCCCTGACCGACCTGCCCAACAGGCTTCTCTTCAATTCCCACCTGGAGCAGACAATCAAGCATGCCAGGCGGAACAACTCCGTCTTCGCTGTACTCTTCATGGACCTGGATCGTTTCAAGAACATCAACGACAGCCTTGGACACAAGGCGGGCGACCAACTGCTGCAACAACTGGCGATCAGGCTGAAAGACACTGTCAGGGTGGATGACATCGTCGCCCGGATAAGTGGCGACGAATTCGTCATCCTGCTGGAAGACATAGGCAATGCCGAGAATACCGCCATCGCCGTTGAAAAGATCATGACCATCTTCAACCAGCCCTTCGAGTTGGACACGCACGAGATCCGTATTACCTCCAGTGTCGGCATAACCCTCTATCCGGACAACGGCGACAACGTCTCCTCCCTGCTGCGAAATGCGGATGCCGCGATGTACCGGGCCAAAGACGAAGGACGCAACACCTACCAGTTCTACAACCAGGAGATGACCAACATCGCCTTCGAGCGAATTCTCATGGAGAACGCATTGCGGGTGGCACTGAATGAACATGAATTCCACTTGCTATACCAACCCCAGGTGATGATGGAAACCGGCGAACTCATCGGTGCGGAAGCGCTGATACGCTGGCACCATCCAGAGATTGGAGAGGTTCTCCCCAGCAAGTTCATTCCCCTGGCGGAGGAGAATGGCCTGATCCACTATATCGGGATCTGGGTGGTCGAAACGGCATGCCTCCAGGGTAAACGCTGGTTGGAAGAGGGTTTCGACTTCGGCCGAATTTCGGTCAATATCGCCCGTCCCCAGCTACAGCACAGCGACTTCGTGGAGAACATCAAGGAGATGCTCGAGAGGATCCGGTTTCCTGCAAACAAGCTGGAACTGGAGATCACCGAAAGCTTTATCATGCAGAATACTGAACAGGCGATTCAGCAACTCGACGCCCTGCGCGTCCTCGGTGTACGCATCTCCATCGATGACTTCGGGACAGGCTATTCATCCATGAGTTACCTCAAGCTGCTGCCCATCGACAAGCTCAAAATCGACCAGTCGTTCGTACGGGATATCCCCCACGATCCCAACGACATGGCCATTACCGAGGCGGTCATCGCACTGGGCAAGGCCCTCGATCTCCAGGTCATAGCAGAGGGTGTCGAAACGGAACAGCAGGCCAGCTTCCTCATAGAGAAAGGGTGTCAGCAGGCCCAGGGCTATCTCTTCGGTCACCCCGTTTCGGAAAGCGAGCTGAAAAAGAGATACAAGGGCCACTGAACCGCTTGCATCAGGAACCAATATCAAAGTAGAACGGCAACCAGCCACTCTCTTGCCAAACCCGGGTCGGCTCAGTAAGATCTCGCATCCCCGACAGCAATACAGCTTCGGGCGGTTAGCTCAGCGGGAGAGCACTGCCTTCACACGGCAGGGGTCACTGGTTCAATCCCAGTACCGCCCACCAATTGAATCAATAAGTTACGACTTGTTGAGCATCTCTGAAAGACCTCATTGGCACAATATTGGCACAGTGAGGTTTTTTTATGGCTACTATCAGGAAACGTGGTAAACACTATCATGTTCAGATCCGTAAAAAGGGTCTCCCACCGATAACAAAATCATTCTCTGACAGGAAGACAGCTTCCACATTTGCCAAGGACACCGAGGCGAAGATTGAAAAAGGACTGTTCCTAGACTCCTCACTGGCAGAAGAGACAACACTTTCAGATGTATTGAACAGCTACCGAACATCGATCCTCCCTAATAAAAGGGGAAAAGATGTAGAGGCTATCCGTTTGAGATTGCTATCTAGGGAATTAGGAAATTACCCCCTCGCTCAGATACAGCCTTACATAGTCTCCCAATACAGGGATAGAAGACTTAAGGAGGTGAAACCTGCAACCGTTAGAAGGGAATTAGGCTTGCTCTCGCGTGTTCTCTCAGCCTCTGAGAAGGAATTTGGGATCTACCTCCCCCACGGAAATCCTGTCTCCAAAATCCAGCTACCAACAGAGCCAGGAGGACGGACGAGACGACTTAACCCAGGAGAATTCGAGTTATTGCTGGAACAAATGGATCATAATCCTATGATGTTACATGTCACGATCATAGCTATTGAAACAGGTATGCGACGGGGTGAACTATCCAAGATCCAGCACCAGGACATTAACTGGGATAAGTCTACCTTACACATCCCAGAAACCAAGAATGGTATAGCTAGAACAATCCCCCTATCATCTAATAATGCAAGACATGCCCTTAGAGCCATTATACTGGCCACTGTGAAGACCACTGAAGAATCTGGACGCTTGATAACCCTGAAACCACACAGCATCACCAGAGCCTTCCAAAGGGCCTGTAAGCGAGCTGGGATTACCGATTTGCGGTTTCATGATCTACGGCATGAGGCAACCAGTCGGTTCTTCGAGAAGGGGTTTAATGTGATGGAAGTGGCAAGCATTACCGGACACCAGGATCTGAGAATGTTGCGGAGGTACACTCACATTCGGGCAGAGTCACTGGTTGAACGCCTCTGATTCAGAGGGAAAGGCAAGGATGCTTTTTCAAAACGAAGGGGGGTGTATTAGGACAGTTATTGAATAGACCGTGTTTGTATATGTACCTACGTAGGCATATGGATAGATAGTAGTCATATATTAAAGTTTTAGTAACTTCCATTGGTTGATGGATTATTCCGAACCTCCTCTATCTACTACCCTAAGCTAGGTTTTTAGTATATCCTTCTTCCAGGAATAAAACGCTCTTACTTAATATAAGAACATGGACTCTTAAACGTTCTCATGAAACTGGCCATTCTGCATATCAGCGACATCCATATTCGCGGGATGTCTGACAAGGTAATCAGCCAAGCTTCTACAATCGCCTCAGGTTTCTACGATTACGCAAGAAATAGCGATTGTTGTTTAATAGTGATCACTGGGGACATTGCGTTCTCAGGCCACAAAGAAGAATATCAGGCTGCATTAGAACTTATTATTAATATTAAAGGTCTTATCGAAGCTGAAATTGATGGCCGAGAAGTCGATATTATATTAACACCCGGTAATCATGACTGCACTTTAAAACCAGAGAACGCCGCCAGGACCACAATAGTAGACCAAGTTATATCAAACAACAATTTAGCTACGAATAACGACATAGTAAATCATTGTACTGCAGCCCAGAAAGAGTTTTTTGAATTCAGAAACTGCGTAACAACAGCAGAACCTATTTCAGACCATAAACTATGGACTGAGTATGAACTTAATATATGTGGTCATACTATACGGATCTCTTCCGTTAATGCTTCATGGATGTCTCGGATTCCTGAATCTCAAGTGTAGTGGCATAGTTAATTTGGCCACCTGAACCTGGGTGATATGATGTCCCAGGAGTGGAACAGGTGGCAAGATGAGTAAGAGAAACAGAAACTACAGCCCGGAATTTCGACTGGAAGCCGCGCAGCTAGTTGTAGACCAGGGCTATACCCTCCAGGCGGCGGCTGATTCGATGGGTGTGAGCAAAGGCTCCATGGAGAACTGGGTTCGACAGTTGCGAGAGGAGCGCCAAGGCAAGACGCCTAAGGGCACGGCACTGACGCCCGATCAGCGACGTATTCAGGAACTGGAGAAACGCTTACGCCAGGTCGAGACGGAGAAAGAAATCCTAAAAAAGGCTACCGCGCTCTTGATGTCCGACTCGCTGAACAATTCCAGATAGTCAGACGACTGCATCGAGAGCGCTACCCGGTCAAGCAGTTGTGCCAGGTATTTGATATCCATCGCAGCAGCTACCGGGCATGGTTATCCCGGCCAAAACAGATATCGGCACTGGAGAGGCAACTCAGGGCAGAGATCAAGACCGTCCATGCGCTTAGTAATGGTTCTGCAGGAGCCAGGGCAATTGCCCGGATGGTCACTGACCGGGGGATCCCGCTGAGTCGATATCGCGCGGGGCGGAGGATGAAGGCACTGGGTCTTGTCAGTACCCAGCAACCGAAACATCGCTACAGGAAGGCCGAGCAGCCGTATCTTGGCATTCCGAATCGGCTGGATCGACAGTTTGATGTCGATGCACCCAACAAGGTCTGGACAGGTGACATCACCTATGTCTGGACCGGTAAACGCTGGTCGTACCTGGCAGTGGTGCTGGATCTGTACGCACGACGCCCGATTGGCTGGGCACTATCGCTGAACGCGGATAGTGCGCTGACGAGAAAGGCATTGATGATGGCCTATGAATCACGGGGCGAGCCGGAGGGCGTGATGTTCCACTCTGATCAGGGCTGTCAGTACACGGCTCTGGCGTTTCGACAACAGCTATGGCGTTATCAGATGAGCCAAAGTATGAGTCGTCGGGGAAACTGCTGGGACAATGCACCGATGGAGCGATTCTTCCGCAGTCTAAAAACCGAATGGGTGCCGGAGGTCGGTTACAGCTCATTCGAACAAGCGAAGCGCCATATCATGGCGTATGTAATCGGGTATTACAGTCGGCTCAGGCCGCACAGTCACAATGGTGGAATGCCACCGATTGTGGCCGAACAGCATTACTGGAATACCTATAAATCCGTGGCCAAAATGACTTGACCACTACAATCTGGTGAAATCAAAGACCCTTCTGTAGGGGATAGTTTATTTTTTGAAGCACCTGCGCTTCAGCCTCATGAATCAACACTATCACCGGGATTTTCATGTTTGCAGTTTCATTTAAGCAACCCCGAGGTTAGAGAAAAGCGATTTGAGTTATGTAATAGTAAGTTAGATTTAGTGGGCAAAGAAATAACACACAATTTACCCAAAATAACTAACAAGAATTTATCTCTTCCAGGCCTATCCTCAAGCATGGCCTCATCCTTATCTGATGCAGGCGGTAATTTTACTCATCCTGATAAAGGCAATCTGACTTCAGATGATGTATTTGTTTACCCAGAACTAGAAGAAAAGTTTTCTGAAGAAAATATTATTATATCATCAGATGGACTTGTTGCCTTCGAAGAAAGCGCCTTAAAAGTATTAATCCTTGGTGATGATAAATCAGGAAAAACTTTTCTACTAAAACGTTTTTTTCAAGATATTCATTCACATGGACGCATCCCTCTTTATATAGATGCTCATAACCTTAAATCTGTATCTACTAATAATTTACAGAAAATCCTGGGACATCTGGCAAGTGAACAATACACAAGTGCGAATGATTTTTTACTTGCAAAAAAGTCATCACGCGTTGCTTTGCTTGATGATATTGACAGATGCCCTGGAGGGGGAAGCAACAAATACAAGCTAATAAGCTTCCTCGAAGATAATTTTGAATCGGTAATTATTACTGGCTCAAGCAGCATGGAAATAAGCGAGCTAATTGACAAGAAAGTTGCTGAAAGCCTAAATAATTACACGACTTACGAAATCAGAAGCTTTGGCCATTTAATGCGCCACAAACTGATAAAAAATGGTGCTTATGCGGAGATCCTGATACAAATATTGATCTTGATCGACAAGTACATGAAACAGAATCATTAATCGATAGCGTGCTTGGAAGAAATCTAGTACCAGCAAGGCCTATTTATTTATTGATACTTCTACAGAGTAGTCAGGGACAGAGCAAAGACGAACTACATAGCTCAGGGCTATCTTATTACTATCAGTACATGATTACAAAAAGCCTTAGAGAAAATGGCGTAAAACCTGATCAATTTAATGAAATATTTAACTACATATCGCAACTAGCCTGGTTTTTTAACCATGAAGATGCGAAAGAAGTTGAAGTTAGATCGCTCAGAGGATTCAATCGTGCATTCTCAGACAACTTTACTACTGTCGATTTCGAGACTCGATGCGATCTACTTGTCAGGTCTAAAATTCTTGCAAAAAGTGGCGATTACTATTCTTTTTTGTATCCATACGTATTTTACTTTTTTCTTGGAAAGTATCTTGCAACGAATCTACACACCACAAAAATTAAAGACCTTGTTTCCGACTATTGCGAAAATCTAAATAACAGAAAACATGCAAGCACAGTTCTGTTTTTATCACATCACAGTAATGACCCATGGTTGATCAATAAAATTGCTGATACTGCAGCTAGCTGCTTTAGCGACAAGCCTACACTAAACATCGAATCTGATGTGAGCTCACTAAATGCACTAGTTGATTCAACAAGCGAGTTAGTAATTAATGATCTCGATGTGGACTCTAATCAAGAAGCACAAAGAAAACTTGCTGACCAGTTAGACGATGATTATCAAGAGCATGAAGATGAAGAAGATACTGCTCTTGAAATGGTGAATAACTTTAATCAACTATTAAAGACATGTGAAATCCTTGGGCAAATAACAAAAAATTATTACGGCTCAATTGAACGACCTAAGAAAAAAGAATATTTGAAGACCATATTCGATGGATCACTACGCCTATTACGATCTCTCTTTGACGAGATCATTAAAGACCCTGATCTTTTCGTAAAAGAATTAGAAAAAGCGATGTCTGAATATGGAAACAAACCAAAAGAATTTATCGAAGAGCATTCAAAGAAAGCTGCATTTGATCTTATAGGTGTTATATGTACAGGTATTATTGAACGAACAGCGAAATTTGTAAGCGCTGAGGCACTTAGAGATGATATTGCAGCAGTCATTTCTGAAAATAATACTAATGCTTTTTATCTTATTGAAGCTGCAACACGATTATTACAACCAGGCCAGTTGCCATTTAATGAGTTAACTAAGCTTGCACAGAACCTTAAAACAAATATTTTTGCCTTTACGATTCTACAATCGCTTATCGCATATCATCTGTATATGTTCCACACAACCGACTCAGTGAAGCAAAAATTATGCGCAATAGCTAACATTTCGATGCCAAATGCCAGATCTCTAGATTTAAAGGGGAGACTTAATAAGCTCCATTAACAATTACACCCTCAGTCTTACCCTTACTATTTAATTGATTTTCAATATAGACAATCTAATAAATACTAATATTTTCAATATATTAATCTACATTAAAAGTGGATAAAATAATTTACAACCACTTTCAATTCCTGACATAAAACCCACACAACACAAGGCAAAAGCAGTTACCAAGAAGTCCCACAATGGGAAAATAATAAGAAAAAATAAAAACACCCCTTAAGACACTATAGAACTCTGTATTACCCTGTAGAGAACATTGGAACAAATAAAGCCCAATAGATAATTTAAACGCCCTCTCTCCTAAAAGATATTCTTTATAGGGCGAAGGGCGCTTAAGTTTCTGCAATACTCAGTGCGAAGTACTTGTATCATCAAACATGGTTATGAAAGATCTTTGATCTCTTATCCAATAACCAAAATCCGAGACTTTATCTCCAGCCTTCCTAAACATGCTCGAATTGATTGTCTTTCCATATTTCTCATCAAGCATCTTTTTCACTGCACGACTTGATACCTTGGGTATACCTGTCTCTTCCAGTATTACATGAATATCATGCGCCAGTTCAACAGCCTTACTAACCCCCCTTGGTAAGTATTTTGGCTCATAGGGTACCCAACGAACTCCAGGCATAACCCCTTTCAATATTTCCCTAAGATCAGGAATTTTGCTGTGGAATAGATAAGCCTGCATGGGCTCTGCCTTTCCCTCTACGGTGTGTCTGCAGGAGCCCCTACTGAGTGCCTGATAGATCATATGAGCCTGTTCATGCAGATGTATCCGCTCTATATCCCCTTTCTGGAAGACTGCTTCTAGGTCTCGTTTTTGCCCTACTACCTTTGCTGCTACTTCCTGTGGTGGCAAATGAAGTACTCCGACAAATATCACATGCTTACAATGACTGTAGGAATTCAATGAGGTCTCCATTCCCCAGGTAAGAAAATTGACCAGTTTCTGCCCCTTATCATCCACTCCCTCGATATCTACTCCGTTTTCCTTGAACACCGATTTCAGCTTTTCTACTACATCGATCTTTCTGGCCTTGAACGTAAAGAGCAGCACCCCTTCATCTGGATGCTTCTCCTGAATATCAGATACGATCTGAGACACCTCAGAGGCTAAGGCATTATCAAGACCTTTACTGAACTCTCCTTCCACGAAGTACCGGCTACTTCTAGACTGAAAATGATTAATCTGAACCGAACTGTAGTCTTTCTGAAATCCAACATCCTCCATTTCTATTGTGTCATCAAGTTTCCCTATTTCTCGAATGGGGTATGAGGCATCCAGGACAACCACCTTGTCATACTCGTCAGGTATCACCACCTCATAGCGAAGGAAGGCATCATTCCCACTTGTACGGATTGCCCTGAGGAGTTCATCTGGCTGGACAAGAATCCTTTTTAGATGTTCAGCCTTGCGCACATCCCCCACTACCTCAAGGATAGCTGCCTGTATCTCATGCTCAGTTAAATCAGGACGACCGAACCTTATAAGCCGACTATCCCCAGTTTCAAGCTCATCAAAAATGAAGTCGATACCATTATTAAGTGTAAGAACAAAAGACTGCAGCTCTTTTGCATTATTTGATAGTACTTTTCCTGCCTCCAGATACCCCTCATAGGTCAGCATCCACCCACCGATTTCATACTTGAGGCTAGCTAACTTGATACTCCACCCCTCAGATGTAATCAGACTTTCGTCCCAGATGGTTAGATCCCTTTTCTTTCCTTTATATGGCAGATGTATTCCTTCACCTTTTTGCCTCTTTATCCTCTGGTGTGTAGCTAGAAGATAGGGGCAACCATCAGCTTCTACATCCGTATTGGAAGGTTCACTTGCAGTACCTGGGTTTGGGCTTTCTCGATTAAAATTAGGATCATGCTGAAAGCTGTGAAGCAGACCGATCTTCCCTTCTCGCACCCCATACTCCACCAGTGTCCGTTTCAATTCACAGAGTGCTTCTACCTTCTCGGCACAAACAAGCATGCTTCGTTCAAGCCCCAATTCTTCCAATGCTTGGATCAATCCGATAATTGTTGACGTCTTACCTGTACCAGTGGGTAGTGGGACAGCGATCCTTCCACTTCTTCCAGATATTAGGAAATCGGCATAAGTGTCAGCCAGGACTAAAACACCTCTTTGATGATCATGACTCAGATGGTTGTTGTATTTATTGAGAATGCGATTGGTGTGTATAGCAATCTGATCAGCAAGTTGTACTTCTTCAGTGTATTTTCTCATTATTCATTCCTATTTATTGTTTGTTTCACCTCCTTATCAATAGGCTGAACAATAGATATTTTTGGAGTCCATTAAATAAGACAACAAATGGGCGCTTAAAGTTCCCTTCATAACAACCATAGTTGCTGTACTAATACAAAACTGCAATCAAGGAAAATTCATTCGATATTTTTATGACTAGAATACCTGCCTAAGACAATAGCTTGAATCACTACCTCATAAACACCAATATAGCCCACAATACAAAGGCTCCTGCGACAAATAAAAACGTCAAAGAAATCCCATCAGTGACTGAATTATTATTTGAATTTGCCTTTGGAGTTATTCTAACAGTCGACTGAAAATGAGCATCATTGAATTTTTCATCTTCTACAAACAACCTTCTCCCCTGCTCCTTCCACCACGTTTCAGCAGATTTTAAAATTTTATAGTTATTCTTCTTTTTAGCTCTAAGAGCCAATCTTGAGGCTGTTAATCCGTTTTTGCTCTTAACTGTTGGGTCAGCTCCTTTTGCTATTAATTCAATCAAATCATTAATTGACCCTTTCTGAGCAACTATCATTAACTTTGTTAACCCTTCACTATTTACCTTATCAATACTAGCCGTATATGAAAGAATTGCATTTCGATCAATTTTATTCTTAATACGTTCATCAAATGATATTTCATCTTGTTCCTCATGATCAAAGCCACACTCATTCTCAAATACTTTTTTTATCCTATCCTCTAAAGGGACTCCAATTTCACTCCCGTACAACTCTCTTATCTCACCTATAAGCCCAAGAGGAAAATTATCTACGCTGCTATCAACACCATAACCATAAGGTTTATCAGTTAGTGAATTCTGAGACCTTAAAGATTCAATAGTTAGTCCAGCTGGTGCTAAGCTGCTTCTTCTTGGATGATACATATCAAAATACAGTTCTCTTTTATCCGTCTTATCAAGAGAAAATATTTCGTAACAGTCAACAGGGAATTTAGAAACGTCAGAATCAAATGACCCAATCCGATGAAAGCAATATGGAGCTCCACTGCTATTCCTTAACTTAGACAGGTATTTAATCTCTCCGATAGCACCATTTACAGGTATAGGATTATTTACAGAACCAAACTGGCCTTTTCCATGAGGTATCTTATCTAGATCATCACCCTCTATGATCGAAGATGATAATGGCTCAGGGTATAAAGACATGATCTCTTCAATTTGGATAGATACTGCCTCATGAATATTTTCACCACCATTTTCAGTAAAGGATCTGTAATTATGCTTTCTAATAGCCGTTTCTTTTATTCTGCCTTCATTCGTTGGTACTCCAAAAAACATTTGGCCATAATTATCAAGTGCCTCAAATATATCTCCATGCTTTGAGGATAGTTGCAGAATCACACCTACAGAATCATCTACTGACAATCCTTTATCTCTTAAGCTCAAAATTATTTGATAGAGAATTTGTTCGTCTGATTCACTGAAATCCTGCTGCGATAAATCCAACTCAAGACAAAACTTACTACATACAGACTCTAAATACTCTTGCTCACCAGATCTACCAAATATACCCATGAGATCATCCTTTAATCGAATATGTCCTTATTTAATATCGATACAATAATGTTATCTATATTTCTTCTCTATATTAGACTTCATACCATCCGCAAACATGTTTAAATAATTACTTCTCACCTTACCTTGATTAACCCATTCGTATATAACTTCTGTTGCACTTACTACACCTTCAAAGTTAAATACTTTCCTCTTATCTAAAGAATTGAAAGTTCTTAGATACACCTTCACAGCAGCCTCATTAGGCGTGCATCCCTCTGCTTCATACTTTCTAATCAGGGTGTTCAAAACACCATCTTGAGCAAGATCAAGTGGATAATTCATGGCAGTCAATGCCCATGTTGTTCGTGAGTAAAAAAACATAGAATCCCTCCTCATCATAAATCCACAAGACCTAGTTATCTCGGCCTTAACTTCTAAAATCAAGCTTGTTTAGTTTATTCGATAGCCTTCCCCAGCCACCTCTTGTAGATCTATAGAGCTTCATTTTTAAACGATTTACTGTATCACTAGTGAGACATCCAACCTGCTCTTCAGTCAACAATGAAAAATCTTCCGGGTAATAATAAATGGGATGACTGGTGTCTTCAGAAATAACTTTTATTCTCTGAACAGGATCAATATTGGATAAAGAATTTATAATCTTCTTTCTTTCTTCTGAGATAGACTTTTGATTCTGACATTGTTCTGAATAGCGAAGCGCATTAATCCGGCGCTTTTTATCTAATCTTTTTTTGCGAGCGATTTTCTGCTGAATTAATGAATTTTCTAAATCAGAAACAATTTGTCGATAATGATTAGCAGATGAAGCCCTTAATCTCATACTGCCAGCTGAACCGAATGGAATATATGGATTGATGGCTACTTGGAATGCCCACTCTTCTAATTCATCGTAGTGTGGGTACTTTTGTGACCTCAATACAGAAAAAAATCTATGGACTACTGAAGAACTCCCAGCCCCCCAATTCCCAAAACAATTTTCAAATAATACAAGTGCCCTAATGAGCTTATCTATCTTTTCTTCTTTCAATACAGGACATTGAGAAAGGAGATACTCTTCGACCAGATACACTTCACCAACTTTGCCTGTGTATTTTTCTTTCAGATCTGAGCAACTACCTGACTCACAGCATTCAATAAATCCATCCACATCCATTTTTTTATCGTCGAGCGATAAGTTCATGCGTCATCCAAAATAAACAAAAGCCACACGAAAATAATGGCAGACGTTATATGGAAATACAAGAACACATGATTGACATACAGACACAAATGTGGTAGGCAATTGCCCTATAACAATAATCACCACTATGGTATATTTTTCATAGTCGTCAGAGGCTGATAAGCCCATAGGTGGCCACCGGACTACGACTCTAAATAAGTGACCAAAACGGAACCTATCATCGAAGTAGGCTGTATGTGAGCTACTGCGTAGCCAAGTAGAGTAGATTGGGGTAAAAGCCTGTTTGCCTGAAAGGACTACGAGAACACCTTAGCCGTATTGCAGAAAAGATGCTGATTTATCGGATCTCTACGTCGAACAACTCTCTTAAACGGAGTTTTTGGCGACTATTAGGTACAAGCGATTCACGATAAAAAGACAGTAGCTACGACCAAAAATTGGAAATTATTTCCTAAATTACACTACTCCCCCCATATAAATCTATTGTTTGTGGCACACTCCTGGCACAGTTGGCACACTGAAATTAATCTGAGATACTATCTTTGATCTGGTTAAGTACCAGAAATAAACGAGGTTTTTCAGAAAGATAACTGAGGGACAATCAAACCACAAACGTTCTATTATGTGGTTTTTTTGCCTTCACACGGCAGGGGTCACTGGTTCAATCCCAGTACCGCCCACCACATTCGCCTCAAGTATCAATTATTTGAGAGAAACCAAAAGCCCACTGTTTAGGTGGGCTTTTTGGTTTCTGCAGATCAGTACATTTAAGCTGCTGCTTTTGGCACTGCTATCCATTCATCGGACACCCTCTCTATACATTACCAACACCCGATAAAAAAACCCCGCCACAATGGACGGGGTTGGATTGTGCAATTATCAGTTTCGATCAGGTTGCTCTAATCTTCCTGGCAAAGCCGATGCCTGCGAGGCCGAGGCCCATCAAAGCGAGGGTGGCGGGTTCTGGAATAGCCGGTGATAGGTATGCACCACGCATCCCTTCGCGCCATGGATTGCAATTTTCGCACTCGAGGAACCCATAGTCCCCTGTCAATCCGGTATTTTGTGAATATAGAGAAAGTGAGGCTACGGGTGTATCGAGTAAATCCAAGTCCGCAAAGCCTAAGCGGAACTGCCAATAATCACCTTCCTGGAACGTCAATGTATCGAGGGGTGCATATGAATGACTTGTCCCCGTTGCATCGCTGTAGCTACCTGGTGAATCTGATAATACAGGTAGAATATCTATGTTCCAGGAAATTGCCGTATTGGAGGCTTCATCCCACTCGAAACTCCCGACTGCGGTCGCGCCGTCATCAAACACAAAGTTATTGAGTTGCCAGATAACACTTGCATTGGAAGGCAATGAAACAAACAAGATCGCAGCAGACAGCATATAGTTGACTAACTTGTTCATAATTCCATCCCCTTATAAGTGGATGCACTATAATCTGATGCAATTAATACACCACAAAAATTACCCTATATATTTCAATGTTATAAGAGATTGGCATCCATCAGCATGTAAAAAAAGCTGACGCTATCCCCTACTCTTCCATCAGAATCACTATTCATTATTGTCATTGTCCCGTCCTAAAATACGTTGACGTTTTTTTACACAGCCAGCTGCCTCGGGCAGCTGGCTTTTTCATGCACTTGTTCAGGCGTTTGCATCCCCAGGCTCAAGTGCGGCCTGATACGGTTGTAGGCATCTATCGACTCTGCCACTAACCTGCGCAACTCTTCGAACGTCTTGCAGCGATAGATCAAAAATTCCTGCTTCAATATTCCATTTACCCGCTCTGCCAGGGCATTTTGATAACAATCATAACCATCGGTCATCGATGGCCTAATGCCATTTTCACGCAGCGCCTGCTGGTAGGGCTCTGAGCAATACTGTATGCCACGATCTGAGTGATGAACCAGCTCTTTGTGGGTTCTTCGGCATACTACCGATTGGCGTAATGCTTTAACCGTGCTGTGCGCTTTCAGGTCATGGCTCAGCTCATAACCCATGATTTTTCGAGAGTAGGCATCTGTCACTAGCGATAAATAATGGACTCCCTGCTCACTCTCAAGATAGGTAATGTCACTGACAAAGACTTGCTCCGCTCTACATATCTCCATATCTTTCAAAAGATTAGGGTGTTTTTTCATCCAATGACGGCTGTTTGTTGTTTTGGTATAGCTGCGCCGCGCTCTTATCAGCAAGTTGTGCTGACGCAGATAATCAAATAACCCATCACGACCGAGTTTGATTCCTAGCTCTTCAAATCGGGGCTTGAGCAAGTAATAGAGCTTGCGGGTTCCCAGCCGGGGAAGTCGCCGACGCAACTCCAGCACCAAGGCCATGACCGGCCTCAGATCCTCCTGTCTCTGGCGCTGACGCCTGATCCACTGGTAGACACTCTGGCGAGAGATCCCAAACAGCCGGCATGACCGGCTCAAACTCACCTTTCCTTCAGCTTGGGCTTTTCTCGCAGTTTGGATAAGTACTTTTTTCTCAGAGAGGCTCCGTACTGCTGATCCATAAGGTCAATCATCCCATTGAGAATCCAGTTTTTCGCCCGCTCATCCTCGAGTTCCCGCTCCAGGCGTTTGATCTTCTCAGCGGGGGTCTCTGTTGCTTTTGCCATAGGCAGCTCTCTTGGGGGGGACCAATCTAGTTTTCCATGCTTACGCAGCCACACCAATACGGTGCTTCGACCTTGGATACCATATAGCTTCTGGGCCTGCTTGTAGCTCATCTCGCCTTTTTCAACGCGATCAACAACCGACAATTTAAAGCCTAGCGGATAATCACGCTGGGTGCGCTTTCTTCTTGAGGGGGATTGCTTGTCCATCAATAAGTCCTCTGGTTGTAAACTTATTTCAGGACGGGACACATTGAAATAAAAAAAGCCATCTCGAATGAGATGGCTTTTTCTGTCTGATATGGATTGCGCTATATATCAGGCTTTTCTACGTCTTCTGCCTGCTACCATGCCGAGAACACCAATTCCCAGAAGAGCCAGCGTCATCGGGGCAGGAACAGTTACAGGACCTTGAGGCGGAGTGCCCAAGGTGATCTGGTAGTTGTAGCTGTTGGCTGGACCACTGAGAAATGACCAGACTTCAACAGTGTAATCACCGGTATTCGGAGCCACCCAGTTTACGATCTGCGGATCACTATATGGGCCTTCGTAACCGGGAAATTCGGCGATATTATCGTCAGCACCCGTCAGGCTTGAGCCCAAAGTATCCGAATCGCTGTGAGTACCGGCATAGATGTAAAATGCCGGATCAAGAGCGGCAGTCAACCGGTTGACAGTCAAGGTGATCAGATCACCAACCGTGGCACTGAAGCTCCAGTAATCATTGGTTGTAGGACCATTGGGTTCCGAGATGGAACCGGTTTCGGTGACATCCTGGGTTAAGGCACCTTCGTATGAGATCGGCACAGCTGATGCCATACCCGACAGAGAGAGCAGGCCCACCAGGGCAAATGAGGAAAATAATTTTTTTGTAGAAATCATAATCTAAATCCTTGTCCAAATTTTCGCTGCTGTCCATTCACAACCTTCAAACAAGATGAAGACCATTTGTCTGCAGTCAGATCCCATACAGCACTATTCATGCCACCCCAATAAAAACAAAGAGTTACGAACACCAATTCGAATGAGGTGTTAAATTAACTGACACCTGATCCCTGGCGATTTCAACTGCCTGGTAATAGATAGGAATGGCGATAATGATCAGGGTGTAAATTCCCTGATTTAGCCAATCCAATACAAGCCACTCATGCCCGCTGGTTGCATCAGCATAATCTGATTAATCTCTTTGGGACTTTACAAAATATCTATTTTTTCAGGTGTAGCCAGAAGAAGGATGGCAATGAGATCAGGCTCGCCCTGCTTCCACTGGCCCTGAAATGGAGACCGGTTCTATGTTCATATGGCTTCTGCGCCTGTTCCCGCGACGCATGTCTGTGACCGAACCTGTCTCTGTATTGAGGCGGTCCTTTCTGCGGTCTCGCAATGCTGAGCGGTGATAGAACTTGCGGACCTCGACGGGCACACCATTGAGCGGCGTACGATTCAGTTTTTTGATCAGAGCCTGGGCGGACGTTGCCGGTTCGATATCGACCACGCCGTGGTATTCGACGGACTCGGTCTTTGGATTGGTGAACCTGAGAATAGTCGAAGCGGTGATATTGCCACGTCTGCCGAAGAAACGGTCCCACATGGAACCCATTCCCCTATCGACAAAGTGCCTCAGATCACCGTTTGTTACCGAAGCCGGTACCATGCGGATAAATACTAACATTCATCTCCCCCCTGCCTTACCAGGGCCGCTAGTTCCCTGTGTTATCACTTATCCTTAGTATCCGTTCCGTTTTGTAGTTCTTGCAGATCGAACCGGTTTGTCATACGAAAACTGCTATCCATAGAAAATAGCACAAAATATACCAAATGGTGATTCCATTATATTTCAGGAAGTTGACTTGAGAATTTAAAGCTTTGCATCGACAGTTGTAAAAAAACCTGACACAATCGAACGCGATGCATATGCGATAGTGAGAGGCGATCCTAGATTTATCATCCCCGTCCTGGGGATGAACACAATAAAAAAGGGGCGTATGAAACGCCCCTCTTCCATTCCGATCTTCAGGCTATTCCCTCTATTTCGAGCTGCTCTCCAGACGTGACATCAGGCTCTTCGCCTCTGCCATTTCAGGGAAGCTCTTACGGGATTTCAACAGTAGTGAGAGCTCTGTATAAGCCGCTTTCTGTTGACCGTTTTTATCCAGGGCGACCGCCAGGTGATAACGCAGACTTGGAATATGGGGACCATAGGTCACTGCATTCTGAATGGTGCGCAGTCCTTTCTTCGGATCATCACTGTGAAGCTCGATCCACCCCAGGGTATCCAGTACTTCGGGTCTCTTCGGGGCCAGGTCAGCCGCCTTTCGCGCGAGACCGAGGGCCCGTTCATCGCCCTGTTCAAAATAGAGCCAGGCCAGGTTGTTCATGGCATTGACGTTATCCGGGTGCTGCCTGGTGAGCGCCTCATAATGGCTGATGGCCTCTTTAAGCTTACCCTGCAGTTGATACTCGGTAGCCAATGCAAAATCCAGCCTGGCGTCACCGGGATGCTTCTTGATGCCCTCCTCAAGAGCCGAGATGGCGCGACCGGTATCTCCTGCCTTCTTGTGCATCTGGTATGTCAGCAGCGCCAAATTGGGAGAAGACTGGTGACCGGCTGCTTCGCTATAGGCATCCGCTGCCGCCTTGTACTCGCCAGCCTGGCTCAACAGGTCACCCTCCAACTGGAAGCCGATAGGGGACTGAGGGTGGGCTGTCTGGATCTTCTTTACTGTCGCTTCCGCCTCTTTAACCCGCTGGGCCTTGAGATCAAGGCCAACCTGGGTAGCCAGGGCCTGGATATTGTCAGCCTCCATTTCCAGTGCCAGATCGATCTTGCGCTGGGCTGCGTCCAGCTCATTCTGCTTGAGATGAATCTGGGCCAACCTGACCTGTACTGCCACGAGGTCAGGTTTCAGACTGGCCAGTTTCTCGAAACTCGCCACGGTGCTCGCGTAATCTTTGTTTGCCAGCTGAGTATTGGCCAGTGTCTCTATCGCCAGGGGATTGTCCGGGTGGGCATCAGCCAGTCTCCGGGCGGTAATCAACGCTTTCTCCGCCTTACCGCTGGTGACATAGTGCCTGGTAAGCAGAACACCAGGTTGCAGCGCCTTGGGATTCCCTTCGATCGCCTTCTCCAGCCAGCTCACCGCTTTATCCTGGGCACCTGCACGTGCCTCCAGCTGTGCCAACCCCATCAGAGCACCAAGGTGCTTTGGGTCCTGGCTCAGAATCGCCTGGAAATGCTTACGGGCCTGCCCAGGCTTGCCATCCTGCTCGTCCAGCCTCGCCAGGTTGATCCTCGCAAGGTGGAAGGACGGTGCTACACCCAGGGCCTTTTCGAGCTCTGCACGTGCGCTGTCCCTATCTTCCTTGCCCAGATGTGCAGCAGCCATCAGGTTGTGAGGCACCGGGTCGTTCTTGCGTTTATCAAGCAGGGCTTTTGCTGCGGTGAGCGCCTTGTCGAACTCCTTGTTGCGCAGGTGTACCTGGACCAGAACGATATCCGCCTGAACCAGGTCGGGATCCATCTCGACTGCACTCTCCAGCTGTGCAACAGCCTGGTCAGTATCACCCCCTGCGAGTTGCCCAATTCCAAGCTGTGCCCGGATAGCCGCCGCGTCAGGGGCAATGGCTGCCGCCTTTTCCAGATACTCGGTGCCTTTTGAATGGTCACCGACTTTCAGATGCGCCGTACCCAGCAACGAGAAGAACTGGGCATCCTGGCCAGCATGCTCGGCCATCGGCATCAGCACCTCGATCGCCCGGGCAGGTTCGTTCTGCTTCAGCTTCACGGCACCAAGCAGTTTTCGTGACTGCAGATGTCCTGGCACTGCCTTGACGAAAACCGAAAGGTGATTGTCTGCCATCTCCAGGCGGCCCTGCAGATAGTACGTTATACCGATCAGCAGGTTGCTCTGAAGGTGCTGCGGTTGAATACCGAGGATGGTCTCGAGGGTACTCTGGGCCAATTCAAGATCTTTCCGCTGAAAGGCGATGACTGCACCGAAATAGTGACGCTGAAGAAGCCCGGGGGATACCTTGTCGAGGTCCGCCAGTGCCTGTTCCGCTTCATCAAGTTGCTGAAGTGCGATATGTGTGGTTGCCAGGCCGAGATAGGCCTCGCGCTTGTAAGCGTCCGCCTCGATGGCGCTGTTGAAGGCCTGGAGTGCTTCGTCGTATTTCTGCTGGTTGCGCAGCAGCTCCCCCTTCAGTACCCAGGCGGAGCCGTTCGCAGGATCCGCTGCAATCGCGGCTTCTGCATGAGCACGGGCCTCATCCAGTTTCTTCTCAGCCACCGCCAGGTGGGCATGTACCATGTCGATATCGGAGTTGGAGGGTGTCAGCACCCTGGCCTGGTCGAGAGCCGCCATTGCAGCTTCCCGTTGCCGGAGCATGAACAGCGCCTTGCTGCGCAGTACCAGCATGTCGGCCTGCAGCTTCGGCTTGTAACTCTCCTGGGGTTGCAGTTCGTCGATGATCTCCTGTGCCTTTCGCTGTCCCAGGTAGGCGTGACCCAGGGGAATCGCCCAACGGTCGATCGTAATACCGGCACTTCTTGCACGGCGGAGCTCTTTCTCTGACGAGGCGTTGTCTCCCAGTCTCTGGTAGGCGGTTCCCAGCAGCAGGCGCGCCTCACCGTTATCCGGGTTCTCCTGCAAAACGTTTTTCAGTTCGATGACGGCTGATTTCAGTTCCCCTGACGCCAGGTAATCCTGTGCCGCCTTGAAATTGTCTGCGGCGAGGGTGGTCATGGGCAGGCCCGCCAGGGCCAGGTACAGTCCAATTGCCCGGAGAACTCTGGTGGTCTCTCTCATTTTTTCTCTTCCATGGTGGCAAATGCGAGCAGGCTCGGCATTTGGTCTATCTGTCAATGCAACGGGTCAATGATACACATAATCAGATCCCCGTGTTCAGTACGGGAAATTGTGTGATTGATATCTGTCGGCTTAACGGCGGCAGGTCGGGAAACTTTATCCGTCAGAAGTGCCAGTCGCTTTATGGGAACCGGGAGGTGAATAGATGCCGATATACTCTCCCCGCACCGCATCCGGCTCCAGCGGGTGGTCGCTACCCCGCTCTTTCGGTGGTGCGAACCGCTGATTGCTCTTCTCTATATCGTGGGGATACATGGTATCCCGCAGTGCCCGCATCTCGCCTCTCAGTGCCCACTCCTGGTCCGCCGCCTGGTCACGCAGCGAACAGCTGTTCCTGGCCATGTAGAAAAGCCCGAATCCGAAGAAATAGCCAAACAGGGCAACCGGTACGGGAATCTTGAAGCTTGACTTATCCCTGAGTACCTCCTGGTGCACCGGGGAGTCGCGGTTGCTGGCCCAGTCGTCCTCGCTGTTGACGAAGTTGTGAAACAGGGCAATGGATGAGACCGCCAACAAAACGCCCCCAATGGCCCCATAGACGCTTGTCTTCCTCTGGCAGCTCTTTCGCTGGTGGCCTAGGGTGCTGAGCTCGGAATTGATCTCTTTCAGTCGGTCGTAATCAGAGAGGCCCGCACGTGTTCCCACTACCATAGTTTTTCTACTTCCCAAATCTCACAACAACAATCAATATCACTCTACCTCACAAACGGGATGGCTAAAAATAAAAAAATCTCCATCCGTGCCAACTTGGCCTTATGTCTCGGTCTCCGCCCCGTACGAGAGTATGATCAAGGCAGGGCAACTTCAGCTAAACTTTCAATCAGAAGCCCGGATACCGGGAAGCGTTCCAGTGTCACCGGCATTCGGCAGGATTTTAAAAGAGAATCCGGGATGGCAGATTAGCTGTTACCAATCAATAAGTTAAAAAAACACACCAGACCAGGCTTAGCGTATGAGACACTTCATGAAACCCCACTTTCTGGCCCAGGAACAACGGGAAGCGCTTGAGAAGCTGATCAATGATCTGGCGATCGGGGACCGCGAAAGCCGCGAGCTGTTTATCCGCGCCCTGGAGTATGAGCTTGCGGAGTACGAGGAGCTCGAGGAGGAAGCCGAAGAGGCGGCATCAGCCCCCCACTCCACGGCGGGTGACAGCAGCGTGAATGGGCTCGTTTCGGCTGTCGACAATCTCCTCACCGCCCTGGGCGATCTCACCCCTGCCAGGCGGGAGTCCCTGACCCGACAGCTCTCCACGGACGACACCTTTGCCAGGGATCACGATGCACGTTACCTGTCGGCACTGGAGGTTGAACTCTCCAGGCTGGGTTCGGCCTGCAAGCGGCTGGCCAGGCCGGCCAGGCAGGTCAGAATCAGCGAACCTGACCAGAAGCTGATCGCCATGATGGCGGAGGCCTACGAGGAGTGCTTCGAGAAACTCCCTTCCGGCCGAAAAGGCCAGCCCTTTTACAAGCTGGTGTCAGGCGTGGTGAAGACCTGCAATCTCAAGACCCCGTCGGACGAGGCCTCGCTGGAACGGGTCATCAGGAGCGGCTGACAACCTTGCCGAAAGGCCTGAAGATCACGATCAGCAGGGGCAGCAGGGTCAGGTTGGCGATCAGGGCCACCACCATGGCTATACCGGTGAGAATCCCGAAGTTGATGGTCGGAATAAAGTTCGACAACACCAGTATCGAGAATCCCAGGGTGATTGTCACCGAGGTGTAGTAGATCGCCCTGCCGACACTGGCATGACAGCGTTTCACCGCAGCCCAGTAGTCGCCATCCACCCTTATCTCTTCCCGGAACCGGTGCACGTAGTGAATGGTATCGTCCACCCCGATACCGATGGTGATCGCCGCGATGGTGATGGTCATCATATCCAATGGTATGCCCAACCAGCCCATGAGACCGAGAATCAGTGCCGCCGCGACAATGGTCGGCATCACGCCGATCATCGACAGCTTGATCGAACGAAAGAGAAACAGAAGCATCACCATGATGGCGACAAAGACCGCGCTCAGGGTCAGGATTTGTGAGCGGAAAAGGCTCTGCAGTACATTGTTGTAGAGTACCAGCATGCCCGACAGGTGAACCTGCTCCTCCTCGAGTCCCAGTTTCTCGACCAGATCGGACTTGATCTTCTTGAGCAGGGCATCACGTTTCAGGTTGATGTCAGAGTCGATAACGCGGATGCCGAAGCGCACCTGGTTGCCGTCTGAAGACATGTAGGGATCGAACAGTGTGGCCTTGATATCCTCGGGAAGCCGCTTGTACATCACCGCCAGGGTGATGTTGTCCAGCGGCTGATCCTTGTTGAGCATGGTGAGCATCTGCATGGTGGTGGAGATGGAGAGCACCTTGCCGGTCTCGGGCAGTTCTTCCAGGTATTGGTGCACCAGGTCCACGGTCTCCAGCTCGAAGATATTGAACCAGAAGCTGTCACCGCTGATACCGCCTTCGGACTCCTCCTCTTCAAACTCCTCGTCACCCTCCCCCTCTTCGGCGGCAAAAGCGGCCTCTTCCGCGAGGTAATCGAAGAATGCCTGGTTGGGCTCGAGCACCACGTCGAGTGGCGTGGTACCACCAAGTTCCTTGTCGATAAGACGCATACCCTGGGAGATTTCAGTGCTCTCCTTGAAGTAGTCGATAAACCGATTCTCCACCGACAGCCGGGAGATACCGATGACACTCAGGATGACGATCAGCAGGTAGATCAGCAGGGTCGCCTTGCCGTTTCGTTCGATCAGGTGGGCGAGTGACCGGGTGATCGCTGCGGTCGGATCATGGTGGCGCAGCACCGGCGTGCCCGGTTTCATCGGTACCAGGGCGGTTGGAAACAGAAAGAAGGCCAACAGAAAGGCCAGCCCCACGCCGAACACCATCATCCAGCCGAAATCGATGACCGGACGGATATCGCTCACCACCAGTGATCCGAAAGCCACCATGGTGGTGAGTGCGGTATAGAAACTTGGCGCCACCTTGGTGCGTACCGTCTCGCGCAGCAGCCAACGCTGATCACTCTGCCTGTTCTCTCCCAGCAGCTCCTGGTGGCGCACGATCAGGTGGACCGTCAGCGAAAGGGTGATGATCAGCAACAGGGAGATGAAGTTGGAGGAGACCACGGTGACACGCCATTCAACCAATCCCAGGTAACCGACCATACCGATCACCGCCGCCGAGCAGATCAGCATGGGCACGGCGATCCAGCGCAGGCGCTTGAAGGCGAAGCCGAGCAGGGTGATCAGGAAGATCGCGACGCCGATACCGAATATCCGGATATCGCTGCGCACGAAATCGATCATGTCGGAGGTGATCATCGGCACACCACCGAGGTGGATCCGGGCACCGTTGCGGTGCCGGTCCAGAATGGTCCGCACCGCGGCAATGTCCGCCTGCTCCTGGGCCTGAAGCTCAACGGTGTAGCGCTTGAATTCAAGCGACACCCGCTCCAGTTCGGCCGCCTCTTCGGCACTGAGCTCGGTCTGCAACTGCTTCGCCCTCAACCCTTCGCGCCGTTCTAGCAGCGTCTCGTAGCGCTCGTCCCGCTTGAAGTTGACCAGCATTGCGGTGGTGGTTCCATCGATGCTCGTCAGCAGGCTTCTGTAGAGGGGGCTCTCACTGAACTCCCTCCTCGCAAGCTCCCGATCGGTTGCCGGGTCGTCGAGCACCCTCACCTGTTTCTGCAGTTCCGCAAGGCTCATCCTGGGGCTGTCTATCAGGGGCACATCGAGAATACTGGTGACGGCGTCCACACGCTCCAGGGACGCCAGTTCATCCCTGAGTATCTTCAGGTCGGAGAGCACCCCATCGGAGAAGAGATCATCCCTGGGGGAGTAGGTGACGACGAGAAAATCATCCGAACCGTAACGGGCCCTGATCCCCCTGTAATAGCGCAGATCCTTATCGTTCTCCAGCACCAGGGAATCGGCGGAGGCATCCAGCTGAAAATCCTTGGCATAGTAGAGAGAGAGGGCAATAAAAACCGCCATCAGTAACCAGGCGACCAGGGTTCTCGCCAGTGTCAGCCTGTAATAGAGTTCTGCCAGATAATCCTTCATCCGTTATTGCAGCCTTTTCTGTATAAAGGGGACGAGCATGAAAGCCCCGACGATCCATAGAATCGGTGACCAGGGCCCCACCAGCACCCTCAGTGAGACCGGCCCCGCAAACGGCAACAGCACCAGCGCCATCATGCACATCAATCCCCAGGCGAGACTGAAGGATGCCAGTCCCACCTTGACGCCACGGGGCATGCGACTCACCGGCTTCTCCGGATCGACGCGCGAGGTGACAAGCCACCAGAGACCGTAGGCCACCAGAACCGAAACCAGCACCAGGTAGAGCGAGTGCTCCGGCATACCGGCGATCTCATCCGCTCTGAGATAGTAGATGACCACGATCACCAGGGCAGCAACCAGGGCTAGCGGGAGTTTCGATGACTTCATTTATCTCGACCGGCGTCTTCAAAAGGGGCCTATTCTACCTCAAAGCGCGACCGGAAAAACGTCCAAATCCGTTATCCGGCAACCAGCTTGCGCCCTCGCTGGAAAAAGCTTAAGTTTTTTTACATTCACAGAACCGGCCGGAGTAGCCAGAACCCTATGAGTGAAAAGTATTACATCACCGCCCAGGAGCTCCTGCTGGACTCTTTCAAGCTTGGTATCCAGGTGTTTCAGGACGGCTTCCAACCGGACTTCATCGTCGGCGTCTGGCGCGGTGGTACCCCCGTCGGTATCGCGGTGCAGGAGATCATGGATATCCTCGGTGTCCGGTCTGACCATATCGCCATCCGGACCTCCTCCTACACCGGCATCGCCAAGCGCAACAAGGTGGTCAGGGTGCATGGTCTCAGCTACCTGATCCGCAACATGAACTACGACGATTCACTGCTGATCGTCGACGACGTCTTCGATACCGGGCTGAGTGTCGAGGCGATCCTCGATACACTGAGGATGAAGGGAAGGCGCAACACCCCGGAGAACATCCGTATCGCCACACCCTGGTTCAAACCCGAAAACAACCAGACAAAGCTGGTTCCCGACTACTATGTCCACTCCACGGACCAGTGGCTGGTGTTTCCCCATGAACTGGACGGACTGAGCCGGGATGAAATGCTCAAAAACAAACTCGGCCTGCGCCAACTGTTCGAAGAGATGGGCGTATAACGGGCCATGGACCTCACTACGCTGATCCCGGTCGACGAGTTGCAGCACGAGCTGGGCAACCCTTCCCTGGTGGTGTTCGACTGCCGCTTCGACCTGGCGGACACCGACAAGGGTGAACGTGCCTATGCCGAAGGGCACATACCCGGCGCTCTTTATGCCCACCTGGACCACCATCTCTCCAGCCCCATCACCGGGGAGACCGGGCGACACCCTCTGCCGGATATCGATCGCCTCGCCCTGTGGCTCGGCAGCTGCGGGGTAAACGAACAGAGCCAGGTGGTGGTCTACGATGACAGCTACGGCACCATGGCCACCCGGCTCTGGTGGCTGCTGCGATGGCTGGGCCACGATCGTGTCGCCCTGCTCGACGGCGGCTGGCAGGCGTGGCTTGCATCCGGCGGCGAAACCACAACCAAGGTGCCCACCCCCCAAGCGACACGGTTCGAGTTCCAGGTTAGGGACGAGATGCTGCTCTCCACCCGCGCCATCAGCAGCGATCTGGAGACTGCAGAAGAGCACTGGCTGCTGATCGATGCCCGAACAGCAGAACGCCATAACGGCGAGGCGGAGCCCATCGACCCGGTGGCCGGCAGCATCCCCGGCTCGGTCAACCTGCCGCTGCAACTCAACCTGGACAGCGATGGATGCTACCTCTCAGCCGAAACGCTGCGCCAGCGCTACCTGGCACTGATGGGCGACCACCCGGCCTCCCGCACCGCCTGCTACTGCGGCTCCGGCGTGACCGCCTGCCATAACCTGCTGGCCATGGAGATCGCCGGTCTCCACGGCTCCCGACTCTACGCAGGTTCATGGAGCGAATGGATCCGGGATCCCCAGCATCCTGTCCAGACAAAAACCTGAATGGCGAAGCGCTGCGAAGGCGAAATCACCCGGGGAAAGACCGCCCGCAACCGCCTGCGCCGGGTGGACAACTTTCTTCTCGCATACGATCCGAACCTGCTCTGTCGCCAGGACGGCGAGTTCTCCGACGCCCTCTGGGTGGACCTCGGTTACGGCGCCGAACCCACCACCACCCTCGAGAGCGCTGAACGCTTCCGCAAACGGTGCCCCGGGCTGCCGCTCCTCGGCGTCGAGATCGACCCCGAGCGGGTGGAGAGAGCCCAGTCCCACGCGGACCAGATCACCCACTTCAGGCTGGGGGGATTCAACCTGCCGCTCAGGCAGGATGCGGCTGGTCCATGCGAACGTGTGCGTGGTATCCGCGCCTTCAACGTGTTGCGCCAGTATGAAGAGAGCGCTGTCCTGCAGGCCTACGAACGTCTCGCCTCACAGGTGCTGCCCGGCGGGCTGATCTTCGAAGGCACCTCCGACCCCTATGGACGGACATGGGTGGCGAACCTGATCCGCTGTCATATCAATGAAGAGACACCCTGGAGAATCGAGTCCCTGATCTTCAGCACCAGCTTCAAGCTGACCTTCGATCCGGCGGATTTCCAGCCGGTGCTGCCCAAGAACCTGATCCATCACATGCAACCGGGCGAACCGATCTTCAACTTCATGGAGAGCTGGAAACAGGCGGCCAGGGAGACCGCCCACCAGAAGGTGTGGGGAATGCGCCAGTGGTTCGTCGCTGCCGCCGAACGGCTGGCCGAAATGGGATACACCATCGACCTGCAGCGCCGCTGGGTTAACCGGGGCTGGCTGGTGTGGCGCAACCCGATTCTTTGACAACCAACATACATATCAAATCGGTGGGTTACGCTAACGCTAACCCACCCTACAACGACACGTTATTCCGCTCTGCAACGGAATGACGGATAACGATGCGTAGGGTGCAATAGCGAAGCGTATTGCACCGTCAGTCTCTGGTTTTGATGGGAAAGCCCAGCCCTTCCTCGCCCTCGATATCCTGGCTATCAAAGACGATGTCCCCCTCGCCGCTGCGATCCCCCAGACCGCGGAAATCGAACAGCGCGGTATCGGCCAGGTGGGACGGCACCACGTTCTGCAGGGCCCTGAAGATATTGCCGGTGCGTTCCGGGTAGTCGCGCTGCCAGTCTGCCAGCATCTGCTTGATCTGCTTGCGCTGAAGATTCTCCTGGGAGCCGCAGAGGTTGCAGGGAATGATCGGGAACTCCCGCGCCCTGCTGTAACGGGCGATATCCCCTTCGGCACAGTAAGCCAGGGGACGGATAACGATGTGCCGTCCATCGTCGGTATGCAGCTTGGGCGGCATCGACTTCAGCTTCGCCCCGAAGAACATGTTCAGGAAAAGGGTCTCAACGATATCGTCCCGGTGGTGGCCCAGGGCGATCTTGGTGGCACCGATCTCGCTGGCCACACGGTAGATGATGCCCCTGCGCAGGCGCGAGCAGAGGGAGCAGGTGGTCTTGCCTTCCGGGATCTTCTCCTTCACCACCGAGTAGGTATCCTCCTCGACGATCCGGTACTCCACACCGAGGGTGTCGAGGTACCCCGGCAGCACATCCCCGGGAAAGCCCGGCTGCTTCTGATCCAGGTTCATCGCCACGATGCGGAAGTCGACAGGGGCACGGCTCTGCAGGGTGAGCAGGATATCCAGCAGGGTGTAGGAGTCCTTGCCGCCACTGAGGCAGACCAGGACCACATCGCCCTCCTCAATCATGTTGAAATCGCCGATGGCCTTGCCCACCTCGCGCTCGAGGCGCTTGCGGAGCTTGTTGAAGTTGCCGGAGGTTCTCGCCGTGGACATGGAGATACCCTTGTTTGAAACCTGGAAAAGCGGCGCATTATATCAGTAAATACCTGCCATCAACCTGCCGGTTGGCAGCCAAGGGTGGTACATTTGTTCCAGATTACCTGGAACAGGGGGATTGAAGATGACAATGACCGCACTGGTGACCGGGGCGAACAGGGGGCTGGGACTGGAGACCTGCCGCCAGCTGGCAAAACGGGGTTACAGGGTGCTGCTCACGGCGCGCAACAGCGAAACCGGGGACCGGGCTGCAGGACGTCTCGCCGGCGAAGGACTGGATGTCTCTTTTCTGCCCCTCGACGTGGCTTCTGATGAGAGCATCGAGACGGTGGCCACGACCCTCCGATCCCAGGGCATCACCCTCGATGTGCTGGTCAACAACGCCGGTGTGCTGCTCGACCCCCACAACGGCTGGGGCGACACCGAGGCGAGCATCCTCAAGGCCGACAGGGATACCCTGCGTGAAACCATGGAGATCAATGTCTACGGCCCTATCCGGCTGGTCCAGGCGCTGTTGCCACTGCTGAACGACGATGCGCGTATCATCAACATCTCTTCAGGCATGGGACAGCTCTCGGAGATGGGGGGGCTTTTCCCCGCCTACCGTATATCCAAGGCCGCCCTCAACGTGGTGACCCGAATACTCTCCGAGGAGCTGAAATCGAAAAACATCCACATCAACTCCGTCTGCCCGGGATGGGTACGCACCGACATGGGAGGCCCGGAAACCACCCTCAGCACTGAAGAGGGCGTGGAAACCACCATCTGGCTGGCCACGGTGGCACACGCCCCCAACGGTGGATTCTTCAGGAACAAGCAGGCCCTGGCCTGGTAACCCGGCGACCACGCTTGTCTTATTTCGACACTCACCCCATACTCCCCCGCTTCTGTTGAAGAGGATCACGGTTGAATGGCGTCAGATATAGAAAACGAACGACGGGAGTACCTGCACAAGGGTCTCTCCAGAAGCGACCTGCTGGCCGACCCCTTCGAACAGTTCGATGCCTGGTTGAAGCAGGCCGTCTCCGCGGATCTGATGGATGCCACCGCCATGAGCCTGGCCACCGCGACACCCGATGGGCACCCCACCCTGCGCACCGTCCTGCTGAAGTACTTTGACCACCAGGGTTTTGTCTTCTACACCAACCTCTCAAGCAAGAAAGCGCTTCAGATGGAGCAGAACCCCAACGTGGCCCTGCTCTTCTACTGGCGTGAATTCGAGCGCCAGGTGAAGGTGACAGGCACTGCCAGCAAGGTCTCCACCAGTGACTCGATGAAATACTTCCTCTCCAGGCCCAGGGAGAGCCAGCTGGGCGCCTGGGTCTCCGAGCAGAGCAGTGTCATCTCCACCCGTGCGGTTCTCGAGCAGAAGTTCGAGGAGATGAAGGCGAAATTCTCCAACAAGGAGATCCCCCTCCCATCCTTCTGGGGCGGCTACCGGGTCAACGTGGAGAGCATCGAGTTCTGGCAGGGCCGGGCAAACCGCCTGCACGACCGTTTCATGTATACCCGCGATTCCCGGGACCACTGGCAGATCCAGCGTCTGGCACCCTGATCGCAAAAGCCACACTACCCCCTTATACAAGCCATCCGCTAAAAGAAACCTCATTAAAGGTGGTGGTATTTCATAGTGTTTTACTAAAGAATTAATCTTGCGTGTCGACTATTAGTTTTATGGTGTCGCAGAGTGTCTAGGGACAGACACTCGAGCACCAGAGAAAAACAGGGGGACTGCTGCAAGAATGCCTTCAAAATACAAAAGGATACTTGATTTACTTCTTGTCTTGGTTCTGGTTTTCTCAGGTGCCGTCTCATCCAGCGATATCGGAAGTCAGCTCACACCGGGCGAGAAGAAATGGTTGCAACAACACCCGGTTATACGTGTAGCCCCGGACCCCGCATACCACCCCATAGAGTTCTTCGACAAGGACAACAGGTACATGGGCCTGGCGGCCGACTACGTTGCCAGAATGACCGAACTGACCGGCATCCGTTTCGAGATCCAGCAGTTCAGAAACTGGGACGAGGTGCTGGAGCGCGCACAAAAGCGTGAAACGGACATGTTCGGTGCCGCAAGCCCCACTGCCCAGCGGCGCACCTACATGAACTTCACCCAACCCCTCGTCGAAGTTCCCGCGGTGATCATCGTCCGCAACCAGGTGACCAGGGACCTGGCCATGGAAGACCTCAAGGGAATGAAGATCACCGTTGTCTCGGGTTACGCTATCCATGACTTCATCAAGGAGAATCACCCCGATCTGGACCTCGATGTGGTACCAGATACCCAGACTGCCCTGCGCAAGGTCTCCTTCGGCCTGGTGGACGCCATGGTGGGTGACCTGGCCACCTCGACCCATACCATGGAACAGGAGGGAATCTCGAACCTGCACATCGCCGGTGAATCGGGGTACGACTACCAGCTCGCCTTCGCCGTACGCAAGGACTGGCCAGAGCTGGTATCGATTCTCGACAAGGCGCTGGGTGTCATGACCGATTCAGAGAGGCGGAAGATCTTCAACCGCTGGATAGGGATAGAGCCCCTACCCTGGTACCGCAACAAGGGTCTCCTGTTCAATATCGTGGTAATCGGCATCTCCATGCTGCTGATCAGTTTTCTGGTCGCAACCTATGCACTCCAACGGCAGGTTAAACTGCGCACCGCTCAGCTCGAGGAGGAACTGGAAGAGCGCAAACGGACAGAAGCCAGGCTGAAGATTCTCAACCTGGCCATCGAGGCAGCAAACAACGGCATCATCATCACCGACCCCAACCAACACGACAACCCCGTAGTCTACGTCAATACCGCCTTTGAGCGTATCACCGGCTACAGCGCCGATGAGACCATCGGCAGGAACTGCCGCATGCTTCAGGGTCCCGAGAAGCAGCAGCCGGGTCTCGAATATTTAAGAGAGTCGATCGATCGGAGTGAAGGCTGCCAGGTCCAGCTGCGGAACTACCGCAAAGACGGCAGCATGTTCTGGAATGAACTGTCCATTTCGCCCGTGAGGGACAACAACGGAGAACTGATCAACTTTATCGGCATCCAGGAGAACATCACCGAACGGAAAAGGGTGCAGGATGCCATGCACGTGGTGACCTCGGGCATCTCGGCCATGACCGGTGGAGAATACTTCGAACAGCTCGTGCAATGGCTCAGTGAAACACTCGATATGACCTATGTCATGGTAGGCAAACTGAACACCGGAGGTGACAGTGTCCAGACCATGGCCCTCCACGCCAATGGAGAGCTTGCGGAAAACTTCACCTACGAACTGAAACACACCCCCTGTGAAACCATCGTCGGCAAGACCTGTTGCAGCTATCCCAGCGAGGTGCAGCAGTTCTTCCCGAAAGATGAATTGCTAGTGCATATGGGCGTTGAGTCATACATCGGTGTCCCCCTGTTCAGCGCCTCGGGCGAACCCCTGGGGCTGATAGCATCGATGGATACCCAGCCGATAGAGAACGAGGAACTCGCAAGCACCCTGATGCAGGTGGTGGCCGCCAGAACCTCGGCAGAGATGGAACGGATAGAGGCCGAGGCACTGGCCCAGGAGTACCTCGACGTTGCCAGTGTCATGCTGATCGCCCTGAACGATAAGGGTGAAGTATCGATGATCAACCGGCAGGGTTGTGAAACCCTGGGTTACAGAGAAGAAGAACTGCTTGGACAGGAGTGGTTCGAAACTGTTCTTCCCGATGAAATTTCAGACCGGGTAAGAGCGATTTTCCAAAGCATCATGAGTGGAAAAGGTAATGCGGTCAGGTATTACGAGAACGAAATCGTCACCCGTTCCGGTGAGCGTCGCCTGGTCGCATGGAACAACAGCTATATCCGTAACAACGCCGGCAGAATCATAAAGACACTCTCTTCCGGCGAGGACATCACTGAAAAACGCAAGACCGAAATCGAAACGGTGCTGGCCGCCAGCGTATTCAACAACAGTTCCGAAGGTATCCTTATCACCGATGCCGACTCCAGGATCCTGCGCGTCAACAACTCGTTCACCTCGATTACCGGTTACAGTGCCGCCGAGGCCATCGGTCAAACCCCTGCCCTGCTGAAATCGGACCATCACCAGGAGATCTTCTACCAGAACCTCTGGCAGGAACTGCTGGACACAGGCAACTGGCAGGGCGAAATCTGGAACCGCAGAAAGAGCGGCGAGGTACACCCGGTCTGGCAGAACATCACCGCGGTCAGTAATGACGATGGCGAGGTCACCCAGTATATCGGCATCTTCTCCGATATCACCGAGCGAAAGCTGAGCGAGGACCGTATCCGGCACCTGGCCCACTACGATGTACTGACCGACCTGCCCAACCGCATTCTCTTCCTCGAACGCTGTGAGCACGCCCTGGTGCGTGCAAACCGGGAAGATAACAAGCTCGCCATCCTTTTCATCGACCTGGACCGCTTCAAACATATCAACGACAGCCTCGGGCATCCGGTGGGCGACGAACTGCTGAAAGAGGTTGCGGATCGGCTCTCCGGTGCCATACGAGTCCCGGATACTGTCGCCCGCCTGGGCGGTGATGAGTTTATCGTGCTGATCGAGGAGATGCGCACCTCTGACGACGCCGGTGTGATCGCCGAAAAACTGCTGCAGTCCCTGGAGCCCACCTACAGCGTACAGGGTCACGACCTCTTCCTCTCCGCAAGTATCGGCATCAGTATCTACCCGGAGAACGGTCATGATGTGAACACCCTGATACGCAATGCCGATGCCGCCATGTACCAGGCCAAGGATATGGGCCGTCGCAATTACCAGTACTACACCACGGAGCTCACCATCTCAGCTTATGAACGCGTGCTGCTGGAGAACCAGCTGCGCCAGGCCCTAGAGAGAGAGGAGTTCACTCTCAACTACCAGCCCCAGTACCTTATGGAGAGCGGCGAACTGGTTTCATGCGAGGCCCTGGTAAGGTGGAACCACCCTGAAAAAGGCCTGGTCCCCCCCAATGACTTTATCCCCCTTGCCGAGGATACGGGACTGATCCTTCCCCTCGGTGAGTGGGTGCTTCGCGAGGCCTGCAGACAGTTCCGGGAATGGCTTGCAGAAGGTCTGAGACTGGAACGGATAGCCGTCAATCTCTCGGGACAGCAGATCCAGCGTTCGAATATCGTGCAGGTGGTACGCAGAACGCTGCACGAGTTCGGGCTCCACCCCAACTGCCTGGAACTGGAGATCTCGGAAGGATTCGTCATGATGCATGCGGAGAACTCCATCCAGACATTGCATGAGCTAAGGGCACTGGGGGTCTACCTCTCGATCGATGACTTTGGCATCGGCTACTCCTCCCTCAGTTACCTGAAACAGCTCCCCATCAACCAGATCAAGCTCGACCGCTCCCTGGTGGGCGATGTACCCAACGACCCCAATGACGAGGCCATCGCAAAGGCGGTACTGGCCATGAGCCGCAGCCTGCAGTTGGACGTGGTTGCGGAGGGGGTCGAGACCAAGGAGCAGGAGACCTTCCTCCTGAAGGAGAAATGCCGACTGGTTCAGGGCTTTCTCTACAGCAGACCCCTACCAGCCGATACCTTCCTGGAGCTGGTCAAGCGCAGCCGCGTCAAAGACGCAGCTGGCTGAGTTGATCCAGCTGGCATTACCCGAACAGGAAAGAGACCGCAATCACCGCTGCGATGACGCCTGCCAGGTCGGCCGTGAGACCAACCGCCAATGCGTGCCTGATACGCCTAACCTGAATCGCGCCGAAGTAGACCGCCAGCACGTAGAAGGTGGTCTCGGTGGAGCCCTGCAGGGTGGAGACCAGGTAGCCTGTGTAGCTGTCTGGGCCGATGGCGGGGTCGTTGATGATGGAGGCCATCA
>JBEVVY010000001.1:886250-1297019 GCA_040506895.1 Sedimenticola sp.
GTGGTCTCGGTGGAGCCCTGCAGGGTGGAGACCAGGTAGCCTGTGTAGCTGTCTGGGCCGATGGCGGGGTCGTTGATGATGGAGGCCATCACACCATAGGCACCCGAACCGGAGAGCGGACGCAGCAGCGCCATGGGCAGGGCCTCTGCGGGCATGCCGAAGAGTGCCGTGACGGAACCGATCCCCGTCACCAGCCAGTCGAGGGCGCCACTGGCCCTGAACATGCCCACGGCGACAAGGATGGCCACCAGGTAGGGGATGATCCGGAGGGCGACCTGGAAGCCCTCCTTGGCCCCTTCGACGAAGGCTTCGTAGATACGCACCTTGCGCATCACGCCGAAGAGCAGAAAACCGAGCATCAGTCCCGGCAGAATCCAGGGAGAGATCACATCACCGTAGAAGATGGTGAGGGGTATCAGGGCCAGGAAGCCGGCCAACACGCTCCACGAAACCCAGAGGGGATAACTCCCCTCCTCCTGGGGCAACTTTTCCATCTGTTCGGAAGCACCCTCTTCTGTCTCTGTCACCTCGTCGCCATTTTGCTTTACCGGAAAGAAGCGCCGGTAGGTCAGTGCCGCCGTGATGGCGATGATGGTGGAACAGACCGTGGCGAAGAGGGTTGTGGGCAGTATCCCCGCCGGGTCCATGGAACCGGCCGAGGCACGCAGTGCGATCACCCCGGTGGGCAGCAGCGTGATGCTGGAGGTGTTGATGGCCAGGAACAGCACCATGGAGTCGGTGGCGGTGCCTTTCACCGGGTTGAGCTTGTTGAGCTCCTGCATGGCACGGATGCCGAAGGGTGTCGCGGCGTTGCCGAGACCGAGCATATTGGCGGACATGTTGAGGATCATGGCCCCCATGGCGGGATGCTCTGCGGGAATATCGGGAAAGAGCCTGACCATGAGCGGCCGGATCAGCCGCGCCAGGATCTTCAGCAGGCCGCCCTCCTCGGCGATCTTCATCAGGCCGAGGAACAGCGCCATCACGCCGACAAGGCCGATGGCCAGTTCCACCGCACCGCCGGCTGAATCCACCATTGCCTTGGAAAGCGCATCCATGGGGGTGGTCTCCCCCCCGGGGCCCGCGAGCTGGTTCCAGGCTGCGGTGACAAAGGCGATCAGTACCAGGGCGAAAAATACCGCGTTCATTATTGTTGTCTCGGCGCTTTTGAGTCCCCAACCCTAATCTTTCGGGAACCGATGTACAAGATGGAGTTTCGTATCACATGGAGAAACAGCACCATCTTCAATCGTAGGGTTGGTTAGCGGTAGCGTAACCCACCAAATAGCGTGGTTGATGGTGCAATACGCTGCGCTATTGCACCCTACACCTTTCGTCATTCCGGCGTATGTCGATTCATCAGACGTCGGTGGTGGTAACAAAAAAACCCCTCCACGAAGGGAGGGGCTTGTAAGATCAGAAGGTTTGAAAATCAGCCTTCGCCGGTCACCTGCACCTTGACCAGCTCTTCGCCCTCTTCGTCCGCCAGGTGTACCGCGCAGGCGATGCAGGGATCAAAGCTGTGGATGGTGCGCAGGATCTCCACAGGCTGCTTGGGATCGTGCAGCTGGTGATTGTCCTGCAGTGCCGCCTCGTAGGCACCGGCCTGACCCTTGGCGTCGCGGGGTCCGGCATTCCAGGTGGAGGGCACGATGGCCTGGTAGTTGGCGATCTTGCCGTTCTCGATCACCACCCAGTGCCCCAGTGCACCGCGGGGTGCCTCCATGTAACCGGCACCCTGGCACTTGTCGGGCCAGCTGCTGGGTTCCCACAGCTTCTCGTTGAAGGTGCGGGTATCCCCTGCCTTGATGTTGGTCACCAGGTCGTCGTACCAGCCCTGCATCTGGTCGGCCAGCAGCTTGGTCTCCAGGGTACGGGCGGCGGTACGACCAAGGGTGGAGAACATCGCCTCCAGCGGTGCATCCAGCTTCTTCAGTGCGAAGGTGGCCAGTTCCCTGGTGGGTTCGTGGCCCTTGGCGTAGAGCAGCAGCACGCGGGCGAGCGGTCCCACTTCCATGGCGTTGTCTCTCCAGCGGGGCGCCTTGAGCCAGGAGTATGACTGGTCGATATCGAGCTGCTTGTAGGGAGGCTCCGGACCGGTGTAGTTGAGGTTGGTCTCTCCATCGTAGGGGTGCAGCCCCTGCTCCTTGCCCTCGTCGTAGTCGTACCACGAGTGTGCAATGTACTCCTGGATCTGTGCCTGGTCGTGTACATCGATCTCGTGCACGGTGCTGACATCTCGGTTGAGGATGGCACCGGCCGGGAAGAAGTAGCTGGAGGGATCGTTCATGCTGGTGCCGGGAAGATCACCGAAGCAGAGGAAGTTGCCCAGACCCTCACCCCGTGAGAACCAGTCCTTGTAGAAGGAGGCCACCGCCAGGGTGTCGGGCACGTAGACCTGGTCCACGAAGGTGCGCATCTGGCTGATCACCTCCTGTACCTGGGAGAGCTTCTTGGCATTGATGGCCGAATCGGAATTCAGATCAATGGGTGAAGCGGTACCGCCCACCAGGAAGTTGGGGTGTGGGTTCTTGCCACCGAAGATGGTGTGCAGTTTCACCACGTCCCGTTGCCAGGTAAGCGCCTCGAGGTAGTGGGCGGTTGCCATCAGGTTGGCCTCGGGGGGCAGTTTGTAGGCCGGGTGGCCCCAGTAGGCCTTGGCGAAGATACCCAGCTGCCCCGCCTCAACGAAGTCCTTCAGCTTCTTCTTGATATCCGAGAAGTAACCGGGTGACGACTTGGGCCAGCTACCCAGGGACTGGGCCAGTTCCGAGGTGGCCTTGGGGTCGGCATTCAGTGCGGAGACCACGTCCACCCAGTCAAGGGCATGCAGGTGGTAGAAGTGCATCACGTGGTCGTGAATGTACTGTGCACCGATCATCAGGTTGCGGATCAGTTCCGCGTTTTTAGGAATCTCATAGTTCAGGGCATTCTCCACCGACCTGATGGAGGCCATGCCGTGCACCAGGGTGCAGACACCGCAGATGCGCTGTGCATAGGCCCAGGCATCACGGGGGTCACGCCCCTTGAGGATGGTTTCGATTCCACGGACCATGGTACCCGAAGAGTAGGCCTGCCCGATCTTGTCGCCTTCCATCTGCGCTTCGATACGCAAATGCCCCTCGATTCGGGTGATAGGATCAACGACTACACGTTCGCTCATAACTGTATCTCCAGTTATCGCCCTGCACTTTCACTACGCTCTTCGGGCGATTTCGTGTGGCTCTCACGCCGCACTTGTTATCTCAATTGTTCGTTGTCTAACCTACTGTCTAAATAACTACGCTTTCTCTTCGTCCTCATCGGTCACAAGGTGATCTGCAACCAGCTCCGAGAGACCGAGCACCGGCATATCCACCCTGTACTCCTCCAGCCCCTCTTCGATCACCAGCCGACAGTTGGCACATGCCGTGACCAGCGCATCGGCACCGGTCTCTTCCAGCTGTGTCTTCTTGCGATTGAACACCTTGATGCGTAACTCGTCGGCATCCTCGTTACTGGAGACACCGCCGCCGCCACCGCAGCACCAGGCCATCCGGCCATGGTCCTTCATCTCCACGAAGTTGTCGGTGACCATGCCCATCAGGTTGCGGGGTGATTCGATCACACCACCCTTGCGCACGATGGAGCAGGGGTCGTGGAAGGTCATGCGGTCTGTCTCGAGACCGGCGGTTTTGATGCGCCCCTCCTGGCGCAGCTGATCCAGCAGTTCGAGGATGTGGATCACCTTGAAGGGGTACTTGCGTCCGACCAGGTTGGGGCCGTCCCAGCGCACTGCGGTGTAGGCGTGGCCACACTCGGGGCTGATAACGTATTTCACCTTGAGCCGTTCGGCACCGTCCACGATGCGCTGTACCAGTTCACGGGCGATATCGCTCGAGCCGATCTGGATACCCGAGTTGGTCGCCTCGAAGGCGGTCGAACAGAGGGTCCAGCTGACGCCCGCCTGCTTGAAGATCTTGCCCAGGGCCTCGATGTACTCCGGGAAATTCATGATCTCCATGGATGAGAGCAGCGCCATGTAGTCGGCGCCCTCGACATCTATCGGGATCTCCAGGCCGGTATCCGCCTCGATATGCCTGATCTGCGCCTCCAGGGCCTTCAGGGTGACGCCCATGGGGCTGCCGGTCTTGATGGCGCGGGTCGATGCGCCCTTCACGCCATCCGGTGCGTTGCCGGATGCGACCATGCCCTCGCGCGTCTTGCGCACCATGTAGGCGATGTCATTGCCTACCGGGCAGATCATGGAGCAGCGTCCGCACATGGTGCAGCTGTCGTAGAGCAGCTCCTGCCACTCGGCGAGCATCTCGTCGGTCACCGGTTTCGACATGCCGAACATCTTCTTGACCTTGCCGATCAGGGTGTACTCCTGCTCCCACACCAGGCGCAGGGGTTCGAGCTTGCGAATCGGCGTGTACTTGGGATCACCCGTCTCGGTATAGAAGAGGCAGGCCTCCGCGCACATGCCGCAGCTGACACAGCTGGAGAAGAAAGATGCGATGGGGGCATCCACCTGTTCCCTGAAGGCGTTCAATCCGCGTTCAAGTGTGGCCTTTGTCATGACTCAACCCCCCTCTGGCCGCTCATGGCACCGTTGTACCAGCGCGCGATGAACAGTGTGAATGTATGCATCAGTTTGGTGAACGGAAAGACCACCATCAGGAACTCGACCGACAGGATGTGCAGCCCCAGAATCAGCGGATAGGGATCCACCATGCGATGAAAAGCGAGATACCCGGTGGCGATGGGCAGGAATGTGGCCAACCACACAACCCAGTCTTCGGGCGTGGTGATCAGGCGCATCACCGGGTTCATCAGACGATGCCAGAGCGCAGCCAGCAATCCGAGAATGGCCAGTACCGCCGCGGCATCCACGAACGGTGTCGGCAGGCCGGGCCAGCCGAAACCGAAGGTCTCGCGGAACAGCTCGATGTGGGGCACGAACAGCACCAGCGAGATCAGCATGCCGATATGGAAGACATAACCGATGATAATGGTCAGCGGCTGGCGTGCGAAGCTGCCCATCTCCGGAAACGTCCGTGTAACCACCGTGCGTACACCCGGTCCGAACTCCGTACCGCGAAGCTCGGCCAGGTTTGCCTTGCGGCCCAGCGAGAAGATCTCGAAGAACCTGAGGACGATACCGATGACAAAGATGGTCGCTGCGATATCGAATGCAGGACCCCGGACCCACAAGAGGAAATCCATTGACTCGCCCATTACGATTTCTCCAGATCGTCTACGGTTACAGTTGCATGGTTCTTGGCGGACTCCGCCTTGGTGTTGCGGTTGAGCACCGCTGCGGCGGCACCCAGTGCAGCACCCGCGATCACACCGGTCGCCACGGTGTTGGCCACGTCGGTGGTCGGGATGGACAACGCATTGTAGAAGCCACCGGCATCCCAGAAGTCGGGTTCAGAGCAGCCCAGGCAGCCATGCCCTGACTCCACGGGCCAACTCGTGCCCTGGTTCCACTTGGCAGTGGCACAGGCGTTGTAGGTCATTGGCCCCTTGCAGCCCAGTTTGTAGAGACACCACCCCTTCTTCGCTCCCTCGTCGTCGAAGGTCTCGGCGAACAGTCCCTTGTCGTAGAACGGACGCCGGTAGCAACGGTCGTGGATGCTCTGGCCGTAGAACACCTTGGGACGTCCGTACTGGTCCAGATCAGGGATCGAACCGAAGGTGAGGAAGTGCGCCAGCACGCCGGTGATGACCACGGGGATCGGCGGACAACCGGAGACATTGATCACCGGTTTGTCCTTGATGATATCGGAAACCGCTACCGCCCCGGTGGGATTTGGATTGGCTTTCGGCAATCCGCCGAAAGCGGCACAGCTGCCCATGGCGATGACCGCCGCGGCACCTTTCGCTGTCTCTTCCAGCATCTGCAGGTTGCTGATGCCGGCAATGGTCGAATAGCCCGGATTGTCCAGCGGAACGGAACCGTCGACGATCAGGATGTACTTGCCCTCGTTCTCGTGCATGGCCGCTTCACGGGCCGCCTCGGCAGCGTCACCGGAGGCCACCTGCAGGGTGTGATGGTAGTCGAGGGAGACGTGATCGAAGATCAGGTTTTCGACGGTTGGCGCATGGCTGCGGGTCAGTGACTCGGTACAGCCGGTGCACTCCTGGAAGGAGAGCCAGATAACGGATGGACGCTTGGCTTTCTCCAGGGCCTCAGCAATGGCTGGCGCCATGGTGGGTGGCAGTGCCATCAGGGAAGCGGTTGCGGAACAGAACTTCAGGAACCCTCGCCGTGTTACCCCGTGACGCCTAAGGCTCTCGCCCAGGGTCTTTGAGTTAGCCATGTTACCTCCCAAAGCATCATTGGCTTGAGTTGACCAGCTAAGACTCCGTCTCCAGAGCCTCGCTGAGTTGTACGAAACTGTCCTCTATATCTGCCTGCTGCGTTTTCAGGATCTCCGGCATGTCGGTCACATCGATCTGAAACGCTATGCGTTCGTTTTCCGGGCTGTAGTGGGCCACTACCCAGACCCCCGGGTAGGCCGTCTCACTGACCTTGGATTCGCCCAGCGCGTTGACCACAGCGTCCACCTCGCCACTGCCCAGTAACTTGAGCAGGCGCTCTTCGTCTCCGGGGGCGAAGGGGATGGCACGCAGGTCGAACTGGGTGGATTCGCCGGATGCCGCCAGGCGCTTCAGGGCATGGCGTATCTCGTGCAGCAGGGGGAGTGCGTTCTCTGTAAGACCACCAGGATTTGTGGTTTCGACAGCAATCGGAATGCTTTCTAGAACGCCCATGTGATCTCTTCTATTTATTCTTTACGTAAGGGTAAATCTACAGTTGTTCTAGTGGCATGACACAGGTCAGCTTTTCCTTCTCTCTCTGCAACATCACCTCCCTGTAACACCACCTGATTTCACTCTTCAGAACAAACTAATAGTTCAACTTTCGATATATCTCCAGTCCGTTTGACACTTTTTTTTCCCTGAGAGTGGAAAAAAGATTCACCTGCAAATCAGCAGGTAATTCTTTTCAATTAACCACCCTCCCAGGACTCGATCAGTTCGGCGGTCATTTTCGCCGCCCGGGGGATCGCTTCAGCCACCTTGGGTGAAGGCGTCTCTCCCCAGTCGAGGCTACCGGGCTCTATGCCGATCAATGCGCGCTTTTCGGGATAGTGCCCCTGCAGTCGCGCGATATCCAGCAGGTCGGTTAGGCCGACCTCGTGTACGCTCTGGCGGTTACCCGTAAGGTAGCGGTCCATCTCGTCACCCTCGAAGCAGGCAACCTCGCCGGGGGTTCCACTGACCCGCGCAGCATCCACCACGATCAGGTGACGGTGACTCTCCAGGTAACCGGCCAGGGTGAAGCTGAGTGTGCCCCCGTCCAGCAGTGTCACCTCTTCACCAAGGGAAAACTCGTTCTCCAGAAGATTGACCACGTGAATGCCAACGCCTTCATCGGACAGCAGCGTATTGCCAATACCAAGAACCAGGGTGCCTTTTCTGCTCAACTCTCTCTCCCGTTGTGATGAGGTCTCTCGGGTCATCATATAGAGACAGCTCTTATTGAGTAAGGGTAGATCCTCTTGGGAAGAGGAATATCATTTTTTTAGCAATTTCTTATGATTTGGCGGCTGAACTGATCTGGATCAAATCACTTAGCGATTTTTCACACTATTCTTTTCCCTATCGGTACGGGTTGTATTGTCCCGATCGGAAGGTTCAAGCAAATCGTTTCGAAACGACAGAGTGGGAGGCACGGATATGAAAAAAACCAAACGCTTTATCGCTGCTGCCATGATTGCCGGATCCGCGGCGATGGCACCCCTGAGTGCAGATGCCTTTTGGTGGCCCGGCAGTGGTTGGGGCGGACCCTGGGGCGGCGGCCCCTGGAGCGGCTGGGGCGGCCCATGGGGTGGTTACCCCTACTACGGCGGCTATCCTTACTACGGCGGTTACCCCGGCTGGGGTGTACCGGCCTACGGTTACGGCTATCCAGGCTACGGCTACTATCCCTACGCCACTGTCCCCCAAGCCACGACAAAATCCACAGAGTAAGAAAAACGCTAAATGCAGTACCTTTGAAACCCCCGGCCAGCCGGGGGTTTTTTGTATCCGCAGAGGCCACCTGATTTTGCAAAACACAATATATTGTGTTTGATATTTTTTCCTTTTCTTTCCGGCACTTACAATACGGACATTTTTTATCTTATTGTTTTTATTGTATATTTGTCTTCTCTAATAGACTCGCTTTTCCCTTGACAGCACCGGTTCCGCCCCCTAGTCTTCTGCAACCAGAACACAACATATAGTGTTTTGAGTAAACAAACCGACCGATTACAACAATATTTAGACCGGTTTCATCCAGCACCAACAGCAAAGACGAATATCGTCCACCGCGGAGAAGCGTGAGCGGGAAGATTCAAAGATCTCTTCCTTCAACGCGTGGCGCCAACAGGCAAACGGAAGTGCTGAAAAAACCAACTAGAATTTACACATACCAGAGACAGGGTCTGCGCGAAATGAAGAGTGCTCATCTTAAAGCTGTTCCCAACAATGCCACCGAGATTCCCCTGCAGGAAGCTTCGCAGGATATCTGGAACACCAAGTATCGTCTGAAAACCAAGGACGGCACCCCCGTCGACCAGGATATCGAGGGAACCTACCGCCGGGTGGCCAAGGCCCTGGCCGAGATCGAATCCACCCCTGAACTGCAGAGTGAGTGGGAGGAGAAATTCGTGCGCGCCCTGCGCCAGGGAGCCATTCCCGCCGGCCGTATCACCTCCAACGCAGGCGCCCAGGAACACAAGCCCGCCACCTCCACCATCAACTGTACCGTCTCGGGCACCATCAACGACTCCATGAACGAAATTCTGGGCAAGGTGCACGAAGCGGGCCTGACCCTCAAGGCGGGCTGCGGAATCGGTTACGAGTTCTCCACCCTGCGTCCCAAGGGGGCTTACGTGAGTGGTGCCGGCGCCTACACCTCCGGTCCCCTCTCCTTCATGGATATCTACGACAAGATGTGCTTCACCGTCTCCTCTGCAGGGGGACGCCGTGGCGCCCAGATGGCCACCTTCGACGTGGGCCATCCCGACGTGATGGATTTCATCCGTGCAAAGCGCGAGGACGGCAGGCTGCGCCAGTTCAATCTCTCCCTGCTGATCACCAGCGAGTTCATGGAGGCGGTCAAGCACGATCGCAACTGGGACCTGGCCTTCCCCCTGACCGAGAAAGAGGTCAAGGCCGACGGCACCGACCTGGGCGACAACGAGAAGATCATCTGGCGCGAGTGGCCTCACAAGAACGGCTACATCACCGACGAGACCGGTCATGTCGCCTGCAGGATCTATAAAACCATCCGCGCGCGTCGCCTGTGGGACATGATCATGGCCTCCACCTACGACTACGCAGAGCCCGGCTTCATCCTCATCGACAAGGTCAACGAGATGAACAACAACTGGTTCTGCGAAAACATCCGCGCCACCAATCCCTGCGGCGAGCAGCCCCTGCCCGCCTATGGCGCCTGCCTGCTCGGCTCCATCAACCTGACCAAGTTCGTACGCAAGCCCTTCACCAGCGAAGCCTACTTCGACTGGGAGGCGTTCGGCGAAGTGGTTGCCACCTTCACCCGCATGCTGGATAACGTGGTGGAGATCAACGGCCTGCCGTTGCCCGAGCAGCGTGACGAGATCATGCGCAAGCGCCGCCACGGCATGGGCTACCTCGGCCTGGGTTCCGCCATGACCATGCTGCGCATGAAATACGGTGAGCAGGACTCCCTGGAGTTCACCGAGCGGGTCACCCGTGAACTGGCCCTTGTGGGCTGGCGCACCGGTCTCGATCTAGCCAAGGAGAAAGGCCCTGCGCCGATCATGGACGAGGAGTTCACCATCACCAGCGAGATGCTGTCCAGTCGGCCCGAGATGGCGGTAGACGGCTGGAAGGTGGGCGACACCATCTCCGGCAAGGTGCTGCACGCCAAGTACAGCCGTTACATGCAGCAGCTGGCCAAGGAAGATCCCGAGCTGGTGAAAGAGATCACCGAGCACGGCTGCCGCTTCACCCACCACAGTTCCATCGCGCCTACCGGCACCATCTCACTCTCCCTGGCGAACAATGCGAGCAACGGCATCGAGCCCAGCTTTGCCCACCACTATTCACGCAATATCATTCGTGAGGGACGCAAGACCAAGGAGAAAGTGGACGTCTTCAGTTTCGAACTGCTCGCCTACCGCGAACTGGTCAATGCGGACGCCATGCCCTTCAGCGAGGACGAGGAGCTGCAACTGCCCGACTACTTCATCTCCGCCGACGACATCTCGCCCAAGCAGCATGTGGATGTCCAGGCCGCGGCCCAGAAATGGATCGACTCCTCCATTTCCAAAACCGCCAACGTACCCACCGACTATCCCTACGAGGAGTTCAAGGATATCTACCTCTACGCCTACGACCAGGGACTCAAGGGCTGCACCACCTTCCGCTTCAATCCGGAAGCTTTCCAGGGTGTGCTGGTGAAGGAGCAGGACCTGGAGAACACCACCTACAAGTTCACTCTCAACGACGGCACCGTCATCGAGGCCAAGGGCAACGAAGAGATCGAATACGACGGCGAAACCCATACCGCCGCCAACCTGTTCGATGCCCTGAAAGAGGGCTACTACGGAAAACTGTGATCATTATTAACCCGGACAGCAACGGCAGGGACGCCGTTTCCCCCATCCCTGGTCGGTTCACGACCTGGGAACTACTATTAAGGCATGGCTGCCACCGATAAAGCACCGCTGATAGGCATTACCGCCGCCAACGATCCCAAGGTACCCGGCCACTATATCCTGCGCTGGGACTACGTCCATGGGGTCGAGGCCGCCGGTGGTATTCCCGTCATCCTCGCCCCCAGCGGCCGGTTCCGGGCATCCCCGGTACTGAATCGGCTCGACGGGCTGATTCTCTCAGGCGGTCACGACATCACACCCGAGTTTTATGGTGGACAGGCCCATCACACCATTCGTGATCCCAGCCGCGAACGGGACGAGTTCGAGTTCGAACTGGTACATACCGCACTCCAGAGAGACATCCCCATGCTGGGGATCTGCCGGGGTATCCAGGTGCTCAACGTGGTACTGGGCGGAGATATCATTCAGGATATACCGGAAGCGATCGGTAACACCGTACCCCACGACGAGCCCGGGCGTCCGAGAGAGACGCTGGCCCATGCCGTGGCCATCGCAGAAAACTCCCTGCTCTCCAGACTTATTGGTGATAACGAGCTCGAGGTAAACAGCTTTCACCACCAGGCTGTTGGCAGCTTGGGCAAAGGACTACTGGCGACAGCCCAGGCAGCGGATGGCATAGTCGAGGGGCTTGAACTACCTGAGCATCCCTTTATGCTCGGCATACAGTGGCACCCGGAGACACTTTGGCGACAGGGCGCCCCGTTTTTCACCTTCTTCGAATCGCTTGTTCTGGCTGCAGCGAAACGTTCACCTACTGTTTGAACCCCTCTTTGCTCACCCGGTACCAGAGCATACCCAGCATCTCGTGCAGCATCATGCGGCTGACGTGGAAATGACCGCTGTAGGGCAACCAGTCAGAAATCTCCGTGGGAACCTGCAACTCGTTATGAAAAAAGTTGGTCGGTGCAGGAAGCGCATCTATACCCGCCCTTCGGGCGCTGAACAGGCTGCGCGGCATATGAAATGCATCCGTTACCAGTACCACTTTACTGATCTTCAGCTGCTTCAGAAGCTGTGCACTGAGCCTGGCATTCTCAGCCGAGGTGGCACTCTTCTCCTCCAGGGCCATGGGCTTCAGTCCATAGTGGCTTTCGAGCACCTCGGCGCCAAGCCTTGAGAGCGATTTATCCACATTCTTCTGATAACCGCCACTTAGGATAAGAGGCAGCCCAGTCTGGCGATGGAGATAGGCTGCATAATGCAGGCGACGGAGTGAAATTTCTCCCAGCGTATCCTGGCCACCATACTCCTGCGCTTCCCCGTAGACATCACCCATGAAAAGCAGTATCCCCTGCGCACCCGCCTGCTGGACCTGTTGTACTGTTACAGCTGGCAGGGTCTCCACTTTTTTTGCCAGCCACTCGGCTCCGAAAGAGGTACTCAACAGGTAGAAGAGTGCCACAGTGAAGAGCATCAGCAGGCGGGCCCACCAGCGTCGCCAGAAGAGCAGAGAGAGAACCAGGGCGATTATCAGGCTCCCTGGTGGCAGAACCAGGCCCTTGGCCAGGTGCCTGAGCAGCAATTCATCCATTGTTATTCCTGAAACCGGGGATGCCATTGAGAACATGGCATCACTTTCGTTCCTATTTTACGCTTTACAATCATTGTTATCGACAGCCGAAATCGGTGCAATTACGCGTCTGCCAGGACACATTTCACCCTCGTAATCGGCGCTGTCGACTGCTATGCCTTGAGTAAGTGATGAATTTCAATGGGTTAGTCGCCATGCGGCCAAACGGAAGCGCTGAAAAATATTCCCAAAAACACAACATAGTGTTCGATGGCAATTTTAAAACACTAGATATTGTGTTGGCCGCCGATTGATGCTACTGTTCCCTGAACAGGGCGAGGAGACCCTGCAGGGAATAATTTCAACGACCGGGAAGTATCACGGCGCCATAAAAACAGAAGAGTTCACCACCATGGCTATCAAAATTGAAAAGGCAATTGTCGACTACAGTGTCGCCAAACCGGAGAGCGAGGAAGAGAAGGTACAGGAGGTCGCCACCTCCCAGGCGGAAGACAACATCATCCAGATGCACGAGAAAGTCGCGCGTCCCGAGATGCTGTTCGGCTCCACCTACAAGATCAAGACCCCGCTGTCGGAACACGCCCTCTACGTGACTATAAACGACATCATCCTCAACCAGGGAACCGCCCACGAGGTGCGCCGTCCTTTCGAAGTGTTCATCAACTCCAAGAACATGGACCACTTCCAGTGGATCGTGGCGCTGACGCGGATTATCTCCGCTGTATTCCGCAAGGGTGGTGATGTCACCTTCCTGGTCGAAGAGCTACGCTCCGTATTCGATCCCAGCGGTGGCTACTTCAAGAAGGGCGGCAAGTTCATGCCCTCCCTGGTGGCGGAGATCGGCGAGGTCATCCATTGCCACCTGGTCATGATCGGCATGCTCCAGGAGGATGGCCCCGACGAGCACCAGCAGAAACTGATCGAGGAGAAACGGGCCCAGTACGAAGACTCCATCAAGATGCAGGACAAGGACCACGACAGCAGCTTTCCCGATGGCGCCCAGCTCTGCAAAAAGTGCAACACCAAGGCAATGATCCAGATGGACGGCTGCCTCACCTGCCTCAACTGCGGTGATTCCAAGTGCGGATGACCCGCTGACAGGCTGATCGCTCTTGTTGCCAACCGCCATGGGTGCTGACTGCCCCATGGCTTTTTTTATGCCTCGAGACCTGTAAGCCTGCACAGGCTCATGCTGAATGTTGCCACCGGGGCCTCATCCCGTCGATAATCGAGTGCAATTGAAAAGGAAAAAACGAGGGACTCCCATCATGACGAGATCTTCCAGAATACTCCCCTCCCTGGTCCTGGTACTTTGCGCAGTGCAGCTCAATGCGGGAGAGTTCATGGACAACCCGGCCGAAGTGACCGCGATGCTGACGGGCAAGCAGTTGCAGGGAACCTACCTTCGCACCCAATCCCCCTACTCCCTCCATTTCAAGGCCGACGGCACCCTGGTCAACCAGCGGGATGAGAAGGGTAAGTGGTGGATCAACGAACAGGGTCAATACTGTCGGGAGTGGTTTACCGGACGTTTGACCGGCAACCGCTCCTGTATGAACCTGGCCTGGGAGGACGGTGTACTGGTTTTCTATTCAAAGCAGAAAAGGGTCGCTACCGGCAACCTGTCAGCAGAATAACCGAGAAAAAACATAAGAAATAATCCGCTCGCAGGGCCTGCAGTGCAGCGATCCAGGTACCGGCAGACGGCACCCCTGTAAGCTACTATTGTGAGTAACAGGGGAAGGCCCCACACTACAACCAGACCGGTTCCCATGTTTGACGGTTTCCGGTACCGGCAGTTGTTGTACTGAGATGTGATTGAACAACAATCATCTGACAGGGATCGTGAACGGAGAAAAGAAAAATACCGTGTTCCCCGAGCAGGGAGAGCATGCGCGTATCGTGCGCGCAGGGTTGATCCTTGTCTTTCTCTGGACCCTGGTAATCGCTCTTTCTCTCGGCTGGATACTCTACGAGGAGCACCAGAAAACCCTCAGTAACGCCCTGACTCAGGCGCGGGCGGCATTTGAAAAAGACCTCCTCTTCAGGCGTTGGAATGCAGGCCATGGGGGGGTCTATGTCCCCATCACCGAGATCACAGCGCCAAATCCTCACCTGGAGGTAGAGGAGCAGAACATCACCACCCCATCAGGACGACAGTTGACGCTGGTAAACCCCGCCTACATGACCCGCCAGGTACATGAGCTCCAGAACCTGACCCTGGGTGTGAAGGGGCATATCACCAGCCTCAACCCGATCCGCCCCGAAAACGCGCCTGATGACTGGGAAAGAAGGGCCCTGTCAGCTTTCGAACAGGGGGTCGAAGAGATCAGTTCCGAAGAGCAGATATCCGGCCAGCCCTACCTGCGCATGATGCGCCCGCTGACGACAGAAAAGGTCTGTCTCAAGTGCCATGAAAAGCAGGGCTACGAACTGGGGGATATACGCGGCGGCATCAGTGTGGCGGTGCCCCTGGCGCCTCTGCTCGAGACCGAGTACGAGCACCGGGCGATCGAGATCACCGCCCATGCCCTGATCTGGTTTCTTGGAATCATTGGCATCTATATTGGCAGAAACCGCATCCTCAGCGGACTCGAAGCCGAGGAGAGATTCGCCCTTGCCCTGGCCGAGAGCGAAAACGCCTACCGTACCCTCGCAGGCAATATCCCCGGCATCATCTTCCGCATCGACCTTCTGGCAAACGGCAGGATGCTGTTTTTCAACGATATGCTGGAAACCATCACCGGATACTCCCGGGACGAACTCGGGCACGGTGAGTTCTACGCGCTGGATCCCCTGATCCATCCCGATGACAGGGAGAAAATCATCGAGACCATTCGGCACGCCCTGGAACAGAACGAGGGCTACGAGGCGGAGTACAGACTGCGTCGCAAGGATGGCATGCTTGCTCATCTGCTCGAACGGGGCAATCCCCGTGTAGACGAGGCGAATCGCCCACTCTATATAGATGGCGTGATCCTGGATATCACTGAACGCAAGCAGGCCCAGTCCCTGATCGAACACCAGGCCACTTACGACATCCTTACCGATCTGCCGAACCGCAGGACACTGACCGACCGACTGAAAATGGCGATCGCCCAGAGCCGCCGCCACGACCACTTCGGCGCGGTGCTGTTCATGGACCTGGATTACTTCAAACAGGTAAATGACTCTTTCGGCCACGGTACCGGTGACGGCCTGCTTCAGGAGGTAGCCAAGCGGCTGAGGAAGTCGGTCCGCAAGGAGGATACTGCAGCCCGTCTCAGTGGTGACGAGTTCGTGGTGCTGCTGAACGAACTCTCAGAGGACCAGCAGAGCTCCCTGGAACAAGCCAGGTTTGTTGCCCGTAAAATCAGCCAGTCGATTGCCGAACCCTTCTCGGTTCAGGGTCACGAGATCAAGACATCTATCAGTATCGGTATCGCCCTGTTTCCCACCGACGGCGAGAGCGAGGAGGTGATCCTCAACTACGCCGACAATGCGATGTACCAGGCCAAAACCGATGGCCGCAATACGATACGCGTCTTCGAGAAGTAGTCAGCGGGCCAGGCCCGGAACAGTGCCTGTGCCGAGTATATTGGCAAAAGCAGAAGCCGCACCCGCACCGATACGCTTGGCAAATCTTTCTAGCAGATCCTCACTCGGGGTGAAATCCACGATATCCTCGGCACCTATCAATTCGCGGGCCACGTAACTGCTGCTGCCGAGGCCATCTGCAAGCCCAAGCCCTATACTCTCCTCGCCGGTCCAGAAGAGCCCGGTAAAGAGCCTCTCGTCATCTTTCAATCGCTCACCGCGTCCGGTTTTCACCGCCTCGATGAACTGCTGGTGTATCTTGTCGAGCAGCTGCTGCATATGTTCCCGCTCCTCCTCCTTGACCGGAGAGAAGGGATCCATGATGCCCTTGTGCTCACCCGCGGTCATCAGGCGCCTCTCGACCCCCAGCTTCTGCATGCCATCGACAAAACCGAAGCCGTTCATCAACACGCCTATGGAGCCCACGATACTCGCCTTGTCGACGTAGATCTTGTCAGCGGCCGAGGCGATATAGTAGCCGCCGGAGGCGCACATATCGGTCACTACAGCGTAGACCGGTATATCCTCGTGTTTCTCCTTCAGGCGAAGGATCTCGTCGTACACATATCCGGCCTGTACGGCACTGCCCCCGGGACTGTTGATGCGCAGAATGACACCCTTGGTATTGTCATCCTCGAAGGCATCGCGCAGGCCGGTCACCACGTTGTCTGCACTCGCCTCGGAGTCATCCAGGATCACTCCCTTCACCTCGACCAGCGCGGTGTGATCACCTCCCGCCTTCACGGTATCCATGCCCGGTATCTCGTCCGGCATCCAGAGTAGCAGCAAGGTGATGAGATAGCCGAACAGAATGAACTTGAAGAAGATATTCCAGCGCCGTGTCCGCTTCTGCTCATTGAGTGAAGCAAACACCAGCTTCTGCACCAGTTCCCTCTCCCACTTACCCAGAGGCCCGGCCTTTGGATTCGGTGGCGGTGTATTGTTCTCGTCCGTCATCTTCTCTCTATCGCTTATAAGTTGATGGATGGCTGAAAGGTTCACCCTACTGAGCGGGTATAGTCCATACCCGCCTGTTCCAGCCAGGGTACAAGTTCATTAATGTGATCCAGGCAACCCAACGGGCTGTGCTGCATCAGGCGTGCAGTTTCGTGCACGCCGTAACTGACTGCCAGGCTGTCCGTATTGGCATTGTTGGCCATCAGCAGATCGTACTCCGAATCCCCGATCACCAGGGTCTCACGCGCCTCGCTACCCAGTTCTTCCATGATCTGTAACAGCATTTCAGGATTGGGCTTGGAGAAGGTTTCATCTGCGGTGCGTGTTGCATGGAAGAGGCTACCCAGGCCGGTCTCATCGAGCACCTTGTCGAGCCCTGCCCGCCCCTTGCCGGTGGCGACGGCCATCAGGTACCCCTCTCCCTCGAGGTGTCGCAATGCCTCTTCCGCACCGGGGAAAAGCTCAGATGGCGTCTTGTCGGCGGCCAGGAAATGGTAGCGGTATCTCTCCACCATATTCGAGACCAGTGTTTCAGCGGAGCCGGGAAACAGGCTCTCCACCGCCTGGACGAGACCGAGGCCGATAATATTGCGTACACTGTCGCTGTCGGGCACCTCGACCTGAAGGTCTGCAGCGGCGGCCTTCATACAGGCGATAATCCTCGCCTCCGAATCCATCAGCGTGCCATCCCAGTCGAATACCAGGAGCTTGAATCTACTGCTCATCGTTTCAAATCGTCCAAAACTTTTTCCAATGCCGGCTCCAGGGGCGCCTTGATGACAAGGTCCTGGCTGTCGTCGGGCATCCGGAAGCGCAACATCCGCGCATGCAGAAAGAGACGTTTCAGTCCCCTCTCCCTCATGGCGCGGTTTGCATCCGCATCCCCGTACTTCTCATCCCCCAGGATAGGCGTACCAAGGTGGGCGGCATGTACACGGATCTGGTGTGTCCTGCCGCTCATCAGCTTCGCCTCGACCAGGGTGGCGTCGGCAAATCGTTCAACCACGTGAAAAATGGTCCTCGCCTCTTTTCCCCGGGGATCGACCCGAACCACCCGCTCTCCGCCCTGGAGTGTATTCTTCAACAGGGGAGCATCCACATCCGCCTTATCTTGCCGCCATCTGCCGGCAACAAGCGCCAGATAGCGCTTATCGACCCTGTTTTCACGCAAAAGTTCATGCAGGCGCCGTAATGCGCTGCGCTTCTTTGCGATCAACAGGCAACCCGAAGTATCCCGGTCCAGCCGGTGCACCAGTTCCAACTGATGCTCTTCCGGCCGAAGCACCCTCAGTGCCTCGATAACACCGAAACTGAGGCCGCTCCCCCCGTGAACCGCCAGCCCGGAGGGTTTGTTCAGCACCAGAAGCCTTTTATCCTCGAACAGGATGGACTTCTCCAGCCGCTCGAGGGTCCGTCGGTCCGGTTTTCCCGCCTCCTGCTTTGACGCAACTCGAACAGGAGGAATTCTAATTAAATCACCAGCTTGTATACGATAGTTAGCCTTGATTCTACCTTTGTTGACCCGAACTTCACCCTTTCGAAGTATGCGGTAGATATAGCTGCGTGGAACGCCTTTCAGGATGTTCATCAGGAAATTGTCGATCCGCTGACCGTCATAACCCGGTTCAACGACAACCTGGCGAACTGCATGATTCTGGGTCTGGGGCTCTGTCATCGGCACATGATAGCAGCAGATGCCCGTTTGATGCGTGTGCACAACATCGTTATACTTCCGCGGTGGTAAAAAATATCGGCTGGTCTATAGGTTAAGGCCGCCTGCCACTATACAAAGCGAAAGAGTTTACTGACGCGGTTGGACAAACCTGCGTCTGTCTGTCGGAAGCCACCGGACTGCCCATGCATCCGGTCCCCGACAGACGAAAACAGAAAGCCGTCCAGTGAGACGGCTGATAGATTAACAGCGCGCCCTGTCGGTCCTCTGATCCGACTGAGCAAAGCCCGAAGCGGCGAATCGAATTCGCGGCTGGCTGACGCAGAGCGACAGTACCGGAAACAGTTTCGGATAAACCTGTCTGCCTGCTGGAGGCAATGCAGTCACTGACGGCAATCACCTGCCGACGGGATGCGCGCCCAGGGATTACATAACAAATGAAACGTATGCTGATTAACGCAACTCAGCCGGAAGAGTTGCGTGTGGCCATTGTGGATGGCCAGAAACTATTCAATCTCGACATCGAAACGCCCGGCCGGGAACAGAAAAAAGCCAATATTTACAAGGGCAGAATCACCCGCGTTGAGCCCAGTCTCGAAGCCGCCTTCGTGGATTACGGCTCTGAGCGTCACGGCTTCCTGCCCCTCAAGGAGATCTCCCGCAGCTACTTCACCAAGGAGGCCCAGGACGCTGGCGGACGTGTCAGCATCAAGGATGCCCTGAAGGAAGGCCAGGAGGTCGTCGTACAGGTGGAGAAAGAGGAGCGCGGCAACAAGGGCGCAGCTCTCACCACCTTCATATCCCTTGCCGGACGCTACCTGGTACTGATGCCAAACAACCCCAGGGCCGGGGGTGTCTCACGCCGTATCGAGGGCCAGGACCGCAGTGACCTGCGCGAAGCGATGAGCAACCTCACCATGCCCGAGGGTATGGGCCTCATCGTTCGCACAGCGGGTATTGGCAAGAGCACCGAGGAGCTGCAGTGGGACCTGGATTACCTGCTTCAGCTCTGGGCCGCCATCGAAAAGTCTGCGCAGGACCGCAAGGCCCCCTTCCTGATCTACCAGGAGAGCAACGTCATCATCCGCTCCATCCGCGACTACCTGCGGGCGGATATCGGCGAGATCCTCATCGATCACCCGGAGGTGTACGAAGAGGCCTGTGAATTCATCGAACAGGTGATGCCCCAGTACCGGCGCAAGATCCGCCATTACGAAGACGAAGTCCCGCTCTTCAGTCGCTACCAGATCGAGAGCCAGATCGAGTCTGCTTTCCAGCGGGAGGTGCGCCTTCCCTCCGGCGGTGCCATCGTCATCGACCACACCGAGGCCCTCACCTCCATCGATATCAACTCCGCCAGGGCGACAAAAGGCGCGGATATCGAGGAGACGGCCCTCAATACAAATCTTGAAGCCGCGGACGAAGTCGCCCGACAGCTCAGACTGCGCGACATGGGCGGCCTGTTTGTCATCGATTTCATCGACATGACACCATCGCGCAATCAACGCGAGGTGGAGAGTCGCCTGAAGGACGCCCTCAAGCAGGACCGTGCCAGGGTCCAGGTGGGCCGTATCTCCCGCTTCGGGCTGCTGGAGATGTCTCGCCAGCGACTGCGCCCCTCCCTTGGGGAGTCGAGCCAGCATGTCTGCCCCCGTTGTGACGGACACGGCTTTATCCGTGGTGTCGAGTCCCTGGCCCTGTTCGTGCTGCGAATCATCGAAGAGCATGCGATGAAGGAGAACACCGCCCGTATCATCGCCCAGCTGCCGGTGGATGTTGGCACCTTCCTGCTGAACGAGAAACGCGAGGCGATCCACGAGATTGAACAGCGCCAGGGTGTCAGCGTTGTGCTGGTGCCTAACATCCATCTCGAAACACCCCACTACGAGATCGAGCGTATCCGCGCCCAGGATCTCCAGGAGGGCCAGGAAGAGGATGCCAGCTACAAAATGATGGCCGAACCGGAGGCTATCAGCCAGGAGCAGGCCAAGGCCCAGGAGGGAACGACTGAGCAGCCTGCAGTGAAGCGCATCGCCCACACCACCCCGGCGCCCCAGAAACCGGCTGAAGAGCCTGTACCCCAGGAAGAGAAACCCGGATTCCTGAAGCGCATCTTCGGCGGCCTGGGACTCTTCTCAGAGGAAACGCCAGAAGAGCCTTCGAAAGAAGAGCAGAAACCTGAAAAGCGCGCAGAAACTTCCGAAAGCGGACAACGTGGAGGCGGACGCCGCAGGGGCGGCCAGGGCGCAAGGAAATCCAACGGTTCCGGTGGACGTGGCAGAAGGCGCGGCGGCGACGAAAAAGGCGCCACCGAAGAGAGAGGCGGCCGTAAACAGCCTCAGCAGAGGAAAGCAAAAGCATCTACCAAAGAGGCCGACAGCGGCAAGCCCAGGGAGACCGAAGAGAGCGGCCCGAGGAAACGCCCTGAGGAGGGTCAATCCACGGACGAACAGCCCAAGCGCTCTTCCTCCCGCCGGGGCCGTCGTGGTGGCCGTAAGCGCCGCAGAAGTGGCGACCAGGCGGCTGATGCAGATAAGTCGACCAGTCAGAGCGGTTCAGCGCAGGATACCAAAGCAGCCACGTCTGAAGAGCCTGGAGAGAAGAGAGCTGAGCAGGAAGATAAGGGCAGGCAGTCCTCCGGTCGCGGACGAGGTCGTGGCCGTGGACGCGGCCGTGGTGGCAGACGGTCCGGAGATGAGAGTGCCGATGCGGGAGCAACTGCCAGCGACAAGAGCGCCCCAGCCGTAAAGGAGGGCCAGTCCGAATCGAAGCCTGAGCCGAAGCCCGAGTCGAAGCCCGAGCCGAAACCTGAGCCGAAACCTGAGCCGAAGCCTGAGCCGAAGCCTGAGCCGAAGCCTGAGCCGAAATCCGAGCCGAAACCCGAGCCGAAACCCGAGCCGAAGCCTGAGCCGAAGCCTGAGCCGAAGCCTGAGCCGAAGCCTGAGCCGAAGCCTGAGCCGAAGCCTGAGCCGAAGCCTGAGCCGAAGCCTGAGCCGAAGCCTGAGCCGAAGCCTGAGCCGAAGCCTGAGCCGAAGCCCGAGCCGAAACCCGAGCCGAAGCCTCAGCCGAAGCCTGAGCCGAAGCCCGAACCCCTGAAGCAGGTAGTCACCAAAACCGAGCTACCGCCCGGGCAGAAAGAAGACTAAGTGAAATGAAAACGGGGGCTGCAGCCCCCGTTTTTGATTCTCCGGTTCTTCCTCAACAGCAACCGGTCAGAGATACCTTCTGCGGATATCCGCCAGCAGCCCCTCGGATGCCGCTTCGACCATGTCGAAGACCCGCTCGAATCCACCTGAACCACCATAATAGGGATCAGGCACGTCCTGGATCCCAAGGTGCGGAGCAAAATCGAGAAACATCTGTAACTTATCCTGCATACCCTGGGGACAGATGGCGCTCAGGTTGGCATAGTTGTCACTGTCCATGGCAAGCACGTAGTCGAAGCGATCAAAATCCACCGCCTCGGCCTTCCTTGCGCGCAGGTGGCTGAGATCGAAACCCCTGGCCCGCGCCGTTGACTGGGACCGTGGATCGGGCTGTTCACCCACGTGGTAGGCATGGGTACCGGCTGAATCCACCACGATCCTCTCTCCCAGCCCCTCACGCTTCACCAGCGCTTCAAACACACCATGTGCAGTGGGTGATCTGCAGATATTGCCCATGCAGACAAATAAAACTTTTACGCGTCCCATTTTTCCTGATCTGTTGTCTTTAACAATTGTTTCTTAACCCGGCGACGGAATATTGCATTCACCTTCTCTGGTAATTCGCCCTGCTTGGAATTACGTTGCGAATGCCACCACTGGGGTTCTCCACGTCCCCTTTATAACGCGGCAGAAGAATGACATGTAAATGATCGATGCTTCTTCCCGCCTCTCTTCCATCGTTATTGCCGATAGTGTACGCATTGGGCTTGTTGTCCAAGAAGGGCAGTTGCAGCACCTTCTCAATATGATCCCTGGGGCGATCCTGCAGGTAATCCCTGTTGTGCATATTTTGATAGAGATCTGTCATGTCAGTCGTCTCAATAACGCTTTTCACTCCCCTTATCGCGTCAAAATAATCAGCCTCTTCATTTTCATTCAGGTGAAATATCGATGCGACATGCCTTCTTGGAATGATCAGGGCATGTCCGGGATTGACCGGGTTGGTATCAAATATGCCAACGAATGACCTGTTCTCAAAAACAAACGGATCGGCTTCGCCGTTGGTAACTTTACAAAAATAACAGTTATGTTCTGATGGGGGGAAACTCATAATAGAATCTTGATGTTATGTATTTGAATAAAACGGGTCAGCGCGGGTTTACCTGTATCCGCTCCAAATCGGTGTATGGAGAAGAGGAGCCTGTAAGTCGCTCCGAATACCCACTTTTGACTCAGATGCTATTGTACCGCAGCTTACACGGCAAACATATGCAGAAGTCCTGCCGCCTTTTCGCTGAACTGCATGAGCCCGCCCTCACTTCAACGCTGTATTCCAGCAACCCTGCTCTGGATCGTAGGTTTCAGGGATAAAATCTTCGATAACACAGATAACAAATATTCAAAGCACCAGCCAAACGGGCTGGTGCTTCTTAACTTTAGACTATCAGCAGCCCCATAATACAGGTCTCTCACTAGAAGATTCATATAAGGAACAGGAATTCAAGTAATAAAGCGCGGATCTAGGAGCATTTATACTCGCAGCCCTGGTCATCCAGGACGAATTTCTGATTGTCAGAAGGCTATAAAATCTCAGCGGAATAAGCAGGACAATATGAAGCAGCCCATATAACGGAGACAGAATAAACAGCCAAGGCTGTCCAGAAAGAACCTGGAGATTTCGGATATACGCCATTATCGAAATATACCCAATGTAATACACGCTTAATAGCTTACCTCCAGCCAACGGTGCAATAATAAATGCCAGTAAAATAGTTGCGCCAAATATTAACCACAAGCTCATTTCAGCTAACGTCAGCCACCATGCTATACGTTTGGGTCCAAGATTGTTAAGTACATAAAGTGATTCACGAAAGAATGATTTATTCCAGCGAATTTGTTGACGCAGAAACTTACTCAATTTATCAGGAACAGTCGTCTCTGCCTTTGATGTGAGCTGAATTACCGATTTGCCCCGCTCAAGTGAGTAATTTGTGAGGCGACGGTCATCACCAGCCATAACGGGAACTCCAAGAAAGGTCTGCGAGAGATACTTATCAAGGTTTTCACGAATGGTGTCCCCACGATAAAACGACAACACTCCGGTAGCACATAAAACAGAGCCAAAAACACTGTAAGCAGCCCTCTCGTGTTTGAAAGCGTTCTGGTAACGAAGATCGATAAGTTTGCTTAGCAGATTATTCCTATTCAAACCCCTTACATCTGCTGTTACTACCTGAACCTCCGGATCAGCGAAGGGCCTGAGTGCCTCTTCCACAGCTTTATCATCCAGTACTGCATCCGAGTCACAGGTCATGAAAATATCTGCATCTGATTCTCTGAATGCCAAACTCTGTGCATGCCTCTTGCCTCTATTATCGTCATAGCGTAATACGTGCGCGTTTTGGGTATCACGAAAGAAATCTTTTGCGAACAAGTAGCACTCACGACTATCTGACCCATCATCGATAACCCATATCTCTTCCACAGGCCGAGTCTGGGAAACCAGGCTTTCTAGCGAGTTGCGAAATACAACAGGATCTTCATTGAAAATAGGGATAACAGCAGCAATGGTTAACCCTTCCGGTGCTGGATTGGTGTATGGCTTATACCAGGAAGAAGCGAGTATCTTGAGCAGAATATATGTTATAGCCACTGCTCCATAGAGACTTATTCCTATAATCAAATCACTCTCTTCCCTGTTCAAATAAAACAGAGCAGCCAACAAAATCAGTAGCAAAATCCCTATCTGTAACGCTCTCATATTTCCTCCCAGCGTTATTTCGAGAAAAATCGAATAGGGATTTGCTGTTATTGAATTCAACTCACTTTTAATTCCACTAGCCCCAGAGTCGCTTAGATACATTTGCGATCTGTGGCTGAAAAACTCAGAAGTACTCGAAGATTCTTTAATGCATAACCCCAGCGCAAAAGGAATATATTTCCTTAGCACAGGGGATAGTCTTTTTATTCTTATTTCACTTCAAGCGCTACATTGTTTTATTTTGTTAAACCAGGGAGTGGGTTTATTGAGAAAAAACAGACTTTGTTGTCTTCACTGCTACAAAGTCAGTTAATTGGGTTTCACTAAATAAAGTATGCAGAGTCGATTGATAACCATCTACAACAGGATATAGAAAGGGAAAACCGGGTATGAATGAAGACCAGCTCATCGAGCGTCTGCGCCACCTGATCGGCAATCGCGTCCGCTATCTGGAACAGGAGTGGATACTGCTCGATATCCTTGCCGACGAGGGCTCACTCATCCTCTCCTCCCAGGAGCAGGATGCACCGATTCAGACCGATCAGTATGGTCAGCCCTCCAGGCGGAGTCCGGAAACCCTGCTGGTTCCCCTGTTCGATGCCGAGTCAGAGAGCTATAGCGAAGAGGCGATGGAGATCTTCGCCAATCTCACGTCCAACTAGCCCAGCATCTCCGCTGCCACACGTTGCAGATCGGCATGGGTGTCCACACCATGCCCCGGCTCTTCCGTCGCAGTGCTGACATGGATCTTCTCCCCGTGCCATAACACCCGCAACTGCTCCAGGGATTCAGCCTGCTCCAGGGGGGCATGGGGCCAGGCGACATAGCGCTTCAGAAAACCGGCCCGGTAGGCGTACAGACCGATATGCCGATCGAAAGGCGTGGTTTCGGGTAGTGGCCTGTCAGGATGAAGAAACTCATCCCGGTGATATGGAATGGGTGCACGGCTGAAATAGAGTGCATAGCCTTCCGCATCGGTGACCACCTTCACCACGTGGGGATCGAACAGGACATCCCGATCCCTGATGGGTGCGGACAGTGTGGTGATGACTGCATCCTGATGGCTGTCCATATCTTCTGCCACCTGGTTGATGAGCCCGGCGGGCATGGTCGGCTCATCACCCTGCAGGTTGACCACGATGGTCTCATCCGGCCAGTTCAACTGCTCCACCACCTCGGCTATACGGTCGGTACCGCTGCGGTGCTGGTCCGAGGTCATGCACACCTCGTCACCGAAAGCAGCAGCCGCTTCAGCAATGCGTTCATCATCGGTAGCGATAACCACCTCATCGGCGCCGCTGGCCTGTGCACGCTCGTAGACATGCTGGATCATCGGTTTGCCGGCTATCTCCAGCAACGGTTTTCCCGGTAGGCGCGTGGAGGCGTACCTGGCTGGAATGACGACTTTGAATTTCATGATTTCTTCTCTGCCCGGATAACCTACTTCGCGGCGACCTCTTCGTCCGCAGGGAGCTCCCTCGCCTCTTCCTGCAACATCACGGGTATTCCGTCACGCACGGGGAAGGCCAGGCGATCCACCTTGCAGATCAGCTCACTCGCTTTTTTCTGATACACCAGTTTCCCCTTGCATACAGGACAGACCAGTATATCGAGCAGCTTCTTATCCATCTTTCAGACCTCTTATCAGTTCATCCAGGCGCTCAACGAACGCCTCCTCGGGATCGGCATCGACCTCGAGATACCAGTGATATTTCCTGGCAAATGAAGCACATTTTACCGCATCCTTTTCTGTCATCAGTACCGGCAGTTCATCATCGAAGGCGATATCTTCCGCCTCGAACCGGTGGTGATCAGGAAAACCGTGCTCAATCACCTCGATATCTGTCTCGCGCAGGGTATTGAAAAAGCGCGCAGGACTGCCGATGCCCGCAACCGCATGGACACTGCTGCCCCTGAAACTGCCCAATTCTGTGCGCTGCCGGGGATCCGACACCTTGGCCACCGATACCGGCAGAAGCGTCATTCCCGGATACCCCTCAAGTTCACCGCCGTTTGCGATCACGAGATCGACGCTGCCGAGACGTGACTGTCGCTCTCTCAGCGGCCCGGCCGGAAGGCAGAGCCCATTACCGAACTGACGCCTGCCATCCACGACGGTAATCTCGATATCCCTCTTCAGGGCATAGTGCTGCATCCCGTCGTCCGAGAGGATGATATCGCACTGGCCCTCTTCAACCAGTGCCCTGGCAGCCTTCACACGATCTGGCCCCACCCACATGGGACATCCGGTTCGACGCGCAATCAGAACCGGCTCGTCCCCCACCATTTTCGGATCGCTTTCAGGTTCGACCCGCTGGGGCCACTGCCCGGAGGTTCCCCCGTAACCCCGTGAAACGATACCGGGACGGTAGCCCTTGCCTTTCAGGTAGTCCGCCAGCCAGATCACCAGCGGCGTCTTACCCGCACCACCAACGGTGATGTTTCCGACGACTATCACGGGAAGCGGTAGTTTTTTCGAGCCGAACAGGCCCATGCGATAGGCCAGCCTGCGCAGCCACGCAAGGAGGCAGAAAAGCCAGGAGAGCGGCAGAAGTACGATTGAGACCGGGTTTATCGTATCCCAATAGCTGTCGATACTTTTCACAGGGCAGATAACCCCCGGCCCGGGGACCTCAGTTTTCCGTCGGCTGCTTGGCAGCAAAGGTCATGTGCACGAAACCGAGCTGGCTGGCCGCATCCATCACCTTGATCACGGACTGGTGTGCCGCGTTGGCATCGGCGGTGATGATCACCGGCAGATCCCGGCGAACCCCGCTGGCCTTCTCGATGGCACGTTTCAGGGTCTCCAGTTCGGTATTCACCACCTCTTTCTGATTGACGTAGTAGCGGCCCTTGGCGTCCACCACGATATCCAGCTGCTTCTCATCCTGGTTCTTTTCATCCTGGGTCGCCGCCTCGGGCAGTTCGACCTTGATGCGGGACTCCCTGTCGAAGGTCGTGGAGACCATGAAGAAGATCAACAGCAGGAACACCACATCGATCAGCGGTGTGATGTTGAGTTCGGGGGACTCCTTGCGGTGAGGCCTGAGATTCACTTGATGCCTACCCCGCATCCTGCTCACGTTCGCCCTTCATTACTTCCACCATCTTCAGGGCCTGCTCCTCCATCACCACCACCAGTTGCTCCACCCGACCGCTGAAGTAACGGTGGAACATCAGGCTCGGAATGGCCACGGAGAGACCCGCTGCCGTTGTGATCAGCGCTTCGGAGATACCGCCCGCCAGCACTGTGGGATTGCCGACACCGGCGGTTGTGATGACGGAAAACACCTTGATCATGCCGATGACCGTGCCGAGCAGGCCGAGCAGTGGTGTGATGGAGGCGATGGTGCCCAGGGTGTTCAGATAGCGCTCGAGCTCATGCACCACCTGGCGTCCGACCTCCTCGATGGACTCTTTCATGATCTCCCGGGAGTGCTGGCGGTTCATCAGGCCCGCCGCCAGGATACGACCCAGGGCCGATCCCTCCTGGACCGTGAGCACATGGGCATTGGTCAGATTGTCCTTTCGGTGCATCTGCCAGATCTGTGCCACCAGGTTCTCCGGGGCGACCCGTTCCCTGCGCAGCGCCCATAGACGTTCAATCACGATGGCCAATGCCACTATCGAGCATGCGATTATCGGCAGCATCAGCCAGCCGCCCGCTTTAACCAATTCAAACACAGTGGTTTTCCTTCAGACTCTTCTGCAGTTTCTACCGGCGCAGGGTTGTTCTGGTGTTGTCGGTCCTGCACATCGGCATAATGATACTGTATCCCCCTGCTCCCCGAAAGCTTCCCTTCAGGGGCTCCAATGCCAGTACCGCCTGCTCTCCATCCTGTGGCGCCTGGGGCCACCGAGCCCGCCTTTACGACCCAGTATGAAGGTTATGGCGCCGGACTCCGCCGTGGTGAGGATTTCAGCCCCTGCGGCGCGCCAGCGCGCCCTTACCTCCGGCCTCGGAAACCCGTAGCGGTTGCGGTAACCCACCGAGGCAATGGCATAGCGGGGCGAAACCGAGTCAACGAATAGCTCGCCGGAAGAGGTGAGGCTGCCGTGATGGGGGATAGTCACCAGGTCCGCACCGAGCTGACCGGGATATCGCTCCACCAGCGACCTCTCCCCCGCACCCTCGATATCCCCGGTCAGCAGCAGCCGGTGGCCTCCCGCCTCGACCAGCAGCACGCAGGAACTGTTGTTGCCATGCCAATCTGAGGGGTTATCCGGGTGCAGGATGCGAAACCGCACCCCGTCCCACTGCCACTCCGTACCCGCCTGGCAGCGTTGCGGGTCCCGATCCCCGACCAGGAGTGACCTGATGGGAAACGCCCCGGCCAGGGCGGCATAGCCCCCCGCATGATCGAGGTCGCCGTTACTGAGGATCACCCGGTCGATACCCTTTACACCGATATGCTGCAGATAGGGCACCAGAACGGCTGAACCGGCATCGAAGCTCTCCGAGAACCTCGGGCCGGCATCGTACACCAGGCGATGATGGCGGGTCTCCAGCACCGCGGACATCCCCTGCCCCACATCGAGCAGCGTGAAGCGCACCTCTCCCTCACTCAGGGGCGAGGTGCTCCAGAAAAAGGGAATGGCAACCAGCACCGCTCCCGGCAGCCTGGCCGGCATCCCGACAGGTGCCAGCAGAAGAAGCACACCCACCAGGGCGGCAGACCAGATCATGGCAGGTGCTGCGGGAGCCGGGTGAAAAAAACCTGTCGTGCCAGCCAGGAGTTCCAACAACCGATAGACACTACTGAGCAGGCTGCCGGTCATATCGAGCAGCAACGCACCGGCCGGGTAATAGAGGTCGGCCAGCAGCACGGTGACCAGTGAAAGCGGTACCAGCAGAAAACTGAACAGGGGAACGGCAACCAGGTTGATGAGCGGTGCCAGCAGGGAGACGCCCATACCCCAGAGGAAGAGCAGTGGAGACAGTAGTGCCGTTATATACAACTGAACCCTGACCATACCCTGCAAATAACCGGTCCTGCCCACCCTTCCGGCGAGTGCGAGAAAGATCGCCCCAACGGCTGCGAAAGAGAGCCAGAAGCCGGCCGAGAGTACCGCCAGTGGATCAAAGACCAATACCACGACCAGGGCGTAAAGCAGCGCCCGGCTTCCGGCCACCGGTCGGCGCATCAGCAATGCCGCCAGGACGACGGCGAGCATCAGCAGGGCACGCTGGGTTGGAATGGCGAATCCGGCCAGGGCAGCGTAGACCAGTGCACCCGTAAACGCGAATATCGCCGCAGCCTGGTGCACCGGCATCAGTTTCATACCGCGAACGCTGATACGCCAAAGCCTGTTCCCGACGAAAAACAGGAGACCGGCGACAATACCGATATGCAGACCTGAAATCGCCACCAGGTGATTGGTCCCGGTCCGGCTGAAAACCTGCCAGTCACGCCGTTCGAATCCGCCACGCTCGCCGATGGTCAATGCCACCAGCATGGCACTGCCCGGGTTGTTACCAAGGTGATCAGTGACCCGCTTCCTGAGCCCTGAACGCCATCGATCGATCGCATGCAGATCACCACTGCTATCAATCCGTCGGTTTTCCTCCCAATCCCTTACGTAGCCAGTGGCCCTGATCCCCTTGCGGTAGAGCCAGCCCTCGTAATCGAATCCACCGGGATTGCTGAAACCGTGCGCCCGCTTGAGCTTCACCTTCAATCTCCAGCGCTCCCCGACATCGATATTTGGATAACCGGCATACCATGAGAGCCGCACCCTGAGTGGTAAGCTGCCGGAATAATCTACATTCAGTATCTGTTCGACCTGGAAACCGAATCGAAGACGCCTGCCATTATCTTCTGGCAGCGAGTCGACCACCCCCTCCACCACGACCTCCTCTCCTTCGATGAGGCTGAGCGCATGATCGGGCAGCGCACCGTGGGCCATCCACAATGCCCATAGAAATCCGATCGGCAGGGAGAGAATCAGCCTGTAACCGGGAAACCGCCAGAGCAGCAAGAGCAGTATCGGGGCAATGAATGAAAGACCGAACGGTGGCAGCTCAGACTGAAGCTGAAGCAAAAAGATACCGGCAGCAAATCCCAATGCACCCTGAAACACATCTTCATACCATCAATTGCCATAGGAATTATTATCCTATATCCAGAAAGCCTTGTTGAGAAGAGCCGAGCAAGGTCATCAACCTGTAGCCAAAGAGCTGTTAGCGTGTTTGAATAGCGGGCGCATGGTTTTTCATCGACAGGTCATCGATGCCAAAACACATCATAAGAAAGTACGCACCGGATCACGAGACTATCCGAAGCCACAAGCATATGCAGGTCTTCGGCAAGCTGCTCCACGATCCCAATCTCTGGCACATGAACAGACGTTCGGTATCGGGTGCCTTTGCAGTGGGACTGTTCTGGTCATTCATACCGATGCCATTCCAGATGATCGCGGCGGCGGCCACCGCCATACCTGCACGGGTAAACCTGCCCATCTCGGTAGCCCTGGTCTGGATCAGCAATCCCCTGACCATGCCCCCCATGTTCTATTTCAACTACCTGGTTGGGGCACTGTTCGTCGGTAACGGTGCCGAGGCTGCGGATTTCGAGATGACACTGGAATGGTTCAGTCAAAGTATGGGGCAGATCTGGCAACCCCTTTACCTTGGCAGCCTGATCTGCGGCATTATCGCCGCCCTGCTGGGCTATGCCGTGATGCGCGGATTATGGCGACTGCATATCGTCAGCCACCTGAAGAGGCGGCGGGAGCGCAAGCGTACTGAAGCGGGTTAACCGCTCTCACCGAGAATACCGTCCTCGAGCACCATAACGCGGTCCATGCGCTCGGCCAGTGAAGGATCATGGGTGACCACGATGAAACTGGTCCCCACCTCCCGGTTCAGTTCCAACATCAGTTCGTAGACCCGCTCGGCGGTCTTGCGGTCGAGGTTACCGGTGGGTTCATCCGCCAGCACGCACCTTGGATCATTAACCAGCGCCCTGGCGATGGCCGCTCTCTGGCGTTCACCGCCGGACATCTCGCCTGGTTTGTGACTTATGCGATCTCCCAGGCCAACCCGTTCGAGAATCCCTGCCGCCCGTTCTCTCGCTTCAGGCACTGGCCGGCCACCCACCAGGAGAGGCATGGCGACGTTCTCCAGAGCGGTGAATTCCGGCAGCAGGTGATGAAACTGGTAGACAAAACCCAGGGTCCTGTTTCTGAGGCGTCCCCGCGCCTTTTCTCCCAGCTTTTCGATATTCTCACCCTCGATCAGCACCTCGCCGCCGGTGGCCAGATCCAGCCCACCCAGGCAGTGCAACAGGGTGCTCTTGCCTGAACCGGAGCTGCCGACAATGGCTAAACGTTCACCGGTCCCCACCTCCAGGTCGACACCCTTGAGGACATCCACCTTGAGCTTTCCGTCCTGAAAACTGCGCACCAGTCCACGGCACGCCATCACCGCAGAATCACTCATAACGCAATGCCTCCGCAGGTTGTGTGCGTGCCGCACGCCACGCGGGGTAGAGGGTCGCCAGCAGGGTGATGACAAATGCCGTAATGCTCACGTAAGTCACATCGCTCCAGTGCAGGTCCGAGGGGAAGCGGCTGATGTAGTAAACGCTGGGATCCAGGAAATGGACACCCAGGCGCTCCTCGATCCACTGCACGATGTGCTCGATATTGAGTGAGAGCGCTATGCCGCCGATGATACCTATGATGGTACCGATAAAACCGATGGTGGCACCCTGGATAATGAAGATGCCCATGATACTGCCGGGTGATGTGCCCAGGGTGCGCAGAATGGCGATATCGCTCTGCTTGTCCGTTACGACCATCACCAGTGTCGAGACGATGTTGAAGGCGGCCACGGCGACGATCAGGAACAGGATCAGCGCCATCATCCGTTTCTCGGTCTGCAGTGCGGTGAAGAAATTGCGGTGCTGGTAAGTCCAGTCCGTGACCCTGTAGACGCCGGGCAGCTGGGCCGCCAGCTCCCTGGATATCCTGGGTGCATCGAGCATATCCACCAGTTTCAGACGCACACCGGTGACGTTCTCACCCAGTCTCAGCAGCTTCGCCGCATCCTTGATATGAATCAGCGCCACGCCCCGGTCATACTCCCCCATGCCGACCTCGAAAATACCGCTCACGGTGAATCGTTTCAGCCTCGGCATGGATCCGGCCGGGGTGATGCGCACCTGGGGGGTGACCACGGTCACCTTGTCACCCACGGTGACGCCCAGGCTGAAGGCGAGTTCACGGCCGAGAATGATGTCGAATTTTCCCGCCTCGAGTTGGTCCAGACGGCCAACCACCATGTGTTCACCCACATCGGAGACGCGCCCCTCGTAACCGGGCCTGACCCCCCGAAGCATCGCCCCCGCCACCTTGCGGCCATTCACCAGCATGGTCTGGGCCTCGATGAAGGGCGCCTGCCCCACCACCTTCGGGTGCTCCTGGGAGAGCTTCATCGCCTCTTGCCAGTCCGTCAGTTGGCCGTCAAAGGCCATAATCGTCGCATGAGAGGCCATTCCGAGAATGCGTTCACGGACTTCCTTGTGAAATCCGTTCATAACTGAGAGTACGGTGATCAGCGCCACCACACCCAGCATGATGCCCAGCATCGATATCAGGGATATAAAGGAGATGAAGTGGTTACGCCGTTTCGCACGGGTGTAACGCAAGCCGATAAATAGTTCCAGGGGTCTAAACATAGGGGCGAATTAAACCATATTTGGATTAAAAAGACCCTTACCTTCCCTATATTTAGGCCAAGCTGCTATATTCACCATTAAGAATAACCGGACAGGAGTTCAAATAATGAAGTTGACCGCCCCGCTGTTACTCGCCGCTGCGCTGATTCCCGCAGCTCCGGCGGTAACTGCCGACGTATTGTTACTGGATGCCATCGCAGAGAACCCGGCCAACAGTCCGCAGGGTGTCGAAAGGCCCAGGAACGGCCAGACCATGGATCAGGTGCGAGCCCGGTTTGGCGAGCCTGTCAAAGAGATGCCCTGGATCGGTGATCCGCCAATCAGCCGTTGGGTATACGACGGTTTTACCGTCTATTTCGAACACGAGCTGGTTATAAACACTGTGATTCACCGCCAGTAATCCCTGGTGACCGGTGCCTGGAATCCACAGGCACCGGTCTGTCTGCCCTTCGCTCTCGACTGGCACCTCTACCCCTGAACGGCCCACCCCGGGCTTCCCACGCCACTGACCATCAATGTCCAATACACCCCGAGAAAAGCTGACCGTCGCCCTGTTGCAGCACGCCAACGGCCCAGACGCCGGGGCCAATCTGCAGTACATCGAACAGGAGACGAGGCGGGCAGCGGCCCAGGGCGCCAAACTGGTGCTGCTCCAGGAGCTGCACAACGGCCCCTATTTCTGCCAGGTCGAGGACACCGACAACTTCGATCTTGCGGAGCCCATTCCCGGCCCCAGTACCGAGAGACTTGGCGACCTGGCCGGGGAACTCGGCGTGGTGATCGTCGCCTCGCTGTTTGAGAAGCGCTCTGCCGGTCTCTACCACAACACCGCCGTGGTCCTGGATGCCGACGGCACCCTTGCGGGCAGGTACCGCAAGATGCACATCCCTGACGATCCCGGCTTTTACGAGAAGTTCTACTTCACTCCCGGTGATACCGGCTTCAGGCCCATCGACACCGCTGTTGGACGGCTCGGTGTGCTGGTCTGCTGGGATCAATGGTACCCGGAAGCAGCACGCCTGATGGCCCTGGCCGGCGCCGAGATACTGCTCTACCCCACCGCCATCGGCTGGGACCCGCGGGATGACGAGGGTGAACAGGCCCGCCAACTGGAATCCTGGGTTACCGTTCAGAGAGCACACGCCATCGCAAATGGTCTGCCCCTGCTGGCCTGCAACCGCGTGGGGCATGAAGCCGACCCGTCCGGCAGCAGCCCTGGAATACGATTCTGGGGCTACTCCTTTGCCTGCGGACCCCAGGGAGAGTTCCTTGCCCAGGCCGGCCAGGAGGGGGAGACCCTGCTGGCGACCCTGGACATGGACCGCTGTGAGAATGTACGTCGTATCTGGCCCTTTCTGCGTGACCGCCGCATTGATGCCTACGACAAGCTCAAGCTCCGGTTTGACGATTAGAGCCTGATCGCATCCAATTAACCCATTGAGTTTACAGGGGATCCGTTGACTCATATCAGCAATCTCTTATACTCCTGGGCTCGAGTAACGGAGAGACCCCATGACAGAATCCCAGGCAACAGCAGAGCTTCAGACCATGATGCGCTCCATCATCCAGCGCATCGCCACCGGTCCCGAGCTGAGTAAAGACATATCCACCGACGAGGCCAGGATGGGTATGCAGGCGATCCTCGAAAACGCCGTCGATCCCGTACAGGCGGCCATCTTTTTCATCGCCCTGCGCATGAAGCGGGAGACCGACGACGAGAACAAGGGGGTACTCGAGGCGATCCGCGAGGCCACCCATTCCGTGACTGCCGATGTGGACGAGGTGGTGGATATCGTCGACCCTTACGATGGCTACAACCGCTCTCTCTCGCCCTCCCCGTTCCTGCCGCCGGTACTGGCGGCCTGCGGCGTCCCCGCCTTCTCCCACGGACTGAAGGCTGTCGGGCCGAAGTACGGCGTCACCCACCGCTACGTCTGGGAAGCCCTCGGCCTGGATGTGGATCTCAGCCCCGCAGCGGCGGCCGAGCGCCTCGCCGATCCGGAACTGGGCTGGGCCTACGTGGACCAGAGAATGTTCTGCCCCAAGCTGCATGACCTGCTTCCCCTGCGCGAGAAGATGATCAAGCGCCAGGTCCTCACCACCGTCGAGGTGCTGCCCAAGGCGATCTCCGGCAGAAAGAAGACCCACCTGGTCACCGGTTACGTGCACAAGCCCTACCCGCCCAAATACGCCACCCTTGCCCGCCATGTCGGCTACAACTCCGCCCTGCTGGTGCGGGGAGTCGAAGGAGGCGTGATCCCCTCCCTGCGCCAGGCGGGCAAGTGTTTCTTCTACCAGGATATGGGCGAACTCCAGGAGTTGGACCTCGATCCCACGGCCATCGGGATCGAACAGACCGTGCGCATCACGCCGCTGCCGGAGAACCTGCCGACGGCCAACCGGCCCGGTGACGAAATTGCCATCTCGGTGGATACCGAGGCCACCGCACAGGCGACAGCGGATGCCGGCATGGCGGCACTGAAGGGTGAAAAGAGCTCGACCTACGACGCCCTGGTCTACAGCGCGAGCCTGATCCTGATGCAGACCGGCAGGGTGAAGAGCATGAATGAAGGCGCTGCCATGGTCCGCGAGGTGCTCGACAGCGGTGCAGCGGCAAGCCGCATCCGTTGAGGGAACAGACCATGAGCGATACCTGGACAGCCGCCGCCGATATCGACGAAATCGCCCCCGGCCAGATGAAACGGGTGGAGATATCAGGCACCCGTATTCTGCTGGCCAATGCGGAGGGGGAGTACTACGCCGTCTCCGACACCTGCAGCCACGAGGATGCCTCGCTCTATCTCGGCTGCCTGGAGGGTGATAGGATCAAGTGCTCCCTGCACGGCGCACGCTTCAGCCTGAAGAGCGGTGAAGCCCTGGATGAACCGGCAGACGAACCCATAGCGACCTACGCCGTTAAAATCGAAGACAATCGAATCTGGATCAAGAACCCATGAGTGACAGCAGCAAAGAGCGTGAAATCCTGATGGTGATGCGCAAGGTACTGGCCAGCATCATCAAGGACACCACCCCACCTCCCGGCACACGCCACCCCCTGTCCGACAGGACCATCGAGGATGTACGCATGTGCCTGGGGCTGATCAGCGCCCGTGAGCGCGAACTGGCCGATGCGGCAGGCGCGGTGGTGGAGAAGCCCTACTTCGTGGACCAGCAGCCCACCAGCAACGTCGTCTCGATCAACAACATCGGCAAAGCGGACAAAGAGGATACCGAATAGCCCTGGCTGAAGATTTCCCTGTGATCTTTGCCGCGCACTGTGTACCCTGTGCGCAAAGTTGTTATGAAACACAGGGTTTACAGACACCATGCAGATCGAAAAATACCGCGCCGTAGTACTCAATTACACCGCCCGGGACGACTCCGGCGAAGTGATCGACAGTTCAGAGGTTGATGGTCCCATCCGTTATATTCACGGCACCGAGGACCTGATTCCCGGCCTTGAAAATGCTCTCGAGGGCCGCGAACAGGGTGAGAAGCTGAGCGTCGATGTTCCCGTTGCCGACGCTTACGGCCCCCGCGACGACAAGCTGGTGGAAGCGGTACCCCGGGCCAATTTCGAAGGTGTCTCCAACATCAGCACCGGCATGAAGTTCCAGACCGAGATGGATGACGGCACGCCGATGATCGTCACCGTGACCGCGGTTGACGACATGCATGTCACCGTCGACGGCAATCACCCACTGGCAGGCAAGAACCTCCATTTCGAACTGGAGATCGTGGAAGTGCGTGACGCCACGTCAGAGGAGATCGAGCACGGCCACGTGCACGAGGATGGCGGCAGCTGCAGTATCCACTAGAGACCCTAGGGAATAGTTGCCAACACCCGCACCAACAGCTCCCAGAATCGGGACACGGTACTGATCTGCACCCGTTCATCCGGTGAATGGGGATATCGTATGGTGGGACCGAAAGAGATCATGTCCCAGTCCGGGTAGGTGGCACCGAGAATTCCACACTCCAGTCCTGCGTGAATGCCACCCACCTCGGCATCACTGCCGAAGCAATCCCTGTAGGCCCCGAGTACGGTCTGCAGTACAGGCGATTCGGGGTTGGGCCGCCAACCCGGGTAGTGACCGTCGAAAGTGGTTTGCGCCCCGGCCAGGTTGAACAGGGATTCGATGGCGCTGCAGATCATATCCCTGGCCGTATCCACAGAGCTTCGCACCAGGTTGTACACCTGGATTCGACCGCCCTCCGCCTTGACGATCGCCAGGTTGGTGGAGCTCTCCACCAGCCCCGGCATGGTATCACTCATGCGCATTACACCGTGGGGACAGGCATTCACCAGGTCGATCAGCTTCTGCTGTGATTCGTTGTCCATGCAGTTCGACGGCGCCTCCACCGGTTCCAGTGAGAGCGTCACGCCATCATCGGTCCCGGCGAGCTCTTTTGCGTAGATCTCCCGGTACGTCTCCACAAGCGCCCTGAGTTCCGCCTCACGTCCCGTCTCGACCAACAGCCTGGCGAAGGCCTCCCTGGGAATGGCGTTGCGCAGGCTACCGCCATCGACCCGGGCGAGTGCTATCCCGCACTGTTTCCGCGCCTCGCCCAGCAGCCTGAAGAGCAACTTGTTGGCATTGCCGCGCCCGCGGTGGATATCGACCCCGGAGTGGCCGCCCTTCAAACCGGTTACCGAGAGCTCAAGCGCGACCATCCCCTCCCTTGCCGCCACTTCCCGGTAGGACAATTCACTGTTGACGTTTGCGCCACCGGCACAACCGATACAGAGAACCCCCTCGTCCTCCGAATCCATGTTGATAAGGATCTCACCACTCAGCAGACCGGGTGCAAGCCCGAATGCCCCTGCCATGCCATCCTCTTCGTTGCTGGTGAAGAGCGCCTCGACAGGACCGTGTTCCAGGTCTGTCGATTCCAGTACCGCCATGGCCGCCGCGACCCCGATACCGTTGTCCGCACCCAGGGTGGTCCCATCCGCCAGCACCCAGTCACCTTCGACACGGGTCTTGATCGGATCCCGTGCAAAATCGTGGGACGAGCCCGCATTGGCCTGGGGCACCATGTCCAGGTGGCCTTGCAGAATCACCCCCTTTCGCCCCTCCATGCCCGCGGTAGCGGCCTTGCGCACGATAATATTTCCATGGGCGTCCCGCTCGGACTCCAGGCCCAGGTCATCGGCAAAATCGAGGATCAGCTGCTGTACAGCCTCTTCGTGGTGGGAGGGCCTTGGTGTCCCGGTCAGGCGATGGAAATTTTTCCAGAGCAGTCCCGGCTCCAGGTTGTAGATCTCGGTAGGGTTCATTGGCAGCAGGTTTCAGCGTAAGGCAACAGGTATGCAATGGTAGCAGTTTCCGCACCCTGTTGATCCCTGCTCCGATTATGGATTCTGGGATCAGTGATCGATTATCAATCCACTGTAAAAACCCCGGTATCCGGATGAAAAGCGTACCAGGCGAACCAGAACGACATGATTGCGGGAAACTCATTGCCCCGGGTATCGGTCACCCGTGCACTGTTGCTGGCGTCATCGAAGTGCACCACCAGCTGTTTACCTGCCACCTCGTCCGCCACGCGACCGGAAGTCTGGCTCAGTTCGGCGAAGGGATACGCCTTGAACTGCCCATCGACCTCCACACCCAGCACCCTCTCCTTCGGGTGGTATCTGCGGTCCTTGTGCTTCACCGGGAACCACACGCCATGGCTGTCCTCGTATCCCGCATAGGGATCCTGCCCGTAGTCCCGGCTGTAACCGGTATCCCGTGACAGTACCAGGCTATCCGGATAGCGGTTGTGCCACTCCTCCCAGGTGGTTTGGATCAGTGGCAACATCTTCAGCCGCTTGCCGGTCATGGGACCAGCAACCGCCCTGGACATGATCTGGGACCAGAGAGACTCGCTCTGGCGGTCGTAGAGCAGCACATCGCTGTTGTAGAGAAGCCCCGAGACGCCAAAGGTCACATCCTTTCCGTTTATGTGCGCGTCATAGGCAACGCCGCTGCCGCACAAGGGGCAGTAGGTGACCACGACGGCACTGCCGTCGAAACGGTCGTTTACGATCTCGTGCCAGTTCATGATGCTCACGGGATAGGCCTTGGCGACACCGTTATGCACCAGGCCGAGAACGCGGGCTCTACCTTCCGGAGCCTCTTTATCACCCGTCGAAAGGAAACGGGGCTCGTCGATAGAGGGGATACCATCCCTTGGCGGCCCGCCGGAATGTATCTCATCCGGGGGGATCAGGGCGGTGGCCTCGTCTACCTCGAACCCGTTGAACGACTCGGTCCACTTGTAACCGGCGTAGGCTGAAACGCCCACGAGAATGGCACTCAAGAAAAGGGTTGTCCGCCGCACGGTGATCTCCTCTCAGCGTCTCTGGTTTATAGACCCTGATAAGTGAGACCGCGACCCGGGTGTGATTATTTCAGCTGCAGGTGTCCCCACCCGGCGATCTCCGGGAGGAAGAGAAGAGATTTGAACTGATGCTTGCCTGGCTCGTCATGAGCGGGTTGCCGGGATTCGGTCATTCCCGACAGCCACTGACTCAATGGTCCATTGCAAGGGGGGCGGTGTAGTAGAGCTCTTTCTGAACCGACTTCAGCTCATCTTCGCTCTCCAGGGAGACCCACTTGTTGTGCTTGCAGTCACGATACTGGAGCTTGCCGGTTCGGCGGCAGGTACGTACCAGAACTCCCTTGTTGAGCGAGGTCTCCCAGAGGGACTCTTCTTTTCTTTTGAATATTCTGCCTAACATTCCCTTGTCCATCCTTCATTGTTGTTAGACCTGGAATTGTAGATTCTGCGGCCAGATGCAGACCAGTGGAAAAGCGTGATTTCAGAAATTTCCTACACAGAATCGGCGGAACTTTCCCCAACCACAGCAACAAGATAGAATCATATTCCCATGCAATACATTAATGGTGTGCCGATCAACTGGTTGCAGATGACCCCAAGCAAAAAAACCTCACAAATTTAATGCCTGTGCTGTTTTTCACCCGCGACCATTCCAGTATCCTATGCACTCCTTCAACCATGTGCGGTTTCTTCAACCAGGTAAGTAGCAGTATATGAATATCGTCCTGATCGGCATGCGAGGTGCCGGTAAATCCAATATCTCACGCCGCCTCTCGGTAATGACAAAGTGGCCGGTGCTCTCCACCGACCTGCTGATCGAGTACGAAAACGGCGGACGCACCATTCCCGAGATCATCGCTGACAGCGATGGTGACTGGCGCAGTTTCCGGGAGATGGAGTTCGAGGTCGTGAGGAAGATATCCCGACTGGACAACACCATCATCGATTGTGGTGGCGGCATCGTGGTGGATCTGGACGAGAACGGTAACGAGATCTTCAGCGAGCGGAAGATCGAGCTGCTGCGACAGAACGGCACCATCGTCTGGCTGAAGGGGGATATCGCCCGCCTGGCCGCCAAGGTTCAGGGCGACCCGAACCGACCGGCCCTGGATGCGGTGCGCTCCGCGGAGGAGCTGATGCATCGCCGCCTCCCGTTCTACGAGCAGGCAGCCGACCTGATCATGGACCTGGAGACGAAGAAACGGAAGAAGATCGCCAAGATGATCGCCAGGACCCTGGTGGGCCTATAACGAAAAACCGGCCTTCCGCGCCAAAGCACGGAAGGCCGGTCGGTTCAGTAATCAGGCGAACAGGTCTATGTTCTGGCCAACCTTGGAGTCAGACTGACGGGCCTCCGCCGGCTCCTCGATCGCTTTGATCAGCTGCTGAGCGATCTGCTCCTGCTGATCGAGGTTCTCGCGCTGAACGCCGACTGCAAAGGCTTGTCTCGCTGGGTCCGAGCTGTTGGCCACCTGGGCCACTTGAGTTGTTGAAACGCCAGCAATCTGCATAGCTACCTCTCAATAATTACCTTACATAACAGGCATCGGCTGGTTTGCGGATTTCTTTAAGCCAATTAAAGCATCAGTTGACGAAAAAATCCCGTACCCGGGGATTTATTTTACTATCTCTTTTTTGAAGCTGTTTTGCCGCCCATGATCAGGCGAACCTCGACCCGTCGGTTTGCCGCCCTGCCCTTGGCCGTGCGGTTGCTCACCTTGGGACGGCTCTCGCCATAGGCCTTCACCTTCAGCCGGTCTGCCGAAACCCCCTGTGAGGCCAGGTAATCCGCCACCTGCCTGGCCCGCTTGTCAGAGACTTTTCTATTTGAGGATCTTCTTCCAATATTGTCCGTATGTCCATGAATATGAACGATATAGTGATCTGGTGATGCATTCACATACCTGGCTATCTTATCCAGCTCCTGCTTCATACTCTGAGAGGGCTGCATCTGGCCGGACCGATACCTGAACTCCTTGAACCTGACATCCTCGAGGGTATAGGGGAGCAGCCCGGAAACGCACTCCTGGAACTCAGAAAAGGATTTCTGGAAATTCACCGGACTGACCACAGCCCGGGCGCGGCGATTCTTCAGACGCCAGTCGTCGTGCTCGACCGCACAACCCCAGCCCCGCTTGAGGGCGTCCAGCAACCACTCGCTCTGCTCTGTATCGGCCCTTACGGGGGTTCTACCCTTGGCCAGGGTGATCTCGACCGGCTCGGCAGTCCTCGCCCCGTGTATCCAGGCCGGGGGCATCTCCTTGAGCAGCGCCTTACCCTCGTTCGGATTGCGCTTTACAGCCTCGATGCTGAATCCCAGGGGTTTTCCCGCCCGCTGCTCGAAGCTGGCCGTTCCGTACCCCGGAATCTCGTGGCGTAGGGTGCAGACCATGGGCGTTCCCGAGAACGCCCACTCGGCCTGGTGTATATCGGCCACGAACTCGTCCACCCCCATCTCTGCCGACAGGGCGACCGGGGTTACGAATAGAAGAAACCAGCGCCACATATTGAGATCCATATTATTTTTCTCTCTCCTGCTATCTGCATCGTCCGGTGGGCGGATTTCTTGACCTCCGAGCCCTCCCGAGCGGTAGCACCCGGGTACTGGCACGCGGCCGAATTGACTTGGACCTGCGGTCAAACTACAGTACCCCTTCCTTAACAGGTGTCCTGCAAATTCTCTGTTTGCTGGATGAAACGGGAAGCCGGTGAGCCCCAGGGCGATTCCGGCGCTGCCCCCGCAACGGTAATTGAGAAAAAGCTGAGCAGAAAGCCACTGCACGTCAGTGTGGGAAGGCGCTCAGCCTGGGTAACCACCCTCTCATAAGCCCGGAGACCGGCCTGCTAAGCAACGATGGTGCAGCGGCGGGCGGCAACCTGTGATTTTCACACCTCCCCCCTGCTCCTCTCTCTCAATCCAGCGCGCGGGTGTGCGCACAAAGAGGAGTCAAACATATGCAGTCCCAAGCTCCATGGCTCACCATGGCCATGCTATCAGCCCTCTCCACGCCATCACTGGCGGGAGATCCCGAAATACTCAACCCTGTCATCGTCACCGCATCCCGTACCGCCGAGACGGCCGACCAGACCCTCTCCTCGGTCACTATCATCGACCGCGAGGAGATCGAACGCCGCCAGGCCTCTGACATCACGGAACTGCTGGGCGGAATGACCGGCATCAATATCGCCGCTAATGGCGGTGACGGAAAAAACAAGAGCATCTACCTGCGCGGCACCAACAGCTCCCATACCCTGTTGCTGATCGACGGGATACGGGTCGGCTCCGCCACCCTGGGCAACCCGGCCTGGGCACTGATACCGCTCAATGATATCGAGCGGATCGAGATCGTGCGTGGTCCACGCTCCAGCCTCTACGGTTCGGACGCCATCGGCGGCGTCATCCAGATCTTCACCCGCAAGCGCGACACCGAACGCAAAATCACCCTGGAGGCGGGTATCGGCTCCCACAATAAGAAGAAGCTTGGCGTGGGCATCTCCGACGGCAATACCACGACCTCTTACCGTCTCTCCGTCAGTAGCGAAAGAACAGATGGATATGACACCCATGAAGACACTGAAACCGATGACGACGGCTTCGAGAGCGTCAGCCTGAACGCCGGATTCAGCCACGAACTGAGCGACGCACTCGAGCTCAGTGGCCAGTTGCTGCACAGCCAGGGCGAAAATGAGTTCGATGGCAGCAGTTACAACGGCAACACCTCCGATTTCATCCAGCAGAACGTCGGCATCACACTCGATGCAAAGATCAACGCTTTCTGGGAGAGCACACTCCGGCTGGGGCAGAGCCTGGACGAGAGCGATGCCTTTTACAACGGCAGTTTCGTGAGCAGGTTCGATACCCGCCGCAACCAGCTCAGCTGGGAGAACAACCTCTATCTGGGCGACAGCGACCTGCTGACCGCAGGGTTCGACTATCTCAACGACCAGGTGAGCAGCAGCAACGCCTACTCCCTCACCGAGCGCGACAACAAGGCGATCTTCGCCCAGTACCGGCACTATGGAGAACAGGGCGACTTCCAGCTCGGTCTTCGCAGCGACGACAACCAGCAGTTCGGCAAACACACCACCGGAAACATCGCCCTGGGGTATGCCCTCAGCGAGACCACCCGGTTGACCGCCTCGGCAGGCACCGCGTTCAAGGCCCCCACCTTCAACGACCTCTACTGGCCCGCGACTGCCTGGTCCAGCGGCAATCCCAACCTGCAGCCCGAGAAGGCACGCTCCTACGAACTGGGACTGGAGAACACCACGCCACAAGCCCACTGGAGCGTCCGCGCCTACCTCAGCAAGATCGAAAACCTGATCGACTGGGCCTGCACCGCCAACTGCAACGACTCAAATCCCTGGGACGATTTCTGGCAGCCTTCCAACGTGGGCAATGCCCGAATCGAGGGCATCGAACTGCAACTGGATACCAGCCTATACGGCTGGAACAGCCGCCTGACCCTCAACCTGCTGGACCCAATTGACGAATCCACCGGCAAGATCCTGCCAAAGCGGGCCAAGCGCAGCCTGCGACTGGACCTCGACCGGGAGTTCGGGCGCTGGAGCCTGGGCGGTACGCTCGAGGGTGAGAGCGGACGCTGGAACAACCCGGCCAACACGGTCCGCCTGGGTGGCTATGCGACCCTGAACCTGCGGGCCAGTTACCGGCTGAATCCCGAATGGCTTGTCCGTGGCACCATAGACAACCTGTTCGACCGTGATTACGAAACGTCTGACGGTTACCCCATGCCGGGACGTGAATATTTCATCTCTGTAATTTATCAACCTAAGTAGGCCCTAGATGATCCATACAGCAGGCCAGCAACACCATCTGCAGCAGGGAATGCTGCTGGCCCTGCTGGGCTCATTCCTGCTCCACGGGATTCTGCTGGTCAGCCTTCATTCGTCACCAGGGCAAAAGATCAGCGCAGGAAACGGAAGCGGGCCCTTGCATATAGAAATGATCAAGAGCCCTGCCCAACCTGCGCTCGCTTCAAGTGCCAATCAACCAGCAGATTCTGAAGAGATGCTGCCTGACGTTCTCTTTCAGGATCTTCCTCCACCCTCAGCGGGTACCAGGGAGAAACAGGACGGGATAAAACCTGAACCGGAGACTCATAAACAGATCCAGAAGCGGGTGGTTGCAGCAACACCTCCACCCCATCCGCAACAGCAGTCTGTAGACCGTCCGCAGCCCAAACGACCAGTAAAACCTCAACCGAAAGTAGTTAAAGAGCGGTCCCCCGAAGCGGTTCAACCCGCTGTATCCAAGTTGCCTGAGATCGCCTCGAACACCGCCCCCTCAACATCAGAATCTGCGGTAGCGTCTATAGAACCGACATCGACAACGCCTGATCGACACACCGAAGACAGAGAGGCAATAAAAACGGAAACCCGGCAGCAGGTTAAGCGCTGGCTCGAGCAACAGATCAACAAGCGTTTCAGTTATCCCAAGCTGGCACAACGTCGCAACCTGGAAGGTACCGTCCTGATCTTCCTGGTGGTTGAAACCGACGGACGTATCGAGGGGCTGGCGATCTCGGACAGCTCCGGCCACGGCGTTCTGGACCGCAATGCATTGGCCACCCTGCAGAAGATAAAACAGGTCCGGCTGGATACCCCCCTGCTGCTGAGCCAGGCCATGGAACTGACCCTGCCGGTCATCTACCAGCTCCACAAGGGCTGAACTCCGTCCAATGATCGAAGACCAGGAAAACGAACAGTGAACCAGGAAGCGCATCGCAACGAACGACACAAGGCCAGGATGGAGCGTAAAAAGGCGGTGATGGACGACCGCATCCACAAGGCAGACCAGGAACAGGGCCTGTTGCTGGTACACACCGGTAATGGAAAGGGCAAGAGCAGCTCCGCCTTCGGCATGCTGGCCCGGGCCCTTGGACACGGCATGCGCGGCGCGGTGGTTCAGTTCATCAAGGGCAAGGACTCCACCGGGGAAGAGCGCTTTTTCTCGAACCTGCCGGAAGTGGAGTTCCACGTAACGGGCGACGGTTTCACCTGGGAGACCCAGAACCGCGAACAGGATATCGCCACCGCACGCAAGGGTTGGGAACTGGCCCTGGGGCTATTGCAGGATGAGCGCATCGACATGCTGATACTCGATGAACTCAACATTGTCCTCAAGGAGCGTTACCTGCCGGTGAACGAGGTGCTGCAGGGACTGAACCGGCGCCCCGCCCACCAGCACGTAGTGGTGACCGGGCGCGGTGCCCCCCAGGAACTGATCGATGCCGCCGACACGGTGACAGAGATGCGCCTGGTGAAACACGCTTTCAGCGCCGGCATCAAGGCACAACCGGGGGTCGAGTTCTGAGATGCGGCTTTACGCACCGATCGCACTTGTACTTCTGCTACTCAGCGCAACATCGATTGCTGCCGAAAAGCCGATGCGCGTGGTCTCCACCAACCTCTGTACCGACCAGTTGCTGCTGATGCTGGGCGATCCGGAACAGATCACCTCGGTCTCCCACCTCGCGGTGGAACCCGAGAGCTCCTACATGGCGAAGCAGGCTATCGCCTACCCACTCAACCACGCCGAGGTGGAGGAACTGCTGAGCCTGAAACCGGACCTGATACTGGCCGGCGCCTTCACCAAGAAGGCGACCCTCAACCTGCTCCGCAACCTCGGTTACCGGGTGGAGGTGTTTCCCCTCACCTCCAACATCGAGGAGATAAAGCGGAACACGATACGAATGGCTGAACTGCTGGGCCAGGAGGAGAAGGGCCGCCTTCTGATCTCGGAGATGGAACGCCGTATCGCCGAGGCAAGGGCAAAGGTACCGCAAAGCGCCCTGCCCGCCCTCTTCTACCAGCCCCGGGGTTACACCAGCGGCCGCAACACCCTGCACGACGAGGCGCTGAAACTCACGGGCTGGCGCAACGTGGCTTCCGAACACGGGGTCAACGGATACGGCGTCATCGACCTGGAGAGCGTTTTGCTGGCCAGGCCGACACAGTTCTTCACCTCCGACTACGGCCAGGGTTCAGACTCCCTGGCCCAGCGCCAGCTGCACCATCCGGCGCTGAAGCGGATCACCGGTGGCCGCCCCATGATCAATGTCGGCTTCCGTTACTGGATCTGCGGCGGCCCGATGATCGCAGACGCCATCGAACAGCTGGCGGAGATCCGCAACCGATGAGCAGCGTCACCCTGAAGACCCCGAGGGAGATGAGCCAGGGAGCGCTGATGGCCCTTCTCGGACTGCTGGTGATCAGCCTACTGATCATCTCCCTCTTTATCGGCAGCAACCCCATTCCGGTCTTCCAGGCGATGCAGGAGAGCCTGGATGATACCCCCACGGTACTCTCCATGATCCTCACCGAGGTGCGGCTGCCCCGGGCGCTGATCGCCGCCTTTGCAGGCGCCACCCTGGGACTCTGCGGTGCGGTGATGCAGGGGCTGCTGCGCAACCCCCTGGCAAGCCCCGGCCTGATCGGCAGCTCCAGCGGTGCCGCGTTCGGCGCCGTCGCGGTGCTCTACTTCGGGCTCAGTGCCGGCTTCTGGGCAGCCCTGCCACTGGGAGGCATGCTGGGAGCCCTGGGTGCCACGCTGCTGGTCTACCTGCTGGCGGGCCGGGACGCCTCCATCGTCACCCTGATCCTGGCGGGCGTGGCCATCAACTCCCTGGCCCTGGCACTCATCTCCCTGCTGCTGAACCTGGCTCCCAGCCCCTACGCGGTGCGCGAGATCGTACTCTGGATGCTCGGCTCGGTGGCCAGCCACAGCATGAACGAGTTCTGGATCATGCTGCCGGGCATCCTCCTGGGCGGCCTGCTGGTGACCGGCAACGGCCGGGCCCTGGACGCCCTCACCCTGGGCGAGGATACCGCCCGCTCCATGGGCATCAACATCGTGCGTCTGCGCTGGCAGCTGTTCCTGGCAGTGGCCCTTGCAGTGGGCTCGGCGGTTTCCATCACCGGCGCCATCGGCTTTGTCGGGCTGGTGATACCCCACCTGCTGAGGCCGCTGGTGGGCTACATGCCCGGCCGCCTGTTGCCGGTCAGCGCCCTGGGTGGTGGCGCCATGCTGCTGATGGCGGATATCGCCGTGCGCCTCTTTCCCGCCGGAACCGAGATCAAGGTGGGCGTACTGACCGCCCTGGTGGGCGCCCCCTTCTTCCTCTACCTGATTCTCAAAACCAGGCGGGTACAGCTATGAACAGGCTCGAAGGCAGAGGTCTCCGGGTCGAGATCGCCCGTAATGCTATCCTGCAGGAGACAGACCTGCGGCTCGCTCCCGGCGAACTGCTGGGGCTGATCGGTCCCAATGGTGCCGGCAAGTCCACCCTGTTGCGCGGACTGGCCGGCCTGCTCGAACCGACCGCTGGTGATATCGCCCTGGATGGCGAGGCACTGCAGAGTTACAGGCCGGAGATCCGTGCCCGCAAGATCGCCTACCTTGCCCAGAACGGGGAGACACACTGGCCGATCCGGGTGCAGCGCCTGGTGGAGCTGGGCCGTACCCCCCATCTCAGCGCCTGGCAGCGGCCGGACGGCAGGGACAAAGAGATCGTGCAGGATGTCATGCGGGCCACCGACACCTGGTCGTTGCGGGAGCGCATCTTCAGTACCCTCTCCGGTGGCGAACGGATGCGTGCCCTGATCGCCAGGGCGCTGGCGGTGGAACCGGAGATCATTCTGGCGGACGAACCGGTGGCGGCCCTCGACATGGCCCACCAGCTGGATGTGATGGAGCTGCTGCTCAACCACTGCAGCAGCGGCGGCTCCGCCATCGTCGTGCTCCACGACCTGCCCCTGGCGGCCCACTACTGCCACCGCCTGCAGCTGCTGCACAACGGCCGGACCCTGGCCGAGGGTGCGCCAAGCGAGGTACTTTCGGAACAGAACCTCGCCCGGGCCTACAACCTGGTGCCCCGGGGAGAGGGGTTTTCAGCCGACACCTTCAGGCTCCCCTGGGCAACCACCGGCAAACGGGACGGCAGGTCACCATGAGCATCCACACCCTGATGATCCAGGGCACCACATCCGATGCCGGCAAGAGCACCCTGGTTGCAGCCCTCTGCCGTGTCTTCATGCGCAGGGGACTCAGCGTCGCCCCCTTCAAACCCCAGAACATGGCCCTCAACAGCGCGGTGACTCCCGAGGGGGGCGAGATCGGTCGTGCCCAGGCGGTGCAGGCCCAGGCGGCCGGTCTGGAACCCCACGTGGACATGAACCCGGTACTGCTGAAACCCAATACCGACACCGGCTGCCAGGTGATCGTGCAGGGCCACGCGGTGGAGAACAACATGGGCGCCTGGGGTTACCACGCCTACAAATCCACGGTCATGCCCTCGGTAATGGAATCCTATCGCCGGCTTGGCGGGAACTATGACCACATCCTGGTGGAAGGAGCCGGCAGTCCCGCGGAGATCAACCTGCGGGAGGGCGACGTGGCCAACATGGGCTTTGCAGAAGCGGCCGACTGTCCCGTGCTGCTGGTGGCAGATATCGACAAGGGGGGTGTCTTCGCCCACCTGGTGGGCACACTTGAACTGCTCTCCCCTTCAGAGCAGGCGCGTATCGAGGGGTTCATCATCAATCGTTTCCGGGGCGACCTGGGCATACTCCAACCCGGCCTCGAGTGGCTGGAGGAACGCACCGGCAAACCGGTGCTCGGCGTGTTGCCCTACCTGCACAACCTGCACCTGGAGGCTGAGGACGCCATCGCCAGGGGCGTAGAGGGCGCCACTGAAGAGCACGCCCTGAAAGTGGTGGTGCCGGTCTTTCCCCGTATCAGCAACCATACCGATCTCGATCCCCTCAGGTTCCACCCCAAGGTGGAGGTCACCTGGGTGGGAGAAAACCAGCCGATGCCACCTGCAGACCTGATCATCCTGCCCGGCTCGAAGAGCGTACGCTCCGATCTGCAGTGGCTGCGCAGCCAGCACTGGGACCGGGCCATCGACAGGCACCTGCGATACGGCGGCAAGGTACTGGGCATCTGCGGCGGCTACCAGATGCTCGGCAGGATGCTTCATGACCCCGACGGCATCGAAGGTGTTGCCGGAAGCAGCGCCGGTCTCGGCCACCTGGACCTGGAGACCCGCCTGGAGCCCGAGAAACAGCTGAAGCGCGTCTCCGGCACCCTCAACCTGGCTGAAGCACTGGTCACCGGCTACGAGATCCACATGGGGGTCAGTGATGGCCCCGACCGGGAAAGAGCCCTGGTGGATCTCACGGATAGCACCGATGGCGCCCTCTCACCGGACGGACAGGTTGCCGGCACCTACCTGCACGGCATTTTCGAGACCCGTGAGGCCTGCAACGTACTTCTTGAATGGGCCGGCCTCTCCCGGGCCGATGCCCCCGACTACCATGACCTGCGTGAACGGGAGATCGACCGCCTTGCGGACGCAACGGAGCAGCACCTCGATATCGACCGCATCCTGGCCATAACCTGTTCACAAAAGTGATCCGCACCGGTCCCGCCTTTTGCATGATGGTGGAAAATAGTCATAATGAAGACCTTGCCTGCCACAAGGGTAATGTCGACATGCAGGGATCGCTTCAGCACCGGATCGGGATCCAACTACTCGCCGCACTTTTCCTGGCGGCGCCCCTGTCTGTTGCCGCAATGCAATCCCAGCAACCCGTCAATGCAGCCAACCTCTCTCCATACACCAAGCTGACACGCACAGTGGCTGATGCAGGCCCTCTGCAGCGACAGGATTTCGCCTGGATCGCCCTCTCGGAGATCGCCCACGCCTACGAACAGGAGCTGAAGAACAGCGGCCTGGAGCAGCCCAACAGCCGCAAAAGGGTTCTGAAGCTTGCGCGCTGGCGCAAGGGGATACGCAGTTTCATCGAACAGCTGCATGGCCATATCGACCTGCTGCAGAGAGCTGAAGACGTACAGCTCCAGGCGGATGGATCGGGACCGGCCATCCTCTTCATCGATGACAACCCGGTGGTATTGAGCGGCCCCGAGAACGGCATGGCGAAGCTGATGGAGCAGCGCATCATCGACAGCTACTGTTCACTGCACGACTGCAGTACTCTGCAGAAAGCACCTGAACCGCCGAAACTCGATGAGCGGCCCATAGCCGGTGGCAAGTGGATATTCCAACATGGACGCTTCGCCCGCTACGAAACACCGGACAACCTGGTGTTTGTCTTCAGAAGCCTTGATGGACGCAGCGAAAAACAGCAGGCCTGCGAAAACATTGCGTCGGAACTGCGCCAACTCGCAGCAGCCATACGCCAGGCGAAGCGGGCGGGACACCGGATCGACTGGTCCATGCTGACCCTCCAGCCCCTGGAGAACAACAGCAAGTCACATGTCCTGCTGAACGGAGATGGGGATTACCTGCAGCTGGAACTCCCCTACCTGCAACGTAGCCAGTTGCTGGATGAAAACCTGGTGCTCTGGACGAAAAAGAGAAGCAGCGGAGACTCCACACCCGCAACCTTCATCAACACCGATCGGATTCTGAATACACGCACTGACCAGAGTCTGGGTTAGTCACAACATAAAAAGCCACGCAGCTTCTGAATTGTGACTGCCGACTGCCAGAAGCTGACGATAACAAATGTGAACTTCATAGGCCGCTAACCGCCAGGAGCGGGAATTGAGACGCAAAAAACCAGAGGTCGGCTTTTGCTGATTAGCAGTCGGTCGATGATTTTCTCTGACTTCTGCAAACAGCAAGAAGCTGACATAGTGGATTCATCCAAATCCGATCAGGGATATATTTCCATTGAGTGAAACTATTATTAAATATTTAGAATCAGTGAAAATAACTGTTTTCAAAAATTGTAAATATTATTTTGTGTATGCTAGGTTTTACGAACAGCCACACTGTCTGATATTGGAAAAAGAAATATTCACAAGGAGATCTTAATGAAAAAGAACGTGTGCATCATAACTACTTCTGCAATGTTGTTTTTTGGAGGGGCTACAATTGCCGGAGAGAGACTTGATAACGAAGCTCTGAAAGCATTTTATACGGACAGAACAACGATTGCTGAAAATCATAAATATGGCAGCGTGAAGACATATTTTGCAGCAGACGGCACTATCACTAGCATAGGATCAGATAGTAAGCGAGTAGGAAAGTGGTGGATCGATGGCGATAAAAGATGTGTACAGTGGAATAATAAGAAAAAAGCGTTCTGTCACTATACCGAAAAAAATGAAGATGGAACACATACACTTGTTCATTTTAAGAATGGGAAAAGACTCGTTGAAATCAAGGATAACCCGGAAGGTAATCAACTCTAATAAAGATTTAATGATCCAATGCCCGTCCCTGTGACGGGTTTTTTATTTCCTCTTTTGGTAGAGAAGCGGACGTTGAAAAGACAGGTTTGCAGTGAAAATCTTGCCTAGCTGCATTTAAAAAATACAATAAACAGAAGGAGTCTGAAATGAAGAAACTAGTCGCAGTATCAATTTCCCCACATATGTAGCCACATATGGGATCAGAGTAAACTTTCTCTATCATCTAAATGTAATACTGAATATTTATCTTAGGTAACAAAATTATAGGCATAACAAAGTTTGTTGCCCCTTTCCAAATAATATGCTACTTAAAATAAAACGTACGTCTTCCACCCACGTACTGCAGGAAGCACATGACTATTAGTCTATAAGGATATAGACATGGAAAAAGATTCGTTACTCAAATAAACAGAATAAAAAATATTTTTACAAGGAGGTTTATTCAATGCCAATTCGTTATACAACGGTTCTATCTCTTATTGTACTTGCAGCGTTCCTTTCTGGGTGCAATTCCAGTGGTGGAGTGAAAGAAGGCGCAGGCCTTGAAGAAAAAGTAATAACTGTCTCAGCAAGGGAAAACACAACAATTAAATTTGCATACAAAAAACATGCTAACCCAATTGCTCATATTATAGCTTTTCCGGGTGGAAAAGGATTAAAGGGCATTAAGGATGGCATGTTTGGCACTTATTTCGGCAACTACGATAAATGGAGAAGTTTTACAATCAAGGCTAGAAAGACATTCCACTCGAATGGATTTTCTGTTGCTGTTGTAGAAACCCCATCCGATAAAAAAAATGGTGGCTTGGGTGGATTCAGGGAGTCTGAAGAGCATAAGCAGGATATCGCAGCCATCATTGCTCACATGAAGAAAGATGCTGATGTTCCAGTTTGGCTACTTGGACATAGCAGAGGAACAGTCGCCGCGGCAGCACAAACGATAAACCTGGGCAAAGACCTTGTGCAGGGTGTGGTGTTGAGCGCAAGTATTGCTGCTGGCCGCCCAGTTGATACTTATGTTCCTGATATGCCTTTAGATAGAGTTTATGTTCCTGCCTTGGTTATGTCAGCAGAGAACGACCTTTGCGATGAATGGACCCCTAAAGAAGCCGCCAAAATAATTGGTGAAAAACTTGTTAATTCACCAAATGCAAAAGTGCATTACTTTAAAGGGGCAAGCCACCATCCCAGGCCGCATATAGTCTGCAAAACAAACTCTGCCCATAGCTATGGTAGTGCTGAGTATAAAGCAGCTGATTTGATATCCGGTTTTATCAAAGAAAACATCTAACCGGATGATGGATTGTACAAAGCTGATTATTAAGCCTCGCTATGCGGGGCCTTTTATTACATGCTTTCGCAAACTTGCTCCTAATTAGAGGTATATATTCCCTGCTTAACCGGCTGATCCATTCAAACCCTGATACCTGACATTGCCTCTTAGTCTCAGAATTTCCAATTGCGGCAGTTCTAACGCAGTAGTGACCAGTCCTGTACTGTTGAGAAATAAAGCATCGAAGCCTTTGGCCAGACAGCCAACAGGAAACTGCGTAGGAGCTGGAATGAGATAGGGGCGCTGAATCAGCGCCCCTATTATTGGAGATAAATAGTCTCCTTCTATGAACCAACCACTTCAGCAACCCAGCGTTTTACCTCGTCTATTGACGCCGATGGAGCTCCTAAGTGATCGGATTTTGGCTCGTAAAAGGTGGCATGAGGCTGGCTAGACAGGAAGTTGTTGAACAATTTCGGGCCAAACTTTTTCAACCCTTTGTAATCTCGTTCCGCGACCGCCCATAGTACTGCCACATCAGCCCCTATCTGCTTGGCGGACTTAATCGAATTCATTGGCCCCTCAGGGTCAAACCACGAAAGATAATTGTTGGGTGTCACGATGATCGGGTATGTTCCTTTCGATCCCTCGAAATCCATCAATCTCGTAGTGTCGTCGCCCTTGCCTTTTGAAACCAGTTTTCTGGCTTTGGAAACAGACTTCCCCAGCTTCTTTCGGAAAATTTTTGCTCCCATGTTACCGCCAGGAGCGAGACCGATGATGCCGTTAACGTCGCGCATCGTGGCATAATGAAGTGCAAAAACGGCTCCCATGCTGTGTCCGGATACAAAAATATGGGTAGCCCCCTGTGCACGCATTGACTCAATGGCTTTATCTACCTCTTCTACAGCAGTGTCCACTGGTGCTTTATATTCACGTTGTTTTGACCAAGGCATCTCCAAGTTGTTAACCAAGTAACCATCCTTCTCAAGGGCACTTGCAAATCGGTTGACATGCTTGGATGGCGTTCCCCCTTTTCCATGCATTACCACCATGCCGATTTTAGGTGTTTCTGCAATTACCTGGTTAGAAATCCCCAGGATTAGGGCGAGTGAAATTAAGACACGAAGACTTAAAGACATTAGGTTCATATTCCCTCCAATTTATTGGTTTTTTATCCCTGAACTTACAATACTAAAATAACTTCCACCATTTTCAAGAAAATATGGAGTCAGAGTAAACTAAAATCATTGAGCATTAAAAAAGTCTACACTGACCCCACTTAAGAACCCACTGACCCCACTTAAGAACCTCAATGGCTACAACAGCAGGGAGAGTGCCAAATGGAGCTTGGCTACTAAGTTGCTTTATTCATTTACTGCAAACCTAATTGAGCTCGCCTTGCTCGAGAACATTCTTAACCATCTCGTCCACAAATGAGCGTTTTGATTTTCTGGGGTACTCAGCCCGATATGCCTTGCACTGCTTTAGAGCCTTGGCGACCTCAGCATACGTGCTATCGGATATTCCTGGATAAGGCTCTACCGGATCGAACATGACGAGTTGATCATCCATATTGGCCTCTATCAGTTCGATGGCCTGATCGATTTCTCCTGCCCTGAGATGTTTGAGGGTAGCGATCTGCGACTGAACGTCACGGGCATCCTTGTTAACGGTCATATCTACAATAGATGACTCACCTCGTTCCATTCCGAGGCTCCATCCCACAAAAAGACCAAGAACTGCTGCAACAATTATCCCTGCCAAAACCCCAACCAATGCCTTGCCATCCATTACTATCTCCTTTGTCTTTACCTGCGGACATTGCCTCCAGGTCTTTGAACGCCTGGCACCGTTTTCCCCACCCCTTTTGATACTCAATGATCCATCTCCGCGTATACGGTGATGCCTGCGACAGGACGGTTGGGGAATCGCCTATACTGAGTGTAGAAGAGCCGTATCCGTTTTCTTACCGGGAGGAAAGGATATGAGTGGTATCAATGACTTACCTCATGTTGGCGCACCTGACCCTGAGATGAAGAACTCGCCGATTTTCGACAACACCGACAGGGAATTTCTTTCGCTGGATGCTGAACTGGAGAGCGGTGTTTGTTATTTCAACGACCAGGATTTCAAAATCGGTGATTATGTCTGCAGCGGCAACGAACTGTTGCGCTGTGAAAGCTACGGCGTCTGGATCAGAGAGGGAAGCTGCTACGAGAAGTGACCCGTGCGGTCGGGTCAGTATAGATACACTCTGCTGTGTTTCCAAGGGGGGTTGATGATCACAATCAATGGGAGGCAACCTGATTTAAGCGGTGCCACATGTGAAGAACTCCTGTGTCAGCAATATATTCACAACGGTCAGCTGGAAGATGAAGCTGACGTGGTATTCCTGAAAATTGCCGGACAGTGGCATCAGCTCTATTTTGACGGTGGCGTTGTGCATTGGCGCATGCAGGATGATGAACCGGAGCAGAGAGTAGTGGCTGAGGATGATGTGTTCTCATATCCACTGGTTGATCTTGGAGACAGCTACGGTATCAAGGGCCAGATGTTCTCGGATTGCCAGGTCATGGAAACGGATGATGGTGAGACAGTCACATTGACATTTGAAACAGGGTCGCAGCTGCTGTTCCAAAACATCGGAGACAGTACAGCAATTGGTTTCAAAGGTAGTTAATCGGTTTCTGAAGTGATAGCGGGTAACAGTGGAAGCTTGCCGGGTCAATACAGATCAAAGACCGTATTTCTTGTGCAGGGCATGCCTGACCGGGCAGCTGCAGACCCGGTGCTTGCCCAGGTCGGAGCTGTAGGCACAGCCGCTCTTTTCATTGCAGACCAGGATCCTGGAAACACCCTCGTCGTCGCTTCCCAGCTGACAAAGATCGTGTCGGCAATCATACAGGCAGGCATTTTCGTGGAGACACCGGTCGGCGTCGTCGATGGTCTCCTGTGATATCAGGTAGTGGGGGCGGTCTCGTTTATCGGCGGGGTTGTCCATAACGCTCAATATCCCTGTTTCTGCTGCTGGCAGCGCTGGATTATACAGAACCCGAGGCGGATTATCGCGGAATCCAAATCCTGGCTAAAGAAAACGTGATCCGGTACCGACATAGTGGTATGGACCGTCAACCGATGATGGAAAGCGTCATGCCCAGGATAATTGCCCTTCTGACACTGAGTATTGGACTGTTACACGGCGCCGTTAGCAGTGCCCAGGAAGCCCCTGCCGCTCCGGCCGAAACCAGTGGCGCCGCCTGTGTCATGGCCAAGTGGCAGGGAAACACCCTCGACTACGTGCTGGTCTACGGCAAGTCGCACCCCGCCATTGCCCAGGAGGAGGGAGAGAAGATCCTTAAAGAGAGGGGCTATGACAACTACAAGGCCAACGTGAGCATTCTTCATCACCAGGCCAACACCAACCTTCCCCACGCCTATGTGATCGTGGTGAAGACCAGCTACAAGACGAGACGGGGCAAAGACCGCACGAGTTATGGCTGCGGCTTCAGCCATGCCCACTTCAATCACGCCCTGGTGATGGCGTTGTGGGACCTGAAAGCGTTCTCATGGGGATGGGACGAAGAGAAGCACGGCTACGAGGTCATCGAACAGCTGCGCTACTGAGTTCGCGAGCAACACCCCTATCGGTGCAATACGCTTCGCTATTGCACCCTACTACGGCTCAAACAGCATCCTGGATGTAGGGTGGGTTAGCAACAGCGTAACCCACCACCAAAGACTCCAACACAGTGCGATACACTGAATTATTGCACCCCTGGTTCTGATCAGCTGTTGCCCAACGCCTCCTCAAGGCGTTGCCACTCTTCTTCACTACCCGGAAGTCCGAATCGTATAGAGGAAATATCCCTGAAGATCCTTGTCAGTACCCCCTGGCTGGCAAGGCCGTCGAACAGCATGGCGGCCCTGGGCGTACGGACCAGTTGAAAAAGTGCCGTTCCACCCGATGGCTGCAATCCGTGGGTCGTCAGCAGTTCATTCAACCGTTTGCCTGATCTCTCCAGCCTGGAGATCGTCTCCTGCTGCCACTGCCGGTCGGCAAGTGCCTGGCCGGCGATCCACCGTGCGGGCCCGCTGACGGCCCAGGGTCCGGCCTGTTCCTGCAGCCGATCCAACAGTGGCGCATCAGCGAGAACGAAACCGCAGCGGATACCCGCCAGGCCGAAGAACTTGCCCAGGGAGCGCAGCACCACCAAGCCTTGCCGGGGAGATGCCAGGGCAAGGCTCTCCTGGGGATTGGTGTCGATAAAGGCCTCGTCAGCAACCAGCCATCCGCCCTTTTCAGCCAACTGCCGATGCCACTCCAGGGCACGCTCTTTTCCAATCATCAATCCATCGGGATTGTTGGGCCGGGTGATGACCAATACGTCCAGGTCGGCCAGTGTTTCATCGATCACACCCAGTTCCAGGCGCACCACCTCGTGCCCGGCTTCGGACCACGCCTTGGCGTGTTCCGAATAGGTGGGGTCCATGATGCCGACCCGGCAGGGCTGACGGAGCCCTGGCAGTTGCTGGATCGCCTGCTGGGTACCGGCAACGGGTAACAGGCTCTCACAGCCGTAGTAGGCCGCCGCGACCTGTTCAAGTCCGTCCCGGGTTTCAGGCAGTCGCCGGCAGATCTCCGGGGGCAGTTCCGGTACCGGCCAGCCGAACGGGTTGATACCGGTTGAGAGATCGAGCCACTGCTCAACGGGCCTGCCGTAGAGTTCGGCCGCCTGCCTTACGTTTCCACCATGATCAAGCAATGAGAAGACTCCAGGTCAATGCCATCAGAAGCCAGAGCAACAGGCTTTTGTGTACCAGGTCGAGGGCTCGGTAGATATCCGACAGATCGGGCGGGTTATCCCCGCCGAACAACGGCTTCTCCACCCGCTTGCCCTGGTAGACCGCCGGTCCTCCGAGTTCGATATCCAGGGCCCCTGCCCCCGCCGTCATCACCGGTCCGCCATTGGGGCTGGCGAGCAACCCCGCCTGGTCACGCCAGCAATCCATGGCCTGGGCCCGGTTACCCATCAAGGCATAGATTGCCGCCACCAGCCGTGCGGGTATCCAGTTGAGCAGATCATCCAGCTTCGCGGTGAACCAGCCGAATGTGTTGAACCGTTCGTTGCGATATCCCCACATGGCATCCAGGGTGTTGACCAGCCGGTAGAACACCACGCCGGGTGCACCGGCGATAAAAAACCAGAACAGTGCCCCGAAGATGGCGTCCAGGCCGTTCTCCAATACCGACTCGATGGTGGCCCGTATCACCGACACCCTGTCCATGTCGGTACTGTCGCGGCTCACCATCCGGCCGACCTTCTCCCGGGCAGCCCCCATGTTGTCCTGTTCAAGTTTGCATGCCACCGCCCTGGCATGATCTGCCAGGCTGCGGGCACCGAGGGCGAAATAGAGTGCCACCAGGCTGACCCATATTCCCCAGGTCGACTCAAGCACTCCTGCCAGCAGTACAAAGGGAAGCGTGGTGATCAGCAATGCGACGACACCCTTCAGCTTCCCGTCCCTGCCATCGTTCAACCGACCCTCCACCTGATCGGCCAGGCGACCGAACCCCACCAGGGGATGCCAGCGGGAAAGCTCGCCCAGCAACTGATCGACAATCAGCGCCCCGAGGGCGATCAGTGAGTTCATACCAGGAACGCCATCGCCAGCAGCGCTGTCACTTCGAGCAGCTCACAGATGGCACCGGCCGCATCCCCGGTGACACCACCAATGCGCTCCATCAGGGCCGATCTCAACAGGGCGAAACAGCCAACGACCAGCAGCAGAAGAAGCAGGACACCCCAGCCGAGAAAGAGACTGCAGAAGAGGGCCGACACCAGGAGCACCACCTGTGAGCGTTCGCGGGAGAGGTGTTCCGACAACACGGAACCCAATCCCCCGGGCCGCACGTAGGGCATGTAACCCAGTGCCGCCACCAGGCCCGACCGACCGACCAGTGGCGCGAGCAGCAGCGCACTCCAGTTGCCGGCATCGAGCAAAGTCTCGAGGGCCGCGAACTTGACCAGCAGCACCAGCACCACCGCCGTGACCGCCATGGGTCCGGCGTGGGTATCCTTCATGATCTCCAGGGTGCGCTCGGGATCCCCCTGCCCCCCGATCCAGGCATCGGCCGTATCCGCCAGGCCATCGATATGCAATGCGCCGGTGATGGCCACCCAGAGCGACAACAGCAGCGCCGCCTGCAGCAGGCTGCCGAGTCCATCGGTCAGCAGAAAGAGAAGCACCAGTACAAGCCCGATGACCAGACCGACCAGCGGGTAATAGAGCACCGCCCTGGCCTGCACCTCTTCATCGGGCAAGCCGTCGCTGCCGGGAACCGGCAGACGGGTAAGAAACTGCAGGGCGAGCAGAAAGGGCTGAAGTATCATGCGAGGTCGTTACCACAGTGGAACACCAGCCGCGGGATGCCCTCGCCGATGCGCAGCCGGCTGATTCCCGCAAAGGGTATCTCCATGCGGAACAGGTTGACCAGCGGTATGCCCAGCACGTTGGCGATGATCAGGCGGTTGACCCCACCATGGGCCACCACCAGCAGGTGTTCGCCGCGGTGCCGCTCCAGGAGATCCTGCCAGGCCGACTCCACCCGCAGTTTGAACTCATCCAGGGGTTCTGCACCCGGCGGGGTGTGTTTCACCGGGTCGCTCCAGAAGTTGGATACCGCATCCGGCTGCTCTTCGTAGAGTTCCGCCGGCAGTCTCCCCTCCCATTCGCCAAAGCCGATCTCCCGCAACCGCTCCTCGGTGGAGAGTGAGAGATCGAGCTTCTCGCTCAACTCCTGTGCAAAGCGGTGGCAACGGGTCAGGGGGGAACTGATGATCCGGTCCCAGGGCGCCGGCTCGCTCACCGCCTCGCGCATCTGGCTCCAGCCGGTCTCGCTCAGGGGATCATCCTGCCAGCCACGGATCAGTGTGCCACCCTCGGGCTCACCGTGACGCATCAGGTCGACAATCGTATCCGTATCCATCTTCAACCCTCGGAGACACCGGCATCGGCAAAGGTCGCCATGCCGTTGTGCAGATCGCAGGCCAGTCGTAACAGGGGCACTGCCGTGGCGGCACCACTCCCCTCGCCCAGGCGCATGGAGAGATCCAGCAGCGGTTCCGCATCCAGCGCCTGCAGCATGGCGCTGTGTCCCGGCTCGGCGGAGCGGTGGGAGAAGATCAACCACTCCCTGAGTGCAGGCTGTTGTCTTACCGCCACCAGTGCCGCCGCGGTGGCGATGTAACCGTCGATCAGTACCGGGGTACCCTGCTGGCCGCAAGCCAGGAAAGCACCGACCAGGGCGGCGATCTCGAAACCGCCGACACAACGCAGCGCCTCGATGGGCTGTTCATGCAGCCCCTCGTAACGTTGAAGCGCCTGCCCGATCACATCCGCCTTGTGCGATACACCGGCCTTGTCGAGCCCGGTTCCGGGCCCCGCCAGTATTATCGGATTGGTCTGCAGCAAGGCACAGCCGATGGCCGCAGAGGCGGTGGTGTTGGCAATACCCATGTCACCACCGATAAAGAGATCAGCCTCCCGGGCACGCTCGGCGGCTGCCCTGCCCGCATTCAGCGCCACGTCGAGCTGCTCCGCGGTCATGGCATCCTGCTGGTGAAGGTTGGCTGTGCCGGGACCGGCACGGTGACTTATCACCCCGGGCATCTCACCGGGATCGACCACGGTGCCGACATCGATCACCTCGAGGGTCGCACCGAGGCTGCCGGCAAGCACGCTGATTGCCGCCCCGCCGTTGGCGAAGTTGGCAACCATCTGTACCGTCACCTCCTGCGGAAAGGCGGAGACACCGGAGGCCGCGACACCGTGATCAGCGGCAAACACGGCAATCTGCACCTTTTCGAGCGACGGCCTCTCCCGACCCTGGAGGGCACTGAGATCGATTGCCGCCTGCTCCAGCCGGCCCAGCGAACCGGGTGGCTTGGTCAGCTGCTGCTGCCTCCCGGCAGCCAGCGCCCTCATCTCGTCATCGGGTCTCTTGATCGGGCGGGTAAACCAATCGGATATCACGTACTCTTCCCCTTCAGGTAGTGTGGCAGGCCTGCCACGGTCAAAATCACACGCTCACAACGCTCTGCCATGGCCTGGTTCAACCAGCCCGCCTCGTCCTGGAATCGCCGGCTCAACTCACCCATGGGTACAATCCCCATACCCACCTCGTTGCTGACGAATACCTGGCGACCGGGAATACCGGCAAGGGCCTCCAGTAAGGCATCCCGCTCTCTCTGAAAAAGGCCATCATCCTCGTGCAGCAGAAGATTGGTGATCCAGAGTGTCAGGCAGTCGACCAGAACCAGGCGGTTCTCACGGGCATGGGTCATCAATGTTTCTGCGAGGTACAGGGGCTCTTCGACCAGCGTCCAGTTTTCGGATCGCCGCTGCTGATGCAGGCGTATTCTCTCGGCCATCTCATCGTCATCGGCGGTCGCCGTGGCCAGGTAGACGATGTCACTGCCACTCTCCTTGGCGAGGCGCTCTGCAAGCGCACTTTTTCCGGATCTGGCACCACCGATGATCAGCTCTTTCATGCCTTCTACAGGGTCTGCTCTTCTGGACAAAGAGTGCAATTATGGAGGTGTCGGAAGACAGGGTAAACCACCCTTTGCAGATTTGTTACCGGCCTGCCCGTGCACTGCCTGTCGGGTACCCCACGACCACCCTGATGAACCCCTGGCGGGAAGGCTCAGAAAAAAGCCTTACTAAAAGGAAGTTGTATATATCATTATATTCTTATATTGTTATGCTTTCTGAAAGTGCAGCAGTATCGGCTTTCTGACCAATAGCCAGAATAATTGGTTCCGGAGTAATCATGAACAACAATACCAAGACTGCTGCTGATTCCCATCCCGCAGAGGATAAACTGGTAAAGCTCGAGCAGGGCAAGGGCAATTTCACCCCCGCCGTCGACCTGAATTCCAAGCTGACCCGCATCGAGATCGATCTCACCGGCCTGACCAGGCGGCTTGAATCGACCGATACCCGGTTGATGAATCTCCATTTCGAGATGAAGTCCCAGGAGAAAGTCGCTGAGCGCATCGACGAAACCCACGCCGAGCTCCAGGAGCTGCAGGTCGCCTACCAGGAGCTGATCCGTCAATCGGTCAAGCTGGCCAGGGAGAACGATGAGCTCTCCGCGCAGTTCTTTTCCCAAAACGAACAGATCGCAGACCAGCACGAGGAGCTCTCGCAACTGGAGCGCAGAACCGGTGCCCTGGAATCCAAGACCAGCCTCCTCAGCGAGAGCCTGGAATCGAGGGTCATGGGATTGAATGCCACCCTCCAGTCGATGGAGAGCCGCTTCAGCGAGGAGATCGCCGCGGCAGCCCAGGCCTCTGAAGCGCGCGATCGTGAACTGTCCGGACGCATCGACCGGGTGGCCAATGCAACCGCCTCCGCAGTGAGCGCCCTTGAAAGCAAGATCCACACGAAAACCGATGAGCTGGCTACAGGACTGCGCCAGGCCAACCAGGACATCACCACCCTCTTCGGCTCCGCCAACGATCTCGCCACCCATACAGGTGATCTGCAGCAGCAGGTGGGCGTGCTGGATGTCAGAACCGGCACGCTGGAAGAGCGTGCGGATGAGCTGGAAGAGCAGACCGGGCGCCAGCAGAGCGCCATAAGCACCCTTTTCGGAAACGCACGTCGCCATCTTCAGTGGGGTGCCGCCTCGCTTGTTCTGCTTCTGCTGCTGATCGGCGCCACAGCATACCACCAGGCCGACAGCCTGCAGCAGACCGCTGAGAGCGACCTGCAGTTGAAAGCGGAACTGGTCTCCCAGAACCAGGCGGTTCAGCAAAACAGCCGTGAACTGGCTGACATCGGCAACCGTGCAACCGAACTGCAGGCATCCCAACAGCAGCTCAAGCTGGAGCTCGACTCTGCCCTGCAGGCGGAAAAGGAGAAACTGAAACTGGCTCTCGATTCGGCGGTAGAGGCCCAGAAGGCGAAACTGGCAAAACTCCAGGAACAGATTGAGACCGTCGAGGAGAAGAGCGACAGCGCCAATGGTCGCCTGAGTGCCATGGCACCCCATCGTCAGTTCGGTACCGACAGCATCATCCACGGCCCCACCTGGCTGGCAAAACAGGATCCGGAGAACTACGTGGTCAGGCTGATCAGCGCGAATGACAAAGAGAAGCTTTACCAGGCAGCCCAGCGCTGGGGGCGCTACCTGAAAGAGGACCTCGCCTTCTACGAGACGTCTGACGCGGGCCAGGGGAAGTTCGTGCTGGTGTACGGTGCTTTCAGCGATGCGGCCAGTGCCAGGAAAGCCGCACAGCGCCTGCCCACGATCGACCCATGGCAGCGTAAGCAGGTGGAGCGGATGATCAGCATCCAGGGCAAAATCTAGACCCTCGATTAGCCGTGTAGCCCCGATTTTTCCGACTATTATTACGCATATGAGGAGTAGGAATTAGCCGAACACCGGAGCAGTAATGAGCATCTACATCTGGTTGCCACCGTTATTGGGTATTGTCGGCCTGGTGGTAGCGTTTGGGATCTACCGACAGGTGATGACCTACTCCACGGGTAACGAGAAGGTCACCCGGATCTCGGAGCATATTCATACCGGCGCGATGGTCTTCATGCGCCGGGAATACAGGATGCTGATCCTCTTCGCCGCGGTACTGCTGGTCCTGCTCTACATCTTCCTCGGTATAAAAACAGCCATCGCCTTCGTGGTGGGTGCAGCCGCCTCGGGAGGGGCCGGCTTTATCGGCATGTACTCGTCCACGCGGGCCAATGTCCGTACCACCACGGCCGCCCACGACAACGGGGCACCTGAGGCGCTCACCATCGCCTTCTTCGGCGGTTCCATCATGGGACTCTCCGTGGCCTCCCTGGGCCTGCTCGGCCTGGGCACCCTCTACCTCTTCTTCGGTGGCGATCCCGAGACGGCCCACGCCATCCACGGCTTTGGCATGGGCGCCTCCACCGTTGCCCTCTTCTCACGTGTGGGTGGCGGCATCTACACCAAGTCAGCCGATGTGGGCGCCGACCTGGTGGGCAAGATCGAGGCTGGAATACCGGAAGACGATCCGCGAAATCCAGGCGTTATCGCCGACAACGTCGGGGACAACGTGGGTGACGTGGCCGGCATGGGTTCGGATATCTTCGAGTCCTACTGTGGCGCCATGATCGCCACCATCGCCATGGCATCCACCATGGCGGCCGATGTCATTGATCCATTGGGTCAGAGGGCGGACCTGATGTTCCTGCCCCTCACCCTCGCCTCCCTCGGTTTGATCTGCTCCATCCTGGGGATACAGATCGTACGCATGGCTTCCGAAAAGAGCCCCGAGGTGGCCCTGCGCACCGGCACCATCAGCGCAAGTCTTCTGTTTATCCTCACCTCCTATTTCGTCATAACCCTTGTCGACGTCAACTGGTATATCTGGGTGGCTATTCTTTCCGGGGCCATCGGCGGCATCATCATCGGCCTGGTATCCGAGTACTACACCGCCGGTAAGCCGGTGCTGAAGATCGCCAGGGCGAGCGAGACGGGTCCGGCCACGGTGATGATCACGGGACTTGCCTTCGGCATGCAGTCGGTAGTGATTCCGCTGCTCACCATCTGCGCCATCATCTATGTCTCCAGCAGCCTTGTGGGGCTGTACGGTGTCGGCATCGCCGCCGTGGGCATGCTCGCCACCGTGGGCATCACCATGGCCATCGACGCCTACGGTCCGGTTGCCGACAATGCCGGGGGGATTGCGGAGATGGGTGGCTTGGGTGAAGAGACCCGGAAGATCACCGACTCGCTCGATGAACTGGGCAACACCACCGCTGCAATCGGAAAGGGGTTTGCAATTGGAGCTGCTGCCCTTGCAGCCCTGGCGATCATCACCGCCTTTGTAGAAATGGTCTCGGCCAACGTCGAACACTTCAGTCTTGAACTGAGCGATCCCATCGTTCTCGTGGGCCTGTTTATCGGTGGCGTGCTGCCTTTCCTGATCGCCGAGATCACCATGACCGCTGTAGGTGATGCCGCGTTCGACATGATCAAGGAGATACGGCGCCAGTTCAAAGAGATACCGGGGCTGATGGAGGGCACGGCTGAACCCGATGATGCCCGTTGCGTGGATATCGCGACGACCGCTGCCCTGAAAAAGATGATCCTGCCAGGCACCATTGCAACGGCTGCTCCCGTGGTGGTCGGTTTCGGTATCGGACCGGAGGCCCTGGGTGGCATGCTGGGTGGTGCCCTGCTCTCATGTGTACTGCTTGCCCTGATGATGGCAAACTCTGGCGGCGCCTGGGACAACGCCAAGAAGCATATCGAAAAGGGCCATTTCGGCGGTAAGGGTTCCGACTCCCACAAGGCCGCCGTGGTCGGCGATACCGTGGGTGACCCCTTCAAGGACACCTCCGGTCCCTCCATGAACATCCTGATCAATGTGATGGCAATCGTCAGCCTGGTGATCGCCCCCCTGCTGGTCTAGCGTGCCGCTTGCATTGTTACCATGGGGTGTCAGTTTTTTTTACATCTCGTGAAAACAGCTGCCTGTTTGTGCAAATAAAGATCCCTCATCCACTTGTTTTCCAAGAATTTGTCTGGATTGGAACGTTTTCTGCTATGGATATTACGTGAATGACTCTTAAGTGATCATGAAAAGCATATGGCTGCATGATTCCGCCCATCTCCCCCAGCCGGTTTTTCAGATCGGCCTGGGATCAGTCGTTGGGTGGGACCATTGTGTAATTTTATGGGGGGTACATAACGAGAAATCGCATGAATATCTCCAAAGTCCATCTTTTTCTTGAAAAAACCCTTTAATGATTTATATATACTTTTTATAATTTGAGCATTCACGGAATATGAAACCGACTGAGCTAAGGAGCGGGGTGTGGAGATATTCATAAGCAGGCTACCAGACCGGGTCAATCGCATTGACCTGATCAGGTTCATAGCCCCTGCTGTCCACCAACCCCAGATGTTCTCAGAACCCCCGAAACGCGCTCACATCGACAACTGCGAAATCATCCAGATCACCAACCTGGAGACCCACGAGGTCGAGTTTCACGGCCTGGCCAAGATCGAACCTGCATGGGCTGCCGAAGCGGCTATCGAGTACCTCAACGGAACCGAGTTGAAAGGAAAGAACATGGAGGTCAGGATGTTTTCACGCCGCTCCCCTTTCAAGGACCGCCGACGCGGTGAAGCCTCACCGATCAACACCGGCGAAACCAATCAGCGCAAGAGTGACCGCAGGCGTAACAATCTCAGGGTCGAGATACTCCATGCGGGCACCGCACAGTACATCGTCAGTGACGATCAGCCCATTAGTTGATCTGTAAGCTGCCACTGTTTTTACAATTCGGGATTGCTGGGCGAGACGTTCAAGGTAACTATTAACCCCAAAGCCATTCCAATAAATCCGGGAGTTAGCATGAGTCCCGAAAAGCGCTCCATCAAAGGCCGTGCACTGATTGCCGAGGCGGTTCTCGAGGACAACTCCGTGCTCAAGAACCACCTGGAGGAGTCCGGCTACGAGGTCACCCATACCTCGGATGGGTTCGACACGATAAAAACCTTTACGGAATTCAAACCCGACATTGTCTTTCTCGATATCCACCTGCCGTTGCTCGACGGGTTCGATACCGTCAGGGAGATCAGGTCAATCGAGAAGAGCCATTCGGTTCCGGTGATCTTCCTCTCCCACTCCGATGACGAGGAGACCCTGGCAAAGTGTATCGAGGCCGGTGGGGATGATTTTCTCGGCAAGCCCCTCTCGAAGACCGTCGTCAAGGCCAAGCTGAAAGCCCTCGAGCGCACGCGCACCCTGCACCGAGAGGTGAGTATTCTCTACAGCCAGATGCGCAAGGACGAGGAGTTGGCCGAGTCCCTCTTCAGTGGCGCGGTAGTGGCAGACAACGTTGCCCTTGACCAGATCGCCTCGCTGCTCAGACCGGCAGAGCTGTTCAGTGGCGATGTGCTGCTTACAGCCTATGCCCCTTCGGGTGATCTCAATGTACTGCTGGGCGACTTCACCGGTCATGGTCTGGCGGCCGCCCTGGGCGCACTGCCCATGTCCGAGGTTTTCAGGGCGATGACCGCCAAGGGCTTCGCTCCCCACCAGATCCTTTCGGGTATCAACAGAAAGCTCAACTCCCTGCTGCCGCTGGGCAAGTTCTTTGCAATGCAGTTCATCTCCGTCAACAGCGGACTGGACTACATCACCGTATGCAACTGCGGCATGCCGGACATACTGCTGCTGGATGGTAAAAGCGGCGAGATAAAGCAGCGCTTCGGCTCCAACAGCATCCCGCTTGCCATTACGCCAGACATCGATTTCAAGCAGGTGGTAACCCATGTCAACGTCTCTGAGGGCGACCGTATACTGCTGGTCAGTGATGGTGTTCCCGAAGCCAGAAACCCTGACAACGAATATTTCGGCCAGGCCCGTTTCGAAGAGGCGATTCGCAATAAATCCAGTAATGAAACCACGCTGGACAGTATCGCGGAGGCCCTCAACCAGTTCTGCCAGGACGCCCCACAGGATGACGATATAAGCCTGGCGGAGATCCCCTGCACACCGGCCATACTCACCAACTGGGAACGAATCGCGAGCGCCGCCCCTGAAGCCGAGCCGGGGGAGAAGTCGGGAGATATTGCCGAATTCAACCTGACCCTCACCGGCAGCCGGCTGCGCCAGGCCGACCCCATCCCACTGGTCATCAATCACATCCAGGAGCTGGAAGGACTGCATACCCATCGGCGATTGCTTTTCACCGTGCTGACGGAACTCTATGTCAATGCACTGGATCACGGCGTGCTGAAGATGGATTCGGGAATGAAGAATTCACCGGAGGGGTTCACCAAGTACTTCACCGAGCGTGAGAGCCGTCTTGCGGACCTCTCCGCCGGGTTCGTGAAGATCAGGGTCAGATCCCAGCCAACGGACAACGGTGGACAAATGCGCATCCAGGTAGAGGACAGCGGCAGCGGCTTCGACTACCCGGAATACCTCAAGGATTTCGACACGGGCCTGTCGAAACTCTCGGGCAGGGGCATCATGCTGCTGCGTCAACTGTGCGAGAAAGTGACCTACGAATCTCCAGGAAACAAGGCGGAAGTGATCTATAGCTGGACAGATAAATAGTAGTAATATCAGTTGGATATAGACCATTCTTAAAGTATGGTCATGTTTAAAAAACCACAGTATGAGTCTATAGTTAAAGCAGGTAGAGATGCACTATCGATTTGGCGGGCATCCGGATGAAGATCCTACTCATCGAAGGCAATATGGATGAGCGGCTTCGGCTGCTGCCCCACCTGCAGAAGTGGGGACACGACATCATCTGTGTCAGCGACGCCGAGGAAAGCATAGAGCTCATAGAGCAATCCCCACCCCGCCTCATTCTTCTCGACACCTCCCGCCCTGACCTGGATGAGGAGAAACTGACCCAGCAGCTGAGGCAGCTGGTGGATGTCCACGTCCCCATCGTCTTTCTCGTCGACACTGTGAAGCCGGAGAAGATACTCAGCGGTATTCAGTCCGGCTGCAGCGACTACCTGCTGAAGCCGATCGATATCACCCTGCTACAGGGCATCCTCATCTCCATGGAACGCTGCAGCCTTGCCATGCACCGGGAGGGGGAGCCATGCCGACCCGCCGAAAAGCAGCCCACGCTGGATGAAACCACCGGCCTGGCCGGCAGAGAGACCCTGGATCATGTTCTGGAACGTGAGTCATACCGCTGTGCACGCTACAACCTGCCCATTGCCGCGATAGTCATCGGCCTGGATCACTTCAGGAATTACAACGAGCAGTACGGTCACCTGGCCGGCGACAAGTGCCTGAGGAAAATCGCCGGTATCCTGAAGGAAGAGATCAACCGGCCCACGGACCTGGTGTGCCACTATGGAGAGGACATCTTCACCATCCTGCTTTCGGACACCGGTATCGAAGGGGCACGGTTCGTAGCAGATCGTGTCTTCAATACCATCAATGAGATGGCAATCCCTCACCGGGAAAACCGAAAATCAGAAACCGTCAGCGTCAGTATCGGTGTCGCCTCCCTCTTCCCAGAACCCTGCACCGCCCCAGGAAAAATCGTTGAATGCGCCGAACAGGCGATGAACAGTGCCAAGCAGCTTGGACGCGGGCGAATCGAGATATTCCACGAAGAGTGACTTTTTTCGAGCCAAGGGTTTCCTATTTGTTCTATCCGGTCTAGAATAGAACACCAGGAGAACATAAAGGATGACACCGTCATGTCCCTTGCACTGACACGAAGACAGCAGGAAATCTATGACTACCTCCGGGAGCACCTCTGGGAGTTCCCTCACCCACCGACCCTGGACGAACTCTGCAACGCCCTCGGCCTCAGTTCGAAGGGATCCCTGCACAAGCAGATCCAGGCCCTCATAGAGGCAGGCCTGGTGGAACCCATGAACAACCAGAGAAGGGGGATCCGGCTGGTTGAAGAGGATGCGGAGCTGCCGGCAGAGGACGCCCTGCCGATGATGGGCTATATCGCCGCCGGTCAACCGATCGAGGCGATAGACCACCAGGAGACGGTCCAGGTACCGGAGTTTCTACGTACCACCCGGCCCTGCTACGTACTGCAGGTCAGGGGGAACTCGATGATCGATGAAGGGATCATGGATGGCGACCATATCGTCATCGAACAGCGTGACTCTGCACGCAATGGAGAGATTGTCGTCGCCCTGGTTGACGGCAACGAAGCGACGCTGAAACGGATCGAACAGAAACAGGGAGCGGTGATACTGCATCCGGCCAACCCGACCATGGAGCCGATGACCTTCTCACCGGACCAGGTGCAGATCCAGGGAATCCTTGTAGGGCAGATGCGCCGCTATCACTAGTACCGGTCAAAGCTAACCGGGATCTTCCCCGTAGTTGAAGGTGATCTCCTCGTCCTGTCTGATCTTCTTCAACGCGTACAGGTCGTAACCGTCGAACTCGGCATTGCACTCAGTCGAGTGATTCAGATAACGCAGCAGGTTCTTCCCGTCACGTCCCTCTGCGTTCTCTTCATCATCATGATCATAGACCCAGAGTACATAGGTACCGTTCTCCCTGGTCTTGGGTCCATGGTAGGTACCGATGTACTCGCCTTTCTTTATCTTCTTCCGTGCGAAGAGACCTTTACCGTGTATTTCAGAGTCTGCCGAGTAGACGGCTTCACTCAGATCACAATCCTTCTTCTTTCTCTCAATACCCATCACACTACCTTCAAGCTCTGCATTGCCAGATGTCCTGTATGACCATCCACTTCTGCCCAACCGACCTGGTGTCTTGGTACCGCATCACTCCCGGTCGACTGAACCAGTTCACCCAATGTCTTGAAGTCCCATTGCGAGCCTTTCCACATAACGATTATCCGTTCCAGAACGGCTAATCGTTCGATACCCTCCTGCTCGGCGTTTATCGACAACACCTCGCCATCGGGTAACACGCGTTGCGACTCCGCAAAAAGAAACTCGTGAACATTATGCTCATTAATTGATGGATTGGCCAACAGTTCATTGAATGTCGGCAGCGTGGTTGGCATCTGAATACAACAGGATGAAACATTCTGCAGGCTTGGAAGAAATGCACACCGGCCTCTCACATCACTGGCATAGGCAAAGCCAAGTTCCTCTTCCAGTCTCAACAGGTGCGGATTGATCTGCCAGTCACTGGATGCAAAAAAAGAGGGCGAGACGCGGAACAGACGCCTGAAGGCATCCACTGACTGGCTGATGGCATCACGTGTGAAGGACGCGTCTGCAAAGGCCGCACCACGTATCCAGTGTGCAACCGCATAGGGACCGATACCGAGTTCGTGATCGCCCTTCGAAAGAGCTTCGAGTTGTTCAGCCGCCTGCGCTTCGATCCTCTCCGCGGGCAACCGGGACAACAGAAACCACGGCAGCATCTTCAACGGATGGGATGAATAATCAGGCCCCAGGCTGAGCTGAAAACTCGCCCGTACATCATGCTCTTCGAACATGTGCAACAGGGCGGGCACACCCTGCTGCGCCCCCCTGATGCTGGATACCTCAACCTTGATGCATACGCGCAATGGAAAACACCCCTGCCATCTACGGATCTCATCAACCCTTCAGGCAGATTATTAACCCGGCCACTGAATATGTCACATTCAGTAACCGGGCTAATAACACACCATCAGCGTTTCAATGCGTTGGCAAAGGCGGCCGCCATTGCACCACCCTGCTCCTGTTTCCGCGCGCTGTTTTTCCTGGCCTTGGGTTTGTTTCTTGACGCTGCCGGGCGTGCTCCTTTGGGTGCCTGCTGGCGCTGATCCCCACGTTCGTTGAGACGCATGGAGAGCGCGATGCGGCGACGCTCGAGATCCACTTCCATCACCTTCACCTTGACCAGGTCTCCCGCCTTTACCACCTCTCTCGGATCCTTGATGAACTTGTCGGACATGGCGGAGATATGCACCAGGCCATCCTGGTGTACACCCACGTCGACAAAGGCGCCGAAGTTGGTCACGTTGGTCACAACGCCTTCGAGAACCATGTCGACCTTCAGATCCGAGAGCTCTTCCACGCCCTCCTGGAAGCTTGCGGTCTTGAACTCCCCGCGGGGATCGCGACCCGGCTTCTCCAGCTCGGAAATGATGTCGGTGACCGTGGGGATGCCGAACCGGTCATCGGTGAACTGCCCCGGTTGAAGCTTGTTCAGAAAGGATCGATCGCCAATGACCTGCGATATCGGTTTCCCCGCGGTTTCGAGAATGCGCTCCACCACCGGGTAGGCCTCCGGATGCACCGAAGAGGCATCCAGTGGATTGTCTCCATTGGTGATGCGCAGAAAGCCCGCGGCCTGTTCGTAGGTCTTCTCACCCAGACGCTGAACCTTGAGCAACTGCTTGCGGTTGGTGAAGGCGCCGTTTTCATTGCGGTAGTGCACGATGTTCTCGGCCAGGGTTTTATTCAGACCGGACACCTGCCCCAGCAGCGCGGGGGAAGCGGTGTTCACGTCCACACCCACGGAGTTCACGCAGTCCTCCACCACGTTCTCCAGGGCACGCGCAAGGCGTGTCTGGTTGACGTCGTGCTGGTACTGCCCCACGCCGATGGACTTGGGTTCGATCTTCACCAGCTCAGCCAGGGGATCCTGCAGACGCCTGGCGATGGAGACGGCACCGCGCAGCGACACATCCAGTTCGGGCAGTTCCGAAGAGGCCAGCTCAGATGCCGAGTAGACGGAGGCACCCGCCTCGCTCACCACCAGTTTCTGCAGCTTGAGTTCCGGGTGGCGCTTGATCAGGTCCATCGCCAGCCGGTCGGTCTCCCGGGACGCGGTTCCATTGCCGATGCTGACCAGCCGGGTACCGTGTTTTCCCGCCAGGGCGGCAACCAGTGTAATGGACTCGTCCCACTGCTTTCGGGGTGCATGGGGATAGATGGTCGCGGTATCCACCACCTTGCCGGTGCCATCCACCACCGCCACCTTCACACCGGTGCGCAGACCGGGATCCAGGCCGATGATGCCCAGGTGTCCCGCCGGGGCAGCCAGTAACAGGTCCTTGAGATTGCTGCCGAAGACGCGGATCGCCTCCTCTTCCGCGGACTCCCGCAGACGCATCTTCAGCTCCAGGTCCAGGTGGGTGAAGATCTTCACCTTCCAGGCCCAGCGCACGGTATCGCGCAGCCAGCCGTCCGCGGGCCGGCCGTTATCCTCAACACCGACCTGGCGTGCAATGGTCACTTCGCAGGGCGATGCGCCCTGGATATCCTCGTCCACCACCAACTCGACATTCAGCAGACCTTCGTTGCGACCTCGGAATAGTGCCAGGGCCCGGTGGGAGGGTATCTTCTTAATCGCCTCGTCGTACTCGAAGTAATCCGAGAACTTGGCCGCCTCCCGCTCCTTGCCACTGGCGACAGAGGATTTGATAACACCGTTCTCCCACAGGTAGTCGCGCAGTTTGCCGATCAGTTCGGCATCCTCGGCGAAATGCTCCATCAGGATCTGGCGTGCACCGTCCAGTGCCGCCTTGCTGTCCGGCACACCCTTATCCGCATCCAGGTAGGCCTGGGCCTCCGACTCGGGGTCCAGTTGAGGATTATCCAGCAGCGCCTGCGCCAGGGGTTCCAGGCCGGCTTCCCGGGCGATCTGTGCCTTGGTCCGGCGCTTCGGTTTATAGGGCAGGTAGAGATCCTCCAGGCGGGTCTTGGTATCCGCCTCGAGGATATCCCTCTTCAACTCATCGCTGAGCTTGCCCTGCTCGTCGATGCTCTTCAGAACGACACCTCGCCGATCCTCCAGCTCGCGCAGGTAACCGAGGCGCTCCTCCAGTGCGCGCAACTGGATGTCATCCAGTGCGCCGGTCTTCTCTTTTCTGTAGCGTGCAATGAAGGGAACGGTGGCGCCTTCGTCCAGAAGTTCTACAGCGGCGTTGACCTGCTTCGGGGCAACCGCCAGCTCCTGTGCAATCCTGTCGATTATTTTCTGCATACGGGGAAAGTTGAATCCTGTGTAAATGGAACATGAACGCCACCGGCCGGGCCGGAGCGGTCAGTTATTGTTGTTTGGGATCAGTTATTCTTTTAAGAGATTTCTTTGCTGACGGGTGGGACTGCCGGCTATATGCGACAGGTATCACCGTAGACGGCCATGATGTTCTTCAGCTCGGCAAGCACCAGCGAGCGCTCCTCGTCAGAGAAATGCTTCACCTCGGGGGGATTATCGCCCTGCTCCAGCAGCGAGATGTCCTGGCGGACCTCCTGGCACCCCTTGTTACAGATTGCCTCTACACAGGCATCAATCTTTGTACGTTGCATACCGACCGTTCGAATCTCAATGGTGGCGGCAGATTATACCCAAGAATCCGGCAAAATTAACGCCCGAAAATTAAATGTTCTCTTTTCGTTCTCTTTTTGCTAGAGTTAAGAACATACAGAGAACAAACGGCGGGAAAATCCCCCACGGAAGAGAACAGGAGCGAGATCATGCCTACTAAGAGTTCATACATCATGCGGGACCAGGTACGCGGATTGATCCCCAACATCATGCGCTACGACGTCACCCGGGAGACCCGGCGCATCGAGACGGAACTGCACCTGCTGGCCGTTGGCGCAGTCACCGGTGTCTACCTGCTGGTGATGGCCCTCACCTGATGTACCGGGGGTGAGGCGGAATCCGCGGTATAACAGGCGCGTATCCCTGCCGGACCTTCAGCCGGGGCCGGCCAGGTGACCCTCGAGATTCAGGGGCAGATTGTCAATCAGACGCGCCTTGCCGAGGTGTGCGGCCGCCAACAGTACCAGCTCGGTATCATCACCGTTGGGCTCTGCCAGGTCGTGGGCCCGCCTGATATGGAAGTAGTCCGGCCTGAAGCCCGCCTTCTCCAGCTCGGTATTGGCCTGGGCCTCCAGGCCCGGGAAATCCTTGTCACCCGTCTGCAGTGCAATCGCAATCAGTTGCAGTGTCCGGTAGAGGGCCGGCGCACTGGCGCGCTCATCCTTCGTCAGGTAACCGTTGCGTGAACTCATCGCCAGGCCATCCTCCTCCCTGACCGTTGCCAGGCCGTAGATGAGCACAGGCATGGAGAGATCGTCGGTCATGCGACGGATCACCATCAGCTGCTGGTAGTCCTTCTCGCCGAACACGGCAATATCCGGCTGTACCATGTTGAACAGCTTGCAGACGACCGTGGCGACGCCGACGAAATGCCCGGGACGGGATGCACCGCAGAGAATGTCGGAGATACCCGGCACCTCGATCCGGGTCTGCTCACCCCGGGACTGGGGATAGACCTCGTCCACCGGGGGGGCGAAGAGCAGATCGGTCTTCGCCGCCTCGAGTTTTACGGCATCCGCCTCGAGGGTACGGGGATAGGCTTCGAAATCCTCCCCCTCACCAAACTGCATCGGGTTGACGAAGATGGAGACCACCACGTGATCAGCCAGTTCGGTGGCCTGTTTCACCAGCTCGATATGGCCGGCATGCAGGTTACCCATGGTGGGTACCAGGGCAATGCGTTCACCGTTACGGTGCCACTCGCCTATCTGCTGGCGCAGCTCGGCAACACTGTTTACGGTTTTCATTCGAAGCTGTGCTCTTTGGCTGGGAAGACACCGGCCTTCACATCCCGGGCATAGGTCGATATGGCCTCGGCAACCGAGTGGGTGTGTTCCAGAAAATTCTTTACGAAGCGGGCCGGTTTGCCCGGCGTAATGCCAAGCATGTCGTACAGCACCAGCACCTGGCCGTCGCATTCGGCACCGGCGCCGATGCCGATCACTGGAATCACCAGTTCACGGCTGATCTCTGCCGCCAGTTCCGTGGGTACACATTCGAGCACCAGCATCTGGGCTCCGGCCGCCTCCAGTGCCATGGCGTCCTCTTTCATGATGCGGGCGGACTCTTCATCGCGTCCCTGGACCCGGTACCCACCCAGCTTGTGTACCGACTGGGGCAGCAGCCCCAGGTGCGCACAGACAGGGATACCGTTAGAGGTCAGCTGGCGTACCGTTTCGAGCTGGGTCGCCCCGCCTTCCAGTTTCACCATGTGGGCCCCGCCGTCCTTCATCAGGCGGCCGGCGGTTTTCAGCGCCTGCTCCGCGGAGCTGTAGCTCATAAAGGGCATGTCTGCTATCAGCAGGGCATTGCGGCGCCCCCGGGCCACGCAGCGGGTGTGGTAGACCATATCCTCCACATCCACAGGCAGCGTACTCTCCTGCCCCTGGATCACCATCCCCAGGGAGTCGCCAACCAGTATCACCTCGACGCCTGCATCTTCCAGCAGGCTGGTGAAACTGGCGTCGTAGCAGGTCAGTACGGCGATCTTCTCGCCCTCCTGCTTCATCTGTATCAGGGTCGCGGTTGTAATCGGTGGCATGATTCGGCTTCCCGTGGTTGATTATCCGTTATGCTGCAGCGCAATATTAAACCAGGAGTGGTGCAGGATTAAAGTAGTGTTTTCCCGAACGTACGGTGCAGATTCGTTCCAGCAGCAGCTGGTAGTCCTCATCCCGGTCCACCGGGTTGATCTCAGAGGCATTGACGATCAGCAGGGGCGACCGGTCGTAGCGGTAGAAAAACTCGGTATAGGCGTCGCTCAGCTTCTGCAGGTAATCAGAGTCCAGCTGCGTCTCCTGGGGACGCGCACGCTTCTGGATCCGCTTCATCAGCACCTCGACCGGGGCCTGCAGGTAGACCACCAGGTCCGGTACCGGCGCCTCCATGGTCAGATGCCCGTATACCTTTTCGTAGAGGTCCATCTCCGCATCGTCCAGGTTGACCTGGGCGAAGAGCCGGTCCTTTTCCAGCATGAAATCCGCCACCAGCGTGGACCTGAACATATCGGCCTGGCGAAGATCCTGCAGCTGCTGACTGCGCTGGAAGAGGAAGAAGAGCTGGGTCGGAAAGGCCGCTGCCCTGCCATCCGTGTAGAAGCGCTCCAGAAAGGGGTTTTCCTCTGCACCCTCCAGCAGTGATTCGCAGCCGAAACTCTCGGAAAGCCGGTTGACCAGGCTGGTCTTGCCTACCCCGATCGGGCCCTCGATCACGATATAGCCGGGGGGTGTCAACGCTTTTTCACTCATAGAGACTGAGCCCCTCGAACGGGCAGTTATCAAGCAGGTACCGCAACTCACCGAGTCCTGGTACAACGAAATCCGCCGGCACCAGCTCCTGCAGAGGATAGAGTACGAACGGTCGCATCGACAGCTCCGGATGGGGAACCGTCAGTTCGGGCGAGTCGATCTGCCGGTCGCCAATGAGCAGTATATCCAGATCCAGTGTCCTGGGTCCCCATCTCTCTTCGCGGACCCTGCCATGCTGATCCTCGATGGCCTGCAGCTCCGCCAGCAGTTCACGGGCATCCAGGCCGGTTTCAAGAGCGGCGACGGCGTTGATGTACTCCGGCTGATCTCCGGGACCTACCGGTGTACTGATATAGAGATTGGAACTGGCGACCAGGGAACACCGGGGAATATGCGCCAGCTCCTCCAGTGCTGTGTGAACCTGTTGCGGAGGATCTTCCAGGTTGCTGCCGAGACCGATATAGGCAATCACAGAATCGGACACTAATCCGCCTCTGGCCGTTTACCGGCGGGCTTGCGACGGCGGCGGCGACGGCGACGACGCCTGCCATCGCCCTCCCCGTTGGCCGGTTTCGACATACTGTTCCGCTCATCACCCTCCAGTTCCTGGAAGCGGGTCCACCAGTCTGCAAGCTCCTGGTCCGTCTCCCCGGACTCGGCACGCAGCAGCAGGAAGTCGTAAGCGGCCCTGAAACGTGGATGGGTGAGCAGGCGGTGGGGTCGCTTACCGGCACGGAACTCGAAACGGTGCTGCAGGTTCCATATCTCCCGCATGGGGATGCTGAAACGCTTGGGCAGGGAGATGCGCTGGGACTGCTGGAACACGATCTCCGACCCGGCCTGCTGCATGGCCTGCAGCGGCGATTCACCTTCAAGCCGCAGTTCATGGGCAAGCTGCCTGACAGGCTCCCAGAGCAGTACGGCAAACAGAAAAGCAGGAGTGACCGGCTTGCCCTCCTGGATCCGCTTGTCCGTATTCTCCATACCCCGTGTCACGAAGGTGATGGGGAACTCGTGCTCCTCGTGGGCCAGGCACTCCTCGGTACCGGGAAAGAGCTGTCCGAAAAGGTCGTAGTGGCGGAGCTTCTCGAAACTGTTCAGTGCCATGCCGCCCATGAAGAGTTTCAGCACCTCATCGAACAGGCGGGCTGCCGGCACACTCTCCAGCAGATCACCGAGCTCGAAGATGGGTGCCTCGCAGGCCTCGTTGATCTTGAATCCGAGCTTGGCCGCGAAGCGCACCGCCCGCAACATTCTTACCGGGTCTTCACGGTAACGGGTTTCCGGGTCGCCGAGCAGCCTCAGGACACCCTGCTCCAGGTCTGCCATTCCACCGGTGTAATCGACGACCGAGAAGTCCTCGATATTGTAATAGAGTGCATTGACCGTGAAGTCGCGGCGCAGGGCATCGTCCTCGATGGTTCCGTAGACGTTGTCACGCAGCAGCATGCCGTTCTCGGTCTCACGATCGCCCTCCTCCACCGGCTCCTGCATGCTCCGGAAGGTGGCCACCTCGATGATCTCGCGCCCGAAATGCACGTGCGCGAGCCTGAAACGGCGACCGATCAGGCGACAGTTGCGGAACACCTTCTTCACCTCTTCCGGGTGGGCGTTGGTGGCAATATCGAAGTCCTTCGGCTCCCTGCCAAGCAGCAGGTCGCGGACACCACCACCCACAAGGTAGGCTTCGTAGCCGGCGTTTCGCAGGCGATAGAGCACCTTGACCGCATTCTCACTGATGTTGGCCCGCGAAATGGAGTGGTCCGGGCGGGGAATAATGACTGGCGTAGTTATCTCGAAATCCTTACAACATATTATTATCTGTTCGCAGCAGCCCGGGATTCTAACAAAAAAATGCCATCGATCCTTGTGGCCGGCCGCGGCATGGGTATAATACACCCCCTCAAGCGAGAATGCTCCGTTCGTCTAGTGGTTAGGACGCTGGCCTCTCACGCCGGTAACAGGGGTTCGAGTCCCCTACGGAGTACCATACAAATCAAAGGGTTACGTTGACTACGTAACCCTTTTTTATTGCCTTGAGTATGTATCGTGTTTATGAAGTCACTTAGTCAAAAAAGATAGTATTTTAATTACTTTTCCGGCATCTGTGTATCGCCATTCAGAGACCAAAGGGCGATGTCCACCATTGAGACCAGAAAAAAATATCCTCTGAATTGACAATCGTACCTTGAGGTTGTGCATCGCAAGAGGCTACCTCCACCTGCAGCAAACCTTCTGGCTGAGCCCGTTTCACCTCTGCCATGAAATCAAAACACACATCTGCTCTTGTTTATGATCTCAGCGTTAAAACAGGCGCTATGATTTTTTGCTCAGTACGTGGGTGGAAAAGGCATTCAAGATCTCAATTTGCTCTTCTTCCAAATCCAAATCCAGACGATCCATAACCATCGTCAACTCATGCTTTGCCAATTTTAAACGAGCCACCCCTTTCTCGTTCAACTGCAAAAAGAAAGAGCGCTTATCCTTTTTGTGTTTAACAATTTCCAACAGATCATTTTCTACCAACTGATTCACTAGAACGCTCATAGTTGCGCGGGTGACATTTAGACACCGACTCAGATCCGAAACCGTCATTTTTCCTGCCTTTTCTAACAACAGGAGCGTTCGAAATTGTGGCAGCCTCAACCGTGAATACACCAGTGCCAGATTGAGTTTTTTCTCAATGCTGTGACTCGCTTCAAGTAGTTCCAAGATGCGCAAAGTTGCCATTTATTTATCAATAATTACATATAGTTAGTAAGACTAACGATCAAAAAAACATTTTACAGACATAGCCAACAGACATAGCCTGATGCTAAGGCATTTTGTCGTAAAAAATAAATAGCATGAAGGGAAGAAAATGAGCTCAGCAATAAAACATGAAGATTTAATCACCATCGGCATGCAGCATAAAATCGACACCCTCGAAAAGGAAATCCTTGCCTTGAAACTGGCGATTCCAGAAGACAAGGTATCCATCATTGTATTGTCCGGAGATTTTGATAAAGCCATGGCTGCATTCATGATGGCAAATGGCGCTGTTGCCATGGGCATGGAAGTCTCGATGTTTTTTACCTTTTGGGGATGTTCGGTCATAAAAAAAGATCGGAAGTTGAAAGGCAAAAAATTCACCCACAAATTAATCAATATGATGTTACCAGCCAATGCAGAAGCATTGTCTCCTTCCAAAATGGCGTTTGCTGGCCTGGGGAGGAAGTTCTTCAACTATATGATGCAGGGACAGCTCTCTTCTCTGGAAGAGCAGATAGAGATTGCAGTCGAATCAGGTGTGCATTTTCAGGTCTGCGCTCCATCACTGGGTTTGATGGGATTCGATGCTGACGAATGGCGAGTACCGGTGGATGTCTGTGGTGTGGCAGCAATGTATGATGTGGCACTTAATGCCCGAACGGCCTATTTTATCTCCTAGAAAAGGCTGACGGCTGGACTTATATTCATTCTGCCTGTTTCGAGCGTTCTCTTTTTTGAAAATCACGTTTAGATTGGGACCAAGCCCCTCTCATACAACTATTCACTGATTAGAATGAGCAGTAATATGTAGGCTGCATATTAATTCTTATTGCAGCTTTATCACGTGCTACTGGGAGTGGGTATGTATCGACAGCCAAAACCAGATATTAAATCCTACTACAAGGAGCGCGCTCCCAAATACGACCTTGTCTACTCCTATCCTGAGCGACAGAAAGATTTACGTTTCCTGGAAACTTACATCCCCGAGAGATTTTGTGATCTCGATGTCATTGAAATTGCTGCTGGCACAGGTTATTGGAGTCAGTTCATCATTTCGAAAGCCAATTCTGTTTTAGCTACTGACATTACACAAGAAGCCCTATCTCTGATTAAGGACCGACAAACAAACAGGCCTATCGACATTAAGATGATCGATGCGTTTGAATTAAGCGGGATAGAGCGTGTTTTTTCCGGTGCTTTCGCTGGCCTATGGATTTCACATATTCCGCGTCACAGGATAAACCACTTCTTGAAGTCTATGCATAGCTGTCTACTGCCTGGTTCCCCTGTTCTCTTTCTAGACAATACGATTGCCCAATGCAAGAGACTGCCTATATCCTATACAGATCAGGATGGTAATACTTATCAAGACAGAGAATTGGCTAATGGTGAGATATACAGGGTGTTGAAAAACTTCCCTTCAGAATCTGATCTCAAATCATTTACAGCCAACTATGGAATAAAACAGAAATTCATGGAACTGGATAACTTCTGGCTATTTGAATATATAGTAAATTAGCTTTTGTCTGTAAGGTGATACACACCTGAATCCGATAATAAATATACGAGTATCGACCAAAAATAATAATTTCGCCGAATTCGGATTGGAATTTGAATGCAATCATCAACAGCTGTAAAAAGATCAAAATATATATGTCGATTCAGTGCTGTATTCATAGCATTTCTCAGTATGATTTCTTTGATCGTAGCGCGACCAGCTGTGGCACAGGATAATCTCAGTGGCACCCTGGTCATAGTTACATCCTTTCCCCCGGCATTATTCGAAAAGTTCCGCACAGCCTTCGAAGAGCGTCACCCGGAAGTAAAAGTCTTCGTTCGAAGCAAGAAAACTTCAGCTGCTATCTCTTTTATCGAAGAGAGAATAACCGAACCCGTTGATCTGTTCTGGGCATCTGCTCCTGATGCTTTCGAGGTACTTAAAGAGTCAGGACATCTTCGCAAGGTACTCGACGACAAAGTCAACTCAGACGCATACATCGGCTCATATCCCATTGATGACCCTGATGGCTATTACAAAGGATTTGCTGTATCCGGATACAGCTTGGTTTGGAATCGGGAATACCTTGAGCGAAATGGCTTATCCACACCACAAAACTGGAAAGACTTGACCGATCCAGAATACAAACGTCACATTGGTATTTCCGCGCCATCGCGCTCTGGTACCACTCATTTGATTGTAGAGAGCATCTTGCAAAGCCAGGGATGGACAGAGGGCTGGTCGACATTACTTGAAATCGGTGGGAACCTGGCAACAATTACGGCCCGCAGCTTTGGTGTGATCGATGGCATACGCTCGGATCGCTTCGGAATCGGTGCTGCAATCGACTTTTTTGGCCAATCGGCCAAGGCATCAGGTGCACCAGTGGATTTCACCTATCCCGACGGCACGGCGTTCCTGCCCGCAAACATTGCCTTGGTAAAGCGCTCCATTAATCCAGAAGCCGCCACGGCTTTCATTGAATTCGTACTGTCTGATACTGGACAAATGATGTTGTTCGATCCGCAGATCAGCAGGCTCCCGGTCATGCAAAGTGTTTATGAGCATGCACCACCATCCTATCCCAACCCGTTCGACGATGAATTGGCAGACAAGGGTATTGCCTTCGACACGGACTTATCTCGAAGACGTTATCATCTTGTCAACTCCCTGTTCGACGTAATGATCACATATCGACTGCAACTTTTACGACGGACATGGAGCGCGATTCATGAGGCAGAACGGATGCTGAAAGGAAACAATAACGAACAACTGATAGCAAGGATCAAAGAGGCCCGTAGATTGGCAAGCATGACACCAGTGAACAGCGAAGAGGCTTCAACTGCTGAGTTCGCATCTCTCTTCGTAAGGAATAAACCGGGGATCCCTGTTTCCTTCGAACAGAAGCGCTTGGATGTTGAATTGCACCCAAAACTGACCCACCTATCCCCATAATTTGCATCGAATTTTGACCCACGTACAACTCTACCTGCATCAAGGCTTTGCAGGAGTAAACAGGAGTGATCGACGTGGCGTTATTAAGCGTAATCAGACGATGGCATTTCCGGGAAGGAATGCCGATCCGGGAGATAACCCGAAGAACAGGACTAAGTAGAAATACAGTCCGCAAGTATTTAGCCAGTGGCGTGGTGGAACCACGCTACCCCAACCGTAAAAGTCCCTCCAAACTGGATGACTATGAACTGACGCTGACCAGTTGGCTGTTTCGTGAGTCCAGACGACATCGCAAGCAGCGCAAGACGGTCAAGCAGCTACACAGTGACCTGGTGCAACTGGGTTATACCGGGTCCTATGACCGGGTAGCCGCCTTTGCCCGCAACTGGCGGGCTGAGCAGCAGGAAGCCAAGAAGACCGCCGCCAAGAACACCTTTGTGCCGTTATCCTTTGCACCAGGAGAGGCGTTTCAGTTCGACTGGAGCGAAGACTACGTTCAGCTCAATGGCGTCAACACCAAGCTGCTGGTTGCTCATTTCAAGCTCAGCCACAGCCGCGTGTTCTTCATGCGTGCTTACCTGATGCAAAGCCATGAGATGCTATTCGACGCTCACTATCATGCCTTTGTCACCTTCGGTGGCGTGCCGGAGCGTGGCATCTACGACAACATGAAGACGGCAGTGGATAAAGTCCGCAAAGGCAAACAGCGGGATGTAAACAAGCGTTTTACCGCCATGGTCAGCCATTATCTGTTCGAGGCCGAGTTCTGCAACCCGGCAGCAGGCTGGGAGAAAGGCCAGGTCGAGAAGAATGTACTCGATGCCAGGAGACGCATCTGGCAGGGCGCACCCGCCTTCAAATCACTGGCAGGACTGAACCTGTGGCTCAGGCAGCGCTGTCTTGATCTGTGGCAGGAGCTGCCGCACCCGGAAGACAAGCGTCGCACCATAGGCGATTACTGGCAGGCAGAGCGTGAACACTTGATGGAGGCGCCTGCAGCCTTCGATGGCTTTGTCGAGTACAACAAGCGGGTCAGCTCCACCTGTCTGATTACCTACGACAACAACCGCTACAGTGTGCCGGCCAGCTTTGCCAACCGACCAGTTAGTCTACGCGTGTATGCCGACCGGCTGGTCATTGTGGCCGAAGCCCAGGTGGTAGCCGTTCATGAACGCGTCTTTAGCCGTGATCATAGTTTCCCCGGGAAAACCATCTACGACTGGCGCCATTACCTGTCAGTCGTGCAGCGGAAGCCCGGTGCTTTACGCAATGGTGCGCCATTCCATGAGCTACCCGAGAGCTTTAAGCGGCTACAACGCAAGCTGCTCAAGCGTCCCAGCGGTGACCGGGAGATGGTCGACGTACTAGCGCTTGTGCTGCTGCATGATGAAGCGCTGGTCGAACGTGCGGTAGAAGAGGCGTTAAAGATCGACCGCCCCTCCAAGCAGCATGTCATCAACTGTCTGAGCAGGATCACAGATAAGCCCAAGCCAGAACCTACTCAACCACCTGCTGCTCTGAAGCTGGTCACAGAGCCGACAGCAGATACCCACCGTTATGACAGACTCAGGAGGAAGCAGCAATGACGGCAGATGCCATGGTTACCACCCTTAAATCCCTCAAGCTGTTCGGTATGGCCGATACGGTTGCCACCATGTCAAAACAGGCGGCACCGATCTATCAACAGGCTGTTCCTATCCTGGAAACACTGCTCAAGGCCGAAGTGGCTGAACGCGAAGTGCGCTCAATAAACTACCAGATGAAAGCCGCCAGGTTCCCGGCCTATCGGGATCTGGCTGGCTTCGAGTTTAGGGAAAGCCAGGTAGATGAAGCCCTGATACGCGCTTTACACCGCTGTGAGTTCATTGAAGATGCCCAGAATGTGGTCTTCGTAGGTGGCCCGGGCACGGGCAAAACCCATCTGGCTACGGCCATTGCGGTGCAGGCCATACAGCACCACCATCTGCGCGTACGCTTCCTGCCCACCATCGAACTGGTTAATCAGCTGGAACAGGAAAAGCTCAACGGCAAACAGGGGCGTATCGCTAACCGCCTGATGCATACTGACCTGGTGATACTCGACGAACTGGGTTACCTGCCGTTCAGTCAATCCGGTGGAGCATTGCTGTTCCACCTGATCGGCAAGCTCTATGAAAAGACCAGCATCATTATCACAACCAACCTGAGCTTCTCAGAGTGGTCATCTGTCTTTGGTGATCCCAAGCTGACAACAGCACTGCTGGACCGGCTAACCCATCACTGCCATATCATTGAAACCGGCAATGACAGTTACCGCTTCAGGCACTCAACTTCACAACAACAGGAGGATAGAAAAACTGGAAAAAGGAAGTGAACTCAGGCCATAATCCGGCTATCTGGGCGGGTCAAAATTAGATGCAAAACCTGGGTCAGTATTAAACGCAAATCAACACCCAGCCAACCTGTTCGTAGCTAAATTTCTCGGTACTGCAAATATCATCAATGGCTCTGTTGTTAAGGTTGAAAATCAAGGAATTGTATTTCGCACAGACAAGGGAATGGATATTCCGCTCGAACATGGCGCAAGCGACGGGCATTCCATCGTATTTCGCCCACAAAACGTCGATGTCTGTGCAGTAGGCACTTCTACGGATGGGACAACAAAACTAACAGGAGCGATTAGACATTCCGAGTTTCTTGGATCCATCATACGTTATGGCGTCGATGTCAACGGAGACACGGTACTGGTGGATCATGCCCACAAACTTGGCGAGACAGTATTTAGTGTTGGTGATCAAGTGGATTTACAGATAGACAAGGAAAGCATACTGGTCTTAAAGTCGTAAAAGAGAATCATGTCATCAAAAGATACAATCTTATTAGCCAGGCATGGTGAAACCGAGTGGAATGTGAAGAACAAACTTCAAGGCCACAAAAACTCTCCGCTTACGCTGAATGGGAAAAAACAGGCATTGATGGTAAAAAAAAGGATATCCCACTATAAACTCCATAAAGCATATGTGAGCCCATTGAAAAGAGCAGTCGACACACTAGATATCATATTGGGAGATCGAGAAGTAGAGGTTGTGAAGTTAAATGAACTGAAAGAAATCAGACTTGGTCCATGGGAAGGAAAAACAAAAGAGGAAACAGAAGTATCACACCCTAAAGAATATGAGGAGTTCTGGTTAAAACCGCATAAATTTCATTTAGCCGGAGCTGAAACATTTATCCATTTGCAACGCAGACTCGCTTCAGCATTAAGTTCGATTTTCGCTGAAAATCCAAACAAGAATATCCTGGTGGTCACACACTGGATTGCAATAAAAGCAGCAGTTGCATATTTCACCTCAACCCCCCTTAGCCAACTGCCAAAATTGCCTGACTTGAATAATGGTGAGTATTTATTGTTGATCAAAGATGGAGAAAGCATAAAAGTTACCGGATTGAAATGAAGACTAAACTCCATGCCAATACAACCAACTCATTCGCTTGATTTACTTCATCGTACTATTGAATACCTCCTATATATTCGTTAATGCCTGCTTCATCCAGAACCTGGTCGTCTAGGGTGCATAACACAAACTTCTTAACTTTTACATGATGTCAGGCAGACAGGATATACAAGAACATAATTAATATGCATTCGAATATAGCAAACAGCTATTTGGCAATGTGATTTTTATAACGAGGTGAGAAGAAATCTCATCTCTCTAATCCAAATCACTTGATACAGATAGGTGTATTTAGGCTATTATCTCAGCAATAAAATAACTGCATGGCATAACCGCAAAGGTAAATCATGGACTCTGAAGAGAACCGCAAAACAGATAGCGAAGAGGCTGAATCTGAATCCACTCCCAAAAAGATGAACATGGGTCTCATCTACTTCCTTGCTTTGTTCTGGTTAGTATTCTTGGCAGGTGCGATCTTTACCATGTCCGGGCAATAAAAACGCCAGGACTAAATCTGTGCAGGACTTCGTAAGCCAATCGGCATTAACGGTTTAACGGCCAAGGGTAATTGGGACTGGCATTCCCTCCCATCTCTTTCCACCCACTACTGAAAAAGTAATCGGAAGTTGACCCAGAGCATTCCATCAGCTGATCCCTGGGTTTTGCTGTTGTCGCAAACCGCAAAATATAGATACTGAAAGCAGAGGCCTCTCTTGGGGACTCAAAGCCGCTCTAGGAATCGGATAATAACGCTTCCTAGGGCGGTGTTTCATTTGTGACGGTCATGGATGGAGAAATGCTTTAATGGATATCCTTATCGTCCAAACGCACTCCAGGATCATCCACCGACTGATCCGAAAATGCCCTGCTGTTGCCGCATGCAAGAGAAGCAGAGCACGACACGCCTCACGCTTTGGGTCGGAAGCTCATCCACTTCAGGCATGATGAGCTGCATTTTTCCCTGTGTCAGGTCTTCTAATGAAGTACCCAGACCGTCAACCACAATGGGGCATGTGAAAGTAGACGTAGGGTAAAGATATCAGATGGCCCATGGATTGAATTTTTGTGATTCGTGAGTCACCCCGGCAGTTACGCTGGTGATTTCAAGGGAGAGGCGACGACGGTCCCTTTTACGCTGGTCGAGTATCTCCTGAGGCAGATCTGAATTCTCCTGCCTTCGATCTCTCGATATAGCCGACGATAAAACTTCCTGACCTCCATTTCTTTGCCATTGAGCATCAGACCATCCAGCTTTCTAATGATCTCAACTCCCGCACTTGCGGGTTCTATCCTGACCAGCCCATGAGATTCCACACTGTGAGTTTGTGTGTCAGTGACCTCAAATATTGAGCAGCTAACCAGGTGAGCAATGGGTTTCGAAAAGAATTGATACCATTTCGGATTGAGGGCGCTGATCACGAAATGCCTCAGATCCAGGTGGGTTGTTGAGTCAGGCAGCCTGCGAATTAAAATATCCATAATTTGATCGTACAGATATTGTTCACAATCATTGCTGAGTATAGATCAACGAATCGCATGTTGTTTCGCTTGATACGATTTTCATCCAATGCCTCTTCACGACCAACTCCCGCCGGTTGCAGTGCAAAATCTTAGTATCTGTTTTCATGAAGACAAACCCATCAAGGAAATACTTTCTTATTTCCAACAAGGTAATCATGTATGTGGTACCCCACCAGCACACGGGTCAGAAGAGGTGATATCCCATATCGATTGCAGCTGATTGATGTATTATGTATCCCAATGAAACACAACTGGAAATCATTAAAAAAATGGCGAACGAGGCATTAATTCTTGAAGTCGGACAATCCGGCTTTGATAAATACGTGATTCAGAATTCCCATCATGTTCCGGTGCTGGTGGAGTTTATGGCCATATGGTCGCAGCCGTGCGAGTCCATGGCCAATGCCCTGGCCGGTCTAGCGACCGAGTTTGCAGGCCAATTTGTATTTGCAAAGGTTGACGTGGAAGAGCAGCCGGAGTTGGTGAAACAGTACAGTGTTGAGAATGTTCCAGCGCTGTTTGTTTTCAGCAAGGGGGAAGTGAGCTTCTCTGAAGAGGGAGAGTTCAGCGAAGACGAACTGAGAATACTGCTGAAGGGCATGGGCATTTACAGCCGATCAGATGAGCTTCGAGAACAGGCCCGGGCCAAACACATGGTAGGTGAGACCAACGAGGCCATTGTGATGATGTCCCAGGCCATCAAGATGGATCCGACCAACACACGTGTCGCCATGGACATGGTGCAGATATTCATTGATATCGGTGAGATGGAACAGGCCAAGAGTCTGTTCAACAGGTTGCCTGATACCGATAAAGTGAGCGAGATGGGAAAATCACTTGTCGGTCACCTGACATTTGCTGACCTGGCGGCTGATACCGATGGGCTGGAGGCGCTTCAACAAAAACTTTCACAAACCCCCGATGACCTTGACGCCCGGTTTGATCTTGCCATCTGCCAGGTTGCCACTCATGACTATAACAATGCCATAGATCAGCTGTTTACGGTATTGGAAGATTCTCCACACTATAAAGACGGTGCAGCAAAGGAGATGATCATTACCATTACCAACATGCTTGCACCAAATGATGCAGAACTTGCCGGTCGCTATCGACAACGGCTGGCAAATCTTATGAGTGGCTAGAGGGTTTTCGTGTTTTAAGAGATAGTCGATTCAGACCTATTGCAGTGCAATAACCCGGAGACAGTCTGCAGTGACACACACGCTTTATACGATATAACTTCCCCAGGCTTTCCAGTTCACCATAAAATATGGATTTCATAGGGATATAGCTATATATTAAATTACTAAGCTGTACTTGTGTGACTCCACAGCGACGCCAGGAAATCACAAGTCAAGAAAGGAACTGAAGTCTGCAAAGGAAGCGTGGAATGAAGCTCTTCATTAGTCGAGTCCCTGAAAATACAAGTAGCAGTCAGTTAAGGCGGTTTATTGAAAAAGGTCTAAACAAGGGCATTCGTAAATTACCTGTCTTTTCGTGTGTGTCTGTAAAAAGCTGCAGGGTAGTGCGCCTCGTTGATCAAAGAACCGGCGTCCATGAATTACATGGCATTGCGAGTATCGAATCACATAAGTCGATAGATTATGTCACCGGCAGGTTAACCGGTAGAAAGTTGGCAGGAAAACCCGTTTCAGTGCACGAATACCAGCGTCGCAGATCAGCAAAGGATCGTAGGATTCTGTACATTGATCCAGATACTCTTAACAAGCCGGATTGCAGAGAAAAAGAGAGGCGGCGTTCAAAAATTTCCGCAAGAACGGAAATCACATAAAGCTAAGTAAGCAAACTGCTGCATCATATCAACCTGGATCATTCACTCCTGGAAATCATCATCAACGACCGGACACGCTATAGTGACACGGTTTTCGACAGCGAAGAGATCGCTCTGATCGCCATGGGTGACATGAAAGACAGTTACCACTACCTTAAGCTTCGGGAGATTTTGGACCTGAATGTAGACCCCGATGCACTCAACGACTCCCTGCGCGAATACCTGCTGAACAAATACATCACCACTTCGTGTCCTGAAAAGGATCAGTAGCATCCTTCAGGAGACTCTTCTGGACTACCGCGGTCCTGGGCACTTTCCTGGCTTACCCTCCATAACGCAAAAAAATCGCGGTTCGAAGGCCGCGACTTGTTCACCTCTCTGTGAAACAGCATCTGGCTATCAGCCGTGCTTGCGATGCTTGCGACCCCTTTCTAGCCAGCAAGCTGGTTCATCTCGAAAATAGGCATCAGTATTGCAATGACAATAGAGAGGACCACGCCACCCATAATGACGATCAACATGGGCTCGAAGATCGCCAGCAGCGCCTCTGCAACGGATTGCATCTCACGCTCCTGGTTATCCGCAGCACTCTCCAGCATGGTATCGAGCTGACCGCTCGACTCACCACTGGCGATCAGGTGCACGGTAAGTGGAGGAAAGAGCTGGCTCTGCTTGAGGGAGTGACTCAGGGTGACACCTTCCCGCACCTTCACCGCAGCCGATTCCACTGCTTTTTTCATCGCCTGGTTCGGCATCACTTCACCTGCGATGCGCAGGGCGGTGAGCAGTTCCACCCCGCTACCCGTGAGGATCGCAAGCGTGCGGGTAAAGCGGGCGGAGTTCCCTCCCCGGGCGATTCTGCGCACAAGGGGTAGAAAAAGCAGCAGCCTGTGGTAGGCGTACTTGAAACCATCCATCCGGAGGAGAAGACGAAACAGCAACCAGGCAAACATCATCCCGGCAACGAGAAACAGGCCGTACTCCCTGAAGAAATCACTGCTGCTGATCAACAGCCTAGTGATGACCGGCAGCTCCTGGCCTAGATTGGAGAAGACCTGTACGATCTGTGGCACCACGTAAGCCAACAGCCCCACCACCACGAGAAGGGATACCAGGGTGAGCAGCACCGGGTAGATCAATGCCAACTGGATCTTCCGGGCAACCTTCTCATGCTCCTCCAGGTGCTCGGCCAGCTTGTTCAATACACTGTCGAGCCTGCCGGAACTCTCCCCGGCCGAGACTGTGGCAACGTAGAGTTTCGGAAACGCATTGGGAAAGCTGCTGAAGGCGCCAGCGAGATCCTGCCCCTCCATGACCCGCCCTTTCACGCCGAGAATGACGCGGCGTGCCGTGCGCCGCTCGGTCTGTTCCGATACGGCCATAAGCGCCTCGTCCAGCGGCATGCCGGAACGGATCAGGGTGGCGAGCTGTCGTGTGAAGAGGATCAGGTCTCGCAGTTTCACCCGTGGACCACCAAACAGTGTACCGCCGCCGGCGTCGTTGGATGCCTGGGCTGCCTCCACCGAGACCGGGCTCATTCCCCGATCCCGAAGCAACTGCCTTGCATGGCGCAGTGAATCCCCTTCTATGACCCCCTTTCTCTTCCGCCCTTTCCGGTCGAGCGCCCTGTACTCATACGTGGCCATCTGTGTCACTCATCCCGCGTGACCCGGATCATCTCTTCGATACCGGTAACACCCTCGAGCACCTTCTCCCTGGCACTTTGCCGGATAGCCGGATATTGGCTGCGCACATAGCTTTCAAGTTCCTGCTCGGCGCGGTTGTCATGGATCATTCCCTGTGTCCGGTCATCCAGCCCAACCACTTCGAAGATGCCTGCCCTGCCCCGATAACCCAACTGGTTGCAGGCATCACAGCCGGATGGACGGTAGAGTATCGGGGACGGCGCATCACTATCCAGCCCCAGGAGATGCCTGTCGTTATCCGAAGCGGTATAGGCTTCCTTGCAGTCCGGGCAGAGCTTTCTCAGCAGGCGTTGCGCGATAACGCCGATAACACTGGAGGAGAGAAGGAACGGTTCGACGCCCATATCACGCAGGCGGGTAATCGCCCCCACCGCCGTATTGGTGTGCAGGGTCGACAACACCAGGTGCCCGGTCAGGCTCGCCTGCACTGCGATCTCGGCCGTCTCCAGGTCGCGGATCTCGCCCACCATCACCACGTCCGGATCCTGTCGCAGAATGGCCCGCAATCCGCGGGCAAAGCTCATGTCGATCTTGCTGTTGACCTGGGTCTGCCCGATACCGTCCATGTAGTACTCGATCGGATCCTCCACGGTGATGATGTTTCGGCTCCGTTCGTTGAGCTGGCTCAGCGCGGCATACAGGGTGGTTGTCTTGCCGGACCCCGTCGGCCCGGTCACCAGGATGATACCGTGAGGCCTGCTCACCAGTGACCTCATCACCTTGAGCTCCCCCTCTGAAAGACCCAGTTGGGCCAGGTCGAGCCGCCCTGCCTGCTTGTCCAGAAGCCTGAGGACCACACGTTCACCGTGCCCCGAGGGCAGTGTGGAGACGCGGGCATCCACTGCCCGACCTCCAATACGCAGCGAGATACGGCCATCCTGGGGCAGACGCTTCTCCGAGATATCCAGCCTGGCCATCACCTTGATGCGGGATATCAGCATCGGTGCAAGGGCACGCTGGGGATTCAGGACATCCCTGAGCACACCATCCACCCGAAAACGCACAACCAGGCGGTCTTCGTATGGCTCGATATGGATATCCGATGCCCCCTCCTTCACCGCCTCCGCAAGCAGTGCATTGATCAGCCGTATGATGGGCGCATCGTCTGCAGTTTCCAGCAGGTCTTCAGGTTCAGGCAGGTGCTGGGCAATCTCATCGAAGTCGATATCATCACTTATGGTAGCCGCCACATCCTGTGCGGCAGCCGCATCCTGTTCATAGGCCCTCTGCAGCAGTTGCTCGAAACGGGACCTTGCAACCTCGACAAACTCCACCGGAGTGCCAAGGTATCGCCTCACCTCCATCAATGCCGATACCGGGGTATCGTTGGTGCAGGAGACCATGCAACCTTTTTCACTGGCCCCATCAACGACCAGCTCATACCGCTTGGCAAAGCTGTAGGGAATCGTCCTGGCAGAGCGCGTGTCCGGCATGGCATCACCCCCCTGCATTCAGCATCTCGAAGATCTCCCTCGCAGTCGGGCCGGACCTGGGGGGCTTCGACTTGGGAGCCGTGGCTGCCCTGTCGTTGGAGCCACCGGATCCGGTATCTGCGGTTGTATCTTCGCGCTTTGTATCTATCTGCAGAAAGCTGTGACCATTGGGCATGTGCGAAACAGACGCCCCGGCCTTGATTTCTGGTAGAACAGGCGGCTCTTCACCTTGCATCAGCGGAACACCCTCCTTTTTAGCCTCGCTCTGCAGGCTACGGATATGGGTATATCGCCTGGCTGCGAGTTCGCTACTTCTCTTCTGATCCCTGATAATCTGTGGACGCAGAAAAACCATCAGGTTCTTCTTCTCCAGTGCACTACGCTGGTTTTTGAAGAGTGTACCCAGCATGGGGATATCACCCAGTACTGGGACTTTCGATTCGTTATCTGTGAGCGAATCCTCCATCAGGCCACCGAGCACCACGACCTCCTCGTTATCCACCAGGATGGTGGTTTCGATAAGACGCTTGTTGGTGACAAGCCCATCCACTGTCGAACTGCTGTCGACACTGGAGATCTCCTGCTCGATCTTGAGTTTGACGGTCTCGCCTTCACTGATGTGAGGTGTCACCTTGAGTTTCACCCCCACATCGTGCCGCTCGATGGTCTGAAACGGATTGGTGGCTCCTGCCGCATCGTTGATGTACTGGCCGGTGACAAAGGGCACATTCTGGCCGACATGGATCGAAGCCTCTTCGTTATCCAGCGTTACAAGCGAGGGCGTGGAGAGGATATTGGCATCGCTGCTACCCGAGAATGCCTTGAGCAGAAGCCGCAGATCACCCCCCCTGAAATAGCCGAGACTGAACCCGCTGCCGATGGTGGTCGGGTAACCATTGATCAACGAGCCCACCCCCGACGCGAGGGGCAGACTGGTGCCACCGCCAAAACCGTTTCCGGGCATCCCGGACTCCCACTCCACGCCAAACTCGACGGACTTGTCGTAACGCAACTCCGCAATGATCGCCTCGATCAGCACCTGGGCACGCCTCACGTCGAGGTCGCTCACCACTGACTTCAGGGATCGCATCAGAAAGGGCGGTGCGGTGATCACCAGCGAGTTGGTCGCTTCATCCGCCTGGATATCGAAGCGCCCCCCTGCCCCGGCCAGGCGGTTACTGCCTTTACCGACATCGGATTTGAGCTGTTGATCTCCAACACCGCGCAGCACATCCAGCAGCTTCTTGGCATCGGCAAAACGAAGCGGGACAACCTCTGTGTCACCCTCATTGGACACCTCTCTGTCCAGTTGGGCGATAAGCAGTCGGATACTGCTGCGCCAACCGGAATCACCACCCAGAATCAGACTATTGGTGCGCACATCCGCAATCAAGGTATTGTCGACGGGTGCCTTGCCAGACTTAGCCGTTGATTTCTTCACAAGTGAAGCGAGGGTCTCAGCCAACTCAGACGCCTGCGAGTGACGTAGGGGGATGATGTCAACGTCAAGATCGCTCGGTCGATCCATGCGTTTGGCAATCTCAGCTACACGGTTCACATTGGCTGCGCTATCAGCCACCACCAGCGTGTTACTGACGGGATGGGCTGCAAGATGGGCCTGCTGGGGAAGCAGCGGACGGAGTATCGGCACCATCTGTACCGCATCGGCGTGATGGATTTTTATCACCCGGGTCACGAGCTTATCCCCGTTGCCCGTCACCCTGGCGGATACGAGCGGCGCGCTGTCTTTCGAGGCATAAGCCTGTGGCAGGATCTTGATCGCCTCACCGCTGGGCACGACTGCATAACCGTGCACCTTGAGCACAGAGACGAAAATCTCGTAGATGCTGTCTGGCGCCACGGGTGCTGCCGACACCACGGTCACATTACCTTTCACCCTCGGATCGATGATAAAGGTCTTTCCCGTTATCTCCGAGACAGTGGATATGAAGGCCCTGATATCCGCATTGTTCAGATTCAGGGTCATCGTCTGGGATTCAGCTGATTTCTCAGCTGACAGTTGTGGCGAGCAGAGCATCAGGGATAAGAGAAGAGATGTGATTAGATATCTGAACATAATGACTTTTCGAATTGTCAGGGCCGTGGAAGCTGCGGTGTGTATGGAATCAGTCGGTAATAGGAACGGGGGGTCTCATGAATCGGACATAGCCAATCTTTTCTCACCCACCGGACGTTCTCTATTCTCAGCACCCATACCTTTACCTCACTGCTTCCTCGTTACTGTTTTTCTGATGGCATGGTCCCCCAGTGTCTGTTTTTTAATGGAGAGCGACTCATAGCGCCCGTTGCGCCGGAGTGTCACCTTGCCTGACCCAATCGCTTCGAGGACAGCATTTCCGGGCAGCCGATCCCCTGGACGGTAGCTCTTCTGATCCCCTCCCCTCTCTGAAATGATGGCCCAGCCGGCGGAACCGTTCTTATCCGCAAAGATACCGAGCAACTCCAGGTTCAGCCGGGTCTCCGGGGCTGAGACAACCCTCTTCTCAGGGGTGTTCGCTTGAACTTGTGATATTCCGAACAGATGCCATCCGGAAAGCTCAGCATAGTTCGGAGCCCGCTCCCGGGAAGCCGCCCGGGTTGACCGGACAGTCACGACCTGTTGACCTGCAGTTGCGCTCTGCCCCTTGTCGTAAAGCATCACACCCGCCCGATAACCGGCCATAAGAAGTAGAGCGGTTGCTCCCAACAGGGCCATCGGTAGCAACAATCTGTCGAATGAAATCCCGGCGTTCACAAATAATCCCTTAAATGGATTTTCGGCTATGGAGCATTTTAGGAATAAAAGTTATATTACATCATATAATCATTCCAAAACAACGCGCGGGCAGATAAACCTTCGAGACCCGTCATCGCGAAGCCACCGGCCTGACACATTGTGTCCTGCGCCCGATGGCCGCCCCGGAACCAGCCAGGGAAAATATCGACAGTTTTTTAACATGAGGTTCAGGAGTTTGTTGTGCAGATCGTAAGCGTGGAGACCAGGGGCTTTGGCAAGGGAAAAAATGAGGGTTTTACACTTATTGAGATCATGGTCGTGGTGGTGATCCTGAGCATTCTGGCCGCCATCGTGGTACCCAATATCATGAGCCGTCCGGACGAGGCGAGAGTCTCGAGGGTGCAACAGGATATCCGCACCCTGGAAGCGGCGCTGAATCTCTTCCGCCTGGACAACTTCGACTACCCCTCCACCGAGCAGGGGCTCGAGTCCTTGGTCGAGAGGCCCGCTGACCTGGCGTCAGGTGCCAGGTGGAAAGAGGGTGGTTATATCGAGAGGGTCCCCAAGGATCCCTGGGGCAATACCTACCTCTACCTTCAACCCGGCTCCCATGGTGATTACGACCTCTACTCCCTGGGTGCTGACGGAGTGGGCGGCGGAACCGGTGTCAATGCCGATATCGGCAGCTGGAATATCGAGTAGATCGCATTGCAGGATGTGAACAGGATACCCCTCACCCAAACCGGTTATACCCTGCTGGAACTGCTGGTCGTAGTCCTCATCATTGGCCTGATCAGCGGTCTCGCCACGCTCTCTGTCGGTAGTGTCGGCAATGACCGGCGACTGAAGACAGAGGCCCAGCGTATCGTCAACCGGTTCTCCCTGGCCATGCAGGAGTCGATACTGCAGGGGCGTCCCGTGGGTGTAACACTGCATCCCACAGGTTACGGTTTCCTGGTCGCTTTGCATGATGGCTGGGTAGCACCGGATGCCGATTTCTCCCCCAGGAAAGGTGCCCTGCCCGAAACATGGCGATTGGTTCAGCTGACAGGGGAAGACACAGATCGCTATCTCAATGATTCGAAACAGGATAACCGGCCGGTACCGGACCTCCTCTTTCTTCCCACCGGGGAGATCTCACCATTCGAACTCCTGCTTCATGATCCCAATGCCGAATCCCATATCAGGATAACAGGCCTCGCTAGCGGCCAGATAAATTTTGAAACAGTCAGGGGTGGGCTTTGAACGCAGACAGGAGCAAAGGCTTTACCCTGCTCGAGGTATTGGTGGCGCTCGCTGTAGTGGTGATCTCGATGAGTGCCCTGGTGAAGAGCGCCGGGGAAAATGCCGCCAACCAGGCCTACCTGGAGTCACGCACCTTTGCCAGCTGGCTGGCAGCGAACCGCCTGAATCTGCTCCAGCTCGGAGAGTCAGCCGCTATACCTGGCAGCCAGGAGGGCGAGGAGATCCTCGCCAGCAGAGAGTGGCACTGGCGGCTGAAGACGAGTACAACCGGTGATCAGCACGTGCTGCGCGCTGAAATCGAAGTCAGCCCTGCGGAGTACCCGCAATCCGTCGAGGCCCGCATGATTGGATTTATCGGGGTCGAACAGTGATCGGGAAATCAAAAACAAGGGGCTTTACCCTGCTGGAACTGCTGGTTGCCATCGCAATCTTTGCCACCCTGTCGCTGATGGTTTTCAGTGGACTGCGCACGCTTCTCGACAGCCGGGAGCACACCGACAGAATCGCCACCCGGCTGGGCCGGCTGCAGACCGCCTTCCTCTTCATGCAGCAGGACCTCTCACAAGCTGTCGACCGTGAAACCCGTGACCCGTTCGGCGACAGCAATCCAGCCATGTTCCAGGAGACTGGGGAGAACAGCCTGGTATTCGTACAGGGTGGAAAAATCGGAATGGAGAGTGAGCGTGTCTCCCTGCAGCGTATCGCCTACCAACTGGATGAAGGCCGGTTGCTTCGACTGAACTGGCCGGTTCTCGATCTTTACCAGGGAAGCAAGCCCGCCAGTATCGAGCTTATGGATAACCTGTCCGGCATGGAAGTCCGTTTCCTTGGCGAACAGTGGTATGAGCACTGGCCGCCCCAGGTTGCCGAAGGTCTTGACCACCCCCTGCCCAGGGCCGTGGAGGTGACCCTGACAACCGAACGCTGGGGTGAAGTCCAGAGAGTATTCATGGTGGCACAATGAAAAAGCCAACAGGCAGGGAATCCGGCGTGGCACTGCTGACCGTTTTGTTGGTTGTCGCCATTTCAACCATCACGGCGGTTGCTATGGCCACCCGGCAGCAGGTCGATATACGCAAGACGGATAACCTGCTCCGCATGGAACAGGCCTGGCAGTACGCTTTCGGTATCGAGACGTGGGCCAGGGAACGCCTCGCCAGAGACCGGCAGGAGAACCTTACAGACAGCGCTACAGACTCATGGAACAGGGCCATTGCACCGACCCGCATAGAGAACGGATCACTCATGGCCGAGATCGAGGATCTGCAGGGAAGGTTCAATATCAACAACCTGGTCTCCGGCAGGAAGATCAGTGAACCAGACCTGCTGCGCTTTCACCGCCTGCTCCAACACCTGGGACATCCCACAACACTGGCCGATGCGCTGGTCGACTGGATGGACCCCGACCAGTTGGTGCGTTACCCGGCAGGTGCAGAGGACAGCACCTACCTGGATCGCTCCCCCCCCTACCGTACGGCAGATCGTCCCCTGGGTGACATCAGCGAACTTCTGTTGATCGAAGGCTTTGAAAAGAGTGTCTATAAGAGTCTCCGCCTCCATGTGACTGCACTCCCTGAATACACGGCGATCAATGTGAACAGTGCGACACCGGCAGTGCTGGCAAGTATTGCGGAGGGTTTGACGCTAGAGGATGCGGCAGCTCTTATCGCCGAGATGAAAGATTCACCCTACGGGACCATTGAGCAGTTTCTGCAGCATCCCACCCTGGCCGGCCTGGAGTTGGACGACAACGGCATCGCTCTCAGCAGCACCTATTTTCAGGTAAGCGGCGATATACAGATGGACAGGGTAGAACTGCGCTTCACCTCTACCATCCATCGTCCTGGCGAGGGCGCTCTTCGGGTTGTCAGGCGTAAACGAAAAGGAGTCTTTGATGAGTGAGCTGTTACTGGTCAGGGCACCCGCCACCATGGGTGGGCGGTATAACTGGCTGCCTGTTGACGACAACGGAAAACCTAAAGGCGATACCATCACCGGTGACCTGCAACAGCTGTCATCCCACGCCAACCGTCAACGCCTGGTACTGCTTGTGCCAGGAGACGAGGTTCTGCTGACCATGGTCAAGATCCCCGGAAAAGGACGCATCACCGGTGACCTGATCGCCTACACCCTCGAAGAGCAACTGGCAGACGACGTCGAGCAGCTCTGTTTTGCACATGGACGCCGGCAACCGGATGGGCGTATCACAGCGGCAGCCATACGGAAAGAGCGTCTCGATCACTGGTTGGAGACCCTGCGATCGTCGGAACTCTATCCCTTCAGAATGGTGCCCGAGAGTACACTCCTGCCCTTGAATGAACATGACTGGGCAATCCTGGAGCAGCAGCATCGCACCATTCTGAAATATGACGGTGATCTCGGCACGGCCCTGGAAACCGAAAGCGCCATCCCCCTCATGAAGCGATTGCTCGATGAGCGGGGAGACACCCCGCCACCCACTGTCGCGTTATGGACCGATGACCGGATGTCAGGCACCGCTGCTCAACTGGAGGCACTGGGTTGCAAGGTTGACCGGCACACTCTCCCGGAAAACGAACTGTCGCTATTCTGCAGGGAAGCGGTGAAGCACCAGGAGATCGACCTGATGCAGGGTGCACCCCGCCAGGCGAACGCCGGCTCTTCGAAGGGCTGGCTCGCTACGGCAGCCATTGGGGCACTGGCATTGGCACTGCATCTTGGCTCAACCGGTTACCACTACTGGCAACTGCAAACAGAACAGACTTCAGTCGATGAGCGTATCGAACAGTTGTTCCGGGACACTTTTCCCGAGATCACCCGCGTGGTGGACCCCATCGTTCAGGCCGGGCAGCAACTGGCAAAACGACGCAACGCTGCCAGCCAGGGTCGCGATGCCATGCTGGACCTTCTATACCATACCGGCAACGCGCTACGGCAGGACAGTTCTCTGCAGATGACCGGACTTGAGTTCAGACATGGCGTAATGCAGATAAGACTTCAGGGCCGAAGCGTAGGCAGCATCAAGCGGTTGAAACAGCGCCTGGAGATATCGGGAAAGCTCAAGGTCGAAGTGCTCTCAGCGACCTCCAATGAGCAGGGATTCGAGAGCCGACTGGAGATAAAGGGACGGGTATGAAGAGGTGGTGGTCGACCATGAACCCAAGAGAGCGCCTATCCCTGGCATTGGGCACAGCGGTTTCTCTGTTACTGCTGCTTTACCTCGTGGTATACGTGCCGGCCGAGCAGAGCATTGAAAAAGCGGAATCGATTCTGAAGGGATCACAGGCACAGCTTGCCAGGCTGCAGGCGATTTCAGATGAATACCAGAGCCTCTCACGTCGTGTTTCCCATGCACCTGACAGTAGCACTGAATCTCTTCTCTCGGTCATCGAAAAGAGCAGCCAGCTGTATGGACTCAATTCAGCGATCAGGAGAATCACACCCGAAGGGGAACAGAAGGTGCGGATTCAGCTGCAGGAAGTATCCTTCGACAAGCTGACGGCATGGTTCAGCAAGCTGGCGATAACAGAGGGGATAAGCACGGAGACGATCATTGTGCGTGGCGGTGCCACCGCCGGTCTCGTCAACGTGAACCTGATGTTGAAACGCAGCTGAACCGGCAACAGCAGTCTAGCGGAAACGGCTGCCCTGTCGCATCCAGTTCCAGGCCGTGGCGATGATCTCCTCGATATCGGTATAAGCCGGTGCCCATCCGAGCTGTTCTCTGGCCTTGCTGCTGTCAGCGACCAGTACGGCGGGGTCGCCCGCCCTGCGCCCTGCGACCTGGTTGGGAATCTCACACCCCACCACCTTCTCTGCCGCGTTCAGAACCTGCTTTACACTGAAACCGCTGCCGTTGCCGAGATTGAAGGCACAGGCTCCGGACGCCCCTCCATCCAGGTAATCCATCGCCCTGAGATGAGCGTCGCACAGGTCCTCTACATGGATGTAGTCCCGTATACAGGTTCCATCGATTGTGGGGTAGTCGTCACCGAAAATCTTCAGGCAGGTGCCCTCCTCTCCCTTTGCAGCCCTGAGGATGTTGGGTATCAGGTGGGTCTCCGGATCATGCTCCTCTCCCAGTTCACCCGCCGCATCGGAACCCGCCGCGTTGAAATAGCGCAGGCTCACCGAGTTGAGTCCATAGGCGTGAGCAAAATCCTGCAGGATGTTTTCAACCATCAGCTTGGTGCGGCCATAGGGGTTGACCGGAGCCTTGGGATGATCCTCGGCGATCTTGTCCTGTACCGGGTTACCGAAAATCGATGCTGTCGAAGAGAAGATAAATCGATTGACACCGTGTTTGCGCATCGCCTCCAGGAGATTGAAGGTGCCGACCACATTGTTCTGGTAGTAGAGCGCGGGTTTCTCAACGGACTCCCCGACCAGGGAACGCGCGGAAAAGTGCATCACCACGTCGAACTGCCGCGACTGGAACAGCCTGCCAAGCACCTCCGTGCTGAGCAGATCACCCTCTACGAACTCACCCCATTTGACTGCCTGTGGATGCCCTGTAGAGAGGTTATCGAAAGTAACCACGCTGTGGCCGTTCGCGGCCAGCGATTTGACCATGTGGGAACCGATATATCCCGCACCACCACAAACAAGAATGTTCATATCGTCTTGCAATACTCCCTGTAAGCATTCTCGAGTCCCGCTTCGAGGGGGATTTCAGGCTGCCATCCCAGCCGGTTAAGCCGGGCGCTGTCCATGAGCTTGCGCGGTGTACCATCCGGCTTCGTGGTATCGAACAGTATCTCACCCCGGTACCCGACCACTCTTGCAACAGTTTCCGCGAGCTCTTTAATGGTGATATCGCTGCCGAAGCCGACGTTGATATGGCTGCACATGGGACTGGTATGGGCCTGGTAATCCTGCTGCCCCAGGTTCATGACGTGTATGGATGCCGCTGCCATGTCGTCCACGTGAAGAAATTCACGTTTCGGAGTACCTGTTCCCCAGACCGTCACGCTGGGGGCAGCGGCCTCCCTGGCTTCGTGGAAACGGCGGATAAGCGCGGGAATCACGTGGCTGTTTTCCGGGTGATAGTTGTCACCCGGACCGTACAGGTTGGTGGGCATGACACTTCGGTAATCGATGCCGTGGCTTTCACCATACTGGCGGTTGTAACTCTCGCACAACTTGATACCGGCGATCTTGGCAATGGCGTAGGGTTCATTGGTCGGCTCCAGAACGCCGGTGAGCAATGCCTCCTCTTTCATTGGCTGGTCCGCAAACTTCGGATAGATGCAGCTCGAACCCAGAAAAAGGAGTTTCTTCACGCCACTGCGGAACGCCCCTTCGACTATGTTGGCCTCGATCATCATGTTCTGATAGATGAATTCGGCCGGGTAGGTATTGTTGGCGTGGATGCCACCCACCCTGGCCGCGGCCAGGTAGACCTGGTCCGGCTGTTCACGTTCGAAGAATTCGTGTACCGCGGCCTGTTCAGTCAGATCAAGCTCTGCATGGGTCCGGGTGACAATCTCATTCTGTCCCCGATCACGCAACTGGCGGACGATGGCCGAGCCGACCATCCCGCGATGCCCGGCCACGTAGATTTTAGGCTGCCCGTTCATTCATGGTAATCCATGGACTTATATCCGTGACGCTTGATCAGCTCGTCCCGTTCGGCGATCACGAAATCCTCACGCACCATCTCTGCCACCAGCTCCTCGAAACTGATTTTCGGTTCCCAGCCCAGTTTCTCCTTGGCATTCGAGGGATCCCCGAGCAGTGTCTCAACCTCGGTGGGGCGGAAATAACGGGGATCGACCTGAACGATGGTCCTCCCTTCCCAGCTACCGGTCTCGTCCACACCCTCACCCTGCCACTCGATCTGCATATCGAGTTCTGCAGCGGCTGCGTTGACGAAATCACGGACACTGTGCTGCACACCGGTGGCGATGGCAAAATCCTCGGCCTGCTCCTGCTGCAACATGAGCCACTGCATCTCGACGTAGTCTTTTGCATGTCCCCAGTCACGCTTGGCATTGAGGTTACCGAGATAGAGACAATCCTGCAGTCCCAGCTTGATGCGTGCCAGTGCCCGGGTGATCTTACGGGTTACGAAAGTTTCGCCCCTGACCGGCGATTCGTGGTTGAACAGAATACCGTTACAGGCGTAGATGCCGTATGCCTCGCGATAGTTGACGGTGATCCAGTAAGCGTAGAGCTTTGCCACTGCATAGGGGCTTCTGGGATAAAACGGCGTGTTCTCGTTCTGCGGGATCTCCTGTACCTTGCCGAAGAGTTCGGAGGTGGATGCCTGGTAGAAGCGGGTTTTCTTCTCCAGCCCGAGTATGCGGATCGCTTCGAGGATGCGTAGGGCACCCAGGGCATCGGAATTGGCCGTGTACTCCGGCTCTTCGAAACTCACTGCCACGTGGGATTGGGCCGCCAGGTTGTAGATCTCGTCAGGCTGTACCTGCTGAATGATCCGGATAAGGCTTGAACTGTCCGTCAGGTCACCGTGATGGAGGATAAAACGGCGATCTTTCTCGTGTGGATCCTGGTAAAGGTGATCGATTCGGTCTGTATTGAATAAGGAGGTACGACGTTTTATTCCGTGCACCTCATAACCCTTTTCAAGCAGAAATTCCGCCAGGTAGGCGCCATCCTGGCCTGTGATACCTGTAATCAACGCAATCTTCATCTAAATCTCTTCTCTATGTCCGGAAAACAGCAGGCTGCCTTTTGTATCGGTTTACAACGCGCCTGAGGATCCGGCAGGCTACAAAACAGTCCTGGCAATAAGTAAACGGGTATTCTCTCATCATTTCCCTATGCTGTCCCAGTCTTTCAGCGGATCCTGGAAATAGGCAGCGTGGGCTGCCCAAGAGGCGATATGTGAATGCAAGAGCGGGCAGGAGATGCCCGGTTCAGACTGCGGCGCAGCCTGACAAAGGGTTGGTAGCTGCCGATGGGGTGGAGTTTCTCTACCTGGGTAGAATCCCGGCGATCTGCTGGTCGGCGTGATGGGCTGCCGCGTGCTCCAGCAGGGGCAGGTACTCGTTCCAGTTTTCGATGGCCCCGTTGTGCCTGAAGAGAATCACTCCCCTGGGATCGAGTACGTAACTGGTGGGAAACACCCTTGCCAACCGGCGATCCTCGATTCGGCTCCCATCCTCCAGCAGAAGGCTGCTCTCCTCTTGCGAAGTTGCCCCTGAATCAAACAGGGGGAGAGCCACCAGGCCGTTCTCCCGGGCCCAGCCCAGGCCTTCACTGAAGGGTTCCCTGACCTGGAGCAGAACGATCTGCACCCTGTCACCCAGGCGCTCCTTCAATACCTGCTGAAAGCGCTCGATCTGGGGCAGCTCCCGCATGCAGACCGGGCACCAGGAGCCCCAGAAGTGCACGAACACGAAACGGCCCTGGAGCTTTTCAATACTCCCTGCCCGCCCTGAACGGTCGTGCCAGGCCAGGTTGGGGAAACGCTCCCCGACCAGGGTTCCAAGTTCAATGGAAAGCGCTGTCGATTCAGACACTCCCTCCCCCCAGGAGCTGACCCATTCGTTGCGATCGAACACCACCTCGTCATTCAGCGCATAGAGAATGCAGCGCTGTCGGGTGCGTCTGCCACAGGCTGCGAGTGCCCCGTTCGAGGCGGCCTCTGTCGACGCTGCCCCGGAGACCCAGCTCCAGCTCCCCCCCGGGGCAATGGCATAGGCCTTGTGGCCGTCTGCATAACGGTAGTCTAGATAACTGGCCCTCGCTTTCTGGTTCACATGCGGTATACCCTCGGCCTCCTCCGTGGGAGAGGCCGATGCGGTTACCGTGGTGATCAGCAGCAGAAAAAGCGAGGTCCCGAGGCGCATGAGAGTCAGTCCTCAACCTCCTCCCAGCCGGTGATCATCGCCTTCAGGTGGGAGGAGACGGTGTGGCCCGTGGTGATCAGGTAGACGTGCACGATAAAGAAGATCAGCATCATGAACGCTCCGATCGTGTGCAGCACTGCAATCCACTCCAGGGGTAGCCAGCCCAGCCCCCATTCGGCCCAGTCGTTGTAGAACATGTACAGTAGGCCGGTTGCCCATATGAGCGGATTGATCATCAGCTTCACAAAGAGGTAAGCCAGGCGTTGCAGGGGGTTGTGCTTGCGCAGGGCGGTCTGCTTGAACGGGTGTGGCGCATGGCTGAAGATGCCGGTGAGGTAGTAGCGCACCATCGCCTGAACCTTCTCCAGCGTGGGGATGTACTGTTTCCACTCCCCCGTGGTGAAGTGCCAGAAGATGGCAAACACCCAGAGAGTGATCAATGCCCAGGCTGCAGTCGAGTGCAGTTCACTGGCCTGCTGGTATCCGAGGAATTCGTAGGTGCCGTGCACCTCGAAGCCCGTGACCATCATGAAGATGATCAGCAGGGCCTGTGACCAGTGCCAGAAACGTTCGAAACGTTTGAATATGTAGATTCTTTCGCTCATGGTTCAGCCCCTCTTGTTCATCACAACACGGACCAGGCCGTGGAACGCCACACCCAGCAGGGCGAGCAATGCCAGGGTGAAACCGATTTTGTCCAGTAGCGGGCTAGCGTCCCGTCCCGGCATGTAGATCCCCTCGACCCCTTCCAGGCGCCCGTTTTTCTTGTGGCACTGGGCGCAGCTCAGGGCATCCTCTTTGGGTGCCACCATGTGGGTGATGGGCCAGCTCATCTCGGTGGCGACGAAGTCCATCTCACCGCTGTACTCCGCACCGGCCTTGGCCATGCCGGTTTTCAGAGCGCGCTCCCAGTCATAGCCTTTCCAGTAGGCGTCGTCGGTCTTGCCCGCGGTGTGGAATATCGCCAGGGTCTGGTTACCCACGTCGTATGGCTGCTTGCCACGGAATACCTTGAGGGGCCAGATCCTCGCATCCGGCTCATCGGCGCTACCCAGGAACTCGTTGATCTTCACGGTACCGTTTGCGTCCACCTTGTCGCCGAACAGGGTGTACTTGATCTCACCGTTGAACCAGGCGTACTCGGGAATCACGTAACGGTCATAGGTGAAGTCACCCTTCTTGCTGTCATAGATCACCCGTCCATCACTGCCTTTTGTCTGGATGCGTTTTCCGTTCTCATCCAGCCTGCCGGCAGTGGACCAGTCCCAGGTCATCTTGGTTGCCAGGTCACCACGGGCATACTCGGGTATATGGCAGGTCTGACAGGCGACACGATCGGTGTGATCGTTGAGCTTGGCCTGCTCTTCGCTGTGCGGGGTATTGCCATGGCAGGCGACACAGGTGGTCGGGTTGCGCTCCTGGTTGCTGCCACGGATCAGCACGCCTTTATCGTCGGAAGCCGTGGTGGCATAGCGGCTGCCGGTCACCTCGTGGGAGTCGCTGAGATGGCAGTTGCCACAGCTGAAGTTGAGCCCCTGGGCATCCATGTGCACGTCCAGGTAGCGTTTCGGCTCGTTCAGGGAGCTGTCCAGGTCACCGTGCTTGACCGCGTTGCCGCCACCGCCGTAGAAGTGGCAGGCGCCACAGCTCTTACGGCTGGTCTTGCCGACATTCTGGGCCAGTCTCTGCAGATCGACAGGCTCACGAAACTTACCGGAGTGAGGAGGGAACTCCATGATCTTGTAATTGGGATGACCTGAAAGCCCGGGGATCTTCTTGTAGCTGCCGGTGGTGTCATGGCAGACGATGCAGTCGACGTTCTCCTCGGCGGTGAAATCGAAGCTGTCATCCTTCCAGCCATAACCCACGTGACAGGCGCTGCAGAAAGTCTGGTTCGACTGCACCGAGGTACAGAAGTTGTTGATCACATTCCGCTTGCCCAGCTTCTGGCTGGTCTCCGGGTTGAGAAATTCCCAGGTCCAGTGCTTGGTCCGGTGCACCTGCCTGGCGGCCTCGGTGTGGCAGCCGATGCAGGCCCTGGTCACCTCGGGTCCTGTCTTGAAATCCACCTGCAGTTCTTCGAACTTCGAGTGATCAGCGGTGGAACCGGATCCTTTTGTCTGCATGGCACCAATGTGCTTGGGCACATCACTGGCCACGCCCTCTTCAGGCTTGGCCTGGGCTCCACCCACGAGAATAAGCAGGCCGGCGAGGAGCAGACCCCGACCGATATTGAGTCCTATCCTGTTCATAATTTACTCCGAAAAAGAGAGTGACAGACACGATTGCAACAGAAGGCAATCAACAACCGCTGGCATCGCCATTACCGCCTGCGGCTCCACCGCCGGGACGCAGTCTCTGCAGCGGAGGTGCCGGCTTTTTCGGATCGAACTTGATGAACTCGGCCTGGTCTGCGGCCACCTGTTCCATGATGGAGGCGACCTTGCTGCCGAAAAGCTTGCCCATCAGCCCGGCATTCATCAGGCCGACATAGGTCTTTCCATCATCCTTCTTGTAGATACTGATACTGCAGGGCATCAGAATGGAGAGAATGCGTGTATCGTCATCCTTGAGCAGGGGCTTGGAATATGCCGTGCTGCAGGCCTCGACCAGCAGTACGGGCAGAACATTGCCCCCCGCCGCCGCCACGGCCTTGCCCGGATCCCTCAAGGCGGAGAGCTTCCAGCCCTTCTCCTCGGAGAGGCCTTCGATATTGGCCTGAATCCTTGCGGCGGTCTCCTCGACGCCAAAAGGACTCTCGAACTCGTTGAACATGAAGCTGCCGGCGAATACCACCGCCACAGCCATTGTCAGAACCACGCCCGCAATGAAACCCAGTACTGCCTTTAACATCAGATATCCCCTTTGCATTCCTGAAAACTGCTCATCTACTACTCGCAAAAGAGTGTTTCAGCTTCATTTAATAAGCGTATTCTAATTTACTTATGCCATTGACAATTGTCAATCGGATCCTGTCAAAATTTGACTCGGATCATCTCTCCTGGAGACCCTATCCATCTCCTGTCGGTTAGTAAGAATTGAGAGCGAAATGAGATGCCCTCACCCGGCGATAGCCCGGTTCATTGGTTAGGCTCATCCCCCCTGCCTGTGCTTGATGGAGTAAATACAACAACTGCTGAGCCAACAGTTGAGCTTATGGTTCGCATCCTTCCCCATAACTCCGATTTATCTAATTTTTTATTAATATTTTCATAATCTTATGATGGCAGGCCATTTATTGATCCTGATCAACATTTGATATTCAAACCGCATAGGCTGATTGCCCTGGCTTCACGATTAACGAATAATGTCACGAAAATCAGTGTTATTTTTCCATCGACACGACTCCGCAACATTTCCCTAATTTCTGTTCAGGAATAGAGGGTCGAATCGAGGGTATTGCAGGCGGTCACTGAAACCGGAATGCAGCATCTTTCGACCCGAACAATAACAACAACCTCCCTTCATTGACCGCCGTGCACAACAGGCCACCACAACTATATGCGCAGGGATGACACAGAGGAGGAGAGTCATGAATCAACTTGAAGTCAATGGAAGAACGGTACCGCTCAACCCGCACGGATTTCTCGTCAGCTTCGATGATTGGGACGAAAGCGTTGCCCGGGAAATGGCGATCCACGACGGCCTGGAGCTTACAGAGTGTCATTGGGCGGCTATCAGGTTTGCCAGGGAATTTTATTACGAGTTCGATGTCCCTCCATCACCACGGATCCTGATAAACGAGGTCGGTGAGAAAATCAGGGAATGGGGCTGTACCCGCAAGACACTTGAGGAGGTTTTTCCCAAGGGAGGCTGCAAGCATGTTTGCCGCCTGGCGGGACTGCCGGCGGCTTACTGCCACTCTTGCTGACAACCTACCTAGGGATAGATTTTACAACTTTCCCCGCTGACCTTATGGCAGCGGGGAATGATCAATTGCATCATCCCGCGACAGACTCTGCCTGACACCGTTCCCCGGCTGTTTATCCCGTTAGCAGTGCCCTTAGAAACTCACTGGCCCTGGCATGGATCCCCGGGCATTTCTCCTCCCTGGGGCCCGCCACGTTGAGTACCTCTACCCGGTTCTCGGTGAGCCATGCATCGACCGCATCCATGTCATGGGGCTGATCAAGAGCGATCACCAGGCAGGGACGACCATGCTGTTCTGCATAGACCTTGGTCACCGCGGTACCACCCTCCAACGCCCCCTCGTTGAGAATCAGGGTGGCATCCGTATCGCGAACGTTCCACTCGGTACGAACGTTGTACGCCTTTGATGGTGTCTCCTGCAGCGGGTATCTTGCGGGCAGCACACCATCCAGTGCGCGGCGCCCCCTGGGACACCAGCCTCCACACGGAATACCGAGCGCCAGCGCCACATCCAGTGCAGCGCGATCCACGCCGGTCTGCCCGCCGGACACCACTTTTTCAACCGGGTGACGTGCCGCTGCCATACTCACTTCTCTAGGGTTTTTCCCGCCACTGCCCGACCGAGCTCGATCATCTCCTCTGCTCGGTAGAACTCGTAAAAGGTGCAGCTGTTGATGGGAATATCGATGATCACATCCGGGCTGTAAGCGGCCAGTTGAAAACGGGTGATCAGGTTCTGCATGGTCTCGATAGAGCCTGAAACCACCTCGAAGATCCCCATCTCCTCCTCGTCGGGAAGCCCCAGCTTCTGCTGCAATCCGTCGACGAACTGGTGGATCTTCTGTTGATAGCTGCCGATCTCCCCGGGTACGTTTTTCAGGGGATTGCTTCCGAACCTGTCGTCCGCCTTGTTGCCGAGTCTCTCTATAAGGTCCGTAATCCTGTTCTGGTAACCCTTGCCGTTCTCCTTGAGCTCGTCCCAGGTGGAGGGTTTCTCCAGGCCCGGATCGGCGTTTGCACTCAGGTTTACAGCGATGGTGATATCAGTCTTGTCCCGTAGCGTGGGTGCTATGGGTATGGGGTTGACCAGGCCACCGTCCACCAGGGTTCTTCCGCGGTACTCCACCGGTGTGAAAACGGTGGGAATAGCGATGGAGGCCCTGATCGCATCGAACAGCGACCCCTTGTTGAGCCACACCTCCCTCTGTTTATCGATATCGGTGGCCACCGCGGTGAAGGAGATGGGCAGGTTCTCGATATTGCGATCACCGATCAGCTCACGCAGGGTTTCGATCACTTTCTCCCCCTTGATCAGGCCGCTGCTGCGGAATGAGAAATCCACCAGCTTCAGTACGTCGACCTTATCCAGCGCCCGCACCCACCGGGCGTAGGTATCCAGTTCACCCGCAGCGTAGATGCCCCCGATCAGCGCCCCCATGGAGGAGCCGGAGATGGACTCGATGCGGTAACCGTTCTCATTCAGCCACTGGATGATGCCGATATGGGCCAGGCCGCGGGCACCACCGCTGCCCAGCACCAGGGAAACAGTTCTCTTATCCATTACCACCGTCCTGAAACGAAAAACGGCCCCGTCGTGATCGACGGGGCCGTTCCATTCTAACCTTATTGGGGTTTAACTTCCTCTACGCCAGGCGTGGAACCGCTCCACCCACTGCAGCACCTTTTCGGGCTTGTGATCCCGCTTCCAGTTACCGGCGGCGTACTTGTTGCCCTCGGTCCAGGTGGGATAGATATGGATGGTGCCGAGAATCTTGTTGAGACCGAAACCGTGGCGCATGGCGGCAACGAACTCGGCAATCAGATCGCCGGCATGATCACCGACGATGGTGGCACCGAGTATCTTGTCCTTGCCCGGCACGGTGAGCACCTTGACGAAGCCGAACGCCTCGCCATCGGCAATGGCCCGGTCCAGGTCATCCAGCTCGTAGACCGTCACCTCGTAGGGCACACCCTTCTGCTGGGCCTCCAGTTCGTTGAGCCCTACCCTGCCCACTTCCGGATCGGTGAAGGTGGCGAAGGGTATCACCGAGTAGTCCACCTTGAACTTGCGGAACATGCCGAACAGGGAGTTGACCGAGGCGTACCAGGCCTGGTGAGCCGCGGTATGGGTAAACTGGTAGGGACCGGCCACATCGCCACAGGCATAGATGTTGGGGAAGTTGGTCTGCAGGAACTCGTTCACCTCGACGGTGCGCCGGTCACTGATCTGCACGCCAAGCTCCTCCAGGCCGAAGCCGGAGACATTCGCCGCACGACCCACAGCCACCAGCACCTGGTCGAACTCGAACTCCACCGCCTCGCCCTCGTACTCGGCCACCAGGATCTTGCGTCCATCCTCGACCTTGAACTGCTTCGCCATGTGCCCGGCACGCACGTCGATACCGTCCTCTCTGAACCGCTCAGCCACCAGGGCGGCGACGTCATCGTCCTCGCGGATCATCAGGCGCGGGGCCATCTCCACGATGGTCACTTCGGAACCGAAGCGCGCAAAGCTCTGGGCCAGTTCGCAGCCGATGGGACCGCCGCCCAGTACCACCAGGCGCTTGGGCAGTTCTCTCAGCTCCCACAGGTTGTCCGAGGTGAGATAGTCGACCTGGTCGATGCCCTCGATCGGCGGTACGAAGGGCCGCGCACCGGTGGCCACCACGATATTGCGGGTGGTCAGGGTCTGGCCATTGACCTCCACACTGTAGGGCGAGGTGATCTTCGCCTCACCCTGGATCACCTCCACGCCGAGACCGGTGTAGCGCTCCACCGAGTCGTGGGGCTCCACCTGCTTCACCACGCCGCTCACCCGCTCCATCACGTCGGCAAAATCGAACTCCGCGCTGGCGCTCTTGAAGCCGAACTCACTGGCGCGCCGGGTCTGGGCGAGAAATCGTGCGGAACGGATCAGCGCCTTGGAGGGCACACAGCCGGTATTGAGACAGTCGCCGCCCATCTTGTGCTTCTCGATCAGGGTGACTTTCGCTTTCACCGCGGCCGCGATATAAGCGGAAACCAGGCCACCGGAGCCGGCGCCGATCACCACCAGGTTGCGGTCGAAACTGGCCGGCTTGGGATAACCGGCCAACGCTTTGCGGGCCTTGATCACCTGAAGTACTTTTTTTGCAATCAATGGAAATACCCCCAGCAGGGCGAAGGAGATCAGCAGGTTGGGCGACAGGATACCGGAGAGGGTCTCGAGCTTACCCAGCTGGGTACCGGCATTCACGTAGACCAGGGTACCCGCCAGCATGCCAACCTGGCTGACCCAGGCGTAGGTCCAGGTGCGCATCGGGGTGAGCCCCATCACCAGGTTGATGACGAAAAACGGGAAGATCGGCACCAGCCTCAGGCCGAAGAGGTAGAAGGCGCCATCCTTGCGCACACCGTCGTTGATCGCCCTGAGCTTGTCGCCAAAACGGTCCTGCACGGCATCATGCAGCAGAAAGCGGGCCACCAGGAAGGCCAGGGTCGCCCCCAGGGTAGATGCGAATGAGACCAGCAGAAAGCCCCAGAAGAGCCCGAAAACAGCCCCCACCACCAGGGTCATCACCGTTGCGCCGGGCAGGGAGAGCGCGGTAACCGCCACGTAGACCAGGAAAAAAGCGGCCGCCGTGCCAAAGGGGTTCTCCTGGCGGAAACCTTCCAGCTCGGCCTGCTTTGCCTTCATGTACTCCAGGGTCAGGTACTGGCCCAGGTCGAATATAAAGAAGGATGCCACCAGGGCGGCAATGATCAGAAAGGTGATAATGCGTTTTGTGCTCATCGGATCCTCAAGTCAGAAGGGTTATCATTTTTCTCTTTGACCGATCGGGGAACGCCTTTCTTTCAGATTGTAGCCACGATAGTTGTCGATTACTCCCCGCAGTGGCAAGAAAAATTGCCCCAAAGCTCCCCGTTCCGCCCAAGGATTGGGGTATAATCCGATGTTTTTATCAGCCGAACGACAGATCAAGAATTCATGGACAAAACCTACGACCCTCACAGCCTGGAACAACGTTGGTACAAGACCTGGGAAGAGCGCGGCTACTTCGCACCTTCCGAGGAAGCGACGGGGGATGGCAGCTACTGCATCATGATCCCGCCGCCGAACGTGACCGGCAGCCTGCACATGGGCCACGGGTTCAACAATACCATCATGGATACCTTGATCCGCTTCCACAGGATGAAGGGCGACAAGACCCTGTGGCAGCCCGGGACCGACCACGCCGGCATCGCCACCCAGATGGTGGTGGAGCGCCAGCTGGAAGCCGAGGACAAGCACCGTCACGACCTCGGCCGCGACGCCTTCATCGATCGCATCTGGGAGTGGCGTGGCGAATCCGGCGGCAACATCACCCGCCAGCTGCGCCGACTGGGCTCCTCCCTGGACTGGGAGCACGAGCGCTTCACCATGGACGACGGTCTCTCCAACGCGGTAAAAGAGGTTTTCGTACGCCTCTACGAAGAGGGGCTGATCTACCGCGGCAAGCGCCTGGTCAACTGGGACACCAAGCTGCACACCGCCGTCTCCGACCTGGAGGTGCTCAACGAGGAGGAAGCGGGCCACATGTGGCACATGCGCTACCCCCTGAGCAACGGCCAGGGCCACCTGGTGGTATCCACCACCCGCCCCGAGACCATGCTCGGTGACTGCGCAGTGGCGGTAAACCCCGAGGACGAGCGCTACAAGCACCTGATCGGCGAACTGGTTGAGCTGCCCCTGACCAGCCGCAAGATTCCCATCGTCGCCGACGAGCACGCAGACCCCGAGTTCGGCACCGGCTGCGTGAAGATCACCCCCGCCCACGACTTCAACGACTACGAGGTGTGGCTGCGTCACCGCGACGAGATCCAGATCAGCGAACAGGCCCACGGCGGCCTGATCAACATCTTCACCGTGGATGCGGCGATCCGTGAGAACAGCGCCGAAGAGGGAGAGCTGATCCCCGCCGCCTACATCGGCATGGACCGTTACCAGGCACGCAAACAGATCGTCGCCGACCTGGAGAGCCAGGGCCTGCTGGAGAAGGTCGTCGACCACAAGCTGATGGTGCCCCGTGGCGACCGCTCCGGCACCATCATCGAACCGTTCCTCACCGACCAGTGGTACGTCAAGATCGAGCCCCTGGCAAAGCCCGCCATCGAGGCGGTGGAGAACGGCAGCATCAAGTTCGTGCCCGACAACTGGAAGAACACCTACTACGAGTGGATGCGTAACATCCAGGACTGGTGCATCAGCCGCCAGATCTGGTGGGGCCACCGCATCCCCGCCTGGTACGACGACGAGGGCAACGTCTACGTCGGCCGCAGCGAGGAGGAGGTGCGCGACAAACACGGCTTCGATGCCAGCTACCCCCTACGCCAGGACGAGGATGTGCTCGACACCTGGTTCAGCTCGGCGCTCTGGCCCTTCTCCACCCTGGGCTGGCCGGAGGATACCCAGCGCCTGAAGGACTTCTACCCCACCAACGTGCTGGTCACCGGCTTCGACATCATCTTCTTCTGGGTCGCCCGCATGATCATGATGGGCCTCAAGTTCATGGACGGCCAGGTGCCCTTCCACGAGGTCTACGTCCACGGCCTGGTGCGCGACAGCCACGGCGACAAGATGTCCAAGTCCAAGGGCAACGTGCTCGATCCCATCGATCTCATTGACGGTATCGACCTGGAATCCCTGGTGGAGAAACGCACCAGCGGCATGATGCAGCCCCAGCTGGCCAAGAAGATCGAGAAGCAGACCCGCAAGGAGTTCCCGGACGGTATCCCCAGCTTCGGCACCGACTCCCTGCGCTTCACCTTTGCGGCACTTGCGGCCACCGGCCGCGACATCAAGTTCGATATGGGCCGTATCGAGGGCTACCGCAACTTCTGCAACAAGCTCTGGAACGCCGCACGCTACGTGATGATGAACGTGGAGGGCGAGGATTGCGGTGTGGGTGCGGCACGTACCGGCCACTCCGAACCGGTAGCCGAGATCGAGCGCTCGGTGGCCGACCGCTGGATCATCTCCCGCCTGCAGAAGACCAAGCAGACGGTGACCGATGCGATCGAGGGATACCGCTTCGACCACGCCGCCCAGGCGATCTACGAGTTCACCTGGAACGAGTACTGCGACTGGTACCTGGAGCTCTCCAAGCCGGTGCTGAACAATCCTGATGCCTCGGAAGCCGCCAAGCGCGGTACCCGCCGCACCCTGGTCAGGGTGCTGGAGAACCTGCTGCGCCTGGCCCACCCCATCATGCCCTTCATCACCGAAGAGATCTGGCAGAAAGCCGGTCCCATGGCAGGTGTCACAGGAGACACCATCATGAACCAGCCCTTCCCCACGGCCAGGCAATCCCTGGTCAACGAGGAGGCGGAGCAGGAGATGGAGTGGGTGAAACAGTTCATCCTCGGTATCCGCAAGATCAAGGGCGAGATGAACATCGCCCCCGGCAAGCCGGTTCCCGTACTGCTGGCCAACACCAACGAGCAGGACCGCGAGTGGGCCGTTGCCGCCCGCCCCTACCTCGACTTCCTGGCCAAAACCGAGTCGGTTGAGATCCTGCCCGAAGGCGACGAGGGACCCGAGTCCGCACTGGCACTGGTGGGCGAGATGAAGGTACTGATCCCCCTCGCCGGCCTGATCGACAAGGATGCGGAACTGGCCCGCCTGCAGAAGGAGATCGACAAGCAGACCGGCGAAGTCGAGCGTATCGAGAAGAAACTCTCCAACCCCAACTTCGTCGACAAGGCACCCGAGGCGGTGGTACAGAAAGAGCGCGACAAGATCGACACCGCCCGTTCCGCCCTGGCCAAGCTAGAAGAACAGGCTGAGAAGATCCGTTCACTCTGACCAACTCATGCCGTGGCAGTTCAACCCTGCCAGGCGTTCTGCAAGCCCATTGATAAAACGTCACCCCGGCGAAAGCCGGGGTCCACTGTTTCCAGCGACTTATGGATTCCGGCTTACGCCGGAATGACGAGTATTACTGGTTCCAATGTGTTGCGCTCACCTGGAGGCGCAACAGATTAACCGAACGCCTGACACAATCCTGTTGCGGTTATTTGTGCCTTGCCAGCAGTGGACCGACAACAAACGCCACTCGCTTAGCTTCCTGTCCACCGGGCATTATCATGCTGCCAGGAATTTTCGTATTTGCTGACTATAATTGGATAGATTGGAAAGAGAGCTTCTGAAACCCTTTTGTGAGCTCTTATAAGAACGTGAAAGCACATGGAGAAGTCATAGCGCATGGCAGATATCGATATCTTTCCCTGGGATGACAATTTCAACACCGGTCTCCCCAAAATAGATGAACAGCATCGGCAACTGGTTCACCTGCTGAACAAGCTGGCAAGCCAGTTCGCCTTCCATTCCGGTCACATCGAACTGAAAGGGATCTTTGACGAGTTACTGGATTACACGGTCTATCACTTTGAAACCGAAGAGCAGATCTGGAAAGAGTACCTGCCTGGAGACGTCAAGGAGACCCAGCACCACAATACTCACCAGGAGTTCATCAAAACACTTCACGAGTTGATCGCAGAGCAGAAGGACAAATCTGTCCATGAAGTGGCAGAGGACACCCTCGATTTCCTCGTGCGCTGGCTGGCATCCCATATACTGGAATCCGACCGTTACATGGCTTACCTGGTGATCGGGCTGAAGGACGGCCTGTCGATGGACGAGGCCAAGGCACATGCGGGTGAACAGATGAGCGGTTTCACCCGCAAGATGATCGACATCATCCTCTCCATCTACGGATCACTCTCCAGCAACACCTTGAGACTGATGCGGGAGTTATCCCGGCAGAAAGAACTCGAAGAGTCGGTCAGTCTGAGCAACGACGCCCTGCGAGTCAGCAATGAGCGGCTGGAAGAGGCACAGCGCCTTGGAAACATCGGCAACTGGGAGTTCAACCTGAAAGAGGATGACCTCTACTGGTCCAGCCAGATCTACCGCATCTTCGGAATCGACCAGGAGAAATTCGGCGCCTCGTATGATGCATTTCTGGACGCCATTCACCCGGATGATCGCGAGAAGGTGGACGAAGCCTACGGCTATTCAGTCGAGACCGGTCTACCCTATGACATCGTCCATCGCATCATCCGCAAGGACGACGGCGAGGTGCGATACGTCCACGAGATCTCAAACGAGATACGGGATGACCAGGGCGAGGCGGTCCGCTCCATCGGTACGGTGCAGGATGTAACGGACAGGGTTCTGGCCGAGCAGTCACAGATGGAGCATGAGCAGAAACTGCTCAGCTCCCTGCGCCAGACGGTTCAGGCCATAGCCCTCACGGTGGAGAAGCGGGACCCCTACACCGCGGGACATCAACGCCGCGTAGCCGAACTGGCCGTCGCCATTGCAGGGCGAATGGGACTGGGGCAGGAAGAGATCGAGGGAATTGGCCTGGGCGCCATGATTCACGATCTCGGTAAAATCTCCCTACCGACAGAAATTCTCACCCGCCCCGGGAAACTGAGCAAGGTCGAATTCGCGGTCATCAAGACCCACTCTGAAGCGGGTTACGAGATCCTGAAAGATGTCGAGTTTCCCTGGCCGGTGGCAACCATGATCCATCAGCACCATGAGCGCATGGATGGCAGCGGCTATCCCCTGGGACTCAGGGGTGAGGAGATCTGCATCGAGGCCCGCATTCTGGCGATTGCCGATGTCGTGGAAGCGATGATGTCACATCGGCCATACCGTCCTGAACTTGGCCTCGATAAAGCACTGGAAGAGATCAGGAAGAATCGCGGAACGCTATACGACGAACAGGCAGTCGAGAGCTGCCTTGAACTGTTCGCAGAGGGTTTCACATTATCTCCGCCGTGATGACACCGTCTCATTTCCAGAACGATGAGATGGCTGCAACCCCGGCAGCACCTGCGCTCTTGGCATCATCCAGGTCCGAGGTCGACATACCGCCAAGGGCGTAGACCGGCTGCCCGATCCCGGCAGTCATCTCTCGGAAGCCCTGCCACCCTATACCTGGCACACCGGGATGACTCGATGTCTCCTTGACCGGAGAGAGCAGTAGGATATCCGCCCCCAACCGCCTGGCCATTGCAAGATCCTCAACCGTATGACAGGAGACCGAGAGCAGCTTGCCCTCTTCCACCGGGCGATGCTCGTACGCCTGCAGGGTATGGCTGGTGAGATGGAGGCCACCCGCATCCGATCGTTTGAAGGTATCGGCGTCAGTCGCCAGCAGAAGTGTCGTGTTATAGCGATCACAGATCTCCTGGGCGATCTCAGCAAGCGCGAGGTATTCATCCGCATCACTGATCTGCTTGCAGCGAAGCTGCACAATCCTGTTACCCTGCTGCAGGGCATGCTCCAGCTTCCCGGCGAACTCCCGGTTATCGGCAAACTTGCCGGTGATCATGTAGCAGTCTGGAAACGAAGCCTCTATCCCGCTCATAGTGAACCTCCAGGTATTCATATCCATTGGATATCTATTAACCCGGCAATCAAATAGGTTGAGTTCAGCCGCAGCGCGCTTGGCGACAACAAGGCATCAAAACGCCGCTGCAGCTCTCCTGCAGCAAGTTTTGATAACACAGTCTGTCGCCAAGCACGCTGCGGCCTACCTGTATAAAATCTATATGTTAGGTGCTTCAAACATGTCCTTGCTCTGCGTTATGGCTCTTGCCAATGGAGCAACCATTACCTTCGAGCCACGCCTTGATCAAGAACATGTTTGAAGCACTGAACTCAACCTATTTGGTTACCGGGTTAATAAAACAACTACTCAGGTCAGAGCAGCACTCTGGGCATGCCAAAATCTCGATTGATAAACTGCCTCGTCATTCTGGCGAATGCCAGAATCCAGATCAATATCAGGTGGCATATAGATTCCGGTATTCACCGGAATGACGGCCGAGACACTGCACTCTATAGAGAAAAACGGAGATTATCCCTTCAACAGCTTCTCGAACTCGTCTGCAGGAACCGGCGGACTGTAGAGAAACCCCTGGCCCTCGGTACAGTTGAGCGCATAGAGAAACCTGGCCTGATCCTCCTCCTCGATACCCTCAGCCGTAACCTTAAGTCCCAGGTTGTGCCCGAGCGCGATCACCGCGGTTGCGATAGCCCTGTTGTCCGGATCGTTGAGGATATTGGTGACAAAGGTACGATCGATCTTGAGCCTGTCTATGGGCAGCTGCTTGAGATAGGCGAGGGATAAATAACCGGTGCCGAAATCGTCGATTGCCAGGCTGACGCCCATGGCCCTCAGCTCTTTCAGGAGTTCGATGGTATTCTCCGCCTGCTGCATGATGAAGGTCTCGGTGATCTCCAGTTCCAGTGCCGAGGGATCCAGGCCTGTCTCCTCAAGCACCGCTTTCACGGTTTCCAGCAGATCGCTTCTCAGCATCTGCGGACCAGCAACGTTGACGGCGACCTGCTGTTCCAGCAGCCCCAGCCTCTTCCAGCGGGCTGCCTTGGCACAGGCTTCACGCAGTACCCAGTGGCCTATGGGGATGATCAGGCCGCTTCTTTCAATGATCGGAATGAACTTGTCAGGCATCACCATGCCCTGTTCAGGGTGATGCCAGCGTATCAGCGCTTCTGCGCCGACGATCTTTCCCTGTTTTGGAGAGAACTTCGGCTGGTAGTAGAGCTCGAACTGGTTCTGATCAAGAGCGGTTTTCAGGCTGCTCTCCATCTGGACACGCTCAACTGCGGCCCAGGTCATCTCGCTGGTGTAGAAACAGAAGATATTACGCCCCCGCTCCTTGGCCCGGTAGAGGGCAGCATCGGCATTGCGAACCAGCATATTGGCGTCTGTCCCGTTTTCCGGGTAGAGGCTGACTCCCATGCTGACACTGAGCTGAAGTGTCTGCTCGCCAGTCACGTAGGGTCTGTCGAAACTGGACATGATCTTTTCGATGACATGGAGAATAGACTGATCATCCGCCACGCTCTCCAACAGCACCGCGAATTCGTCCCCTCCCAGCCTGGCGACGGTATCGTCCTCCCGGGTCACCGATTTTATTCTTGCCCCGATCTCCACCAGCACCTCGTCACCCGAGGGATACCCGAGGCCATCGTTGATGTTCTTGAAGTTGTCCAGGTCGAGTATCAGTACCGCCAGGCGGTGTCCAACCCGCCGTGCATGCTCCAGGGCATGACTGCAACGCTCGGTGAAGAGCAGCCGGTTGGGCAGGCCGGTGAGCACATCGTAGTGGGCCAGGTGCTTGATATGCTCTTCGGTGAGCTTCTGCTTGGATATATCACTGAACGAGGCGACGTAATGCTCCACCTCGCCGCTCATATTCCTGATGGCCGTAATATTCAGCCAGGCAGGAAACACCTCGCCGTTCTTCCTGCGGTTCCATATCTCCGACTGCCAGCAACCTTCAGCCGCAAGGCTGGCCCACATACTCTCGTAAAAGGATTGATCATGGCGGTCGGAACGGATAAGACGGGGGGTATTGCCCACGGCCTCCTCGGCCGAGTAGCCGGTGATTTCCGTGTAGGCCCTGTTCACCTTGAGGATCACCCCGTCGGGGTCGGTAATGGTAATCGCCTCGGAACCACCCTCGAATACACTGGCAGCGAGCAGCAACTCCGACTCGGTCTTCTTATCCTCTGTAATGTCTCTCGCTATCCCCTCGACCGCAATCACCTGGCCGTGTTCGTCGAATACCGGCGACTCGCTCACCTCCAGCCATCGGGTTCCGTCTGTCTTGTGATGAACCTCGACCTCGTAGGGTTCCTGCCGGTACCCCTGGATGCACAGCTCGGTATGGAGAACCACACTCTCATTGACAGGATTGTCTGTCAGGACCTCCTGGTAATGGATCAGGTATTCGCTGATGGAGTATCCCAGGATATCGGTTACCGAGGGGCTGACATATTTGAACTTTCCGTCGATATCGTGGCTGTAGAAGAAGTAGTTGTCGTGAAGGTTCTCGATCAGCCTGCGGAACTTGTCCTCGCTATGTTTCAAGGCATGGGTGGCCTTGCGCTCGGCGGTGATATCACGGGCATAGACCGCCAGTCGATCCACTTCACCGTGATCATCGAACAGTGGGTAGAGGCGGTTGTCATAGAACCGACCGGCCCGCTCATCCTCGAAACTGACAGGCTCGCCCGTGCGTATCACCTCGTCGAAACGTTCGCGTCGTGTTTTTGCAACTTCAGAGGGGAAGAATTCAAAAACCGAGCTGCCGATCAACTCGTCCATCCGCTTGCCGAAGCGTTCAGCCAGGCTTGCATTGGCACGCAACAGCGTCCCGTCGACCGCGATCAGGAGCATCACATCGGAGGGCGCATTGAGTATGGCGTGGGCCTCGAACTCTCTCTGGCGCAGGGCCTGCACCGTCATATTCTGCTGGATCGCACCACCGAGAATACTGGCTGCAATCCGCAATGCCTCCACCTCTGGCTCACACCAGGCGTGCTCCTTGCAGCACTGGTCAAACCCGATAAACCCCCATAGCCTGCCATGAAGAAGTACCGGTGAGAGCACTATTGAAACGGTGTTGGATGCATCGAAGAATGCACGCATACCTGCTGAACACTCTTCCGCCAACGCCTCGATCACCTCGCCCTGCTTCAACCGTTGCTCCCAACCCTCAAGATCGAACAACTGCCAGGAGAGACTGGAATCACCCTCTTCCCCATGGAATGAAGTGACACCGGGGGCGTCCCACTCGTATTTCAGGCTGGCCTGGGAGAGGCCGTCATCGCCAGTATGATTCTCATAGAGGAACACCCGGCTCACTTCGGCAGCCTCACCAAGCGCCCCCAGCACAGAACCGATCTCCTGTTCCCAATCCGCGGTACGAAGAAACCGTTCTGCCGCCTTGCTGATCGATTTCAAAACGGCATGGCTGCGCCTGATGGACTCCTCGGCCTCTTTCCATTGTGAAATGTCCCTCAGCGTGGTGAATACCGCGGGCTGATCTTCATACCGGGTGAGATGCGAGTTGACCAGGGCATGGAATGTGGAGCCGTCTCTTTTATAAAGTTCGACCTCCCAATCCTTGACTGAACCCTGCGCTCTCATTGTGGAGACCAGGGACTCACGTTGTTCAGGATAGACATAGAGCTCACCCACCTTCCGGTTGCTGAGCTCCTCCACGGAGTCGAAGCCAAAAATCTCGGCCATGTGGGGGTTGCACGCCTTGACGCACCCCTCCATGTCGGCAATGCCGATACCGACAGGGGCGGTTTCGAACAGGAAACGGTAGTTTTCCTTGGAGTGCAGCAGCTCCTGCTCCTGCTGTTTGCGGCTGGTGATGTCCTGGATCGCTCCGACCACCCCCTTTGGTCTGCCGACAGCATCCTTCCATGTGGAGAGCCATACACCGAGGTCCCTGGCACCACCATACCCGTCCCTCCTGTGCTCAGCAGAAATCTCGATGGGAATTTCCAGGTAATCGCTCCGCTCTTCCTGCAGATGGGCGTCGAGCAGTGTTTTGAAGGGCCCCTGCTCATCCTCGGGTATCGCTGCGAATAAACTGTCCAAATCGGGGAAAGCGGAGGGAAAATCGATTTCGTAGCCGCCCCCTGAGTCCATGGGCCACTGCAGCTGGCCTGTTATGAGGTCATACTCCCAGATGGCCAGCTTGGAGGCGTGGGTTGCGAGCCGCAGTCGCTTCTCGCTGGTAACCACTTCATGGATCAGTTCACGCGCCTTGAGGTCATATCTGTCACGATCAACATCACCGTGGCGGGTTCCCACACCTTCGGCCAGCCAGAGACGATCGACTCCCAGGTGGTCGGCAAGGCGCGCGACATAACGCGAAGAGACCTTTCCCTGCTTGATCCAGTTGTACGGGGTCTGGCGCGAGACACCCACCTCCTCCGCCAACTGGCTGAGGGTCAACTGGCGCTCTTTCAGAAGCATCAGAAAGCGATATTCGAAGCCGGATCCCACAAAACTCCTCCTGGCGGGTGACTACTCACCGCCTGAATCTCCCATTCGACCAATCAGGGAAACCTGTTTACCAGGTATGTAATCTTATTTTTTATTATGAATTAATGGGTTACTACTTGACCCACCACAATCTGTCTAATTTAATTGGACAGATGCAAAATTATTTATACATGACTGTAGATAATAGCCACATGAACAGGCAAGTACAGGCTCTTTCGTTCCTAAACTGATATTTCGCAGGGATTTTTTGGAAATCGTGTCTGACGTTAACCCCATCTGGGGCGTCTCACCGTATTAGTGGATAAGGACCCCCAAAGGGCCCATCCACCCAACCAGGAGGAAGATCTGATGAAACCCCTACTGACCCTTATCTGGATGCTGATCACCCTGACGCTGGTCGCCTGCAGCCAGGCGGTGAACCAGCCAGAACCGACACCTCTCCCACCCCAGGCGACCGTTGGGAAAAAGGAGGTCGAAAGTTCTATCCAGGAAGAGAAACACGCCATACCCGGTCCCGTTTCAGCGGATGTCACAGGCATGACCGCATCCAGGCCGGCCATGGCGCTGAAGCAGCGTAACGCCTTCACGACCCATATCCCCGGCAGGTTGCCAAGTGACCCCCTCGACCGGGAGCGCTACGCGCACTATGACGAAAACCCGGTAAAGCGGGTCGCCGAGACGCCTGTCTCCACCTTCAGCATCGACGTGGATACCGGCTCCTACGCCAACCTTCGCCGCATCCTCAACGAGGGCCGCCTGCCACCCAGGGACGCCGTCAGGGTGGAGGAGTTGATCAACTACTTCTCCTACCACGATCCCTCACCCGGCGATGACACAACCCCCTTCCGCGTCACCACCGAGATGGGCCCCAACCCCTGGAACAGCAAAACCCGACTGCTGCGCATCGGCATCAAGGCGTGGGAACCCGAACAGATGGAGCTGCCACCCGCAAACCTGGTATTTCTGCTGGATGTTTCGGGCTCCATGAACTCGGCTGACAAACTGCCGCTCCTGAAACGCTCCATGCGGTTGCTGACCCGCCACCTGGACCAAGAGGACCGGGTCTCCATCGTGGTCTATGCTGGGGCCTCCGGCGTGGTACTGGAACCCACCCCTGGTGATCAGTCGGCAAAGATCGAGCAGGCCCTGTCACGGTTGCAGGCCGGTGGCTCAACCAACGGCGGCGCGGGTATCCGCCTTGCCTACCTGAAGGCAAAAGAGGCTTATATCGATGGCGGCATCAACCGGGTCATTCTCGCCACCGACGGTGATTTCAACGTGGGTACCGTGAACCACCACACCCTTATCGACCTGATCGAAGAGAAGCGTAGCGAGGGAATAGCCCTCACCACCCTGGGTTTCGGCAGCGGAAACTACAACGACCGGTTGATGGAACAGCTGGCAGACCACGGTAACGGCAATTACGGCTATATCGATACCCTGATGGAGGCACAGAAGATCCTGGTGGATGAGCTTGGCGCAACACTTCACACGGTGGCAAAGGATGTAAAAATCCAGATCGAGTTCAATCCTTCCCGGGTCTCCGAATACCGCCTGGTCGGTTATGAAAACCGGGTACTGGCCCGCGAGGACTTCAACAACGACAAGGTGGATGCCGGTGAAATTGGCGCCGGCCACTCGATCACCGCCCTCTACGAGATCACCCTGAAGGAGAGCGGAGGCGAACGGATTCCCCCCCTGCGTTACACCGACAACTCCACCACGCCAGGTAAACTGGGCAACGAACTGGCGCACCTGCGACTGCGCTATAAACAGCCAGACCGGGAGAAGAGCACTTTGATCGAAACCCCCATTCTGGCCAGCAGGATGCAGTCCACGCTTGCAGACACCTCCGATGATTTCCGCTTCACTGCCGCGGTGGCCGCATTCGGTCAGCAGCTGCGGGGAGGTAAATACCTGGAGGATCTCGACTACACGGAGATCGCACAGCTGGCGGGCAATGCCAGGGGAACGGACACCTCCGGTTATCGAAGTGACCTGCTCAAACTGGTCAGGCTTGCGGAAAGCCTCCAGGGCCAGAGATGACAGGCCGGCAGAGGCTCCACGTCGCCACCAATGGGACGTGGAGTCTGTCGCCCTCGACTGATGCACGACAACACCTTTTGTAACCGTTGGGTTATATTCTTGATCAGGGACTGTTAACACCAATGGTGTGTAACCGCTGGACGGAATCGATGAGTCAACCGAGTGATGAAAGCCTGATGCTCAAATACAGGGAGGGTGACACCTCGGCCTTCGACAGGCTCTACACACGGCATCGCGGTCCGCTGTTCCGCTACATCGACCGCCTGACCAACAACCACGCCGAAGCCGAAGAACTCTTCCAGGATGTCTGGATGCGCCTGATCAGGGCACGCGCCCAGTGGCAACCCGAACGTGGATTCAAACCCTGGCTCTACCGCATCGCGCACAATCGCCTGGTGGATCACTGGCGCACCCTTCGGGGGGAACAGCTTCCTCTCGAGGAGGACCATGTGGTCACCCTGGAGAAGCGATGGCCGGATGCATGGCTGATAATCAAGGACTGTATCGAGAGACTGTTCCACCTGCTGGGCGGATTGTCAGAGCCCCAACGGTCGGCGTTTCTTCTGAAAGAGGAAGCCAACCTGAGCCTCGCCGAGATCGCCGAGGTGACCGGGGTCGGCAGAGAGACCGTGAAGAGCCGTCTGCGCTACGCCCTGCGTAGTCTGCGTACCGGCCTGGAGGGGTGTGATGAGTGACCATGACCTGCACGATGAGGGGATCTCGCGCCTCTACCACATGGGGGACCGAAGCGAGCCACCCACTCACCTGGACGAATCGATCCGCAAAGCGGCTCACAGCGCGGTGCACCGCCCGCGCCTCACCCTGTTCTGGCGGCTGACCGCAACTGCAGCCGTGCTGGTACTCAGTGTCGGGGTATTCCTGCGCACCCTGGAGACGGTCCCCCTGGAGGAGGAGTTCGCTGAACCCACCCCAACCCTGCCAGGCACCCCCCAGGCAACAGGAACGCCCTCCACCGGGGAGAGCGAACGGCTCGAGGAGCGAAAGCCCGTCACCGGCGAACCGGCACCACGGAGTCCGGCAGCACCCCAATCGATGGAGAGAAGAGAACAGGCATTTTCATCCATGAGCCTCCCAACAACCGGCGAGTTCGACCAGGCGGTGGAAACAGAGAGCCTTTCAGTACAGGAGAAGGCCGCAGTGCCCCTGGCAGCGGATGAAATGGCACCCGTAAAACAGCTGAAACTGCGAAAGGCGGCGCCTGCCGTCGGGCGAATGGCGCAGCCACTGGAAGAGATGGTGTACCGCTGCGGCGAGGTGCAACTCAGTACCTCCGATACCGAGCAATCCTGGCTGGAACTGGCAAGAAGACTTAAGCGTGACGGAGAGAAGGAAAAACTCGATTGCCTGGCACGGGCCTACAGGGAGCGCTTTGGCAGGGAACTGGAACTGTAACCGGTCCCCGGGAAATCAGGGCATCATCGGATTCATGAAGCCCATGGGTCGGGAGATCTGCCGCACATTCTCACGCATCACCGCCACCCCACCGGTCATCTCTCCCATACGGTGGCTGATATTGGTCATGGCACCGTTCATCAGGGTCACATCGCTCCTGATGGTCGCCACCTCGGTGTTGAGCCCGGCCATGGCACCGCTTATACGCGGCATCGACTCCGCCAGGGACTTTGTCTGAACATCGATACGATCCATGTTGGCAAGGTGCTCGTCCATATCACCCACCTTGCCGGTAATGGAAGCCATGCTGTAATTGACCTCTTTCAGGTTGTTGTGCATCGAATCCATGTTGTTGACGATGCCATTGAGATCCTGGTAGAGGACATAGATGTAGTAGACGTTGAAAGCAGCGAGGACGATCAGCAGGGCAGAGACCGCCATCAGGACCATGTCCGTAATCCTGAAGTGATGATGGCGCTCGTCGAGGTGCAACTGGGTTTCGCGTCCCAGTCTTCCCACGACTTCAACAAACAGTTTTTTCGGTTCAGCTGCCATAAGCGTCAACAGGTCCTAGGGAAATGGAAACATCTTGTTCATGCTGCGTGCAGGCTGTCCCATGCGGTGCATATCGACCCCCATGCGCTGCACTTCAACGTTCATGCCATCCACGGTTCCGGAAACCAGGCCGATATCCTGGCGCATGCCGGCAACCTGCTGCTTGATGCCGCTGACCGTACCCTGCATCTTTTCGATATTCTCGGCGATGGAAGCCACCTCGGTATCCATCACGCCGGTCTGGTCGGTGACACTCTCCATAAGCGCCACGCGCTGCTCCATGGTCTCCATGTACTGCCGGATCTCGAGCATCTGGCCGGAAACCTCGGTGAAGTCCCTGTTCATTTCCGTAACCACATCGGTGATGCGGTTGATCTGCGAGGAGAGGGTCAGCAACAGGATGAGAATTGAGATGGCAATCAGCCCGAGAATGATGATACCGGCCCGGATCGCCTTGTTGAGCCGGTCACTGATCTTGTTCTTGATCTTGATCTGGCTGAGGATAATCGCCTCGAACGAAGTTACCGCACGCAGAAACTGCTCTTCAGAAACCGAATCTTCCGGCACATCGTTAGTAACTGTTGGTTCGTTGGCCATGCAGCGCCATTCCCTCGTAATGTATTCGTAAAATCTTAGCTGAATCCGCGTTGATTTAGAAGAAGTTTCAGCTAATAAATCTTGCTAAGTTCTATCCCCATGCCCTTGAGTTACTGATAAAATATCCATCGATCCCATTGCTGCAACACAGCATGCCGGAACCGTTCTGCATATACCGTCATCCATTAAATGGATTTGAAACACTCAACCGTTAAGTTGGCGTAAACAGCCAATAGTACCCGAAGGGAACCCGATGACCAGAAAAGCCGATTCAACCGAAACCTCAACCTCCAACAAGGTCAAGAAGACCGCCGTCAAGAAGAAGATCACGAGCAAAAAAAAGGTGGCTAAAAAACGCGCCGCCACGAAAAAGAAGGTGGCCAAGAAGAGCACCGCCAAAAAAAGACCCGTCGCCAAGACAGCTGCCACGGTGGCTGCAAACAGGCTGAACGCCCAGTACCGCTACGAGATGATCGCCACCGTGGCCCATCACCGTGCGGCGGAACGGGATTTCGCACCCGGCCACGAGCTCAACGACTGGCTGTGGGCGGAAACCGTTGTGGACGACCTGCTGGCAAAAAGCGCGGAGTTCTCCGCCTGAACCGCCAGGCACCCTCCCCTGTCCGGGAGGGTACCCTCCCTCCCAGCTTCCGCCATCTCCTGCCCGGGTGTCTCGACTTGAATCCATGACGTTCTATAATGGTGATAGTCCACTTAATCCGGCCTGGCAGAACAGTGCTCAATTCATGACACCCAATGACGAAACCCTTGAACAGATGCGCGAGCAGCTGCATCTATTGCAGGAAGAGCATCGCGATCTCGACGATGCGATCAACCGGCTGTCGGAAGGACCCTATATCAACGAGTTGCAACTCTCACGGATGAAAAAAAGGAAACTGCTTCTCAAAGACAGCATTGCAAAGATAGAAACGCTGCTGATACCCGATCTCAACGCCTGATCGGAACGCGGAATGTGTTGAAACAGATGGAGTTGGCTGCTGCCAGCAGCGCCATCGCGTAATACAGCCGCCAATTGATAATAAGGAACGATAACACCGGCCCATGACGATCCCCGTGCTAATCTGCGATGACTCGAGCTTCGCCCGCAAACAGGTCACCCGGGCACTCCCTGAACACTGGGACGCCGATCTCCACTACGCCGAAAATGGCGAGGAGGCCCTGCACCTTATCCGCCAGGGCAAGGCCGATATCCTGTTTCTCGATCTGACCATGCCGGTACTGGACGGGTTCAGCGTACTCGAGGCCATTCGAAGGGAGGAGCTCCAGACCCTGCCCATTGTCATCAGCGGTGATATCCAGCCCGACAGCGCCCACCGTGTGAAGCAGCTCGGCTCTATCGCATTCCTGAAGAAACCGGTGCAAGCGGAGCCTCTCGAACAGATCCTGCGAGAATACGGTCTGCTTCTGATGAGTGATGACAAGCAGATCGTGGCTGACCAGTCGTTTGATTTCAGGGACTGGCTGCAGGAACTCTCCAACGTCTCCAAGGGACGGGCCGCCGATCTGCTCGCACGCTCAATCGAGCACTCCGTGGAACTCTCGATTCCATCGGTACGCCTGCTTGAAAAGGGCGAATTGCGCTTCAACGCCTACGAAGAGACCGGCTACGCTGTCAGCCAGGGGTTCACCGGTGCGGGCATCGCGGGCGAAATGGTCATGCTGTTCAACAAAACAGACAGTGAGGCCATTCAGAGCATGCTTTATGGCGATGGTGAATCCACAGAGGCACAGCGCATCGAGGCCATCATGGACATGGCCAATATCCTCGGAGGCGCCTTCCTGAAGGGCTTCTGTGAACAGATCAATATCGAATTCAGCGTGGGCCAGCCCCTGATCCGGCCACAAAAGGAGCTGATGCAACTCGGACAGCTCTCCCGCGAACAGCTCGCCGAGACCATCCTGCTCATCGACTGTCACTACAACATTGGCCAGACCGTCAGCTGCGAGCAGTTGCTGATGTTCACCGCTGATGCCGCCAAGGTCCTCAACAGCTGTGCCAAGGCGCTGACATGAATACCGAGCTCAATAAAATCGACAAACTGCACTGGCTGCTGAGCATCCTGCAGAACATCGATGTGGGCCTGGTCGTTCTCGATGACGATTACCAGGTGCAGCTGTGGAACGGCTTCATGGAGAACCACAGCAACCGGCGGGCCTCGCAGGTCCTCGGCAAGAACCTGTTCGATGTCTTTCCCGACCTTCCGGAGCTGTGGCTGAAGCGCAAGGTAGACTCGGTCTTCATGCTCAACAACCGCGCTTTCACAACCTGGCAGCAGCGCCCCTGGCTGTTCGATTTCAACACCTACCGCCCGGTCACCTGCAACGCGGAAAGGATGTACCAGAACCTGACCCTGTTCCCCCTCAGTGCACTGGATGGAAGCGTCGGCCATGTCTGCATGATCGTCTACGACGTTACAGATACCGCCACGGACGAACTGATGCTGCAGAAGGTCAACCGGGAACTGGAGCTGATCAGCCGAACCGACGGGCTGACCCGGTTGATGAACAGGCACGCCTGGGAAGAGTCGGTGGAACAGGAGTTCCGCCGTGCGGTGCGCTCGGGACGGGCCAGCACCCTGGTGATGTTCGATATCGACCACTTCAAGAAGGTCAACGACACCTACGGTCACCAGGCGGGAGATGAAGTGCTGCGGCAGGTCGCCGCAACCCTGATGGAAACCCAGAGGGATACAGACCTGGCGGGCCGCTACGGTGGCGAGGAGTTCGGTGTGCTGCTGCTGGATACGGACCTGGAGGGGGCGAGCTACTTCAGCGAGAGATTGCGCGTCCTCATAGAGGACCTCCTGGTGGAATACGACGGCTCGAAAATCCAGGTCACCGTCAGCCTGGGAATTGCCGAAATCCCTGAATACATGGATGAATACACCCAGTGGATCGAACATGCGGACAAGGCGCTGTACCGTTCCAAGGCCGATGGCCGGAACCGCATCTCCGTGTTCGAGGGATAGCCCACCGACACTTCTAAATCCCACCCCTTCCCCTGCCCGAAAGCCCTCCCCCGGGAAGCCTGCGGTGCGGCGGATCCCTGGAAATCGATATCCAAATTCCCTATCATGAATTGTTTTACCGCCCTCTATTCACCAAGGAGAATCAAAAATGAGATTTAGCATTGGACGGACACTCCTGGCTGGCGCAATCGGCATGGCCCTGAGCCTGCCGACAATGGCGGCAGACACCATCAAGATCGGCGTGGCCGGACCTCACAGCGGCGACCTCGCCTCCTACGGTATCCCAAGCAGGAAAGCGGCCGAGCTGGTCGTTGCCGACATCAATGCAAAGGGCGGCATCAACGGCAAGCAGGTCGAACTGATGATCGAAGACGACGTCTGCAAACCTGAGGTGGCCACCAACACCGCCACCAAGCTGGTCTCGGCCGGCGTCAAGGTGGTGCTTGGCCATATCTGCTCAGGCGCTACCAAGGCTGCCCTGCCGATCTACAACAACGCAGGCGTGGTGGTGATGTCCCCTTCCGCCACCAACCCCGCCCTGACCCAGAGCGGCGAGTACCCCAACTTCTTCCGCACCATCGCGGCGGATGACGCCCAGGCACGCACCGAGGTGGATTTCGCCACCGATACCCTGGGCCTGAAGAAGATTGCCGTGATCCATGACAAGGGCGACTACGGCAAGGGGCTGGCGGAGTTCGCCAAGGCCTTCCTTGAGACGGAAGGCAAGGCGGAAGTGGTACTCTACGAGGGTGTCACCCCTGGCGCCGTCGATTACTCCGCCATCGTGCAGAAGATCAAGCGCTCCGGTGCTGAGGGCGTGATCTTCGGTGGTTACCACCCCGAGGCCTCAAAGATCGTCACCCAGATGCGCAAGAAACGCATGAAGACCGTCTTCATCTCCGATGACGGCGTGAAGGATGATACCTTTATCAAGGTGGCTGGCAAGTATGCCGAGGGCGTCTACGCCACCGGCCCCAAGGACAACTCCGCCAACCCCCTCTCCACCACTGCAATCGAGGCACACAAAAAGGCCTACGGTGAAGATCCCGGTGCCTTCTATGAGAACGCCTACTCCGCCGCACTGGCCCTGGCCAACGCCATCGAAAAGGCCGGCGGCACCGACTTCGACGCCATGAAGAAGGCCCTGCAGACCAACGACACCGACACGCCCGTGGGTTCCATCCACTTCGACGAGCGTGGTGATGCGGTGGGTGTCGGCTTTGCCATGTACCAGGTACAGAACGGCAAGTACGTCGAGGTCAAGTAATCCACCTGCCCTCCAACCGAAAGACCGGAGCGGGCCACCCCGCTCCGGTCTTTTCAGAAGCGCGCCGGTAGACAGCCTATGGAATATTTCATCGAACTTCTCTTCAGCGGGCTGACCCGCGGTTCGATCTACGCCCTGATCGCCCTCGGATACACCATGGTCTACGGCATTATCGGGCTGATCAACTTCGCCCATGGCGAGATCTACATGATAGGCGCCTTTACCGCCTTCATCGTCTCCACGGTACTCTCCATCTACGGCTTTCCGCTGCTCAGCATCGTGGTCCTTGCCGGCCTGGCCGCCGCTGTCTGGTCCAGCGCCTACGGCTTCACGGTGGAAAAACTGGCCTACCGGCCCCTGCGTCACGCCCCCCGGCTGTCGCCCCTGATCAGCGCCATCGGCATGTCCATCTTCCTGCAGAACTATGTCCTGCTGGCCCAGACTTCCGACTTCCTGCCCTTTCCGGAGCTGATCCCCGACTTCGACTTCATGGAGCCCTACGCCCATATCGTCGGCTCCTCGGACATGGTGATTCTTGTCACCACAGCTGTCTGCATGATTCTGCTCACCCTGCTGATCAAGTTCTCAAGAATCGGCAAGGCGATGCGCGCCACCTCCCAGGACCGCACGATGGCGATGCTGACCGGCATCAACGTCGACCGGGTGATCTCCACCACCTTCGTCATCGGCTCCACCCTGGCCGCCATCGGCGGCATGTTGATCGCTTCCCACATCGGCCAGATCAACTTCTTTATCGGCTTCATCGCCGGTATCAAGGCCTTTACCGCTGCGGTGCTCGGAGGCATCGGCTCCATTCCCGGCGCCGTGCTCGGTGGATTGGTGCTTGGCCTGACCGAGAGTTTTGCCACCGGCTACGTTTCCAGTGACTACGAAGACGTTTTCGCCTTCTCGCTGCTGGTACTGATCCTTATCTTCAAGCCCTCTGGCATTCTGGGCAAAGCGGAAATCCAGAAGGTGTAGCCATGATCTCCCTGGAAGAAGTCAAACGTTCACTGAAGGTCTCGATCTGGTTCGCCTTCCTTACCTTTCCGATCATGGTGATCAAGGCCGATCCGATTGAGAAGACCGTTGTCTGGCGATGGGAAAACATGGCCTTAGTCGCCATCGGCAGCTTCATGCTTTCCATCATCACCCGTGCTTTTTTCATCCACCGGGAACGTCAGCGCAACAGCCAGGCCAGTTCAAAGAAGAGACGCTTTGGCTATATCGGTGATGAGCCGTTGATCCAGTACATCCTGCGCGAGCCGAAGTATCTCTATCCCCTGTCGGCCGCCATGCTCACTTTCGCACTGCTGTTTCCAGGGCTGTTCGACACCTACCAGACCAACGTCATGACCACGGCCTTGATGTACGTGGTGCTGGGCCTGGGCCTGAATATCGTGGTCGGCGTCGCCGGCCTGCTGGACCTTGGATATGTCGCGTTCTACGCGGTCGGCGCCTACAGCTACGCCCTGCTCAGCATGCACTTCGACATGGGGTTCTGGATCGTGCTGCCCATCGGCGCACTGCTGGCGACCCTGTTCGGTATCGTGCTCGGTTTTCCGGTGTTACGCCTGAGAGGTGACTACCTGGCCATCGTGACCCTCGGTTTCGGCGAGATCATCCGGCTCATCCTGGAGAACTGGAACGAGTTCTCCCAGGGACCGAGTGGCGTCTCCAACATCCCGAGACCCGGCTTCTTCGGCGTCGAGATGTCCCTGGATACTGCCATCACCTACATGTACTACCTGGTGGTGGCACTGGTGGTCATCACCATCTTCGTGGTCAACCGGTTACAGGACTCGCGGCTTGGCCGTGCCTGGATCGCCCTGCGCGAGGACGAGATCGCCTGCCAGGCCATGGGTATCGACAAGACCAAGACCAAGCTCACGGCCTTTGCCCTGGGCGCCACCTGGGCCGGCATGGTGGGTGTGATATTCGCGGCCAAGACCACCTTCATCAACCCGGCCAGCTTCACCTTCCTCGAGTCGGCCATCATCCTCTCCATCGTGGTGCTGGGCGGCATGGGATCCATCCTCGGTGTCATCATCGGCGCCCTGGTCCTGATCCTGCTGCCGGAATACCTGCGCGCGCTCTCCGAATACCGCATGCTCGCCTTCGGCGGCATCCTGGTGCTGATGATGGTATTCCGGCCCCAGGGCATCATCGCCAACGTGCGCCGCACCTACCAGTTCAAAAAGAGCGGTAACGAGGAGGGAGCATGAGCACGCCCATCCTCGAGGTGAACGGCCTCTCCATGTTCTTCGGCGGTATCCGGGCCGTGGACCAGGTGGACCTGGACATCAACGCCGGCGAGATCGTTGCGCTGATCGGACCCAACGGCGCCGGCAAGACCACCTTCTTCAACTGCCTGACCGGTATCTACAACCCCACCGCAGGCGATATCCTGCTGCACCGCCCAGAGAAGAAAGCAGCGAGACTCAACGGGCTCAAACCCAACAAGGTGACCGAGAAAGGGATGGCCCGTACCTTCCAGAACATCCGCCTGTTCCAGAACATGACGGTACTGGAGAACGTGATGATCGGCCGCCACTGCCGCACCCGGTCGTTCATTGCCGGCGCCATCTTCCGTACCCGCCACAACCGCCAGGAGGAGCGCGAGATCATCGAGCGCAGTTACCAGATCCTGGAGAAGGTTGGATTGGCCGATAATGTCAACGACCTGGCCAAGAACCTCTCCTACGGTCAGCAGCGCCGGCTGGAGATCGGCCGCGCCCTGGCCACCGACCCGTTCCTGCTGCTGCTGGATGAACCGGCAGCCGGCATGAACCCCCAGGAGACCAAGGAGCTCGACGAGTTGATCTCCCGGATTCGTGCAGACGGCCTGTCGATTCTCCTGATCGAGCACGACATGAAACTGGTGATGAGTATCTCCGACCGCATCTTCGTCATGGACTACGGCAAGCGCATTGCCCACGGCACCCCGGAACAGGTACGTGCCAACCCTGCCGTGATCAAGGCCTACCTCGGTGAGGACGCCCATGCTTGAGCTGAAGAGCGTCCATACCCACTACGGCAACATCCTCGCCCTCAAGGGTATCAGCCTGAAGATCAACGAGGGTGAGATCATCACCCTGATCGGGGCCAATGGCGCCGGCAAGAGCACCACCCTGATGTCGATCTCCGGCATCACCAAGCCCAGTTCCGGTGAAATCCTCTTCCGGGAGAAGCCGATTCACCGCTGCAGCCCGGACGAGATCGTCTCCATGGGCATCTGCCAGGTGCCGGAAGGCCGGCATATCTTTCCCCAGTTGAGTGTCCAGGAGAACCTCGACATGGGCGCCTTCCTGCGCAAGGACAAGGAGGGCATCAGGGAGGACCTGGACTACGTCTTCTCCCTGTTCCCGATACTGGCCGAGCGGCGCCACCAGGCCGGTGGCACCCTCAGCGGTGGCGAGCAGCAGATGCTGGCCATGTCCCGTGCGCTGATGGCACGCCCCAGGCTGCTGTTACTGGATGAACCCTCCATGGGACTGGCGCCGCTGATCATCCAGCAGATCTTCGAAATCGTGAAGAAGATCAACAAGGAGCAGAACACCACCATCTTCCTGGTGGAGCAGAACGCCAACCAGGCACTGCAGATCGCCGACCGGGGTTACGTCATCGAAAATGGCCGCGTGACACTTTCCGACGATGCGGATAGGCTCCTTACCAACCCGGACGTACAGAAGGCCTACCTGGGCATCTGATAAAAAAACAAGTACCAAGGACTGAAAGCATGAACATTCTGAACCTGATACTGGCGATCCTGCTGCCACCCCTCGGGGCCTTTTTGCAGGTGGGTGTCAGCAAGCACCTCATCATCAACCTTCTGCTCTGCCTGCTGGGCTGGGTGCCGGGCATCCTGCACGCCGTCTGGCTGGTCGCCACTGACCAGAAAGGCTGACACGGGATACGGAGAACGCAATGTTAGAGACAATCCTGGGACTGGGTGCGGGTGCCCTCGCCCTGTTTCTTTTGATATGGCTGCTGCCAATCATTCTGATCCTGAAATCGGGCAAGACATCGGGTGGTGAAAAACTGCTCTGGCTTCTCGCCGTGCTGTTCATCTCCTGGTTCGCCTGGATCTTCTACCTGCTGCTGGCTCCCATAGGCTCAAGGGACTGAAGCCGGTTCTCCCTGCCTGACATGGAACGACCCGACATAATATCCGGCACAGATCCCCGCCTTCTCTCCGAGCGTCGGGGTATTGCGCGCCTGTTCACCTATGTCGGCAGTACCTTCGCCCTGCTTTTCGCCATCACATCCCTCTTCTCGGGCAGCTACTACCACGCAGTCGTCCTTCTCCTGCTGGCAGGCCTGGTGATCATCAACCTGGGGTACCTCAAGAGGAGCATCAACCCGGTTCCACCCATACGTATCCTGGCCCTCGCCATGGCCATCCTGTTCCTCTACCTGATGTATACAGGGGGCATTCACGGCAGCGGCATCCTCTGGTTCTACGTCTTCCCCCCGCTGGGCTACTTTCTGCTGGGCACCCGTGAGGGAACCATAGCGATGGCACTGGTTGCCCTCAGCTCCCTGATCATCATTCTCGTTCTGGGCATGCCGGCATACCTGGATGTCTATTCCACCTCGTTTCTCCAGCGTCTCGTCGCCTCCCTGGCAGCGGTATCCCTCCTCTCGTTCTTCTACGAGCGTTCAAGGGAGACGCGTTACAACGAGATCGTCCGGCTGAGCAAGGCACTTGAGAGACAAGCCGGCACTGATCAGCTGTCAGGCCTGCTGAACCGATTCAGCATGACCGAAATACTCGAGATCGAGCTGGAGAGGGTCAAGCGCCTGGAAAAGCCCTTCTCCCTCATCATGGGCGATATCGATCTGTTCAAGCAGATCAATGACACACAGGGTCATCTTGCGGGTGACCGGGCGATCAGGGATGTTGCCGCCTCGATCGATGCCTCGATCCGCAAACAGGATGCGGCAGCCCGTTGGGGCGGAGAAGAGTTCCTGATATTTCTGCCGGCAACAGACAAAGAGGGCGCAGAAAAGACAGCCCTTCGCATCAAGGAGAACCTGCCCAAATTGAGCTACCTTGGCGACAAGACCATCACCATGAGTTTCGGATTGGCATATTCGAGTCATGAGGACAGGCATATCGACCAGGTGATCAAGCGCGCGGACGACAACCTCTACATCGCCAAGGATGGAGGGCGGGACCGCATAGTCTCCTGAGCCCCCTACAATTTGCTGACCCTACCTGCCCGACAGCCGTTTCAGGACATGTGACACCGCCACGAAACCGAAGGTGGCGGTAACCGCCGTGGCCGAGCCGTAGCCTCCGCAGTTGAGGCTGGTTCCCATCTGCTTGTCGGATTTCGCCAGGCACACCTCACCCTGGGCATCGGGGTAGACCTGCTGCTCCTCGGAGTAGACGCAGGGAATATCGAAGCGCCGTTTCAGGTTGCGGCTGAAGTTGTACTCCTTGCGCAACAGCTTGCGGGTCTTGCCCAGCAGCGGATCATGCTCGGTGCGGCTCAGGTCTCCCAGCCTTATCTTCAGGGGATCGATCTGTCCCCCCGCCCCACCGACGGTGATCACCTTGATCTTGTTGCGTCTGCAGTGGGCGATCAGTGCCGCCTTGACCTTGAAGCTGTCGATACAGTCGATCACGTAATCGAAGCGTGTATCGATCTGCTGTGCCAGGTTGTCCGCGCTGATGAACTCCTCCACGCAATGGATCGTGCATTGCGGATTGATAGCCCTGATGCGCTCGGCCATCGCATCCACCTTGGACTTGCCGAACTGCCCGTCCATGGCGTGGATCTGCCGGTTGACGTTGGACTCCACCAGGTGATCCAGGTCGATCAGGGTGATCTCCCCAACGGCACTTCTTGCCAGCGCCTCGACCACCCAGGAGCCGACACCACCGATACCGATGACACAGATGTGAGAGCGCGCGAACCGCTCCAGCCCATGTTGGCCGTAGAGTCGCGCGATACCACCAAAACGGCGCTGGTAATCCATCTCTTCGGTTTCAGTCATCGATCAGGCCCAATGGCAATTTATTCGATATGGTTTTGAGAGCCGCCAGCATACAATGAAGCATCATTATTCGAAACAGTGTTGGAAGAGATGGACAGATCATCCATAGTACTGATCGGCGCCGGCGCCGCGGGCAGTTCCATGGCCATCGCGCTCGGCCGGGCCGGCTTCGATATCGCGGCCATCGCGAGCCGTAGCCTGGCGTCGGCAGAACGCTGCGCAGAGCTCACCGGCTGCACCCATGCCGGTACAGACCTGGAAGCGGCGTCACAGCTGGGAGATGTGGTGATCATCGCCACACCGGATGGTGCCATCGCCTCCACCTGTCGGCAGATAGCCGACTCAGGGGGCTTCAGACCAGGCCAGCTGGTGCTGCATCTGAGCGGCGCCCTGGGTTCAGATGCACTCCACCCTGCCAGGCAGGCGGGGGCCGATACGCTCTCCATGCACCCGGTGCAGACCCTGGCAGAACCGATCAAGGGTGCGGAGCTGCTCACCGGGGCCTGGTTCTGCCTCGAGGGTTCGGATAACGCCGTCACCCGGGGAAAGGCGATTGCCAAGAGCATCTCGGGCAGATCGATCGTCATAGAGAGTTCGAAAAAGGCGCTCTACCACGCGGCCCTCTGCGTCGCCTCCAACTACCTGGTGACCCTGGAGGCGATGGCCGAACAGATGCTGACCCGTGCCGGTATCCCCGATGAGAACGCCCTTGAGCTGCTTATGCCGCTGATCAGGGGGGGCGTGGAGAACCTGGCCCGCTCCGGACTGCCGGATGCCCTGACCGGCCCCATCAGCCGTGGCGACGCGGAAACCGTGCGAAAACACCTGCAGGTACTGAAAGAGGGTCCACCGGAAACCGCCGCACTTTATGCAGAACTGGGCCTTGAGACCCTGAAGCTGGCCAGAGAGAAGGGCCGTGTACAACCCGAAAGAGCCGAAGCCCTCACTGCCCTGCTAGAGGAGCAATTGGCCTAGCTCCGATTCGATAGGCCCTGGATCAGAACCCCTCGAAGGCGCTCTGCATACCCTTCGACTTCTGCGTCTCCTGCCCATGTTCCAGCAACATGGCGAGAAACTTCTCTTCCGGCAACGGCTTGCAGAACAGCCAGCCCTGGAAAAGGCGGCAGTTCTTCTTGTGGAGAAACTCCCGCTCCTTGGCCGATTCGACCCCCTCGGCCACCACTGACAATCCCAGCTTGGTGGCCAGCGCAACCATAGCCTCCACGATTACCGCCGAGTTGTGATCATTCACCAGTTCGTGCACCAGTGTGTGGTCGATCTTCACCTGGTCGAGCGGCAACAGTTTCAGCGCGGGGATAGAGGTACAGCCGGTTCCGAAATCATCCACTGCAAAACGCACTCCGAGCTTTTTCAACTCGCACATACCCGCCGCGATGGTTGTCAGCTCACCGCTCATCATCCCTTCAGACAGCTCCAGGGTAAGCCGGGCGGGGTTTGCCTGGGTAGTCTCCAGAATCGATGAGACCCTGCTCGAGAAGCGCTCCTCGCGGAAGTGGCGGGAGTTGATGTTCACCGCAATGGTCATACCATCGGTTTCAGGCATCTCGCTGGAGAGTCGTTGTTGGAATCGGCACGCCTTCTCCAGCACCCAGGTATCGAGATCGTTGATCAGATCTGACTTGGTCGCCTCGGGCAGGAAATCCCGTGCCGGCAGCAGCCCCTGTTCCGGGTGCAGCCAGCGCAGCAGGGCCTCTGCCCCGACCAGCTCACCGTTGCGGTCGTACTGGGGTTGCCAGTAGAGACGCAGTTCATCCCGCTCTATGGCGCCAAGCAGCTGCTCCTGCATTGGATTGGAGATTCCCTGTTGCCGGGAGGAGTTGCCAGGGCCCTGGGGCGACGCCGCAACGGGCGTCTCGCCCGACACCAGGGAGTCCAGCTCTTCCAGTCGTTCCTGGAGTGCTTCGAGCTCTTCGAAAGGATTCTGTGTACTCTCGTCTTCCTGGTCTGTCATTCTGCGCTGATATCTGATTGCAGGCCGGCGGATAGTTTTGCCATAGTTAAGCCTAAATAGGCAAAAAAACAAAGTTTTTTTCGAAATTGAGTCAAAGACAGTCACCACCAATAGAGATCCTTCAATACCGATGTCGAGATACGAACAGATCATTGACGGAACACTGGACCCCCAGCTCAACCGCTTCAGCCGCATCCACCCCCTGCTGGGCTACCTGCCCCGCAGCGCGAAGCATGGCATCTACATCAAACGGGAGGATGAACTGAGCGCCGGCGTGGTGGGCACCAAGCTACGCAAGTACCTCAGTATTCTGCCCCACGTGGAACAGAACGGTTATGACAAGGTGATCCTGATAGGCAGTGCCCACTCGAACAACGTGATGGGCCTGGCCCAACTGCTCAAGGAGCGTGGCATCGGGGTGGAGGCATTCGTCAAGTCGCCGGGAAATGTCGAGGCCAGGGGCAACCTGCTCCTTCTGCGTATGCTGATGCCATCAGATGATATCCACTTTATCGAAGCCGGTGACTGGCCACGGGTCGAATCGATCGCCCGGGAATATGCGACCGCACTGGTAGAGAGAGGGGAAACCGTTTTCGTGGTGCCGGAGGGAGGGGATTGCGAGGCGGCCCTGCCGGGTATTCTCACCCTGGCAGAGGATATCCTCTTCTGGGAACAGGAGAACAGACGACGCTTCGCAGAGATCTGGATCGACAGCGGCACGGGTATCAGTGCCATCGGGCTTCTGATCGGCCTGCACCTGTTGGATGTTGAACCCAGAACCATCAACATCACCCTTATCGCCGGCGATGAAGCCGAATTCATGGCACGCTACAACCGCTACCGGCAGTGGACCGGACAGCTGCTGCCCTACCCCCTGCCCGAGCTCTCCCTGAAACTGCACTTCTACCGTCCTGCCACGGCACCCTCTTTTGGCAGCGTCAACAAGACCCTGCTGAAAGCCACCAGGGAGATAGCCCGGGAGACCGGTATTCTCATGGATCCCGTCTACTCGGCAAAGCACCTCTATACCGTGAAGCGGGCCATGGAGGAGCGCCTGCCCGAAGCCGACCAGCTGGTGATCTACGGTGGCGGGCCACTCGGTCTGTGCGGTTTTCAGGAGGGGCTGGCGGCACAGGTCGACGCAGAGTGACGGCACTTCAGGAGCCTCTGATTAATCCATTTTGCGTCACTCCGGCGAAGGCCGGAGTCCAGTGAGGTCTTTATTTATAACTCCTGGATTCCGGATCTCCGCTACGCTCCGTCCGGAATGACGAATTAATCAGAGTTGCATTAATACCGCCCGTCGCTTGCATCCACAGGATTTCTATAGTAGATCTATAGGGCATCGGTTTCAGAGCAACAGATAACCTTTTAAACAACATGAAAATTCGTTCGCTGTTGGTAGTGGTATCCCTGGTACTCGTGGTCGTCGTACGACTGCGCGGGGATTCTATCGGCTAGCCAACAGCGACAAACACCGAAAGAGCCCCCGCATCGAAAGATCCGGGGGTTTTTTTATGCGAGCAGAATGATGAGCATTTTCCAACACAACAACTCAGAGACAGGCAGATGAACGGGGCGGATTACATTATCGAGAAACTCAAAGCCGAGGGCATCCACACCCTGTTCGGCTATCCCGGGGGCTGCATCATGCCCCTCTACGACGCCATGATCGACAGTGGCATACGGCATATACTCTGCCGCCACGAACAGGGGGCGGCCTTTGCCGCCAACGGCTATGCCAGGGCCACCGGCCGTACCGGTGTCTGCCTGGCCACCTCGGGCCCCGGAGCGACCAACCTGATAACGGGCATCGCCGATGCCTACATGGATTCCATTCCGATGGTCGCCATCACCGGCCAGGTACCCACCGGGCTGATCGGCAGCGACGCCTTCCAGGAGATCGATATGCTGGGCCTCAGTCTGCCGATCACCAAGCACAGCTACCTGGTCGAAACGATAGAGCAGCTGCCCGGGATACTGGATGAGGCCTTCGTCCTGGCCAGTGAGGGACGTCCCGGCCCGGTTCTGATCGATCTGCCAAAAGACGTCCAGTTACAGGGCCTGTCGGAGAGCATCATGCCCGGGAAGAGCGGTGCACCGCAAAACACGCCGGAGCCACTGCCCGACGATGCGATTGAGCAGGCCAAGACACTGATGCGTGGGAGTGAAAAACCCCTGATCTATGCCGGCGGTGGAGTCACCCACGCAGGGGCCCTGGAGGCGTTCCGCCACTTCGCTGAAACATGTGGAATACCCGCCGTATGCACGCTCAAGGGAATCGGCAACCTGCCGGCGGAACACCCCCTGAACCTGGGTATGCTGGGCATGCATGGGTCGGTGGCTGCCAATAACAGCGTGCAGGAGTGCGACCTGTTGATCGCGATAGGTGCCCGCTTTGACGATCGCGTTACCGGGAAACTTGAGAAATTCGCCCCCCGGGCCCGGGTGATCCATATCGATGCCGATGCCGCCGAGGTAGGCAAGCTCCGCGCGGTGGAGTGCGCCATCATGTCTGATCTGGCGACAACCCTGGATGCCCTGGCCATACCACTTGATATCGCGCCCTGGCGAGAAAGCTGCCGACTACGCAATGAGAGGGATGGATTCACAGCCAACCCGGATAATGGCGTACTGAATCCTGCACGCTTTCTGAAAGCGTTGGCAAAACAGGCGGGGGATCGGGCGATCATCAGCTGCGATGTGGGCCAGCACCAGATGTGGGTTGCCCAGCACTACCCCTTTGCCGAGCCCCGCAACCACCTCACCAGCGGCGGTCTCGGCGCAATGGGATTCGGACTGCCGGCAGCCATTGGTGCCGCCCAGGGACACCCGGACCGCCCGGTGATCAACATCGCAGGCGACGGCTCGTTCATGATGAACCTCCAGGAGATGGCGACCCTGACCCGTTACAGCATTCCGGTGAAGATGATCATCATGGACAACAGCAGGCTGGGCATGGTGCGTCAACAGCAGACGCTCTGTTACGACAACCGGCAGACCGAAGTGGACCTCTCGGACAATCCCGATTTCGCTGCCATCGCCTCATCCTTCGGTATTCGGGCCGAGCGGCTGGAGGATCCCGGGAAGACTGTGGATGCGATCGACCGCTTGCTGGCTGAACCGGGACCCGCCCTGCTGCACCTTACCATTTCCGCCTCCGAGGATGTCTGGCCGATGGTCAAACCGGGGGATGCCAACGATGAAATGATAACCAGTAACAGCATTAAAGGAGCTGCCGCATGATACACAGCATGCACATCACCACCGACAACAAGCCGGCAATACTCGAACGCCTGCTCCAGACCACCCGGATCAGGGGCTTCCATATACTCGGCCTGGAGGTCCACGCCGGTGACAACCGGCAGGCATTTCGTATCACACTCACGGTGGAGAGCGACAAGCCGGATGAACGGCTGATCCGGCAGCTCGAAAAGATAACCGGCTTGAGGACATTGACCGCCCTGCACAGCATCGACTCCGGGGAGACGGAACAGCGACAGGCCACTGCCTGACCCTGTACCCGCGCTAGCGTTGTCCGAATACCCGCTCGGCGTTCCGGTAGGCTATCATCTCGGCGGCGGACGGTTCGATGCCACCGAGCATCCCGCGGATAGCGCCGATGAGCTTGCGATAGCGCTTGCCGGAGAAGCGCCGGGTACCGAACCGTGCATCGGTACCGATCATGAAGCGCCCGGGCATCGCTTCGAACAGCTGCGCCCAGTCCTCGTACAGCAGGCCGTCGCTGTTCTGCACCCGTTCCAGGTGATCCCAGTTCAGGGAGATACCGTGAGGTACGTACTTCCAGTTCATCATCAGGTCTGGATAGCGTTCAAGCAGTTCACGTGCATTGTGGGGGTTGGTCATACCGGTATGGGAGAGGATCAGTTTCAGCTCCGGGTACTCCCGGTACCACCGGGCGATGGCACCGAACACCTCGTCTTCGTACGAGCGGCCGTTGTGATCGATCGGCTCAGCGTGGAGATCGAGCCAGGCACCCTGCCGGGCCGCCAGCTCCACCAGCCTCATCATCGGTTCGGATGTAAGAGGGTAATGGATGATGTGCTGACCGGGCTTCTTCTCGAAATGGAGGGGCCCGATCTCCCCTATCCCTGAACATCCACCACGCTCCAGGTCCTGCGCAAGGCGCGCCAGCCTTCGGTTGAGTTCGGACTCCGTGAAGCCTGAGCGGTGGGCATCCTGCATCCAGCGTGTCAGGTAGGTGCTGCCGCAGAGGCGTTGAAACCGGCTGCTGTCATAAGCCACAACCTCCCTTCGCCTCGCGGCGTTCTGCTGCCTGTCGGGATAGAGTCCCTCGTTCGGTGTCGGCAGTACGATCATCCGGATAACACCGGACTTATCCATTTTCCGTCCGATATCGCTGATGGATGCGCGCTTCAACCCCTTCAGCAGGTGAACATGGGTATCGATAATGGGACCGTCGTATTCGCCATCCGATGCCCGTGCCGGACGGGAGGGATCCGACAACTGCTTCAGCACCTCGAATCCTGACGCTGTCACGGTACCGCCAGCAGCAGCAGCAAGCCACAGGGCTGCAAGGGCACAGAGTGAACAGAGCCACCGACTAAGCATCAGACGTCTCCTCTATCCAGTTTCCTGGCTACCATGCTCCAAAACCCTTCAATATCCAGGATTAATGACTGACCGCTACCGTTATAATAGGCCAGTTGTTTCTACCCGGAATCGAAAAATGAAAAGAGTCGGCGCCCATGTCAGTGCCAGTGGGGGTGTTGAGAACGCCCCGCTCAACGCCAGGGAGATCGGGGCCACCGCCTTCGCCCTGTTCACCAAGAACCAGCGCCAGTGGAAGGCCAAGCCCCTGGGCAGCCAGAATATCGAGCGGTTCAGAGAGAACCTGGAGGATGTGGGCATTGCACCGGAGCACGTGCTGCCCCACGACAGCTATCTGATCAACCTGGGCCACCCCGAACGCGAGGCCCTGGAAAAGTCCCGTAATGCCTTCCTGGACGAGTTGCAGCGTTGTGAGCAACTGGGCCTGAAACTCCTCAACTTCCATCCCGGCAGCCATCTGAAAAAGATCAGCGAGGAGCAGAGCCTGGATATCGTCGCCGACTCCATCAACCTCGCCCTCGAACAGACAGAAGGCGTCACCGCAGTGATCGAGAACACCGCCGGACAGGGCTCCAACCTGGGCTACCGGTTTGAGCACCTGGCCCATATTATCGAACGGGTGGAGGACAAGGAGCGGGTCGGCGTCTGCCTGGACACCTGCCACACCTTCGTGGCCGGTTACGACCTGCGCACGGCGGAGGCCTGCGAGACCACGTTTGCGGAGTTCGATCGCATTGTCGGCTTCAGCTACCTGAAGGGCATGCACCTCAACGACAGCAAGCCCGACCTGGGTGCCAGGGTGGACCGCCACCACAGCCTGGGCATGGGGAAAATCGGCTGGGAAGCATTCGCCTACATAATGAACGACCCGCGATTCGATGAGATCCCCATGGTGCTGGAAACCATCGACGACACCCTCTGGGCCCAGGAGATCGAACAGCTCTACGCACTGGTGCAACAGTGACACCAGAAAAAGCTATTGACCTTTATTAAAGAATCATTAAACTACCGCGCTTCAAACAACTGACCCGTCGGTTTTCCGACCGGCAACCTCTGCGGAGCGGTAGTTCAGTTGGTTAGAATACCGGCCTGTCACGCCGGGGGTCGCGGGTTCGAGTCCCGTCCGCTCCGCCACCTTCAAATCTTCATAATTATCATGAAGTTGGGCCGATCATGGACGATCTGTTCAAATCTCCCCCCCAGGCTGCAACTGATTCAGCCATCTGGCTATCCCCCCCTCCCTCTCCAGCAAGCGCTGATGCATGGGAAACGACCGCTTACAGAATGGTTCTGGACTATAATTCCTTGTGACCCCTGAAGAGTGACGGAGTGATTCCCGGTGGTCATTGGAGTGATTCGAAATACAACAGGGAACAACCGGGCCGAGCATAGAATGGCACGGATCTCTGAACTGCTCCCCTGCAGTTGATTTGCTCTGCCCCCCGGTTCTTCACAGGCAGCTGCGGATCTGAAGGAGAGACTGATCGAATACAAGAATAATAATTGCCGAATACGCTGGGTGTGATGAAACAGAACAAGGTCAATAAGCAATCCATCTACTTGACGCTTGGGATAATCATTATCTCTACAGTGGTTGTCATCATGTCCCTCCACTCAGCCTACACCTATGTAAAGACCAAGCAGACGATCACCAATGAGATAAAACAGACCGCAACACGCAGTATCTCTTCCCTGGAGAGGAGCATAGTCGGCCTGATCGAGTCGTTTTCAGTCCATGAATACGAAAATCTTGTCGCCGCGGAAATGGAGAGCCGAAGCATCTATGCCATCGTCATTGAAGACTACAACATGGGCAAAATCATCGGCAAAAAGTCATTTATAACCGGAAAGATCAGGGACACAAAAAATCGCATCGTCGACTACGACCCTGTGGATACTGAACAGGACAGGAGAATAGATTCATCCTTTTTCTCCGACAGCAAAATTCTCCTGAACAGCTCCGGTGTCCAGGTTGGCGTCATACGGGTCTATCTCTCCCCAGAGCACCTGAACCAGGAGCTGAACAAGATTACCTCCCAGACCCTGATCAATACAGCAGAAATCTCGCTACTGCTCATCCTTGCCCTTTTTGGAACCATACGGCTGTTTCTGTTGAAACCGATCTCCAATATCGTTTCGGTAATCCGTACCAGGGATACGGATGGCTTCCCCACAGCGCAGATACCGGACCATGGGCCAAGAGAGGTTTCGACCCTTTCCCGCACCATGAACAGCATGATTGGAACGATCAGGGAGTCCAGGAAAGAGCTGAACGAGCAGAAGGAGATCCTCAAATACCAGGCATACCATGATGCCTTGACGGGACTGGCAAACCGTTATCTTTTTGATGACCGACTGGAGCACGGCATCGAGAAAGCCAAGCGATATCATAAGAAGATGGCGCTGCTCTATATCGATCTCGACAATTTCAAGGAGATCAATGACTCCATGGGCCACAAAACCGGCGACCGTGTGCTGGAGATCGTGGCCTACAGACTGAGAGAAGCGACCCGGGAAGAGGACACATTGGCACGCCTGGGCGGTGATGAGTTCACCATACTGCAGGAAGAGATAAAGGATAACTATTCAGCCTCTATCCTGGCCGAGAAGATCCTCAAGACCATTGCAGAACCCATACTCGTTGAAGACCACAGCTTTTATATCGGCAGCAGTATCGGCATCAGTCTCTACCCTGACAATGGCTCAACTGCCCAGGACCTTCTGAAATATGCGGATGCCGCGATGTACAAGGCGAAACAGGAGGGGAGAAACAACTTCCAGTACTACAGCGCCGAAATGACCGAACAAGCCTTCGAGCGGGTCTCCATAGCATCCGCTTTAAGGCTGGCATTGAAGAACCAGGAACTCAGCGTTTACTTTCAACCCCAGATCCATGGCCCCGACAACAGGCTATTGGGCATAGAGGCACTTGCCAGGTGGCAGATCGCTTCCGGTGAATTCATCTCTCCGGCCAAGTTTATCCCGATCGCTGAATCGACCGGACTGATACATGAGATCGGAATGTACATCATGACCCACGCCATGGAACAGGTGGGAGAGTGGCACAAAAAGGGCATCGACCCCGGCGTACTGTCGGTGAACCTGTCGGTAAAACAACTGCAGCAACTGGATTTCAACGCCAGGCTGGACCGGCTCTGTAACGATCTCGAATTCAAACCCGAGTGGCTCGAACTTGAGGTCACCGAGGGCCAGGTCATGGAGCATCCTGAAGAGGCCACAGAACTGCTGCGCCAGATCTTCAACAGGGGGATCAAGATCTCACTCGACGATTTCGGAACCGGCTATTCATCCCTTTCGTATCTCAAAAAGCTGCCGATAACGAAGCTCAAAATCGACCAGTCCTTCGTCAGGAACCTGCCGGACGATGAAGAAGATGCCTCAATCACAAAGTCCATTATTGCCCTGGCCCACAGTCTCAATCTCGATCTCATTGCCGAGGGGGTTGAATCGGAAGAGCAGAAAGATTTCCTGGTATCCAATGGATGCGAGAATATCCAGGGATATTATTACGCCAGGCCTATGCCAGCAGATGACCTGGAGGTTTTCCTTGCGGAAAGGCCAGAGGGAAAACCTCCCCTCACCGACCTGCCGGGTATCACCCGGAACGCCTGATCTCCCAAACACGAATAGATCAGCTGTATCGAATCAAAGGGTTACATACCGCTTCCGTATCCGGACACCGGAACCGGCTCTATGTCTAGCCGGCCTCTGCGCCTATCCCCTTTCCTGAGATCATGAAACAGGCGAGTGGTACCTGCCGGCAGCCCTTTTCTCCTGTCATTGGATGGCGAACGCTCCATGAACGCACGCACCGTCACCGGCACCCCGTTGAGATGGGCGCCATCCAGCTTCCCGATGGCATCACAGGCAGATGATTCCGGCTCAATATCCACCAGTCCATGGAACTGGACCGACTGCGTATTGAGATTGGTGAACCTGAGGACCTGCAATTCGTTGATACACCCCCTGCGCCCCGAGAGGCGTGCCATCAACGAGCCCAATCCCGTGCTGACGAATCGTTCCAGATCATCACGGGTGACCGCCATCGGTATCTTCCTGATAAATAGCAGCATCTGTACCTCCTCCCCGAGGTGAGACGTTTTCTGCCTCTCAATATCCCAGATTCAAGAACACTTTTGACGCTTGTGCAAGCCCGGGGCTCATGACTCCCGGCGAGACGGCAGCGGGCCAAACTGTTCAACCCAGGCCTCCACCTCTTCCAGGGTAACGAATGAGTTCACCTGTACATCTTTCAGGTAAGTGGAAGTTGCCAGGTTTGTGAGCAGCTTGTCCTGGTGGGTTCTGTCGAGATAGGCCACTGCCCGGAGTTTCGACGCCGCCTCCGCCATCATGGCCAGTTGCACATCAGGGGAGAGGGAATAACTGGCTTCGCGCTGAACCACGACCACGACCGGCCCGTCAAAACTGTTTATGAAATCACGGACCTGTGCAGCGTCAGCCGAGGTGATCTCGCCACTGGCGTAGAAAGAGAAGAGGAGATAACGATCCCCGACCTGGGTGACCCGCACTTTCCCTGTATCCAGGGTTTCCATCTCTGAGCACTCCTTTATGCGCTGGCAATATCCATATTGCCAAGTTCCATGGAAGAGAAATAGCCCAAAGAGGGGAAGGCGTCAAAGAAAATCAGCGCCTGTGCAGAGAAAAACTGTCGCCTCTGCCGACGATTCGATCAGCTCAGCCGGTACCTGAACCCGACAGGCGCTACCCCGCCGTCTGCAACCGGTCCACGTTATCCAAAAGATGACGATAGATATTGAACATCATCCTGTCATAACGGTTTTTCTGGGGTGTGTGCTGGGCGATTCTGCTCTTGTAGAAGCTGCGCAGCTCTTTCCTGTTCATATCCTTTATATCTTTCATCTTCCCTGTGCTCCTGTGGTTGCCACTCACTGGCTATCGGCACTACTCCTTAATAATTTAGCTAAATGGAGCATAAAACTGTGAACTGGATAACATCTACCCCATTTCAGGGATATAAAGATGTTTCCTGATAGTGATATTTGTCAGGATTTTGAGCCGGAAGAGGAATCCAAACCCTTTTTCACACTCTTCAGAACAACGAATTTCGGATTGCTGGCCAGGGTCTGCACATTGCCAAAGAGGCGTTTCATTTTGACATGGTAGCCAAGATGGCGGTTTCCGATGACATGCAGCTCCCCCCCTGCCCGCAACACCTCGTAGGCCTGGCTGAACATGCGCCAGGCAATAAAATCCCCAACCACCTGCTGCTGGTGAAACGGGGGATTGCAGAGCACCAGGTCAGCGCTCTGCGAGTCGAACCCGACCAGGCAATCAGTCACCCTGAATTCCGCCTCGTTATCCAGGCCGGCTGCCCTGTAATTCTGCTCTGCACTGGCCACGGCCATGAATGACTCATCTGTGAACCAGAGCCTTGCCCCGGGGTTCGCCTCGGCAGCCAACAGCCCCACCACGCCGTTACCGCAGCCCAGGTCAACGATATCCCGATACGCTTCACTCCTCGGAATATGCTGCAACAGCAGGCGTGTTCCGATATCCAGGCGCTCGCGCGAGAAGAGATTGGCGTGATTGCAAAGGGTGTAGCTGCTGTTCTCCAGGGGATAACAATGGGGATAGGGTGATGGTTTCAGTTGAATACCCATATCAGGACTGGAGAAGATCAGGCGGGCTTTCTTGCGGGCCAGGGATGTCCTGGTCGGACCGATAATGGTCTCGAACAGCTTGAGGGTGGAGCTGTGGACCTGTTTCACCATGCCACAACCCATGACCCGGCTCCGCTCATGCAGATGGGGTTTCAGCCGCAACAGCTCATCCTCAAGCAGGGCCAGGGTCTTGGTCACCCGCACCAGCACCAGGTCATAGAATCCCTGGTAAGGAACCAGCGTATCCCCGATGTCGACACTCCCACCCGCTATCCCGTTGTGCTCGAGGTTTTCAGCTGTTGACCAGGATGCAATGTAAGAATCGGTCCGCATCTGAGGTGACAGTTTGGCAAGTGAGACGGTCAGGGCACCGAAATTGTCGTTGAGTATGAGTATCCGCGTACCCTCTGCAACGCCCTCCTCCGCCAGTTGATTGAGCAGGTATTCGTCGGCTGCATCCCACGCCCGCAGGGTCTCTCGCCTGCGGATCGGAAAGCGTTTCAGATCGAAACTGCCGAACGCTGTATCCAGTGGTTCAGTTTCAGGCATCGGAAAGCGCCCGGTTGACGTAGACATCATAGCGGGTATTCGGACTCTCGATACTGAAGCCCGGCTTCTCGTCACCGACGAAACCGGCCTTCGCCGGTCGCTTCACCACCACCCTGGCAACGGCACATTCACGTGCGGCCTGAAGCAACCGTGCACTGTCCGTGTCAGCACCGACGATCTCCTGGAAAAGCCGCATCTCCTTCTTCACCAGGGCCGATTTGTCGCGGTGTGGGTACATGGGATCCATGTAGATCACCTGGGGTCGCCGGCTCTCTTCCAGCGCAGCCAGGTAATCTGCCGCATCACCCTGCACCAGCGTCATCCTGCCGGCGATCTCCGCGGTCCCATGGTCATCCCTGGCACGCCTCAACCCATCCTCGAGCAGTGCAGCAACAATCGGTGAACGTTCCACCAGGGTAACCCGGCACCCCAGTGTCGCCAGCACGAAGGCGTCCTTCCCCATGCCGGCCGTGGCATCCAGAACCGATGGGGTAACCCCCTTTTTCAGTCCTATCGCCCGGGCAAGTGGCTGTCCCCTGCCTCCTCCATACTTCCGCCGGTGGGCGCTCTTACCTTCGACAAAGTCCACGTAGACCGCTCCAGGGGCCTTTGGCCCGACCTGTCGAAGCTCCAGCCGTTCACGGGTCCTGACCAGCTGGAATTTCCCCTCACCTTCACCTGCTACCTGGACCGGCAGGCCAAGCTGCCTGGAAAGAGAGTCCAGGCCGGCCGAAAGCTCCGGGGTTTCGGCAACAAGGGAGATGGAAGCGGACAGGGACAAGGGCTGCTCTTGAAAGAAGTGAAAACAACTATTTTACCTCTTCCCGACCGCCAGTGCAGCGCAGGTAATACACTTCCTAACCGCCTCAACTAGACTTTATCAGTAGGAAAGCAGCTATTTTTAGAGCCATGGGCATCAACATCACCCCTCCCAGCGACGACGCCAAGCTCCAGGCACTCAATCAGCCAGCACCGGCCAGGGCTGCAGAGGCCAAGCCGGTTACCGAACTGGAAGAGACAGAGCGCCCGGCACCCGTCTCGGAGCAGCGGGAACACGATACCCGCGACAAGGGGGAACGCCGTATCGAACAGCGCAGAAAAAAGCAGGACAAGGTCTACCTCGATACCCGAAACCACCATGAGCGACGCACGTTGAAACGGCGCAAAGAGGATCGTGAGGAACCTTCCGAGAAGAGAGAGACAGACACCTCGAAAGGCATCGATGTCATGGCGTGAAACGCCGGATCATGCTGACACAACATGCACACGCTTCCTGCATGAACAGGTATCCATCCGTGACAGGGAATCCAACATCACACCACCGATCACAGGAATCCAGTAATGGATGAACTCATTTTCATCGCTATTTTCTGTGGCACTATCGTCCTTGCCGTTATCCTGATCTACCTTGTCTCCAACCTCCTCGAACGGCGACGCCAGGCAGAACTGGTATCCCGGGCGGCTCTGCTTGGATTCAAAGATGTGCAGCCGGAGGAATTCAGGCCAAGGGAGATGTTCCCCGAGCTTCTGCTGCTGAAGCAGGCTCACCCGACCAATGATCTACTGTTGAAGCGTGAAGCGTCTGGCCGACTCCCGTCACAGTATATCTTCGATATCGAACTCCACGGGGGCCAGGGGCAGAGTGAAAAAATGACCGTTTTCCTGCTCCATGCAGCGGATCTCGACCTGCCCCCGTTCCTGTTGAAAGGCCGGGACAAAACGCGTTTCACCGCCCGCTTGATTCACGACGTCACCCGGGCCACCCAATCCTGGCTGCATCATTACAAGGCGGTATCGGTCGATGCGCCTGAACAGTTCACCCGTCAGTACGAGTTACTCTCACCTGAAACCAACCCGGGGCTCAGGTCATACTTCACTCAAAATTTGACCAATACCGTCGCATCAAAACCGGGATGGCAGGTAGAAGGCGTAGGACAGTGGTTGCTGCTCTACCAACGCGGGATAGTTGTCAGACCATCCGGGCTGACAGACTTCGTGACGGAGTGCCAGGCAATAGCACGCCTGTTTTCACATGAGAACTGAGCGGGACACTAGTTCCAGATATCCACGTCCTTTCCCTGTTCGCGGATGTGTTCGGCCCGCTGCGAAATAAAGCGCTGGAAGCTGGGCTCCTTCCGGTAGCCCTCACCGGCCACGTAGTCGAAGATCGATTCGGTGTGAAATCGTTTGAAGAAGGCCTCTGAACGGATCACCTCCTCGCCCGCAGGGTTGAACAGTACGATGGTCGGTGCATAGGCAACCCCAAGCTCGGCAGCCCAGGCCCTGGCACTCATCTTCCGTCCATCCGGGGTGATCACATCATCCCCGGACCACATATCAAGCTGTACCGCGTCGAACCTTTTCAGCTGTTCCGTCACACCCTTGTCGCTCAGAACATAACCATGCAGCCGGTCACAATTGGGGCACTGCCCCTGTTCGAAGAAAACAGCGAGGGGTTTACCCGTGGTACGCCTCATATCGCGCAGTCCGGTATTGAAGAAAGCCTGGCGATTGAGCTTTGCTGAAGATTTTTCCGGTCGGTTGCCTGCAAGGTAAGCACGATAGGAGATCTCCTTCTCCTTCTTGCCGATCACGTAATCCAAGGCAACCTTGAAGGTCTGAGGGGGAACATAGCCGTTGAGACGGAGAATCACCCTGCCGCTCTCATCGAAGAAGAGCAGCGTCGGGGTGAACTGTACCCGCAGGGCAGCCGCAAAGTTCTTCTCCGTGGTCTCACTGCCATCAAGGCCGATAACCTCGCGGTCACCCCACATGTTCAGTTCGATCACATCGAGATGCTGTTGCATGGTCTCGGCAATGTCCTTCTGGGAGAGATTGCGCTCCACCATCAGGTTGCAGTAGGGACACCCCTCCTGGTGGAAGATGACCAGAACCCGTTTGCCCTCGGCAGCAGCCTCCTGCACATCCTCCCTGAAATCGAGAAAGCTCTCCTTGAACCACTCAGGGTAGACCGTGGTCTTGGCGCCGAGGTAACGGCCCAGCTCTTTCTCTTCGGCGACTGTCCCCGGAACAGAAATGGGCAGGATGAGGAGAAGCAGCAATAAGCGTAGAAAAATCATGGATAGAGTCTCTTCAAAGATGAAAGCGCACACATCTAAGATCAGCATATAAGCCGATGGTCAGCAATTGTGGTTTTCGCTATATTGGTACTGACATTCACCAGCGAGGCGAGCCATGAAAATCAATATCGAACTGGACATCACCCCGGAGGAGTTTCGAAAAGTGATGGGCTGGCCTGACGTATCCGGGCTGCACGAGGAGATGCTTGCAAAGTTCAAGGAGCAGATGGAGGCGGGTGTCGAGGGTTACGATCCACTGAGCCTGCTGAAGCCCTACTTCGCACAGTCCACCAACTCCATGGAGGGCTTCCAGAAGATGATGCAGGGGATGATGGAGGGATATTTTTCCAAGGGTGGTAAATAGTATTCCCTACAGTTTCTCCAGCAGCCGCACCACCGCTTTCAGTTTTTCATCCTCTTCCAGGGCGCCCTCCCAGAAAGGGTACTCCACGCCCTCGCCCTCTTCACCGATAACCAGCAGTGCCTTGAACGCTCCGCTCTCCGAGGGGACCGGATGCGGCTCGGGGATACCCAGCTCCGTCAGGGCACTCATCAGCGCAGCCTCCTGCTCACCACTCAGCCGGCCTTCAACGGGCTCATGGGTGGTATAGGTGCCGGTATTGGAGATGTAGTTACCCACGCTGTCGATCTCCACCGAGAAAGCGTAGTCCTCTTCGCCTACGACCTGGAATCTTACGGGAATCATGGCCAGCCTCCCTTTTCTTGCCATTCACCCTGAAATTTAGCAGAAAACCGCCCGGGAGGATTTCAGGGGACGACCGGTGCATGGAACAGCATACGGGGGAGGAGTGGTCTGCTTACACTGGAGAAGCGGATATTTCCCGTGGAGACTACAGTTCGTCCTGGGTGCAGGTTCTGTTGCGGCCGCTGTTCTTGGCCTGGTAGAGGGCCTTGTCTGCACGCTGGAAAATGTCCGCCTGCTCATCGTCGCCACCGGCCTGGGCCACACCGCAGGAGATGGTGATGGGCACCCGTTTCTCGCCGGCATGAAATCCCTTCTCCTCGATGGCGGTGCGGATCTTTTCCGCCACCTCCCTGGCACCCTGAAGATCGATCTCCGGTAACAGCACCACGAACTCCTCACCACCGTAACGGGCCGGAAAATCCGCATCACGCAGCATGCAGCCGATCTGCTCACCGATGACGTGAAGCACCTTGTCTCCCGCGTTATGGCCATAGGTGTCGTTGATTCCCTTGAAGAAATCGACGTCGAGAACGATCAGGCTGAGTGGGGAATCGTAACGCCTCCAGCGGGCATACTCCTGCTCCATGCGCACATCGAAGGCGTGTCGGTTGTTGAGTCCGGTAAGGGCATCGGTAAAGGCCTGGGTCCGTGCCTCGTCGACCTTGCGTTTCAGATCGAGAGACTCCTGCTCCATCTCCTGCAGCCGCCCCTTCAGCCCCTCGATATCCTTTTCGAACTGCTCGACCCGCAGGTCTTCTTCCGAGCGGTGCTCACGGAGACGCTCCTGGATCAGGCGCAGGCGGTCCGAAACGGTCGACTTCAATTCGTCCAGATCGCTGGCATCTGCCACCGAGGCATGCAGACCGGAGACTTCGCTGTTTACATGATCGCCAAACCGGCGACTGCCCTCGTAGATCTCCCGCCCCTGGTCACTCACACCTACCAGTTCGATATCCAGGGCCTGGAGCTGCTGTGTCAGTTGCAGCAGAAAACGCTCGACCTCCTGCCGCTCACTCTCCGCATCGCGGCCTGCCTGGCCGACAATACCCGCCATTTGTTCAAGGATGCCGGGTATCACGTCTTCAGCGACGCCTTCCGCCAGCTGCCCTTTCAGCGCGGTCACTTCCGGCTCGAGGGCCTCTGGCAGATCCATCTGCTCGAGCAGTGTCAGCAGCGCGTAGTCCGCACCGAACGTGATCTCCTTGGGGATCTGCAGGATCTCGGAAAGCTCTTTCACCAGGCTGGTCAGGGCCCGTTCGGTGGTGGCATTGCGTGCCCGCACGGAGAGACCACCCAGCCTTTTGCCCCAGTGCTCCACGTGACGCAGACGATCGATGAGTTCCAGGAGCAGTCCCCCGGCGATCTCGACTGCCGCCATCTCCTCCTGGCCCGGCGGTGGCGCTGTCTCCTGTTCCGGGGCAGCCGGACGGGACTCGGCTTCCGGGGGTTGTTCAGCCCGGTGCTCCTCAGTCTCCCCCTTGTTGAAAAACCGGCCCAGGAGCCCGCTCTTCTTCTCTTCGTCTTCCGGTTTCGGTGCCGCCTGCAGACCCTCGATCACTAGGGCGCGCAACGCAGAAAGGTGGCTCTCATCGAGTGTGGAGGATTTCAGTTGCCCCCTGAGCGCCTTCACCTGCCTGCGCAGGGAGACAGGAAACGGCGCCTCGTCGAGTACCCGCACCAGCGCTTCGGAAAGCGGTGCAAGGTCCACCTCCTTGGCCTGCTGCTTGGGAAGCTTGTCGGCAAAATCGGTAATGGCATCCACCATTTTCTGGATGCTCTTGATATTACGTTCGCCACGCACACGGTTGCGAAGGTCCTCGAGGCGGTTGTCGAGTTTCCGGTCACGACCGTCGCCGACAAAGCTGAGGTGTGAAATACATCGTTTCAGGGCCGACTCGGCAAGCTCCCAGGACTTCTCCTTGCGCTCGAGCTCCTCAAGGCTCTTGAGATATTTCTCCTTCCAGTCAGTCTCGAACATAGCCATTGCGGGTCAACCGATGTCCATGCAGAGATACTTGATCTCGAGGTACTCATCCAGTCCGTACCTGGAGCCTTCCCTGCCGATACCGGACTGTTTTACACCGCCGAAGGGGGCTACTGCGGTCGAGAGAATACCGGCATTGATGCCGACCATACCGTACTCCAACGCCTCGGATACGCGCCATACGCGCCCAAGATCATTACTGTAGAAGTAGGCGGCAAGGCCGTACTCGGTATCGTTGGCCATGGCGATGGCCTCCTCCTCCGTGGTGAAGCGGAACAGTGGCGCCAGGGGACCGAAGGTCTCCTCGCTGGCGCAGAGCATTTCCGAATTCACATCGGTAATGAGTGTCGGTTCGAAGAAGGTGCCACCTCTGCTGTGACGGTGGCCACCGACAATGACATTGGCGCCCTTGGCCAGGGCATCCTCGATCTGGTGCTCCACCTTCTCCACCGCCGCTTCGTTGATCAGCGGCCCCTGGTTCACCCCCTCTTCGTTACCATCGCCCACCTGCAGCGTCTTCACCTTCTCTGCGAGCTTCTCGGCGAACGCATCGTAGATCCCATCCTGCACCAGGAAACGGTTGGTGCAGACACAGGTCTGACCGCTGTTGCGGTACTTGGAGGCCAGCGCACCCTCGACCGCATCGTCCAGATCGGCATCGTCGAAGACGATAAACGGTGCATTGCCCCCCAGTTCGAGGGATAGCTTCTTGAGACTCTCGGCGCACTGCTTCATAAGCAGCTTGCCGACGGCCGTCGAGCCGGTAAAAGAGAGTTTGCGCACCGTGGGGTTGGAGGTCAGTTCGCCACCGATCTCCCGGGGGTCGCCGGTGATCACGTTGAGCACACCTGCCGGCATACCCGCCCGCTCGGCCAATTCGCACAGCGCAAAAGCTGAATACGGGGTCGCTTCTGCCGGCTTGATCACCATGGTGCAGCCGGCTGCCAACGCGGCCCCTGCCTTGCGGGTGATCATGGCATTGGGGAAATTCCACGGGGTGATGGCGGCACAGACACCGATGGGCTGTTTGAGTACCAGGATCCGCTTGTCTGCGAGGTGCTGGGGGATGGTGTCGCCATAGATGCGCTTCCCCTCTTCTGCAAACCAGTCTATGAACGATGCGCCGTAGGCCACCTCTCCGCGGGACTCGGCAAGGGGCTTGCCCTGCTCGGCAGTCATCAGGCGTGCCAGGTCTTCACTGTTCTCAAGCATCAGGTCGTGCCATCTGCGCAGGATGGCACCACGCTCTGCCGCGGTAAGACCACGCCAACCGGGCAGTGCGGTTTCAGCCGCTTCGATGGCCCGGCGTGTCTCTGCAACCCCCATCCTGGGCGTGGTGCCGAGCCGTTCGCCATCGGCCGGGTTGGTGACCTCCATCACCGCGTCATCGTCCGCGCTGTGCCAGCTTCCGTCGATATAACACTGCTGGCGGAACAGGGTGCTGTCTTCTAGCTCCATCATCCGTTTCCAGGTATAGGTTTGATGAGTCTGTTGTTGCCGTCAGGAGTTGGCTGCCTTCTCCTGTTCTGCATTCTTCTGTTCAGCCTCTTGCGCTGCCAGTCTCTCGGCTTCGGCAATCTGTTCCGCAGTGAGTTCCGGCTCGGGAGGTTCTTCCTCCAGGTAGGCCCCCTCGGCGTGGCGTGCGATATCTGCCAGGTTCTCTTCGGTCTCAGGCCGTCCCTTCATACCCTGGGCATGACGTACGACATCTTCCATGTTGAGGTGTTGAGGTTCCTCTTCCTCGGCGGCGGGTTTTTCCTTCTCTGCCGGTTCCGGAGCAGTCGCGACAGTCTCCTGCGGGGCAGCCGCCTCCTTCTGCTGGGGAAAGTCCACCGGCTCCTCAACCTCTGCCGGGGGCTCCGGCTCCGGGGGTTCGGACGTCTTCTCCTCTGCAACCGCTTGATCCTCGGCAGCGGGTTTGGCAGCAGTCTCTGCAGGGGGCGTGGGAGCCTCCTGGCGGGGAGTCTCTTCAGGCTGCTCGGGTTCATGGGGTTTGCTCTCACCCTCGATCGCGTCACGGATCAGGGGGACCGTACTGCGTTGCAGTTCCAGCGCCACATCCTCGGGGCAGAGTGTCTGGGCACCCTTGGAGAGATGCTGGTGCACCTCCTTGTAGCTCTGGGTCAGGTTGTTGATCAGGGTCGAGGTCTCCACAAAGTGCTTACCCACACCCTGCTTGTAGTCGTCATACTCCTGATTCAACTCCTCGAGCTGCTGTTTCAACAACTTGCAATCCTTACCGCTGCGCATCTGGTAGGCGATAAAGACGCCGATACCGGCACCAGCGGCAAAACTGACCACGAAGATCCAGAATGGACTCATAAATACATCTCCAACTCGTCTCACTGGAGTATAACGGCAGGTCCGGCAGCTTTTCCAGGACCTGGCAGACACTGCTTCCAGGCAGACTCGAGCAGGCCACGGAACGGTTTATGTCACCCCGGCAAAAGGGGTATGATGGCTGTTCTTGCCATCCAAAGGACGTTCACCCGATGCCCCCTGCCGCTCTGCCAGCCGCCACGGTTCGTACGGGTGTTGCCGCGTCCCTTGGCGCCTACCTGCTGTGGGGCTTCTCACCCCTCTTCTACCGTCTCCTGGGGGAGGCATCGGCTCTCGAGGTGCTTGCACACCGTGCAGTCTGGTCACTGCTCTTCACCCTCGTGCTGGTCATCCTTGCGGGAAACATACAGGCACTGGTCAGAATCCTTGCAAACCGCCGGCTCATGGCAATCCTGCTGGCGAGTTCGATACTGGTATCCGTGAACTGGCTGGTCTTTATCTGGGCGGTGAACAATGAGAAGGCCCTGGAGGCCAGCATGGGCTACTTCATCATGCCCATCGTCATGGTGCTGCTGGGTCGGGTCGTGTTGACAGAGCATCTCAGCAGGCCGCAGCTGGTATCGGTTCTGCTGACCTTCCTGGGCGTGCTCAACCTGCTGGTGGCACTGGGGCAGCTCCCCTGGGTGGCACTCACCCTGGCTATCAGTTTCGGCTGTTATGGCCTGGTGAGAAAGATGGCACCGGTGGATTCCCTTCTCGGACTCACCGTGGAGTGCCTGCTGCTGACGCCCATCGCGTTGCTCTACCTGTTCTACCTTCACAGCGAAGGCAGCATCGTTTTCGGAACAGTCGGCCTGGGTTTCGACCTGCTGCTGGCAAGCTCTGCACTGATGACCGCCCTGCCGTTGATTCTGTTCACCGCCGGGGCGAAACGACTGCGTTACGCCACTGCCGGCATGCTCTCCTACATCAACCCTTCGATCCAATTTCTGCTGGCGGTACTGCTCTTCAGGGAGCCTTTCACAACCACCCACCTGGTGACCTTCTCACTGATCTGGCTGGGGCTGGGCATTTTCAGCCAAGACGCCAGAAAACAGGCCAGCAACAACGAAAAAAGGCGGCACCAGCCGCCTGTACAATCCGAAGCCTGATGGTGTGTCTTCAGGGGCGAACGTAGGCGTAGCCCTGCTCCTGGAGCTCCATGATCCGCAGCACACCCGCCTGGACCACGCCGACCCCTTCCAGCAGGGTTGGCATTGCACCGGTCTTGCGCTGCACCTTTTTCATGGTGTTGCCGCACGCGCTGAAGGTGATGTCCTGCAGGGCGAGACTGCTGACCCGCTCGGCCTGTTTCGAGGTACTGGTGAGAAGGCCCAAACCCGGGCCAAAGGCGACAATTTCGATGGCCACGTTGTCCTGCCCCACCGCCTTCTGCAGATTCACAGCGTTGTTCAATGCGATGGTCTGGCTGCGTGCATCGTCCGTGCTGACCTGTATCACTATCTTGTGGGCCGGTCCGTCGGCAGAGGCAAGTGCGTGATGTCCGGGCATCAGTATCAGCACGATGAACATTGCGAATGCAGCCTTGGTGAATAATTTCATTTCACTTCTCCGTAATCTGTTTTCAGGTACCGCTTACACTTTGATATAGGACCAGCCCATCTCCTGTCGCCTGGCCACCAGTGAAATCCCCGAACGCACCACAACCGCTTCGGGCAGTACCGTTATGTTCTCGCCGAAACGCTTCCTGAACCGCTCCATGGTGTTGCCACAGGCCGCAAACACCAGGCTGGGATAACGCTGATGCAGCTCCCTGATCTGCGCTGCAAACCGGCTTCGGCCCTGCTGCAGAAGACGCAACCCCTGGTTGTTGGCAACCACCTCTACCCTGACAGCCTCGCCCCTGGCGGCATGCTCCCTGAGCACAAGCTCCACCTGATCCAGCAGCTGCTGTGCAGTCTCATGGTCATCTGAACTGATGTGAAAAAGAACCCGCCGCTGGTTTTCATCGGCGGGCTGCACGGCAGTACCCCCAGAATGAGCGGTTTCGGTCACTGCCTGGCGATAGTCGATCCGCTCGTTCACCGAGAGAACGGAAAAGAGTGTCAGGCCGCCAATCAACGCCGCAGCACCATAGCGCAGCAAGGCATTGAATCCACTTCTGCGGCGTCTTCCATCTGCCGGCTCAGAAGAGAGTGGATAGGCTTCCCGCACCATCTCCTTGAGATGCTGGGCTTCGCAGATCTTCTGCCGCAGCATGTCATCCCGTGATGCAGCCTCCAGCAACTCGAGGCGCTCACCGTGATCGAGTTCATTGTCGATGAAGGCGTTGATCACCTCTTCAGAGTAATCACTGGTATTCATTTCACACGCTCCAGAAACGGTTTCGTGTCAGATCGTGGGATGGTTTCCCGCATCAGCAACTGTTTCAATCGCTGGCGAGCACGGTTCAGCCTGCTCATCACGGTACCGATAGGGATCTCCAGAATCTCCGCAACTTCTGCGTAGGAGAACTCCTCGAGATCCACCAGCATCAGCACCTCCCGTTGTCCCTCGTTGAGTTGGGAAATCGCCTCTCTTACGCGGATCCTCACCTGGTTCGATGCCAGTTGATCTTCCAGTGTGGCTTGTTGCGGATCGGCAATTTCAACCGGGTTGTCAGGCATCGGTGTGCGGCGACAATGATCCCGGTGACAGTTTGCCAGGATGGAGAAGACCCAGGATTCGAGTGCCCCATCCTTCTTCAACCTGCCCAGGTTCTTCAACGCCTTCTCCATCGCCTCCTGGGTGAGATCGTCCGCCAGGCTCTCGTTTCCGCACCAGGCCATGGCAAGGCGCTGCAGCCTGGGCCTCATGGCAGTCAGGCGGTCAATGCGGCTACCTGCTGAGAACAGCTGGTGGATCTTCTTCAAAAAGCCTCTCCTCGGGATCTGTCTATTTAGACGCAGCCGGACCGTGATTTATTCCATCTAAACAGTAAAAGCGTCTGATTTGGCCGGACTTCAGCCATTTATTGATGTCCGGCAGCCTCACATGGAGAGGTAGACGTAACCCTTCTCCTGCAGGGACATCACCTGTTCTATGCCATTGTCTATAACATTGACGCCATGCAGCAGTTCAAGGGGTTTACCGTGTTTGTAATACTCATGCTTCAAGGTGGTATCGCAGGCGTAGAAGCTGGCACCCTGTAGCATCAGGTTTCTTATCTGACGGGTGTGATGGGAAGCCTTCGTCAAGATATCGATACCGGGGCCGAAGGTGACAATGGCGATATCCACGTTATTCACACCCAGAAGTCGCTTCAGCAACGCCGCCTCATTGATAGCCCTTGCATGGACTTCATGATCACCACTGCTGATCTGTATCACCAGTCGATGGGGGTATTCATTACGATCGTTATGGGCATGGGCTTGCCACGTCGTCAAGATGCCCAAACCCAGTAAAACAGACATGAAAATAATTAAAGATGATCTCATTATCTCTTCCATGACTCCTGCACCAGGTACCTATCCATGTAGATGCAGGCCATTCCATTTGGATTGATTCCAAGCTATCAACCAATCTTTAGCATGACAAGTTTTTAATACAACCTTTAATTTGAAAGGTTATCTCCCGGGGGATTGTTATCAGACAAGGAAAGGGTTTGTCTGGCGTTCGTAACCGATGGTGGAGAGTGGACCATGCCCTGGAATGAACTCCACATCGTCACCCAGGGTCCAGAGCTGCTCCCGGATGGAGTTCAACAGGGTGGCGTGATCACCTTTTGGGAAATCGGTTCTGCCGATGGAACCCTTGAACAGTACATCCCCCACAATGGCGACCTTCTCGCCCTGGTGAAAGAAGATGACATGACCCGGGGTATGCCCCGGACAGTGGCGTACCTCCAGCTCCTCGTTACCGACGCTAACCCTGTCCCCCTGCGCCAGCCAGCGGCTGGGTTCGAACAGCTCGGCCTGGGGAAATCCGAACATCTGGCTCTGGGCAGGCAGGTCCTCGATCCAGAACCTGTCATCCACATGTGGACCCTCGATGGGCAGCCCATAGGTCCGTGCCAGCTCACCCGCCGCTCCCGCGTGGTCTATGTGGGCATGGGTGATCAGGATCTTCTCCAGCTCCAGGCCCAGCTCGGCTACCGCGTTGTGAATCCGCTCCAGGTCACCGCCCGGGTCGACAACTGCAGCCTTCTTCGTCTCATCACACCAGAGCAGCGTACAGTTCTGTTCGAAAGCGGTAACTGGAATAACGGTGAATTTCATTGATGTCCTTCTATCAGTCGCTCTATCAGAAGCAGCTGAGTATATCCGATTGAAAAATCCAGATAACTATTGCTATTGATAATCATTCTCATTATCATTACGCATCATTCGCTAGAGCGAACACAAACCAAGGGTAAGCCAGCCACCGCCAGCCAACCCAAGCCGAAGCAGCAACTGACTTGGGAGTCAATTATGAAGAAAACGGTACTGGCCGTGGCCATTGCATCCACTATGGCCTCCAGCGGCAATCTCATGGCCGCTTCACTCGAAGACCGCCTTATGGCCATGGAGAAGCGTATCAATTACCTGGAACAGCGCGTCCAGTCGCAGGACCAGGTGATCCAGGACAAGGATGCCGAACTCAGGGAACTCAAGGGCGGCAGCGACACCCCCTGGTTCCAGAAGGTTGGGATCGGCGGCGCTATCGAAGTGGAGGCGAACAGTGTCTCTACAGACGGTTCACCTGATACCAGTGATGTGGTCGCCGCCACTGTTGAACTGGGTATCACCGCCCAGGTCAACGACTGGGTGAGCGCAGAATTTGTCGCCAAATATTCCGAGGACACCGACAACGCGGATGCCGACTCAGACAACGATTTCAATGTCGACACCGCCATGGTCGCTATAGCCAACCCGGATGCAAACTGGTTCGTCAACGCCGGTCACTACACCATGCCGTTCGGCGCATACTCCACCAATATGCTGGCCGACCCACTTACCCTCAATATGGGCGAGACCGGTGACACCGCCATCGAGGTGGGTATCGACAACGATGGACTGGGTGCTTCCATCTACATTTTCCAGGGTGACAACGAAACCGAGACCAACAGCTTCGGTGCCCAGATCACTTACAGCACAGAGGGCGAGAACTTCAGTTTCACCGGTCATCTTGGATACATCAACAACATTGGTGAGACCGACGGTATCTCCGGCGACTCAAACGAGACCGCCGGCTGGGTGGTCAGTGCCGAGTTGACCACCGGCCCCTTCACCGTGATCGGTGAATATATCACCGCCTCCGACAACGTCAGCGCTCTAGGTAATGCTGAACCCTCCGCCTACAACCTCGAGGTGGGCTACGGCTTCGATGTTGCCGGCATGCCCGCCACCATCGCTCTTGGTGTTCAGGGTACCGACGAAGCTTCTCACAGCGGTGTTGACCTTGCAGAAGAGCGTGTAATCGGCGCCTTCACCCTGGAAATCCAGGAAGGCACCACCGTTGGTCTCGAATTCATCAACGACGAAGCCTATGACGGAACCGAAACCGATACCGTTACCGGCAAACTGGCTGTCGAATTCTGAACATAGCAAGGAGTGATGAAATGAAAAAAGCACTGATGACAGTAGCCGGCGTTCTATTCAGCGCCAGTGTCTGGGCAACGACATCCCAGGCCGTACTCACCCACTATGCCGATCTTGCACAGGCCATGTATGAAGATTCACTGACAACCGCTCAGCAGTTGCAGACGGCCGTCGATAAACTGGTTGCAGAGCCCACCGAAAGCAACCTGCAAGCTGCCAAAGACGCCTGGGTGGCGGCACGCCACCCCTATCAGCAGACCGAGGCTTACCGTTTCGGTAATGCCATTGTCGATGAATGGGAGGGCAAGGTGAATGCCTGGCCTCTGGATGAGGGCCTGATCGACTACGTGGCTGCGAGCTACGGCGGCGAGTCCGATGAGAACCCCCTCTACACCGCCAATATCATCGCCAATCCCAAACTGGTGATCTCCGGCAAGACCATCGATGCCACCCGCATCACCAAGGAGTTGCTGGCCGATACCCTGCATGAGGCGGATGAGGTGGAAGCCAACGTGGCCACCGGTTATCACGCCATCGAGTTCATGCTTTGGGGCCAGGATCTCAACGGCAACGGCCCCGGAGCCGGAACCCGTCCCGCCAGCGACTTTGATACCAGGAACTGCTCATGGGGTAACTGTGACCGCCGTGCGGCTTACCTAAAGGCGGTGACCGAACTGCTGATCGACGATCTGCAGTGGATGGTGAAGCAGTGGCAGTCAGGTGGTGAAGCACGCAAAGCAGTGACCACGGGCAATATGAGCGTCAACCTTGCCACCATCTTCACCGGCATGGGCAGCCTCTCCTATGGCGAACTTGCAGGCGAGCGCATGAAGCTGGGCCTGATGCTGCACGATCCTGAAGAGGAGCACGATTGCTTCAGCGACAACACCCACTGGTCCCACTATGACGACGCCCTGGGTATCAAGATCGTCTACACCGGTGACTACACCCGCGTGGACGGTTCCAGGTTGAGTGGCCCAAGCCTCTCAGACCTGGTTGCGGCCAGGGATGCTGCAGCTGACAAGACACTGCGTAGCAAACTCGATGCAACCCTCTCGAAGATGCAGGTCCTGGTGGACAGTGCTGAAAACGGTGAGGCCTACGACCAGTTGATCGAGGAGAACAACGATGCCGGCAACGCCAAGGTACAGGCCGCTGTAGACGCCCTCGTGAGCCAGACAAGGGCAATCGAGAAAGCGGTCAATGTCCTCGGACTCGAAACCATCGCTTTCGAAGGTTCCGACAGCCTGGACGCACCTGAAAAAGTTATGGAATAACACCCTGACAACCGCCGGGCCTTCGGGCCCGGCACTACATCCCGATGCAAGCCATGATAGCCAGCAGATACCTCCTTATCCCGATCCTTCTCTTCACCACCGCCAGTATGTCGGCAGGTCCGTCCGGCAACACGGCAGATAGCATCGAAGCGTTGGGGCGAATGCTCTACTTCGATACCAATCTCTCCAAAAAAAGAACCCAGTCATGCGCTACCTGTCATGCGCCGGACTTTGGCTTTGCAGATCCAAGAAGCAACGCCAGTGGCAAGGCCGTCTCCCTTGGCGATGATGGCAGTTCTCTGGGTGATCGCAACGCCCCTACCGCATCCTATGCCGCTTTCAGCCCTCGATTTCATAGAAATAGTGAGGGTGAATATATCGGTGGCCAGTTCCACGATGGGCGTGAACCTGACCTGGAAGGCCAGGCTGGAGGACCACCACTCAACCCCATCGAGATGGGTATGCCGGACAAGGCAAGCGTCCTGGCGCGCCTGAAAGAGAACCCGGCCTATGTCACGGCATTCAGAATGCACTATGGCAATGGCGTGTTCGATGATGCGGATACCACCTACCATGCGATGGCGAAGAGTATCGCAGCCTTCGAGAGAACCGACTTTTTCTCCCCCTTCGACTCCAAGTACGACCGGCACCTGAGAGGGGAGTACAAGATGACCAAACAGGAGGAGCTGGGGATGACCCTCTTCTTCTCCCAGCAGTTCACCAACTGCAACCTATGCCACCAGCTGAAAAAGTTACCTGAAAGTGAAGGCGAGACCTTCAGCAACTACGAGTTCCACAACATCGGCACACCGGAAAACCGGGCTACACGCACGGTCAACGGCGTTGCTGACGATCATGTAGATCGGGGGCTGCTGGACAATCCCAAGGTGGACGATCCCAAACAGGCAGGCAAGTTCAAGGTACCCACCCTGCGCAATGTGGCAGTAACCAGCCCCTATATGCACAACGGCGTATTCAAGGACCTGCGCACCGTGGTGCTGTTCTACAACAAGTACAACAGCCGCAGCGAAAAACGCCAGATCAATCCTGAGACCGGCGAGAGATGGAACACCCCTGAAGTCGGAGAGAACCTCTCGATGAAAGAGCTTGAAACCGGCCCCGCCCTGGATGATAAGCGTGTCGATGCCCTGGTCGCCTTTATGAAAACACTCACCGACCAGCGCTACGAACAACTGCTGGATCAATGATGCAACAGAGACAGATAAGACGATCCACAAAGGCGCTGCTGCTTTCGGCACTGATTGGCGTTGGGGCAGCTGCAGCAAGCGTGTCACCCTCTCAAACGGCACCCACGGCAAGCGCAACCTACGCTGGAAAACTGGACAAGCACGCCTTCTCCCACCCCTCTGCCAACATGGATCGTGAACGGGAGATGGACTTTAGGGTCGGCAAGGGATTCTTCAAACGGCTATGGGTCACCCCCCCCTCTTCCACCCAGGCTGCAGACGGCCTGGGCCCACTGTTCAATGCCCGTGCCTGCATGAGCTGCCACCCCCGCAATGGGCGCGGTAAGCCGCCGGAGAGTATTACTGAAGATGCCATTTCGATGTTCCTCAGAGTGGATATACCGCCACGCAATGAAGAGGAAAAGAAACTGTTGGCCGAGCACCGGCTAAACAACATACCCGACCCGTTCTACGGCCTGCAGCTGCAGCACTTCGCGGTTGCCGGCCACAATGCAGAGTACCGGCTGCTGATCGACTATGAAGAGATCCCCGTGCAGCTAGCAGGTGGCGAGACGGTTCACCTGCGCAAGCCCCGCTACACTGCTGCCAACCTGGGTTACGGCCCGTTTCATCCCGAAGCCCGCTTCTCTCCACGGGTAGCCCAGCAGATGATCGGCCTGGGACTGCTCGAAGCGGTGGACGAGGCAGCGATCCTAGCCCTGGCAGACCCTGAAGACATTGACGGCGATGGTATCTCCGGTCGCCCCAACCGGGTCTGGAGCCGCGAGCACGGAAAGGTCATGCTGGGCCGGTTCGGTCACAAGGCGGGCATGCCCAATGTCAATGAGCAGTCCCAGGCGGCATTCATCAATGATATCGGCATATCAGTACCTCTGTTTCCAAAGGGCTCCGGCGAATGCACGAACCTGCAGATCCAATGCCTGGAAGCGCCAACCGGCAACAGTCCGCAATATGACGATCTGGAGGCCCCGCCCAAGGTTGCTGAACTGGTCACTTTCTATGCAAGTAACCTGGCCGTTCCCCGGCAGCGCAATAGGGATGACCCTGATGTTCAGGCCGGAGAAACGCTGTTCAGAAAGATCGGCTGCAGTGGCTGCCACACCCAGGAGTTTGTCACCAAAGACAAGGGGGTGGCCAGGGAACAGAACAATCAGATTATCCGTCCCTATACCGATCTCCTGCTCCACGATATGGGGGAAGGATTGGCCGATCACCGTCCCGAAGGGGCAGCCAACGGTCGGGAGTGGCGCACAGCACCCCTCTGGGGCATAGGTCTCACTCCCCTGGTCAGTGGTCACAGCACCTATCTGCATGATGGCCGGGCCCGCAGCCTGCTGGAGGCGATTCTGTGGCACGGTGGAGAAGCCCAGTCACAAAGAGATGCCGTAACTGCCCTGAGCCAGCATGAGCGGGAACAGTTCCTGAAGTTTATTGAGAGTATCTGATGTTGAAAAAATACCTGCTGATAACTGCCCTGTTGCTTTCCGGCACAGTCCAGGCCTATGACTTCAAGACCCTTGCCGAGGGACATATCATCCCTGCGTATCAACACCTGGCGGACAAGACCGCAGCACTTAAGGGTGTGGCGGACAGATTCTGCGAGCAGCCGGATATGGCAGAAATAGCAACACTGCGCAACAGCTATAAAACAGCCTTCCTTGCCTGGCAGGGGGCCCAGCATCTGCGCTTCGGCCCTGTTCAGTACCTGTCGAGAGCGCACCGCCTGGAGCTCTGGCCGGACAAACGGGGCACGGTAGGCAAACACCTGGCACAACTGCTGAACGATCCTAAGTTCGCAAAAGGGCCTGTACCCGACATCAGTAAGAAGAGTGTCGCAGTACAGGGATTCAGCGCCCTGGAACGCCTGCTCTATGGCAACAAGAAACCTGAAGCTATCCAGTGCCGTGCCATCGAGGCAATCACGAAAAACCTGCAGACCATCGGCAGGGAACTGCACAGGGACTGGGCGGAAGGTGACACGGCCTATCTCAACTATTTCAGCCAACCCGGCCCCGGCAACATGGTGTATGAAAGCAACGAGGAACTGGCCAGTCAGCTGTTGAACAGCCTCTATACTCAGCTCGAATTCATACTCACCCAGAAACTCGACAGGCCATTGGGAAAAAGCCTGAAGAAGTCGCGTGGTAAACGTGCCGAGGGGTGGCGAAGTGGTTCTGCCCTGCCGGCGATCGAAAAGAACCTGGCCGCCTGTCACGTGCTCTACAGAGACACTTTCGCTTCGGAGCTGAAGGAACACCCCCTGCATACGCGGATAGATATCGCCTTCACAAAAGCCATGACCACCCTCTCAGGAATAGATATACCCCTATCCAAGGCAATTACTGATGATGCACAACGTCCCAGGGTGGAACAGTTGAGGATGGATATCTCTCATATCAAAAAGTTGCTGGCCCGTCAGCTTGCGCCTGAACTCAACCTCTCACTGGGATTCAACAGTCTCGATGGCGATTGATCGAAGAACATTCCTCAAACTGGGGCTCACTACTCTCTCCCTGGGACCGGCACGACTGCTCGCAGGCATCGGTCATACACGTCTGCTCAGCTGCCGCACTGACCTGCAGGGCCATCACTTCGTCACCATGTTGGATGAGAATGGGCGGATCATCATGGATATCCCGCTGCCAGCAAGGGGGCATGGAATCGCTGTCGACTCCAGCAATAAACTGGCAGCGGTATTTGCCCGCCGACCCGGTGACTTCGTCTGGATCATCGACCTGACGAACCATAAGGTGACAAATAGAGTTACCGCCGAAGAGGGACAACATTTCTACGGCCATGGACTTTTCACAACGGATGGCAGGCATCTTCTCTGCAGTGAGAACGCCTACGAAACCGGAGAGGGACGCATCGGGATATATGACCCTGCCATGGGGTACAAGCGAACAGGAGAGCTAAGCAGCCAAGGTATCGGCCCCCACGAGATTAAACTGCTCAGTGATTCCAGAACTCTTGTGGTTGCCAACGGCGGCATCAGAACCCATCCCGATCTGCCGAGAATCAAGAGCAACCTGCAGACCATGGAACCCAATCTTGCCTACATCGATCTGCAAAATGGTCAATTACTGCAGAAATATGAACCACCCTCTAAGTGGCATCAACTGAGCATCCGTCATATCGACGTGGCTGCGGACGACACCGTTGCCATTGCCATGCAGTTCCAGGGTCGACCCCAGAATCAACCACCATTGATTGGAATCCATAAGCATGGAGAGTCAATGAAACTGCTCATGGCACCTGATGAGGTACAAAGGCGTATGCGCAACTACTGCGGCAGTGTCACCTTTAATTCTGAAGGTTCACACTTTGCAGTCTCCTCCCCTCGCGGAGGGCTGGTCACCTTCTGGAGCCGGAGAGGTGAATACCTTGGTCTTCATCAACAGCAGGATGCCTGCGGGATTGGCCGAACCTCAGACAGTCTTATCATCAGTGACGGTAGTGGCAGGCTGGTATTGACTGATCAGCCCGGTGCCCGGCACGAAATCGGCACCACCCAGGACAGCCGCTGGGACAACCACCTGACCAGCCTATGAAAAAATTCAATGAAAGAAGCACTCCTTGACATTTAAATGATAATCATTATCATTCGCATCATATTTTAGATCATGACTTGAAATGAACAAACAAGAGTCCACTAACCCCGAGCCCCGCACCACAGGCTCTACACAGCAGGTATCCGCGTTGGAACTGCGCAGTTGTGACCTGTTCAGAAATCACGATCGGGTGTTTATCGATCACGAAGGTTGTCAATACGTGCTGAGTATTACCCGGCAGGGAAAACTGATACTCACCAAGTAGTGATCGAAATTCATCCTGAACCGACGGGCAAGCCAGCCAACTGCAAGCCAGCCCCATTGTTAACAGTGCCATGAGCGCATGGCCGATGGAGTCTGAAAATGAAGTTGATGAAACCTGTTTTACTTGCCCTTGGCGTACTGACCGCCCTTCCCGCTGCCCAGGCGAGCAGCGGAGAGATCACCGTCTACTCCGCCCGCAAGGAGCACCTGATCAAACCCCTGTTCGACCGCTACACGCAACAGACCGGGGTGAAAGTCCGTTACATCACCGACAAGGCGGGTCCCCTGCTGGCCAGGTTACAGGCGGAAGGCACCAACACCCCGGCCGACATCCTGATGACCGTGGATGCGGGCAACCTCTGGCAGGCCGCCGACAAGGGCGTCCTCAGCGTTATCGAATCATCCACCCTGTCGGAGAATGTACCCGGCCACCTGCGTGACCCCGGTAACCGCTGGTTCGGACTCTCCGTACGCGCACGCACCATCGTCTACAGCACCGAGCGGGTGAAGGACGGAGAGCTCACCTCGTACGAGGAGCTGGCCGATCCCAGGTGGAAGGGCCGCCTCTGCCTGCGCACCTCGAAGAAGGTCTACAACCAGTCCCTGGTGGCCATGATGATGGCCCGGCTGGGTGAAGAGCAGGCAGAACAAGTGGTCAAGGGTTGGGTCGAAAACCTCGCCACCCAGCCCTTCTCCAACGACACCAAGACCATGCAGGCCATCGCCGCGGGTCAGTGTGATGTCGGTATCGTCAACACCTACTACTTCGGTCGTCTGCAGAAGAAGGACCCGAATATCAAGCTCGCCCTCTTCTGGCCCAACCAGCAGAGCAGCGGTGTGCATGTCAACATCTCCGGTGCCGGCGTGACCAGGCACGCCAAGAACCGTGCCGAAGCGGTGAAGCTGCTGGAGTGGCTCAGCAGCAAGGAGGCACAGGACCTGGTGGCCGGCCTCAACATGGAGTATCCGGCCAATCCTTCCATAAATGCCGACCCGGTCGTCTCCGCCTGGGGTGAGTTCAAGGGCGATACCATCAATGTCGCCAAGGCGGGCGAACTCCAGGCCAGGGCGGTGATGCTGATGGATCGCGCCGGTTACCGCTGAGCGGTCAATGGCAGTAGCTGACACCCAGGGAATCTCTGGCCAGGGAGTGGCCACCCCCTCCAATACAGGGCGTTTTTGGCTCTGGACCGGCACGGCACTCGCCGCGATCGTGGCCGTGCCGCTGCTGGTTATTTTTTCCGGCTGGCTACAGCCCGGTAACGAGGTCTGGCAGCACCTGGCCGAAACGGTACTGGCCGACCTGCTGATCAACACGGTTGTCCTTGTAGCCGGAGTCGCCATCGGTGTCATGACACTCGGCGTGGGACTGGCCTGGCTCACCAGCATGTGCGACTTCCCCGGACGCCGTTTCTTCGATTGGGCCCTGATGCTGCCCCTGGCGGTACCCGCTTATGTACTCGCATTCGTCGCCCTGGGACTGTTCGATTTCTCGGGCCCGATACAGTCCGCCGTGCGGGATCTGTTCGGCAGCAGTGCCTGGTTTCCCCAGATACGCACCACCGGTGGTGTTATCTGCGTAATGGTGCTGGTGCTCTACCCCTATGTCTACATGCTGGCCCGCTCTGCGTTTATCACCCAGGGTGGCGGCACACTGGAGGCGGCACGCATTCTCGGGCTCGGCCCCTGGGGGGCTTTCTTCAAGGTGGCCCTGCCCATGGCCCGACCCGCCATCGTTGCCGGCACCTCTCTTGCGCTGATGGAGACACTGGCGGACTTCGGCACCGTGGCGGTGTTCAACTACGACACCTTCACAACCGCCATCTACAAGGCCTGGTTCGGTCTGTTCAACCTGCAGGCAGCCGCGCAGCTGGCTTCACTGCTGCTGTTGTTCGTGGCGCTGGCCCTGTTCAGCGAACGGCGCCTGAGAGGCCGGGCGCAATATTACGAGGGTTCGCGAAACACCCGTGCACCCCGATACAGGCTGCGTGGTTGGCGAGCCTGGGGCATCACCGCCTTTGCGGGGTCGGTTCTCTTCTTCGCCTTTCTGCTGCCGATAGTGCAACTGCTGGCATGGACCTCGGAGACCATCGCTTCCGATCTCGACAGCCGTTATCTTGATCTGCTGCTGCACACGCTATTTCTCGGCCTGGTAGCGGCACTGCTGACCATTGCAGCGGCCCTGCTGCTGGCATTCTCCAAGCGTATCGGGCAGAACTGGAAAACAAGTACTGCCGCCAACATCGCCACCCTGGGTTACGCCCTGCCAGGCTCCGTACTGGCGGTGGGCATCATGATCTCGTTCAGCGGTATCGACAATGCCCTCAACTCTCTCTGGCAACTGTTTGGTGCCACCCCCCCGGGACAGGTGATTGGCGGCTCCCTGTTCGCCCTGATCATGGCCTACTTCATCCGCTTCATGGCCGTGGCCTTCGGGCCCATCGAGAGTGGCCTGGGGCGCATCCGCAAAAGTATCTCCGAGGCTGGCAGGAGCCTGGGTGCGACCGGCCCGGAGATGTTCCGTCGAATCTACCTGCCCCTGCTGCGCCCCGGCCTGCTGACGGCACTGCTACTGGTGCTGGTTGACGTCATGAAAGAGATGCCGGCCACCCTGCTGTTGCGCCCCTTCGGTTGGGACACCCTGGCGGTAAGAATCTACGAAATGACCTCCGAGGGTGAGTGGGAACGGGCCGCCCTGCCCGCCGTTACCCTGATCCTGGCGGGACTGCTGCCTGTGATCATTCTTATCAAGGGCTCTGCCGACAAGAACGAAGTGTAACCATGGACAACCTTCTAGAGATCAATCAACTCCAGTGCCGTTACGGCAACCAAACCGTGGTGGAGGATTTCAGCCTCCACATCGCTCCCGGCATGATCGGCAGCCTGCTTGGACCCAGTGGCTGTGGCAAGACCACGGTGCTCAGGGCCATCGCGGGATTCGAACCGGTTGCAGCCGGTACCATACACCTCAGGGGCGAGGTGATCTCCTCAAAGGGTCATACACGCACCCCAGACAAGCGGGGACTGGGAATGGTGTTCCAGGACTATGCCCTCTTCCCACACCTCAGCGTGGAGGAGAATATCTGTTTCGGTCTGCGCGGCCTGTCACGCCGCAAGCAACGGGCAGAGAGCGAATCACTGCTGGAACTGGTCGGACTTGAGGGTTACGCCAAGCGCTATCCCCATGAACTCTCGGGAGGACAACAGCAGCGCGTGGCACTGGCCAGGGCCCTGGCCCCCAACCCCAGGCTGTTGCTGCTGGATGAGCCTTTCTCCAACCTGGATGTCGAGTTGCGGGAGCGCCTGGCGATGGATGTACGCAATATCCTCAAGAGCCGCAGAACCGCAGCCCTGTTCGTTACCCACGACCAGCACGAGGCATTCGTCATGGGCGAACGTATTGCGGTGATGAACCAGGGGCAGGTCGCCCAGTGGGACACCCCGTTCAATCTCTACCACGAACCGGCAGACCGTTTCGTTGCGGACTTCATCGGTGAGGGACGTTTTCTGAGGGGTAACCTGGCAGAACCCAACAGGGTCACCACTCCCCTGGGCAACATCTCTGGAAATCGCGCCTACAGCTGGCCCAAAGGGAGCCCTGTTGAGATCCTGCTGCGCCCCGATGACGTGCATCTGGATGAGCATCACCCCCTGAAGTGCCGCATCAGTGAACGCGCCTTCCGCGGGGCGGAAACCCTCTACACCGTCGAACTCCCGGAGGGAACTGAACTGCTGTCGCTCATGCCGAGCAGGTACGATTTCACCGTGTGCCAGGAGATCGGCGTCGAGATCGACGTGGAGCACCTGATCCTGTTCAGCAGCCGTCCCTGAAGTGATACAGCCGTCAAAACAGAGAGTTAACCCGGGGCATTAACCAATCACTTTTCCACGACACTACCAGCTCAGCCGGGCCGGCTCAGTAAATTTTTGATATATGTGCCAGCCCCGGCTCTCTCTTGAACAGTTCGGTTATCTCTTCTTTGGAGACAGGTTTACCGAAAAGATAACCCTGACCATAATCACAACCATGGGAAATCAACAGCTCTTTCTGCTCTACTGTCTCCACTCCCTCTGCCACCACCTTCAGGCCCAATCCATGAGCCATTGCGATCGCTGCGCGTGCCAATTCAAGATCTGATGAATTCGTCGTTATCTCACAGATGAATTCCCGGTCGATTTTTATAACGTCAAACGGATAGCTCCGCAGGTAGCTAAGAGATGAATATCCGGTACCAAAGTCATCCATGGCAATTGTCACACCCAATTTACTCAACGCATCCAGTGCCTCATTGATATATGCATGACCGCTCATGAGAACACCTTCAGTGATCTCCAGTTCGAGATACTCACCAGAAAGACCTGACTGATTGATCACCTGCTTGATAAAAGAGATCAAGTTGGGGTCGCGGAACTGGCGTGGCGAAAGATTCACAGACATGGTAATTGAAACACCCAGCTCTGTTTTCCACTTTGACGCCGTACTGACAGCCTCATTCAGAACATACTGTCCAATCTGGATAATCAGCCCGGTTTGCTCTGCAATGGGCATGAAATCCACCGGATCAATGTCACCCAGCGCTGGATTTTTCCAACGCAATAACGCTTCGACTCCAATGATTTGCCCACTTTCAAGATCCACCTTGGGCTGATAACAGAGATTGAATTCCCCACGAGCCAGCGCACCACGCATCTGCTCTTCTAAAAGCAGGCGTTGCGCGACCCCTTTATTCATCTCTTCTGTAAAGTATGAATAGGTATTTCTCCCCTGGTCTTTGGAGTGGTACATGGCTGAGTCCGCATTGCGCAGAAGCCGGGACGGATTATCACCATCGTTAGGGTAGATAGAGATGCCGATACTGGCTGTCAGAATCAGCTCCCGGCCATCGATCCTGAAAGCATCTCTGAACTTGTCAATCAGTGTCTCTGCTATTGGGCGGACATCGGTGACATCGTTTATACCACCCAGCAGAACGATAAACTCGTCCCCACCCAGTCGACCCACGGTATCTCCACGCCTCACACCATCTGTCAAACGCAAAGCAGCCTCTTGCAGGAGCCTGTCACCTGTATCGTGCCCAAGGGTGTCATTGATTTTCTTGAAATCATCAAGATCCAGGAAGAGTATTGCCACCTTGGCCCTATTACGGTTTGCCTCGTTTATCAGTTGAGACAACCTGTCCATGGCAAGGAAACGATTCGGCAATTCAGTCAGTGAATCGTAATGTGCCTGGTGAATTATCTGCTCTTCCTGCCTTCTGCGTTCGGTGATATCCCGGTCCACACCTCTGAATCCAACCAGGTCTCCTTGTGTGTTGATTTCTGGCACTGCAGTGCTTTCCAGGTAACGATAACCACCATCCTTGTGACGCCACCTGATAACCAGGCCGTGCCAACCCTCTTTTTGTTGAATCCATTTGGCGAGATTTTCTGTTACATACCCCCTATCCTCCTCGTGAATCAGGTCAAGCACCGCCTGACCCACCAATTCATCTTCCGAATATCCGAGAATGTTCTTTACTGCCGGGTTGGAATAGGTGTGTTGGCCCTGCAGGTTGATCGACCAGATCCAGTCTTTTGAGGTTTCGATTATTGCCCGATAGGCCTCCTTGCTGTCGTGCAACTTCTCATTCGCCTCCAAAAGTTCACGGGTACGTTCGCTGACACGTGTCTCAAGTGCCGTTTTCAGCAGATACAGTTCATCCTGGATTTTACGGGAAAGGGAAAAATAGAAGATCACCAGCATCAGGTAGGCGATTGCCCTCATGACATGCCAGAACCACCATGCTGCATCCCACAATTTCGAATATTCGAAAATCATACCGGACAACCCGAACAGTATGCAGAGGAACGAGATCTGCATCCTGGTATCCACAGAATCCTTGTGTGCAGAAGACGACAGGAAGTAAACGGCAGCTATCAGAAAACCGATCCCTCCTACCAGGTTTGCCAATTTTGCGAGCAGGGAGAATTCACTCTCAACGATCATTGTCGGGACCGTTGAAGGCAGGAGAAGCGAAATTGCGATTATGAGGCCCGATACTCCAACCGCTGAAACTGCCAACAACCTCTCCGGTTTCAACCCGGAAAGGCGATCGCTGATCCAGACAAATGAAATAAGAACACCACCAAAGAAGGTGGCTATGCTGTGTAGCCAAACGAAATGTGAACTGGCATGGAGCATGGCATGAACCCCATCCAGAAGACCCATGCCGATCAATGCCACCGCCACCCAGCTGTATGCCGCGGGTAGGAATTCGTGCGACCTGAGATTGAGAATCAGGGCGGCTACCGCTATGGCCGCAAAGGCACCGATACCCTCTACGAAAGCGTGAATCGGATAATGGATAAAGCGCCAATCCGGAAAAGCATTATTCAGCCCGAACGCTGTTGCACCGGACAATACCGCTACAGAGAGACCTATCAACCAGGCTGAACGCGCATGTAGTTCCATTTGTATCGGCGTTTCCTTATTATCTGGTTCCCTTATATATCAGCTCTTAACACAAGCTTTACCAGGCCGGATACAACACCTGTTTACCTATAATGTAGCTGAATATCGGGGAAGTTCTGTTGCAATGTGATTTAACTTCTTTTCTACTCAGTCCATGGATCTTCAGTCACCAATAATGGGTTACCCCGGGAAACAGTAATGAGCATCGCAGACAGCTACGACGCGATACCCTATGAATCGACGCCTATACCCGACACGCATCCGGGACATCTCGCCTGCCTGGCCCGCCTGTACGGGATAGATTCTGCCCCACCGTCAAACTGCAAGGTGCTTGAGTTCGGCTGTGCCAGCGGGGGCAACCTGATACCCATGGCAGCGCGATTGCCCGACAGCTATTTCCTGGGCATAGAGCTCTCACCCGAACAGGCAAGTGAGGGAGCGGCCAGGATCGCCGAACTGGGATTGACCAACTGCGAAATAAGACAGGCGGACATACTCGACCTGCAGGACGAGGGGCTTCGCTTCGACTACATCATCACCCACGGCGTCTACTCCTGGTCACCCCCGGAAGTGCGAAAGCGCATCATGGAGCTCTCGTCACAGTTGCTCAGTCCACTGGGCGTTGTCTATATCAGTTACAACAGTTACCCCGGATGGCGCATGCGGGGAATGCTGCGCGACATACTGTTACACCAGGTACGTGATATCGATTCTCCAGCCGCCAGGCTCGAGGCCGCCCAGAACTACCTGGACTATCTCGACGCCGGACTGGAAGGGGTGGAAGCGGACCATATCGACTATATGAGAACCGAGATCGAGCGCATTCGGCATTCTCATCCCAGTTACCTGTACCATGAGTACCTGGAAGCCTATAACGAACCGCTGCTACTGCATGATTTTGTCAAGCAGGCCAATGATCATGGCCTGGCCTACATCTGCGATATCGACCTTGCACTGCAGTTCCCCGCTTTCCTGGGAGAAAAGGCGGAACAGCTTCTCGGATTGATCGATGATCCGATCGAACAGTTGCAGCAGACCGATTTCCTGTTGAACCGCAACTTCCATCAGAGCCTGCTGTGCCACGACACCCTGCACCCTTCCCGCCTTCCGGATATGGAGCAGTTACGCGACTTCGCGTGGATTGCCGATCTGCACCCCCCGCGGAAGCTGGACCTTCGCCGAACCAAGCCTGCCCCCTTCACCCTTACTGAGGGTCAGAAATACGACGTATCCCACCCCCTGGCCAAGGCCGGGATCTCTCTGTTGGGAGAGCATTTCCCGGCGCCTGTTCCCTTTTCAGAACTGGTCACCCAGGCAGCCAAACGGGTTCGCGGCCATGGTGGCGATCCCTTTGCAGACCAGGAAACGGAAATGCTCGACGAGATGTTCAGGCTTTATGCAACAGGGATCATTCATGCGAGACCAACGGACATGATCGACACGACAGGCGACCTGAACGAATGGGAGATGGAGGCGGTAGTGCGCCTGGGGATTTTACGTGGCGACAGCCACTTCCCCACCTGTCACCATGCCAGCATAAACCTTGACCCGTTCGCAGCACGTGCCATCAGCTATCTCGATGGCCAGACAGATAGTGAAAAACTGCTTCAGAACCTTCTGCAGGACTTCAAGCCGGGAGGTGACCTGGAAGGGCTGGTGGATCCAGGTATGCCCGCTGATATATTGGCATCTCACCTGGGAACGCACCTGGAGCAGCTCCTGGAACTGTTCAGAAAACATGGCGTGCTTGGGTGACAGGCATCAGGTTTGGCCAAACCTCTTCCCGACTCTGTGTACTGTTGGATTACCCATGCGAAATACTGGTAACTCAACCAGTCATCGGCATAAATTCCGGGTACCTCCGCCTGGTGCCAATAGCAGAAATCAATAAATTTTAACCTGGTAATGGCATTCAGTTTTTTCAGGATAAATAATTTGACTGTCTTCTACAGCGATACCGATCAATGCAGCGCAATCAACTGAATTTCATCTTCCTGAACGCGGGACATTTCCTCGATCACTTCTTTATGCTGATCTTTGCCTCCGTTGCGGCACTGCGCCTTAGTGAAGAATGGGGTATGTCCTATAGCGAGTTGATCCCATACGCCACCCCTGGATTTATCGCTTTCGGTGCTTGCGCCCTGGTTTCAGGCTGGATAGCCGATTGATGGAGTCGTCATGGCATGATGGTGATATTTTTTCTGGGTATCGGTATCAGCTCGGTTTTTTCAGGGCTTGCCAACAGTCCTGTACAAATGGCTATTGGTTTATTGCTGATTGGTATTTTTGCATCCATCTATCATCCGGTTGGTTTAGCAATGGTTGTCGATGGGCGAAAGAAAACAGGAACCCTGTTGGCCATCAATGGCGTATTTGGAAATATGGGTGTAGCGAGTGCTGCGCTGGTTACCGGCGTTCTCATTGATACCTACGGCTGGGCTAGCGCATTTTATATACCAGGCACTGTTTCAATCATTATTGGAATACTTTACCTGGTCTTTATCAGGTATGAATCGCGACAAGAAAGCAGCCAGGGAAAGCATGAAAGCAATATTGAGCCTGTAGAGAACCAGGTGTCGAAAAGAACCCTGATACATGTGTTTGGCATTATCTTTTTCACCACGGCAATAGGTGGCCTGATTTTCCAGAGTACGACTTTCTCGTTGCCGAAGGTCTTTGCAGAAGCCATGGGTGGGTCTGCTTCCAGTATTGGATGGTACTCATTCCTGGTTTTCTCAGTGGCCGCGCTGGCACAGCTGGTTGTGGGACACCTGCTGGACAATCACTCAGTACGTTCAGTGTTTGCAGTTATCGCCGCAATGCAAACCTTGTTATTCATTGTAATGACACAGACAAGTGGTTTTATTTCCTTATATGTGGCTATTGGGTTTATGTTATTCGTCTTTGGTCAAATACCGATAAATGATGTTCTGGTTGCACGGTTGGTTAAATCGAAATGGCGAAGCCGTGCATATGCTGTTCGATACATCGTAACTTTTAGTGTGATGGCACTGGCTGTTCCATTCATTGCCTGGATACATGGTGCGTGGGAATTCAATATCTTGTTTGCTGTCCTGGCTTTTTCAGCCTTGATGATTTTTTCTGCAACTCTGTTGTTACCCGCAAATAACAGGGGTGTAACCCATGCTGGTGCCGCTTGATACCGCTGATTGTTTGAAATGACTTGATTGGTCCTTGATTCTTCAATCCATTCAGACAAAAGAAAAGGCACCTTGGGGATATACCCTGCCAGTTGTTTTCTTCAGGCAGGTAAACGCTTCTGGCCAAACCTCTTCCTGTCCCGGTCTACTGGTGGGGTATCGGAAGAGAGCTGTCAACAACAGTGGAGACCTGGGAGGCGTATACCGGGATGTCCTGGGATGGCCCCAGATCCAGGTAGAGCCAAGCGGACCACAGCGAGGTGTCTCGCTGGGATTATGTCGGGAAACACAGGAGACAGACCAGGGTCATTGCATGAACAACCCTGGTCTGTCCCTGTTTTTCTGTTTCCCGAACGGGGAGCTAAGCGGGATCAGGCTTCGCTTTTCTTCTGAAAGAAAACTCGTGCCTGCCCCATGGCCACACCGAGGACGGTGGCGATGCTCAAAGCTGCGACAGCAAAAAGGAATACTGCTGATGCCATGATCAAGACGGGTGCTACATTCATGATGATCTCCTACAGGCAATCGGAAATTGAAAACATATGCAATCTCACGACCTATATTAGCATCTTGTAAAATAATTGAAAACCTGATTAGAAATCGTTTTGCTCTTTTTTTGGGAATTTATATCCTTCAAGCAAGGCCTGTACCCGGCCACCTTATCTTCTCCTTGATTGACGATTGTCAATGATGTTGTGTTCGGGAAAAGAAATACTCGGGGGAATAATAAGATTAGCGTGTTCGGAATCACCGGTCCGTTAGACACTGCAGTCCCGTTTTTGGCTCCGTTTTGATGTATTGAACGTTTATGCCTCGGTATAGCGGTTGTGCACTTGACTCGCGAGGAAATAATAATGCAGTACATCGCGCCCAGATCTCCAGCCTGGATTTTCGTTTTTCTTTTCGCCCTCTGTTTCTTCACTCCCGTTCAGAGTGCCGAGGGTGAACTGACCGTTCTGGGGGAAGCCCCTCCCCCCGGTTTCGACCCGGCCACAGGGAAACGCATCATCCCCAACGAGCGATGCCTGAAGTGTCACGGCGATGCCCACGAGAAGACCGACACCCGGGATGACGGAACCGCCGTAAACATCTACGCGGAACCGGAGAAACTCGAAGCCAGCGTACATGGCGAGCGTAACTGCACCGAATGTCATGCCACCATCGACCGGGTGCCTCACCGCGAGACACCGGAAGTTGCAGTGGGCTGCGTGGAGTGTCACCGCGAAACCTGGGACGAGCACCGCAACGATCCGGAAGGCAAGTACGAGCGCCTCGGCGTGGTGATGGAGACCATCGAGTCCTACTACGACTCGGTGCATGCCCGCCCCAACAAGCACGACCAGTCCGAAACCAACGCCACCTGCTACGATTGCCACGAAGCCCACGACATCGGCACCCTGGGCAGCCATCAACGGGCCGAGCACCGGTTGAAGAATCCCGAGGTGTGCGGCGAGTGCCATAAGAAAGAATTCAAGGTCTATCGCGACTCTCTCCATGGAAAGGCGGCTCTCGAAGAGGGCAACGCCGAATCGGCCGTCTGCTCCGACTGCCACACCACCCATCAAATCGACTCACCCGACAGTGACAAGGCAAAGCTCGCGATCACCAAGAACTGCGGTGATTGCCACAAGGAGGCGCAACGCACCTACTTCGACTCCTATCACGGCCAGGTGCATCGTCTGGGTTACACCAACACCGCCAAGTGTCATGACTGTCACGGAAGCCACGATATCAAGAATGAAGATGATCCAACCTCGGAGATTCATGCCAACAACCGCCTGGAGAACTGCCGGGTCTGCCATGAAGACGCCAATGAGAACTTCCTGACCTTCTGGCCACACGGTGATGCGGATGACCGGGAGAAATACCCGGGCCTCTGGTTCTTCAAGATCTTCATGCAGACACTGATCTTCTCGGTCATGGCCTTCTTCTGGGTACACGTGGTGCTTTGGCTCTACCGCGAGGTGAAGGACCGCCTGGAGGGCAAGGGCTTCATCGAGGATCTGGATAAACCCGATGTGGTCTATTTTCAGCGCTTCCCATCAGTCTGGCGCTGGATCCACGGCCTGTTCGCCATCTCAACCATGACCCTGATCCTTACGGGTACCACCCTGCTGTTTGCGCACACTGGCTGGGCCAAGGCCGTGGTGGTGTTCCTCGGTGGACCGGAGATGGAGGGTATCATCCATCGTACCGCGGCCGTCATCTGGCTGAGTATCTTCGTGGTTCACCTGGCCATCGCCATCAGCAACATCTGGGCCAAGCGCGATACCTTCAAATGGTTCGGCAGCACCTCCATGCTGCCCAACTGGAAGGACTGGGATGACCTGAAGGGTATGTTCAAGTGGTTCCTCGGTCGCGGCCCCCGCCCCGAGTTCACCCACTGGACCTACTGGCAGAAGTTCGACTACTGGGCCCCCTTCTGGGGTGCGGCGATCATCGGCTCATCCGGTATCATGCTGTTCGCACCGGAGACAACGGCCATCATCCTGCCGGGCTGGATGTTCAATATCGCCACCCTGGTGCATGCCGAAGAGGCGTTGCTGGCAGCGATCTTCCTCAACTCGGTGCACTTCTTCAACGTGCATTTCCGGCCTGAGCGCTTCCCGATGAGTACCACGATCTTCACCGGCAAGATCCCCATCGAGGAGTTCAAGCACGACCACCGCCTCGAATACGAGCGACTGGTTGCCAATGATGAACTGGACAAGCACCTGGTGAAGCGTCCCTCGCGGCGTGCTGACCTGGCGTCCTCTTTCATCACCACCGTACTGATCATGTCCGGCCTTGGCCTGCTTACCCTGGTCCTGATCGGCCTGATGACCTCACCAGCTTGAACGGAGATATAAGTCAATGAGAAAAAACAACACCATTGCATTCCTGGTCCTGCTGACGATCCTGCCTGCTTTTGCCCAGGCAGAGGGTCCAACGGGCCAGGCCCTCGCCTTCACCTGCGCCGGTTGCCACGGTACCGACGGCTCAAGCGTCGGTCCCTCCAGCCCCTCTATCGCCGGCATGGACCCGGATGTCTTCATCGACGTGATGAAGGGCTACCAGCAGGACAAGCGCAATTCGACCATCATGAACCGCATTGCCAAGGCCTACAGCGATGAGCAGCTCAAGGGTATGGCCTGGTTCTTTGCCAAGCAGAAACTGCGTCTCACACCGCAGAAGCACGACCCGCAGCTGGCGGCTCGCGGGGAAAAACTGCACAACACCTATTGTGAAAAGTGCCATGAGAATGGCGGCGCCGCGGGAGACTCCGGCACTTTGGCCGGACAGTGGATGCCCTATCTCAAGTACAGCATGGCCGATTACATCGATGGTTTGCGTCCCTATCCGCGCAAGATGAAACGTAAGGTCGATGCCGTGATCAAGGATGAAGGCGATGACGCGGTACAGGCCCTGATCCACTACTACGGCAGCCAGCAGTAACTCGCGGAAGGAGAACAATAATGAGCAATATGAAACGCAGAGACTTCATCCGCTGGTCTGCAGGAATGACCCTTGCCGGTGGCACCCTGGGCTTTCCCGGACTGCTGTTGGCAGCCACACGCAAGGTGGTGGTGGTGGGTGGTGGCGTCGGTGGCTGTACCGCCGCCAAGTACATACGCAAGCTCGACCCGAGTGTCGAGGTCACACTGATCGAAACACAAAAGACCTATACCTCCTGTTTCATGAGTAACGAGGTGTTGAGCGGTGACCGTACATTGGCGTCGATCACCTTCGACTACGAGGGCCTGAAGCGCCACGGCGTCAAGATCGTCATCGACTCGGTGACTGCAATCGACCCAGCAGCAAAAACGGTCGCCACCCAGGGCGGCGACACATTCGCCTACGACGCCTGTGTCGTCTCTCCCGGCGTCGACTTCAAGTGGGATGCAATCGATGGTTACGATGCGGAAGTGGCCGAGGAGATCCCCCACGCCTGGTTCGCCGGCCCCCAGACGGTGACCCTGAAAAACCAGATCCGTGCCATGCCCGAAGGGGGCAAGGTGATAATCGTCGCCCCGCCCAATCCCTATAAATGCCCCCCCGGCCCCTACGAGCGGGCAGCGCAGATCGCCATGTACTGCAAGCACCATAAGCCAAGGGCGAAGATCATCATTCTCGATCCGAAAGACTCTTTCTCGAAACAGGGTCTATTCAGGCAGGGCTGGAGCAAGCACTACGGTTTCGGCACCGAAAACAGCATGATCGAGTGGGTGGGTGCAGCAGGTGGCGGCGTGGTGGAAGCGCTCGACCCATCAACCCGCACCCTTGAGGGCGAGGTCGAGGATTTCCAAGGCGACGTCATCAACATCATCCCACCCCAGAAGGCGGGCAAGGTCGCCTTTGCATCGGACCTGGTGGATGGTGACTGGTGCCCGGTCGACAAGCTGACATTCGAATCGACCCGACACAAGGATGTCTATGTACTGGGCGACGCCTCCAGTGCAGCCAAGATGCCCAAGTCGGCATATGCCGCCAATTCCCAGGCCAAGGTGGCAGCTGCCGCCATCGTGTCGAAGTTCAACGACCTGCCCGTGGGCGACCCCACCTTCGTCAACACCTGCTACAGCATCATCAGCCACGAGCACGGGATCTCGGTGGCAGCGGTCTATTCACTGGACCGCGCCAACAACATGATCCTGCCGATCAAGGGAGCTGGAGGCCTCTCCCCCATGGATGCTTCGGATGCCCAACGCAAACGCGAGGTGAGCTACGCCCACAGCTGGTTCGAGAACGTCATCAACGACATGATGGAATAAGCAGCCAGCAAGAGAAAACAGCGAGGGGCGGACCGTGAGAAACCGGTCCGCCCTTTCTGCTTTCTGGGGATTACCGAAGTACAGATCGTTCACAAACCGATGGGCGACGGTTTGCTTTCATACCCCATCACATTGAAAACTCTCCACAACTGGGCAATGCTTTCCAATATAGGAAAAACAATGAATCGGGGAGAGCCGTGTCCAGCATCGGATCAAAAGGGAGCCTGTTCGCTATCGTCGCTCTGCTGACGGTACTGTTCCAGCTTTCCCCGCTCTCCACCGCACTCGACAACCGGCTACTGGACTCGGCGTTCAGCCTGCTTCGCAGTATCGAGCCCACACCACTCGAAGATGATGTGGTGCTGGTGGGAATAGAAGAGAATACCGGCAAGGGCTTCGATGAACCGTTCAGCCTCTGGCACCCCCACATCGGCCGTTTCATCAAGGCCGTGAGCGAGTCGCAGGCACGTCTTCTGGCACTCGACATCGTGCTCCCCGACCGTTCCTACGACAGCCTGCTGCCTGGCTATGACCGGCAACTGCTGGCAGGCCTGCTGGCAGCCCGTGACCGGTTACCACTGGTCCTGGCACAGACAGTGGACGGCTCAGGCGACATCCGCCCCATCTTCCCGCCAATCATCTCCCTCGCGGGACAGGATGCCCTTGGACTGGTACTGGTGTACCCTGACCCGGACGGCGTGGTCCGACGTTATACGCCAGAACTGGTAACGGACAGGGGCAGTTACCCCAGCCTGGTACACCGCATGGCAGAGCAGCTCAATGCACCCCGGGAACCCGGCCTTATCGATTACACCCTTGGCCAGCCCATCAGCTACATACCGATGCAGCAGGTGCTCGATTGGCATGCGCAGGGTGACCAGGGCAGCCTGGCCCGCTTCAGGGACAAGGTCGTGCTCCTGGGAAGCGTGTTGCCCTTTGCAGACCGCCACCGTCTGCCAGTACCCCTGGCCGCCTGGGAACCGGGAAACAGGCGTGCGCCGGGTGTACTGGTGCATGTCCAGGCACTGCGCACCCTGATGCACGAGGGCATCGTAAAAACCACCCACCCCCTGACCACCCTTGCACTGGCCCTGGTTGCAATTCTCCTGCTCTCCCGCGTCTCCCACCCCCTGGTCACGGCACTCCTGGCATTGTCGGCACTGGTTATTCTGGGGCTCGTCACAATCGGCCTGCTTGGTACCGGTATTCATCTGCAGGCCACCACGATAGCCATTGGCATCCTGCTGACGGCAGTGGCCCGTTTTGCCTTCACCGGCATGCATGCCTTCCTGGAACGGCGTCGACTCACCCAATCGTTTGGACGCTACGTGAGCCCCAACGTGCTGGAAGGTATTCTCGACGGCCAGATTGACCCGGCCGGTGAAGGGCGGCAGCTGCCACTGTGTGTCCTCTTCTCCGACATCAGGAGCTTCACCCGTCGCAGCGAATCCCTGCCACCGGAAGAGGTGGTCGCCCTGCTCAACCGTTACTTCGACCAGATGGTGGCAGCGGTTCACGACAAGGGCGGCACGGTGGACAAATTCATCGGGGACGGACTGATGGCCTTTTTCGGCGCGCCCAATCCCCAGGACAACCCGGCACAGGCGGCCTTCGCGGCGGCACGGGATATGATGCAACGGCTAGAGACCCTGAACAAAGAGCTGGAGCAGTCGGGAACTTCCCCCATCCGGATCGGTATCGGGCTGCACCTGGGCGATGCCGTTGTGGGCCATGTCGGCGCCAGCAGCAGACTGGAGTACACTGCCATTGGCGATACGGTCAATCTCGCCTCGAGACTCGAGGGCCTGAGCAAGACCCTGGGTTACACCGTGATCATGAGTGGAGAATTCGCCGACGCCCTGCCCGGTGATTGCGACCTGGTGGAACTGGGGGAACAGCATATCAAGGGACATACACCAGTGCAGATATACGGCTGGGGTAATGCCTGAGGAAACCCGAAATGAGATGCGGAGCTGAAACGGAAATGGAGACCACAGCAGGCAACAGGAACTACAACCGGTACCCTGTCACCCTGGCCGGCCCTGTGTTCGCTCTTCTGATCACACTCATGCCCCAGGTAGTCGCGGCCTCTGTGGCGATGATAGTGGACCTCCTGGGCACCACGACACTGGAACGTGACGGACAACAACAACCCGCCAATCTTCTCGACTACCTTCAGACCGGCGACAAGCTCACATTGGCAAAGCAGAGCAGCCTCACCCTGGTCTACCTGAAGTCGGCCAGGGAGTACCGCTACCAGGGCAATGCGCGGTTGATCATCGGCCCGGAAGCACCGCAACAGGAGCTTGGCACGCCGGCCCAGAGCCGCGAGCTGTCCATCATGCGTGAGACCGGCCTCAGCCAGCAGCAGTTGCAGGGCTATGAGCAGGCGGGACTGGTGATGAGGAGTATGAAGCCCCGCAAGGCTTCCACCAGGGTGAGCATCACCCAGACATGGCCGGTGGTGCGCTGGAGGGGTGATCACGCAGAACAGCGCTACCAGCTGCTGCTGAGCGATCTGACAGGCAATATCCTGCACCGTGCAGAGGTCCACGGTACCGTCTACCACCCCCCAGGAGAGCTGCAACTGAAACGGGGGAAACGCTATCACTGGACTGTCCGCCCCCTGCAAAAGCCCGGTGCTCAGCGTATTGGCAGGGCCGGCTTTCACCTGCCGGCCGGGCAGGGATTGGAAAATCTCAGGGCGAGACGACCAGCCAAGAATGCCCCGTTCTCCAACTGGGTGATCTACGCCGTGGCACTGGAGCGGGCAGGACTGCCCCGGGATGCCCGGGAAGTATGGCAATGGCTGGCAGCCCAACGACCCGATGAAAAAGCACTTGCTGAAAGAGCCGCTGACTGAAAAGCCCTGCTGTGGATCAGACTCCCCAAGAAGCCACCTTCTATCTGCCTGGAAAACAAGAACAAACGAAAGCCCCACATATGCGGGGCTTTCAGAATTAAAAAGCTGATAAAACCAAGTAGGTTCTATTCTTTAGGGAGGGTTTGCATGTATGTAAGCAAATCCACTGTTACTTGAAGCTCAAATGCACGCATCGCAGGCATGTCTTCATCCGGTTGGCCATTTTGAATTTTGTGCACCACTTCCCAAGGATTTTTATTGGATAGTTTACCCAGTGGCGGCATATCTTCAGGCTCCTTTCCAGACTTGTCATGGCAGCCTGCACAAACCGTATTGTAATAAGCTGCACCTTTATCTGCATCACCGCCTTTAGCAAGTTTTGTTTTCCGGTCGATAATTGTATCCATATCAACCTGACCTTTGGTCACGAAATTTGCCAAATCGTTGAAATCCTGTTCACTCATCTTTCCTGCATATCCATGCGTGGCATCTTTCATTGCCGCTATAACAGCATCATTAGATTTTCCATCAAAACGTCGTAACCCCTTTATCCCGGTTTTATATGAGCCAGAGGCATAAGCACCATCCTTGCCCATAAGGTCCCAACCATGACAAGACTTGCATCAATGAGTCGCATTTCCCTTCTTCTTGGTGTTTGAAGCAGGCCATGCCGGGTGATTGTCATCGGGCTTTGGAGTACCTATCACCTTAAACCACTTATCATAAAGCATACCCCCCCTGGCGATAGATGAATCTTCCTCTGCAATGGAACTTGATGAGAAAAAAAGAAAAGACAAAGTTATGGCGCCGATTATTATCTTGTGCATTATCCAACCCTCCTGATGTTGTGGACCGCATATATTGTATTGATAGATCTCAGTATGCGGTGACATAACAGTATAGAGATATATTTCATAATTATCAGTTTCACCGCATAAAACACTAATTTTTATACGGGAAATCAACATAATGCACCCCACAATACACTTAACATGAAGTGTTAGATTTAACTCAATTCAGTTGATTCGTGGGATTCATTGTTAACAATAAAAGCTATCAAAAACAGATAAAAAGAGCTCACTTATTAGCGTCTTTCGACAAAAGTAGAGTGCAAATTTGTTACATCAGACCACGCCTGATTTTTCGCTTCTTATGGCCGTTGTGAGACTTAGCGGCAATGTCTGCTCAGCGGATACCAGAGGTTGGTTGACGGGATGATGAAAATATTTCCCTTATTTATAGTTGATTTCTATTAGCAGACGTAGGAATGCTACTCTTCAGTGGCCGCAATCCTGAAAAGCCCTTCATGACTAACCTGCATCACTTCCGCAAAGCGACCAAAGCGGCCCTCATCGGGTTAATAGGATTTCGTCAGCAAAGTGACCAGGAGCGGACCTGAACGTTCAAGGTAAGCCGCACTGTTTACGGCGTCGGCTTGGGCTGCTTGTTGTGTGTCACGCACCATTACTCAGAGTACCCTCTTGGCATAGGCTCTATGTAGTTACACGGTATACCCGACACCCCCGCTTCAGGAAATCGCTCTAGCTCGGTTACGCAGATATGCGTTCCGTGCTCCGGCCCCAATATCCCTGACCTTAGATAGCCTGAGCCGCTGTTTCTGTAGCTCCAGCCGATGCGAACGCCTGGTGATGCGACTTCCTCACCGAATTGGATAGGTATGTTATCAGGTACTTGGGCTTCACCACTGATACGGCCGTTAGACGTATCCAGAACCCATGCGTACGTTATGAAGCTGACGATGAAACCGCTATCATTTTTCGCGGGCGGTGTTGCCTCTTTTATGACGAATGCACCATGAACTGTAGTGGCATAGTTAATTTGGCCACCTGAACCTGGGTGATATGATGTCCCAGGAGTGGAACAGGTGGCAAGATGAGTAAGAGAAACAGAAACTACAGCCCGGAATTTCGACTGGAAGCCGCGCAGCTAGTTGTAGACCAGGGCTATACCCTCCAGGCGGCGGCTGATTCGATGGGTGTGAGCAAAGGCTCCATGGAGAACTGGGTTCGACAGTTGCGAGAGGAGCGCCAAGGCAAGACGCCTAAGGGCACGGCACTGACGCCCGATCAGCGACGTATTCAGGAACTGGAGAAACGCTTACGCCAGGTCGAGACGGAGAAAGAAATCCTAAAAAAGGCTACCGCGCTCTTGATGTCCGACTCGCTGAACAATTCCAGATAGTCAGACGACTGCATCGAGAGCGCTACCCGGTCAAGCAGTTGTGCCAGGTATTTGATATCCATCGCAGCAGCTACCGGGCATGGTTATCCCGGCCAAAACAGATATCGGCACTGGAGAGGCAACTCAGGGCAGAGATCAAGACCGTCCATGCGCTTAGTAATGGTTCTGCAGGAGCCAGGGCAATTGCCCGGATGGTCACTGACCGGGGGATCCCGCTGAGTCGATATCGCGCGGGGCGGAGGATGAAGGCACTGGGTCTTGTCAGTACCCAGCAACCGAAACATCGCTACAGGAAGGCCGAGCAGCCGTATCTTGGCATTCCGAATCGGCTGGATCGACAGTTTGATGTCGATGCACCCAACAAGGTCTGGACAGGTGACATCACCTATGTCTGGACCGGTAAACGCTGGTCGTACCTGGCAGTGGTGCTGGATCTGTACGCACGACGCCCGATTGGCTGGGCACTATCGCTGAACGCGGATAGTGCGCTGACGAGAAAGGCATTGATGATGGCCTATGAATCACGGGGCGAGCCGGAGGGCGTGATGTTCCACTCTGATCAGGGCTGTCAGTACACGGCTCTGGCGTTTCGACAACAGCTATGGCGTTATCAGATGAGCCAAAGTATGAGTCGTCGGGGAAACTGCTGGGACAATGCACCGATGGAGCGATTCTTCCGCAGTCTAAAAACCGAATGGGTGCCGGAGGTCGGTTACAGCTCATTCGAACAAGCGAAGCGCCATATCATGGCGTATGTAATCGGGTATTACAGTCGGCTCAGGCCGCACAGTCACAATGGTGGAATGCCACCGATTGTGGCCGAACAGCATTACTGGAATACCTATAAATCCGTGGCCAAAATGACTTGACCACTACAGTACGATGCTCATCCTTTATTACGCCTAACGTTGTGCTAAGGGGCGGGAGCGCAGCGACCGTCCCAGTGAGCGACAGCGAACGACTTAATGTGATTGTTGGCTCTGACTTTCATTTGCATATCTGCGCCCAACCCCACCTTGTTTACCTGCTAGAAAAGACAGTGCTGCCACGATAAGAAAAGGTGATACTACAGCGATAATTTCGATGCCAGGAAATAGTCTCAAAAACTTGAAGGCAATGTAGGCCACGCACCACACATAGAGCCCTCCGAGAATTACTGCTTTCCGTTCATATGCTTTGCAGTATCTTTTTGCTCCTAATTTAAAACCTGCCCAAGCTATAAAGGATAAAATTATTGCCTGAATAATCAATGTGCTTAGGAGTTCAATGGGTTTTTCGTGATACATCATTGCATACAGCTCGACAATCATTAGTGCTGATGCAAAAGTGCCTGTGAAATACTTTATTGCACTCTTCGTTTCCATACAAAGTTGACTTTATAGCTAAGGCGCGTCATTTTTGTGGCGTCCCAGACTTAAGCTCCTTGTTGTGTGTTTTCGCTGCCACATACCAGAAGCACCAGGACACAAACACTGCCGTGACTCCGTATGACATAAGACCAGTTTTAAGGTGGCTTAGGGGTATATCCTCCGGTGATTTGAGGTGGACATAGGCTAATGCAAAAGACACACCCACCGCGATATACCAAAGAACACCGTTAATTTTTATTTTCGTAAGCAACCAGTGAATCGGAACACCTACGAGGAGAACGAACACAAAAGAAGTACTTACGAATCCTAACGCCATAAGTCCAAAGACCATCAAACCGTCAAAAGACAGTATTCGGGAATCATATAGCAGTGATTCTACGGCCATCCCTAGCGCTACTGTTAATGAGGCAAATGGTGCGATAAGGACTGCGGTAGTTATTCGCTTTTTATCCATGACACCCTTTACTCATAACAGTTGCACATACGAACACTACAGGTCCGTATATCAACATAAGAGAAAACAAATGAAATGCGGCAAGTCCCTGTTTTTAATGAATTTCATGAATTCCCTTTCCATTTATTGAAATGAGCAAATCGAAATCCTGATTTGCTTAATCTATTAAGTATATTCCTATCAAGACCGAGGTCAACTTAGTGGTTGTTGGTTGATGTCTGGAATCTGCCACACAGCAGACTAGGAAACCATTGTATGTGTACTTCCGCTCCTGGCCGACTCCAGTCCCACTCAGTGCTGCTTTCTCCCTAAGCTAACTATGTTCATTAGGATTTTTTCTATACGGATAGAGCTCAGATTGGGGTACTCATTTTTTACTTTGTTAATGTCTCTGTCCCAACTATCTTTAACATCGAATCTAATTCGCGCTAATCCCGTACCTAATATGCCTCCAGCGCTTCTATCATTATTTAACTCGCCGATATATGTGGCTTTTCCCGGTACTACAGTGAAGCGTATTTCAAATCCCTCAACAGACTCCAAACCTATATAGCCCTGACTTATGAACCACCGATTTATTTGATACTCACCAGCCGGCAATTCCAATACGATTAACTTGCCATCTGTTTCAGGAAAGTCGCTGACGATCCTATCAAACATGTTTTGATTAAATTTCAAGACACCTTTTTTAGAGCTATCTATTCTTTCAAAGTTGTAACCTGGTGGCCAATGACCAAAACCAGTTTTTGTCAGGGAAGCTATTATCACACCGTAATCTGAGGCTTCGCTGATTGAATAACCTTTATCAATATTTGGAGTGGCGCAGCCAGATAAAACAAACACCAAGATTATTAGTAATAGACATGATTTTGCTTTTTTCATGATTACCTTCATAAATCTAAATGCAAAACATAAGTGGCAAGCAGCGAATCGTAGCACCCCAGCCCGAAGCGAAGGGCGGCTTGATGTGCTGGTTAGGGGCTATTTGAAAATACCATCACCGATTTTTTTCGTACACCATAAATTAGAAGTCCTAATGGAATCCAAAGTTGAAGCATTGCTTTGGCTGCACTACCTCTGAAACCTGGTTCAAAAGAAAATAAAACACTGAAGGATACAAGTAATGCAACCCACAAACTAACTTCCAGAATATCCCGTGATTTTCCACTTCCTTTCATGAAGTAAATACTGGAAGCAAACAGAAAGCAGTCGCTCATTATTGGGCCAATTTTACGACTCACCTGGATGGTCATGAGGAATTTCGAATAAATTTTTAGACACCATGTCTTTTTAGCAATCGCTGCGAGTGACTGATTCCAGTTAACACAATAGTGACCAAGACCGCCTGGGAACCATCCTCCCAATTCTATAAATTACATTACAAGCGCTTGTAAATATTAGTAATTGTAGCCACCCTGCATTCACCGTAGAGTGGGCTAGACTTTTAGGTAGATCCCTTCCCATCAAGCAAGCAGGTACCGGCTATGGATCAGCGGAACATCACCTCTCTGTGGGTGCTCCTGTTGCTGTGCTTATGGCCGATCACAACAGCCATGGCCGTGCAGGTCACCTCCCTGGTCACCAGCGAAAGCGTCTCGGAAACCGACCTGGTAGCTCTCAATCCAACCTCCAGTTTCACCAGCGACACACCGGAAATCCATGCACTGGCAGTACTGCAGCAGGCCGACCCGGGCACCCGTGTGAAGGGGACGTGGATTTCCGTGGATGCCATCGCGACACCGAACTACGAGATCGCCTCCAAGGAGTTCACCCTGGATAAACCGGGACAGGCGCGGCTCCATTTCGCCCTCAGCCGACCCGATAACGGCTGGCCAGCGGGCAACTACAGGCTCTATCTCTACATCAACGATCAGCTGGCCGGTGCCGCACCCTTCTCGGTTGCAGCTGGCACTGCCACCGCTGCGCCAGCCACGATATCGGCTGTCGGCGCACAACCGCCCCAGCAGACAGCAGCACCCTCCCCTGCTGGCACACTCTCCAGCCTCGGACCGGCGGTGGCGGATCCCACCAGGGAGTGGACCATCCTGGTATACCTGGATGGCGACAACGATCTTGAACCCTTTGCCCTGAGCGACCTCAACGAGATGGAGGCCGGTCTTCCCGACTCCGGGGTCGAGGTGATCGCCCTGGTGGACCGTGCAGAGGGTTTCGAAGAGGCTTTCGGCAACTGGACCGGCGCAAGGGTCTACCGGCTGCGTCGTGACAACGACCCCAAGGCGCTCAACTCCGAGATCCTGCAGGAACTGGGTGAAATCAACATGGGCGACCCGAACACCCTGCGCGACTTCGTCAGCGCGGCCCTCAAGCGCTACCCGGCACGCCATCACGCCCTGGTGCTGTGGGACCATGGGGGCGGCTGGCAGCATATGGCCATCGACCACAAGGCCCCCAGTACTGAAGAGGGACACGATGGTCTCAGCCTGCCTGAAGTGGGTACCGCCCTGCACCAGGCCATGGCTGCATCGCCGGTCGAGCGGCTCGATATCGTCGGCTTCGACATGTGCCTGATGGCCCAGCTGGAGACCGCCTACGAACTGAAGGATATTGCCGATGTATTGGTGGCCTCCCAGGCTGTGGAGCCCGGGGATGGCTGGCCCTATGACCGGATCCTGCCCGCCTTCGGCAAGGGCACCCTCGGTACACGCCGGCTGGCCGGCGAGATCGTGGATGCCTACGGCAAATTCTATGCAGAACGCAAGGAGCTGGTCGCCACCCAGTCCGCCATCGATCTGCGCAGTGTCGATGACGTGGCGAAGGCCCTGGACCGGCTCTCGAGCGAAACCTCGGGAGCGATACCCCGGGTATGGCCGCAGATCTCCCGCTCCCTCTTCTTTGCCGAGTCCTACACCGACCGTACGGATCACCGCCGTGCCGGCGAGGCACTGGCGAGCGTCGATCTTCTCGACACGGTGAAGCGCCTGCGACAGAGTATTCCCGGTTTTACCGCCCACCAGGCCTATGCCGACCTGGTGGACGCCATGGACCGTTCGATCCTGGCGAACTACACCTCGGCGAAGCACCGCCTGAGCCATGGCCTGGCGATCTACGCACCGGTCACCACCAGGCAGTACAACACGCTCTACGATCAGACCCGGCTGGCCAGGGAGTCCGGCTGGAGCAACATGCTCAAGCAGGTGCACAGCAGCCAGCAACAGAATCTCACGAAACCCAGGGTCACCAACCTGCAGCTGATCGACACCCTGACCAAGAAGCCCGTCAGCTCCCTCAAGCCGGGTGGCGGCGTCCGTATCGAGGCCACCATAGAGGGTGAGAACGTCCTCTGGGTCAACATGCTGCACGCCATTCACGACCCGGAGAACAAGGGGCACTACGTGCTGCAGCGAAGCTACATGTGGGACCCCGAGTTCTACAAGAAGTCGAAGGAGGAGTCGGCGGCCGACGTAGTCGACCTGATGATGCCCGAGTTCAAGGGCAGTACCAACAAGGTGTGGCAGGAGTTCGTGGGCATGCACATGTACATCACCGACGGCAAACTGGCCGGCCGCGCAACCCTGGACGGTTCGGATCTCTCGGACTTCAATCATGCAACGACGCCGATACTGATCAGCCGGCCGGGGGTAGGTGAGCATATTGCCATGGTCTACTTCGACCTGGTCACCTGGCAGGCGGTGGCCGTGGTGGCCCAGATTCCCCAGCCGGACGGCAGTACGGCACTGCGCCAGATCAAGCCGGAACCCGGCGACAAGATAACCCTGCTGTTCGAATTCATCCCGGACGACGGCAGCGATATGAGTTACATGCGGGGCGAGACCCTGACCTGGAACGACGGACTGGAACTGCTGGTTGCGGCTGACGACCCCGGGGAGATCGTGGTGGCGGTGCAGGCCGAATCGATCGGCGGCCAGTCCGCCATGGCCGCCATGCCGATCAAGGTCAAGGCGTACTCCGAACAGGAGAAGGGATTCGTCGAGAACGCCCGCAAGGTGAAGCTCAAGGACCTCATCGGCAACTGGCAGTGGCACAACATGGAGCGCAGGGGCAGCGACATAAGCAAGTGGCGCTGGGTGCCCATAAAACCCTATACCGAGATAAAGCCCATGGAGGGCAACCCCGATGTGCTCATCGCCCGCTTCCTCGACATGCCGGATCCCGAGTGGAAAGCGAAGCCGAACATGGTGCTCTGGGATACCCGCCTGATGCCCACGTTGCGGCTTATCGAGTTCGATGACGACGGCAACCCCGTCGGCGCGATGAATTTCACCGTGCTGGTTTCCCGCTGGGAGAACGGTTCACCACGCCTGCTGTTGAAGTACCAGGTACCCAAGGGATGGCTGCTGCTCTGGGCCAAGCGAGGCGCAAGCGGTGCATCTGCCGGGCAACAGGGCGCCGCCCCGACCCAGCAGCAGGGTGCAGCACCGCCCCAACAGCAGGCTGCTGCCCCCAGGCCCAAGCCCGGCAAGGCGGTCAGCCTGGCCGGCTACTGGCAGACCGATAGCGGTGAGATCCTGGCGATGGACGACCGCAACTTCCAGTACTACGAGCACGGTGAACTGGTGGATGCCGGCACCTACCGCATCCGTGGCAACACCCTGATCTCGACAAGCGCATACGAGGGCACCACGGAGCAGTACCCATTCAGAACAGATGGCCAGACCCTGGTGCTGCAGGATCCTTCCGGCGTGAACATCGTGTTCCGCAAGGTGCAGTAGAGGACAGGACAGTTGTACGAGAGGAGGCGCAAAATGATCTCCCTATCAGCCTTCAACAAGGCGTATATATGGCTTTCACTCATTTTTTTGTTGGCACTCCCCGCCACGGCGGCGAAGCTGGTCTCCATCACCACCTGCAAGCAGGTGCTCGAGCCCGACATCGTGGCGATGGGGATCACCGACAGCTTCTCCGTTGACACCCCTGAGATCAACGCCGTGGTCGTGCTCGACCAGGTCAGGGCAGGCGCCACCGTGAAGGGAGCGTGGATCTCGGTGGATGCCATCTCGGTGCCGAACTACACCATAGACACATGGCAGGGCGTGTTCAAAAACGATGGCCCCGCACGACTCCATCTCAACCTGTCGAGACCTGACAAGGGGTGGCCTAGGGGCAACTACCGCCTGGATCTCTACGTCGCCGGTGAACTGATGGGCGCGGCGAAGTTCGCCATCGGCACACCCCAGGATGCGACGAGTGCACCGGTTACGGTGAAGCCTGCTGCCATGCCGCCTGAACTGGTGTCACTCTCGACCAGCCGGGATGTACTGGAGCCGGGCACGGTACCGATGAACATCACCGACCGCTTCGGAACGGATGCTGAAAAGATCAGTGCCGTGGCCGTCGTAAACAGCGTGATGCCAGGCACGCGGGTGGATGGCCTGTGGATTTTCATCGATGCCGACGGCAGTGACTACAAGATCACCAACTACCTGGTCACCATCGAGGAGAAGGGAGATGCAAGGCTCTCCTTCTTCCTCTCCCGACCTGACAGGGGATGGCCACCGGGCAACTACCGCCTGGACCTGGAGATCGATGGCAGGAAGGCGGGATCGGCGCCCTTCTCCATCGCTGACGCTAAACCCGCCACCCCTGCACCTGCCGTATCTGCCACCACCCAGCCAGCCGTGGCCAGCCCACCCCCTGCACAGTCTGTAACGGTACCTGCGGCCCCGGTTGCTGTTCCTGCCGCCCCCGTTGCTCTTCCAGCAGCCCCAGCTCCGGAACCGACCGAGCAACAACGGATAGATCAACTGCTCGCAATGGCGCAAAAAGCCTTTGACGCCAACCGCCTGACCACCCCCAGGGGCCAGGCGGCGGTGGACTACTACAACCGGGTACTGGAGATGGAACCCGGTAATGCACGCGCCAGGGACGGGATATCCCGCATCGTGGACAAGTATCTCTACTGGTATGAATCGGCCCGGCAGAGAGGCGAGGTGGAGAAGGCCAACCGCTACCGTGCAAAGGTCGCGGCCCTCGATCCCCGGCGCACGCCGGCAAAGGTAGACCACCCTGTCGAGGAACCGGAGATGCAGGGCAGCAGCGAACCGCCTGCCGACACAGCCGGCATGGAAGAGGATCAGCACCCCCCCGCTGAACAGGCCAGTGAAGAGAAAGAGAGCGGCAATGTCTTTTCAGGTGTCTGGAACTGGCTCAAGGAGCAGCACCAGCAGAATCAGCAGGAAGAGAAAGATCCACTGGAGTTCTTCAACGAGTAGAGGCGACCGCAATGTGCATTCGAGTCCCAAGCAGATACAGGGGTGTACAGCTGCTTGTCACCCTTCTGATGACAGGTTCCACTGCCATGGCTGAACAGCCCCGCTCCTCGGCGTTCCAGTGGTTCCCACCTGCCCCGTCCCAGGATGCCGTAGAGATCCCGAGCGCTCCCCAGCAATGGCCTGGACAGTCGGAACCCACCCCTGGCACACCGACCCAGCCTGCCCAGTGGTCCTCCCAGCAAGCCCCCTCTCCCCCCCCTGCAGCACAGGCCATTACTCCGAGAGGGGATGAGATCGGCAGCGAATCCTGGGGATTCAAACTCAGACCGCCCAGCGGATGGAAACACCAGCAGGAGGCAGGGCGCATCCTGATGGGACACGACACCATTCCGGGACTGATCATCATCGAGCCCCACTACCGCAACAGCATGTCGGAGGTACGCGCCGAACTGCAGAGAGGGACCCGCGAGGAGGGTATCGACCTGCGCCTCAGCGGCTCACTGCAGCCGTTCTCGCGCAACGGCCTGGCAGGCCAGTACCAGGGCGTTCTCGATGGCACCCAGGTCAGGGCCTGGGGTATCGGAACCCTCTCTCCCCATGGCAACGGAGGGGTTTATATCTCGGTGCTCACCACGCCTGAAAAGTTCGCACAGGAGCATATCGCCGCCGCCGAAAGCACCGCCCGCGGTATCCGTTACATCAAGCTGAACACCTCGGGCATGATGCGGCACTTCGCCGACACCTGGGTGCATATGTCCAGTTCGGGTAGCACCCTCATCAACCTGGTCCTTCATCCCAACGGCACCTTCGAGCGTGCCGGAGAGACCTCCTACAGCGGCGAGTACAGCAGCAGTGGCTGGACCATGCCTGACACCAACTGGGGCGCATTTGGTGCAAGCAGCGATGCCGGCCGCTGGAGCGTGCGCGGGAACCAGAATCGCGGGCAGATCATCCTCAATTATGCCAACGGGCAGCAGGAGGTGATCAACTACAGGATCCATGAACGGGATGGCCGCACCTACAACAGCGAGTACTATTTCGACGGGGTCTACTATTTCAGGAAATCGGCCTGGGAGGCCTCACACTGAAACCTGGCCAAAGAAGATGGAAATTATCAGAATTGTCCATTAGGCTTTTCAGAGAACCGGGATTTTCATACAGCCGCGGCATGAAATTCATCAGGCAATAAAAATGACAAGATCAATCGCAGTTTTTCTCATCGTTCTTCTTGGGGTTCCCGGCATCTGCGTAGCGGACGACAACGTGACCATCGCTGCACGCGCCGTCTCCCCTTTGAATGCCATAACCAAACCGGTGGTCGAGGAGGCCTACAGGCGCATAGGGCTGAACGTGGAGTTCGTTCATTTTGCCGGCAACCGGTCGATCGTTGAGGCAAACGCGGGGAAAACCGATGGCGAGGTGAGCCGACTGCGTTTCGTTTTAAATAAATTCACCAATCTCCGTATTGTCCCGGCCCCCCTTTTCAGCAGTGAACTCGTGGCCATCACCAATGACCCCAGGATCGAGATATCCGACTGGAAATCACTGTCACCCTATAAAACCGTTGCGCCGGAGAGTTTCAGGCTGGTGTGGAACAGGTTGAAATCGCATAACGATGCCCACAAGGTATCCAATACCCTGGAAGCACTGGAGAGGTTACTCAACAACCAGGCGAAGGTTGCGGTTGTCAACAGGTACGAAGCGGACCGCCTGATGGTGGTTTTTCAGTTGCGCAATCCGCTGATCGAAACCACCCTGCTGGAGTCCCATCCGATCTATACCTTCGTGCACAAGAAAAACGAGCACCTGGTCCCCCGCCTGACCCGTGCCCTGGAAGAGATGACGCGCGACGGGACACTGGAAAGAATTTGGTTGGAGAAGTGCGCGCGCCCCCGGTGATCAATGGGTAAAATTCGCAAGGCCCAGCCAGTTCACATCACCCGCTAGTGAACCCTGTACCCGGAATGGCAGGCAACACACTGCTGCATCACTTCCGATAACGAAGAGAATGCCTTGTGCAATCCCCCTTCAAGTTCGGCATTTTTTGCCGCCAAGGCGAACCGGCTGGCCGCACGATGCATGTTAGTGCCAATTGCCCCCATCTCCCTGGGCATAACTTGCGCCATGTGAGACGCGCCGTGTGATTCCAGCGAAGACATGCCCAGGCGGTTCTCGGCAACCTCTGCGGCCTGGTCATATTGTTGGCCGGCAAGGTACCGAGTGATCTCCTCGAGGGCCTGCAGGTGATCGCGCATGTTGCCCAGCATATGTTCACGCATCATCTCGGGCATCTGCACGAATTGACGCTCATCCCCAGCCAGGGCCGGGGTCAATGCGGTTATCAATATTGCGCTGGCAAACAATCGAATCAACATGGTCGTTCCTGTCCGGGGTGAGTGATCCATACAGGAATGATAACCCGAAAAAAATCAGTCAGCTATCGGACGGTAACCGTCCCAGCCAGTCAATCACACTCCACTTTGCACGCAGATGGATCCGGGCCACACTTCTTCCTTATGACCACGGCCGAGGAGCGCTCCACACCGGGTACCCTGCAGACACTGCGGGTACGCATAATCATCTTCACATCGTTCTGGTAGTTGCAGGCGATCCTGTAGAGGCCGTTTTTCTGGGATATGGCAACGCCCGTGGCGGTGTATCTCTTTACTTCAGCTGCCGGTGCTGCACAGGTGACATAGCCCATGAACCCGCCATCCGAAGACTCCCAGAGCGCATTGAACTTGCGGCGCTTGAACTCTGCATAGCTGTCACACTTTTCCGGATTCTTTGCCTGGGGGTCACGTTCCCAACCGCAGGTGCTCTTGAACATCCGCTTCACTTCCGGCTCGTCCGGGCAATCGACCAACTGCCTGGCCTTGGATATATCCGGACACTCAAGGATGGTGCCAGCCCAGGTCGGGGCAGAGATCACAAGTGCTGCGAAGCTGATGACAGGGACAATTCTGAAAAACCTCATATTCACTCCAGAGCTGGTGTCAGTTGAATCAGCCCCAAATATATCAACTCCACCGAATTTGCTTATGACCTTGGTCAAATCCCACCGGTCAGATTTATGCTGCCATACCCATCCTTACAACAGGCATGAAAAAGGCTGCACCCGGATCACCGGGCACAGCCTTGCGGGGAGGTTCAATCCTGCTCAGGCCGCCTGGCTACGCAGCAGTTGAGCCCGGTTGAGGGCGGAGAGTACCGCCTTCAGGGAGGCGCTCACGGTGTCGTGGTCGAAGGAGACTCCCGACACACGCCTGCCATCGATATTGATCTGCACATAGGCCACCGCCTCGGCATCGGTGCCTTCACCGATCGCATGTTCGCTGTAATCGACCACGTTGAGATCCTGGCCGCTTGTGCGTGTCCAGGCGTCGACAAAGGCGGAGATGGCGCCCTCACCCTCGCCACGGATGGTCTGCTCGCGGCCATCGATAATGACGGATGCCTCGATGACATCGTGGCTCTCCCGGTCGAGCCGGTAGCCACCCAGTTCAACGGGTGCCCGGTCGGCAACGAAGTTTTCGACAAACAGGTCGCGTATGGTCTCGCTGTCGATCTCGCCTGCCTGCTGTTCGCTGGCGGCCTGTACGATCTGTGCCAGCTCCACCTGCATCCAGCGCGGCAGGTTGAGACCGTAATCCCGCTCCAGGACGAAGGCCACACCCCCCTTGCCCGACTGGCTGTTGACCCTGATCACCGCCTGGTAGTCACGTCCCAGGTCCTTGGGATCGATAGGCAGGTAGGCGACCTGCCAGGGCTCGTCGGGCTGCTGTTGGTGGAGACACTTGCGTATCGCATCCTGGTGACTGCCGGAAAAGGCGGTGTAGACCAGTTCACCGACCCAGGGGTGGCGGGGGTGAACCGGTATGCCGGTACATTCGGTCACCACCTGGATGATCTCGTCCGGGTTGGAGAGATCCAGTTGCGGATCCACACCCTGGCTGTAGAGATTCATCGCCATGGTGAGTATATCCATGTTGCCGGTGCGCTCACCGTTGCCCAGCAGGGTCCCCTCCACCCGGTCGGCGCCCGCCAGCAAGGCCAGCTCCGAGGCGCCCACTGCGCAGCCGCGATCGTTATGGGCATGTACCGAGAGCACGATGCTGTCGCGACGACTGATATGGGTTGCGAAATACTCCACCTGGTCGGCAAAGACATTGGGTGTTGCAGACTCCACCGTGGCCGGCAGGTTGATGATGCAGGGCCGCTCGGGGGTGGGCTGCCACACGTCGATCACCGCTTCGCAGATCTCCACCGCGTAGTCCATCTCGGTGCCGGTGAAACTCTCGGGCGAGTACTGGAAGACCCACTCGGTCTGGGGGTACTTTTCCGCCTCGCGCCTGAGCAGTTCCGCACCCTGGCGGGCAATGGCGGTGATACCGTCACGCCCCTTGCCGAACACCCGTTCTCGCTGCACCGTGGAGGTGGAGTTGTAGACGTGCACAATGGCCCGCTTGACCCCCTTGAGCGCCTCGAAGGTACGCACGATCAGGTCCTCCCGCGCCTGAACCAGTGCCTGCACGGTGACATCTTCCGGGATGCGGTTCTCGTCGATGAGCCTGCGCACGAAGTCGTAGTCCGGCCTGCTGGCCGAGGGGAAACCCACCTCGATCTCCTTGAAGCCCAGTTTGACCAGCAGATCCCAGAGGCGACGCTTCTGCTCAACGTTCATGGGCTCCAGCAGCGCCTGGTTACCGTCACGCAGATCGACACTGGCCCAAACGGGGGCTTTCTCGATGACACGATCGGGCCACTGGCGATTGTTCAGGACAACAGCCGGTGCCGGGCGGTATTTACTGTGGTCAAAGGTTTTCACGGGTTACTCCTTCATCTTCATATACAAACCGTTTGCAACGGATTTCGGACTCCCCCCCGGATAGAGGGCTAAGCCCCGCCGGTCCTTTTGGGCCCCGGCTGCTTTCCGACCACTGCTGGGTAAGCAGGGGTTCAATCGCCCGTGGGTAACGGACAGTCATAGATTAATTGAAATCATCGGAAAAATTATTGCGTTATTGCGCCTGAATTGCATTTAATAGGCATATGTTTGCCTTTATATTAATTTTTAGGCTATTTTATGCTTATTGATTCAATAATGGAGATATTTAATGAAACTCGACCGTTACGATCGCCGGATCCTGGAGATCCTGCAGGTGGAGGGAAGATTGAGCAACCAGGAGCTGGCCGAACGGATCGGGCTCTCCCAGTCACCCTGCCTGCGCAGGGTCAGGGCCCTGGAGGAGAGCGGACTGATCAGTGGCTACCGTGCCATGGTGGATGCCCAGAAGCTGGGGCTGACACTGTTTGCATTGATCCACATCTCTATGGATCGTCACACACCGGAGCGGTTCGCCAATTTCGACGCCACGGTCACTGCCCTGCCGGAGGTGCTCGAGTGCCTGCTGATCACCGGCCAGGATGCGGACTACCAGCTGAAGGTCGTGGTGAAGGATATGGAGGCCTACCAGGAACTGCTGCTGAACAAGATCACCCGTATCGAAGGGGTGACCGGCGTTCACTCCAGTTTCGTCATGCGCCAGGTGGTGATGAGGACAGCACTGCCTCTGCCCTGATCGCTGAACCGTTATCTGGTACTGGTCTAAAGGTGTTGAGATCAGAGGGTCTTCTGAACCCAGAAGGTATAGATGCCATCCTCGGCACTGCTTGCCACCAGCTCCAGGCCCGGCAGTCGGCAGAGGGAGGGGAACTCTTTCTGGGAATCGGGGTGGGTCGCAAGCACCTTCAGCACCTGCCCCCTCTCCATTCTGGCGAGCTGTGCCTTGCTCTTCAGCACGGGCAGCGGGCAGGATAGCCCGGTCACGTCCAGGAGTTCGTGATAGCCCTTGTCATCGTTCAGTTTCACTGCTGCGTTTCCCATTGGCCAATCTCCTCAGTCAGGCGCTGAAAACTGTCGGGAGAACCATATTATTTGTTTTTATTATATATGCAACAGTTTTTTTTATAGATTTAAATCCCGGGACAACATTCCCCTCCATTCTGCCCCCAAATATTGCCGGGTGTAGTATCCTATGCCCCTTTCGGCTTCCGGTTAGCTCCGGGGCACCCGGTTTCAATAATTTTATATGGGAGAGTTCGAGTGGAAATCGCATGTTTAGACCTGGAAGGCGTCCTTATTCCAGAGATCTGGATCAACTTTGCCGAGCGTACCGGCATCGATGAACTGAGGGCCACCACGCGCGATATCCCCGACTACGATGTGCTGATGACCCAGCGCCTGAGGATCCTCAAGGAGCACAAGCTGGGCTTGCCGGATATCCAGGAGGTGATCGATGGCATGGGCCCGCTGGAGGGTGCCGGTGATTTCCTCGACTGGCTGCGCGAGCGTTTCCAGGTGGTGATTCTGTCCGACACCTTCTACGAGTTCGCCGCTCCGCTGATGCGCCAGCTCGGTCACCCCACCCTGCTCTGCCACAAGCTCAGCGTTGATGACCAGGGTTTCGTCACCAACTACCACCTCCGCCAGAGCAATCCCAAGCGCCAGTCGGTCCTCGCCCTCAAGAGCCTCTACTACCGCATCATCGCCGCGGGAGACTCCTACAACGACACCACCATGCTGGCCGAGGCGGACGCCGGCATCCTCTTCCGCCCGCCCCAGAACGTGATCGACGAGTTCCCCCAGTACCCGGTGGTGAACGACTACGAGAACTTCAAGAAGGCCTTCTGCGAAGCGAGCGTCCGGGATCTTGAACTCTGATTCAGCCATGCCCCCGGAGAGCCGCTCCTCCGGGGGCATGATCCCCTGACAGTGGATTTCAACCCACCATGCTTGCCAGCCTGCTGCAAAGATTGAAATCCTGCCCCGACCGGGAACATCAGCAGGCGCTGATGCGCCTTCTGGTCGTCGTCTCATTCACCCTCTACCTGTCTCTTCTGACAGACCTGAAACATCCGGGTGAAGAAGCCCTTACCCTTAGCCTGTGGCTTGTTGGCGGCTACTTCATCTTCACCTGTCTCTACCTGGTGCAACTGCTGAGAGAGCCTAGAAGGTCCACCCCGCGCCGTGTCATCGGGGTCTCGGTGGATATCGTGATGCTCACCCTCGCACTCCTGCTCAACGGTGAGCTGACATCCCCCTGGTACATCTTCTACTTCTGGATCATCCTGGGTAACAGCTTCCGCTACGGCGAGAGGTTTCTCTGGTATACAGCAGCACTCTCCATTGCCGGCTTCGCCACCGTGATCGCCTACACCCCGTTCTGGCAAGATCACCTGGTCCTGGCCTACGGCCTGCTGGCGGGGCTGCTGCTGGTGCCTGTTTATATCGTTGCCATGGCCCGGCAGATCTCTCTCGAGAGAGAGCGGGCGGAAAAGAGCAGTCGCGCGAAGAGCGAATTCATCTCCCGCATGACACACGAGATCCGTACCCCCCTGAGCGGCATCATCTCCCTGGCCGAGTTGCTCCAGACCCCGGAGCACAAGCGACAGGAAAGGGACATCGGAGAGGCTATCAGTGCATCCGGTAACCGGCTGATGGATATCGCGGAGGATATCCTGGAGATCTCCAACCTGGAGAAAGGCGCTCTGCCTGTTGAGCAGCTACCCTTCGATCTGCATGAGACCATCAACCGCACGGCTGGCATGATGTCAGGAAGTGCCTCGGAGAAGAGCCTCTCCCTCCTGGTATTGATAGACCCACAGATCCCTTTCAGGCTGATAGGAGATCCGCTGCATCTCAACCAGGTGCTGATACACCTCCTGGACAACGCCATCCGGTTCACAAGACAGGGTAGCGTGACCATCCACTGCAGACACCTGGAGGAAGAAGAGGGATGCGAATGGTTGCGCGTGGAGGTACAGGACACGGGTATCGGAATTCCCGCGCACCTGCAGCAGGCCATCTTCGAACAGTTCACCCAGGCGTTTGAAGGCACCGCCAGGCGCTTCGAAGGCGCAGGTCTCGGCATCACCATCGCCAAGCAACTGGTGGAACTGATGGGGGGCAGGATCGGACTCGAAAGCACACCCGACCATGGGTCCACATTCTGGTTCGAACTCGGTTTCCAGCGCCAGGAGGAGATGATCGAAGAGCAGGACATGATCGATATCCGGCTCTGCAGGGTGCTTCGCCTTGTACCGACCGACAGCGGGGTGACCGATATCTCGCACACCCTGACAGGCTGGGGTGTCCCGTTTGTCGATGCGCATGACCTGGAAGCGGTCGAGCATCAACTGTCTGACGCCAAATCCACACAGGGTGTGGATAGCGTGATTGTCGATGACTATCCCCTGGATCAGCAGGTACTCGAAGGACTATCCAATGTGCAGCAGCGCAGCGGTATACCCATCATCATCGCCGGAAGCGATGTAGGGCAAGCTGGCGATAAGAGATATTCCCTTCAGTATCTTCAGATGCCCCTGAAACGCCCCCATCTCTTCAATGCACTGCATGCCCGACTGCCCGGACCGCGAGAGAGAGCCGGGGAAGCCGCACTGGAAACGGATGATGAAACCGGCTCCCGGCTTGATCCCGGACTGAAAGTGCTGGTCGCCGAAGACAACCCGATAAACAGTTTCATCATCGGCAAGATCCTTGATCGCACCGGCATCGAGTACACCCTGGTGGACAATGGACAGGAAACACTCGATGCACTGGAGCAGAACGAATACCAACTGGTGATACTGGATATGCAGATGCCGGTCATGGACGGCCTGGAAACCTATTATCGTTACCGGCAGAACCGTCCGGAAACGGAACGGATCCCCTTTATCATGCTGACGGCCAACGCCACGCTGGAGGCCCGCAGGGCATGTGATGAGGCCGGGATCTCCCGCTTCCTGACCAAACCGATATCGGAAAAAAAGCTTGTCGAAGCGATAGCGGAGATGACCGTAAAGGGCACGAGGCCGGCAGTTGCCCAGGCCGTGGATAGCGACCCGGAGCTACCGCTGCTGGACCTGTTCATTGTGAAGCAGCTGCAGGAGCTGGCCCCCAACAGGGCGTTCCTGATCACCCTGGCGAAGCAGTTCGACACAGAGACCGTGATGATGCTCGGAAAGATGAAGACCGCCCATGAGAAGGGGGATACAGACACCTTTACCAGGCTGGCCCATGCAATAAAGGGATCTGCCGCAAACTTCGGGCTACAGCACTTGCATAAACTGGCCAACGAGATCGAAAAACTGCCGCATGAGACCATCATGTCAGAAGGCGACAACTATCTCAGGGCGCTGCGTGGCCATTTCGAAAGCGGGCGTGCAGCGTTATTGAAAGCACTCGAATTGAAGCCCGGGGAGATCACCTGATCTCCTGTATACTCCACCTCTTCGAAAGCAATGGGTGAAGCGATTATAATCCGGGCTTGGAAGCTCTCCCCTGGAGTACCTTTTCATTGGATCTCAAAAACAGAATAACGGGCGTAATCCTTGCGGGTGGCCAGGCCCAGAGAATGGGCGGGCAGGATAAGGGACTTATCGAACTGGCCGGCCGTCCCATGATCGAATACGTTATAGAAAACCTCTCTCCCCAGGTGGACAGCCTGCTGATCAACGCCAATCGTAACCGGGCCAGGTATCTCGAGTATGGGTATCCCGTTTTCGAGGATGCGGTTGCCGATTTCGCAGGCCCCCTTGCCGGCATCGCCGCGGCCATAGATCACGCCGACACCGACCTGGTGCTGACCGTACCCTGCGACGGCCCCTGGCTTCCCGCTGACCTGGGAAGGAGGCTGGAGCGCAGGCTGCTGCAGGAGGATGCCGATATCTGCGTGGCCCACGATGGTAATCGCAAGCAGCCGGTGTTCGCGCTTTTCCACCGGCGGGTCGCCGACAGTATCAACGCATTCCTCGCATCGGGGGACCGCAAGCTCCAGCTCTGGCTCGGCAGCCAGAAACTGGCCATCGAAGGGTTCTCCGATCACCCCGATGCCTTTATCAACGTCAACACCCCTGAAGAGAAGGCCCGGGTCGAGAGTATGCTGAAAAGCGCCTGAACGGCGCTCAGGATTTAGGGCGTACCCTGGCGGTCGCCACTGCTGACCAGGGATCGTCAGGCCAGTAGTGTTTCGGATAGCGTCCCTTGAGCTCCTTCTTCACCTCCTGGTAGGTGCGCTCCCAGAAACCGCGCAGGTCCTGGGTTACCTGTATCGGTCGCTGGGCGGGAGAGAGCAGGTGAAGCTGCAATGCGACCTCCCCGTTACAGATCGTGGGTGTATCGGCCAGGCCGAACATCTCCTGCAACCTGACTGCCAGTACCGGCGTGCCCTCCTCCACGTACTCTATGCGTTTGCGCGAATCACTGGGGACCTTGATATGGGTCGGGGCCAGGGCATCCATCCGTTGCTGCTGTTCCCAGTCCAGCAGCCCCCCCATGACGGCCTTCATATCGAGCCGCTTGAGATGATCCCTGCGGCTGATACCGGCAAGCCAGGGAGCAAGCCAATCCTCCAGCGTCCCGGCAAGCGCCTGCATGGAGACGTCCGGCCAGCCGGCGTCGGGCTGCTGCCGCCTGAGAAACGCGAGTCGTTTCACCCACGCCTCACTCTCACGGCTCCAGGGCAGTACCTCGAGTCCCATCTGCCTCACGCCATCGAGCATAGCGCCCAGCTGCTGATCAGGATCGACACTCTCCTGGGATTTGCTGGCGAGCACAACGGCACCGATCCGCTCCACCTCGACGGCCTCGACCGCCGCCTGGGACCGGTTCCACACGACCCGCTGCTCCCGCACGATGCGCCTGGCGTGGGAATCACGGATCTCCCGGGGCGTGATCCCGGCCGCCAGGAACACCCTCCCCTCGGAACGTCCCGCATCCAGCTGGGCCATGACGAGATACTCCGTACCGCCCAGGCGATCCCCTTCCGGCAGACGGGCACCCCGGCCGGCAGCCAACAGGTACCCCTCCCCCCCGGCTGACCTGCGCCGGGCGATACGGTCCGGGAAGGCCAGGCCCAGCAGACCTCCGGTGGAGAGTGCGGGGAGTTCCCCTGTGCCCGTTTCGCGATTGCGCCACTGCCGGCTGGCCTGGTCGACACGCTTGCAGGCAGCCTGGTCGATGCCCGGCAGCGCTCCAGCACATGAAGCCGTTCATCGATATCCACCGGCAACGCTTCGCCGCCCGGTTGACGCCGGAACAGGTCGCGCTCGCTGATCAGGGCCGCCAGGTCGGCCGCCCTGGACAACTGGCCGCTACCCCTCGCATAGGCGAGCATATGACCCAGCCGGGGGTGCAGGGCCATGCCTGCCATCTGCCCACCCGTCTCTGTCAGGCGCCCCTTCTCGTCGATCGCCTCCAGCTCGAGAAGCAGCTCTCTTGCCTGGGCATAGGCCCCTTTCGGGGGCGGGTCGAGCCAGTTTAAATCCGCCGGGTCAGAGACACCCCAGCTGGCCAGCTCCAGTGCCAGCTGCGCCAGGTCCGCACCGAGGATCTCGGGGGGCGTATGGGGCTTCAGCAGCGAATGCTCAGAGGGGGTCCACAACCGGTAGCAGACCCCGGGACCCAGCCGCCCCGCCCTGCCTGCCCGCTGGTCTGCAGATGCCAGCGAGACCCGCTGGGTCTGCAGGCGGGTCAGGCCGCTGTTGGGGTCGAAGCTGGGCAACCGGGACCAGCCACTGTCCACCACCGTGGTGATCCCCTCGATGGTGAGGCTGGTCTCTGCAATGGAAGTGGCGAGTATCACCCGTCGCCTGCCGTGCTCATCGGGCAGGATCGCCCTGTCCTGGGCCTCTTTAGACAGGTCACCATAGAGACCGCAGACGACGGTATCCGCATCGAGCCGTTCCCGGAGCAGCCCCTCGGCCTGTCGAATCTCGCCGGTACCCGGCAGAAAAGCGAGGATGTCCCCCTGCTGCTCCTTCAGTGCCCGCAGCACGGCATTTGCCGTCTGCGTGGCTATCGGGCCCTCGGCCTGTTGAATTGCACCCAAAACTGACCCACCTATCCCCATAATTTGCATCGAATTTTGACCCACGTACAACTCTACCTGCATCAAGGCTTTGCAGGAGTAAACAGGAGTGATCGACGTGGCGTTATTAAGCGTAATCAGACGATGGCATTTCCGGGAAGGAATGCCGATCCGGGAGATAACCCGAAGAACAGGACTAAGTAGAAATACAGTCCGCAAGTATTTAGCCAGTGGCGTGGTGGAACCACGCTACCCCAACCGTAAAAGTCCCTCCAAACTGGATGACTATGAACTGACGCTGACCAGTTGGCTGTTTCGTGAGTCCAGACGACATCGCAAGCAGCGCAAGACGGTCAAGCAGCTACACAGTGACCTGGTGCAACTGGGTTATACCGGGTCCTATGACCGGGTAGCCGCCTTTGCCCGCAACTGGCGGGCTGAGCAGCAGGAAGCCAAGAAGACCGCCGCCAAGAACACCTTTGTGCCGTTATCCTTTGCACCAGGAGAGGCGTTTCAGTTCGACTGGAGCGAAGACTACGTTCAGCTCAATGGCGTCAACACCAAGCTGCTGGTTGCTCATTTCAAGCTCAGCCACAGCCGCGTGTTCTTCATGCGTGCTTACCTGATGCAAAGCCATGAGATGCTATTCGACGCTCACTATCATGCCTTTGTCACCTTCGGTGGCGTGCCGGAGCGTGGCATCTACGACAACATGAAGACGGCAGTGGATAAAGTCCGCAAAGGCAAACAGCGGGATGTAAACAAGCGTTTTACCGCCATGGTCAGCCATTATCTGTTCGAGGCCGAGTTCTGCAACCCGGCAGCAGGCTGGGAGAAAGGCCAGGTCGAGAAGAATGTACTCGATGCCAGGAGACGCATCTGGCAGGGCGCACCCGCCTTCAAATCACTGGCAGGACTGAACCTGTGGCTCAGGCAGCGCTGTCTTGATCTGTGGCAGGAGCTGCCGCACCCGGAAGACAAGCGTCGCACCATAGGCGATTACTGGCAGGCAGAGCGTGAACACTTGATGGAGGCGCCTGCAGCCTTCGATGGCTTTGTCGAGTACAACAAGCGGGTCAGCTCCACCTGTCTGATTACCTACGACAACAACCGCTACAGTGTGCCGGCCAGCTTTGCCAACCGACCAGTTAGTCTACGCGTGTATGCCGACCGGCTGGTCATTGTGGCCGAAGCCCAGGTGGTAGCCGTTCATGAACGCGTCTTTAGCCGTGATCATAGTTTCCCCGGGAAAACCATCTACGACTGGCGCCATTACCTGTCAGTCGTGCAGCGGAAGCCCGGTGCTTTACGCAATGGTGCGCCATTCCATGAGCTACCCGAGAGCTTTAAGCGGCTACAACGCAAGCTGCTCAAGCGTCCCAGCGGTGACCGGGAGATGGTCGACGTACTAGCGCTTGTGCTGCTGCATGATGAAGCGCTGGTCGAACGTGCGGTAGAAGAGGCGTTAAAGATCGACCGCCCCTCCAAGCAGCATGTCATCAACTGTCTGAGCAGGATCACAGATAAGCCCAAGCCAGAACCTACTCAACCACCTGCTGCTCTGAAGCTGGTCACAGAGCCGACAGCAGATACCCACCGTTATGACAGACTCAGGAGGAAGCAGCAATGACGGCAGATGCCATGGTTACCACCCTTAAATCCCTCAAGCTGTTCGGTATGGCCGATACGGTTGCCACCATGTCAAAACAGGCGGCACCGATCTATCAACAGGCTGTTCCTATCCTGGAAACACTGCTCAAGGCCGAAGTGGCTGAACGCGAAGTGCGCTCAATAAACTACCAGATGAAAGCCGCCAGGTTCCCGGCCTATCGGGATCTGGCTGGCTTCGAGTTTAGGGAAAGCCAGGTAGATGAAGCCCTGATACGCGCTTTACACCGCTGTGAGTTCATTGAAGATGCCCAGAATGTGGTCTTCGTAGGTGGCCCGGGCACGGGCAAAACCCATCTGGCTACGGCCATTGCGGTGCAGGCCATACAGCACCACCATCTGCGCGTACGCTTCCTGCCCACCATCGAACTGGTTAATCAGCTGGAACAGGAAAAGCTCAACGGCAAACAGGGGCGTATCGCTAACCGCCTGATGCATACTGACCTGGTGATACTCGACGAACTGGGTTACCTGCCGTTCAGTCAATCCGGTGGAGCATTGCTGTTCCACCTGATCGGCAAGCTCTATGAAAAGACCAGCATCATTATCACAACCAACCTGAGCTTCTCAGAGTGGTCATCTGTCTTTGGTGATCCCAAGCTGACAACAGCACTGCTGGACCGGCTAACCCATCACTGCCATATCATTGAAACCGGCAATGACAGTTACCGCTTCAGGCACTCAACTTCACAACAACAGGAGGATAGAAAAACTGGAAAAAGGAAGTGAACTCAGGCCATAATCCGGCTATCTGGGCGGGTCAAAATTAGATGCAAAACCTGGGTCAGTATTAAACGCAAATCAACACCCGCAGGATCTGCGGGAACTGCTGCACCCCATCCCGGTCACAGCGGCGCAGTAACCACCTGCGCGGTTATTGCTTTTTTCGGGTCACCCAGCCGACCAGCGCTATGGCACCGAACAGCGCGGCGATCATCGCGTGGTTGCGCTCCATCCCCATCGTCAGTGCCAGGTAACCGGCAATGCCTCCACCAATGGCGCTGAAGGCCAGGCCGCGCATGAAACGACAGAATGCGCAGCTCTGGTAGCGATCACTCATCGACTTCCAGCCACACCTGGTCGCTTCCGCCGGTCTCACCCTCCGAGGCGATCACCTGCTGCTGTACACTCATCGTCTGCTGCGAACGGTCACAGTTGATGGGCAGATCGAACTGGTGGCCATCGGGGTACTCCTGGGCGACGATCCAGACCTGGGTGATCTCGTCACTGAGGTTGGGCAGCACCCCGAGTGAGCTGCGGGTACGCTCCTGGTCGAAGAAGGCGAACGGCTCGTCCAGGAAGATAAACTGTTTACCCACAACGGTACTGTTGACCAGCTCCTGGGAGAGGGCCAGGCGCACCGCCAGCATGATCTGGCGCTGGGTACCGCTGGAGATCTCCTCCAGGTCCATGAAATCCCGCTTCTCGTTGGAGAAGACACGCACCGAGAGGTCGTCGTCGATCTGCAGGTGTTCATAGCGGTTTTCGGTGAACATCGGCAGTGTCCGCCCCACCAGGTCGCGCAGATCGCGGTTGAAATTCTGGGAGAGCTGCTTGGTGGCGCCTGCAATCAGTTCGGAAGCGAGCTCGCGCTGGCGGATACGCTGGCGGTGCTCCTCCATCTTCTGCTCGAGGGCCTGCTCCACGTCGTTGAGCTTCTCCGCCTTCGACAGGCGGTCTTTCTCGTTCCAGATCTCCTGGTCGAGCGTGATAAGCCGCTCCTGTTGCTGCTGTCGCTCACGCCGCATCCAGGCCATTTCCCGACCCACCGAGTCACGCATCTCGGAGGGCGAGGCCTCGGCCACGGAGATACGCTGGCAGATGGTGGCGATCTCGCTGTCAGCCGGGCGTTGTGCTGCCGATGTCTCAACCTCCTCGGCCACGCTCTCCTGTTCCTGCCCCTCTTCATGCTCCTGTTCCTGCGACTGCTCCGACTCGGGAACCGCCTGGTGGATAGCGGAGAGCCTCTCCGAAAGCGCGGTTCCGGTTGTCATGAGCCTGTTGATACGGCTGTTCAGCATCCCGGCACGAATCATGAAGAGGATGAACAGAATGGCGAAGCCGATGGCAGCGTAGAGCAGCCAGGGCACCATGTGCGCCCCCCACTGGGGAATGTTCTGCTGCAGCATGCCCTCCAGCTGCTGGGCATAGGCGTGCTCCGGCATGCGAACCAGCAGGCCCCAGGCGGCGCCTGCAACCAGGGCAAGGATCAGGCTGATGAATCTCAGGAAACGGGCCCGGCCCCGCGCAGAGGTGGCAGAGCGGATCTTCGGCACCGCCTCCTGGTAGGTAGTGGAATCCGCTTCGAGGGCCTCGATCTCCGCCTGCAGTTCGGTCTCTGAAGCGCTGAGCTTCTCCCGCTCGCTCTCCAGAACGTTGAGCTGGCCCGGATCGATGGCGAGATCTTCCAGCTCCTGGTCGATATCGGCGATCTCGTGGTCCAGTTCGCTGATGGAGAGCTCTTCGTGACGCACCTCCTCTTCGAACTCGTAGGCGACATACTCCAGGGAGGAGAGCCCCGCCATCGCCTTGACCGCGTAGCTGTGGGGGTGTGGCGTGGTGATCTCGCGCTGGGCCAGGTAGAAGGACTCGATAAACTCGTCGTAACCGTAACCGAGGATCTCGTAGATGGCGTTATCCACATCCTCAACGCCCTTGGCGATGGGGTTGTCATGATCATCGACATGGTTCAGTCGTACGCCGTGGTTGCCGTCGCGGTCGAGAAAGCGCGCCACCTCGTAGTGATTGTCGTCGTTGACCCTGAAGCGGATATTGACCGAGCAGCGGTTCTCACCCCAGCGGATCAGCTTTTCCAGCTCCGCCGGTTCCAGGGAGTAGGTACGCCCGAAGAGTGCGAAACAGATGGTCTCGCCGATGGTGCTCTTGCCCGACTCGTTGGGTCCGCCGATGGCGATGACACCTGACTCCGGCAGTCCACCGAGTTCCAGGGTGTCGTACTTGAGGACATCACGGGCTGAAATATCTGTAATGATCATGCGTAGCCCTCTTCTTCCAGGGCCTGCAGGCGGCGAAGGGTCATCTCCATCGCCTCGCGGTACTCGGCTTCGTCGAAGGGTTCACCGGAGTTGCGGCGGCGTTCGAACTCGGCCTCGCAGTAATCGGTGAAGTCCTTGGAAGGACCCTGCAGCTCCGATGTGCTGAGGGGTTTGACCTCGTGCTCTGCGGTCATCTCTGCTCTCCGTTTCATACCCCCGCCCCGCCGTCGGCGACGCGGAAAGATGTTGTTATTCTTTCAGCCCCGATTCGATACCGTGCCAGCCAGGAGATCAGGCAAAATCATTCAGGTCAGGCGCAAACCGCAGGCCACAGTACGACTGTCGATGGGATCTGCTGCACAGAGATGGCTGATTTGGACTATACGGTGACGACTCATGGGTTGATCAGTGTTTTCTTGTGGTCCCAGTATAGGGAGGAGCCGGTTAATTCACAATCCTGAACCAGGCGGTGAGATCCGCCAGGTCCACCTCGCGCACCGCCACCTTCACCTCCTGGTTGAGGGGCATCTCGCGGCGTACCCGCACCCTGGTCTCCATGGCCAGTTCGGGAATGACCAGGGTGGCCCGCTGATCATTCATCTCCACCACCACCCCGCTTCCCTGCCAATCCGGGTTACGCTGCAGGAAAACCAGCTTCCAGTGGGTATTGGAGAGGCGTTCGGCACGGCGGATGGCACCGCCGGCACCCTCGGTCTCGCCGATTCGCCCGGTGATGTCGCTCACCGAGAGCATCGGTTCCTCCCTGAGATGGGCACGCAGCTGCTGGTGGGTCACCAGGTCGAGGTAACGCCGTAGCGGGCTGGTGGCGCGGGTATAGACCTCCAGGCCCAGGCCGGAATGGGGCTCCTCCACGGCCTTCGAGCGGGAAGGTTTCATCTGCCGCCTGTAGGCATACATCTCGGCCATTCCCGCAGGTTCTGCCGGATTTTCGGGTGGCGGTTGGGTGGCAAAGGGGACCGGGATATCCTTCTCGATCGCGTAGCTTGCTACCGCCTCACCCACCATCAGCATGGCATCGGTGACCATCTGCCGGCTGTCCAGGCGCTCCAGGGGCTTGATATTGATGGCCTCGTCTCTCACCCGCACGCTCACCTCGGGCAGATCGATGGAGGCGGAACCGGCCGCCTTGCGACGTGCCCGGTAACGCTCGGCCAGGCTGTGGAGGGTTGCGAAAGGCTCTTCGTCCATCCGCTGATCGACCTCTGTATAGCTGTGGCGGGTGACCTTTACCGTGCTGGGGGCGACCTCCAGCTCCACGGGCCTCCCCTCTTCGTCCAGGCGGAAGCCGAACGAGAGGGCCGGCGAGGTCGCCTGCAGGCCGAGACCGAGGGTCGTGGTGATCTCCGGCGGCAGCATGTGATCGATACGCTCGGGAATGTAGAGGTTGGCCGCACGCTCCCGCGCCTCGAGATCCAGCGGTGACCCGGGGGTCACCAGCGCCGCGACATCGGCCACGTGGACCCAGAGCCGGTCGCCATCGAGGCTGATCGCATCATCGGGATCGTGACTGCCCTCGTCATCGATGGCGTAGGCCGCCAGGTGGGTCAGGTCGAGCCGCTCCTCCCCCGGCATATCGGGCAGGGGAAGCTGGGGGTCACCGGGCACCAGGCCCTGGCGGGCGGGATAGGGATTGTGCCAGGAGTCCCAGTAACCCACATCGACCAGCATTCGGTGGGCATTTTCAGGCGTCTCCTGCCGACCCAGGGCCTGCAGGATACGGCTGCCGTCATTCAGTTTCAGGGCCAGGCGCTCCACCTCCGAGAGGCGCTCCCGGTCGCTCTCTTCGAGAGTGCGGGTCTGCAGACGTGCGAGAAATGCCTCCCACTCACGCTCCGCGGCGACCTTGGCCTCCTGGCGCGCCTTGTCCTCGGCGATCTGGCTCTCCGAGCGGACGGTGATGATCTCAGGAGTTCCCTCGAAATAGAGTCCCTCGGCCACCAGCTGCCAGGCGGCCCAGGCGGTGGACGGCGTGTAGTCGCCATAGACGAGCTCCGCCAGCTCCTGAAGGTGGGTCTCCCCCCCCTCCAGCAGTTCCCAGGCTTCATCCACATCACCCTCGGGTTCATCTAGGTCGGCAAGGCTTTTCAGGGGGCCGGGATGGATGATGGATATATCCTTTGGCCGCACCCGCTTGCTCTTGCCCCCTTCCAGGGTGATATCGATCTTGTCGCTGACGGCAGTGACCAGGGCCGGCCTGATCTTGTAGAGGGCCAGGCTGCCGGCGGCTGGGTTGATGTCTGGCATGGAATTCTCGCGGTACTTCTGTGGATAAATGCACTGTTGCAGGTAGGCTATAATACCCTTTTGACTGGTCTCCTGTCCTGCATAACCCGGGCAGAAGGGAGATTGACCGCCGGGCGACTTGCATATCACCCGACGAGGCACCATCTTCCACTCCAGCATTACGGATTGAGCGAGTGTTCTGAACAATGAATAACGATTGGAAAAATTTCCTGCTGGGCCGGTCGGCACATGTCGGCGAGGATGACGTGGTCACTTTCGATATATCCGACAGCCACCCCGATTGCGCCCTGTTCGACCTGTCTCACCTTGGCCTGATCAGCATCAGCGGCGAGGATGCCGAAGATTTCCTGCAGGGACAGCTGACCAACGATGTACGGGAGGTGACCGAATCCCACTCCCAGATGAGCAGCTACTGCACTCCCAAGGGCCGGATGATGGCCAACTTCAGACTGTTTCGCCACGCTGGGGCCTACCTGATGCAACTGCCCCTGGAGACCATGCCGACGATCATGAAACGGCTGCCGATGTTCATTCTGATGTCCAAGGTGGAGGTGCAGGATGTCGGCCAGGAGCTGGTACGTATGGGGCTCGCCGGCAGCTGTGGCCCGACCCTCCTGGCGAATCATTTCAGCCGCATCCCGGAAGCACCCGGCGAGACGCTCTCGGAGGGGGAGATCACCCTTATCCGGCTTCCCGGAGAGGAGCCGAGATTCGAACTGGTCGGGACGGCAGGGAATCTCATCCCCGTCTGGACCGCCCTGGCAGAGGCTGGCGCCACCCCCGGCAACAGCGGGCACTGGTCACTGCTGGATATACAGGCAGGCATCCCCACCATTCTCGAACCAACCATCGAGGCCTTCGTGCCCCAGATGACCAACATGCAGCTGATCGACGGCGTCAGCTTCACGAAGGGGTGCTATACCGGGCAGGAGGTGGTCGCCCGCATGAAGTACCTCGGCAAATTGAAGCGACGCATGTACCTGGCGCACTGTGCCGGGGAGCATCATCCACAGCCGGGAGAAGAGCTCTTCTCTTCAAGCAGCCAGTCGGGCCAGGGGGCCGGACGCGTGGTGGAGGCCCAGGCATCACCGGACGGCGGTTACGAACTGCTTGCCGTTGCGGAGATTGCCAGTGTCGAGGCGGATGACCTTCACCTGGCAGCAGCCGATGGCCCGAAGCTCAGTTTCCGCGATATGCCCTATTCATTTGAAGAGCAGGCCTAAATGATTCTTCAGAATGGCCGATAACAGGTGCAGACACCTCCCAGGGAAGAAGATCAACAATGATCAATCCAGCTGAATTCGAAGAGCGACTCCAACGGGCCATCGAAGATGAGCAGATCTCTCTGCCCACCCTTCCCGAAGTGGCACTGCGTATCCGTGAAGCCGTGGACAGGGAAGACTCCTCGGCAGACGAGATCGCTGAACTGGTTGCAACCGATGCGGCGCTCAGCGCACGCCTGCTGCAGGTGGCCAACAGCCCCCTGTACCGTGGACGTGAACCGATCGACAGCATCCAGATGGCCATTACGCGCCTCGGCATCACCCTGGTACGCAGCCTGGTCATCAGCCTGGCGATGAAACAGATATTCCAGGCCACCTCCGATGCCATCGACAGCCGCCTCAGAAGCTCCTGGAAAAACAGTGTGCAGGTGGCTGCCATCAGCCGGGTGCTCTCCCAGGTACTGCCCCAACTCGATCCCAACCAGGCGATGCTGGCCGGCCTCATCCACAACATCGGCACCCTACCGATCCTGATGTTCGCGGAGTCCTATTCCGAGCTGATGGATGACGAGGAACAGCTCGACCGGCTGATCGACTCACTCTCTCCGAAGATCAGCGGACAGATCCTGGAGGGCTGGAACTTTCCTGAACCGCTGATCCAGGTGGCGAAGTACTGCCAGCAACTCGATTACGACAACGGCGACTCTGCAGACTATGTCGACGTGGTGCTGGTGGCACGGTTGCAGACCCTGGACCCGGAGCTCTCCGATCCGCAGAACTGGTCCTCTGTCCCGGCATTCCGCAAGGTGGGCCTGGAGCCCGAGGTGGAGGTGATCAGCATGGAGGGCGCCGCCGAGGAGATCCAGGAGGTCGAGGAGATATTTCTCTGACCAGGAAGGCTTTTTTTCAGTCGTAACCCACGTCATCTTTTTCCTACAGGAATTGACGACTTCCCCCCTTTTATTCCCCCTGTTTCGGATTACTATTCCTAATATGAGACTCGTAATCGGAGTAGGGTCGGAATGGAAATGTCAACGGACGATAGAATAGAACTCTATAGGAAAGAGATCGAACGCCATACCCCGGCAAAGACACAGCATGACATCTTTATGAGTGATGTCTTCGAGTTCCTCCTCAATTCAGCCCTTGAGCAGAAGCGTTACGAGGAGGATTCTGGAGATCCCAGTCTCGGCTAGTGGGTGTACACCCCGCCATGCCGGGGAGGCTTCCGCTCAGGCTTCAGCTCTCATATGGGGAAACAGCAGCACGTCCCTGATTGAAGGCGAATCGGTAAACAGCATCACCAGCCGGTCGATACCGATCCCCTCGCCTGCGGTGGGCGGCAGGCCATGCTCGAGTGCACGCACGTAGTCGGCATCGAAGTGCATCGCCTCCTCGTCTCCCGCCTCTTTCTCCTCCACCTGCTTGCGGAAACGCTCTGCCTGGTCCTCCGCATCGTTGAGCTCCGAGAAGCCGTTGGCGATCTCGCGACCCCCGACAAAGAATTCGAAGCGGTCGGTCACGAACGGATCCTGGTCATTGCGTCGCGCCAGGGGCGAGACCTCGGTCGGGTAGGCGGTGATGAAGGTCGGGTCCATCAGCCGGTGTTCGGCTGTCTTCTCGAAGATCTCGATCTGTACCTTGCCCAGCCCGTAGGAGTCCTTGAGCGGTATCTCCAGGCGCTCGGCAACCGCACGCGCCAGTTCCAGGTCATCCAGCTCGGCTTCGCTGATGTCCGGGTTGAAATGGAGGATCGACTCCTTCACCGTCATGCGCGCAAAGGGCTTGCCGAAATCGTAGCTCTCACCCTGGTAGTTGACCGTGGTGGTGCCCATGATCTCGAGGGCCAGGGCGCGCAGCATATCCTCGGTGAGGTCCATCAGGTCGTTGTAGTCGGCGTAGGCCTCGTAGAACTCCAGCATGGTGAATTCGGGGTTGTGGCGGGTGGAGAGCCCCTCGTTGCGGAAGTTGCGGTTGATCTCGTAGACCCTTTCGAAACCGCCCACCACCAGGCGCTTGAGATAGAGTTCTGGCGCAATGCGCAGAAACAGCTGCATATCCAGCGCGTTGTGATGTGTGGCGAAGGGGCGCGCAGTGGCGCCACCCGGAATGCCCTGCATCATCGGCGTCTCGACTTCCAGGAAGTCGCGACCGTTGAGGTAGTTGCGGATGAACTGGACCATCCGGGTACGCACCCGGAAGGTGTCCCGCGAGGCCTCGTTCATGATCAGGTCCAGGTAGCGTTGGCGATAGCGCTGCTCCTGGTCGGTGAGACCGTGAAATTTTTCAGGCAACGGACGCAGTGATTTGGTCAGCAGCTGAATCTCGTCGCAGCGTACCGAGAGTTCGCCGGTCTTGGTCTTGAACAGCTGACCTTCGGCACCGACGATGTCACCCACATCCCACTCTTTCTTGAACTGCTGGTTGTAGACCCCTTCCGGCAGGGAATCCCGCTGTACGAAAACCTGGATACGACCCGACATGTCCTGGATGTGGGCAAAGCTGGCCTTGCCCATGATACGGCGGCTCATCATGCGTCCGGCCACCCTGACACGTATGGCCATCTCTTCCAGCTCTTCACCGCTCTTCTCGCCGTACTCGGCGTGCAGTTCACCGGCAACCACGTTGCGGCGGAAATCGTTGGGGAAGGCGATGCCACGCTCGCGGATCTGGTCGAGCTTTTCGCGACGCTGTGCAATCAGCTTGTTTTCGTCCTGGACTTGATCTTGATCAGTCATGGTCTAACTCAATATTTATAAACATTGGGCGGTCATGTGATTCACATGCAACCACCTTAACAGGTTCAGAGGCCGCTCTTCAGGCTCGCCTCGATAAACAGATCCAGGCCACCATCCAGCACGGCCTGTGTATTGCCGGTTTCAATACCCGTACGCAGATCCTTGATGCGTGACTGGTCAAGCACGTAGGAGCGGATCTGGCTGCCCCAGCCGATATCCGACTTGGTCTCCTCCAGCGCCTGCTGGTCTGCACTGCGTTTCTGTATCTCCAGCTCGTACAGCTTGGCCTTGAGCTGCTTCATTGCCTGGTCCTTGTTCTTGTGCTGGGAACGGTCGTTCTGGCACTGGACCACGGTATTGGTGGGCATGTGGGTGATACGCACCGCCGACTCGGTTCGGTTCACATGCTGTCCGCCGGCGCCGCTGGCACGGTAGACGTCGATGCGCAGATCCGCCGGGTTGATATCGATCTCGATGGAGTCGTCGATCTCGGGCGACACGAACACCGCGGCAAAGGAGGTGTGTCGGCGGTTTCCCGAATCGAATGGCGATTTGCGCACCAGGCGGTGTACACCGATCTCGGTGCGCAGCCATCCGAAGGCGTACTCCCCTTCGAACCTGATGGTGGCCGACTTGATACCCGCCACGTCTCCGGGTGAGACCTCCATCAATTCTGTCTTGAAACCGCGGGCCTCACCCCAGCGCAGGTACATGCGCAGCAGCATCTCCGCCCAGTCCTGGGCCTCGGTGCCACCGGAACCTGCCTGGATATCGAGGAAGCTGTTGTTGGGGTCCATCTCGCCGGAGAACATGCGGCGGAATTCAAGATCGGAGACCTTTTTTTCGTAACTATCAAGGTCGGCGACGACAGCATCTACCGTATCCTCATCACCCTCTTCAACCGCCATTTCGAGCAGGTCACCGGCGTCACCCAGTCCGGACGCCAACTCCCCGAGGGTCAGCACCACGGACTCAAGGGAGGCGCGCTCCCTGCCGAGCGCCTGGGCCTGCTCCGGGTTGTTCCAGATTTCGGGATCCTCGAGTTCCCGCAGAACCTCTGTCAGCCGTTCTTGCTTCTCAGCAAAGTCAAAGATACCCCCTCAGAGCTTCTGAGCGCTCTTTCAATTCGCTGATTTTATTGGTAATAGGATTCAGGTCCTGCATGGCCAACCTCACTGGAAACGGAGCGCGAATATTACACTACTACGGGCCTGGACGGAAACTGCGAAACCTCTCGCGTGCACTATAATCACCACTTGTCAGTGATCTGTTTATACCGTAGCTTATCGGTGAACTCACTTCCTCCTGGTCCCAGGGAACCAAGAGGCTCTTTGACCAACACCAGGCCGCCAGTCCCCAATAACGATAAATGGAATTGAATCTCGAAAAATTCAGGACCCTGATCCCGATCAATTCCTTGTACGAGGACAACCTGCTCCACCTGGCGCAGCAGACCAGCGTCGAATACCACGGCCGGGGGGATGTACTCCTGGAGATTGGTGACGAAAGCCCCGAGTCCCTCTTCCTGATGTCCGGCGAGGTAATGGAAACCAGCGCTGAAAACAAGCGCAAGCGGGTGGCCGCCGACTCGGAAGAGGCACGTTATGCCCTGGCCAACCTGAGACCACGGCAGTTCAGGGTGGAGGTGATCTCGGAATCCGCCACCATCGCCCGGGTGGACGCCAACCTGCTGGACAAGATGCTCGCCTGGGGGCAGTTCGCCCCATCGGCTCCCCCGACCGGCATGGAGGTTACGGAATTCGAGGGCAACGGTGTCGACGAGGCGGAGTGGATGGTGGCGATACTCCAGACCTCAGCCTTTCTCAGGCTCCCTTCTGCCAATATCCAGCGTCTGTTCGACAAGATGGAGCCCTACCATGTAAAGGCCGGCCAGGTGGTGATCAAGCAGGGGGATCCGGGGGATTACTACTACATGATCAAGGATGGACGCTGCAAGGTGACCCGGCCCAGCGAATCGGGCACCAAGGTGCTGGCGGAACTCGGCCGTTGCGACAGTTTCGGTGAAGAGGCGCTGATCTCGGACAAACCGCGCAATGCGACTGTCACCATGCTGACCGACGGCACCCTGATGCGGGTCTCCAAGACGGACTTCCTGGAGCTGCTGGAAGAGCCCCTGCTGAGCTGGGTCGACCTGCACGAGGCGAGCAGGATGGCGCACGAGGGGGCGATCCGCGTCGATGTACGCCTGGAGAGTGAATTCAAGAATACGAGAATCAAGGGGGCGATCAATATCCCCCTCTACCTGCTACGCCTCAGGGCCCCGAGGCTGGACAGGAACAAGCGTTACATCCTCTACTGCGACACGGGCCAGCGCAGCTCTGCGGCGGCCTTTCTGCTCAGCCAGCGTGGCTACGATGTGTACGTGTTGAAGGGCGGCCTGTCGGCACTCAAGCAGCACTAATAATACTTGCTGATCTCCGGCATCAGCCCCGGCTGGTTCTCCTTCGCCTGGAAGGGTTCGCAGACCACCATGCTGCCGACCGCAGCGAGTTGGCCATCGATGAACAGCAGCGGCACCCTGCCCCGCTCCCAGGGTGGAACGCCAAGCTCCTGGAACAGTTTTTTGAGACTCACGCTGCCTCCCCTGCCCACCGGCCGGCAGCTTAGCCCCTGTTGCCTGAAACGGACCGTCAGATCGCCCTGGTGCCAGCGCCCTTCATCGATACCACCCTGGGTATTGCGTTTTACCAGCCGCCCGATGCCCTCCGGCAGCTCGAGGGCTGCCGTGCCATCCCAGGCGAGTTCAATGTTGGGGTCCGGGGCGGCCGCTTCGGGTACCAGGTAGAGGTATCCACGGTAGCGGCGCACCTGGACACCCTCCCAGCCGACAACGGGATTGCGGTCTTCACCCGCACCGAGCACCTCGCTGACGATCTGCTGCATGCGCCGGCTGTTGGGTGCCCTGAAGCCGTGCTCCCTGATCCAGAGGCGCAGCACCGAACGCAGCCTGGCCGGATCAAGTGCCAACAGTCCGGAGACGGAGAGTGCGTCCTCATCACCGGCGAGGAGCAACGACAGGTCGTCACTGGCGACGCGCTCGATCTCGCCCTGGGCCTCGGCGCAGTAGGTGGCGCTACGGGAGAGGGTCTGCCGGATACTCGGCCAGCGCTCCAACAGCAACGGCATCACGCTGTGACGCAGATAGTTGCGGTCGAACCGCAGATCGAGATTGCTGCTGTCCTCGATCCAACTGAGCCGATGCTCAGTGGCATAGGATTCCAGCTGCTCGCGGGTAAAACCCAACAGGGGCCTCAGCAGGTGGCCCGGTCCGAATGGAGCCACCTCGGGCATCGCGGCCATACCCCGGAGACCGGCGCCGCGGAAGAGCTGCAGCAGGAGGGTCTCCGCCTGGTCGTCCTGCTGGTGCGCCGTGAGCAGCAGGTCACCGGGCTGCATCAGCTCCCTTATCGCCCGGTAGCGCCCCTCCCTGGCAACCGCCTCAACACTCTCCCCGGGAGCCGGCTGGAGGGCAAGAGAGACGGTCTCAAGGGGAATGTCCAGGGCGCTGCAGCTTGCAGCGCAGTGCCTCGCCCACTGCTCCGCATCGTCCTGCAGACCATGGTTCACGTGGATGGCAACGACCGGCGAGTTGAGATGACCGGCCAGGGCAGCCAGTGCGTGAAGCAATACCTGGGAGTCGCAGCCACCGCTATAGGCGAGCAGGTAGCGGCCACCCTTTTCCGGGGTGAGCGCAGTGAGGCGTTTACGTAACCGATCGATAGTGAAAGCCATGTTACCCAGCAGCTGATCCTTGGTTTGAGCGGGTCTCTTCCGGTATCACTATACCAATTGAGATGGAAATGATCAGAGCCTAGTCTTTACCGCAAACGGTTACACCGGTAGATCATGGGATATGCCATGATCTACCGGCGAACGGGAAAGATTGCGTGGCTTCGCCGCCAGAAGCGGGAGCGTATCAGGTGGTGTACTGTCCGTAGGACATCAGGCGCTGGTAGCGATCCTCGAGCAGCTTGTCGGTGGGCACCGTGCCCAGGTGTTCCAGCGACTCGATCAGGGCGTGCTTGAGGTTCCTGGCCATGGTATCGACGTCCCGGTGGGCGCCACCCAGGGGTTCAGGAACGATAGTGTCTATCAGCTCCAGCTCTTTCAGCCGGTCGGAGGTGATCGCCATCGCCTCTGCCGCCAGCGAAGCCTTCTCGGCACTCTTCCAGAGAATGGATGCACAGCCTTCGGGGGAGATGACCGAATAGGTGCTGTATTCCAGCATCATCACCCGGTCACCGACGCCGATAGCCAGTGCACCACCGGAGCCGCCCTCGCCCATCACCGTGCAGATGACCGGGGTCTTGAGTCCCGCCATCACCTTCAGGTTACGGGCGATCGCCTCGCTCTGTCCGCGCTCTTCCGCGTCGATACCGGGATAGGCTCCCGGGGTGTCGATGAAGGTCAGGATCGGCATCTTGAAGCGCTCGGCCATCTCCATGAGGCGCAATGCCTTGCGGTACCCCTCGGGCCTTGGCATACCGAAATTGCGATAGAGCTTCTCCTTGGTGTCGCGCCCCTTCTGGTGACCCATGATCATGACGGATACGCCATCAAGCCTGGCGACACCACCAACGATGGCATGGTCGTCGGCAAAGGCACGGTCGCCATGCAGCTCCTGGAAGTCATCGAATATACGCTCGATATAGTCGAGCATGTAGGGGCGCTGGGGGTGGCGTGCGAGCTGTGCGATCTGCCAGGGTTTGAGATTCGAGAAGATCGACTCGGTAAGGGCCCTGCTCTTGTTCTCGAGACGGGTCACCTCGTCCTGGATATTGATCTCGTTGTCATCGCCAACGAGGCGCAATTCTTCGATTTTCGCCTCAAGTTCAGCGATAGGCTGTTCAAATTCAAGGAAGTTAAGATTCATAGGCGGAAATATACCGGATTCGGAACTGATATTACAGGGCGCCAGTGCAGCAAAGATGAGAAATCTGCCCTGTTTCAGGGTGTTCAGCCGGCGACGGCACTCCCCTGCTCCGCGCTCTGCTTGCGTGGTCCGTAGACCACCTCCACCTGCCCGTTGCCGAGCATGCGCTCCAGGCGTTTGAGGAGCTCATCGGTGGGCCTGATCCGCCAGTCATCACCGAGCATCATGGTGCCCTTGGCGGAGGGCCCGGCATAGGTCAGGCGCAGCCCGCAGCTTCCTCCCTTGTAGGTGGTGAGCAGCTGACCCAGCTCGCGGGTGAAATCGCCGGGTGAGTATCTGCCGTCCATGAAGATGGAGCGGTCGGCCTGCAGGCGCAGGTAGCCTGCATTGGCCTCCCTGGCCTGCTCGAACTCCAGCAGGTGATCGACGCGGATACTCAGGCCACCGCGGTACTCGTCATAGTTGAGGCTGCCGGTGACCACCAGGATCTTGTCACCGACCAGCTGCTCCCGGTAGGTCTCGTAGACCTCGGAGAAGAGTGTCGCCTCGATTCTTCCCGTGCGGTCGTCGAGTGTGACCGTGCCCATGCGCCCGCGCTGGGTCTGGCGGTGACTGACCGCAAGTGCCAGGCCCGCCACCATCACCCTCGGGCCGCCCCGTCGGCGGAAGCCACCCTCGCCGTTGCCGCCACCATCCAGGGCGAGATTGGCTATGCGGGTACAGCCGAGACCGGAGAGTTCGGATTCATAGCGATCGATGGGGTGCCCGGTGAGGTAGAGCCCCAGGGTCTCCTTCTCTCCCTGCAGGCGTATCTCATCATCCCACTCCTCGGCATCCTTCGGCACCACCTGGAGATCGGCTCCCATCTGGGGCTCGGGATCGGCCATGCCGAACAGGTCGTCCTGGCCCGCCGCCTGCATGGCGTGGTGCTGCTCCGCCATCTTCAGGGCGAGGGGCAGCTGTGCCATCAGGCTTGCCCGGTTGGCCCCCAGCTCGTCCAGGGCGCCGGCACGGATAAGGGACTCGAGCACCCGCCGGTTGGCCTTGCGCAGATCGATGCGCCGGCAGAATTCAAACAGGTCGCCGTAGGTCCCGCCGGACTGGCGCCCCTCAATGATACTTTCAATGGCCGATTCACCGACCCCCTTGATGGCGCCCAGGCCGTATATCACGGTGTCGTCGCCGTCCACCGTGAACATGAACTCGGAGTGGTTGACGTGGGGCGGATCCACCTTCAGCTTCATCGAGCGGCACTCCTCGATCAGCGTCACCACCTTCTCCGTGGTATCCATATCCGCCGACAGTACGGCGGCCATGAAGGCTGCTGGATAGTGGGCCTTGAGCCACATGGTGTGGTAGGAGACCAGCGCATAGGCGGCTGAGTGGGACTTGTTGAAGCCGTAACCGGCGAACTTCTCCATCAGGTCGAAGATATAGGTGGCGGTATCGGCATCGACGCCACGCTCCACCGCACCGGTGCGGAAGATCTCGCCCTGCTTCTTCATCTCCTCGGGCTTCTTCTTACCCATTGCACGGCGCAGCAGGTCGGCACCCCCCAGGCTGTAGCCGGCCAGCACCTGGGCAATCTGCATCACCTGCTCCTGGTAGAGAATCACCCCGTAGGTGGATTTCAGGATCGGCTCCAGGTCCGGGTGGGGATAGACCACCTCCTGGTGACCGTGCTTACGGGCGATGAAGTCATCCACCATGCCCGATTGCAGGGGGCCGGGACGAAACAGGGCGACCAGCGCGGTGATGTCGTCGAAACAGTCGGGCTGGAGTTTCTTGATCAGCTCCTTCATGCCGCGGGATTCAAGCTGGAAAACGGCGGTGGTCTCGCAGTTCTTCAGCAGCCTGAAAGAGGCTTCGTCATCCATCGGGATGGCAGCGATATCCACCGGCCCCTCTCCCTGTGCCTGGCGCTCGGCATTGACGGTTTTCAGTGCCCAGTCGACGATGGTCAGGGTGCGCAGGCCGAGGAAGTCGAACTTCACCAGGCCGACCTGCTCGACGTCGTCCTTGTCGAACTGGGTGACCAGGTTCTCTCCTCCCGGCTCACAGTAGAGCGGGGTGAAATCGGTCAGCTTGCCCGGGGCGATCACCACGCCGCCGGCATGTTTGCCGGCGTTGCGGGAGAGCCCCTCCAGTTTCTTGGCCATATCGATCAGGGCGGTGACCTCTTCATCACCCTTGTAGGCCAGGCCCAGGTCCTCGCTCTCCTTCAGCGCCTTGTCCAGGGTCATGCCGATCTCGAACGGGATCATCTTGGCGACCCTGTCGGTAAAACCGTACGGGTGGCCCAGTACACGCCCCACATCACGCACCACGGCCTTGGCCGCCATCGAACCGTAGGTGATGATCTGCGAGACCGAGTCGCGACCGTAGCGCTGGGCCACGTAATCGATCACCCGGTCACGGTTGTCCATGCAGAAGTCGACATCGAAGTCCGGCATGGAGACACGCTCGGGATTGAGAAACCGCTCGAACAGCAGGTCGTGTTCAATGGGGTCGAGGTCGGTGATCTTGAGCGCATAGGCGACGATGGAGCCGGCACCCGAACCACGGCCCGGCCCCACCGGTATGCCGTTGTCCTTCGCCCACTGGATAAAGTCTGCAACGATCAGGAAGTAACCCGGGAAGCCCATCTGGTTGATCACATCGAGTTCGATCTGCAGACGATCCTCGTAGACCTTGCGTTGCGCGGCGTACTCGGGATCCGCCTTGTCGAGTATCCGCTCCAGGCGCCACTCGAGACCTCTGTAGGACTCCGCAGTGAAGAACTCCTCGATGGTCATCCCCTTTGGAATGGGGAAGTCGGGCAGGAAATTCTTGCCGAGGGTGAGCTCTATATTGCAGCGCTTGGCGATCTCCACACTGTTCTCCAGCGCCTCCGGAATATCCGAGAAGAGCTCGTACATCTCTTCCGGGGTACGCAGGTACTGCTGGTCGCTGTAGTTCTTGGGACGTCTCGGATCGTCCAGTGTCCGGCCTTCATGAATGCAGACCCTCACCTCGTGGGCCTCGAAATCCCTACCGCCAAGGAAGCGCACATCGTTGGTCGCCACGACGGGTACTGCCATGGCCTGGGCCAGTTCGACAGTGGCGTGCAGGCAATCCTCCTCGTCCGGTCGCCCGGTACGATGGATCTCCAGGTAGAATCGGTCTCCGAATATCGCCAGCCACTCCTGGAGCAGCTCCTCGGCATCCTGCCGGTTGCCTGCCAGCAGCGCGCGTCCAATATCACCGAGCCGCCCGCCCGAGAGGGCGATCACCCCTTCACAGGTGTCCGGTCCGAGCCACTCCCGCTCCATCATGGCCCGGCCCAGGTGCTGGCCCTCGCGGTAACTGCGGGAGACCAGTTCGGTCAGGTTGCGGTAGCCGGTGTTGTTCTGTGCCAGGAACACCATGCGGTAGGGATTGTTTGGATCTTCCGGGTCCCTTATCCAGGCATCGACACCGCAGATCGGTTTCACACCCGCCGCCATTGCCGCCTTGTAGAAGCGCACCAGGGCGAACAGGTTGGACTGGTCGGTTATCGCCACCGCGGGCATACCCGCCTTGGCCACCTCGCCCACAAGGGGTTTGATACGCACCAGTCCATCGACCAGTGAGTACTCGGAGTGAACCCGCAAATGGACAAACTGTTTCTGCATATGATCCTGGACTATACGATGGTCGGTGGATTGGCGATCAGCTAATTTTGGTCTCTGTCCGTCGATGACGCAACGGCTATCTGGCGTGGAGGTTGGGATGCAGGATCCCGTGAAACCACTTCACAGCAGACGCTTGACCGGCCCGAACGAACGCCTGTGGATTTCACTCACACCGAGAGTTGCAAGTGCCTCCATGTGGACCTTGGTGGGATACCCCTTGTGCCTGGCCAGGCCATAGCCGGGGTATTGTTCATCCAGGGCCACCATCTCACGGTCTCTCGCCACCTTGGCGATGATCGATGCGGCGCTGATCACGGGTACGGAGTTGTCCCCTCCCACCACAGCCTCTGCAGTACAGGGGAGCCGCGGGCAGCGGTTACCGTCCACCAGCGCATGGTGGGGTGATACCGACAACCCCTCCACCGCCCGCTGCATCGCCAGCAGGCTGGCCTGGAGGATATTCAGCTCATCGATCTCGTGCACTTCTGCACGTCCAAGGGACCAGGCCAGTGCCGAGCGCTTGATCTCCTCATCCAGCAGCTCACGCCGCTTTTCGGTCAGTTTCTTGGAATCCGCCAGCCCCTCGATCACGGTATCGGGGTCAAGTATGACCGCGGCCGCCACCACTGGACCTGCCAGGGGTCCCCGGCCAACCTCGTCGACGCCAGCAATCAGCCTGATATCTGTCATTTCCCCTTGCTCCCGATCAGTTCCAGAACCGCGTCCGCAGCCGTGGAGGCGGCATCCAGGCGCATCTTTTCGTGGATACCGTAATAGACGGCCTGGATCTCCGCCCGGCGCTCCGGTGACTCAAGCAGCTCCATCAGGGCCGGACCCAACCGCTCAGGTGTGCACTCATGCTGCAGAAACTCGGGAGCCAGCGGTTCCGGTGAGAGCAGGTTTGCCATGGCGAAATGGGGTATCTTCAGCAGATCGAAGGTCTTCATCAGCCAGTAGGTGAATCCGTGCAGCTGGTACCCCACCACCATCGGTCGCTTCAACAACAGCGCCTCCAGGGTGGCGGTGCCTGAGGCGGTGAGCACCAGGTCCGCCGAGAGAATGGCATCCCGCGAGTTTCCCTCGACAAGCTGGATTGGCAGGTCCGGCGCCAGCCGTTGGATCTCGCTTTCAAATGCCTTGCGAATCCGGCTATTCACCAGGGGTGAGACGAATCGCAGGCCGGGTGACTTTTCAAGGCACCAGCTTGCGGTCCGGATAAAGGTCTCCGCCAACCCCTTCAACTCGCTCATCCGACTGCCCGGCAGGATGGCGATCACCGGTGCGTCGGCCGGTACGCCGACTCTTCTCCGCGCTGCCTGGGCGTCGTTCTCCAGGGGTATCTCGTCCGCCAGGGGGTGGCCGACATAGGCGGCAGGGACCTGGTGCTTTCGCAGGAAGTCGGCTTCAAAAGGAAATATACAGAGCATCAGGTCCACCGCCCGGTGGATCTTTTTAACCCGCTTCTGCCGCCAGGCCCAGACCGTCGGGCTGACGAAGTGGGCGGTCTTGATACCCGCTTGGCGCAGCCGTGTCTCCAGTTGAAGATTGAAATCAGGGGCATCCACCCCGATGAAGAGATCCGGCGGACTGTCCGTAAAGTGACGGTAGAGCCGTTTTCTGGTCTTGAGCAGGGACGGGAGGTGTTTCAGCACCTCGGCCAGCCCCATGACGGGATCCATGACGGCCAGGCTCCTGCACCCTTCAGAGGCCATGGCAGGCCCTGTCATACCCTCAAAGCTGATATCCGGATTTTTCGAGCGCAGTGCCCGGATCAACGAGGCCCCTAGATGATCTCCCGAGACTTCGTTGGCAACGATACCGATTCTGATGCGCTCAGCCATCAGAATCAGCGTACGATGCCGCGGTCACTGTTCTGTAAAAACTCGGTATAGAGCCCCACCTCCGGAAACTCCTCGGCGAGCTCCTCGAGAGCAGTCCGGGCCTCTTCCAGTTTCAGGCCCCTCATATAGATCAGCTTGTAACCCTTTTTGATCGCTGCAATCGCATCCGCGCTGAAGTCCCTGCGCTTGAGACCCTCGGAGTTTATGCCATAGGGTTTCGCGGGGTGGCCGCTGACTGTGACATAGGGAGGTATATCCTTGTTTACCGCCGAACCCATTGCACAGAAGCTGTGAGCCCCGATGTGGGAGAACTGGTGGGCAATGGTGAAGCCTCCGAGGATGGCCCAGTCATCCACCTGGACGTGTCCACCCAGGGAGGCGGCATTGGCCATGATCACGTTGTTGCCGATCTGGCAGTCGTGGGCCACGTGGGTATAGGCCATGAGCAGGTTGTCATTGCCAATGCGGGTTGCCACCGCATCCTGCATGGTGCCCCGGTTGATGGTGGTGAACTCGCGTATCGTGTTGCGGTCACCAATCTCCAGCCGGGTCGTCTCCCCTGCGTACTTTTTATCCTGGGGATCCTCGCCGACAGAAGCGAACTGGAAGATCCGGTTGTCGCAACCTATGCTGGTCTCGCCCCGGATCACGACATGGGGACCGATCTCTGTTCCCTTACCGATCCGTACACCCGGACCGATAACGGAGAAGGGCCCGACGCTGACGTCATCGTCAAGCTCGGCCTTGGGATCGATAACTGCGCGGGAATCGATCAATCGTTGAATTCCTTGGCGGTACACATTATATCTGCGGTCGCGGCAATCTTGCCGTCCACCTTCGCGGTGCATTTGAAGACACCGATGCCCCGTTTCATGTTGATCAGCGTCACTTCGATCTGCAACTGATCGCCGGGCTCGACAGGGCGTTTGAACCTGGCCTTGTCGATACCCACGAAAAGGTAGAGAGAGTTCTCACCGACGGTGGATGGATCGGATTCCATGGCCAGCAGGCCTGTAGCCTGGGCCATCGCTTCGACGATCAGCACGCCGGGCATCACCGGGCGTATTGGAAAATGGCCATTGAAGAACGGTTCATTGATGCTGACGTTCTTGATGGCGAGAAGCCGCTTGTCTTTTTCAAACTCCAATACCCGGTCGATCAGCAGAAACGGGTAACGGTGAGGTAAAAGACGCATCACCTTGTGAATATCCATTGTGCTCAAAACTTCCCCTCCTGACGTGATTGTGCAAACTCCATCACGCCGCACAAATCAAATGCTGATTATCAATCTTCAGCGGGCGTTTCTTCGGCCAGCTGGGCCAGTTGTTTTTCCATCTTTTTCAGACGCTTGGCCATATCGTCCAACTGCCTTGCCCTGGCAATGGTCTTGCGCCACTGGGCATTGGGCGTGGCGGGCAGGTTGCCGCTGTAGAGACCAGGCTCCTTCACCGATCGGCTGACCAGGCTCATGGCTGAAAAATGGGTATTGTCTCCCAGTTCGAGGTGTCCGACCACCACTACGCCACCACCGAAGGTACAGTGACTGCCGATAGTTGTTGATCCGGCCACCCCTGTACAACCCGCCATGGCACTGTGGGCTCCCACATGAACGTTGTGCGCAATCTGTATCTGGTTATCCAGTTTCACACCGTCTTCCAGGATGGTATCGCGCAGAGCGCCGCGATCGATGGTGGTATTGGCCCCGATCTCAACGTCATCCCCCACGATCACGCTGCCCAGTTGCGGGACTTTCTCCCACACCCCGTTATCACTCGCGAATCCGAAACCGTCGCTGCCGATGACCGCCCCTGGATGGACGACGGCCCGCTTGCCGATCCTGCATGAGCTGCAGACCGTGACATTGGCCACCAGCCGGCTCCCCTCACCGACAACGGCCCCCTGCTCCAGTACGCAGCCTGGACCGATATAGGCCCCCGCACCGACCTTTGCGTTGGCTCCGATCACGGCACAGGGTCCGATAAATGCCTCTGCTGCGACCTCGGCAGCGTCATCGACAGATGCCGACGGATGAACACCGCCAACCACCTTGCTCTCGGGGTTCAGCAGCGCCGAAGCACGGGCATAGGCCAGGTAGGGATCTTTGCAGACGAGGGCATTTACAGGACAGCCCTCGGCGAACTCTTCGCCGAGAATGACGGCCGATGCATGGGTGTCTGCAAGATACTTCTGGTATTTTGTATTCGCCAGGAAACAGAGGGCACCTTCCCCTTCGGCATCCTGGATGGTATCCACCCTGTCGATCAGGCAATCGGGATCACCATTCAACTGGGCGCCGAGCTTCCGGGCAAGCTCTTCCAGTCGGAAAGCCATCGGTGCGTTTCCTGTCAGTTAGTTGCCGCCTGCAGCCTGGGCCTTGAGCCGGTCAAGAACCCTGTTGGTCAGATCCACACGGTTGCTGGCATAGACAATACCCTGGCTCAGGACCAGGTCCAGTTTCTCCTCGGCTGCCACCTGGTTCACCACCTCGGTGACGTACCTCAAGAGCTTGTTCAACTCCTCTGAACGGCGCAGGTTGAGATCCTCCCGGTATTCATCCCGGGTGTTCTTGAGCTGGCGCTTGCGGGAACGGATATCCTGTTCCAGGCGTTTCACTTCTGAAGCGCTCATCACTGCGCTGTCGCGGGAAAGCTTGTCCTCGAGTTTCTTCAACTGCTTCTGCTTGGCGATCAGATCTTCGTTTCGGCGCTTGAACTCTCCTTCGAGCTCTTTCCTGACCTGGTCATACTGGGGGGATTTTTCCACCAGCTTGTTTGGGTTCACCACGCCAATACGGATACCCTCTGCCGATGCCATTCCACCCAGAGTGAGCAGACTTACCAATAGAACAAACGCTGTCTTTTTCAAAGCCATTCTCCAAAGCTTTTAGAATGTCGTACCGAAAGTGAACTGAAAGCGTTCCACGTCGTCACTGCTCTTGTCATTGAGCGGCAAGCCGAAACTCATACCAAGTGCCCCCATGGGAGAGAGCCAGAGTGCGGATACACCCGTTGAGTAACGCAGTTCACCCAGATCAATTTCGTTGTCGCCGGAAGTATCATAAACGTTACCGGCATCCAGAAACCAACCCAACCTGACCGAGCGGTCCAGCAGCTTGATCCCGGGCTGGTAAAACAGTTCGGCATTTGCAATCAGCCTAAAGTTCCCTCCCAGGGGATCATTGTTGCTGTCCCTGGGTCCCAGGCTGTAGTCCTTGAAGCCGCGAACAGACTTCACACCACCGCCGAAATAGTTCTCCCAGTAAGGCAGGCGTGTCGTGCTGCCATAGACATCGCCATAACCGAGATCTGCAGAGAGAGCGAAGGAGGTTGCCTTGCTGACGGGAAAGTAACGCTTATGCTTGTACGAGATCTTGTAGTACTCGAGATCGCTGCCCGGGATGGTCGCACTGGCCCATAGCCGCTGAACGGACCCCTTGGTCGGCAGCAGCGCCGAGTCACGGGAATCCCGGGTCCAGTTTGCGCCCAGCTTGAAGTCGACGAAACTGTCACCGTTGTCCGTTCTGAACCGGCTGATTTCGCTGGATGCCGTGGAAGCCACCTTGTAGTCGGTACCGACCAGGTCAAAGGTGATGCCCACCCTTTCCGTCTCAGAAATGGGGATACCGAAATTGACCCCGGCGACGGCCGTGTCGGTCAGGTACTTGGCGGTATCCACCTCGTCGAAGTCGGCCGCCCTGTAACTGAGGGTGAATCCCCGGCTGATACCGTCGACCGTGTAGTAGGGGTTGGTATAGCCAAGGGTGTAGTTGGTGTTGGCTTCACTGTTGTCGAAACCGATGTTCACCCGTTTGCCGGTACCGAGAAAGTTCCGCTGGGAGATACTGGTGGTAAACACCAGGCCGGAGGACTGGGAGTAACCGAGACCGGCCAGCAGGTTGCCCATGGGCTTCTCGATAACCGAGACATTCACATCCACCTGGTCCGTGGAACCGGGAACCGCCGGCGTCTCGATGTTCACTTCGTCGAAGTATCCCAGGGTCTGCAGGCGTTCACGGGAACGGGTGACCAGTGCACGCGAGAACCAGGCGGATTCCATCTGGCGCATCTCCCGGCGCAGCACCTCGTCGCGGGTCTCGTTGTTGCCACGCATGTTGATACGGCGGACATAGACGCGTTTACCCGGGTCGATGAAGTAGGTGATCCCCACCTGGCGGTTCTCTTCATCGATTTCCGGGATGCTGTTGACGTTGGCGAAGGCGTATCCCTTGTTGCCCAGCAGGTCGGTGATGCGCTCGGAACTGCCGATGACCGACTTGCGGGAAAAGACTTCGCCGCGCGCGAGATGGATCAGCGGAAACAGCTCCTCTTTCTCGGCACCGAGTTCCCCTGCAAGCTTGATGTCACTGATGGTATAGACATCCCCTTCCGCGATGTTCACCGTCACATAGATATCATTCTTGTCCGGCGTGATGGAGACCTGGGTGGAGGTGATCTTGAAGTTGATATAGCCGCGATCGAGATAGAAGGTACGCAGTTTTTCCAGGTCACCCGAGAGCTTCTGCCTGGAGTACTGGTCGTTCTTGCTGATGGTGGAAAAGAATCCACTGGGGGCGAGGGTGAACTCGTCCAGAAGATCCTCCTCATCGAAAGAGTCGTTGCCGATGATATTGATCTTGCGGATGCGGGCGGTCTCACCCTCCGAGATCGAGATACTCACGCCGACCCTGTTGCGCTCCAGGGGAGAGACCGTCGACTCCAGTTTCACGCCGTATTTACCCTGGCTGAAGTACTGGCGACGCAACTCCTGTTCGATCTTGTCGAGGATGGAACGGTTGAAGACACGCCCCTCGGCGAGACCGATATCCTTGAGAGCCAGCAGCAACTGCTCGGTCTCCAGGGAGTCGTTACCGCTGATATCGATTTTGGCGATTGCCGGGCGCTCGCTGACGAAGATGATCAGTACATCATCCTCGCGTTCCAGGCGGATATCCTTGAAAAAGCCGGTTTTGTAGAGAGACTTGATTATCCCGGGGGTCTCGTCTGCATCGATCTTCTCCCCGATCTTCACCGGGAGGTAATTGAACACGGTTCCCGCCGAAATCCGCTGCAGACCTTCAACCCGGATATCCCGGATCACAAACGTGTCAGCGAACACCAGCAGTGGCTGCAGGATCAGCAGCACAAAACAGAGCTGGAACAACCTGGTAACAGAATTCATGTTTTTCGTTATATCTGCCTGATTTTTATTGATTTCTTCAGCCAAAACAGTGGCTGCCTCACATCCCTGTAACGAAGCTGGCTGACAGTCTGTTCAAAACAGCCGATGCCCGTCAACGCCTTCCGCCACACAAAGATTCCCTAGGGCCTGTTTACAACTATGCGGATATTCATCGACGGAGACCATTTTTTCGCAGGACAAGGCGCACTGAGCGCCGTGTACCTGCCGTACATAAGCGAAAGTGCAACGCGGTCATGCGGGAAAATGGTCCCGTCCCTCCGGGTTGGCCCTCAAATGAGCCCATTCAGCGTTGCGCATCGCTTATTTGGAACAACCAAACTGCACTCTGCGCGCCTTGCCTGAGCTCATTTGAGGGCCAACGATGGGTATCCGCATAGTGTAAACAGGCCCTAGTATAAATAATCTTCCCTCACTATCCCAGCAGGCGGGCCAGGTCCACGTAGAATGCCAGACCCATCAGTGCGAGCAAGATCAGCATGCCGATCTTCTGGCTCTGGATCTGGGCCTCCTCGGACATCGGGCTCCCCTTGACCGCCTCGACCAGGAAGAACAGCAGGTGACCGCCATCCAGCACCGGGATCGGCAGCAGGTTGATCACACCCAAGCTGATACTGATCAGGGCGAGAAACTTCAGGAAGTAGACCAGGCCGTAACTGGCGGTCTTACCCGCGGTCTGGGCTATCGAGATGGGGCCGCTGAGATTCTTCACCGAGGCCTCGCCAGTGATCATTCTTCCCAGTGTCCTGAGCATGAACAGGGACATGTCCCAGGTCTTTACGACCGCCTCACCAACAGCCTCGACCGGACCGTAGCGCACCTCGGTACGGTACTCATCGTAGAGACCTTCGGGTATATGCACCCCGGCACCGATCCTGCCGATGAACTTTCCATCCACCTGCTGACTGCCTACCAGCATCTCGAGGGGAACCTGTCTGCCATCACGCTCCAACTCGAGCTGGACACGCTTCCCCGCATGGTCTCTTATGTAGGTGACGAATTCGTTCCATTCGGAGAGCGATACCCCATCGGCTGCCAGAACCAGGTCACCGCTTTGCAGGCCGGCGTTGGCAGCCGCCTCCCCGGGTACGATTTCGCCGATCACCGGTGCCACCCTGGGCCGTTTCGGTGTCAATCCTAAACCCTGCAGCAGGTTGCCGTTTTCACCGAGCCCGAGCAGTACATCTCCCGGCAGCTGGCGTATCTCCTCGAAGCCGTCATCGGTGGTCACGACCACCTCCAGCTGGGAGTCGCTGTCGGCCTGTGAAAGAAAGGCAAAGACCGCGCTTTCCCAGGTCGGTGTCTTCCGCCCGCCGATGGAGACCAGCAGGTCACCCCCGCGGAAACCGGCGGTTTCGGCGACGGATTCCGCCCTGACATCGCCGATCAGCGGCCGTGTGCCGCTGTCACCCGTCACCAGGATGGCCCAGAAGGCGAAAATCGCGAACAGGAAATTGAACAAGGGGCCCGCGGCGACAATGGCGGTTCGCGACAGCAGGGGCTTGCGGTTGAAGGCCCTGTCCCTCTCCTCTTCCGGCACCTCCTCCTCGCGCTCGTCGAGCATTTTCACGTAGCCGCCCAGAGGGATGGCCGCGATAACGTACTCAGTGGCGTCTTTCGCCCCCGTACGCTGCCATAGCGCCTTGCCGAAGCCGATGGAGAAGCGCAGCACCTTCACATCGAGCTTGCGGGCGACCCAGAAGTGCCCGAACTCGTGCACGGTGATCAGCACACCCAGTGCGACGATGAAGGATGCGATTGTGAAAAGCAGGGAATCCATACCGAAAATCAGACCAGGGCTGCCACGGTTTGTTCCGCCACGGCCCTGGCCTCGCGGTCGGCATCCAGCAGCACCTCCAGGTTGCCTGCGCTGTCTGACGGCAGGCGCTCCAGGGTGGATTCGATCACCTGCGGGATGGCGGTGAAACCGAGCCTGCCCTCGAGAAAAGAGGCCACCGCAACCTCGTTGGCCGCATTGAGCACGGCGGGGGCCGTACCGCCCGTCTCCACCGCCCTGTAGGCCAGCGCCAGGCAGGGAAAGCGCTGCATATCCGGGGGTTCGAAATCGAGCCTGGCCACGTCGAACAGGTCCAGGCTGGAGACACCGGAGTCGATACGCTCAGGCCAGGCCAGTGCATGGGCAATGGGGGTGCGCATATCGGGATTGCCCAGTTGCGCCAGAACGGAACCGTCGACGTACTCCACCAGGGAGTGGATGACACTCTGGGGATGCAGAACCACCTGGATCCTGTCAGGCGAGGTATGGAAGAGCCAGCAGGCCTCGATCACCTCCAGCCCCTTGTTCATCATGGTTGCGGAGTCCACCGAGATCTTTCGTCCCATATCCCAGTTGGGGTGGGCACAGGCCTGCTCGGGGGTGACATCCTTCAACGCTTCGGCCGGCGTCTGCCTGAAGGGCCCGCCCGATGCCGTCAGCAGAATCCGTCTCACCCCGACCTGGTCGAGTCCCCTGTCGAACTCCCCCGGCATACACTGAAAAACCGCGTTGTGCTCGCTGTCGATGGGCAGGATCAGCGAACCGTGCCGCTCGGCCTCCTGCATGAACAGTTCACCGGAGACCACCAGCGCCTCCTTGTTGGCCAGCAGGATACGTTTCCCGGCACGCACCGCCGCCAGGGTTGGCAGCAGGCCCGCGGCACCGACGATGGCAGCCATCACGTAATCCACCTCCGGATGCCCCGCTACCGCCTCGAGACCCTCAACCCCCGCCAGAACTTCAATATCCAGCCCGGCATCGCGTAATTTCACTTCAAGACTGGCGGCCGCTTCAGGGTCTGCCATGACCGCATAGGCCGGCCTGAACGCCAGGCACTGGGCGAAGATGCCATCGACATCGCTGTTCGCCGTAAGCGCCACGATTCTGTAACGGTCGGGGTGTCGCGAGACCACATCCAGGGTGCTGACGCCGATGGATCCGGTGGAGCCCAGAACTGTCAATCCGATCATCACGCGCCTCCCAACAACATCAGGCCAAAAGCGAACAGCGGAGCCACCGCGAGCATGCTGTCGATGCGATCGAGCACACCGCCGTGACCCGGCAGTATGTTTCCACTGTCCTTTATACCGGCCTGTCGCTTCAGCAGGCTCTCGAACAGGTCTCCGACCACCGACACAAGGCAGAGCAGCAGACAGAACAGGACCAGTACCGGGAGCGGACCCAGTTCCGGGGCGTACCAGGCCAGCAAGACGCCCCAGAGGGCACTCCCCGCCAGCGCACCGTAAACCCCCTCACGGGTTTTTCCGGGACTGATATGCGGTGCCAGCTTTACCCTGCCCCAGCGTCTGCCCGCAAAGTAAGCGCCGCTGTCCGCCACCCAGGTGAGGGTCATGGAAAAGAGCAGCAGTACCGGGCCCTTCTCTCCGAAGCCGTGGATCGAAACCAATGCAGCCCAGGCGGGCACCAGTACCAGGACACCCAGAACCGCCTTGACGAAAACCGAGTCGAAAACCCGCCGCTCGGGGCGATACCTGACCAGGATCACCGTAACGACAAGCCACCAGAGAGAGGCAGCGGCAAACAGCGCCAGGGCCATTGCCGGCCGCTGAATCAGCCAGTAGGCACCCGAAATACCAGCTGTCAGCGTAATGAAGAAGAGCAGCCGGTCACGGAAACGGCACAATCCTGCGAGCGGCGCCCACTCCCAGGCCGCCAGCAGTACGATCAGCGCAAACAGCGCTGCAAGGGTCGGTGTCTGCAGGTAGAGCACCCCGGTTATCACCAGGGGAATCAGTATCAGGGCAGTAATGACTCGTTGCAGCAGCATATTCGTTCAGTTGTCCGTTGTTTCCCGCTCCACCTGTTCACCGGTCTTTCCGAACCGGCGCTGCCTGTTCTGAAACGAACCCAGGGCGTCCTCGAACGCCTCGACATCGAAATCCGGCCAGAGCACGGGGGAGAAAAAGAGTTCGCTATAGGCCAGTTGCCAGAGCATGAAGTTACTCACCCGCTGTTCACCACCGGTACGGATGAAGAGATCGGGATCTGGCTGGTCGGCAAAGGTGAGGGCTTCACTGATCAGATCCTCGGTCACATGCGAGGGATCGATCTCGCCCGCGCTGATCCTCTCTGCGACCTTGCGGCAGGCCTGGGTGATATCCCAGCGACCACCGTAATTTGCAGCGATCTGCAACAGCAGCCCATCATTGCCAGAGGTGGCGTTCTCCGCCTCTGCGATGCGTTTCTGAAGCGCTTCGGAGAAAGCGCTGCGATCACCGATGATGCGCAACCTGACGTTGTTGCGATTGAGGCGTTTCACCTCTTTTTTGAGGGCGACCATGAAGAGGTCCATCAGCAGTCCCACCTCTTTTTTCGGGCGGTTCCAGTTTTCACTGCTGAAGGCGAACAGGGTCAGGACTTCTACACCATGGATTGCGCACTGCTCCACGGAGGTTCTGACGGATTTGACGCCAGCCTGGTGACCGGCATAGCGGGGAAGACCACGGTTCTGGGCCCACCGGCCGTTGCCATCCATGATAATGGCCACATGCCGGGGCAACTGGGAAAACTCGGTCATCCCATCAGAACTCTTTCCAGGGTTGTCCAATCTGATGCGGATCAGATCGACATCAGGTCTTCTTCTTTCTTGGACAGCAGTTCATCCACGTCCTTGACGTGCTGATCGGTCAGCTTCTGGATAATCTCCTGTCCACGACGCTCATCATCCTCCGAGATCAGTTTCTCTTTCACCAGGCTCTTCAGATCCTGGTTGGCGTCACGGCGGATATTGCGTACGGCGACACGCGCCTGCTCCGCTTCCTGGCGTACCACGCGGATCAGATCCTTGCGTCGTTCCTCGGTCAGAGGGGGCAGCGGCACGCGAATAACGGTACCTGCGGTATTCGGGTTGAGACCCAGGTCGGAACTCATGATCGCCTTCTCAACGGCGGCCACCATGGTCTTCTCCCAGGGGGTTACAGCCAGGGTGCGTGCATCGTCAACGCTGATGTTCGCGACCTGGTTGAGGGGGGTGTCATTACCATAGTACGACACCGTGATGTGATCGAGCAGACTGGGATGGGCACGGCCGGTTCTGACCTTCGCCAGCTCATTGTTCAGTGCGTCGACACTCTTCCCCATACGCTCGGAGGCGTCTTTTTTTATGTCATCGATCATTGTCCATCTCCACTCTCGACTAGAGAACCCACATCCTCTCCCTGCAGCAGGCGCATCAGGGCACCCTGCTCATTGATGTTCATCACGCGAAGGGGCATGGCATTGTCGCGGCAAAGAACAATGGCTGCCGCGTCCATCACCTTCAGTCCCTCTGCAAGAGCCTGATCATAACTCAGACGGGGATAAAAAACCGCCTCGGGATCCTTCATGGGATCGGCCGAATAGATACCATCGACCTTGGTTGCCTTGATCATCAGCTGTGCGCCGATCTCGATCGCCCTGAGACTGGCAGCTGAATCGGTGGTAAAGAAAGGGTTGCCGGTACCGGCGGCCAGAATGACCACCTCGCCATCATCGAGATGCCTGACGGCGTTGCGGCGTACGTAGAAATCACACACCTGCTCCATCTTGATGGCGGAGAGTGTTCTGGCCTTTACGCCGATCTTCTGCAGGGCATCCGCCATCGCCATGGAGTTCATGACCGTGGCGAGCATTCCCATGTGATCACCGGAGACCCGGTCGATCCCGGCCTTGGCGAGTCCCTCGCCACGGAAGATGTTACCTCCGCCGATAACCAGGCCGATCTGCATGCCGGCATCAACCAGCTCCTTGATATCGCCGGCGACGCGGGAGATCACTGTCGGATCGATCCCGAAATTGCCCTGCCCCATCAGCGCCTCACCGCTGAGTTTGAGTAAGATGCGTTGGCAGATCATTCCCGACATATGATTCCGGACCCCTCCCGGTTGTGATTTACTGTTTCTTATTATTAAGAGGCCCCCGTGTACCGGGGGCCTTACAGCCTTTCAGCCTGCTCAGTTACCTGCAGCAGCGGCCTGGGCGGCAACTTCGTCCGCGAAGTTCTCGACCTTCTTCTCGATGCCCTCACCCACCTCGAAGCGGGAGAAACCGGCAACCTTTGCATTGGCGCCGGAGAGCAGCTTGCCGACGGTCTGATCGGGGTCCTTCACGAAAGCCTGACCGACCAGGGTGATCTCGGCCAGGTACTTGCGTACACGACCCTCGATGATCTTGTCGACGATGTTCTCGGGCTTACCGCTTTCCAGTGCCTGGGTTTTGAAGATTTCACGCTCTTTAGCCAGCATGTCTGCAGGAACCTGCTCTTCGGAAACGCAAACAGGGTTGCTGGCCGCAACATGCATCGCAATATCCTTGCCCAGGCTCTCGTCGCCACCTTCCAGGTCAACGACAACGCCGATACGCACGCCGTGCTGGTAGCTGGCCAGCTGACCGTTTTCGGTGCTGAAGCGCTGGAAGCGACGCACGTTCATGTTCTCACCGATCTTGGCGATCAGGGCTTCGCGGGCGGTATTGATGGTGGTCTCTTCACCGTCGTGCAGGGGCTGCTCCAGCAGCGCCTCGACACCGTCCACGTCAGAGTTAAGGACGCGCTCGGCAACGGCGTTGGCAAAAGAGGTGAAGTTCTCATCCTTTGCAACGAAGTCGGTCTCGCAGTTGACTTCCACCATAGCGGCTTTCTTTGCATCGTCGCTGTACTTGATAACGATGATGCCTTCGGCAGCCGTGCGGCCGGACTTCTTGGCAGCCTTGGCCTGGCCGGATTTGCGCATCATCTCGATGGCAGCTTCGATGTCGCCATCGGTTTCAACCAGCGCCTTTTTACATTCCATCATGCCGGAACCGGTACGCTCACGCAGTTCCTTTACCATTGAGGCAGTAATAGCCATGGTTAGATTTCCTCACGTTGTAAATCAATCAGGGTGTCTCTCCTAGATGACAGGAGACACCTTTGAATATGAAGATCCGCCACCCCGCTCACGGCAAATCCCCGGGCGGGGTGTCACGGATCGACTGGCAGCCGCTGTTTATTCAGCAGCCTCAGCCTTCTCTTGCACTTCAACGAACTCATCGTTGCCGGAACCGCCAAGGTGGGCAGCACTGGCACGACCTTCCAGAACCGCAGCGGCTGCGCCCTGGACGTAGAGCTGGATGGCGCGGATGGCGTCGTCGTTGCCCGGAATGACGTAGTCGATGCTGTCGGGATCGTTATTGGTGTCCACGACGCCAACGACCGGAATACCCAGCTTCTTGGCCTCGGCCACGGCGATGTTTTCGTGACCGGTGTCGACGACGAACAGAACATCCGGAAGACCGGCCATGTCCTTGATGCCGCCGAGGCTGCGATCCAGTTTCTCCATCTCGCGGCGCAGACCCAGGGCCTCTTTCTTGTTGAAGCGCTCGACAGAGCCGTCTTCGAACATCGCTTCCAGGTCTTTCAGTCGCTTGATGCGCTGCTTGATGGTCTTGAAGTTGGTCAGCATACCGCCAAGCCAGCGGTGGTTGACGTAAGGCATACCACAACGCTCTGCCTCTTCACGCACGGTGTCGCGCGCAGCGCGCTTGGTGCCTACGAAGAGGATCTTGCCGCCGTTGGCCGCAAGAGAACCGAGGTAGTTCATGGCTTCTTTATAGAGGGGCAGCGTCTTTTCCAGATTTACGATATGAATCTTGTTACGCTGTCCGAAGATGTAAGAACCCATCTTGGGGTTCCAGTAGCGAGTCTGGTGGCCGAAGTGAACGCCGGCCTCGAGCATCTCGCGCATAGATACGTTGCTCATAAAATCTCCAAATTGTTGGGTTTTTCCTCCACACACCCCGGCCGCCGACCCGGTTTCCCGGGCACCCCGACAGTCGTGACGGTGTGTGTGTGTAGTTGTCCCCGGCGGTCGATTTTCGCCGGGGTTCAGAATTGTTTGCGATCCTGAGGCGCGCTTTATATCATATCGCGCCTGATGCCACAATCATTGGGACCACCCCCAAGATCTTATTTTTCCCAAAGTTTTTCAGGAATCCTAGCCAGATGAGCGTAACCATCAAGACCGCCGATGAAATAGAGAAAATGCGTATAGCCGGACGACTCGCTGCAGATGTGCTGGATATGATCGAACCCCATGTGAAACCCGGCATCACCACCGATGAGCTCAACCAGTTGTGCCATGACCATATCGTCAATGTGCAGAATGCGATTCCCGCCCCGCTCAACTACCGCGGCTTCCCGAAATCGATCTGTACCTCGGTCAATCACCAGGTCTGCCACGGCATCCCGGGCGGGAAGAAACTGAAGAACGGCGACGTCGTGAATATCGACATCACCGTCATCAAGGACGGCTTCCACGGAGACACCAGCAAGATGTTCTTCGTCGGGGAGCCCTCGATCCTGGCCAAGCGGCTTGTAAAAGTGGCCCACGAAGCGCTCTGGACCGGAATCCGCATGGTCCGTCCGGGCGCCACCCTCGGTGATATCGGCAGCGCCATCCAGCGCCACACGGAGGCCCACAACTACTCCGTTGTGCGCGAGTACTGCGGACACGGTATCGGCAGGGACTTCCACGAAGATCCGCAGGTTCTCCACTATGGCACCGCCGGTAGCGGCATGACGCTCCAGGCTGGCATGTGTTTCACCATCGAACCGATGATCAACGCCGGCAAACGCCAGGTCAAACTGCTGCCGGACGGCTGGACCGTGGTCACCAAGGACCGCACTCTCTCCGCACAATGGGAACACACCCTGCTGGTGACGGATGAGGGTTGCGAAGTCCTCACCCTGCGGGCCGACGAGCGCGAACAGGCCGAATCCGGGGCCGCACAGAGCAATGCCTGAGCGCATTCTGGACACTGCGGCCTTTCTCAAGCAGGCCGCCGAGACAGACAAGCCCCTGCCCCTGTTCCGGGATGCCATCTCCACCGGCAAGGCGCAGCTGAAAAACCTTTTCGAGCAGGGGGTTCCGGTCAATGAACTGGTGCGGCTGAGAGCCGATTTCACCGACATCCTGCTGGCAGCAGCCTGGAAGCTGAAAATCCCCCAGGAGGCCGATACCGCGCTCATCGCAGTGGGTGGATACGGCCGTGGTGAACTCCACCCCGCATCGGATATCGATCTTCTGATTCTGCTTGGCGAGGGGGACCACGACAGTCTGAACGAGCCCCTGAGCGAACTGCTCACCTTCTTCTGGGATATCGGCCTGGAAATCGGCCACAGCGTGCGCACCCTGGATGAGAGTATCGAAGAGGCAGAGCGCGACATCACCGTCGCAACCAACCTGATGGAATCGAGACTGCTCAGCGGCCCTGTCAGGCTCTTCAACCAGCTTCGTGAGAGCACGGGACCCGACAAAATCTGGCCCAGCGAGCGCTTCTTCCAGGCCAAGCGGGAGGAGCAGAAGCAGCGCCACCTGAAGTTCGACGGCACCGTCAGCAACCTGGAGCCCAACATAAAGGAGAGTCCAGGCGGACTTCGGGATATCCAGATGATCGGCTGGGTGGTGAAGCGCCATTTCAGGGCGGAGACCCTGGATGAACTGGTCGCCCACGGGTTTCTCACCGAGGCTGAATTCCAGGACCTGATGGAGGGCCAGGAGCTGCTCTGGCGAATCCGCTTCGCCCTGCACCTGCTCACCGGCCGCCACGAGGACCGCATCCTCTTCGACTACCAGCGCACCCTGGCAGAGCAGTTCGGTTACAGCGATGATGAGAACGGCCTGGGTGTCGAGAAGTTCATGCAGAACTACTACCAGATCGCGATCCGTCTGAACCGTATGAACGAGATGCTGCTGCAGCTGTTCCAGGAGTACATCCTGCTCAAGTGTCACCTGGACGAGCCCAAGCCCATCAATCCCCGCTTCCACTCCAGGAGCGGTTTTCTCGAGATCACCGGCGAGGATATCTTCGAAAAGCACCCCCTCGCGCTGCTGGAGATGTTCCTCATCATGGAACAGCATCCGGAACTCTACGGTGTTCGTGCCAGTACCATCCGCCTGGCCAGGAGCCACCGCCACCTGATCGATGAGAAGTTCAGGGCAGACCCGGCGTCCCGGCACATGTTCATGGAGATACTGCGCCAGCCCAGGGGCATCACCCATGAGCTGCGCCGCATGAACCGCTACGGCATCCTGGCGCGCTATATTCCGGAGTTCGCCAATATCGTCGGGCGCATGCAGTACGACCTGTTCCACGCCTACACGGTGGATGAGCACACCCTGTTTCTGATCCGCAACCTGCGCCGCTTCGCAGTTCCCGATCACCGCGCCGAGTTCCCCCTCTGCAGCGACATCATGGAACGGCTGCCGAAGCACGAACTGATCTACCTGGCCGCCCTGTTCCACGATATCGCCAAGGGCCGTGGCGGAGACCACTCGGAACTGGGCGCCCGCGACGCCCTTGAATTCTGCAGGCACCACGACCTGAGCGAGCACGAGAGCCGCCTGGTCGCCTGGCTGGTGGAGAAACACCTGCTGATGTCCATAACCGCCCAACGCAAGGACACCAGCGACCCCGATGTCATCCGCGCCTTTGCCGAAGAGGTGAAAAACCCCGTCAGGCTCGACTACCTCTACCTGCTGACCGTGGCGGACATCCGCTCCACCGATCCGAAAAAATGGAACAGCTGGAAAAATTCCCTGCTCAGGGACCTCTACCTGGCCACCAAGCAGGCGCTGCTGAGAGGGCTTGAGAATCTCCAGGACAGGGACGAGGTGATTCAGAACAAGCAGGCCGGCGCCCGTCACATGCTGAAGGCCGAAGGTTTCAGTACCGACCAGGCCAACAACTTCTGGCTGACCCTGAGCCTGGAGTACTTTCTGCACCACACCTGGGAGGAGATCGCCTGGCAGAGCAAGATGGTGCTGACAGCCAAGGAGGAGGACCTGCCCCTGGTCTTGTTGCGAAAATCGAGCACCCGGGGCGGAAACGAGGTTTTCATCTACTGTACCGACAGGGACAACCTGTTCGCCCTCACCACCAGCCTGCTCGACCAGCTGGGACTCAACATTCTGGGGGCGCGTATCGAATCCACCCATACCGGCTACTCTCTGAGCAGCTACCTGGTCCTCGAGAACGACGGCAACCCGGTGAATGACCCCGGCCGACGTGAAGAGATCTGCGCCACCCTGAAACAGACCCTGGGCAGTGAACAGATCGACGACCTCACCGTGACCCGGCGCATTCCGCGCCAGATGAAGCACTTCTCTACGCCCACGCGAGTTGATTTCGTGGAGGACAGGGGCAACCAGCGCACTATCATGAAGCTGGTCACCGACGATCGTCCCGGCCTGCTCTCACAGGTGGGCTACGCCTTCACCGCCTGCGGTCTGCGCCTGATCAACGCCAAGATCGCCACCATAGGAGCCATCGCCGAAGACACCTTCTTCATTACCGACCGCGAGGACCGCCCGTTGAGCGGAAGGGAACAGTTCGAATGTATCGAGAGAGCAATCAGGGAACGGCTCGACACCAATTCGGACACCTGAAGCGCCCCGTGAGAGCCGATTTCGATGCAGATCGGGCCGCCGGCGGGCAGCGCTCTTTTTTTCGCACCTGCAGCACGTTGGTCTGACAGCCCGAATAGCCTATACTACGCGCCTCGTAAGACGCCGGACCAGCCGGCCAAAGTATGACTGAGCACCCGATGAATCCCAATCTGGACAGACTCCAGCCCTATCCCTTCCAGAAACTGGCAGCCCTCAAGGCAGGCATTACGCCCCCTGCGGAGCTGCCGCATATCGCACTCTCCATTGGTGAGCCGAAACACAAGACCCCGGTCTTCATCCGCGATGCCCTGCAAAACAACCTCCACGGCGTGGCCACCTACTCCGCCACCAAGGGAACGCTGGAGCTGCGCCTGGCCATTGCCGACTGGCTGATCAGACGCTATGGCCTGCCCCAGGAGAACCTGGACCCCGAACGGCACATTCTGCCGGTCAACGGTACCCGCGAGGCGCTGTTCGCCTTTGCCCAGGCCGCGGTCGACTCATCCGGTAATCCGCTGGTGCTGATGCCCAACCCCTTCTACCAGATCTACGAAGGTGCGGCCCTGCTTGCCGGCGCCGAGCCGCTCTTTCTCTCCTGTTCGGCCGAAAACAACTTTCTGCCCGACTATGACAGCATCAGCGACGAGACCTGGAACCGTTGCCAACTGCTCTACATCTGCTCACCCGGCAACCCCACGGGCGCAGTGGCGGACATGGAGACCCTGCAGAAGCTGATCAACCTGGCCGACAAGCACGATTTCATCATCGCCTCGGACGAGTGCTACTCGGAGATCTACCCGGACGAGGAGAACCCGCCACCGGGCCTGCTGCAGGCCGCCCACGCGATGGGCAACGACGAATACCGTCACTGCATCGTCTTCAACAGCCTTTCGAAGCGTTCCAGCGTACCCGGCCTGCGTTCGGGATTCGTTGCCGGTGATGCAGAACTGATCAACCCCTTCTTCCTCTATCGCACCTACCACGGCTGTGCCATGCCTACCCATCACCAGGCCGCCAGCATCAAGGCCTGGGGCGACGAACAGCATGTGCAGGAGAACCGCACCCTCTACCGCAAGAAACTCGAAGCGGTGCACGACATCCTGTACGATGTACTGCCTGCAGAGCGTGCCGGGGCCGGATTCTACATGTGGCCGGAAACCCCGATAGCGGATACCGTGTTCGCACGCGACCTGTTTGCACAGCAGAACGTTACGGTGCTGCCCGGCAGCTTCCTCTCCCGGGATGTGGATGGCATGAATCCCGGCAGTCACCGAGTGCGCATGGCACTGGTGGCGGCGATGGACGAGTGCGTCGAGGCGGCCCAGCGCATAAAGACATATATAGAATCGTTGTAGCCAAGAATACTATCTGGAGAAAAAAATGAGCGATATCCAGTCGATCATCATCGAAGCCTTCGAAAACCGGGCCGAAATCACCCCCCGCAATGTTGATACCGTGGTCAAGGACGCCGTGGCCGAGGCCATCGAGCAGCTGGACCGCGGTGAGATCCGCGTGGCGGAGAAGAAAGAGGGCGACTGGGTGGTCAACGACTGGGTGAAGAAGGCGGTTCTGCTCTCCTTCCGCATCCACGACAACGAGTTCCTGAAGGGTGGCTTCACCAACTACTACGACAAGGTACCGTCCAAGTACGCCGACATGAACTCCCGTGAATTCCGCGAGACCGGTGTCCGCGTGGTTCCCCCGGCAACCGCCCGCAAGGGTGCCTACATCGCCCCCAGCACCGTGCTGATGCCCTCCTATGTCAACATCGGCGCCTACGTTGACAGCGGCACCATGGTGGATACCTGGGCCACGGTCGGTTCCTGCGCCCAGATCGGTAAAAACGTCCACCTTTCCGGCGGTGTCGGTATCGGCGGCGTACTGGAGCCCCTGCAGGCGGCCCCCACCATCATCGAGGACAACGCCTTCATCGGTGCCCGCTCCGAAATCGTGGAGGGTGTGATCGTAGAGGAAGGCGCGGTTATCTCCATGGGCGTCTACATTGGCCAGTCGACCAAGATCTACAACCGCGAGACCGGTGAAATCAGCTTCGGCCGTGTACCGGCTGGCGCCGTGGTGGTGCCCGGCAGCCTCCCCTCCAAGGATGGCAGCCACAGCCTCTACTGCGCGGTGATCATCAAGCAGGTGGATGAAAAGACCCGCTCCAAGGTCGGCATCAACGAACTGCTGCGCGATATCTGAGCATTGGCAGATCCGCAGGGTTCTCATTGAACCCTGCGGGCAGAATGATCATGATCACGATTTACGGCATTCCCAACTGCGACACCATGAAAAAAGCCCGCAAGTGGCTGGAAGCCCATGGTGTCGAATACCAGTTCCATGACTTCAAAAAGCTCGGCCTCGAAGAGAAACAGCTCAAAGCCTGGGTGAAAGAACTCGGCTGGGAGATCCTGCTCAACCGCCGCGGCATGATGTGGCGCAAGCTGGAAGATGACGTCAAGGCGAATATCGACGAAGCGTCAGCTATAAAGGTCATGCTGGAAATTCCCAGTATTATCAAGCGTCCAGTGCTGGATCTGGGTAATCGACGAATCGTCGGCTTCTCTGAAGCCAGCTACTCCGAACTCTTCCCGGACAGGTAACAACAATGTCGAAGACCCTGGATCTCGCCATCGACCTGATCAGTCGCCGCTCCATCACCCCGGAGGATGCCGGCTGCCAGGACGTGATGATCCGCAGACTCGAGGCCATCGGCTTCAATATCGAGCGCATGCCCTTTGGCGAGGTGGAGAATTTCTGGGCCCGACGGGGCACCGAGGGTCCGCTGGTAGCCTTTGCCGGGCATACCGACGTGGTTCCGCCGGGAAGAAGCGAAGCCTGGAACTCGGACCCCTTCGCACCTGAAATCAGGGATGGGCTTCTCTACGGACGGGGGGCTGCGGACATGAAGGGCAGCCTGGCGGCAATGGTCACCGCGGTCGAGTCCTTTGTCGAAAAGCACCCGGACCATAGCGGCTCCATCGCCTTTCTCATCACCAGCGACGAAGAGGGTATCGCCACCCACGGCACCGTGAAGGTGATCGAGACCCTGGAAGCCCGCGGTGAAAAGATCGACTACTGCCTGGTGTGTGAACCCTCCAGTACCGAACGCGTGGGCGACATTGTCAAAAACGGACGACGCGGTTCCCTGAACGGCATATTGACCGTGTTCGGCAAACAGGGCCATGTGGCCTATCCCCACCTCGCCTCGAACCCGGTCCACACGGCTGCGGCCGCCCTGGCCCGCCTGAGCGCCGAGACCTGGGATGAGGGCAACAGACACTTCCCTCCGACCAGTTTCCAGATATCGAATATCAATGCCGGTACCGGCGCGGAGAATGTAATACCGGGTGAGATGGAGGTGCTGTTCAACTTCCGCTTCTCCACCGAGCTGGACGAGACCGAGATCAGAAAGCGCGTTCACACCATTCTCGATGAAGAGGGGGTCAACTACGATCTGTCGTGGCGTCTTTCAGGCCACCCTTTTCTTACGCCTGAAGGCACCCTGATCGAGGCGGTCGAGAAGGCGATCAGCGAGACCACCGGCTACAACACAGAGCTCTCGACCTCCGGAGGCACATCTGATGGCCGGTTCATCGCTCCGACGGGTGCACAGGTGGTTGAACTGGGCCCGCTCAATGCGACCATCCACCAGGTCAACGAGTGTGTATCAGTCAGTGACCTTGATGCACTTTCCGCAATTTACGACAGGGTGCTTGAACATCTCCTCTCCTGAAAGATGGGATAAATCCAGCAAATATCCCTTCCTGGCAAAAAAGCCTGCATCCAATCACATTAACTTCTCTTCTTAATTTATTGTTTTTCAAGTTAAACCCTGAAGAACATAAATTAACCGCTTTTTTTGTGCCGTAATTCCCCAGTAAAACAGTAGAAAAAAATGTTGACGTAAGCGGTATATTATAATATTCTTATCTTCACAGTTACTGATGACCGTTCCCGGACATCATGACTGTAAGGTTTAAGGTACGCAAGGCTCGGCCAAAGGCAGTATCGTAGTAGCGCTGGGCCTTGCACTCCTTTAATCTCCTCCATCCTCCTTTGGTGGTTTTTTAAACCTGGCTTCTCCAGCCAGGTTTTTTTTTGCCCGAAAAAACATGATCCAAATCACACATTTCCGTCAATAATGTAAAAAAAAGGTAAAGTAATCCTGGACAGGCCCGTTAAACACATCAAATCTAATGAAATTCATGGAAAAAATATAAGGAACACCCCATGAAAGCCGAACTGATCAATCCATTCCTGGAATCCATCAAGGATGTCCTGTCGACCATGGCAAACATGGAGGTGACTCCGGGTACCCCTTGCCTGAAGAACGGCAACGTCGCCAAGGGCGATGTGACTGGATTGATCGGCCTGGCGGGCGATGGCGGCAAGGGCTCCCTTGCCATCAGTTTCACCGAACCGGTTATTCTTGAAGTCACCGAGCGCATGCTGGGCGAAAAGATATCCCATATCAACGAGACGGTGACCGACTGTGTCGGTGAAATCACCAACATTGTCACCGGTGGTGCAAAACGGATCCTGAGCGAAAAGGGGTATGAATTCGACCTGGCAATCCCCGGTGTCGTGGCCGGAAAAGATCATGTGATCTCACATCGCTCGAAGGGCAACACCATTCTTCTCCCCTTCACCGCTGGACCCGGCTCATTTTTTGTTGAAGTCTGCTTTTCCGAGTAGCATTATCACCGTTCCCCTATAGGGGAACAGTGTCCTGCAGGAGATAAAATACCTGCATTAACAATGCGCTCTATCTAATTGAAATATCAAAATATTAACAGCTCTGAGCTCACCAATGCCGGGCTTAATCTCGTTGCCTCGATAGCCTGGGACAGCCTTCCGGCAGAGATACTGGATAAGTTCGACACCTCAAAACTGACGATTCATCAGCCATCCTGCCTGATCCTTATCGGCCATGCCGGCAGGGCACTCTGGAGCAGCATTCCCAGCACACAGTTCCAGCAAACCGATCCCATCGACAGTTTCAGCCGCAGCGCCGCCACACGGTTTGCGGAGCGGTTGCTGGGATCCGGTCACTACCAGCTTCTCTATCCGGGAATCCACACACCACCGCTCCAGGCGCTTGGCAGGCAGGTGGGCTGGCACCATGACTCCCCCCTGGGCATAGGGATCAATGCACGATGGGGACTCTGGTTTGCCTACAGGGCCCTGCTCATCACCGACCGGGAGCTGCCGCAGACGACGCCTCTTGGGGGCGGCAATCCATGCCACACCTGTTCCTCGAAAGCGTGCATCGCAAACTGCAGGGGAGATGCCCTCTCCGGGGAAACTGGTCTAGACTTGAAAACATGTGCAGCTTACAGGTTGAGACCCGCCTCTCCCTGCGCTGAGAGCTGTCCTGCCCGGCTGGCTTGTCCGGTAGCCTCACAACACCGCTACTCGTCTGAGCAGGTCAGGTATCACTACCGGAAATCTCTTGAGACTTTACAGCAGTTTTATGGTATAAAAGATTGATAAATAAAGTATTTTTAATCTATCAAATCTGGACCACGCAAATGACGACCCCTGTTGCACCCGCCCCGGAAAATGCCATCGCGGCGAATGACGCATCCCCTGAGATCGGCACCGAAACCGAAGAGCAAACCGGCCTCAACCTGGAAGATTCGGAGCTGTTTCTCAACCGGGAACTCACCTGGCTGGAGTTCAACAAGCGGGTACTGCACGAGGCCGAGGATGAGCGGGTGCCCCTGCTGGAGCGGTTGAAGTTCATCGCCATCGTCAGCTCCAACCTGGATGAATTCTTCATGAAGCGCATGGGCGGCCTGAAGCAGCAGGTGGGTGCCGGCATGACGAGACGTACCGTCGACGGCCGTAGCGCCCAGGAGCAGCTCGACGAGTGCAACCAGGTGGTCCGCGAGCTCGAGGCCCACAAGCTCACAGCGCTCGAGAAGGTGCTCGAGGAGTTGCGTGAGCACGATATCGCCATTCTGAACTACGATGAGCTGGACCAGACGGACGAATCCTACCTGCGGGACTACTACTACCAGAACATCTTCCCCCTGGTGACGCCCCAGTCCATCGACCCGGCCCACCCCTTCCCCTTCATATCCAACCTCTCGCTGAACCTGCTGGTGACGCTGCGCTATCCGGGCAAGAGTGACAAGACCACCCTCACCCGCATCAAGATCCCGGTAGGCGCCGGTATCCCGCGTTTCCTCAAGATCCACAACAAGAACCACTTTGTGCGCCTCGAGGATGTGATCTCCCACAACCTGGATATGCTGATGCCGGATATGGAGGTGATCAACTGCGAACTCTTCAGGGTAACGCGCAACGCCAATACCGAGCGCAACGAGGAGCACGCAGACGACCTGCTCTCGATGATCGAGTCCGAACTGAGGGACCGCCGCTTCGCGCCCATCGTCCGCATGCAGGTGCAGACCAACATGGATGCAGTGCACCGCGGCATGCTGGCTGCCGAACTCCACCTGGACGAAGAGGCGGATGTCCATGAAGTGAATGGCATGCAGGCGATGCGTGACCTGTTCGAGCTGACGTCACTGAATGTACCGGAGCTGCTCGATCCCCCGCACCAGCCGGTGGACCACCCGGAACTGCGGGACACGCGCAACATTTTCCACATTATCCGTGAACGCGGCCCCCTGCTGCTGCAGCATCCCTACGAATCTTTCGGTACCTCGGTGGAGCGTTTCCTCAAGGAGGCGAGCCAGGACCCGAAGGTCCGCGCCATCAAGATGACCCTCTATCGCACCTCCAGCGACTCCAAGGTGGTGAGCTACCTGATCAACGCCGCCCGTAACGGCAAGCAGGTGACCGTGGTGGTGGAACTGAAGGCCCGTTTCGACGAGGCCGCCAACATCCGCTGGGCAAACCGGATGGAAGAGGCGGGGATCCATGTCACCTACGGCGTGGTGGGCCTGAAGACCCACTCCAAGATCATCCTGGTGGTGCGTAACGACTACGGCGGCCTGAAGCGCTACCTGCATATCGGCACCGGCAACTACCATGCGGGCACTGCCCGGCTCTACTCGGATCTCGGCATGCTGACCAATGACGAGATACTGGGAAGAGACGCCACGGAACTGTTCAACTACCTGACCACCGGCTACACGCCACAGCGCAGTTACGAAAAGCTGCTGCCCTCCCCCAAGATGCTCAAGCAGGCCCTGCTGCAGAAGATCGAACGGGAGCGCAAACTGCACAGCGAGGAGAGCCCAGGACTGATCCAGTTCAAGATGAACGCCCTCGAGGATGCCGACATCACCCGTGCACTCTACGAGGCGGCCCGTGATGGGGTCCGGGTGGACCTGGTGGTGCGGGACACCTGCCGCTTGCGTCCCGGCCTACCCGGTATCTCGGAAAATGCCCGGGTGATCGGTATCGTGGGCCGTTTCCTGGAGCATACCCGCATCTACTATTTCCAGAATGGCGGGGACGAGGAGTATTTCATCGGCTCTGCGGATGCCATGAAGCGCAACCTGGAGTCACGCGTCGAGGTGGTCACACCGGTGGAAGATGCCAGGCTGCGGGAGAATCTCAGGTTCTTCCTCGACACCCAGCTGAACGATCAGCGCAGCGCCTGGGAGATGCAGCCAGACGGCAGCTACATCCAGCGCCAGCCCAGTGGCGAGGAAGATGCCACCGGCTGCCAGGAATTGCTGATCCAGAACGCCGAGAAACGGGCCAAGAAAGCGACCAAGCACCTGCGGGGCAAACGCAAGTACCGGCCCAACCGAAACCTGAGGTGACCCCCTGATGCCCTCCACCGACACCCCGGATCCCGCAAGAACACTGCAGATACTCTGGGGTGCCCTTCTGGGCTCGGTCTCGCTACTGGGCGGGGTGATCTGGTTCCTATTAACCCGGCGACGAAATATATCGCTTCCAGTGCTTCAAGCATGCACTTGATTAAGACGCGGCTCGCAGGTAATAGCTGCTCTATTGGCAAGAGCCGCAACACAGAGCAAGGGCATGCTTGAAGCACCTAACATATTAATCTCAAAAAGAAAGGCAACCGTGTGTTTGCCGCCAGACTGCGTTATCACTGCTTGCTGTAGAATGGCTACAGCGGTGTATTAATGCCTTGCTGGCAACAAACACACGGCTGCTGGAAGTGAAATATTTCGTCGCCGGGTTAATAGCCACCCAGGTCGAGTTGGCAGCCGTCTCTGAGGAGATCCTGCAGATGCTGCTGCTGGCGGTTTTCTCTCCCCCCTGCCCTACCTGCTGGTGAAGATGGCGGGCAGAAGAGACTCCGACAGGTCAGGACTCTCCTCCAGCCATGCAGACGAGGAGAGCCAGAAGACCTTGCAGCGGTTTATTGTCGGTGCCAGCCTGGCCGAACTGCCGGCCATGTTTGCCATTGTCTACACCGCGCTGTGCGGCGAACTGGACTGGGCCTTTCTGCTCTGGGGTATCAGCCTGGTCCTGCTGGTGGCAGCCAGGCCCGCTACCGCTTGCCGATCAGCTCGATCTGGTAACCGTCCGGATCCTCGACGAAAGCGATGATGGTGGTACCGGCATTCATCGGCCCGGCGTCGCGAATGATCTTGCCACCCCGGGACCTGATCTCCTCGCAGGCCCGGTAGACATCGTCCACCTCGATGGCGATATGGCCGAAAGCGGTGCCGATATCGTAGCTATCCACTCCCCAGTTGTAGGTCAGTTCGATAACGCTGTTCTCCGCCTCGCTACCGTAACCGAGAAACGCCAGGGTGAACTCCCCCTTGGGGTACTCCTTGCTTCTCAGCAGCTTCATGCCCAGCACCTCGGTATAGAAGCCGATTGAGCGTTCCAGGTCCCCTACCCTCAGCATGGTGTGCAGTATTCTCATTTGTTTCCCCCGGGTATCACTGTTTCTCTTATAATTGCCGCTTTCGATCCGACGGCGGATAGTGACCGGCAACCGATGACTGATCATAGCAAACGCGACAATATCTACGCTGCCCCCCGCGGTACGGTGTCTGATTTCGTCTTCGACGGAAGAGTGGCGATGGTTTTCTCTGACATGATCAGCCGCTCGGTACCCGGATACGCCACCGTCATCAACATGACCAGCGTTCTGGCCAACCAGTACGTACAAGCGGATAGCCGCTGCTACGACCTGGGTTGTTCCCTTGGCGCCTCCAGCATGGCGATGCAGTCGGGGATCCGGGTGCCCGGTTGCAGCATCATTGCCGTGGACAACTCCCAGGCGATGCTGGAACAGGCCGGCAGGCACCTTGCGGCGGCCGATGAGTCACCCCCCATCGAACTGATCTGCTCCGACGTGATGGACCTGCCACTGGAGAACGCCTCCATGGTAGTACTCAACTTCACCCTGCAGTTCATACCGCCGGAGCGGCGCCTGGAGCTGCTGCAGCGGATTCACGACGCCCTGCGTCCCGGCGGAATCCTGGTACTCTCCGAGAAGATCGCATTCGAGGACCCTGAAGAGGAGCGTTTGCAGATAGAGATGCATCACGCCTTCAAGCGCGCCAACGGTTACAACGAACTCGAGATCAGCCAGAAGCGTACCGCGCTGGAGAATGTCATGATTCCCGAAACCCTGGCCACCCACAAAGAGCGCCTGGGGAGCGCCGGATTCAGCCGCGCGGATCTCTGGTTCCAGTGCTTCAACTTTGTCTCCCTGGTTGCGCACCGATGATCGATTACACACCCCTCTACCGGAAGATTCGGGAGTCGGCCCTGGCAACCTGGGCCGAGCAGTTGCCGAATCAGCTGGAATCCCTGTTCAACGACAAGCTGCACGGTGACTTCCCCGCCTGGCTTGAAGTCCTCGGTTCACTGCCGCAGCTGGCTGCGGACCATGTGGACCTGGAGAGCGGAACCATCAGCGTGCGGAGCGATTCACCGGCGGATGAGCAGACCCGGGCGCAGATCCGCCAGCTGCTGATGCAACTCCACCCCTGGCGCAAGGGCCCGTTCGATATCCACGGGGTTAATATCGACACGGAGTGGCGCTCCGACTGGAAGTGGGACAGGCTCAGGGACCACATCTCCCCCCTCGATGACCGAACTGTCCTCGATGTCGGCTGCGGCAACGGCTATCACTGCTGGCGTATGCTGGGGGCAGGCGCAAAGGTGGTGATAGGTATCGATCCAACCCAGCTCTTCCTGGCCCAGTACATGGCGATACGCCACTTCCTGGGTGAGCAGCTGCCAATCTATCACCTGCCCATCGGCATCGAGCACCTGCCTGCCAACCTGAGGGCCTTCGACACGGTCTTCTCCATGGGTGTGCTCTATCACCGTCGATCACCCATCGACCACCTGATGGAGCTCAAGGCGTGTCTGCGCCAGGGTGGCGAACTGGTGCTGGAGACCCTCGTCATCGAGGGTGACGAGGGTCATGTGCTGGTGCCCGCAGACCGCTATGCCAAGATGCGCAATGTCTGGTTCATCCCAACGGCCGACACCCTTGCTGGCTGGCTGGAGCGGTGCGGCTTCAAGGATGTACGTATCGTCGATGAGACCGTCACCACCCTGGATGAGCAGCGGGCAACCGAGTGGATGCGCTTCGAATCCCTCTCTGACTACCTGGACCCAGGCGACCCTTCACGCACCCTGGAGGGGTATCCGGCACCCCGGCGCGCCATCATCGTCGCGACCAGTCCCTGAACCGCCAGAGGCGATCAGCTCGCCAATGCCGGAATACGTATCTTCTGGCCGGGATAGATCAGGTCAGGCTCCTTTATCACCTCCCTGTTGGCCTCGAAAAGCTTCATGTATTGCGCACCGTTACCGTAGAACCTGTCGGCAATGCACCACAGGGTATCGCCCTTTTCGATCGTGTAATAGTCGACCTCCGCAACCTGATCCGGTGCCTCCAGGCCGTCGATATTCACCTCCGTGACCCCCTGGATGTTTCCGGCCAGCAGCACCGTCTTCTCCATCGCTTCCGCCGAATCCGCCCTGCCGTCGAGGTGAACCACCCCCTCATCGAAGGAGACCGAAAGATCCGAGACACCGGGATTATCCGCCTCGATCGTCTCCCTGATCTTATCTGCCGGGTCATCCCCCTCACCAAAGATCTTCTTACCCATATCGCTCATAAAATCGAACAGTCCCATCGTCTACTCCAGGTTTGATATAGAGGGAAGCAGCCTGGGATCAGACCCCCGGCATGCCGTGAATTTCATCTCTTGCTTTCTGTGGCAGGCCGAACCCGAACCGATCGGCCCGGCTTACCGCGTCGTCATGTTCAGCTGCTGTCAGGGTTTCTGGATATGGCTCACCGTCGCTTCCGGATAATCCCTGTGAGTGACCGTGATGCGGTAGGAGGTTGATATATTTCCACCGTTTGCCGCCGTAACCTTGTAGATAAACCTCTCGCCGCCGGTATCAGGGTGCCACCCAAGGCCGTTCTCGGCGGCCAGTGACTGACTGCCATCCGATGACCAGTTGCCGCTGATGTAGCTGCCGTTATCCAGCCAGTAGTCCTCCAGGGCGATTCTGAGCGGCTCCATATTCGCCCTCGCGGCACTCAGTCTCGCGGTCTCGCTGTAGCCCCGGTATGCCGGGATGGCGATTCCGGCCAGAAGGGCGACGATGGCGATGACGATCAGCAGTTCGATCAATGTGTAGCCACGCATTGTCTGTCCGTTGGGCAGAGTAGAATATGCCCTACGGAATCAATACCCACTCACTTCGACGGTTGTGCTGTTGGCCTCCAGGCCGCTATACCCTGGACGTTTAATCGTTATGTCTTGATCACTTTCAACCTTGATACCGATCACGCCCGTACTGTTGTCTGGACTCTCAGAAAATGCATTCGTTGAACCATCACCACTCCTGGCTGAACCGTCTGGATCTATTAGTGTTATCCAGCCATCCGTACCGTTCGGAACATTCACATTTCTTCCCAGCGCCTTCGCTGATGCAACTCTTGCGACCTCTGCCCTGATCACGCTGATCGCCTTGGTGTAGTTGTCACTCACCTTCGAAGCTCGCGCATTCTCCAGGTAGTTCATGTAAGCGGGTATGGCGATGCCCGCGAGAATGGCGATGATCGCCACCACGATGATCAGTTCGATAAGGGTGAAACCCGTCTGCCGATTGTTCATTCCACTTCTCCCGACTCATATCCAGGAATTATATTCCCAGCGATAGCTTCCGGGATTTCGTCAGGAATTTCAACCTTATTTTCAATTACTTAAAGGCGTTGCCTAGAAAGGAGATGGGAGATTGGGAGACGCCTGTCGAGACGGTTGGGGCAGTGCGGGTTGACCCGGTGACCGGGCGGTTGCTGGTGCAATACGCTGCGCTATTGCCCCTACAAGGATTGGGAGAGCAGAAAAAAAAGACCCCGGTGGAACACCGGGGTCTTGATTGGTAACGCAGTTGATCCGGTTTCCGTTTATACGAAGACCGGCAGAGCCTGGGGCTCAGTTACCAGAGGCTGCCGCCTTCAGTGAGTTCTCGATGGCATCCGGCGCATCGGAGATCTTCATGAAGGTGGTCATGGTGAGATCCGGGAAGCTCTGGGCGATACGGAACTTGCCGTGCAGCGCATAGACCTTGTTTCCGGAGACGAGCATCTCGTACGGGATATGGGCAGTGTGGCGGATGTCAGCCTGGTCGGTGACCCCCATGACGGTCTTGTCCGCGCCTGCACCCTCGTTCAGGGCTACACCGAAAACAACCTCATCCTTGCCTTCCACGGTGACGCTGAAGATCTTCTCGGCACCGCCCTTGCCTGCGGCAAGGCCAGCTTCCACAGCAGCGACTGCCTCGGCATGGGAGCCATGGGAGGCCAGTTCAACATGGTCGTCGAAATAGGGCATGAACACCATGTAGTGGTATTCGCGCAGGTTATCCCTGGTGCGTCCACCACCGGAACCGAACTCTTTCTCGGCGCCAAGGGCGGATTTGAGGGCGCTCTTGATATCCTCCAGATCGCCGCTCATGCGGTAGACATTGGCCATCCAGGTCGGGTTGGTGTAGCTGACCTGTATCTGTCCGTTGATGTCCGTGATGGAGACACGTTGAACGGCCCCGTATCCGCCAAAATCGGAAGCGGCAGCCTGTTTTCTCAGGCTGTCGTTGGTAACGATAAGAATATGGGCGTTGTCGTAGGGCGCATACTCACCCACGATGTCGAAGCCATTGGCGGAAAGGGCTGTACGGGTGGTCTCGACCTGCCCTTTCAGGTCTCCACTGCCGTTGGAGCCCAGTACATATGGACGAACCCGGTCACCATCAGCGGCTACCGCGCTGGTGATAAAAAGAAACAGTGATGCAAACAGTGCTGCGGCTTTGCGCATGTAAATCTCCTCGGTTGGATAGGTAAAGCGGCCTCTTGTCGGGCCTGTTATCAATCCGCTTCCACTCTGCCGGGAAGCGTCGACGGAAGAGTATCCCACCAGTGTCGGCCTAAATATATTCTGGTTTTCACCTATGTAAAGGAAGTGCGTTCCACCTCAATCCGGGTCGCACACGGTTTATGCTCACCAATAAAAAACCGGGCCAATGCCCGGTTTTTTGTCCAAATTCTTTCCGAGATGCTCAATTCAGCGGCTTGGTACTGTTGATACTGTTGATAATCACGTTTGCCGGCCGATAGCCGCTCACCTTGACACCCGAGTCCAGGAACACCAGGGGCGTTCCACGCAGGCCGACCTTCTGGCCCAGTACCATGTGCTGGCCGATGGGATTCTCACAGCTCTTCTCGGGGATCTTCTTGCCGGACTTGGCATCGTTCATGGCCTGCAGGCGATCCTCTGCACACCAGACGCTCTGCAGTACCTTGTAGGCGTCCGAGCCGGCACCGGCACGGGGATAGAGCAGGTAGCGCACACTGATGCCCGCCTCGTTCAGTGCGGGCACCTCCTGGTGCAGCTTTGCACAGTAGGGACAGGAGGTGTCGGTAAATACCGTGATGGAGCGCTTGGAGTCCGGGTCCTTGGAGGGGAATACAACCATCATCTCATCCCCCAACGCATCGATCTCGGCAAGGGATAGGCGCCCCTGGTCCCTTGCCGTGATATCCACCCGGTTGTCCAGGTCGATGATGCTGCCGTTGACCGCGTACTTCAGGTCCGGTGTCAGGTAGAGAATACGTCCGTTGTTGATCACCTGGTAGAGCCCTGGGATCGGAGTCTCTGAAATATCGCCCGCCTTGGCAGTCGGCAGTTCATCGGCCAGGTTCTTCAGCAGAAGTGCCATATCGGCCTGGCGGTCGGCATGGGCCGCTGCTGCAAACAGCAACACGGAGAGGGTAATCAAAATTTTTTTCATAACTGGGCTCATCTATTGTTAAACCTGAAACTGGGACAACGGATTATCCAATTGATTCATCCCAGACGTCGTATTGGCGATCGATTCGCGTATTCTGCGGGGGCCCTGGAACAGCTGACTCAATCGTCCTCCGGTTCCCGATCTTTTTTTATGTCGAGTGGATTCTGAAGCAGCCTGCCCTGGGCAAGATCGGGAAAGTAGCTGTCCACGTCGATCTCCTCTTCACCTCGCATCACCGCATCCAGGGCATCCAGGGCGCGTTCCAGCTTTATCGCCTCCTGCTCGCTGATAACCTCACGCGCGGTGCCCACGGCACTGAGAATCCAGGCCCCTTCAGGCTGCGGCCCGATAAGCACGGTATTGATCTCCTGCTCGCCGTTACGCCCCCTGCAGAGGGCTGTAAACTCTCGCTGCTCGACCACCTGCATTGGGATACCGATACACATTCTCTATCACCCCGGGGAGTTACCCCAATTCATTCATCTTACCTGAAATCACCCGTCCCCGGAGAGCCTCAACAGTTCGACCAGTTTATTGTTCCGGTCGATCACCAGTTCAAAATAACCGTAGACACCATCCCGGCTGACGAACTGCCTGAGGGCCGTGGCCGGAAATTCGACCCGCCTTCCGTCCTCCGAAACCGCGCTGACCACCTGCGCATCACCACGGTAGTAGCGAAGGTAACTGTCCGCCGGAATAGCGAGGTGAAAGCGAATTCGTTCGGACATCGAAAGGGATCAGGTGAAGATGGAGACGGACATTGTGGATCGGGCAGGCTGTGCGTGAGGGTACTGATAATCCACGTGACGCCGGAGGAACCGGTTCAACCCTCCTCGAGTTCGAACATGCCGTCCAGCACAAGGGAATTGGGGCTTATGGTGCCAAGGGCCTTGTTATCCTCAACCACCAGTGCACGCACCAGGTCGAAACGGGCAAACAGCCTCGAGCAGTAGCGGATGTCCATCTCGGGGTCCACGTAGACAGCCGGTTTTGCCATCACCTCGTAGACATTCACACGTTTGCAGGAACGATCCTTGGCCAGCACCTTGCGGGCAATATCCGAAACCAGCAGCAGGCCATACTCGTCATCCTCGTGACGCCTGTCCACCACCAGCACCGAAGTGCGGTACTGCTTCATCATATTCAACGCTTCATAGATGGTGGCCTTGCCATCGATGATACCGAAGTCGGTTTTCATCACATCTCGAACGCGGATACGGGAAGCGGCAGCATTCATCCTTTATCTCCTTGGTTGCCGGTCAGACAGTGGCAATAATCATTGGGGCTATTATTACCACGAATCCATTACCAGCACTATCTCAACGGCAACCGGATCACCTCTTCTCCGCGACCAGCATGGCTTGGTCCCGCCAGCCCCTGGAGAGTTCACCGAGACGACCCTCCTCCCGGTAGACCCTGACATGGAGGCTGTCGAACATCGTCAACAGTTCATTGTCTGCCAGCCTGAAGCCGGGGTTCGAAGGGCCGGCATCGCTCACCCTCTCCTCGCTGAAGGTCTGGTAAAAGAGCAGCCCTCCCCTGCGCAGTGCGGTACTGATGGCCTGCACCAGGGAACGGTCGAGAAAGTGGCTAACCAGGATAACGTCGAAACTCCCCGGTTCAGGGGGCGCATCCACCACGTCCCTGACTTCAGCCGAGATCTTCAGGCCGGCCTCGTTTGCCGCTTCGCCGAGGCGGGCTATGGCCACAACCGAGCTGTCCCAGGCGGTGACATTCAGTCCCGCCTGCGCCAGCAGCATTGCATTGACACCACGACCACAGGCGAGATCCAGGGCGTCGCCACCCGGGGGGAGCAGGTGGCGGTTCTCCTCCAGCACCCGGGCCGGTTCACCCGGGCCCTCGGCAGCGGCATGCCTCCTGTCCCAGTCGGGCCTGGCGTCATCCGTCATGGTTCAAAGCGTATCCAGTCTCAGGTCGGCCTGGATATCCTCTATCTCCTCCAGGCCGACGGCGACCCGGATGAGGCCATCCGTTATCCCCGCCAGCGCCTTCTCCTCATCGCTCAGCCTGCCATGGGTGGTGGTGGCGGGATGGGTGATGGTGGTCTTGGCATCCCCAAGATTGGCCGTGATCGACAGCATACGCGTGGCATCAATCAGCTTCCATGCCGCTTCCTTGCCACCCCTCACCTCGAAGGAGACGATACCCCCTGGCCCCTTCTGCTGACGCAGCATCAGGTCATACTGGGGATGACTCCTGAGCCCTGGAAAATGGACCCGTTCAATCGCCGGTTGTGTCTCGAGCCACTCCGCAAGCTGCTGGGCATTACGTGTGTGGGCCTCCATGCGCAGTTTCAGGGTCTCCAGCCCCTTGAGGAAGACCCAGGCGTTGAACGGGCTCATGGTGGGGCCGGTGGAGCGCAATACGCCGAACACATCCTCTCCGACACGCTGCTTGTCACCGACCACCGCACCACCCACACAGCGACCCTGGCCATCCAGGTACTTGGTGGCGGAGTGGATGACGATATCCGCGCCCAGTTCAAGGGGCTTCTGCAGGATCGGGGTACAGAAACAGTTATCAACCGCCAGCACCGCCCCGTTGGCATGGGCAAGCCCGGACAGCGCGGCGATATCCGCCATCTCGGTCAGGGGGTTGGAGGGAGTCTCCAGAAACAGCAGCTTGGTGTTGGGGCGGATGGCCCGCTCCCAGGCCTCGATATCCATCAGCGGGACAAAGTCGGTCTCAATGCCGAATTTCGCCAGGTACTTGTTGAACAGAACGGTGGTGGTACCGAACACGCTGCGCGAGGAAACCACGTGATCTCCTGCCTCGAGCAGACCGAGACAGGTTGCCATGATGGCCGACATGCCCGACGCGGTGGCCACGCAACACTCGCCCTCCTCCATTGCGGCCAGGCGCTGTTCAAACATTCTCACCGTGGGATTGGTGAAACGCGAATAGATATTCCCGGGCTCGTCACCTGCAAAACGTGCCGCTGCTTCAGCTGCGCTGCCGAAGACAAAACTCGAGGTGGGAAATATCGGTTCGGAGTGCTCACCCTCAGGTGTGCGCGCCAGCCCCGCCCTCACGGCAAGGGTTGCCTGTCCCCAGTCATCGCTGTCGTTACTCATGGCTCTCTATCCGTCTGTCATCCTCCGGCCACCCTTCAGCGAGGTGACCGGGCAAAAAAAAACCCGCTCGGCTACAGCCAAAGCAGGGTTTCCTCGCTTTAGCTGCATTTTTATAGCGCCCGCAATCAGAGACAAATCGGCGCTTCTGATGAAGATTATGTGTTGAACCGGGAAGTGTCAACTAATCGTTGTTGTGGATTCCCAGCAGGCCGGCGGTGGTGCTCTCACGGGTCTGCTTGGCGGAATCGCTTCTCAGCAGCTCCAGCTGCTCCAGGTACTGGTCATTCACATCACCGGTGACGTAGGTGCCATCGAACACCGAGGTATCGAATCTGTCCACCGCTGATTTGTCCTTCTTCTTCACCGCGGCGATCAGGTCCTCGAGATCCTGGAAGATCAGGCGATCGGCGCCGATGATCTCCTGCACCTCACCCTCGGTCCGGCCATGGGCCACCAGTTCACTGGCCGATGGCATATCGATGCCATAGACGTTGGGGTAGCGCACCGGTGGCGCTGCCGAAGCGAAATAGACCTTGTTGGCACCCGCGTCACGGGCCATCTGGACGATCTGCTGGGAGGTGGTGCCGCGCACGATGGAGTCATCCACCAACATCACGTTCTTGCCCTTGAACTCGGAGTCGATGGGGTTGAGCTTCTGCTTCACCGACTTCTTGCGCACCTGCTGTCCGGGCATGATGAAGGTGCGACCGATATAGCGGTTCTTGATAAAACCTTCCGCATACTTGATCTCCAGGCTGTTGGCCAGGGCAAGGGCAGCGGTGCGACTGGTGTCCGGGATCGGGATCACGACATCGATATCGTGATCGGGCCAGATGCGCTCGATCTTGGCGGCCAGCTTTGTCCCCATCCTCGAGCGCGCCTTGTGTACGAAGATATCGTCGATAATGGAGTCCGGCCTGGCAAAGTAGACGAACTCGAAGATGCAGGGCGAATGGCTGGAGCTGACCGCGCACTGGAAGGTGTGGAGCCTGCCCTCCATGTCGATATATACCGCTTCACCCGGGTCAAGGTCCCTGACCAGCTCGAATTCCTGGGAGTCCAGCGCAACACTCTCGGAAGCGACCATGTACTCGGTTCCGTTCTCACTCTCGCGCTTGCCGAAAACAACCGGGCGGATGCCGTTGGGATCCCGGAAAGCGAGCATTCCGTAGCCGTTGATCATGGCGATGGCAGCGTAGCCACCCCGACAGCGCTTATGGACCGCTGCCACAGCCTTGAACACGTCCTGCTCGTTGATGCGCAGCTTGCCCAGGGAGTGGAGTTCGTGGGCGAAGATGTTGAGCAGGATTTCAGAGTCCGAAGTGGTGTTGATGTGGCGCAGATCCTCTCGGTAGAGATCCTGCTTGAGTTCTTCCGCGTTGGTCAGGTTGCCGTTATGGGCCAGGGTAATGCCGAACGGGGAGTTGACGTAGAACGGCTGTGCCTCGGCGGACGAGGAGCACCCTGCCGTGGGGTAGCGCACATGGCCAATACCCATGTTGCCCCGCAGATCGATCATGTGGCGGGTGCGGAAAACGTCCCTCGCAAGGCCGTTGTCCTTGCGCAGGTGGAGCTTGTTACCCTCCAGGGTGACGATACCCGCAGCATCCTGCCCCCGGTGCTGTAGCACCAACAGGGCGTCGTAGAGCCCCTGATTGACCGGGCTGTGCCCGAAGATTCCAACAATGCCGCACATTATCAAGCTACCCCAGAGTATCCCGCCCGTTCACACACTTCAGGCGAAGTTGAACTTCTCTCCAATATCCGCAGGCAACAGCGTTTTAAGCCAGATCGCCAGCTCCTGGAAATACCCGATCAGCTGTGATTCCTTCCACCACGGATCGTTAGGAAACGGTGTCAGTCCTGCCAGCAGTACAAGTATTGCGATCAGTACCGCGCCTCGTGCTGCACCGAAAAATATACCGATAAGCCTGTCGGTTCCGCTCAGACCGGTCTTCTCCACCAGCTGACCGACCAGAAAATTGACCAGCGCACCCAGCATCAGGGTGGCGATAAAAAGGATGGCGAAGGCTGCGCCAAGTCGAACCGACGGCACAGTGAACCAGTCCAGTTGTACGGCAAGCTCCCGAAAGAAGGTCCAGGCAACCCAGAAGGCGAGGATCCAGACGGCCAGGGAGAGCGCCTCGCTGATAAAGCCGCGAACCAGACTGATCATCGCGGACAACCCGATAATGCCGATGATGACGTAATCTATCCAGATCATTCAGTCGCTTCTGTGGCTGGTCGTTTGGGGATCAGGCAGCATATGCGGGTGCGCCGGGATTCCAATATGAAAGGGGGAATTTTAGCAAAGCTCAGGCACATGAAGAAGAGAATTTACCAATACCAGATCCAAGTCCCGTTTATGGGTAACTCTTCAGGCTGGCCTTGATTTTCTTTGTTTTCAGCACCTTGTTCAGGCGGGTCAGCATCTGCTCAGCCCTAGCGCGGTCCACTTCGGGTCCAACGCGCACCCGGTGGAGTTTTTTACCCTTGATCTCCACCTGCTCGACAAACGCCGCGAACTGCTTCTGTTTCAACTCCTTCACCAACTTGTCCGCATTGTCGCGGTTGGAGAAACTGCCCACCTGCAACACCCAGGCGGAGAGCCCTACCCGCTGGCGGGGCTTCTGTGCGGGGGTCTCTGAGGACTCCGCCGGTGCAGTACCGGTTGGGGGTTCATCGACCGGCACAACCGCCTCTCTCTCCCGCTCCACGGGCACCAGGTCCGCCGGGGGCTGGCTGAGATCTTCGCTCTCCAGGGGCAGAATGCGCGAAGAGAAGGTTTCGTCCGGCTTGGGAGGAATGTTGGTACTCTGGATCCCGGTATCGATGACCGGTTCGTCGTCCAGCAGCATCGGCACGAAGATCACCGCCAGTGACACCAGTACCGTCGCACCGATCAGTCGTTTTTTCAGATCCTCATCCACAAACAAGGCCTCTTGGGGTTGAAACAGGTGGCTATTATAACAGGCTGCGACCTCAGCCGACCTGCCCATTCTCCAAACTCAACTCGAGAACACCACCCACGGTCAGAAAGGAGCCAAACACCACCACGCGTCCCTCGGGGCCCGCTTGGCTGCGCGCCTCCCGGTAGGCGCTTGCAAGACTATCACAGCGGTTTATCGCCGTCTCTTCGACACCCGCCTCCATGAGCCCGGCTGCAAGTTCTTTGACACCCAGGCTCCTCGGGCCCGGCAGCGGCGCGCAGAACCAGTGGTCGATCCTCGGCTTCATGATTTCAGCAACCTGCTGCATATCCTTGTCGGCCAGCATGGCAAAAACGGCGCAGGAGTCGCCGCTGCAGAACAGATCCTGCAGATTGGAGGCCAGCCCGGTGGCCGCCTCCCTGTTGTGGGCCACGTCGAGCACCACCAGGGGGTCACGATCCAGAATCTCAAACCGACCGGCAACACGAACGCTCTGCAGCCCGGCCCTCACCGCCCGTTGATCCACGGGCAGCCGATCGGCCAACAGCTCCAGAACCATCAGCACCGCCGATGCGTTCTGCAGCTGGAACCTGCCCCGCAGGTAGGGTTGGGGCAACGAGTGGCGATTGCGTGTCCCCGACCACCATGTCCACCCCTCCTCCAGGTTGCGGTAGCCGAAATCCCTGCCGGCGAGATGCAGCGTGGCGCCTATGTTTTCAGCGTGCTCCAGCACTGAACCGGGAGGCTCAGGGGTGGCACAGACGACGGGGCGGTCGGGACGCATGATGCCCGCCTTCTCCCGGCCGATGGATTCGCGGTCGCTGCCCAGCCACTCGGCATGATCGATATCGACCGTGGTGATCAGCGCAATGTCGGGATCGATGATATTGACCGCGTCCAGGCGCCCGCCCAGCCCCACCTCGAGTATCACCATGTCCAGGTCGGCGGAGGCGAATATCTCCAGGGCCGCCAGGGTACCGAACTCGAAATAGGTCAGGGGCGTCCCCTCCCGTGCCTCGTCCACGCTCTGGAAGGCCTGGCAGATCCGATCGTCGGACAGCTCCTCGCCATTGATGCGGATACGCTCGTTGTAGCGGATCAGGTGGGGGGATGTATAACAGCCGACCCGGTACCCGGCTGCCCGGGCGATGGCGTCCAGCAGGGCGACAGAGGAACCCTTGCCGTTGGTACCGGCCACGGTGACCACGGGAACGGGGAAGGGAGCGTCGTGAAGGGATTGCCAGACCTGCGAAACCCGCGCCAGTCCCAGCTCGATCTCGCTGGGATGCAGTTGCTCCTGCCAGTCGAGCCACTGCTGGAGGGTTTGAAAACGCATAGGCGGTGTTTATATAAAACCTGGGGGCTTTGCCGGATGGCTGCCCCCTTGTCGGAATCAGTCGTCTGCCGGTGGGCTGGCCTGGTGGGTCAGTACGCTGATCAGTTTGGCCAGCTCGCCACGCATCTCACGCCTGTCGACGATCATGTCCACCGCACCGTGCTCGAGGAGGAACTCACTGCGCTGGAAACCTTCCGGCAGTTTTTCGCGCACGGTCTGCTCGATCACCCGGGGGCCGGCGAAACCGATCAGGGCCTTGGGCTCGGCCACGTTGACATCGCCCAGCATGGCGAAGCTGGCGGAGACACCTCCCATGGTGGGATCGGTCAGCACGGAGATGAACGGGATGCCCCGTTTCGACATCTTGTTGAGCGCGGCGCTGGTCTTGGCCATCTGCATAAGGGAGAACAGCGACTCCTGCATGCGCGCACCACCGCTGGCGGAAAAGCAGACCATGGGGATTTCACGCTCCAGGCAGACATTGGCCCCCTGGATGAAACGTTCACCGACCACCGAACCCATGGAGCCACCCATGAAGCTGAACTCGAATGCCGCTGCCACCAGGTCCATACCCTTGAGCTGACCGCGCATGACTACCAGCGCATCCTTCTCATTGGTCTTCTTCTGGGCCTGGGTGATGCGGTCCTTGTACTTTTTGCTGTCCTTGAACTTCAGCGGATCGGTCGGTGCCAGGTTCTCACCAATCTCCTCCCGTGGCTCGGGATCCAGAAACTGGTCGAGACGCCTTCTCGCACCCATGCGGTTGTGGTAACCGCACTTGGGACAGACATCCTGGTTACGCTCCATCTCGGCGCGGTACAGAATGGCACTGCATCCGGGGCACTTGGCCCACAAACCCTCGGGCACCGCGCGCTTGGCGCTGCCTTCGGTGCGGATGCGGCTGGGCATCAGTTTCTCAAACCAGCTCATGCTTCAAATCCTATCTCTCTCTACGGGCCGTCCCGCCTGGCGGGATTGCCGGAAAATTGTCGTTAGCTAACGTATTGTACGGTGCGCAGGTGCGATATGCACTTATTCGCTGTCCATCGCCTCGCGCATACCGGAAAGCAGCTCGGCCAGGGCGGGTGCAATCTCATCGGGACGCTCGGCCAGGGCCTCGACCCGGCTCACCAGCGCACTGCCGACGATCACCGCGTCGGCAATCCGGGAGACCGACTGCGCGGTCTCCGGGTTCTTGATGCCGAACCCGACACCCACGGGCAGATCCGTGACGCTGCGAATCTTGGCAACCTTGTCCGCCACCTCGTCCACGGCGAGGTTTGCAGCACCTGTTATACCCTTGACGGAGACGTAGTAGACGAAGCCGCTGGCGGCGTCGCAGATCCGTTTGATCCGCTCATCGGTGCTGGTGGGCGCCAGCAGGAAGATGGGATCGAGTTCCCTGGGGCGAAGTGCCTCCAGCAGCTCAGCCGACTCTTCTGGTGGAATATCGACCGTCAGCACGCCATCCACACCGGCATCGGCCGCCGCCTCGGCGAAGGTGGCGTAGCCCATGATCTCGATGGGATTGAGGTAACCCATCAGGATCACCGGTGTATCAGCGTCCTTCTGTCGAAAACTGCGCACCATCTCCAGCACATCGCGCAGGCTCACCTTGTGCTCCAGGGCGCGCTCGCTGGCACGCTGGATCACCGGGCCGTCAGCCATCGGGTCGGAAAATGGAACGCCAAGCTCGATGATGTCGGCGCCCGCCTCGACCATGGCGTGCATCAGTGGAACCGTCACTTCCGGATTGGGATCGCCGGCTGTCACGTAGGGAACCAGGGCGGTTCGGCCCTGGGCTTTCAGCTGTTCGAAACGTCCTCTGATACGGCTCATATCTTCAATCCATCCACTGCAGCCACGGTGTGCATATCTTTATCGCCACGACCGGAGAGGTTGACCAGGATGCTCTTGTCCTTCTCCATGGTGGGGGCCAGCTTGGCCGCGTAGGCCAGTGCATGACTCGACTCCAGGGCCGGGATGATGCCCTCGGTGCGGGTCAGCTGGTGAAAGGCATCCAGCGCCTCCTGGTCGGTCACTGCCACGTAATTGGCTCGGCCGATATCTTTCAGCCAGGCGTGCTCGGGTCCCACGCCCGGATAGTCGAGACCGGCGGATACCGAGTGGGTCTCGATGATCTGGCCATCGCTGTCTTCCATCAGGTAGGTGCGGTTGCCGTGCAGCACACCGGGCTTGCCGGCACACAGGGGAGCGGCGTGATTGCCGGTCTCCAAACCGTCACCCGCCGCCTCGACACCGTAGATGGCCACATCCTGATCATCCAGGAACGGGTAGAACAGGCCGATGGCGTTGGAGCCGCCGCCGACACAGGCCACCAGGGCATCGGGGAGACGTCCCGCTTGCTGCTGCATCTGTTCGCGCGCTTCACGCCCGATCACGGCCTGGAAATCCCGCACCATGGCCGGATAGGGGTGCGGACCCGCCACCGTGCCGATGATGTAGAAGGTGTTGTCGATATTGGTGACCCAGTCCCTCATCGCCTCGTTGAGCGCATCCTTGAGGGTCTTGGAGCCCGACTCGACTCCCACAACCTCCGCACCCAGCAGGCGCATGCGGTAAACGTTCGCCTCCTGCCTGGCCATGTCGACGGAACCCATGTAGACGATGCACTCCAGGCCGAGGCGGGCCGCCACGGTGGCGGTGGCCACGCCGTGCTGTCCCGCGCCGGTCTCGGCGATGATACGTGTCTTGCCCATGCGCTTGGCCAGTAGCGCCTGGCCGATGGTGTTGTTCACCTTGTGGGCACCGGTATGGTTGAGATCCTCTCGCTTGAGGTAGATCTGGGCACCGCCCAGCTCACGGCTCAACCGCTCGGCGTGATAGATGGGCGATGGCCGTCCGACATAATGGGCCAGATCGGCATCCAGCTCCGCCAGAAAGGTCTCGTCCTGCATGTATTTCTCGTACGCCTGGCGCAGCTCCTCGAGGGGCTCCATCAGGGTCTCCGCCACAAACATGCCACCGTAGGCGCCGAAATGGCCCCGCTCGTCCGGCATGGCGGAAAAATCTGTCTGTTTACTGGTTGGCACGTTTCACTCCTCGCATAAACGCCGCAACTTTATCCGAATCCTTGATTCCCTTGTCCCGCTCAACACCGCCGCTTACATCCACTGCGTAGGGCCGGACGCTGTTGATCGCCTGTTCCACGTTTTCCGGGGTCAGCCCACCGGCAAGCACGATGCTCCCGGCCAGGTCGGCAGGGATCAACTCCCAGTTGAAGCGCTCCCCGGTGCCGCCTGGCACCCCTTTCTGGTAGGTATCCAGCAATAACCCGGCTGCATCCGGGTAGGCCGCCTTCTGCTGCTGCAGATCGACCCCTTCCCGCATCCTGATCGCCTTGATATAGGGCTTGCCGTGGCGATTGCACTGGGCCCTGGACTCATCACCGTGAAACTGCAGAAGATCGATCCTAACCGAGCCAAGCACTTCGTCGACCTCCTCTTCCGTGGCATTCACGAAGAGACCCACCACCGTAACGAAGGGCGGCAGAACGGCAACGATCCCGGCAGCCTGCTCGGCGGAGACCGCCCGGGGGCTGGGGGGATAGAAAACCAGCCCGATGGCATCGGCACCCTGGCACACCGCTTCCAGCGCATCCTCGGGACGGGTGATTCCGCAAATTTTCGCCCGGCATCTCATAGGGCGAATAAAGATACAGGATCAGGCTGGGTTGCGGAAGCTATTCCACGGTATTTGCAGCCAATTTCTCTCAAAGCGGGGGGTTGTCCGGCAGTGCGTACTGTTCTGGATAACCCACGTGCACCAGGTAGAGCCCCTGGGGAGGGGCTGTCACCCCGCCCAAAGTCCGGTCCCTGTATCCGAGCACCTCCCTGGACCACTCCGTCGACTGCTCTCCCTTGCCGATGGTGATCAGCACCCCCGCGATATTGCGCACCATGTGGTGCAGAAACGCATTTGCGGTGATATCGATGATGATCCTGTCCTGCTGGCGCTCGACATCCAGCCGGGTGATGGTGCGTACGGGACTCTTCGCCTGGCAGCCCACGGCGCGGTAGGAGGAGAAATCGTGAGTTCCCAGCAGGTGGGCAGCGGCCTCCGCCATGCGCGCCACATCCAGCTCGTGGTGAATCCAGACCGCCCGGTCCCGCCAAATGGCCGAGCGGGTCTTGCGGTTCAGGATCATATATCGGTAGCTTCGACTGGTGGCGGAAAAACGGGCATGGAAATCGTCCGGCACCGGTTTCACCCAGTTCACGTTGATATCGAACGGCAGGTTGACGTTGGTGCCCAGAAGCCAGCTTCTCTCGGGCCTCACAGAGTGCGTGTCGAAGTGAACCACCTGGCCGGTGCCATGCACACCCCGGTCGGTACGCCCGGCGCACTGCACTGACAGCGGATGGTTGGCGACTTTCGAAACGGCACGTTCCAACTGAAACTGAACGCTGTCCACGCCCTCCTCCTGCACCTGCCAGCCGTGGTAGCGCGAACCGTCGTACTCGATGCCCATTGCCAGGCGCATCTTAGGGTCCGTTGACACGATTCAAAACCCTCTTATCGTTTCCGGCCTTTGCCGGCTTTAAAACCAAAGAGGCGCACCCTGGGCGCGCCTCTTCTGACCTTTAAATGTGAAACAGCGGTGCTAGGAGATCTGATCCAGCATCTGCTGTGCTTCCTGCTTCTGGCCGTCGTCACCCTCGGACATCACCTCCTGGAGGATATCCTGGGCACCCTCGTTGTCGCCCATGTCGATATAGGCGCGGGCGAGATCCAGCTTGGTGCTCACCTCGTCGGTCGCACCGGCTGTTTCAGCGGGAACCTCGTCCTGCTCCATTTCCAGCCCCTCATCGATGTCATCCAGGGAGAGCGTCTCGCCCTCCTCATCAGCCGTTTCCACGCTCTCCAGCTCCAGGCCTTCAAGTTCGCTGAGTTCATCCTCGGAGAAAGAGAGCACATCTTCATCCTCCGTGGTTTCCCCGGCGGCGCCGGTCTCTTCGAGATCCGACAGGTCCAGTTCATCCAGTTCAGCATGCTCGAGGGTGTCTTCGATGTTCAGTTCGCCCTCCTCAGCCTCACCCTCGGGTACCGGCGTTTCGAGATCGAAATCGAAACCGGAAGCGATTTCACTGGCCTCTTCGTCGGTGTCAACCATGCTCGATGGCTGGGTATCAACCTCCAGGTCGAAAGTGCTCTCATCGAGTTCGTCGAGCGCTTCCTGTTCGCTCTTCTCCTGCTCCTCGGTCTCCTCCTCGAGGTCGAAGTCGAGTTCGAGCTCGGACAGTTCCCCCTCCATTTCGGAAGCGCCCTCGAAGTGAGAATCATCAGCGATATCGAGTTCATTGGTTATGTCATCGAGATCCAGGTCGCCTTCACCCGCCATCTCACCCTCATAACCTGCAAAAAGTTCATGTTCAGGTGCCAGTTGCGCACCCATAGCCACGACTTTCCCCCAGGCCTCGGTGTCACGGCTGTCGATGCCCTGTTCCACACACTCCTCGGCCGTGGCAACGAACTTATCCTTGTTCTTGACTGCGGAGAGGATCTCGAACAGCTTATGGCGCAGTTCGATACGCTCCGGATCTTTCTCGATCGCCTGGGTAATCAGCTCTTCAGCCTGCTGGTAGCGACCATAAGCGATATAGACATCGGTCTCGGCCAGGGGATCGACCTCACCTGTCTCATCCTGCAGGGCGTCGATGTCACTGGGGGAGAAATCGCTCAGGAAAGAGGACTCGTCCACCGGGTGTTTTTCAGTCTCGGAACCTTCATCCACCAACTGTTCGGAGTCGGTGTCATCGATGGTGCTGACCAGAATACTCTCCTGGAAATCAGCAGCGCTCGAGCGGCGGCGACTGATGAGCACCCAAACCAGTGACAGCATGACGACCACCACGGCAATGGCGATACCCAGCATGGTCGGGTCACTCATGACCTTCTCGATGAAACCTTTTTCACGCTCTTTCTTGGGCTTGGCGGTCAGCTTCGGCTCTGCAGGCTGCACCATTGCAGTCTCTGCTTCGGGCTTGACCTCGAGCACCTCTTCGACCACGGGCGCGGCTTCCGGTGCCGGCTGCATCTCTTCTGCCGTGTCGGCGATTTCGAGCGTCTCACCTTCATCCTCGGCGGGCGCCTCGGCCATGGCGGACTCAGCCTCGGCCATCGCGGTTTCGGCTTCAGCCATTGCCGGGGCCTCTTCACCGGTTGCCTGGGCGGCTGCCTGAAGCCTTGCCAACTGCTCGCTCTTGAGGGTCAGCAGTCTTTCGAGATCCTCGAGTTGCGATTCGAGGTCAGTTACACGGGATTGGAGCTCTATGCCCTCCTGCAGGGCACTCGCCTTCTCTTCCTGGGCCAGGATCAGCTCCTGCTGGAGCTCCTCGAGAGCCTGTGCGGGCTCTGCACCTTCACCTGGTCCGGCCTCGCCTTCACCTTCGGGGCGGGGAGTGGCGATCTTCAGCTCGGGCTCGGCCGGCTCTTCCGCAGCCGGTGCCTCTGCCTCTTCCGGCCTGGCCATGGCCGGCTTTTCGGTTTCGATTGCCGGTGTCGGCGCACGGTCAGCCTGCCAGGCATTCAGGTGCTCGCTGTAGACCTGTTGTGCCTCGCGCCGACTGAGAGCCATCACCTCATCGCGCTTGGGGACACGGATGATCTGGCCGATTTTCAGATTGTTGATATTTTCGTTGATGAACGCCTGGGGATTGGCCCTGAAGAGCGCAATCATGGTCTGCTGCATGGAGGCACCGTCATGCCTCACCTGCTCGGCTATACCCCACAGGGTGTCGTTGCGCCTGGTGGGACCGTACTCATCGGCTACAGCCGCAGGTTCGGAAGCTGCCCATGCCACATCAGTGCCGCTGACGACCGACCTGTCGGTGGCAGGACGAGGCGTCGATACGGGTGGTGCGGTAACGGTGGCTCGCGGAGCCGCAACCGGTGCCGGGCGTCGGTCCAGGGTCACCGGTGGATCGAGCAACAGGGTGTACTCCCTTACCATCTTGCCCTTGGGCCAGTTCACCTCGACAAGAAAGTTGAGGAACGGTTCACGGATGGGATCACGGCTGCTGACATGAACCACGATCCTTCCGTCGGGACGTGCCACCGGTTTGAATTTGAGCTTGGTCAGGATGAAAGGCCGTTCGACCCCTGCACGCTTGAATGCCTCGGGGGATGCGAGGCTGACCCGCACATCGGGCAGACTGTCCGTGTTGACCGAAAGCAGCTTGATATCTGCATCAAGGTATTGATTTAATGCTGAATTGAGATTGATTTCACCCAAACCGAGTGCATTGACACTGAATGGCGCAATACCCAGCGCAAGGGCCAATGCCAGCGAAGTTCTACGGACCATGCCTCCCCCTTCTTTTGCCAGTTTCCCTGACACCCTCCCCGAGGGCGTCGACTGGATCAAGACTCTCTGCATCCGGATGCAGAGTAGAAAAAACTTAACATATGCTCGCTAACTATAGCTCACACAAACATTTTTTTACAAACTTTATCATCCGGCAAGGTGCCGGAACCATCAATTGCGTGACCTGTTTGGCAGAGTTGGAATAAAACGCTTGAAACTGATGGTCAATATGTCTTCCCAAGGCAAACGGGCAGGCTTCTCAAGCGGGTTGATAGACGATCCCTCGTTGCCTTCCGTGCCTCTGCTCGGCACTACCTATTGAAGGTAGTCTTTTACCAGAATCTCCGCGATCTGAACACTGTTTAATGCGGCTCCCTTTCGAACGTTATCGGCAACGACCCACATATCTAAACCCGTGGCGTGGGAGATATCGTCTCGGATTCTGCCCACGAAAACGGTGTCATTGCCTGATGACTCCGTCACCGGCGTGGGATAGCCACCATCAGCCCGGTCATCCAGAACGGTGACTCCCGGCGCTTTCTCCAGGAGCGCCCTCGCCTCTTCCACGGTGATCTTTTCACGGGTCTCCAGGTGTACCGCCTCGGAGTGACCATAGAAGACCGGCACCCGCACGGCCATTGGATTGACCTGCAGTCCCTCGTCACCCAGGATCTTACGGCTCTCCCAGACCATCTTCATCTCTTCCCGTGTATAGCCGTTCTCTTCGAAGCGATCGATCTGGGGTAGCACATTGAAGGCGATCTGCCTGGGATAAACCGTCGACGTAACCGGTTTGGCGTTCATCAGCTGTGCGGTCTCGCGGGCCAGGCCCTCCACCGCCTTGCGCCCACTGCCGGATACCGCCTGGTAGGTGCAGACATTGATACGGCTGATCCCCACCGCCCTGTGAATGGGGTTCACTGCAACCAGCATCTGTATGGTGGAACAGTTGGGGTTCGCGATGATGCCGCGATTGACGTAATCGCCAATCATCTCGGGATTCACCTCGGGTACCACCAGGGGAATATCCTCGTCGTATCGGAAACGTGACGTGTTGTCGATCACCACGGCCCCGGATTCAGCCGCCTTCTGCGCATAGCTGTCCGAGACATCGGCACCCGCAGAGAAGAGCGCCACCTGTACCTGAGTGAAATCGAAGGCTGCCAGGTCCTGAACCGTGATCATCCTGGAGCCGAAGGCCACTTTCTTGCCCGCCGAACGGCTGCTGGCAAGGGCATACACCTCGCCCACGGGAAAATCGCGCTCATCCAGAATGGATAGCATCGCCTCGCCCACCGCACCGGTGGCACCCACTACTGCCACATTGAATGTTCTGTCACTCATCGTTTGATTCCAAATTGAAAAAGCCCGCGCCGCCGTCAGTGACAGCGGGCAGGCTTCCGGTTTAGGAGATGACCTTGCTTATCAAGCTTCAAGCAGAATCCGCAGCATGCGGCGCAGGGGCTCGGCAGCACCCCACAGCAGCTGGTCACCCACGGTGAAGGCATTGAGATACTCGCTGCCGAGGTTCATCTTGCGCAGCCTGCCCACGGGTATACTCAGGGTGCCGGTAACCTTTGCGGGACTGAGCTCCTGCATGGTGATCTCGCGGTCGTTGGGTATCACCTTGGACCACTCGTTGGCCTCGTCCAGCATCTGCTCGATCTCGTCCACCGGCACATCTTTCCTGAGCTTGATGGTCAGAGCCTGGCTGTGGCAGCGCATGGCGCCGATACGCACACAGGTACCGTCGATGGGGATGATATTGTCACTGCCGCGGCCGAGGATCTTGTTGGTCTCGGAGACCGCTTTCCACTCTTCCTTGCTCTGCCCGTTCTCCAGGGCCACGTCGATCCAGGGGATCAGGCTGCCTGCAAGGGGCACACCGAAGTTGTCTGTGGGATAGCCGTCGCTGCGCAGATCCTCGGTCACCACGCGATCGATATCCAGGATCGCCGAGGAGGGCTCGTTCAGCAGGCTGGCAGAGGCATCCCGCAGGTGTCCCATCTGGTTCAGCAGCTCGCGCATGTTCTTTGCGCCTGCGCCCGAGGCGGCCTGGTAGGTCATGGCGGTCATCCACTCCACCAGGTCGTTCTGGAACAGGCCGCCAAGGCCCATCAGCATCAGGCTGACCGTGCAGTTGCCACCGATGAAGTCCTTCTTGCCGTCGGCCAGGGCCGCATCGATCACGTCACGGTTGACCGGATCGAGTACGATCACGCTGTCATCGGCCATGCGCAGAGCTGAAGCCGCATCGATCCAGTAGCCATCCCAGCCGGCGTTGCGCAGATCCTCGAACACGGACTTGGTGTAACCGCCACCCTGGCAGGTGACGATGACGTCCATGGTCTTGAGTTCGTCGATATCACCGGCGTCCTTCAGTACCGGAATATCCTTACCGATATCCGGACCCTGCTGTCCAACCTGTGAGGTGGTGAAAAAGACCGGCTCCTCGATGAGGTCGAAATCTCTCTCTTCACGCATGCGATCCATGAGTACGGAACCGACCATGCCGCGCCAACCGACAAAACCTACGCGTTTCATTGCCTTCGTCTACCTTAAAAAAATTACTGTCAGCCCTCGAAACCGGGGCTGCCGCAGAACTTTTTATTCTAGCCCTACAGCCCCGGAGTCTCCAGAATTTTTCGATCAACCGCGCAGTGCTGCAACCACCGCGTCGCCCATCTCCTCGGTGCCCACCTGCTTCATGCCTTCGGACATGATGTCCGCGGTACGCAGCCCGGCATCCAGGGTCGCCTCGACAGCCTTCTCGATGCGTTCGGCCATCTCGGATTCGTCCAGGGAGTAGCGCAGCATCATGGCGACCGAGAGAATGGTGGCCAGGGGGTTGGCGACCCCTTGTCCGGCGATGTCCGGTGCGGAGCCGTGGATGGGCTCGTACATGCCCTGCCCTTTCTCGTTCAGGGAGGCGGAAGGCAGCATGCCGATGGAGCCGGTAAGCATGGCCGCGCAGTCGGAGAGGATGTCGCCGAACATGTTGGTGGTGACCATCACGTCGAACTGCTTGGGCTCACGCACCAGCTGCATGGAGGCGTTGTCCACGTACATGTGGGAGAGTTCCACCTCGGGATACTCCTCGCCCACCTTGATCGCGACGTTGCGCCACATTTCGGTCACTTCCAGCACGTTGGCCTTGTCCACGGAGCAGACACGCTTGCCGCGCTTCATGGCGATATCCATGGCCACGCGGACAATACGATCCACTTCCGACTCGCGATAGACCAGGGTGTTGTAACCCTGCTTCTCGCCGTTCTCCAATTCGCGCACACCACGGGGTTCACCGAAGTAGATACCGCCGGTGAGCTCGCGAACGATCATCATGTCAAGACCCGCAACCACCTCGGGCTTGAGGGTGGATGCATCGGCAAGCTGGGGATAGAGGAGTGCGGGGCGCAGGTTGGCGAACAGGCCAAGCTCCTTGCGCAGGCCCAGCAGGCCGCGCTCGGGTCGCACCGAGTAGTCCAGGGACTCCCACTGGGTACCGCCCACCGCGCCCAGCAGAATCGCGTCGGCCTCTTTCGCCATGTCGATGGTGACCTGGGGCAGCGGGGTACCGGTTACATCGTAGGCGGTACCACCCACCAGCGCCTCGTCCATATCGATGTCCAGGCCGTGATCGTCGCGCAGGCAGGCCAGAACCTTGACCGCCTCTGCCACGATCTCCTGACCGATACCGTCACCGGGTAAAACCAGAATATTCTTGCTCATTGCTTGTTTGCCTTGTTTCTTTCTTTAGAGACCCGGAGTGCCAGTCGCCTGCTCCGTGCCTGGTAATGGTTCAATCGTTGAAAACCCAGGGAGCCGTGCCCCTGCGCTTCTCTTCGAACGCCTTGATCTCGTCACTGTGCTGCAGAGTAAGGCCGATGTCGTCCAGCCCCTCGATCAGGCAGTGCTTGCGGAACTCGTCCACCTCGAAAGCGATGGTTTCACCATCCGCCAGCCGCAGCTCCTGGGCTTCCAGGTCGACGGTGATTTCCAGCGCCTCGTCACCCATCGCCTTCTGGAACAGGCCGTCCACAACCGCATCGTCCAGCTTTATCGGCAGGATACCGTTCTTGAAGCAGTTGTTGAAAAAGATATCTGCAAAGCTTGGGGCCACGATCACTTTGAAACCGTAGTCGGCCAGCGCCCAGGGTGCATGCTCACGGGAGGAGCCGCATCCGAAGTTGTCCCGGGCCAACAGAACGGTGGAACCCTGGTAACGGGGATCGTTGAGCACGAACTCCTCGTTGCGGGGACGGTTGGTACAGTCCATGTCCGGCTCGCCGTGATCGAGGTAGCGCCACTCGTCGAACAGGTAGGGTCCGAAACCGGTACGCTTGATCGACTTCAGGAACTGCTTCGGAATGATCGCATCGGTGTCCACGTTGGCACGATCCAACGGCGTGGCGATACCGCTAAAAGTGATGAATTTATCCATTACAGCTCCCTCACATCTACAAAACGACCGGTGACAGCAGCCGCTGCCGCCATGGCCGGGCTGACCAGGTGCGTACGGCCGCCCTGCCCCTGCCGCCCCTCGAAGTTGCGGTTGGAGGTCGAGGCACAACGGTCACCGGGACCCAAGCGGTCCGCATTCATGGCCAGGCACATCGAGCAGCCAGGTTCACGCCATTCGAAGCCAGCCTCTGTGAAGATCTTGTCCAGGCCCTCTGCTTCTGCCTGCTGCTTGACCAGGCCAGAGCCCGGAACGACCAGGGCCTGACGGATGTTGTCCGCCACCTTGCGCCCCCTGGCCACTTCCGCAGCGGCTCTCAGGTCCTCGATACGACCGTTGGTACACGAGCCGATGAAGACATGGTCCGGGCGAATCTCATCAATGGGGGTACCCGCCGCCAGGCCCATGTAGTCCAGTGCGCGGCGCATACCGTCAGCCTTCACCGCATCGCTCTCATCGGCCGGGTTGGGGACCACCGCATCAACCGGCAGCACCATCTCCGGCGAGGTACCCCAGGTCACCTGGGGTTTGATGCTGGCCGCGTCGATCTCGATCACCTTGTCGAACGTGGCACCCTCGTCACTCTTGAGTTCACGCCAGGCCGCCTCGGCCTGGTCCCACATCTCACCCGCCGGAGCGAAGGGACGTCCCTTCACGTACTCGAGGGTTGTCTCGTCCACCGCAACCAGTCCAGCGCGGGCGCCACCCTCGATGGCCATGTTGCAGACACTGAGCCTGCCTTCCATGCTCAGATCGCGAATCGCCTGGCCGGCGAATTCGATGACGTAACCTGTACCGCCGGCGGTTCCGATCTCACCGATCACGGCCAGCACGATGTCCTTACCGGTGATGCCCGGCCCCACCTGGCCCTTGACGTTCACCAGCATGTTCTTGGACTTCTTCTGAATCAGGCACTGGGTGGCCAGCACGTGCTCCACCTCGGAGGTTCCGATACCGAAAGCCAGTGCGCCGAAAGCCCCGTGGGTGGCGGTGTGGGAATCACCACACACTGCGGTCATGCCGGGCATGATCAGGCCCTGCTCGGCGCCCATCACGTGAACCACGCCCTGGCGCACATCGTTCATGCCGAACTCGGTAATACCGAACTCCTCGCAGTTACGATCCAGGGTCTCGACCTGGAGCCGTGCGATGGGGTCCTCGATACCGGCCGCCCGACCCTTTGTCGGTACATTGTGGTCCGGGGTGGCGATGGTGGCCCCGGTACGCCAGGGCTTGCGCCCGGCCAGCCTCAGGCCCTCGAAGGCCTGGGGCGAGGTCACCTCGTGCACCAACTGCCTGTCTATATAGAGAAGCGCAGTGCCGTCCTCATCGGTACGCACCACGTGGTCATCCCAAATCTTGTCGTAGAGTGTTTTTGCGCTCATGGTAGTTCACACCTCACAATGGAGCTGAAAGCATAGGCCTTGACATACCATAAAACAAATTCATCTTTTTTATGTTTTATATTCCATATTGGAATACAATATAGAGAATCCCCCCGGACACGAGACATCTATGGATTTCAATTCGCTTAGTGCCTTTCTGGCTGTAGCCGACAGTGAATCCTTCTCCCTTGCGGCCAAACGCCTGCACCTGACCCAGCCGGCGGTCAGCAAACGCGTGGCGTCCCTGGAAGAGGAGTTGGGAAACCGCCTGTTCGACCGCATCGGCCGTCGTGTCACACTCACCGAAGCAGGCAGGCTGCTCCTGCCGAGGGCGAAACAGCTGCAGCTTGAAGTGAAGGATATCCAGAGGGATATATCGAATATTTCAGGCGAGGTGAGCGGAAGCCTCACCATGGGCACCAGCCACCATATCGGTTTACGCCGGTTGCCGCCTGTACTGAAGGAGTACAGCAAACACTATCCGGACGTCTCCCTGGATATCCATTTCATGGATTCGGAGAGCGCCTGCTCCGCAGTGGAACACGGTGAACTGGAGCTGGCCATCGTCACCCTTCCCACCCAGACACCCAGCAACCTCCGGGCCGAGGTGATCTGGCGGGACCCCCTTCATTTCGTGGTGGGTAACGAACCCCCCCTGGCCAGGAAGCGATCAGTAACACCTGAACAGCTGTTCAAGTATCCCGCGGTACTCACCACCGAAGGCACCTATACCCGTGAAGTGATGGAGAAGGCACTGCAACCACTCGACCTGATGCCGGAGATCGGCATGGCCACCAACTACCTCGAAACTCTGAAAATGATGGTCACCATCGGCCTGGGCTGGGGGTTACTTCCCGAGACCATGATCAAAGATGGAGATCTCACCGCCCTGCCCTTCGAACAGTTGCAACTCTCCCGGCGTCTCGGCATCGTGACCCACAGAAACAGAACCCTTTCCAATGCAGCACGGGTTATGCGGGAGCTGTGTATATCTTTCGGAGAACGAGGGCAGAATGAATGAAGCGGATGATTCAAACAGAGGATGGTTATATGTGCTGCAGGTAGACCGTCTAGCCTGCACCAGGAGACTACCGGGATTTCACAGGTGTATGCCGGAATCCTGCCGGATACTTTTCGGGATCTTCCAGTACCCTTTTCTATCACGGCATACCATGCCGGCTCCATTTCTGGCTTGACCCTTCAGAGTGATGTTGAGACGGTAATTACGGCAGTATTTTCCATCGGCAGACTTCACGGTTCTCACGGGGGTAATCGAGACGAGCGTATCGCTCTCCTTGTCGTACCAGTTCAGCTTCTCCCCCGAAGGGTATCTCTCCATGGCCCGGCGCAAATGATTCCAGTAGTTGCGTTTCCACTTTTTATCCATGCCATTGACGTAGGGTTGATAGGCTGTGAGCTCGAGATAAGCGATCCGCCTGCCCGGGTAGTCGTCCCAACGGCTGATGAACTGCTCGATCTCCGGGGCATAGTGCCAGATCCGCCGCTGGGAGAGGTTGCCCTTTAAACTGTAGCGTTCACACACGATGCGGTAGGTGTCGAATGTACCGGCATAGACTGACATCCTCTCCGTGTCGTCCACCTCGCAGCGCCATTGGCGGTCATACATACGCCGGGAGCCGTTCTCCTTGTTCAGGTAACTCATCCACACAGAGAAGCTTGCACTGTTACCCGCCTGCAGGGGCCAAAGGATATCCTTCTCGATATCCATCAGGTGTACACCCTTGCGGGTACGGTTATCCCATGCGATATCGGGTATAAGGAAATTACTCGAACGGGTATAGCTGCGCTGGCCGGTACGCTTCCACTGCACCTTGTCGTCGCTGAAACCGACCACCCACTCCCTCCTACCGTTGGAGAAGTACAGTTTGTCGCCCACGGCGACCCGGGGCAGTTGAGCCTCCGGCAGACCCGCAAGGGGCTCTCCACTGGGCGGCAGGAATCCACCCCTGGAGGCGCATCCTGTCAGCACCAGCAGCAGAACCGCCGGGAGTATCCCTCTCCCCAACTTACTCATCCAGACCTATCTCCGCATGCAACCTTTCAAGCCCCGTTAAAAATAGCTTCGCTCACCTTTGGGATACAGCGCCTCAAGCTGCCACTGCTCTTTCCCTGAACGACAGGATATACCGCGCCGCTCCTCCTGGATACCGTCCACCAGGCGGATTTCACGAAACTCCCTGCAGTAGCGGTTATCCTTGGTACGCATCGTACGGATGGGTGTTATCCGGGTACTGTAACTGCTCTCCGGGTCTCCCCAGACCACGGCCTCGCCACTCGGTGTGTTCTCCAGCACCCGGTTCCATGCCACCTGCATATTCTGAAGAGAGCTGTTTCGCTCCAGGTTAATGGCCAGCTGTTGCCTCTCCATGCTCGCCTCACCGGTCAGGAAACCGGCACCGAAGCCGATCGCCATGATGACCAGCCCAGCGGCGAGTGCAAGAAAACCCTGCATCCATCCTCCGCTGCGATGTACCGGAACATTCCCGGCCGGCTCCCTGCCTGTACCGGAGAGAATATCCGCAAGCCCGGGACTGAGCGGCCTCTCCATTGCCGATGAAAAAGCACCCTGCAACAGGCCATCCAGGCGGCGCCGGTTCTGTACATAGACCTTCAGTCCTTCATCCTCTTCCATCGCCAGCTCCAGTTGGCGACGGGTTTCATCATCGAGCCGACCATCCAGGTAGGCGTTTACCGTCAACTCATCCCATGTTTCTAATCTCTTGTCAGCCATCGATGATTACCTCCCGTGATGCCGACCTGCCACCCCTTGTTGCCAGAATATCGAGCATCTGGGTACGGGCACGGGCAAGCCGGCTGGTCACTGTGCCAATTGGCAGATCCAGGATTTCCGCCGCCTCCTTGTAGGAGAAGCCTTCAACGGAAATAAGCAACAGCGGTACCCTCTGCTCCTCCTTGAGACAACTGATCGCCTTTTCCACCTCGCCGAGGGTAACGAGATTCTCAAAAGCCTGCTCACCATCGACAGCACCCGCTGAAGTGTACTGTTCGCTGCTGGCATGACGCTCCACCACTTGCCGGTGCCGCACCTGGTCCACGTGCAGGTTTCTGATCGCCCGGAACAGCCAACGGTCCAGGTAGTCAGCTCCTGACCACTTGGCCGCATCCCTCAATGCACGCTCACACGCCTCCTGCACCAGGTCATCCGCACTGTCAGACGATCCTGTCAGACCGTAGGCGAAACGTCTGAGCCGGGGCAGCAGTTCGGCAATGGTGTTGTGGCAATGGCTGTTCAATCGACTCTTTCCGGAAAAGAACGTTATTACTCAATATAATTAAACGTATGAGACACAGGATTTCTTCCCTGTGAAATAAAATCACCTACCGGGGATACCCTGGCAGCAGCTGGAATAAGCTTCCTGCACATCAGCTTGCATACTGCCGGTGCCGCACTAACAAAAAAATCACTTTATGGAATAATATTGGCCTCTCAGCCGTTTAACCAGTAGAACCGACTGAAATCACATGCTGTTTGGGGAGTTCATCACATGGGCACCAGCTGTAACGACAATACCGGACCCTATGAGCAGGACCTTGATACAGGGCCGGCCTGGAGTGCCCGAATCCTCGGCCTGGCCACCGCTCTGGTTTTGGTAGTGAGTCTCCTTGCACCCATCCAGGTGGACTGGGAAAACATGGCTATCATCGTGAAATCTGCCTACGCCAGTGACAGCGAAAGCAGTGAAGACAGTGAAAGCAGTGAAGATAGCGAGGACAGTGAAGACGGCGAGGACGGAGAAGACGGCGAGGACGGAGAAGACGGAGAAGACGGAGAAGACGGAGAGGACGGAGAAGACGGAGAAGACGGAGAAGACGGAGAGGACGGAGAAGACGGAGAGGACGGAGAAGACGGCGAAGACGGCGAAGACAGCGAGGACGGCGAGGACAGCGAGGACAGCGAGGACGGCGAAGACGGCGAAGACCACGAAGATGGCAAGGACGACGAAGATGGCAAGGACGACGACGCCAATGATGACAGGGACGATGACCAGGACAGCAGCGGTTCCGACGACTCCGGATCAGAGACCGACCTGGAAGGCATGACCACCCTCTCCCAAGACGAGGAGGCCGAACTTCTCGGCTCCTGGGGCGACAAGTAGCTCTCCCCCTCTGAGAATGACTGAAAAGGCGATGGATTTGAATCCATCGCCTTTTCTTTTGGTGCCCTGAAAAATATCTAGTTCAGCTCATTCACCACCCAGCGCCAGGCGATCAGCAGTGCCAGCATGGAGACGCCGGCGGCTATCCCGTAGGTGACCGCCGGTCCCATGCCGGACCAGAGATAACCGCTGTAGAGACTGCCAAGGGCACCGCCAAAGCCAAAACTGAGGCTGCTGTAGAGTGCCTGCCCCCTGCCCTGGTGCTTGCCGGTAAAATAGTGATGCACCAGGTGTATGGCAGCGGCATGGAAGGTACCGAAGGTGGCTGCATGCAGGGTCTGGGCAAAGAGCAGGATAGCCAGGCTCTCCGGGAAATTGCCTATCAGCAGCCAGCGCAGGGCCGCCAGAAAGAGGCTCGCCATCAGCACCAGCCTGGCACCGAAGCGCAACAACAGCCTGTGCATGAACAGGAACACGATCACTTCGGCAATCACGCCCAGTGCCCAGAGCTGTCCGATCAGGGTCTTGGAATAACCCACCTCTTCCATGTAGATGGAGTAGAAGGCGTAGTAGGCACCGTGTCCCGCCTGCAGCAGAAAACAGACCACGAAGAAAGCAATGACGGGTGGCTTTTTCAGCACCGCCAGGATCGGTGGCTGTTCTTCCAGGTGAGGTGTGGGGTCCGGGTCGCGAATCAACAGGCTTGAGAGCCAGATCGACAGGTAGATAGCGAAAAGGACCGGAAGAATGATCACCGGCCCTTCCAGATCCACCGCCATGCCGAGGAAGATAACCGCCACGATGAAGCCGATGGAGCCCCACACCCGGATACGCGCGTAGAGCGGTGCCTTGTCACCCAGGTAGACCAGTGTCACTGCTTCGAACTGGGGCAATACAGCGTTCCAGAAAAAGCTGAACAGCACCATCGCCAGGGCGAGTTGCCAGAAACCGGTTACCCAGAACACGGAGGTGAACACCAGGACGGTCAGGAGCGACCCTGCACGCACGATGGCCATGCGATGGCCCAGGTGATCGCCCAGCCAGCCCCACACGTAGGGTGCGATGAACTTGGTCGCCATGGGGATGGCCATTAGTTCACCGATTTCGACCGCGCTGAAACCGAGCCCCTTGAGATAGAGACTCCAGTAGGGAACCAGCGCACCCAGCGCTGCGAAGTAGGTGAGATAGAATCCCGATAACCGCCAGTAAGGCATAGCTGCCGTCAAACCCGTCCCTGTCCGGCAATCAACAGCACGGACTTACTACCTGAAATCAATCCGCTGATCCCGGAATGACGGGGGTATCGCTCTGCACATCCATGTTCTGGGCACGGTGACGCAACATGTGATCCATCAGCACCATGGCCAGCATCGCCTCGGCGATGGGTGTGGCACGGATACCCACGCAGGGGTCGTGCCGGCCCTCGGTCACAACCTCCACCGGTTCACCCTGGATATTGACGCTGCGACCGGGAATTCGCATGCTCGAGGTGGGCTTGAATGCGATGCTTACCAGTACATCCTGGCCACTTGAGATGCCACCCAGAATACCGCCCGCCTGGTTGCCGAGAAATCCCTCGGGGGTCATCTCGTCACGATGCTCGGTACCCTTCTGAGCCACGCAGTCGAAACCCGCACCGATCTCGACACCCTTGGCGGCGTTGATGCTCATCATGGCATGGGCGATGTCGGCATCGAGACGATCGAAGATCGGCTCACCCCATCCGGCAGGCACCCCGCTCGCCACCACGTTGATGCGAGCACCGACAGAGTTACCCTCCTTGCGCAGGGCATCCATGTAGGCCTCCATCTCCGGCACCTTATCGGCATCAGGACAGAAAAAGGGATTGCTCTCCACATGGTCCCAATCGAGTCTCTCGACCTTTATCGGACCGAGCTGGGACAGGTAACCGCGGATCTCGATTCCGTATCGCTCCTGCAGGTACTTCTTGGCGATGGCACCCGCAGCCACCCGCATGGCGGTTTCACGGGCAGAGGAGCGGCCGCCTCCGCGATAATCGCGCAGGCCATATTTCTGGATATAGGTGTAGTCGGCATGCCCCGGACGGAAGCGATCCATGATCTTGGAATAGTCCTTGGAGCGCTGGTCCGTGTTATGGATGATCAGGCCGATGGGGGTACCCGTGGTCCTGCCCTCGAACACGCCGGAGAGAATCTCCACCTGGTCCGCCTCCCGGCGCTGGGTGGTGTGGCGTGATGTGCCGGGCTTACGCCGGTCGAGATCCCGCTGCAGATCCTCGGCGTCAAGTGCCATACCGGGAGGGCAACCGTCGACAATGCAACCGATGGCGGGACCGTGACTCTCGCCAAATGAGGTTACGGTGAAGAGTTTTCCAAAGCTATTTCCAGACATGGGCCTATTGTAGCGAGTTACCTGCCCTCGCGCAGTCGTGTTTATCGGGTGCAACCAAAACGGGGCCCAAAGGCCCCGCCCGGTTGATATAAATACAGCGGGTTACTTGAGCCAGCTGTTCACATCCGCCAGGTCCTGTTCAGCCAGGGTACCGGCTGCCTGCTTCAGCTGCAGCCCATTGAGGATGTAGTTGTATCGTACCGCGGCGTAGTTACTGCGGGCACGGAACAGGTCGCGCTGGGCATTCAGCACATCCACCATGGTCCGGGTACCCACCTCGAAGCCCGCCTCGGTGGCCTCCAGGGCGCTCTGGGCCGATACCGTGCTTGCCTTGAGTGCCTCGACGGTACTGATGCCTGCGAGAACACCCCGGTAGGCGTCGCGTACCTGCCGGTTTACCGAGCGTCGCTGCTTGTCGAGGTTCTCCTGGGCGGCTTCAAGGTCATAAGTGGCCTGGCGCGTCTTGGAGGTGACACTGCCACCGGAATAGAGTGGCACGGTGAGCTGAACGCCGAGGCTGGTGGTATCTGCGTCCGTTCCCGCACTGCTGCTGCTCCTGTCCAGGCTGTGGGAGCCTACCAGGTCCAGGCTTGGATAGTGGCCGGAGTTCTGTACCTGGATATTCTGCCGGGCGATCTCGGTACTGTAGCGGGCAGACTGGATACCCAGGTTCTGCTGCTGGGCAGTCTCCCCCCACTGGTCTATGTTCTGGGGTTGCGGGGGGTTCAGGGGAAGCTCTTCGATCACCGGGGTCAGCTCGCTCATCGGTGTGCCGGTGATTTCCCGTAGCGCTTCCCAGGCGTTATCGAGGGTATTCTCCGCATTGATCAGGTCCGCACGGGACTGGTCGAATGCGGCCTGGGCCTCGTGTACCGCGGTGATGGCGATCAGGCCAACCTCGAAACGCTGCTTGGCCTGGTCGAGCTGACGGGCGATTGCGGCATTTTCGGACTGGGCGAACTCCAGGCTCTCCTGGGCGGAGAGCACACCGAAGTAGGCCTCGGCGACGCGCACGATCAGCCCCTGCTCTTCAACCGCGTAGCTGGCCTCGGCCTGGGCGACCTGGATATCGGCCTGCTCCAGCTGGATCCAGTAGTCCCGGTGATAGATGGGCTGGGACAGGTTGAGCTTGAGCTGGGATGTACTGTAGGTACTGGTGCTTGCCCCGGAGGGCGAGCTCTGCACATCACGATGCACGCGGCTGGCATTACCCGTGAGCGAGACGGTGGGCAGCAGAAGCGCCTTTGCCTGGGGCTTTGCCTCCAGTGCAGAATCCCTGGTCGCCCGGGCAGCCCTCAGCTGGGCATCGTTCTCCTTGGCCAGTGCGTAGACCTGGGCCAGATCTTCCCCGAAAGCCGGAGACATCCCCACCAGGGATGCCAGCAGCGGCAGTAGCTTCTTGTTCATCTTTTTCAAGTATCCGTGGATGTCTGTATCAACGATTCGCTCAAGTATATCCGCCTTGGCCCGTTACCGATAGCTCAGCCGCCCTTTTTCGGGCCGTTCCTGGAACCTGCTTTCTGCGCAGGCATCGGTGGCACCAGCAGCTGCGGATCGATACGGTGGGCATGGTAGTTCATGCGCCAGTCGAGATGTGCACCCGTAACCCGCCCGGTCTTGCCGACCTCGGCAATGATGTCGCCCTGTTTCACATGCTGCCCCTGCTTCACCAGGATCTTGTTCAGATGCAGAAACGACGAGGAGAGCCTGTGGCCGTGATCGACGATCATGGTGCCACCGGAGAAAAACATATCGTCGTGAGTGAAGGTGACGATGCCGTCTGCCGGCGACCTGACCAGTGTCCCGACCGGTACCGCGATATCCACCCCGAAGTGCGGACGTCGTGGTTTGCCGTTGAGAATTCTCTGGCTGCCATAGACACCGGAGATGGGACCCTCCACCGGCCAGATCCAGCCACTAAGAAAACCGGTTCTGGCATCGTCCCGGCGCCGCGCCTTGCCGATCATGGCCGACTCCCTGCGTATGCGCTCCAGGTCCTCCTTCTTGGGGACCACCTTGCGCTTGGGCAGGCCATCGATGCGCTGGATACGGTACTCCCGTTTGGCCACTTTCACCGTCTGTCGCGCCTCGCTACCATCGGGATAGGTGATCCTGATGACGCTGCTGTCGCCATGGTCCCTGCCGAATGCGACCAGGAAAACCCCCTCCCGGGAGACCCTGACCCTGGTCTTGTCCACCATCACCTTGCTGCCGGGTTCCACCCGGCCCTGCATCAGGCCACCCTGCACGGCATCCCCTTCGAGCTCGATCCCGGCCCAGGCCGGCATGGAGAACCCAATGATGAGCAGCAGGCTGCCAGCAAAGCGTGAAAGGTGTCCGGCCATTCCTCTATATTTCATAATATTCAATAGGTTACTTGATTTACTTAAAGTACTTTAATCTTATTTGGCAGCCGATATATCCCTTTATTCGCGATACTCAACCGGCCATTAACATGGAATAATGACCTGCCGCCGGGACCAGCGTCAATCGGCATAAAGTAGTGACCATAACGAGGCCGGATGATTCCCGGAACTGCAGGAAAAAGTGGACAGCCAGAGCGCATCAGTGGAGATCAGTGAAACACGGGAGATACGCAGCCATCGCTACCAGTGGCGGGAAGTGGTTGCGATGGTGCTGCAGCACTCCCGGGAGCTGATCAAGGCCAACCTGATCGCCATCCTGGGTACTATCGTGGCGGTGCCTATCCCGCTGCTGATCCCCCTGCTGGTGGACGAGGTGCTGCTCGACCAGCCCGCCGTGGCGGTCAACACCATAAACAGCCTCTTTCCGGAGACCTGGCACCATCCGATTCTCTACATCCTGGTGATCCTCTTTCTGACCCTGCTGATGCGGCTGGTGGCGCTCATGTTCGCAGTCTGGCAGACACGCCAGTTCACCATCATTTCGAAGGATGTCACCTTCCGTATCCGTCGCAGCCTGCTGCGGCGGCTGGAGCGGGTCTCCATGTCAGAGTACGAAACCCTGGGCAGCGGTACCGTCGCCTCTCACCTGGTGACCGACCTGGACTCGGTGGACAACTTCCTCGGCGTGGTCACCAGCAAGTTCCTGGTCGCGGTACTGAGCATTATCGGCACCGCTGTGGTGCTGCTCTGGATGCACTGGCAGCTGGCCCTTTTCATTCTCTTCCTGAACCCGGTGGTGATCTACGTGACCACGGTGTTCGGACGCAAGGTGAAAGCCCTCAAGAAGCGCGAGAACAGTGCCTACCAGCTGTTCCAGGAGTCCCTCTCGGAGACCCTCGACGCGATTCAGCAGATCCGTGCCAGCAACCGTGAGCAGCATTACATCGGTCGCATCATCGGCAAGGCGGACAGCATCCGCCGCCACTCGGCGGCCTTCACCTGGAAGAGCGATGCCGCCCAGCGTCTCTCCTTTGCGATCTTTCTGTTCGGTTTCGATATCTTCCGTGCCGGCAGTATGCTGATGGTGCTCTACTCGGATCTCACCATCGGCCAGATGCTGGCGGTCTTCGCCTACCTCTGGTTCATGATGGGCCCGGTCCAGGAAGTATTGGCAGTGCAGTACGCCTACAATGGCGCCCGTGCCGCCCTTGACCGTATCAACAGCCTGATCAATATCGACCTGGAACCGGACTATCCCCACAGCAAGGACCCCTTCCGGGGAAAAACGACCACGGATCTGCGGTTGAATCGGATCTGTTTCCGCTACGGGGATGGCCCCCTGGTGCTCAGCAACGTGTCGCTGCACGCAGCGCCCGGGGAAAAAATTGCCCTGGTGGGCGCCAGCGGTGGCGGCAAGACCACCCTGGTGCAGGTGATACTCGGCCTCTACACCCCGGAGTCAGGAGAGGTGCTGTTTGACACTGTTCCGGTGAATGAGATCGGCATGGATGTTGTCAGGGACAATGTAGCGACCGTGTTGCAGCACCCTGCCCTGTTCAACGATACCGTCAGGGTGAACCTGACCCTGGGACGCGAGATCGACGATCAGCAACTCTGGAAGGCCCTGGAAGTGGCCCAGCTGGACGAGATCGTCCGGGACCTGGACCACGGCCTGGACACGCTTGTCGGCCGGGGCGGCATCCGTCTCTCGGGCGGTCAGCGCCAGCGCCTGGCGGTTGCCCGCATGGTTCTGACCGATCCCAAGGTGGTTATTCTGGACGAAGCCACCTCCGCCCTCGACACCACCACGGAGCATAACCTGCACGAAGCCCTGCAACAGTTCCTGAAGGGACGCACCACCCTGATCATCGCCCACCGTCTGAGTGCGGTGAAACAGGCCGACCGGGCACTGGTGTTCGAAGATGGCCACATAGTGGAAGAGGGCTCCCACGACGAGCTGATCGACAGCAACGGTCTCTACGCGAGTCTCTACGGCAAGCAGCAGTAACTATACATTGCTCCAGGTGACTCTCACGCCTTACACAACCACATGCGCAATGGCCTGGTCGATCCACAGGGTGGCGCTGTTGAGGGTATACACGTCGTAGTGGATTCCCTCGTATACACGATCGACACCTGAGTCCGAAAAGCCCTCTGCGTGAACCAGGTCCCCACCCCTGCCCTTGATACGGATCGCCCCGTTCTCATCACCCAGGAGGTTGTTGACGGCCTGTTCGGTAATGGTGAGTTCGTTCACACCTGAATCGGTCTTCAGATCGAAAATTTCGATATCGACAATGCGATCGTCCGCCAGGGCGGTGAAATCAAGGGATGCGTCTATCAGCATCAGCCGATCACTACCCGCACCGCCATCGATATGCGCAGGCTCCAGGGCAAACACACCCTCTTCGAGTTTGGCAATGTTGTCACCGTTGAGGATGATGGTGTCATCGCCACCACCGGCATCGATCAGATCGTAACCACCGTTGCCGATCAGGTAATCGTCACCCTCATCACTGACAACGATCTCATCCTTGTAGCTGCCGGTCCAATTGACGCCTTTGCTCTTGAAGAGAATCCTGCTGCCCTCTTCGCTGGTGGCAACGGTGAACTCACCATTGCTTGTCGTATTCAAACCACTGACCAGTGCAGGGTCGTAAACCGGCACATCAGGCACCGGAACACCGAATGTATCGACAAAGATGGAACTGCCCCCCTCTTCGCTCTCTGCGACATAGGCCATGGCATATCCTGCTTCACCACCAATCGGAGCCACATCAACAAGTTCCCCATCAAAAGAGCAACCCGGCACACCGGATTGCAGATCCATGCCGACATATGAACCGATGGTATCAAAAGTGTGGATGACAACTGCATTCTCGAATCGGTCACCCGGAAAGAGACCATGCACACTGGCAAGTTCATGATCATTTATGTGGCAGCCGTTACCCGCCACATAGGTCACGGCAAAGGCCCCATCATCTCCAGCGGGGGTGATCTGGATTTCATCAGCTATCCCATTTCCAGGACCGATTTTGAGCTGATGCTGCTCACCCGTGGGTTCACCGCTTGAATCGAACCGCTGAATAATGATTGCATTCTCCCCGTCTTTGTCTTTACCAAGACAGGTCAATACATAGGCACCATTGTCCCCAATTGAGGTGATCTGAGGAGCGAATTCCCCTTCACCCGTCATGCCCGCCGCTTCAAGAACCCTCTGTCCAGCAGGCTCACCCTGTGAATTGAACCCTTGCAGATGGACGGAGAGATCCCCCTCCTTGTCCCGTCCGCAATAGGTGACCACGAATTCACCGTCGGAACCGACAGCCGAGACCTGGGGTTGGCTGTACCAACTGTCGACAACACCGCTTTCAAGACGAATCTGTTCTCCTTCAGGTCGGCCACTGGCATCAAAACGTTGAACATAGATGGCGTAGTTATCCTGATAACCAAGCCCGCTGTTTCCAACGTAGGTCACAACGAACGCACCGTCAGATCCAATGGCTTCGATCTGATGACGGCCATCGAACTGATCATCAACGCCAGTGGCTTCGAGATGGACCTGTTCTCCTAAAGGTTTACCGGGCGCATCGAACCGTTGCACGAAGATGGCGTTATCCCCTTTATCATCGGTTCCGGTGAAGGCTATGGCAAAAGCACCCTCGAAACCGATGGCGGTCACCTTGGGCTGACCGCTCCAGGCGCCATCCCGATGGCTTCCCTGAAGACGTACCTGCTCGCCTTCAGGTTGACCGTCAGCACCATAGCGCTGTACGACGACCACTCTGTCACGTCCCTCGTCGCGTGCCGAATAGGTCAATACAAACGCCCCGTCTTCACCCACGGCGGTGACCTGAGGATCGCTTGCCCTTCCATACAGCATTATGAGTGGCACCATATCCTGGCCAGGCCAATGATGAATATTCGACACAATCTGCTCACCTTTCGGATCACCATCTTTATTGAACTTCTGAATAAAGATGGCACTGTCTGAGTCCTGTTGGCCAAATCCTCCAACCCCAACATAGGCCGCGATAAAATCACCCTCTCTACCTACAGCTGTGATCTGCGGATCTTTCTCAAACTTCACCGTCTGCCAGCTTCCTGGATGATCGAGGCGGTGCTGCCCTTCCTTCTCTGCTGCAGCCGGATCATTGATGCCGGTCGTTGTGTTCATTTTGAAACCCCAGGTTAATTGTCCATATCCAATCGCTTTGTTTGGATTACAGCAGAAATAGTCGTTTCATTCATATAGTGAAATGTAGGCCAGTCTGATACTTTGTAGGCTTGCTGACCGGTTCAGACTTTTCCTACAGAGATTCAATCCAAACCTCATGGTGGATTTTTCATCGAAAGCCATACTGAAGACAGGGAAAGGGAGGTCTTAAGGGAGCCGCTCTAAAAAGGAATTGAACAGGGATGAAGCCAGCCATCGAGATGGCGGAAACCGGTAGCTGAAAGGCTGCCGGTTTTTTTGTGCATCCTGTACATGCGCCGCTCCCGGCATCCCTGCCTACCGCGGTATTCGACCGCCAGGGATGGCGGAAGTGCAGGAAATGCATGGAGCAATTTCCTGCCCGTACATCCTGTACATCGCCGCTACCGGCATCCCTGCCTATCGCGGCATACCGTACATCCTGTACATAAAAAAAGAGGCCCGGAGGCCTCTTTTTCTTTTTTGCTATCGAGCCAGGATCACTCCTGGTCGACCGCCTTCATGCTGAGGCGGATACGGCCCTGCTTGTCCACTTCGAGGACCTTGACCTTGACGATATCGCCCTCGGCCAGCTTGTCGCTCACCTTCTCCACACGCTCTTCGCAGATCTGGGAGATGTGCACCAGGCCGTCACGGCCAGGCAGGATGGTGACGAAAGCACCGAAGTCCATCAGGCGGGCAACCTTGCCCTCGTAGATGGTGCCCACTTCAACGTCAGCGGTGATCAGCTCGATACGCTTGCGCGCCTCTTCACCTGCCGCCTTGTCGACGGAGAAGACCTTGACCATGCCGTCGTCGGTAACATCGACGGTGGCACCGGTCTCTTCGGTGATGGAGCGGATGGTGACACCACCCTTGCCGATCACGTCGCGGATCTTGTCGGGGTCGATCTTGAAGGAGATGATGCGTGGCGCGTGTTCGGACATCTCTTCACGCGGTGCCGCAATGGCCTTCTCCATCTCACCCAGGATGAACATGCGGCCGTCTTTGGCCTGGTCCAGGGCGATCTCCATGATCTCCTTGGTGATACCGGTGATCTTGATATCCATCTGCAGCGCGTTCACGCCGTTGACGGTACCGGCAACCTTGAAGTCCATGTCGCCCAGGTGATCCTCGTCACCCAGGATATCGGTCAGTACTGCGAACTCGTTCTCTTCCTTGATCAGGCCCATGGCCACACCGGCGATGGGTGCCTTGATGGGCACACCGGCGTCCATCAGGGAGAGGCTGGTGCCGCAAACGGAAGCCATGGAGCTGGAACCGTTGGACTCGGTGATCTCGGAGACTACACGAATGGAGTACGGGAAGTCTTCGATGGTGGGCATGCAAGCCAGCACGCCACGCTTGGCCAGGCGGCCGTGGCCGATCTCGCGGCGCTTGGGGCTGCCTACACGACCGGTTTCATTCACGCAGAAGGGAGGGAAGTTGTAGTGGAGCATGAAGGACTCTTTACGCTCGCCTTCCAGTGCATCGATGATCTGGGAGTCACGCTCGGTACCCAGGGTAGTGACTACCAGGGACTGGGTCTCGCCACGGGTGAACAGTGCAGAACCGTGGGTGCGGGGCAGGATGCCGGTACGCACGGTGATGGGACGCACGGTCTTGGTGTCGCGACCATCGATGCGGGGCTCACCTGCCAGGATGCGACCGCGAACGGTACGCTTCTTGAGCTTGTCCAGTGCACCGCGAACCTCGCCCTCGGTGTACTCGGGCTCTTCGCCGCCGCAGAGTTTCTCGACAGCGTCGGCAACCACGGCGTCGATCTTACCGTAGCGCTCCATCTTGTCGGCGGTGGTGTAGGCTTCAGCCATTGCATCGCCGGCAGCCGCCTGAACGGCATCTTTCAGGGCGGTATTCTCTTCGGGAGCGCTGAACTCCCTGGCTGGCTTGTTGACCTCGGCGGCCAGTTCCCTGATCGCCTGGATAGCTACCTGCATCTGCTCGTGACCGAACAGTACAGCACCCAGCATCACCTCTTCGGAGAGTTCGTTGGCCTCGGACTCAACCATCAGTACCGCATCTTCGGTACCGGCAACCACCAGGTCGAGGTCGCTCTCGTCGGTCAGACCGGTGCTGTCCTGGTTCAGGAGGTACTCACCGTTCTTGTAACCTACGCGGGCCGCGCCGATGGGACCCTGGAACGGCAGGCCGGAGATGGCCAGTGCTGCAGAGGTACCGATCAGCGAGGGAATCTCGGGGTCAACCGCGGGATTCAGGGATTTGACGGTACAGATCACCTGGGTCTCGTTGGTGTAGCCCTTGGGGAACAGGGGACGGATGGGACGGTCGATCAGGCGGGAGACCAGGATCTCCTTCTCTGAAGGACGGCCCTCGCGACGGAAGAAACCACCGGGGATCTTACCCGCGGCGTAGGTCTTCTCCTGGTAGTCCACGGTCAGAGGGAAGAAGTCGCGTCCCTCCATGGCGTCCCTGGCACCAACCACGGTGCACAGCACCACGGTGTCTCCCATGTTGATCATGACTGCACCGTCTGCCTGGCGGGCAATCTCGCCGGTCTCCAGGGTTACGGTGTGATCACCAAACTGAAACTCTTTTTTTATAGCGGTCACAATTGTGTCCTCTTCTTGATCTGGTTGCGGACCAGGTTAGCGACGCAGGCCGAGGCGTTTGATCAGGCTGCGATAACGCTCCACGTCTTTGGATTTCAGGTAGTCCAGCAGCTTGCGGCGGGAGTTAACCATGCGCACCAGGCCACGACGGGAGTGGTGATCATGCTTGTGGTCGGCGAAGTGCTCGGTCAGTTGGTTGATACGGCTGGTCAGCAGGGCGACCTGTACCTCAGGGCTACCGGTGTCGTTGGCACCCTGGCCGTACTCTTCAACAATTGCTTTCTTCTGTTCTGCGTTCATTGCCATTTGTATATCCTCATGATTTCAGTTAACTACTGCGCCCGCATCCGATATGAGTTCAGAAAACGGGCCTCATCGCCCCGAAAAGGGGCTGTTTCAGCGATACCCGCGCAGCCGGCAATGCCGCCCGGGATCGGAAAGGTGCAAAGTATGATGGGTTTTACCTAACCAATCAAATTTTTAGCGCATTTTTCCACTACAGCAGACGCCTCGGCGCCACGCGCCCGTCGTCCAGAATTTCCCCCATGCCGATAAACTCCCCGTTCGGGTCGTAGAGACGCACATGCCCTTCAGTCGGGGCGTTGGGTACGATCACCGGCTGGCCCTGGCGCAGATAGAAGTTGCTGTCCGGGCTCAGGTGTACCTCGGGCCAACCAGCCAGGGCGGTATCGATAGGCAGGAGCATGGCGTCCAGGGAGACATTGCCCTCCTCGGCGGCACGTTCGACCTGCTCGATAGTCACCATCGCGTCATCACCAAAGGGACCCACGCCGGTGCGCCTGAGCGCAGAGACATGGGCGCCACAGCCCAGTGCCTCGCCGATATCCTCCGCCAGGGTCCGGATATAGGTTCCCTTGGAGCAGCGAACCTCCAGTTCGAACTCCGGCAGATCACAGCGGGTCAGGGTCAGTTCGTAGATGGTGACGGTGCGGGGCTCCCGTTCCACCTCGACACCTTCACGGGCCAGTTTGTAGAGCCGCTCACCCTTGTGCTTGAGCGCGGAGTACATGGGGGGAATCTGCTGAATCTCGCCCCTGAACCGCTCCAGTACGTCTGCAATGGTCTGTTCGGCTATACCATCGGTGGAGCGGGTTTCGAGGATATCGCCCTCGGAATCACCGGTCGCGGTGGTCTCACCGAGTTTCACCTTCACCCAGTAGCGCTTCTCGGCATCCAGCAGAAAGGCGGATACCTTGGTTGCGGCACCGAAACAGATCGGCAGCAACCCGTCGGCGAGGGGGTCCAGGCTGCCGGTGTGTCCCGCTTTCTTTGCAAAGTAGAGGGTTTTCACCCGCTGCAATGCGGCATTGGAAGTTTTACCCAGGGGCTTGTCCAGCAGCAGGATACCCTGCACATTCCGGCCCCTCTGACGACGTCGACCCATAGGGGGAACTTACTCCTGATCCTCGGGGTGCTGTGAATCCTCCTCGACGGCCTGCTCGATCAGGCTGGAGAGCCGTGCTCCCCGCTCGATGGATTCATCGTAGGTGAAATGCAGCGCGGGTATGGTGCGCATCCGCATGCGCCTGCCCAGCTCGTGGCGTAGAAAAGGGGCCGACTCGTTCAGCGCCTTCTCGGTGGCATGGGCATCCAGTTCTCCACCCATGGTGGTGAAGTAGACCTTGGCATGGGAAAAATCGCGCACCACCCGCACCTCCTGGATACTGATCATACCCAGGTGCGGATTCTCGAGCTGGGTGCGTATCAGCTCCCCCAGCTCACGCTGCATCTGTGAACCGACCCGGTCGGTCCGCTTGAATTCACGAGCCATCTACTGCTTCCGACCTCAGAGGACTTCCCGTGCCACCTCGGTGCGCTCGAACACTTCGATCTGGTCACCGACCTTCACATCGTTGTAGTTCTTCACACCGATACCGCACTCGGTACCCGACTTGACCTCGCTGACATCATCCTTGTGACGGCGCAGGGACTCCAGCTCACCCTCGTAGATCACCACGTTGTCACGCAGTACACGAATCGGGTTGCTGCGCTTGACGGTACCTTCTATGACCATGCAGCCGGCAATTGCGCCGAGCTTGGAGGAGCGGAACACGTCGCGTACCTCGGCAAGGCCGATGAACTCTTCGCGCACCTCGGGAGAGAGCATACCGGAGATTGCCCGCTTAACATCGTCCATGATCTCGTAGATGATGCTGTAGTAGCGGATATCGACGCCCTGGTCCTCGGCGCTGCGACGCGCCGTGGCGTCGGCACGTACATTGAAGCCGATGATGAAGGCGTTGGAGGTCATCGCCAGGTTGACGTCGGATTCGTTGATACCGCCAACACCCGCTGCCACGACCTTCACCTTAACCTCGTCGGTCTCGATCTTCATGAGCGACTCTTTCAGAGCCTCGACACTGCCCTGCACGTCGGCCTTGACGATCAGGTTGACGTAGTTGACCTCGCCCTCGGACATCTGCGAGAAGAACTCGTCCAGCTTGGCAGCCTTCTGGGCAGCCAGGCGGGTATCGCGATTCTTCTCCTGGCGGGACTCGGCAAGTTCACGTGCCTGGCGCTCGTTGGGTACCACCAGTACATCGTCACCCGCATTGGGCACACCGGAGAGACCCAGTACCTCGACCGGAATCGAGGGCCCGGCAGTCTTCACCTGTTGGCGGTTCTCATCGAGCATGGCACGTACGCGGCCGAACTCCTGACCACTGACCACCATGTCACCCCGTTTCAGGGTACCGGACTGAACCAGTATGGTGGCCACGGGGCCACGTCCCTTGTCCAGGCTGGACTCAACGATGATGCCCCGTGCAGGCGCATCTTCCACCGCGGTGAGTTCAAGTACCTCGGACTGCAGCAGAATGGCATCGAGCAGTTCATCGATACCCTGGCCGGTCTTGGCCGATACCTGAACGAACTGGATATCACCACCCCACTCTTCCGGGATGATGTCCTGCTGTGAGAGCTCCTGCATCACCCGATCAGGCTGAGCCTCGGGTTTGTCTATCTTGTTGACGGCGATAATGATCGGTACTTCGGCGGCACGGGAGTGCTGGATCGCCTCGATGGTCTGGGGCTTGACGCCATCATCAGCAGCTACAACCAGCACAACGATATCGGTCACCTTTGCACCACGGGCGCGCATGGCGGAGAACGCCGCGTGGCCAGGGGTGTCCAGGAAGGAGATCATGCCGTGGCCGGTCTCCACGTGATATGCACCGATGTGCTGGGTGATACCACCTGCCTCGCCCGCTGCAACGCGGGTTTCACGGATGTGATCGAGCAGAGAGGTCTTACCATGGTCAACGTGGCCCATGATCGTGACCACGGGGGCACGGGAAACCCGCTCACCCTTCTCTTCGTCCAGGGCACTCATCACCTCGGCCTCGATGTCGGCCTCTTTCTGTTCTACTGCTTTGTGACCCATCTCTTCGACAACCAACACCGCGGTATCATGATCCAGGGTCTGGTTGATGGTCACCATCATGCCCATCTTCATCAGCTCCTTGATCACCATGGCAGCCTTGACCGACATCTTCTGGGCCAGGTCACCGACAGTGATGTTCTCGCCGATCTCCACCTCGTGGACCACCGGAGCGGTGGGCTTCACGAAACCGTGCTGTGCATCGCCCTGGGGCTGAACCACGCTCTTGGGCTGCCTGGCAGCCTTGCCCTTGCCGCGACGGCCACGCTTGGACTCGGCGACATGAAGCTGTTCCTTTTGTCCACCGCGGGCAGGCTTACCCTTGCCGCTGGGACGATCATCCTTACGGTGTGCTGCCTTCTTGCCGGCTTTCTCTTCAGCAATACGCTGGGCTTCCTCTTTCAGCCTGGCCTCTCGAAGCTCTTCCTCGAGGTCACGCTTCTCTTCCTTCTCGGTACCCTTCTTGCGCTCCCCTTCCTCGCGCTTGCGTGCCTCTTCCTCTTCCTGTTTGCGCCGCGCCTCCTCCTGGCGCTGCTGCTCTTCCAGCTCTCGGCGCTTGCGCTCCTCTTCTTCAAGGCGCTTGGCCTCTTCTTCTGCGCTGCGACGCTCCTCTTCGGCTACGCGTCGCGCCTCGGCCTCGGCCTCGATTTGACGCTTCTGCTCCGCCTGCTCTTCCAGGGCCTTGCGGGCAGCTTCTGCATCTTTCAGCTTATTGTCGTCTTCGGTGACCTCGCTACGCTTGACGTAAGTACGCTTGCGGCGAACCTCGACACTCACGGTCTTGCCGGCGGTGCGTGTGGCACCGGAGCGTCCACCCGTGGTACGGGTGATGGTGCCCGGCTGCTTGAGCTCACTGACGGTCTTTCGCTTGAGCGTGATCTTCTTCGGTCCGCTGTCGCTGCTTTCAGTTGACTTGCCATGGCTCTTGCGCAGATGGGTCAATAACTTGAGCTTCTCTTCGTCACTGATGACATCTTCTTGTTTGTTCTGTGTCAGCCCGGCCTCGGACAACTGAGACAGCAGGAGTTCCACGGGAATCCCCACATCTTCGGCGAGCTGTTTGACTGTTACTTCACTCATTGTTCAGGACCTCCCCAATAGTCCTTAACCCTGCTGCTCATCAGCAAACCAGGGCGCGCGCGCTGTCATGATCAACTGCGCAGCTCTCTCTTCATCCATCCCATCGATTTCCATCAGCTCGTCAACCGCCTGCTCGGCCAGATCTTCCATGGTCACCACACCCCTGCCTGCGAGGGTGAAGGCAAGACTGCGGTCCATGCCCTCCATGGTGAGCAGGTCCTCCGCCGGCTCGGCGCCGGAGATTGCCTCCTCCTTTGCAATCGCCTGGGTAAGCAATACCTCCTTGGCGCGGGACCTGAGAGCCTCGACGATATCCTGGTCGAACTCCTCGATCTCCAGCATCTCGGCGATGGGCACATAGGCCACCTCGTCGAGGGAGGTGAAACCTTCCTGGACCAGGATCATGGCAACCTCTTCGTCCACATCCAGCTGCTCCATGAAGTTCTCAACGAACTCGCGGGCCTCTGCTTCACTCTGGGCCGATGCATCCTCCTCGTTCATCACGTTGAGTTCCCAACCGGTCAGCTCGCTGGCCAGGCGCACATTCTGTCCGCCACGGCCGATGGCCTGGGAGAGGTTCTCCTCGGAGACTGCCACGGTCATCGCCTCGGCGTCCTCGTCCACCACGATGGAAACCACGTCAGCGGGCGACATCGCATTGATCACGAACTGGGCCGGGTTATCGTTCCAGAGAATGATATCCACCCGCTCACCGTTGAGTTCATTGGAGACCGCCTGTACCCGGGAACCGCGCATACCGACGCAGGCGCCGACAGGATCGATACGCTGATCGTTGGTCTTGACGGCGATCTTTGCGCGCAGACCCGGATCACGGGCAGCGCCCACGATCTCGATCAGCCCCTCACCCACCTCCGGGACCTCCAGTTTGAACAGTTCGATCAGCAGCTCAGGACGGGTACGGCTGACGAACAGCTGGGGACCGCGGGGCTCAGGACGCACATCGTAGAGATAACCGCGGATACGGTCACCGGTACGTACCGCCTCTCTGGGAATCATCTCCTCACGCAGGATGACCGCCTCGGCGTTCCCACCCAGATCGAGCATCACGTTGCCACGATCGACACGCTTGACCACACCGGTAATCAGTTCGCCCTTGCGGTCGATATAGGCCTCGATCACCTTTGCCCGCTCAGCTTCACGAACTTTCTGCACAATCACCTGCTTGGCGGTCTGGGCAGCGATGCGGCCGAAAGCGATGGACTCCATCGGTTCCTCGATAAACTCACCGGCCTGGATATCGGGGTTCTGCTCACGGGCATCTTCAAGGAGGATCTGCCTTTCAGGGAACAGGCCCTCCTCTTCATCAGGCTCTTCCAGCACTTCCCAGCGGCGGAAGCTGACATAGTCTCCGGTAGAGCGATCGATCTCGACGCGCACATCGATTTCACCACCGTGCTTCTTGCGGGTAGCGGATGCCAGCGCAGCCTCGATGGCCTCGAAAATAATGCTTTTTTCCACTTCCTTTTCGTTGGAAACAACGTCAACGACCATCAGAATTTCTTTAGTCATCAGTCTCTACCCAAATTAAATTTCAGCTACCAGCCGCGCCCTGTCGATCAGGTCGTACGGCAGTAAAAACTCTTCATCGTCCACAGTCACCAGAACATCATCGCCCTGCAGGCCATTGAGCACACCCTCGAAACGGCGGCGACCCTGCAGCTTTTCATGCAGCCTGATCTTCACCCGGCTACCCTTGAAGCGCTCAAAATGTTCCTTGAAAAACAATGGCCTATCCAGGCCGGGAGATGACACCTCGAGGGCGTATTTCTCCTGGATGGGATCCTCCACATCCAGTACACCGCTCACCTGGTGGCTGACGCTGGAGCAGTCATCCACGGAGATACCGTTCTCGTGATCGATATAGATCCGCAGAATGTGCCCTGCCCTGCCATCGCTGAGATACTCGACACCGACGAGTTCGTACCCCATCGGTTCAACGGTATCCCGCATCAGTTCAATCACATTGTTAGGTGCCCGTGCCATACTCTTTCGCAAACAAAAAATGGGCCCATGGCCCACTTCACATCACCCGGAGGGAGCAGATACCGTCAGAGGCATACTGAATCCCGCCCAATAAAAAACCCCGAAAACGGGGCTCTTCTTCTTATCTGCACGCAACCAGCGCCGTGGCGTTGGAAAATCTGCGGCAAATACCCTTTGTCAGTGGCGCGAATTCTACAATTCCCGCCCCATAAACGCAAGCTCACGGCCAAAAAGGAAAAGGCCGTCATATTGACGGCCTCTCCATCGTATTTGGTAGCGGGGGTAGGATTTGAACCTACGACCTTCGGGTTATGAGCCCGACGAGCTGCCAGACTGCTCCACCCCGCATCTGAACGGCGCGAATAATACCGAAAATCCTGGTTCAAGACAAATGTCATATCAACGAGCCTGATCGAGCCTGGCGGATCAGCAGGATCCAGAACGAAAAAGCCGCCTGTTAAGGCGGCCTTCCGGTATTTGGTAGCGGGGGCGCGCTTTGGCCATTATCGAACCCTACGAATTCCATTGATTCGTCAAGATTAATACCATATGCAGAACGTCTACGATCATTCGATCCCTACCGTGAAATCGTCGCACGAGTAACAAACTATTACGCTGCTTTATGTCGCTTCCTGGCCTGCCACATGTCATAGTCGAGTTGCATTCCAGCCCAGAGTTCTGCCCTGCCCCCGTGTTCAACACCGAGCCACTTTTCAATGCGCAGCGCCATCTCCGGTGAGATCCCAGCCTGCTCGTTGATCACGCGGGACAGCGCCACCCGCGACACGCCAAGCTGCTTTGCCGCCTCTGTTACAGTCAGATTGAGTTCAGGCAAAATATCCTCTCGAAGGAGGATGCCGGGGTGCGGCGGATTATGCATTTGACCCATAATAGTTACCTCCTAATGATAATCTTGGTAGTCAACCAAGATTGCATCACCATCTTCGAACTTAAAGGTCATTCTCCAGTTGCCGTTCACCTTCACAGACCAGTGATCTTTCAGGCCGCCTTTCAGTTGGTGTAGGTTCCAGCCGTAGATATTCATATCCTCTGGCTGGATAGCCCGGTTCAACACCTCCAGTTGACGGCGAAGCTTATCAGCATGGACGGCTTGAATACCCTTCTTTGAACCAGTTTCAAAGAATTTTTTTAGCCCCTTATGTTCGAAGCTCTTTATCATAGCTATAAGTGTATAGCGTATAGCTACACTTTACAATGCAATTACCGTATTTTTGTAATGATCCAGCCAAAACTGCACCCTCAAGCCGCTAATGCGTGCATTTCCAGAGGCGTTTTCATCCCTAGGGCCTGATGAGGACGCTGCTCATCATAGTAACAAAACATTTCCTCAGTGCCTGCCTAGCTTCATCAAGTGAAGCAAAATTGTGGAGCCACTGACATTGCTCCTTTACAGATCTGGTCAACCGCTCAACCATCCCGTTCTACTGAGCCGAAACGGAGCAGCCAAGTTTGTTTCCATATTCGAGTAAATATAGACTCTATTGGGACCCAACAGCATTTGTTTGTCATATTTGATTAACTATTGACATAACAGCCCCTCTGGCCAATAATTTCTTAAAAAGGAGAAACTATGGCTCGTACGATTGTCCCCAGTCCACTCCCCGACAAGCCGACCATCGAGACGGTCGCCGAATTCGGCGCATTCATCCGCAGCATGCGAACCCAGTTGGGCCTGCGAATCGACGATGCCGCCGCCCTTTGCGGCGTGTCCGTCGCCTTGTTGTCGGCGCTGGAAAACGGCAAGCCAAGGGGCGTGGGACTCGACAAGGCCTTGCGAATAGCCCATCAGCTGGGGTTGGCGGTACTCGCTGTCCCACGAGCCGATCTGCCGACGGCCGTGAATTGTCTGAGACCTGACCAATGAGTATTACCCACCGTCTTGAGGCTTGGGTTGGGGAGCGCCGGATGGGCACCCTGAGCTATCACGACGATACCGGACTGTTTGCCTTCGAGTACGCCCCGGAGTGGATCTCATCCGGTGCCGCATTCCCCCTCTCCCCCGCTCTGCCCCTGCAGCGCGCAGAGAACCTTGGGGATGAACGACACTCCGTCAGTGTGCGCCGCTTCTTCGAGAATCTTCTACCCGAAGGTAAACCGCTGGACGATGCCGTTGCTGCGCATCACCTCTCCAAGAGCAACCTCTATGGCTTGCTCCTCGTCCTCGGTAAAGAAAGTACCGGTGCGATCACTCTGCTACCGGAAGAAACGCAGCCAGACCAGGTGCCAGACACCCGGCGTGAGATCACCCTGACCGAGCTTTCCGAGCGCATCCAAAACCGTACCCATGAACCCTTTAACGTCTGGGACGGGCGGGTTCGGATGTCCATAGCCGGCTATCAGGACAAGCTGGCCGTCTACCGTGATGATGAGCGACTCTACCTGGTGGAGGGGAGACTGGCATCGACGCACATCCTCAAGCCAGAACCCCTGAGTCCCAATCTTCCCCATCTGGTGGCCAACGAGCATTTCTGCCTGCGGCTGGCGACGAGCCTCGGGCTGCCCACCACTGAGGTCGATATCCTCCGGGTGCCCGAACCGATTCTCCTCGTGAAACGGTTTGATAGGCGGGGTCATGACGAACAGGTCGAACGTCTACATGTCATCGATGCATGCCAGGCCCTTGACCTCGCCGTCAGTCATAAATACGAGAGAAACTTTGGTAGCGGGCGCGATGTCGCTCACATCCGGGATGGCGTTAGCCTCGAGAAACTGTTCACTGTCACCGACGAGGCCTTGTCAGGAGCTGCCATGCGCCTCGGTCTGCTGCGCTGGACGTTGCTGCAATACCTCATCGGTAACAGTGATGCGCATGGCAAGAATGTCTCGTTCTTTGTGGAGCCCGGTGGCCTGCACCTTGCTCCCTCCTATGACCTGGTTGCCGTCTGTGTATACCCCAAGGTGGACCATGAACTGGCCATGGCCATCGGTGATGAGTTCGATATCACCCAGGTCCGGACCTACGACTGGGCCGAGGTCACGACCCACTGTGGCCTGGAGCGCCGTCTGGTGGCACGGGAAATGATGAGAATGACAAAGGTCCTGCGCAAGGTACTGCCAAGCCTGCAAGGTTGGTCGGGCTACGATGAGTCGGAACGGAAGATAATCGACAGTATAGCCGCCTTCGCTTTGGAACAGGCCGAACACCTGGAAGAGTACGCCGCAGAGTTGCCGAACGTGATACTGGAATAACAATCCTCAATATCCAACATGGGCATTATTGCTTTCATCAACACAAGTTGACCTTTCCCCCGAAATTAACACCATGAGTTCGATAAGATTTCCAGATAATCTATCAAGATGGAGATCTCAAAATGAAGAAACGTTACAGCGAAGAGCAGATCATCAAGGCGATCAAGCAGCATGAGGCCGGTGCCAAGGTAGACGATATATGCCGGGAGATGGGTATTTCGTCTGGTACTTTCTATAACTGGCGCAGTAAGTATGCTGGACTGGAAGCGAACGAGGCTAAGCGCCTGCGTGAGCTTGAAGGTGAGAATGCCAAGCTCAAGAAACTACTGGCCGAGAAACTGCTCGAAGTCGAAGCCATGAAGGACGTACTGTCAAAAAAGTGGTAAAGCCCGCCAGGAAGAAGCCCATCGTGACTCGACTGGTTGAGCATTTCCATCTGAGTGCACGAACGGCATGTCACTTGGTCGGGCTGAGTCGAACAGCCTACCGCTACAAAACAAAACCCAAAGGCGACCAGGTGCTTCGTGAGCGGCTGAAAACCCTCGCCGTTCAGCACTCTCGGTACGGCTATCTGCTATTGCACGGTTTGCTCAAAGCCGAGGGACTTGTGATTAACAAGAAACGTACCTATCGGATCTACACGGAGGAAGGGCTGCAGGTGCGCACCAAAAAGCGGAAAAAGCTACAAAGGCCACGGTTACCGATGGAAATACCTTCGTCGCCAAATCAACGCTGGTCAATGGACTTTGTCTCTGACCAGTTAAGTAGTGGACGACGCTTTCGAGTTCTCAATGTGGTTGATGACTATTCACGGGAGATAGTGGGCCAGTTGGTATCCGTGTCGATCTCCGGTCAGCGTGTTGCTCGCTTCCTGGATCAACTGGCTGAGCAGCGAGCATTGCCACCATTGATCATCTGTGAAAACGGACCAGAGTTCACCAGCAAGGCCATGTTTTTCTGGGCTAAGGAGCGCAAAACCAAGTTGGGGTTTATCCAGCCGGGGAAACCAACCCAGAATGCCTTTGTGGAAAGTCTGAATGGCAAATTCCGGAACGAATGCTTGAATCAGCACTGGTTTCGATCACTGGATGAAGCACGCCGGGAAATCGATCAATGGCGGGAGCATTACAATCAAGTTCGGCCACACAGTTCTTTGGGCTATCTGCCGCCAGTGGAATTTGCAAAACGGGCGGCATAAAGTAAGCAGAATCTCATCCAGTTCGTGGTACTAAGGCTGGGGAAAGGTCACTTCCGCCAGCTTGTCGACGTTCTTATTGACGACCGGTTTATTATTCAACGTACGGTGACGTTTAAAACCTTCGACCGTACCATCATCGACCCTTTCCCTGATGGGTGGATCTGCATCGATGACATCCACACATACTTCCATCATTTTCATCACGTTTCCCCGGTTAGCCGATTATCAAAAACTCGCAGGTCGCCCTACGGGTGATATGGGGAGCTTAAGACGCCGTTGGCCCGCAGTTTGTGAGAAAGTTGACGCCCGGTGAAAAATAATTTTTCAAACAAAAAAACGATTTAAAATGAATCGGTTTTTTGTTTCTAAATTGGCGGAATGGTCGGAGGGGTTTTGTCTACCACCAGATGGGATTATCTACCACGGTGAAAAGTGGAGCCCTTGTGGGACAAGGGTTTCGGGGCCCCGGAGATATCTTCTAGTTATATCCGGCCGATATTAAGAACCACTACCTCGATCAACCTCATTGACAAAAAACGCAACTGATTTCCTAGGGACCACTCAGTTAGATAAAAAGGCTGAAAGAGAGGTATCTAATGAGCAAAACACCCGATGGTCACGTAAGAAAATTTAACAAAACACTGTCCCTTTGTTTCACATAGAGGAATTATTACCAAAGAATAGCTCTATTGGTTTCGAGTCATTCACTACCTTTTCATCAACAGTACACTGCTCCACCCGTTCCATAGACGGCAATTCGAACATGGTCTTCCGTAGCAAACCTTCCATAACACCTCTAAGTCCCCTGGCACCTGTACCCCGCTCAATGGCCTTTTGGGCAATGGCAGTAAGCGATTCAGGGGTAAATTCAAGTCCCACACCCTCGTATTCAAAGAGCATTTGATACTGGCGCACCAGGGCATTCTTGGGTTCGGTAAGTATCTTTACCAGGGCCTTTTCATTCAGGTCATGCAGTGCGGTGATGACAGGAAAACGGCCGATGAACTCTGGAATAAGACCAAACTGGCGCAGATCGTCGGGCTCCACCGACTCGAATAACCGAAGTTGATCATAGGCCTGTTTCGGTTCCGACAGGTCCACGTGAAAACCGATACCCTGCTGTCCCGCACCGAAACGCTTCTCCAAGCGTTTTTCCAGGCCGGCAAAGGCACCACCTGCCACAAAGAGAATGTTGCGAGTATCGACCGCCTGATCCTCACCATGATCACCCTTCCCCTTGCTGCCAACTTTGATCCTGGCGCCCTCAACCAGTTTCAATAGTGCCTGTTGCACACCCTCTCCAGAGACATCCCGGGTGCCGTGTGAGGACTCTCCTGCCCTGGCCAGTTTGTCGATCTCATCGATATAAACAATGCCCCACTCGGCCAACTCCCGATTGCCCTCGGCACTGTCCAAGAGGTGGGCAACAATGCTCTCCACATCATCACCCACGTAACCGGCCTGGGTCAGGGTGGTGGCATCCGCTATTACGAAGGGGACGCCCACGATACGAGCCAGCGTGCTGGCCAGCAGTGTCTTCCCGGTGCCGGACGGCCCCAACAGGAGCACGTTGGACTTCTCGAGCTCGACCTCCGCGTCACCCACGCGCATCTTGGGGTGCTGGGTCTCTATGCTGAGTCGTTTGTAGTGGTTGTAGACCGCCACCGCCAGGGTCTCTTTCGCAAGATCCTGGCCGATGATGTAGCGATCAAGCTGGGTCTTCAGCTCGGTTGGCTTCAAGAGGTTCTGCAGCGGCTTGGCGGCGGCACGTTTGCGCCCCCAACTACCCACCACCCGCGATGCCAGCCGCACGCACTCCTCGCAGATGTGTCCCTCCTCGCCCGCTATCAGGGGAAATTCGGGGCCCTGTTCATGTCCACAAAAGGAACAACACGCTTTCTCACTCTCACTACTCACGGGAACCTCCCACCAGGCACTGCCGTATTCGGACTAATCCGCATCTCTCTCCTGCAACCCGGCCAGCCAGGCCTTCTGGCAGTTACGCTGCTGTCGGTGCATCAGAATCTCACGGATACGGGGAGCAGCCTTGGCGAGTGGTGTTACCTTGCCTGGCTTGATCTTTTCACACAGCAGAATATGCAATCCCAGTTCCGACTCCACTACAGGGCTGATCTCATTCTCTGCCATACCGAACAGCATGGCGTCCAGCTCAGGGTAAAGCTGCCCTCTCTTAACCTCACCAAGCTTGCCCCCATCCATGGCTGTGGGGCACTCGGAATAGCGCTTGGCAAACTCCTGGAAACGATTGACGCGACCGTTCAGTTTTTCCACCAACTGTTCCATGCGAGAGCGTGCCGCAGCATAGGTGTTTTCCGGATAGTCCGGATTAATAGTGATAAGGATATGACTGGCCGTTCTCAGCTCCGGGCTCTGGAATCGTTCACGATGCATCTCGTAAAAGAGGTTAACGTCTACCTCCTTCACGTCCGCACTGGCTGCAGCCACACGCTGCATCACGCTGTCAAACAACAGTTCCCGGTAGAGCGCCTGGCGCAGTCCATCGACATCTAGGCCATTGGTCTCCAGGTCGCCAACAAAATCCTCCCGGTTGTCGTAGCGCGAGGCCACAGACTCAATCGCCTCATCGAGTTGGCCATCAAACACCACCACACCGCTGGCCTCGTCGGACTCCAGTACCAGTGATTCAAGCTCATAGCTCTTGAGTGCCTTGTGATAGGCAGCCTGGCACTGCTCCTCGTCAAGCTGGGACAGATTCTTTCCGTAGCCGTCAAGGGCACTGCGCAGCAGGTGATAGTTGAACTCCGGATTGTGGTCGTTCTTCTGCTTGGACAAGATCATTGCTCCTCCTCGGTACCCGGGTACAAGAACTCGAGGGATGCTTCGGGTACCAGCAGTGTTCGCCCTTTGATACGCAGATGATAGGCGGGGCCGCCCGGATGCTCTCGCAGCACCTGTTCGATCTCCCCTTCGTCCCCCGGACGGGCGATCACCTCACCCTGAATGCCAAGAGGCGCGGTAGGAGTTACCTTGTCCCTGAATTCGAAGCGATTGGGTATCCACTCATCGGCCTCCAACTGCAGCTCCTGCTCACGGCAGCCGACCATGATTCCCTGTTCAAAAAAATCCACCGAATAGATCAGCTGGTCTTGCAGAAAGGTGCCAACATCACGAACATAGCCCACACTGCCACGACGGATAAGCAATTTGCCCGCCTTCTCTCCGGGATAGGTTCCATCGTTGCGCAGGTTCCGCACCACCCGCACTGCCTCACCATATTCATATTTTGGGCGCACCGTTCACCACCTGTTTGGTCAGATCCATCAGTGGGACTTCAACCGTTACCGGCTCGTGCATGCGGAATACCTTGAAGACCTTCTCGGTAACGGCGTTCGATTTGACGAAATCGTTGTAGGCGCTGTTCAGCAGCCCTGCATAGAGCGGATAACGCTCTTCGTCACTCTCTGGCATATCACCAACATCGTCCAGGTAGTCGTGGAAACGCTGAAGAATATGCAAGCGATTCACATGGACCACGGAGGGATCGAAGTCGACTTCGAAATACTCCAGAAAATCCTCCGCGCTGCTGAGTTCATCCAGATCCAATTCCAATTCACTCTCACTCATTGCTCTGCTCCTGTGTAATCAATATCTCTCATCCCTACTGGGGATGTTTATAGAGCCGCCGATCGCTTATCGATGACCTCGCGGGCCACATCGATCAATGCCTTGGCACCCAGGCGATCCTTGCTATCCAGTTCGGCCACCTTCATCAGCCGGTCCAGTGCGGATTGGTAGTTACCCAGGCGAAGCTCCAGGTAACCGGCCCCTTTCAATGCCAACATGTAGAACCGAATCAGAGTCATGGAGACCATGACACCACTACCCAGCCACTTATCATTCAGGTCTCGCCAGTCCTCGGGAAACTGCAAACGCTTGGCGATTACCGTCAGAACACGCTCTGCCACTAGCAGGGCATCCTCCAGTCGATGCTGGTAGTAGAAGTAGCGGTAGAGCCCCACCAACACCATGGGATGTGCCGGCTCCAGGAAGTAGGCACGCAGCAGCCACCTTTCCGAACTCTCATCACCGTAATGATCAGCCGCACTGTCGAGGCACTGCTTCACCTCCGGGTTGATCGGTTCATCGAAATAGAGTGCTTCACCTTCGAAATCGAGCATATCCATCACGACACCCGCACCTCGCTTGACTCTCCAGTGTGGGGCGGCTCACAAACCTGTTGCGCATCGCAGTGATCACATTCGTCGTCGGGCAGTGCCCCACCGGGCAGACAACCATGGACGCCCACCTCCTGCTCCAGCAGGCGGATGCGTTCCAGAAGGCAGGTGACCGCCTCGGCGACAGGATCCGGTATCAGGTGGTGATCCAGGTTGATACCGTCGTTAGCCCCGCTATCCACGTTGCGCGACTGCACCACTTTTCCGGGAATACCCACCACCGTCTGCCCAGCGGGCACCGGGGCTATCACCACGGAATTGGCGCCGACCCTTGCCTTCTTACCGATCTCGATGGGACCGAGTATCTTGGCACCGGCGCCCACCACCACCTGGTCTCCTAGGGTTGGGTGGCGCTTGCCCTTGTTCCAGGAGACTCCACCAAGGGTCACGCCGTGGTAGAGGGTCACGTCATCACCCACTTCGGCGGTCTCGCCGATCACCACGCCAGCACCGTGGTCGATGAAAAAGCGGTGACCGATGGTCGCACCCGGATGGATATCGATACTGGTCCAGATACGTGCAATGTAGGAGATGAAACGTGGCAGGTAGCGCCAACCACGGCGCCATAACCGATTGGCCACGCGGTAGAGCATGGTGGCGTGCACACCCGGATAGGTGGTGATGATCTCCCAGCGGGTTCTGGCTGCCGGATCACGCTGAAAGACACAGTTGATATCTTCTCGAATTAGCTCCGTAACAGGACAGCTCTTTTGCTCTTCCCGTTCAGGCAGCGTTTCCATCGTACTCACTGGCATATCCATGTCTGGTCTTCTCCGTTGATCTGCAGATAGAAACGGCGCAAGTCTTTATCCTCCGGCGGGCGCTTTGTCTGGGCAGTGTGGTGACGAACGAGCAACAGCAGCAGTTCGGCCTGGTGCCGATCCAAGGTCACGCCCATGTCGGCATAAGCCCGCATCACGGCATGGCTGCCCGAGTGCTTGCCCAGCACGATCTCGTGCTCCCGCCCCATCTCGGCAGGGTCGACCCCCTGGTAGTTGTTCCTGTCCTTCATCAGGCCGTCAACGTGGATCCCCGCCTCGTGGGTAAATACTCCCTCACCCACCAGGCTCTTCTGCCATCCAACCTTGCGACCCGATGCCCGCTCTACCTGGCTGGAAAGCAGGGCGTAGTTGGCCATATCGATTTCACTGCCCTGACCGAAGAACTGGCGCATACCCATCACTACTTCTTCCAAGGGGGCATTGCCTGCGCGTTCACCAAGACCGTGCACCGTCGTATTAACGTGGGTAGCACCACCACGGATGGCAGCCAGAGTGTTGGCCGTTGCCAGTCCGAGATCATCGTGGGCATGCATTTCAAACTGCAGGTTGCTCATAGCGCGCAGATCACGCATCACTTCGTATACCCGGAAGGGCTCCATGATCCCCACCGTGTCTGCAAAGCGAAAACGCTGGGCGCCTGCTCGCTCCACCTCTTCTACAACCCGCCACAGGAATTCCGGATCAGCCCGGGAGGCGTCTTCGCCTCCCACGCAGACTTCCAAACCGAGGTTCATCGCCTCGGCCACATGGCGTTCAATCTGGGCAAGAACCCACTCCCGGTTCTTACCCAATTTTTTGTGAATCTGCTGATCGGAGACCGGCATGGAGATATCCACTCGCTGCACACCTAAGTCTCTGCACTGGGCGATGTCATGAGAGTGCATGCGACACCAGACCATGAGTTCTGCCTTTTCAACAACAGCAGATACAGCACGAATAGATTCCCGCTCCTCTGTGCCCATCGCGGGTATGCCGATCTCCAACTCCGATACACCAAGCAGATCCAACGAACGTGCTATAGCCAGTTTCTCCTCCAGGGTGAAACAGACACCCGCAGACTGCTCGCCGTCTCTGAGTGTGGTGTCATTGATAATCGCTGTGGCTATATCGGTAGTCATGGCTCTCTCCTTCATAGGATGTACAGGAGCAAGTGCCATGCCAGCAACTATTGTTCTTGTTAAACAATGAGTTATGGATAAAGTCAACAATCAGAAAATGTCGCATTGATGCGCTTTGTCGCAAACACTACAACGGAATCCACGGCTATTGGCCGCTCCTGCGCATCCCTGCACCCACAGCATACGACCGCCAGGGATGGCGGGAATGCAGAAAATACAGGAGCAGTTTTCTGTCGTGCTTCCTGCAGCTACGTCGCTCCCGGCATTCTGCCTCCCGCGACATAAGGCCATCCATGGCCAAAAAAAAGACCGCTGCAAAGCAGCGGTCAACACTCACAGAGCAATACCTATACCTGGAGGATGCTGATCAGGCATAGGTCGGCGCGAACGCCTTTTCCGGTTCTTCAACCGGACCGTTTTCACCCCAGTAGGGAGAAAGCTTTCTCAACTGCTCGACAATGGGCGGTACGGCCTCGATAACCCGCTCCACCTCCTCCATGGAGTTATAGCGGGAGAAGGAGAAACGTACCGAACCGTGCGCGGCAGTGAAGGGGATGTCCATCGCGCGCATCACATGGGATGGCTCGAGGGACCCGGAAGTACAGGCGGAACCGCTGGAGGCGGCTATACCCATCTTGTTCAGTAGCAGCAGGATGGCCTCGCCCTCAATGTACTCAAAGGCGATATTGCAGGTATTGGGCAGGCGATTGTTGGGATCTCCCGTTACAAAGCAGTGGGAGACCTTGTCTAAGATGCTTTGCTCCAACTTGTCCCGCATCGCCTTTACAAAACTCTTCTCAAAATCCATCGCCTCGCTGGCCATTTCACAGGCTTGTCCAAGAGCCACGATGGATGCGCTGTTCTCGGTACCCGCACGACGACCGCGTTCCTGGTGCCCTCCTCTCAACAGGGGACGGAAGCGCACACCGCGGCGCAGATAGAGCACGCCGATACCTTTGGGAGCGTGCAGTTTATGTCCCGACAACGACAACATGTCGATATTGGTCTCTTTCAGGTTAATGGGCAGTTTGCCTACCGCCTGAACCGCATCCGTGTGGAACATGACACCGGCGGCACGGGCCATCTCAGCCATCTCTTCCACGGGAAACAGGGTTCCGCTCTCATTGTTAGCCCACATCACCGAGACGATGGCCACCTTGTCCGAGAGCAGCTTCTGATATTCCTGTATGTTCAGCCGCCCCTTCTTGTCCACCTCCAAATAGTGGACCGTATAGCCATCCTTCTCGAGGTACTCGCAGAGACTCAGTACCGCAGGATGTTCCACCACGGTGGTGATGATCTCGCGGCGGTCGGGTTGGGCCTTCAGGGCCGAAAGAATGGCAGTGGAATCCGATTCGGTACCACATGAGGTGAAGATAATCTCCGAATCGTGTTCAGCGCCCAGCAGCTCCTGTACCTGCTTGCGGGCCTTCTTCACGGCGCGCCCAACCTTGTCGCCAAACTTGTGCAGGGATGAGGGATTGCCGAACTGTTCGGTGAAATAGGGCAGCATCGCCTCTACCACCTCAGGTGCCACCACGGTGGTGGCGTTGTTGTCTAGATAGATACCGTCAGACATGGCTCAGCCCTCCACAGCGGCACGGCGCAGCATCTCTTCCTCGGGCAAGACCTGGATGAACTCTCCCAGTCCCTCCGCCAGGTGCTGCTGAATACCACCCAGGGTGGTAGCCGCCATCTGGCAGCCGGCGCACGCGCCGATCATTTTCACAAAGATGTTGCGTCCATCTACTTCTATCAGTTCCACATCGCCGTGATCCCGCTGCAGGTTGGGGCGGATCTCGTCGAGCAACTCCTCGATGCGCTTCATGCGCTGCAGGTTGGTTAGCCCGGACTTGGGCTTCTTAACCTCGCCGGCAACCGCATTGGGATCGAAGGACTCGCCCTTCTCCGCCAGCACCCGGGTAAGGATCTCCTCGATACCCTCGTGGCAGGCGGAACAGCCACCACCCGCCTTGGTGTAGTTGGTCACCTCCTCCACCGTGCGCAACGAGTTGGCGCGGACAGTCTCTTCGATCATCACCTCGTCAATGGCGAAGCACTTGCAGACCAGGGCTCCCTCTTCATGGTCATCCTTCCACTCCTCGCCACGGTAGTTTGCCACCGCCGCCTGGAGTGCCTCGCGACCCATCACCGAACAGTGCATCTTCTCCGGTGGCAGGCCATCAAGAAAATCCGCAATATCCTGGTTGCTCACCTTAAGGGCATCGTCGATGTTCATGCCCTTGATGATCTCGGTCAGTGCCGAGCTGGATGCGATGGCCGAGCCACAACCGAAGGTCTGGAAACCCGCATCGAGAATCGTCTCGGACTCGGGATCCACCTTGAGGGTAAGCCGCAGGGCATCACCGCATGAAAGAGAGCCCACATCACCTACCGCGTTGGCCTCATTAACGGCACCCGCGTTCTTGGGATTGAAGAAGTGCTCCTGAACCTTTTCCGAATAGTCCCACATGACATATCTCCTGATCAGGCCGAGAAAGAGTTGCCGCAACCGCAGCTGGCAGAGGCATTGGGGTTTTCGAACTTGAAGCCGCTACCTTCCATGCTGTCCAGGAAGTCCACGGTGACGCCCTTCAACATGGGGGCACTGTGCGGATCGACGAAGATCTTGATACCCCCGGTTTCGACGATTACATCGTCGCTGTTGGGGGTCTCTTCCAGTTCCATACCGTACTGCATACCGGAACAGCCACCGCCGGTGACTGATATACGCAGCCCCGCTACAGGTGTTTCCGAACCGTTGATGAAGCGGCTTACCGCTTTTAGTGCATTTTCAGTGAGTGTCAGCATGTTCTCTTACTCCGTGGCAAATGTTTTGCTTTGCTAGTTGGGGTAGAGCATTGCAAAGCGTGTGCCACGACCCTTGAGCCGGCCTTAGGTACTGATTTAATTAGATTTTCACAGGTCACCGTAAAAAGGAGAGTTGTCACAACCACAACAAAGCTCACCCATACGAGAAGCGTTGTTTGTTACAAAGGAGACAAAAATGGAACTCGACCAACTCAACCCCGGCGACTTAGTGTTCGCCGCCAGTCATATCTATAACGACGGAAGCATTCCCGGAGTTCCGGAGGATACCCTGCTGGCGGAACCCGGCGCCCGTGGCGTCATCATTGAAACGGGGCATCTCGAGGAAGCTCCCGAGCGCAAGGTATACCTGGTGAGATTTGAAGATAGTGAGTTGAACCTGGGTCCGGCCACCGGCTGCTGGCCGGAGGAGTTGAAAACCATGTAGGAGTCAGATCTTCAGCCAGACTATCAATTTACCCTGCATTAGTGCACCGACCAGGACATAGAAGGTGAACACCACCACGAACAGCAGGCCGAAATAGTCGATCATCAGGGGCAGCAGGGGCAGCTTGATGGACCGGGCGTAGAGAAACACGGTGATCAGGCCGTTGCCCATCCCCTGTTGCCTCAGGCTCTGCAGCAAAGGATACCAAGCATACATCGGGCCATGGCTGAGCACACCGCTGGCAAGGGCGATTCCCCATCCCCTGGCACCACTCTCGTGGCCCAGGTGCCTGGCAATCGTCTCGGGCTTGAGCCAATAGGTCAGCAACGCCGTGAGCAGAATGACCAGGCAGAATATTGGCAACAGCATCGCCAGCAGATTCAAACCATGCACAAGGGCCAACCAGGCCTGGTTCGGCGATACAAAAGCCAATGCCAGGTAACCGAGCAGCACCACACCCAGAAAATATCTACCCCGCGGTCGACCTTTCATGGAAGCAACGCCAGGGTTACAGTGGTTAAGAGGGCAAGTAATATAGCGAACAGCAGGCTCAGCAGGTTCCGGGCCACGGTAAATCTCCTGCCGAACATCTCCACCTCCATAGGCAACTGCACGATACCCAGCGTAACCCAGGAGAGCAGAAAGGCAGAGACCGCATAGAGACTGATACCCTGGTCGAGCAACTCGCCACCAAGGATGTAGCTGGCAATGGGCTGCCCCGCAGACACGCCGCCTGCAAAGGTACCGATCAATGTATCGAGCAGTGGGTTTCCGGTGAAAAGTGCCGAGAGCATCTCGGCGGTGACCAGAACCTTGATCAGTCCGACCAGCAGGATGACTGTCAGCATCATGGGAACGACGTGCAGAAAGCCGATGGCTGATTTTTTCAGTTGGTGCAGAAAGCCGTTCTTTGGCCCCATCTTGTTCACCCGACCATCGTCCATAAGAACGTCAACCCAAAACCAGTTCGTAGGCCTTGCGTAACAGCTCCAACTCCACCTGGGGCAACCCCCTGGCCTGAGTCAGATCGATGAACTTGGCGCCGACTTTTTCCGCTTTCTCGAAGGGAGGGTCGATGGTCTCTATGGCGGCCAACACCACCTGCACTCGTTCCCCCGGCACATCTACCGAATAGCGGTACTCGGTCTCTGCCCGCAGTGTACCTGCCGACAGATCCAACCAGTGTTCGACCTCTGCCAATATGGGGGCAGGATGATAGACAGTGTTACCGGTCTCCTCCAGCAACTGGGACAAGTCGGGCAGTGTCTTGAAGATGCAAACACTGTCCTCTTCCGTCAGCAGGAAACGGGTACGCGCGCTGGAACCATGCTTATGGTAAAGAATGACACGATAATCCATTGAGTATTCCAGATTGCGTTAAGTACCGGCAAGAGATGGTAACGGCACTATCCGGGCATGGGCAGAAGTTTGGTTTCCACCTTTATGCTGTCTCCTTTTCCCCAGGCCACTACCGCCTCCACAAAGAAACGGCTTTTCCTGGGGTGGGGCATGACGATATCGTGCTCAACGAAAAATGTTCCGTCCGAATGGAACAGGAGCATGCCGGACTGTCCGCCATTGTTGTCGTGCCACTTCCCCACCAGGCTATGCTCTCCGTTCAGGGGATCCCTTTCCAGTTGATAATCTGCCTCATCCGGCGCGGCCAGCCTGGTTCCGGCATCCGCAATACCCTGCTGGGCGGCCTCCTCCCTGAGGCTCTCCACAACTGTGTAGGCCAACTCTCGGATCTCCGCGTAACGGGATTTAACAGCCTCATCCATCGGTTTCCTCCAGCAGACCCGCCAGCAATTCACGGATCACGTTGGCCCCCACCCGGTCCAGGGGGTCGAGGCGGTCCAGAACGGCCAGTATGGACTCGGCATCTTCAATATCGTTCTGCCTCAGTCGAATGAAGGCAAGCGCCTTGAGGCTATAGAGGTAGATACGAGCCGCGCTGCGTGGATTGCTCCAGTCTGCACTGTCCGCATGCAAGTGGTTCCAGTTATGGCTGAAGCCCTCCTGCCGGGAAGATTTGATCAGGGCCTGGAACACGATATCCTGGGCCTTCTCCGTATCACCCTGGTAGAAGTGGAACTTGTAGAGGGAGACCAGCACCTCCAACTGATCAGGTGCGTTCCTTCTCGCCTCGTTCAACGCCTCCAGGGATGTCTTCCGGTCCGCCACCGTCATGGCCGCCCGTTGCAGATGGGCATTCACCTCCGGCTCCAGGTCGAAGCCGAATTGAACACCGCTGCCGCCGATAGAGTGCACGTTATCCATGTCCACCATGCTCCCGGACTCAATCCCAGAACTCGGCAGATACCCGTAACCGCTCCACCGGCTCGTCGTTCAACAGGTGCTCATCGAATATGGTTGCAACATCCTCTTTCTTGACGCCGCCGTACATAACCCCTTCCGGATAGACGAGGACTGAAGGGCCCTCGCTGCAGGGCCCCAGACAGCCGGTAGTAGTCACCTGGACCTTCTCGAACAACTGGCGCTCCTGCAGGTGCTGAAAGAACTCCTCCGCCACTTCGGCACAGTTCTTCTGCCCACAGGATGGGCGTGGATGCCCCGGAGGGCGATTTTGTACGCAAACAAACACATGTTTCTCAGGTCTTGACATTACTGCTACTCCGCTCTGCTCAGGCCGCCGCAACCTGGGGCTCATGGGTGAAACACTTTTTCGGACAGATGCGGGCACAGGATCCGCAGCCAATGCAATCCATGGCATCCTTCAGGCTCATAACCATGGCGGTGTCATCGGAGAAGCCGTCATCGTCATCGCCGTAATCATCATAATCGTCGTCGTAGTCGTCCGCCTCCAGACCTTCCACATCCTCGCGGTCGACCAGATCGAATACATCCCGGGGACAAACCTTGAAGCATCGACCACAGCCTATACAGTTAGCCTGTTCTATCTCCATCACGAAGGCGGGTGTGTACTCTTCACCGCCCCGTGTCATACCGGTAATCATGCTCATGATCTTTTACCTCAACTCATCTCGGCTTCTGCAGCCTTGAAGGCCGCGTCCGCATCGGCCCAAGCCTTGCAGGCATCGTAGGTCGCCTGTGCCATGACAGGGATCTCCTCAAAGGCAGCAGGCAGGCGATCTTCCACCAGGTCGTGCAATTCACCTGCCCTTTCCGTTGCGATCCGCTTGGCCTTCCTGGCCGCCTTCTGCATGGCTTTCAACTCTTCGTCAGTCATCTCTGTTCTCCTACATACCCGCAACCTTGGGGTGCTGGCCGATGATCTCGAGGGCCACGGACAACAACTTGTCCGCCTCGTCCTTCATCTTGGACAGGGTGGGATAGCCGAAGCGATGTACGTCACGCAGGGTCTTGTCCATCACCACCAGCTTGCCCACGGTGATCAGGGAACGGCCGAACCCTTCGTGGGTCAGGTTCATCATGGGCACTGCCATCAGGCCGCACTCCTTCTCGATCAGTGCGGATATGGCGTTATAGAAGGCCTTTACCCGAGACATGGTGATCTCGTCAGGGTCACCCACCACCGGGATCTCACGCTTCTTCTCCTTGGTCAGCACAAAGGGCTCAAGGATCTTGCTCGCTGGCCAGTCGTCGTAGGTACCGTAGGTATCCACCGCACGCATCTGGCGCACCATCTCTCTGGCAAAGTCGGTCTCGAGGACCGGATCATCGCCGCTGATTGATTCTGATTCGCTCATTTTCTACTCCTTAAATTTCGGAATTCGTACTCAATGGGTCATTTTTCAGTAGACGGGTGCATCGGGACGCTGACTGAAAAGGACTCGTTCCGTTCCACGAGTCTCAGCAACCGCGGCTTGAACCTGTTCAGGGCACCCGATGCACTGACTCGACGCACAACCAGAAGACCGCCAACCAATCCGGCGCTGGCCAACAAAACCTGCAAACCGTCGCCAACATTCATAAGGGCACCCAGCCCTGCCATGGAGAGCATCACCACCATGGGTAGCAGATAGGCCCAGAGGGAGGCCTTCACCAGCGACTCGTCAGGGATGCCTATCATCACCTCGTCACCCGGTTCGGCTGCGATCTCGTTCTCCAGCAGAAAGCGGTTATGCTTCACACCAAACAGCTTGGACACCACCGCCGTGGTACAACTGCCGCTTGAGCAACTTGTACAACTGCTTCGAGAAGTGGCCTCAACCCAGAGGCCGCCCCCCTCTTCCGCAATAACGATGGCCCTCTCTTCCAACATGCCGCCTACTCCTCCCAGCCTTCATCTTCCATCGCGTCAAAGCGGGAAGGATCTGCCGGCATGGTGCTGGCGATGGCCTTGGCCAGCCAACTGCTTGGTCCCTGGCGAAGCTCATCCTGCAGGGACTCCAACAGGTCACTGATCTCGGCCCCGGGCGATACCTTCACCGGCTGAATATTTTTTGTCTTGAGCTGGTTGATGGCCGATGCCCCAATCGCCTGGCTATAGACCGCGATGCAGCCCTCCAGGGCATCGATCTTCACGCTCAGCTTGTCCTCGTTGCCATCCATCGCCAGCACACCAAACTCGTTGGCCTCCACTAGGCAGACCTTCTCCTGGTCTACGGCATAGATGGCAAATGACTGGGCCGCACCGAAGTGCTGATCCACGTGTTTCATGTCACTGGTGGCAAAGGCCACTTTCAGAGCAGTAGCCATCCACTCGTCTTCAGTGGTGCAGCCCACCAGCTGTAGTCGACGCTGTAAGGTCATGTGCTGCCTCCCCTTTCTGTGAGTAGATGGACTGATATGGATGTATCTCCCCCTTCTCCAGGGTCAACATGATGTTGGCCAGGTCGAAGAGGGTCTGACGACTGCCCCGATATCCCAACCAGGTCTTCTGATAACCGCCAAGAGTGTCGTACTGGGGGAAACCTGCACGCAGCAGGGGAATACCCAGCCGATCCGCACTCTCCACACCATGCGAGTTGCTGATAAGAAGTTCTGCGTTGGCGCTTACAGCCAGTTGTTCAAGGTCCTCCAGATCACCCACCTTGACCGCCTCGGTCGCCACCGACTGCAGTGAGGGCGCATTGACAGGCGATACAGCCGCCACTGTCTCCGCGCCTATTTCCGCAAGCAGTTGACTGAAGGCGACCAACAGATCAGGGTCGGCAGCCACGGCGAAACGGGCCATGCCCAGCATGAAGTGGCAGTCGAGCATGGCATCCTGAAGTTGGGCACGCTGCCGCTCCAGCCTTGCCGGCACCTCTTCACCCGAGATCTGGTGCAGTGCATGTACCAGCTCGTCGATTTTCGAAAGCCCCATCAGGTGCTCGAAACGGTAGTCGGGCACACCGGTACGCTCTTTCAGAATATTGGCGGCCTTGTACATGGAAGGTCCGACCACCAGGGTGGCAACGGCATCACCCAGGGTATAGAGCTCGGAGACATCCGTGCCCCCGATGGTCAGCGGGGAGAAATCATCCTCGCCGAGATGGCCATCCAGCGAGTCGGAGAGATCGGGCACCACCACCGGACGCATGCCGAATGACTCGACAATATCCTTCAGCTCTTCCAGATCGCCCGGTGTGAGGGAGGCCCCTACCAATACATTAACCTGCCGACGGCGCCTTCCGGGGAGGGTTTCTGCCTTCCCCGCATCCGGGACCAGGTTTTTTATGATCTCTTCTGTCGCCTTGGCAAAGCCGGTCTCCAGGCAACCGCTATAGTCGGGCGTTGAAACCGGCACCACGGGGATGGCGTCGTACTCGGGATACTTGCGGCGAAAATCCTTCACCGCCATCTGCACGTCGCTGCCCTGGGTCTCGGAGAGACCGGTAGTAGGCACGCCCAACAGCGCCGGTTTGCTCTTCTCGGAAATGGTCTTCAGACCTTCCACCACGCTCTCTTCCGAGCCCATGACGGTGGTCACCTGGTCCATGGCCGTGGTCTGCAGCGGTATGGGCTCACGGAAGTGCCTTACGAAGAAGACCTTGCCGAAGGCGGTACAGCCCTGGGAGCCGTGCAGCATGGGAATGGATCGGCGGAAGCCCAGAAACGCCAGGGCCGCACCGATAGTCTGGCTAGCCTTGAGAGGACTTACGGAGAGGGCCTTCTTACGCTTGATAATCTCAGGCATTGTCTGCCTCCTCCTGTGCGATGTTTCTGTGCCAGGGAGCGGCTTCTCTGACTGCCGGCCAGATGGGGCTGTCGATGGTCAGTACCAGCTGACGTGCCAGTTCAACCATGCCCTGGTAACCGGCGTAGCCGAACTCACGCTCCTGGTTGATATCGAGAAATGGAATGCGCGCCTTCAGCGCGGTATACATGTTGCGTCCACCGGCGATCAGTACATCCACCTTGTTTTCGCGAACTATGTTGATCAGGGCACGGGGGTTGCCGTCCTCCAGCATGACGGCATCACGTCCCATCAACTCCCTGATGCGGGCCTTGTCCTCTTCGGTGGATTTCTTGGTACCGGTGGCCACCACCTCCATACCGAGATCCTGCAGTGCTGCGATCACCGACCAGGACTTGACGCCGCCGGTATAGAGCAGCACCCGCTTGCCCTTTAGCCTTTCACGCCACGGCGCGAGCTGCTGGTCGATGTTCGCCTCTTCACGTTCTATGAGCGCCTCTGTGCGTGCGGTGAGATCCGGGTCATCGATGAGACGGGAAAAATCTCTGAGCGCCTGGGAAACATCCCGCACACCGTAAAAGCTGCCCTCGAACCAGGGTGTGCCGAAGCTATCCTGCAGCTTGCGGGCAACATTGATCATGGCCTTGGAGCAGACCATCATATTCACCTCGGAACGGTGCATGGTCTGCACTTCGCGATAGCGGGCATCACCAGAGAGGGTGCAGAGGACCCTCAGACCGAGCTCATCCAGCAGGGGCAGTACGTGCCACAGCTCTCCGGCGATGTTGTACTCCCCTACCAGGCTAACGTCGTGTACCTTGATGCCATCACGTTCCACTTCGGGGTTTATGGGATCGGGTTCCCGTGTCCCGCAGACGTGCTTGACCATGGACTCGCCAGCGATACGGTTGCCAAGATTCTTGGTGCCGTAGAAACCGGCGCAGTCCACCGGCACCACCGGTGTACCCCAACGCTCTTCGGCCGCCTTGCAGACAGCTTCCACATCATCACCAATAAGTGCCGGCACGCAGGTGTTGTAGACAAAGACTGCCGTGGGGCTATGGGTTTCGATGGCCTGCTTGATAGAATGAAAGAGTCGCTTCTCACCGCGCCCCATGATCACGTCCTGCTCGGTCAAATCGGTAGTCATGCCGATACGGAACAGACGAGACCCACTGGATCGGGTCCCCCGGTTGTCCCAGGAACTACCCGCACAGGCGATAGATCCGTGAACGATATGCGCCACGTCGGCAATGGGCAGCAGGGCGATCTGGGCACCGTCGAAGGCACAACCACCGGCGGTGGCTCCCGGCTTGGGCTTTGCACAACCCGATTTAGATTTCTTGTTGTGAGCGCAGGCTGGTTCGTCCAACAGGGCTGCAATGTCTTTCTGCTTCATGACACGACTCTCTGGTTGTATTAACCAGTGTCAGTGCAATGGACATGCCACTCTGTACCAGGTTGTTTTATAAGGTTTTTATAGGAAAAACCGATTGTCGCATTTGCGACAATCGGTCTGAAATGGAGGATCTGCGACGTACCGGGGAAACACGTCTCTCAATCGAAGACATACCCTTTAGGTACCACTACGACGCCCTTTTCACTGATGGCGAAACGCTCAGCATCCCGCTCTGGATCAAAACCGATACGTGCACCCGGCGGAATCTTCACATCCTTGTCCACGATGCACCGCTCCAGTTCAGCACCGTCACCTACCTCCACGTTATTGAACAGGATCGAATCATGGATCATCGCCTCATCCCCGATTCTTACCTCTGGAAAAAGGATCGAATGCTGAACACCGCCACCGGCGATCACTACCCCACCCGCAGCGATGGAGTTTATAAAGATACCCTCGCTACCCGACTTACCGGGTACGGTGCGAGCAGGCGGGTACTGGGACTGGTAGGTCCGTATCGGCCAATCAGGCTGGTAGAGGTCCAGGGAGGGCACCGGATCGAGCAACTCCATGTTGGCCTCGTAGAAGCTGTCGAGTGTACCCACGTCGCGCCAATAACGATCCGGACTGACTCGCCCCGTATCCCCGCCAAAGGAATAGCCGTATACGCTACCGCCCTCTATCAGGCCGGGGATGATGTCTTTACCAAAATCATGACCGGAGTTGGAATTCAAGGCATCCTGCTCAAGCACCTCCAACAACATATCCATGGAGAAGACATAGATCCCCATCGATACCAGGGAGTGCTCCTCGTCATCAGGTATCGGTGCAGGATCATCCGGTTTCTCCTCGAAGCGTTTCACGCGATCATCTCCATCGACGGCCATCACGCCGAACTGTCTCGCCTCGGGCCGGGGTACTGCCATGCAGGCGACGGTCAGGCCGGCCTGCCGGGATTCGTGAAACTCCAGCATGGCAGCGTAGTCCATCCTATAGATGTGATCCCCGGACAGGATCAGCACCTTCTCCGCACCGCTACGCTTGAGCATGTACAGATTCTGATAGACCGCGTCGGCAGTACCTCCATACCAGCTGTCACCGGTCCGCATCTGCGGCGGCACCGCCGTAATGTACTCACCCAGTTCCGGATTGAGCAGCGACCAGCCATCGCGCAGGTGCTTCTGCAGGGAGTGAGACTTGTACTGGGTCAACACCAGGATGCGCCGCAGTCCGGAGTGTAGGCAGTTGACCAGGGCAAAATCTATGATGCGGTACTTACCCCCGAAAGGAACCGCCGGCTTGGCCCGATCCCTGGTCAGCGGACTGAGGCGGGACCCGTGTCCACCAGCCAGGATGACGGTCAAGGTATTTTCAAACATCTACATCTCTCCAAGTCTGTTTCATGAAAACTGCCTGCAATGCATGAGCAAGAAATAGGCCTGCATCCCCGATACCGCTATAAACCAAGGCAAAACGACGCTTTTTGGTGCGTCCGCATGCAGAGAAGCTGCACCAGCAAGGATAGCTATCAATCAGAAGCGCACTCGATCAGTGCAGTAACAGTGACTCTCCTTCTTTGCCGTACAGCGCCATGCACAACCTATCCGTACGCCCTACCCTCAATATGACACAGCTCTTTTTCCCATACCTGACAAGTAGTTATAAAGCTTGGCGAGCAGCACCAACGTCTCTCCCCCCTGTTTTATCGGCAACGTGGAACGCTTCTTGCGGATAGGGATATTCAAGACGAATGAGCTTATGAACAGGAGGTTACTATGGTGCAGAAGCTTGCTACGGGTCTTGGTATTCATACGGGAAAGACCATCCTGCCTGTCCTCAACAGTGTGCCAACCCGACGGCTATACAATCACGACATCATGCACTGTACTGCGGAAGAGGTTACGGGCAACGAGTTCTATTCGGCCCGGGCACTAGGCATGACCCAGGGTGAGGACATCATCCAACTCTCTCCACACCTGAAGCCAGAATGGCGAGCCATCTGTGCCCACTACGAGAGAGTCGGGCTGAACCACACCCAGCGGGTGGTGTGGAATACCAACCTCCAACAGATTTCACTACATCCCAATTTTCAACCCTCCGTGTTCTTCTTCGGTCAGGATGAGTACCGTGCGCACCGGGATAAATCGTGGTCCGATGTGGTGGAGATCACCAATTCAAAAAACAGCTTCATGGTACTGGCGAATGAGTTGGGCGTACCGGTTCCGGAGACGATCTGTTTCGAACGCGTAGATGAAATCACGGCAATAGAAGCCGAGTCGTTCACCTACCCCTGTTACCTGAAGGCGGCCATCTCCGTCTCCGGTGTGGGCATCTATCGTTGCGAACACATGAAGTCCCTGCTGCACGCGGTAAAGAGTTTCGATCCCTCTACTCCGGTACAGGTACAGGAGGAGGTGCGCACCGACTGCTTTCTTAATATGCAATACGAAGTCAAGGAAAACACATACAGGCGCCTGTTAACTAGTGAGCAGATCCTCGAAGGAACCGCCCACCAAGGCAACGTCTACCCTGCAAGGCATGAACCCTGGGAGGTAGTGGAGCCCATGGCCAAGTGGATGGCAGAACAGGGCTTCAAGGATGTCTTCGCTTTCGATGTGGCGGTCGTGGAGAAAGACAACGAGACACGCTACGTTGCCATCGAGTGCAACCCCCGTTTTAACGGAGCATCCTATCCCACTGCCATCGCTATGAAACTGGATATCCCCGAGTGGGAGTCGCGCTATTTCAAGACCTGGCACACCAGCCTGTCCGGCATCGACCTCAAGGGACTCGAATATGATGCTACAACTGGTGAAGGCGTGGTCATCGTAAACTGGGGACCAATACTCGTCGGCAAGCTGATGATCATGCTTGCCGGTCCAGAGCCAGTGCGGCAACGTCTCAAGGTAGAGCTCAATAAGCGACTGTGGTAACGATCTCTCAACATAAGAAACTGAAAGACAAATCGATGGAAAACAATTTCTCACTAATGGTGCATGGGGGTGCGGGAGCACTCGACAATGTGAAAGACCAGAAGACCGCCCTGCGTTATATGGACAGTATCCGCAATGTCCTTGAGCATGGCCGTGAAATACTCACGCTCGGCGGAAGCGCTTTGGAGGCAGCAGAAACCTGTGCGTCGTTGCTGGAAGATGACCCTATTTTCAATGCCGGCTGCGGCTCCGTACTGAATGAAAACGGTAAGGTGGAGATGGATGCAGCCATCATGAATGGTCAGGACGTCTCCGCCGGCGCTGTCGCCGCTGTAAGCAATATTGCCAACCCGATTCAGCTAGCACGCCTTGTCATGGCTGTAAGCGAGCACGTGATGCTCATTGGTGAAGGCGCCATGCAGTTTGCCGACCATTGCGGCATGGTACGTATACCGGATCACTACTTCTTCACCGAAGACCGCATCGCCCAATTGGAAGAGGCACGACTGCAACACCGCATGATGCTGGACCACGATAGTGACGAAGCGGACAGTGAAGATCAGAAATATGGCACCATCGGTGCCATTGCCCGCGACCCACAAGGCAACTTGGCCGCAGCCACTTCCACCGGCGGCATCGTCAATAAGCGCCGGGGTCGCGTGGGGGATTCACCTATCATCGGAGCCGGCGTCTATGCAGACAACGAAACCTGTGCGGTCTCTGCCACCGGATACGGGGAAGACTTTATGCGCACCGCCCTGGCCAAGACCATCTCCGATGCCATCGATATGCGCGGGGACAATGCCAATTCTGCCGTGGCCTACGGCATCGAATACCTGACCAGAAAGGTGAAGGGACGCGGCGGCGTGATCGTGATTGATTCACAGGGCCACTGCGCCAGTGGTTTCACTACCAAGAAGATGATCCACGGTTGGATCGAGCATGGTGGTGAGAGCGTCGTTACCTTCTAAACACCGTATGGCCGCTCTTCCCACGATCTCAACACCTTGAGATCCCGGGGCGGCAGGTAGTCGTAGGCGCCGACCTGGTCCTGCAACACGGCATCCGCCAGTTCGTAGTTGGAGGCCTTGCTCGTCAGCAGCATGAAGTACCATGCAAATGGATAGCCAAAATCGTGGTCATAGCTGTGAATGGCATTGGCCAGTTCCGCCCCGTTCAGGGCACCGCTGGCTGGAAGTATTGGAAGATCACCAGCGTAGACTGTAATGGGCTTGCCACTCATGCGGCACTCACCTTCGCTGTCCATATACTCACGCAGCGCCAGCACCCAGTAACGGCAGAAGTGTCCCGACTCGGAGGCACTGCTCTCGGACCAGTCCTCGAAGAAACGTCGCAGGTTATAAAGCGCCTGGTTCTCCCTTGGGGACTCGTTGAGGAGCTTGCCGATCTCGGTTAATCGTCTGAAACGATAGAAGGGCTTCCCTACGGGTTCCGGTTCCAGTCTCGGATAATCGAGAGGGTCCACGAACTCGTCGAGGGTGTCGGGAAACCAGTCCCGATCAACCATGGCCCGATCCAGAACTTCCTGCAACTCCTCTACCTCCAGTTGCATGAAGTCGCTGGCGCCGTCACCCGTGGGAATGGTGAAGTAGTGAGTGGTGCCCGCATAACGGGTAACGAAATAGCCCTCGTCCATGTAACGGGCCAACAGGCCTTCGAGGTCGTCTTCCATCTGCTCCTCGGCCCACTGCTCCAGGTTCTCGGCAACCGGACGATACTCACGGTCCACCACACCGCCAAGACGGTGCCAGTTGCCGCGATTCAAGACATGTTCGCACTCCAGCTCCGGCATCAGGGTACGCAACCGGAGATTGAGTACATTGATACCTGCAGTGGGCTCGGCGGAATCACAGACCCGCTTTAGCTCATCGACGGAAATAGCGGGCCCGGCCATCAGATAGCCTCCCGTTCCGCAGAGGCGTGGTGTCGCTCTTGCCACCAAACCCTTGCCAAGCGGTGTGCTGACTCGGAGTCTGACTCCAGGTCAAGTGCCTTGATTACCAACGCCAGGGTACCGGCCACCGCATCTTCACCATAGCCATCTTCCGCATCTCCTTCCCACACGGCGCGGAAGTGATTCAGGTTAAGTTTTTCTGGTTTCGTTTCGGTTCCCGGTCTGGTCATCTGTTGCCACACGTCATGCCAGGGACGCCCGCCCGACAATCCATAGAGTTCTACGCTGCGATCGGGGACTCGTTCCAGCTCGCCACCCTCACCTTTACACATAAGTGCATTGGGTTGCTCAAGAAGCTCTGCGGCACGCTGATGGATCTCGGCAAAATTGGGGTGAAAAACCCCCATCAACGAGAGTGGTGCGGAAAACGGGTTCAGCATACGGGCTACTGTCTGCAGTGGTGACCTGAGGCCTGTCAGCTCCCGTGTACGCATCAGCTGGGTGGTCAGGGCCGACATCTTACTAATGGGCAGATAGGAGAAGCCGTGCTCCTTGAGTTGGTGCTGGGCATCTTTCAGTGATGTAGCAGGCGTCATATCCAGCACATCAAGCGCATCGGGCACGTAGAGCCGCTCATCACTCCAGTTCATTCCGTGCATCACTACCGGATAACCCCGGCCCACCACTACCAGTGCAGCCAACAGGAACCAGGGAAGCTGCCGCTTCTTTCCTGCATAGGCTGCCCAGTCGATAGCCGGCACCAGGTGATCCTGTGGAACTGGCAGACTTTCACGAAGTGCCCGTGTAAAGCCGGCCAACTCTTCCGCTGATGCCTCTTTTACCCGCATCAGCATCAGGAAGGCGCCAATCTGCTCAGGCTCAACATCATAGCAGCTGATCATCTGCATCGCCTCGTAAGCCTGCTGCTCGGTAAGGGAACGCATACCGTTGCGCCCCTTGCCGAGAATCTGGATATATTGTGCGAAAGGATGCATTTCTATGATTGCTCCTGTAGCCAGTTGTAACGCTCACGTACAAACGACCTGACATCTTCGTCTTCGTCGTCGAGCAACGGCTCGAGGTCCTTGTGGTGCGCTCTTTGGCACGCAGCAAGCCGCACCCGCCAATCCCGGTCCCGCAACAGATTGCGCAACGCGTCAGGTTCGATACGCTCCGCGACCACAAGGCGTATCTCCGCCGCCGAGTCGTGCATCATCAGGGCCAGGCTTTCCTGGGGGAGCCGTTTCGCTACAGTCTTGCGAACCTCTCGGTCCGGGTCGGCGATCATCCTGAACAGCCGTCCTATACTCAAGCGTTTTGCCACGTACTGGCGTACCAGGTAGTCCTCGTCGGTTACCAGTTGTTCGAGTTGCTCCACAGGAAGCCTGTCGGCGACGGTAATACGAACCTCGCGATCTGGATCTCGAATAAGCGAGGTCAATGCCTCAACCGGCAGCCGGTATGCCAGGACCCGCCGTACCACCTCATCCGGATCATCCAGCATCTCCATCAGCCGTTTCCAGGAGAGGTAACGGGCGGCGATAGCCCGACGCTCCCAGAATTCATCTCCGGCGTAGAGATCTGCCAGGTCAGGATTATTCTTAAAAAAATTCGCTATCTGCCTGCCGCTGATAACCCGAACACAGGAGACGCCGGGGATGCAGCGCCCGGCACGCAGACGGTCACTACGATGGGGACAATCCAAACAGTCCGCCCTGGGTGTCAGGTCCTCCTCTTCCTTGCTCATCGCCTGGCTTGTCATTCGTCTTCGATCTCTGCGACAACGAGACCACTGGCTGAGTCCAGGTTGTGGGTAAAGCCCAGACAGTGGTTACTGCTATCGACCAGGTAGAGATTGAACTGGGCATGTTCGGCCACAGGCTTTGCGGCGATCACGTCATCATCCATGCAGTAGGTGAAGTGAATCTCCGGGTAGCGCTCTCGCAACTGGTGATCGATACCGCTGCCAATAGACTGGTCATCCAGCCATGTGCTGATTTCACTGAGTTGCTGCTGGGAGATCATGCCTCAACCTCCTCCTGCTCGAAACGAATGCGCTCTTCGGGAGACTGGCCCATCACCTTGGCCAACCAGGGTGGGGCCGTATCTCCGATTACACCCTGCAGTTCCGCGATCTCTTCGCGAGACGGTACCGCCTTGGGTTTCTTGATGGGGTGTACTCCCGCTCTCACCACCTTGGCCGCTGCAGGGCCACCGATGGAGCCAACGAACAACAATTGGCAATCCTTGATGATGGAGGCGCGATAGCCGTTCTTGTCACCATTGGCCTGACTGTCGTCTATGGAACGGATATCCACCAGACGGCTCTCGGTCTTCGAGACCTGGTAGACCAGGAATCGCCGGCAGGAACCGAAGTGGCCATCCAGCATCTCACCCTTGTTGGATGCACAGGCCACGCGAATACTGTTGGGCATGTCACCTTCCGTGTATGCCTCGATCTCGGGCAGCGGCTCTGCCTCGATAACGGTCTCCCCTTTCAGGAAACCCAGGGCGCTCTCCAGCGCCGCCTTGTCGATATCGGAAAACTCACCGTCGGCCGCGGACTTCAGGCTCTTTATTGTCAGACCTGAGAGTTTTTTCTTGTTGGGAGGCAGACCTATCGCATCATCGAGAACTTTGAGCAGCCTCGCTGCATCCGTTTCCGGTATATCGCGGGCCGCCAATCCAATGCGCAATGCTATGTCGTTGCTGATCGTGGTTGCGCCCATTGAAACCTCCTAAGCTTAGTCTGAGCCTTATCTAGCAGCAGGCCGGGAAACACCGGCCTGCTGTAGTAAGGGGTTATGCGGGAATGATGCAGTCGTCTTCCATGCAGACGTCCAGACACTGGGGCACGTCGTGCTCACCTTCACATTCGGTGCATCCATCGGCCTCGATCATGTAGACGCCCTTGAAGGGTTTGATGGACTTGGTGGGACATACCGGCTCGCAGTCACCGCAGGCGGTACATACATCTCTTACAATAGCTAGGGCCATGACAGCTCTCCTTCAATAACTCTTAAGCACGCTTGAAACGCAGGGTGGTAGGAAACGACGGTCTCGGACTGATGGGATCGATGTAGTACTTGGAACCGTCGGTCAGTTCCACCTCACCGCCCCATGTATCCTCGGTATCGGTCTCCACCGTGGCGATCTCGTCCTCCTGGTCCTTCTTGGCGATATAGAACAGGAGTGCGCCATCATCTTTCACTCGTATCATCACATTGGGCATGGGAATCACTCCTCAATGACCCCGGTGGCGCATAGAGCGCCACCGGTGTTCGTATTAGCGAACCAGGTCGTAGTTGTAGTCAGTGGTACCCATACCGCGGGTCTCTTCGTCGAGACGTTCCAATACCGAGTTGACCAGCATCTTCAGCATGTACATGGCGCCCTCGTAACCCAGGGTGGTATCACGATGCATGTGGTGACGATCGAAGATCGGGAAACCGATGCGGATCAGTGGTACCTCGTGCTCCTTGCCCTTGTGCAGGGTGTCACGCTGGATGAACTTGCCGTAACTGTTGCCGATCATGAAGTCCGGCTTGTTGGTGAACATCAGTGAACGGAAGTGCCACAGGTCCTTGCCGATATGTACCTCGCTGTTCTGACCGTAAGGAGACTCGGAGAGTATCTTCTCCATTGCCTTCTTCCAGCGCTTGTTGGCGTGGTTACAAAGAACATGGGTAGGCTCTGCACCCAGTTCCATCAGGAACTTCGCCATTCCCATGACGAAGTCGGCATCGCCGTAGAGGCCGAACTTCTTGCCGTGCAGCCAGGCATGGCTGTCGGTCATCATGTCCACCAGGATGCCACGCTCGCGGGTCAGGGACTCGGGAATAGGCTTGCCGGTGAGCTCAGAGACCTTCATCAGGAACTCGTCGGTTGCACCGAGACCCATGGGGATGGCAACGTCGCTGGCATCCTGCTTCCAGGTATTCTTGGTGAACTTGCGGCTCTTGACGGACTGCCAAGGCTGCAGGAACAGAGTATCGATAGCGTTGGGCGCATCCTTGATCTCGTCGATGGTGGTGCCACCGTCGTACATGCGGTACTCGCCATCCGCCGGAGTATCCAGTACCTCGCTGGGATCACTCAGCAGGCTGTAATCCACACCCATCTCCTCCATCATGCGTTTCATCACACGATAGTTACCGAGGTAGGTCTCGAAGCCGGGCACGATGTTGATCTTGCCGTTGCTGCCAACCTCCTTGTCTTCCATGTAGTTGAGGGTGAAGTAGCGCTGGATACCCTCGAACATATTGTCCCAACCGGTGGTATGGGAACCCACGAAACTCGGGGTATGCGCGAAAGGTGTGGGGAACTCCTGTTCGATATGCCCTTCCTTCTTGGCGTTACCGATAAAGGCGTTCAGATCGTCACCGATAACCTCGGCCATACAGGTGGTGGATACGGCGATCATCTCGGGCTTGTAGAGCGCCTTGGCGTTCTCCAGGCCAGCGAACATGTTCTTCTGACCACCGAACACCGCTGCATCCTCAGTCATGGAGTCGGAAACACAGGCTACCGGCTCCTTGAAGTGACGGTTGAAATAGGTACGGAAGTAGGCCACACAACCCTGAGATCCGTGTACATAGGGCAGGGTCTTCTCAAAACCCAGGGCACAGAGTACTGCGCCCAAGGGCTGACAGGCCTTGGCCGGGTTTACGGTAAGGGCCTCACGGCTGAAGTTCAGGTCCTTGTATTCGACGGTGGTACTCCACTGGAAGGTCTCTTCGATCTTGTCCTGTGGCACCTTCTCCTCGAACATCTCCTGCTTGTTCTTCAGGGTATCCTTGTATTCCTCTTCGCGGAACAGCGGATAGCTCGGCTTAATATCTTCGACTACTTGACTCATGATGTTTCTCCTCCCGCGCCACCAATCTGTGGACATACGGGCCAGGTGAATTAATAAAACCGGTTGGATCCCGTCCTGTCGGCCCTAACACAAGGGGCCGACAGGACTGAAGGATCAGGCACCCGCGGCGGCAGCCTCAGGGGCTTCCTCGCTTTTCAGCCAGGGCGCTTCGATCTTGCTCCAGCAGGGGTTGTTCAGGGTCATATCCATGTCACGGGCAAAGATGGCGAAGCCGTCATAGCCGTGATAGGGACCGGAATAATCCCAGGAGTGCATCTGGCGGAAGGGGATACCCATCTTCTGGAAGATGTACTTCTCCTTGATGCCGGATCCGATCAGATCAGGCTTGACCTTCTTCACGAATTCCTCGAACTCGTAACCGGTCACATCGTCATAGATCAGCGTTGCGTTACCCATCTCCTTGATGGTGCGGTCGTAGTCGTCGTTGTGGGCAAACTCGTAGCCGGTACCGACCACTTCCATGCCCAGATCCTCGTAGGCTCCGATCACGTGACGTGGACGCAGACCACCCACGTAGAGCATCACCTTCTTGCCTTCCAGGCGTGGACGATACTTGGCGATAACCGCGTCGAACTCCGCCTTGTACTTCTCGATGACCTTCTCGGCATTGGCCTGAATGGTCTCGTCGAAGAACCCGGCAATCTTGCGCAGGGATTCGGCGATCTTGGTTGGACCGAAGAAGTTGTACTCCATCCAGGGAATACCGTACTTCTCTTCCATGTGACGGGAGATATAGTTCATGGAGCGGTAGCAGTGCAGCAGGTTCAGCTTCGCCTTGGGAGTGTTCTCCATCTCGGCGATGGTGCCGTCACCGGACCACTGGGCGATTACACGCAGACCCATCTCCTCTAGCAGGGTACGGGATGCCCAGGCGTCACCACCGATGTTGTAGTCACCGATAATGGTCACATCGTAATCGGTTGCCTCGAAGCTAGTATCGCCGTCGCGGTTGCCCAGTACCCAGTCACGTACTGCGTCGTTGGCGATGTGGTGACCCAGGGACTGGGATACACCGCGGAAGCCTTCGCAGCGCACGGGTACAACAGGCTTCTCGATCTCGGCAGTGGTCTTCTTGGCCACCGCTTCGATGTCGTCACCGATCAGACCGATAGGACACTCGGACTGCACGGTGATGCCCTTGTTCAAGGGGAACAGGGTTTCGATCTCTTCCATGATCTTGGACAGCTTCTTGTCACCACCAAACACGATATCCTTTTCCTGGAAATCGGATGTGAAGTTCATGGTGCCGAAGGTGTTGATACCGGTAGTACCGACATAGTAGTTACGGCGACCGGCGCGGGAGTACTGACCGCAACCAACGGGGCCATGAGAGATGTGGATCATGTCCTTGATAGGACCCCACACCACACCCTTTGAACCGGCGTAGGCACAACCACGGATGGTCATAACGCCGGGCAGGGATTTGCGGTTGGATGTAATACACTTCTTGGACTGCTCAACTTCCTGATCGTTAACGGTCAGGTGCTTGGCGCGGTCCTTCTTAGCACTTTCTGGATAGACCTCAAGCACCTCTTGGATGAGGGCTTCTGTCTCTTCGCGTGTCATGTCTGACATAATCATCTCCTCTCCTGCCACCACTAATCTGTGGATGCACAGGCAATGGAAAAAGTTTTCAGTACTGGCCTTATTGGCCTCGCCCCGCTGCTCCCCCGAAACCGGGGGAGCAAATCAATGCAAGGCGATCACAAAGGAACTACATGAATTAAGAGGCCTCGGCAGCCGCGGTCTGACCCACGATGCTCTCGTCTTCCTCTTCCATGATGCCGAACTCCATCAACAGGTCTTCCAACTCGTCCATGGTGCAGGGCTCAGGAATGACCAGCAGCTCGTTGTCGATAACCTTCTGGGCCAGGGTGCGGTACTCGTCCGCCTGCTTGGCAGCGGGGTCGTACTCGATAACGGTCATACGACGGATCTCGGCACGCTGTACCACGTTGTCGCGGGGAACGAAGTGGATCATCTGGGTACCCAGCTTGGCAGCCAGCGCCATGATCAGCTCGTCCTCACGATCGGTGTTACGGGAGTTACAGATCAGACCTGCCAGACGCACGCCACCGGAGTTGGCGTACTTCACGATACCCTTGGAGATGTTGTTGGCGGCGTACATGGCCATCATCTCGCCGGATACAACGATGTAGATCTCCTGGGCCTTGTTCTCACGGATAGGCATGGCAAAGCCGCCGCATACAACGTCACCCAGTACGTCGTAGAAGACAAAGTCGAGATCATCTTCATAGGCGCCTTCCTCTTCCAGGAAGTTGATAGCGGTGATTACGCCGCGACCAGCACAGCCAACACCAGGCTCAGGACCACCGGACTCAACACACTTGATGTCGCCGTAGCCGGTCTTCAACACATCTTCCAGCTCCAGGTCTTCGACGGTACCGGCCTCAGCAGCCATCTCCATGATGGTGTTCTGGGCCTTGGAGTGGAGGATAAGACGGGTGGAGTCAGCCTTTGGGTCACAACCAACGATCATGACTTTCTTACCCAGTTCGGCCAGACCAGCCACCAGGTTCTGGGTAGTGGTAGACTTACCGATACCGCCCTTACCGTAGATTGCACATTGACGCAGCGCCATGTTAATTCTCCTTACTAATTGCCTTGTTTGATGACTTAATAGTTGTGACTGCATGTAAAAGTCACTCGGTCATTCCCAAAATTGCAAGGCATGTGCCAACAAGGAAAAATATCTATAAGACACTGTTATTAATGGATATTTCCTGATGTCCTATAATTTGAAACAGGGTCGCATTTACTACAAACCCCCGCAGAATGTATGGATGATCACAGACAAACAGAGTCCCGACAGGCCACCCTGCCGGCCCATGCCAGGCTGCCGGTAAACCGCTGCAATCTGCCTGCGGTGATTCTAGGCGGGCTCACCTTTCAGGAGAACCCTGCCCCACTCCATATCGATGGTGTGAACGAGCTGCACGAAGCGTTCTTCAGCGGTCTGAAAAGTGTCGACAGTAAGCAGCGAAGAGCGGAAAACTTCGGCGACTACATGCGCTCCAGCTTTCTGCTGGATAATCTTGAAGAGGCGGGTTTCGACGAGAACTCGCCGGGAAGAAAACGCCACCGCGCAAACTATCTGCGCATACTGCGCGGCTGGCATTTCGATGCGGATGGTAAAGAGGCAGCCGTACTGAAGAGCTGGGTCGAATCCCGCTTTGGACTGCTGCCGAGAAACCACGGCGGACCACTGACGGATTTCAGTTCGCGCAACTACCAAGCCTACCTGACAGCGCGCGCCGAAGGGCTCTACAACGCCAACGCCCTCGAGTCTCAACTGGACCTGCTGTACTCATACTGCCAGTACGAGATCAAACAACTCTTTCCCAATAAGCGCCATATCACCCTGTACCGGGGTGTAAACCGTATTGAAGAGCACGAAGTGCTGGAACAGCCTGACAAGCACCACTACCTGCTGGTACTGAACAACCTCAACTCCTTCACCAAAGATCGTGAACGCTCCGATGAGTTTGGCGACTATATCCTGGAGGTAAAGGTACCGCTGGCAAAGCTGCTCTACTTCCCTGGGCTGCTGCCTGGACAACTACAAGGAGAGGAGGAGTACCTGGTGATCGGGGGTGTTTACCAGGTAAAGGCTACACCTTACTAGTCGACGAATTGATAATTTTCTTCCACATCGCAAAGCAGACACATCCCCTAACGGCAAATTTGTCTCTAAAAACACCCATATGGTGTGTAGCTCACTACACCATAAAGAATGACCACGACTAACTGTCCGTCTGCAGCGCAGGGAACTCAGATCAACTGTTGGGCAATAAGTCGTGCCGGGTGCATGACCTCGATCTCATGGTCCGCCTCGCGAGCACCCGTTGACAGGTGCAGGGCACAGGTGAGGTTTGTACTGATAAGTATATCGGCCCCACTCTCCACTAGGGCACTTACCTTTTCATCCCGTGGTGGTTCTGCAAGCTCTGGCTGAGTCACCATTTTGGTGCCTCCTGCTCCGCAACACATGTTGTTGCCGGGGAGCGGGACGACCTCCAGTCCCGGGATATTTGCCAGTAAATCGTAGACCACTTCCTGGTTCTTGAGCACATTGCGCTGACTGCACGGCTCGTGAACCGCCACCCTTGCCTTCAGTTCCCGGAATGGCAGGCTGCCTAGTTCTTTTGTACCCACCAGAAAGTCCATCACGTCTATCGTCGACAGGGCGTTTGGCGACTCGTCTCCGCCATCATCGTTCAATAAGGCAGGGTATTCATTCAGGAAAGCACCACATCCACTGGCGTTATAGATGACAGAACTGACACCGCTCTCGGTAATGGCATCAATATTCTTCCCTGCACAGCCTTTGGCTCGCCCCATCTCGCCGTTATGGGCATAGATAGCACCGCAGCATGTTTGATTCTCCAAAACACGCACGTCGTAGCCCAGGCACGTCAACAACCTGATCGTCGCATTATGTGTCTGGGTATCAATGATGTTTGATACGCAGCCGGTGAACAGCACCACCTCTCCCCGGTGCTCAGGAATTTTCGTCTGGCTGTAGTCGGGAACCGGCATTGACACGAGGGGCACCGGCAATAGCTTTTCAAACTGCCTGAAATCGCCTTTCAGCGGAAACTTCTTAACAACTCTCTGCATCCCGCTGCGCTGATAGATATGAGCCAGGGTGTTCAGCAGTCGCTGTGCTGATCGTCGGTCAGCCACCCAGTCAAGCAGCAACTTGATCGCCCACCCACTGTACGGCTTGTGATCTATCGCCTCCATTGCCTGACGATAAAGCTCGTTATAATCCATCTTGGACGGACACACCGTCTCGCAGGCCCTGCAGAGCGTACAAGCACCCAGCGCCTCCAACTCTTCATCGTCCAGGACATCGTTCTTTATGAGCACCCGCTCTATCAACCGGATTCGGCCACGAGGACCATAGATCTCCTCCGCCTTTACCCCATAGGTGGGGCAACTGTTAACGCATACTCCGCAACTGACGCAATCCCTTACCTCGGGGATATAGGGTCCAATCGACATCTCGCCACCTTCGGAAAAGAAGGAGAAGTCCGGGCCGGAGGAGTGGTAGTCAAAGCCGAATTCATTCAAATGCGTGTACTCCGAAGATGGTCATGAAAGTCGCGCGGCAAAAAGTGATTCCCGCAGGTGCTGCTTAAAGGCTTTCATCACAGGCTTCGGTATTACCTCTTCCGCACGCAGTCGCAATGTATGGATCTCATCCTTCCACTGATTTCTCGGATTGGCCATGGCCATCCCTATTGCCTTGTGAACCCGCTGATCGAAATGAACTCCCATCAGGTTGGAAGTCATTTCATAAAGCGGCTTGATCATCGACTGTTCTGTCTCACCCATCTTGCATTTGCCATCCAGGATCTTGAGCATCACAGCCGTGATGCAATCCACGTGCAGGGGTTCAAATGCGCGATCTGATGCCCACTCCAATGCAACCCGATTGATATGCATAGCTGCCTCTTGATGATGTAGCTGATCTGCCGCCATCATGCCCCCAACTCCTGCATGGTCTCCTGCATCATCTTGCGGTATTGATCGCAGTAGTATTCGATGGCGTCGGCCTGCTTATCCTCGGCACCGTCGGTCTCGTAAAAGAAGAAGGTGTTGTAGCGTGCGGCAGCGTACATGAAGGCCGCGCTCAAAAACGGCATGGCCCACTCTTCACTCAGTTCGTTGGCCAGATGAATGAACTCGTCTGCCACCTCATGGAAATCGGATTCCTGCATTACGCGTTCCTCTGTCGGTTGATATACATAATCCAATCATCATCACATTCCGTGCCAATCCAGCGGGGAATCGATAACCGCTTTAAAAACAAAGCAGCCCGTCTATTTTCGGTGTGGAGATAACCACCAAGATTTGTCGCAAACGCGACAATTCGAGCCTTCATGGGCCAGACGAAACAGGCTAACCCCCTGATTCCATGCGCTCTTGCCGCTTTGGCCTGGCTATTGCTTCAAGTGAATAAATAGCAGCAGCTGTCCACCACCCAGTGGTGTGCGGTCAGAAAACAGAACAGGAGTGAGCAGATGGCCAATACAGATCTTCAATCCATCATCCAGGGCATCAAGGAGGGGAAGATCGTCCCCTACCTCGGTGCGGGTGCACTGAAGGGATCCACCAATACGGAAACCAACGAACCCATACCGGCAGATAGTGACAGCCTTATCCTTGCCATGAACAACGGCAAGCCGATGGCACCACGTCTAATGTACGAATTTGCGCGTGCCGCCATGGATGTGGAACTGAAAAGGGGCAGAACAGCGGTGAACCGTTTTCTCGATACCACCTACGGTGATACCGAATGGACCCGTGCGCCGATTCACGACTGGATTGACGAGATAAAGCCCAACTACGTGGTGGACATCAATCGGGACACCCAGCTGCAACAAAGTTATAACGACACCCCCCACACCCTTATCCGCGGTATCGCCAGAACGATGGGCACCGATTATCGCTTCCGCATTCACCACTACGATGGGGAGAAATACTCGGAGACGGAGATTGATCAGAACGAGGTTGACCCCAGTCTTCCCATTCTCTTCAAGCCCATGGGCAGCCCCCTTCCGGACGCCACCTATGTGGCATCCGATGCGGACTACGTGGACTACATCACCGAACTGATGGGTGGTTTCGCCATACCGGACTACCTGAAGGAGTACCGCAAGAACAGGCAGTACCTCTTCATCGGCCTACGCATGAACCGCGATACGGAACGCATGGTGCTTTCCGATATCATCTATGCCGCAGACGAGCCGGCGGGTTGGGCACTAATTCCCGAGCCCAATGACAAGGAGCGTAGATTCTGCGCCAAGATGAACATCGAGATCATCGAGGCCGATGTGGATGACCTGCTAACCGCTGCTGGATATACTCACCCCGTATCGGAAGCGCTCAGCGCAACCCAGGACATTGGCTGTTAGGAGACACTGACATGGGAACTTTCATGGCCTGCAAGGGCAAGAGTGCATGCCGGGATGACGGCACACGCTGCCTCACCTGTGGCAGAAGCCTGGAAGAGATCACCAGGCTCCGGGAGTTGATCGACGGGCTCTCCACCCTCGCCCTCGACCAGCAGTACTACAACCTGAATGACTATCTCAACTACGTGATCAACAAGACCGCCAAGACCATCGTACACCGGCAGAAGGGAGAGATCAGTGCTGACTGACCTGTTCGAAGAGCAGTACAAACTCGGCATTGCCGAGATGGATGACACCCATCGGGAGTTCGTCGAGCTGGTCAACCGCCTGGAGAAGGCCGACAAGACAGAGTTCATCCAACTGTTCGAGGAACTCGCGATGCATACCCGTAACCACTTCGACGCGGAAAACGCCCGGATGAAAGAGAGCGGCTTTCCCGCCATCAACGAACACATGGGTGAACACCAGCGCGTGCTGGGCGAGATGCACCGCTTCAGCGTGCGGGTTGAGCAGGGCAATATCCTGCTGGCCCGCGCCTACGTCGTCGAGCAGTTACCGGCCTGGTTCTCTCTCCATTTCCAGACCATGGACAGCGCCCTGGCCGCCCATCTCAAGGCACGCCAATACGCCGCCCAGGCAGACAGCCGTTTTCCTTCCCTGCCCTTGTAACCAAATCAAGCCGCATTTCTGTTATGGGTTGGCGCCTGGGGGGAATGTTTATGAACAAACAGGGAGCCATGGAGCATGTAACCGGGCACCTTCAGGCCCATTAGTTCGAGAACCGTGGATGCCACCATGGCCAGGTTGCCATGGCTGACCAAGTCCGAATGCTGATCATCCACCACGATACAGGGCACCGGGTGTAGCGTGTGTTGTGTATGGGGTGAATCAGTCTCGGGGTCCATCAACAGATCGCAGTTGCCGTGATCTGCGGTCACAACGGCTGAATAGCCACCACTCACTGCCGCATCCAGAATACGACCCACCTGCGCATCCAGCACCTCCACTGCCTGCAGCACCGCAGAACACTTGCCGGTGTGCCCCACCATGTCACCATTGGCGAAGTTCACCACGATGAAGCCGTACTGACTGCGCTGAATCGCATCGATCACCGCATCTGCCACGGCCGGTGCGCTCATCTCCGGCTTCAGATCATAAGTGGCCACGTCGGGAGAGGGTATCAACAGGTGTCTCTCACCCGATGCCGGATCGGCACTGCCCCCATTGAAGAAATGGGTGACATGGGCGTACTTCTCCGTCTCTGCGCAGTGAAACTGGCCAATACCTGCCTTACTGATCTCCCTGCTTAGCGTACCCTCCGGTCTCTCTGACTCGAAGGCGTAGGGAAAATTGAGATCGTTGCTGTATCTCATCATGCAGACCGTTTCCAACAAGGGCGAATCACCGCGGTCGAAGCCCCTGAATTCCGGATCTCCAAGGGCACCCACCATCTGCCTTGGGCGGTCCTTGCGGAAATTGAAGGAGATAATCACATCTCCATCCTCTGCACCCTCGTAGCCACCAACCACGGTGGGCTGGATAAACTCATCGCTCTCCTTCCGCTCGTATGCCATCTCTATCGCCGTCACTGCCGACAGGCTGGTGCGCCCTTTGCCCAGCACCATGGCGCGCCAGGATCGTTCCACCCTGGTCCAACGATTATCCCGGTCCATGGCGAAATAACGCCCGCTGACCGTGGCGATGGAACCACCTGCCTCTCTCAGTGCATCCTCCAGTGTCGGCAGATACTCCCGCGCGCATTTTGGCAGGGTATCCCTTCCATCGGTCACCATATGCACCAGGGGCCTCACCTGCTGCCGTCTGCAAAGCTCTATGAGACCCAGCAGGTGTCCGATATGGCTGTGCACACCGCCATCGGAGACCAGTCCAAAGAGATGCAGGGGTCTGCCCTTCTGCTTGGCTCGCTGAATCGCGGACAGAAAGGCTGGATTGCTGAAGAAGGATTCATCCCTGAGCGCATCGTCGATGAGAATCAGATCCTGTCTCACGATCGATCCACTTCCCAGCGTCATGTGGCCAACCTCCGAGTTTCCCATCTGGCCGTACGGCAACCCTGCCGCCTCACCGGAAGCCTCCAGCAGGGTCCAGGGGTACCGGTAGAAATACTCATCGAGACGGGGGGTCTCGGCCTCGGCTACCGCATTGTTGATCTTGCTGGGGTTGACCCCAACACCGTCCATGATGACGAGCAGTACGGGGCGACGCGGAGTCTCGATACCAAATCGCATAATCACTCCTCCTGAATCATTTACCTCCTTCGAGCAAATAACATTCCAGTAAACTGCGTTCTCCACACATGAGTGATAATCAACCCCAGGATGGCTTTTTTGCGGGAAATAACAGCCCGCAATCCCCACTTCAGGATAAATTTACGCCGGTTCTTACATAATCCTCCCCACCTGTCTATAAATAGCCCTCTTCCAGGAGCAGACGCAAATAACCGGGTTCACGGGATAAGGCACCACTCGGGAGCACAACCTCCTGCTCTTGCACCATCTCTGTTTCAGGGTCTGGGATTGTCTACTTCAGAAGAAATTGTCTGGAATCCAACAAGCGGGGAGATGACAAAACCGGATATGTAGACAGCTAAACCACTGAATTAAATGGCTTTTGGAAAACGCCCTGCTGATGGTATGGGAATTGCTCCTGATGCGTATCGTTTATCGTAACTGGAGCAACGTTATGCCACTGGAAAAATACAATGAATCGGGCCTGCTTTTTAACTCCAACTTCCTGGAGAAGACCAGTACCGAAGGTGTCACCGGATACCGCGGTGAACTGGTACTGGTACAGGGCGAGGTAGCCGATGCGAAAGGCCACCACAAGCCACCCGTGGAGGTTATGCGCGGTGCCGTGCTGCTCGCCGATGAGAAACTGAAACTGCTCATTGGCGCCATCGACGATGTCTCCTTTATCAACCACCTGGTGGAAAAATACCAGGATGATTTTGGAGAAGAGATGCTGGCCCTGCTCTACGTGGTAAATATCAAGGAGCCGGCCCAGGTGGAGGTTGGCGGCATCAACTTCATATTGATTCCCCTGGTGCAAGGCGTGCCCTGGAATGAGGTACTGGACGAATTGGTGCTCGAGAAAAGCGACTTCAAGGGCCAGTCCGCAGCCGACAAAATCGTCACCCTCTACGAAGAGATGAAGAGCTACAAACCCAAGTACCCCACAAGCTCTCTCGACGACGTACTTTCAACAGCCACGGACACTGTTCGTGAGGGCTGGGGTGCGGTGTAGGGCATTAACCACTATGTCATCCCGAGCGCCAGCGAGGGATGACATTGACCAGCATTTCCCTAACGCCCGATAAGGCGCATCTTTCTTCCCCGCTCGCGGATCTGCAACCAGTCGTAGAGGTCACTCAGGAAGAAGTGTCGGTTGTCCTCGTAGCTGAAGTGGCGAATGGTCTCCTTGTCGCCTGCAAAGTACTTGTGAGCTACGGTAACAAAGAGTTTGGGAATCTGCTGGTTCAGTTCTTCCGGACGCACCAGCATGCGCAGAACTTGGCGGAACAGCAGGGCGAAACGGCTGCCATACTCCCCTTCCCTACCATCGAACTGCTTCAGCTGCTCCTTGTACGGTTCAAACAGGCGCAGGTATGCATCCAGCAACGCCTGCTCGGTATCCCCTTTGTTCATGACCTACATCCTATCTGCACTTCGATGGATTTCCATCAAGTGATAACCAGGGGTTCTGGGCTGCGCTCGGCCAGGTGCAACAGAGCCAGTGCCTGGACCTCGCAGTCGCAGGCCACCTTGCGGTCCAACGCGTTCAGCCAGTGTAAGGGTATGAACTCCACTCCGTAGTAGGCCCCGGCCAGCATACCGGCGATGGCACCCGTAGTATCGGCATCGCCACCACGATTGACCACGTCCACCAGAATGGTTTCGAAGTCATCGTGGGCGAAGAAGGACTGAAACACTGCCTGAAGTGTCTCCACGATCCAACCGCTGGGATTCTCCACCAGGCGCCGGTCGAAACGGAAGGCCGTGTGTTGCTCCACCAGTTCCTGCGCCATTCCCTTCAGGCTCTGTTTGGAAACCCCGGCCATGGCGGCGCCCAGCATCCTCAGCAAGGTCTCGGTTCCCGCGTCAGCCTGCTGATTGTTGTGGGTAATGTGGGACTGGGCGCGGGACGCCTGCGCCAACACATCCAGTTCGGCCTTGTGATAGGCGATGGCGATGGGCAGGGAGCGCATACAGGCGCCATTGCCCGCATCGTAGTCGTTCTCCGGCACTGTGGTCTTGCCGGTGGTGCGGTAGTTCACGATCCCTCTTCTCACCGTGTTGCCTATATCCACTGGCTTGCTGCGCATCCAATCGCTGAAAGACTCGGCCACCGCCTCGGTGACGAGGCCATCGTTGTCGATGAGTGACTGACCCAGGGCCAGGCTCATCTCCGTATCGTCGGTCACTTGGCCCGGCTTCAGGTTTAGCCAGCCGCCGCCTTGTATATCACGCTGCACACCGTATCTCTCTTGTATCTCCCTCGGCACCAGGAATTCCACGGTTGCCCCCAGGGCATCGCCAACGGCGAGCCCCAGGTAGGCACCTACTGCCCGGGACTGAAGAGGCGTGTAGCTCTTTTTATGATATGCACTTGCACGATCCAGCTTCAGGAAACCCAGGTTCATGAGATTCTCACTCCTCGGGACCAAAACAGTTTTGATAATCAGCGCACACTTCGCAGCTCGGCGCACGACATGTATAGATGCCCTCCGTCTCGCACAACTGCTTGTAGAGGAACTTCTTCCACTTCATATCCTTGTGGTTGCGCAAGGCCAACGGCTCGAAGTTCTCCAGCATCAGCTGGGAGAGATCGGAGCGCTCCCACAGGCCGAGATCCTGCCAGAGGTGATCGTCACCCATGCAGCCAGCGGCCAGGATATCCACCATCCACAACTCCGAGCGGATGCGGCCGGTGCGGTTCTGGCGGAGCAGCTCGCGCAGTTCTTCCATTTCATCGCTGCGTTGGGCGTCCAGGGGATTGCCGAAGGTTGCAGCCCGCCACAACGGGAAACCGGGAAAGTGGTACCCCATCATGGTGTAGAAGGATTTCCACGAAAGTCCCAGCCAGTCTGGCATGGCGCCATCACCCCAGTTCCATGAGGTGAGCATGCGCGCCAGGGTATCCTCCACGGGATCACCCCGACGCGCCCCCATCAGCTCGGCATAGATGTCGCCACCTGTTTCGATTGCCAAGACTGAAGAAGACATCACTGGGCCTCGTACTCCACCACGATGTCTTCGTCCCTGGGGATGAACTGGCAGGCCAGGCGCCATTCGCTGGGCAGATCATCTACGATCATCTTCTCCAGCTCTTCCTTGCTGATCTTGCCCAGTTCGCGCAGGACCTTCTTCTCCTTCTCTTCCAGGTGATAGCCCATGGGCGACTTGTCGCCGATGTACTTCACCTTTATGGCGCAGCTGGCGCAGTCACCATCACCACAGTCGAAACTGATGGGGATCTTGTTGGTCTTGGCAATCTTCAGCACGGTCTCGGTGAAGCTGCCGGCCACCGCGTAAACGGTCTTGTCTTTGTATTCCGGGTTGGTAAATGTAATGAGTGGCATTTCTACTCTCCCCTGTACTTCAAGCGGGTTTTACTTTGCAATCGCCAAGAATCTGGGCCTGGCAGGCCAGACGGTCGTGACGACTGGCCATGTTCTCCTTCAGCACCTTCTCTTCCAGCACGGAGGGCTCGGTAAGATTGTTCCAACCGTCCTCCACGTGCATCATGCAGGTGCCGCAGTCGCCCTCGCGGCAACCGTAAATGATGCCCGCACCGATCTTCTCTGATACCTCGATAACACGGGTACCGGCAGGCACATTGACTGTCTGTTCAATGTCTTCAAACGTGATTTTTGCTTTAGCCATAGTCTTTCACCTTCTAGTTAAATGTCTCCGGACTGGCCGGACCTATACCAAATCTGCAAACTCGATAACCGTGTTGTCGCTGTTCTTGCCAACTAGTACCTCGGCTATCTGCCGCCCGAACGAGCGACACTCCTCCAACTCTTCCTCAGTAGGGATCAATTTCACCCTCTGCCCTTCTCTGGGGATATGCATCTTGAGGCCGCGCATGCGGTCCTCAATCATTCGTACTGCCTCGCCACTCCAGCCGTAGGAGCCAAAGGCACCGCCCAGCTTGCCTTTCAGGTTCACCACCGCCAGTGACGAAAGCAGGTCCCACACCGGCTTCACCGCATCGCCGTTGATGGTGGGCGAACCGAACAGCAGCGCATCCGCCTCCTCGATCAGGTCAACGAAGGGATCGGTCTCACCCCCCTCAAGGTCGTAGAGCGAAACCCGCACGCCATCAACTCCATCGGCTCCACCGGCGATCTCCTCGGCCATGCGTGCCGTGTTGCCGTAGGAGCTCATGTAGAAAATGATCATCGACTGGTCATCGTTGCCGATCTCGCCAGACAGACTGGAGGTGGAGAGTTCCCGATAGTGGGTTACGTAGCGCCGCGGGCGCTCGCGCAGGATGGGACCGTGGGTGGGTGCGATCTGCTTCAGCTTCAGCGGCTCAATCAACTTGAGTGCATCCATCACGTGCCTCTTGAAGGGCCGCATGATGTGCGCGTAGTAGTAGTCGAAGGAGAAGCGGAAGTCCCCCACCTGGTCGTTGAACAGGCGCTTGTCGCAATAGTGACAGCCGAACACATCACCGGAGAAGAGAATGCTCTCATCTTCCAGGTAGGTGCACTGGGTATCGGGCCAGTGCAGAAACGGGGTATGCAGAAAACGCAGGGTGCGGTCGCCCAGGCTCACCCGGTCATCGGTGTTGACGGTGGTGTACTCGAACTCGCTGCCCGAGGGTCTCAGTAGCGCCTTCAGCATGGAGGTGGCACGCTGGGAGATATAGAGCTTGGCCTGGGGGGCGCGGCGCATCAGTTCCGGCAGTGCACCGGTGTGGTCCGGCTCCAGGTGGTTAAGCACGATCACCTTGATCTCGTCGTAACTCACCTCCGACTCCAGGCGGGCGAAGAACTCGTCACTGAAATTCTCCTTCACCGTATCGATCACGGCCACCCCCTCGCTACCCTTCACCAGGTAGGCATTGTAGGTGGTGCCGTTGGCCGTGCTTAGAATGATATCGAAGGTGCGCAGGGTAGGATCGAGCGCGCCTATCCAGTAGACGCCGTCAGCAAACTCCACCGCTTCGCGGTGTTTGGAGACGTCAACAGCACTGTTCATGCGGGCACCTCGCACTCAGCGGAAGTACCGCCCATGGGGCAGTCCTGCAGGTTCTGATCGGGTTCGAGTAAGACCCCCAGGGAGTTCAATACCGGCCCGGCTGTGAAACCTGATTGCTTAAGCTCGCCAAGCTCCAGCAGCGGTCGCTTGATCAGGATCGGCTCAATCACCATCAGGTTGAGGGCCTGCTGTTCGCTGAGGCCCTCCACATCGACCCAGCCATCCTTGATCTGGGGTGCGGTCATGTTGAACCACTCGGGTACTGGCTTATTACCGAAAAATGGACGCAGCCGATCCTTGTTCCACGCTTCTGTGAGTATGTCTCTCACCTCGAAGCGGTGGCCCTGGCTGGTGAGCAGTTCCTTCTGTCCCCTGTTGCCCATGCATCCCGGCTTTTCATAAAAGACCAGGCTACTCATCTCTGCTGCGCCGTTCGACTTCGTAAAGGCTCATATAGACAGCCGCATGGCGCTGCCAGAGGCGATCGGGAATATGCACGCCACTAGGCTTTTCCAGGTAGGCAGGTCTTGTAAAACCGGCACGCAAGATCTCGAACCAGTTGCTGAACAGGCCCTTGAGCGGCTGCCAGGCCATCTCTCTCCGTACGGTTAGTTGTGCCATCATGCACCCCCTTTAGGTCTATCTCGCCTGAATCTCTGCCATCACCTCGGCCATGCGCTCGGGCGGTATGCCGGTAAGCGAACCGGGCGGATTGGCAGCCTCGCCCAATGCGTCGAGAATGGCCCCCTCGATGGGGCAGATGCTGACGCACTGGGCATCTGCATGATCACCCTCGCACTCGGTGCACTTTTTCGCGTCGATCAGAAAATGAGGACGAGCCTCATAGATTGCATTACTCGGACACAGCGGCTCGCAGGCCCAGCAGTTCACACAACTCTCGATGATTTCGTATGCCATAGTTATGCTCCTCAGGCACCGGCCTGCAGCTGTTCTTTGGCACTGCCCTTTTCGGGCAGCCCCTTCTCCACCATCTCGGCGTAGACCGCAGCCACCGCCTCCTCGATGGGCTCCATGGCATGTTCGCCGTTGGGTTGGATACCAGCCTCTTCAAGCTGCTCCCAGGGCTCGTAACCGATCTTGGAGCAGAGCACCGTCTCGCAACCTTCAAGGGTGCGAATAATCTTCTGCAGGGTGGTCTCCGCGTCACCGCAGGTGTCGCCACCACTGCAGTAGAGGTCCACCTTGCGATGACCGATGAAACGCACGTCGGTCATGGAGGCCTCGTAGATGAGGAACTCCTTGGCGTGGCCGAAATGCTGGTTGATCACGCCGCCGCCACTAGTGGCCACCGCCATCAACACGGGACGGGCTTCTTTCTTGATCGTCTTGATGGAACCGAGAGAGATGAAGTTCTCGCCCGTGTTGCTGCGTTGTGCCTCCAACGTAGCCAATGCCGCCTTCTGGTACTCGGCACGGGTCTCCATGGCCGCCTCGTAGTCGATATCCATCTGCTCCACCTTGTCCATGGTGAACTCGTCGCCACGGTCCTCGCCCAGCATGCCCACCGCGTCGGCACGACATTGGCGACAGTGGCGCATCATGTTCATGTCGCCGGCACACTTGTCCTGCAACTCCTGCAACTCGTCGTTGGTGGGGCCACGCTGGCCCATCACGCCGTAGAAGGTGCCGTGCTCCTCCTCGGCGATCAACGGCATCACGTTGTGCAGGAAGGCGCCCTTCTCCTTGACCACCTTGCTCACCTCTTCCAGGTGCTCGTCGTTAACGCCGGGGATCATCACCGAGTTGACCTTCACCAGGATGCCGCGCTCGGTAAGCATCTCCAGACCCTTCTGCTGCTGCTCGATGAGGATCTTGGCGCCCTTCTTGCCCTTGATGCGACGGTTGTTCCAGAAGATCCAGGGATAGATCTTGGCGCCGATCTCCGGATCGATGCAGTTGATGGTGATGGTGACGTGGTCGATGTTGTGCTTACAGAGCTCCTCCACCTGCTCGGGCAGGGAGAGGCCGTTGGTGGAGACGCAGAGCTTGATGTCCGGCGCCTTCTCCGTGAGCTGGCGGAAGGTATCAAAGGTTCTTTCGGGATTGGCCAGGGGATCACCTGGTCCTGCGATACCAAGTACGGTCATCTGCGGGATGTTGGCGGCCACCGCCATCACCTTCTTCACCGCCTGGTCCGGAGAGAGCAGTTCCGAGACGACCCCGGGGCGTGACTCATTGGAGCAGTCGTACTTGCGGTTGCAGTAGTGGCACTGGATGTTACAGGCCGGTGCTACCGCCACATGCATGCGGGCGAAGTGATGATGGGCATCTTCCGAGTAGCAGGGATGATCCTTGACCTTGTCGCGGATGTTGTCCGGCAGGTGAGAAAGCTGGTCACTGCTGCCCCCGCAACCAGAGGAACTACATCCCCCGCCCTCGGTTTGAGTCTGGCCGATCACCGTCAATTCCATCATTGCATCTCCCAATCTGGCTCCCCGCTCGGGGCATTACTCTTGTTGGATGACTACGATGCAATGGCCGTGCCCATTATCTTTTCATCGGTAACACATTGTTTTTACTGCTATTTAGGAAATTCTTTCGACGCATGTGTAGGGTAGGCTACACGACAATTCAGGGGTGTTGTCGGGGATGCTACGGTCAGAGCTGTCTGACCTTGATATTGAGCGTCTGTATGCGATAACCGATCTGCCGCGGCGTCATGCCGAGCAGGCGTGCCGCCTTGGCCTGAACCCAGCCCGCCTGTTCCAGCGCGGCGATCACCTTCTCCCGTTCATCGAGATCGGGATCATCCAGATCGATACGGTTGGCCGTGTTGATCTGGCCAGCCGGTGCCGGGCCACTCTGCAGACCGGTGAGGCTGATGGCCTGGCTGTTGATGCATCCCTCTTCACTCATCACCGCCGCACGCTCCAGGCAGTTCTCCAGCTCGCGCACGTTACCGGGCCAGTCGTAGCGCATGAGCGGACCGAGGGCACTGTCCTCGACCTCCAATTTGCGTCCCTGGGCCTTGCCGATCTTGGCCACTAGGAAGCGGGCCAATTCGGGGATGTCCTCCGCGCGGTCACGCAGGGCGGGCATCTGGATCGGCATGACATTGAGGCGGTAGTAGAGGTCTTCGCGGAAGCTGCCCTCCTGCACCTCTGACTCCAGGTCCTTGTTGGTAGCCGCCACTACGCGAACGTCCACCTTCAGGGTCTTGCTGCCTCCCACCCGTTCGAATTCGCCCTCCTGCAGTACGCGCAGCAGCTTGGCCTGGAAGGCGGGCGTTATCTCGCCGATCTCGTCGAGGAAGATGGTGCCACCATCGGCCTGCTCGAAGCGCCCCTTGCGCTGATTGGAGGCGCCAGTGAAGGCACCCTTCTCGTGGCCGAACAGTTCGGACTCCAGGAGAGTGTCGGGCAGCGCCGCACAGTTGAGCTTGATAAAGGCCCCGTTGGCACGGGGCGAGTTGTAGTGGATGGCGTTGGCGATCAACTCCTTACCGGTGCCTGACTCGCCGCGCACCAGTACGGTTGTGTTCCACTTGGCTACTTGGCGCACCTGTTCGAACACCATGCGCATGCTGCGGGTATGGCCCACCATGTTGGAGAAGCCGTGTTCACCACGCACCGCTCGGCGCAGGGAGTCGCGCTCGCTCTTCAGTTCAAGCTGCTGGTCCTCCACCTTCTTGGCCAGGCGCACGCTCTGGCCGATCAGGTTGGCAACCATCTGCATGAAACGTTCGTGCTTCTCCAGTTCCAGAAGATTGCCCGGCGGCTGGGCCGCCAATACACCCACGGCCTTGTCGCTTATGGTGATGGGCACACCGATAAAGGGTAGTTCCAGGTCGTAGACGCGCAGACGGTCGAGGAAGCGGCCCTCGTCGAGGATACGTTTGAGCACCAGGGGCTTGCCGCTCTCCATGATGGCGCCCATGACACCCTCACCCGGCTTATAGTGCACCGAGTTGAGTGAATCGGGGCTCTGGTGCATGGCCGTTACCAGCAGATTGCCTGTGCTCTCCTGCTGCAAGCTGATCATACCGAACTTGAGGTCACCGATATCGCTGAGAGTCTTGAGCACCTCGGTCAGGGTTTCCCTGAAGTCCAGCGAGCGGCTCAAAACCTGGCTCACCTTGTACAGGGTCTCGAGTTCTCGTTCCATCATGGAGCAATTGGCGCTATCCCTGCCTACAACGAAATTGTCGTTAGTGGGATTCATCAGTTACTCCCCTATCGCGTTACGAATGGGCAGGCGTACAAAGATGCGACAACCGCCGAGGAAGCTGGGGTCGATCTCCACGCTGCCGTTATGGCTGATCGCCACTTCCTGGGCCATGGTCAGGCCCATACCTGCGTGTTCACGGGCGTGTCTCCACCCGCAGAAGAAGGGCTCGAAGGCCTTGATACGAATATTGCCCGCTACTCCGGGACCGTTATCCATCACCTCGACCACCACCTCGTCATTGTCCAAGCGGGTTTCCATACGGATCTCGCGATAGTCAGTGTCAGATTCATTCACCGCCTGGATGGCATTGTCGATGAGATACTTGAAGAGTCCACGCAGGGCATTGGCCCGACCGGGGATCAAGGGCAACACCGCCGTGGGCCGCCAGTCCACCACCACACCTTCGGCCAGCAGTTTGTCGGTTGAGAGCTTTACCACCTCGTGGACGATCTCGTTGATGTTCAATGCCGAGGCCTGCTCCGTCATGGAACTGGGCAGCGAGGCATATAGATTCTCGATCGCCTCGTCACCGCTCTCCAATGCCTCGCCCAGTACGCCGCGTAAACGGCCGTCCGCATCATTGCCAGGCATTGCCAAGGCGGCCTTGATGACGTTGAGTGGCACCTGCAGCTTGAAGATGGCACCGGAAATCGCCTCACGCATGGTCTCCACCATCTGCTGCTCAACCATGCCTGCGCGGATCATGTTGAGACGTGCCTCGTTGATGCGGTTACGGCTGTCGGTAATCTCGTTGGCGATCAGCAGCAGACAGCAGCGCGCCGAAGAAGGTGCGCTGAAGTAATTGTGGGCAGCCTCGTCCAGTTCAGTGACGTGCACGCCGGAAACGGAGAACCAACGTGGCGAGGTTCCCGAGGGAGGGTCAAGCCTCACCTCTATATTGGTGAAACCATCGCCCGCGTGGCAGACGTTCTTGAGCTCTTCACCGATCTCCTGTTCCAACGCCTCCAGCAACAGCTCCGCCGGCTCCTCGCCCCGGAAGTCGCCGAGCAGGGCCTTGTAGGCCTGATTGTCCAGCAACACCTTGCGGTCGCTGCCCACCAGGGCCACCACCATGGGAACGGCATTCAGCGCCGCCTCGGTGAGCTCCTTCTGATACTTGAGACGCTGTTCAAGTTGGTGCATCTCTGTAACATCCCGGTGCATTCCAAGGTAGTAGCCGATCCGCCCCCTGTGGTTCAGAACAGGGGAGATCACCAGTTCTGCGAGGTACTCACTGTCGTCCTTGCGGTGGTTGACCAGGGTACCCTGCCAGACCTTTCCATCGTTGATGGTCTGCCAGAGCCCCTGGTACACCTCGATGGGGGTTGAGTTACTGGAAAGCACTGATTCATTGTTGCCAATCACCTGTTCCCGTTCGTAGCCGGTCAACTGCTCGAATGCGGAATTTACGTAGAGAATTCGGGCAGTTGGATCGGTTATGGAGATGGCAACCGGGGCCTGTTCCACGGTCTCCAGGAACAGCTTGGGGGGCAAAAACTCCTTGCCGCTGACGAGATCAAAGGCCTCGATAATCTCGGCCGGCGTCCCCTCGGGGGGCGAGGCGAGAAAACGGCTGATGGCATCGACAATTTCACCATTGGCTAAGCTGCTTTTGCTGTGACTCATGGGCACTGTTTCCGGTTAATTTCGGTTCCTGTCCCAGCTACTCAGCAAAACCCATACCACATGAAATGTCGGTCTATTTACCGGCCCTACATGTCGTTTGTGCCACATTTTGTAGCAAGCAAAACAATTAGGAAATTTATTCTTGTTGTATTCCCTACATTTCAACCCTTTTTTAGCCCTCCAACCCACCGACTCACCATGGCGGGAGAAAGACCGGATAAACCAGCAGTGGGCGAATAACCCCGATATTTCAGTGTTATAGAGAAGAGACATACTGATCGCCCTGCCCTGCGCATAAGCTCCAGCAGCTGTTTGGCATATTTCTTGTTCAAAAAGACCTATCGAAATAGCAACCGGTAGGTCTCATGGAGTTTCTGCTCATCATTCTCTCCACCGCCCTGGTAAACAACGTGGTTCTGGTGAAGTTTCTCGGGCTCTGCCCCCTGATGGGGGTATCCAACAAGCTCGACTCGGCCCTGGGCATGGGACTCGCCACCACCTTCGTGCTAACCCTGGCCGCCTTCGCCGGCTGGCTGCTGGAGCACTTCCTGCTCACGCCATTTGATCTTGGCTTCCTGCGCATTCTCACCTTCATCCTGGTGATTGCGGTGGTGGTGCAGTTCACCGAGATGGCGGTACGCAAGACCTCGCCCGCCCTCTACCAGGTGCTCGGTATCTTCCTGCCCCTGATTACCACCAACTGTGCAGTGCTGGGCGTGGCCCTGCTCAACGTGCAGCAGGAGAACGGTTTTTTCGAGAGCCTGCTCTACGGCTTCGGCTCCTCCATGGGTTTCACCCTGGTACTAGTGATGTTCGCCGGCCTGCGTGAACGTCTGGCACTCGCCCAGGTACCTGCAGTATTTGCCGGGGCTCCTATCGCCTACGTGGTGGCCGGCTTGATGTCCCTCGCCTTCATGGGCTTCGCCGGCCTGACCACCAACTGAGGAACAGCGCAATGATGGTAGCTGCAGTATTAAGTATCACCGCAATCGGACTCGTCATGGGGGCAATGCTCGGCATCGCATCCCGTTATTTGCTGGTGGAAGGTAATCCACTGGAAGCGGAAATCGAGGAACTGTTGCCCGGCTCACAGTGCGGTCAGTGCGGCTATCCCGGCTGTGGCCCTGCCGCTGCCGCAGTAGTCAGTGGAGAGGCACCCATCACCATGTGCCCGCCCGGCGGCAAGGCACTGGTGGAGGCAATGGCGGAAAAACTGGGAGTGAGCGTGGACCTCTCCGATGTGGAGGAAAAGGAACCAACGGTGGCCTTCGTCCACGAGAACCTTTGCGTGGGTTGCACCAAGTGCTTCAAGCGTTGCCCCACCGATGCAATCGTGGGTGCGTCGAAACAGATACATGCGGTCTTTGCCGATGCCTGCACCGGTTGCGAGAAGTGCTACGACGTCTGTCCCACCGAGTGCATCGAGATGCGTCCAATAAAGCAGACCGTGCAGACCTGGTACTGGCCCGAACCGGCCAAGGTGGCCTGACGTTATGACAGCCACTACGCTGAAAAAACTGTTCAAGATCCGCGGCGGTGTCCACCCGGACGACCGCAAGCAACTCAGTCGCGACCAGGCGATAGAGCGCCTGCCGCTCCCTGCATTGCTGCACATTCCACTGCAGCAGCATATCGGGGCACCAGCCCAGCCGCTGGTAAACCGGGGCGACATGGTGAAGAAGGGACAATTACTGGCCCGCAGTCAGGGAGCCATATCCGCGCCCGTACATGCACCCACCTCGGGGCGCATCATGGGTGTAGGCGGTTATCCCGCACATCATGCCTCGGGGCTGTCGGTGCGTACCGTCACTCTGCAACCTGACGGCAGGGACGAGTGGCTTGAGAGCATTGAGCCCGCCCTGGAACCTTTTACCCTCTCACCGGAAGAGATTGCCAAGCGAGTAGCCGATGCCGGCATCGTTGGCATGGGTGGCGCCACCTTCCCCTCCGCGGTGAAGCTGAACCTGCGCAAGCGCTACGACCTGCACACACTGGTGATCAACGGTGCCGAGTGCGAACCCTACCTCACCTGTGACGACCGCCTGATGCAGGAACAATCGCGGGAGGTGCTGGAGGGCACTCTGCTGATGGCCAGGGCACTGGAAGTGAAGCAGGTACTATTCGCCATCGAGAACAACAAGCCCACTGCCCAGGAGGCAATGCGCAAGGCTGCAAAATACCATCCCGAGGTGGAGATCGTAGGACTGCCCACCCGCTACCCCATGGGTTCGGAGAAGCACCTGGTACAGACACTTACCGGCAAGGAGACACCGGCCCGCGGCCTGACCGCAGATATCGGTATCGTAGTGCACAACGTAGCCACGGCCCTGGCTGTGCACGATGCGCTACGCCACGGCTATCCGCTCATCTCCCGCGTGGTAACAATCACCGGCGGTGCCATCAAGACACCACGCAATCTGCAGGTCGCCCTTGGCACTCCACTATCTCACCTTATAGAACACTGCGGCGGATATAACGAAGAGCCTGCCCGCCTGATCAGCGGCGGCCCCATGATGGGCCAGCCGATTCCCAGTACCCGCGTGCCGGTGGTAAAGGGCAGTAACGGCCTGCTCGCCCTCAGCGAAGAGGAGGTGCGAGCCGAAACCGAGATGCCCTGCATCCGCTGTGCAAGTTGCGTGAGTGCATGCCCCTGCGGCCTGGTTCCCCTGGAGATGGCGGCCAACATCCGTGGTGGTAGCCTGGACGCCTCCGTGAACCTGGGCCTGCTCGACTGTATCGGCTGCGGCTCCTGCTCCTATGTCTGTCCCTCCCATATCCCCCTGGTGCAGTACTTCAACTATGCCAAGGGCGAACTGGCAACAAGACAACGCACCCAGCACAAACAGGGTGAGACCAAGCGTCTGGCCGAGGCGCGCACGGCCCGCATGGATGCGATCAAGAAAGCGAAGCGAGAGGCAATGTTGAAACGCAAGAAAGAGATGGAAGCGAAGAAGGCCCGGGAGGCTAAAAAAGCGGAGGCGAACGCATGAGTACAGAAAATCTTGTCTCCGGTCCCTATACCCATGCCAATGCCACGGTGAGCCGCACCATGGCACTGGTGATGTTCGCCCTGCTGCCCGCCACCCTGTTTGGGCTTTACCAGTTTGGTTGGCCAGCCATCTTCCTCTTCCTTATCACCATCATCGCGGCACTGTTCGCCGAGGCCTTCTCTCTCTACGTGGCAGGCAAGCCGGTGCGCCTCTACCTGATGGATGGATCCGCACTGCTGACCGGATGGCTGCTGGCAATGACCCTGCCGCCCTGGGCTCCCTGGTGGATCGGTGTGGTGGGCGCACTGGTGGCCATCATCGTGGCCAAGCAAGTGTTCGGCGGTATCGGCCAGAACCTCTTCAATCCAGCCATGGCGGCAAGGGTCGCACTGCTGATCTCCTTCCCGCTGGAGATGACCATATTCAGTTCACCCGCGCCCCTCTTCTCCGCTTCGGCGCCCGGTTTCATGGACGGTCTCGCTATCACCTTCCTCGGCGACAGCAACCAGATCGATGCGATCACCAGCGCCACGCCGCTGGGCCACTACAAGACCGAACTGACCCAGGGGGTAAACATCCAGCAGGCCGCTGCCGGTACCGATAGCCTTTGGCAAATCACCTGGGGTGAAACCACCGGCAGCATGGGCGAGACCTCGGCACTGCTGTTGCTTCTGGGTGGGCTGTTCCTACTCTACAAACGCATCATCAGTTGGCACATTCCGGTGAGCATGCTGGGCACCCTGTTCGTGATGGCGGCGCTGTTCCACCTGATCGATCCGGAACACTACGTGGGTCCATTCACCCACCTCATGTCCGGTGCTGCGATTCTCGGCGCCTTTTTCATCGCCACGGACCTGGTCACCTCGCCCGTGTCGGTAAGGGGACAGATCATCTTCGGTGCAGGCTGCGGCTTACTGGTCTACGTGATTCGTACATGGGCCGGCTACCCGGAAGGAGTGGCCTTCGCAGTGATGCTGATGAATGCCTGCACCCCCCTCATCGACCACTACTTCAAGCCACGTATCTACGGCCGCGACCGCAAGGGTGAACCCCTGGTCTACCAGGATGCTGCCGAGGAAGAGGGGGGCAAAGTCTGATGGGTACGAACAAGGAACCCGAATACCGCAAGCGGGTCGGCTATCAAGCCATGCTGCTGGGTGGCTTCTCCACCCTCGCAGCCGCCCTGCTGGTGGCCGGCAATATCGCTACCAAGGACGTCATCAAAGAGCGGCAACGTGAAGACCTGTTGGCGTCGCTCAACCAGGTTATTCCGCCCAACGTCTACGATAACGACCTGCTGCAACACCCACTGCAAATCGAGGATGCCCAGGGCGAACCCGTAACCGTCTACCGGGGCACGGAGAAAATGCAGGTAACAGCCATGGCCTGGGAGGTGGCCAGCCAAGGCTATGCGGGCGAGATCCGTTTGATCATGGGCATGGATGCAACCGGCAAGATACTTGGTGTGCGGGTGCTCTCCCACGCCGAGACCCCGGGGCTGGGCGACAAGATAGAGGTAGCGAAGGATGACTGGATCATGGAGTTCAACGGCCTGTCGCTGGGCAATCCACCCCTGGATAAGTGGCGGGTAAAAAAGGATGGCGGCCAGTTCGATGCCTTCAGCGGCGCCACCATCACCCCACGCGCAGTGTTGAAGGCAATCGAGGGAGGACTGCTCTTCTACGAGAAGAACCAGCCCGCCCTGCTCGATCCTCCACGGATCACAACCGCCGCGAATAGCGAGGGGTAGCTGTTATGAGTACTGACTATAAACGCATCGCCAAGGATGGCATCTGGGACAACAACATCGTCTTCGCCCAAGCCCTGGGGCTCTGTCCGCTACTGGCGGTCACCGGCACCGCCACCAACGGCCTGGGCATGGGACTGGCCTCCACAGTGGTGATGATCGCCTCGGGGCTGCTTATCTCCCTGTTCCGCGGCATCATCACACCCCAGGTGCGCATCCCGGTGTTCGTACTGATCATCGCCGTACTGGTAACCCTCGTGGACATGTCCATGAACGCCTGGGTGCACGACCTGCACAAGGTACTGGGACTCTTCATCCCTCTGATCGTCACTAACTGTGCCATCCTCGGCAGGGCCGAATCCTTCGCTTCCCGTAACAGCATGCTGCCCAGCCTGTTCGACGGTGTGATGATGGGTCTTGGCTTTACCCTGGTGCTGATACTGCTGGGTGCGGGCCGGGAGATCCTCGGCAGCGGCACCCTGTTCGCCAACGCGGCCCTGCTGCTCGGTTCCTGGGCCTCCTTCATGGAATTGACCCTGATTCCCGACTACAAGGGCTTTCTGCTGATCATTCTGCCACCGGGCGGCTTCCTGGTGCTCGGTTTCATACTGGCGGGAAAACGCCTGGTGGATCGCGCACTGGCAGCGCGCAAGACCGAAGCGGCAGAAGCACCCTCTACTGCCTGAAGGAGATATAGATCATGAACGTGGGCGTGGCCTATGCCGACAAGTTCAAACAGGTGTGGTTGAAACTCGATGTACCCGAGGGGAGCACGGTGCGCGACGCCATCGAACACTCGGGCATCCTCGATCAGTTCCCCGATATCGATCTCGACACACAGAAGGTGGGTATCTTCGGCAAGGTCTCCAAGCTGACCGCCACGGTCTCCGATGGCCAGCGCGTGGAGATATACCGCAAGATCACCGCCGACCCCGAGTTGGTGGAGCGGAGAGATGAATAGCGAAGCCGCTCCCCCGGTGGACCTATTCCTCCGCTCTGCCGCCCTCTTATTGCTGACGATGTCTACCGCCTTTGCCAGCGATACCCGTATCGCTGTCGCGGCCAACTTCACCGACGTAGCCAGAAAGCTCGCTCCCCTGTTTGAAGAACAGAGCGGACATGAGGTAACCATCAGCTACGGTTCCACCGGCAAGCTCTACGCCCAGATCGAACACGGTGCACCCTACGATCTGTTCCTAGCTGCAGACACCACGCGTCCTGCACGGGCAGAGAAGGAAGGGCTGGCCATACCCGGCAGCGGCTTCGTCTACGCCAAGGGTAAACTGGTGCTGTGGAGTGCCGACAAAGGACGATTCAGCGAGGGAACGGACTATCTGAAAAACGGTATCTCCCGACACTTGGCTATAGCCAACCCGAAGACTGCACCCTATGGTGCTGCAGCACGGCAGGTAATGCAGAAGCTAGGACTCTGGCCCTCGCTGCAGCGCAAACTGGTAAAGGGCGACTCCATCGCCCAGACCTTCCAGTTCGTCGCCACCGAGAACGCCGAGGCAGGCTTCGTGGCCTACTCCCAAGTGAAGGGTTGGCTAGGGGAACCCGGAACCCTATGGAACATCCCAAGCGAATACTACTCCCCCATCGAACAGGGCGTGGTGCTACTCAAACGAGGTAAAGACAATCCTGCTGCCCTGGCATTCCTCGAGTTTCTCAAGAGCGATGTGGCGCGCGAACTGATCAAGAAGCACGGGTACGACACCTGAAGGAGTTGAACGTGGCCTTTGACTGGCAGCCCGTTTGGTTGACTCTAAAGTTGGCCAGCGTAACCACCCTGATCCTGCTCATCCTGGGTACCCCGGTGGCCTGGTGGTTGGCCCGCACCAACGCCTGGTACAAGCAGGCGGTGGCTGCTGTTGTGGCCTTGCCCCTGGTACTACCGCCCACGGTACTGGGCTTCTACCTGTTGATTCTACTGGGCCCCAAGGGGCCTGTTGGCACCCTCACAGAGGCGATGGGACTCGGTACCCTACCCTTTACCTTCGCTGGCTTGGTGGTCGCCTCGGTGCTCTACTCCCTACCCTTCGTGGTGCAGCCATTGCAGAACACCTTTGAATCCATCGGCAGCCGCCTGCTGGAGGTTGCCGCCACCCTGCGCTCCACGCCTTGGGACATGTTCGTTACCGTTGTGCTGCCCCTCTCCCGTTCCGGATTCCTCACCGCGGCCGTGCTCTGCTTCGCCCATACCGTTGGCGAGTTCGGGGTGGTATTGATGATCGGCGGCAACATACCGGGAGAGACCAAGGTGCTCTCCGTCGCCATCTACGATCACGTGGAGACCCTGGAGTACGACCAGGCCCACATCCTCTCCGCCGGCATGATCATCTTCTCTTTCGCCGTATTGCTGACCCTCTATCTTCTCAACGGCCGATTCAACAGGAGCGAGGGGAGATGAATGGTATCGAGGTCGACCTGCAGAGCCGTTTTGGCAACTTCGAACTGGATGCCCGCTTCCAAAGCAGGGCCAGTGGGGTGACAGCCCTGTTCGGCCGATCCGGTTCGGGAAAGACCACTCTGCTGCGCGCCATTGCCGGTCTGGAGCGGGCACAGAAAGGACAGGTGATCATCAACGGCGATGTATGGCAGAACGACGATGACTTCGTCCCCCCACACCAGCGCCAAATCGGTTATGTCTTCCAAGAGGCAAGCCTCTTCCCCCACCTCTCGGTGAAGGCCAACCTGGAGTATGGCTGGCAACGCACACCTGCCGAGCTACGGCGCATTCGCTTCGAGGATGTAGTGAAACTGCTGGGCATAAGGCCATTGCTGAAAAGGCCGACCGATCGGCTTTCCGGTGGCGAACGGCAACGTGTAGCACTGGGACGGGCCCTGCTTACCAGTCCCCGCCTGCTGCTGATGGACGAACCCCTCTCCGCCCTCGACCATGATGCAAAGCAGGCCATACTGCCCTACTTGGAGAGTCTGCACGACGAGTTCAACATCCCGTCACTCTACGTCTCCCACGATCCCAACGAGGTGGCGCGCCTGGCCGACCATATGGTGCTGTTGAACCAGGGTCGGGTAAGGGCCCAGGGCCGTGCTGCCGATCTCCTTACCCGTCTGGACCTGCCTGTTGCCGGCTATGACGAAGCGGCCTCCATCCTGCATGGCCAAGTCTCTTCGCATGACCACACCTACCACCTTACCTGGATCGGCATGCACGGCGGGAGGGTGGCTGTATCCCGCGAGGACCTGCCAGTAGGCAGACATGCGCGTGTGGAGATCAAGGCGCGGGATGTAAGTCTCTCGCTGCAGTCCCACAGTGATACCAGCATCATCAACCTGTTGCCGGTAAAAATTACGGACACCCGTGAAATAAGCCCGAGCCAACTCCTGGTACGACTGAAGTTATCGGATGGCCAGTACCTGCTGTCGCGCATCACGCGTCGCTCTGCCATGGGACTGGGTATCAGGGAGGGGATGCAGCTCTATGCCCAGGTGAAGAGTGTGGCGTTGGTGGCGTAGGCCCCTTCCCCTTAGCCTCTCTCCTCAGTGGAGTACAGTACAGGTTTCAGTTCTCCTATTACTCGAACAGATCACTGATCTGCTGAGAAACAGTCACGTACATCAATATGGCATCCCCTCTTCTCCGATCCGTTAACGTAGGGGTTAGGGACACCAGATTCCAACCACCTTGGTACCGTAGGTAACATAAAAAAAGGGGATTGCCGGCACAATGGCAATCCCCCTATTAGCGAGTAATATTCGAAATATATTACGCGGCTTTCTTTTTAACGGCCCGGCGACGCTTGGGCGCTGCATCCGCTTTTTTGAGCTCAGCCCTCGCCGCACGATCGAGGGCCTTGTCGAACCTGGACTGCTCGGAAAGCATCTTCGCATGGATGGACCGTGCCAGGCGCTCCGCCTTTTTCTGCGCTGCAACGGCTTCCCGCTGGGCAGCGCGGGCACTCTTCACTTTATCGCGTCCTTTAGCCGCGCGCTCTGCCGCGTTCTTTTTCGCCGCCGGTGTTTTAGCCGATTTAATCGCGGCCTGTGCCCTTTCCAGTTGATCACCAGCGCTAACCGCTGCCTTTTCGGTACGAACAACTGCTGCTGCCGTGCTCTTCACACGCTTAAGCGCTTCTTTGATCGCAGCACTTTTCTTCTGCTGATCAGTCAATGCCGCCACAATAGCGTCAAGTGGCTGGACCTTCTTTTTAATAGCACGTTTTTTCTTAACGGCCATAGAGACACCTCTTGAAAATAATCTTCAACGAAATTGGAGCTGGCAGAATACAACAACACCGCTGTAAGTACACGTCAATAGGCGTATTGTGCATTCCTGTTCACAATACCCACCCCGCAGAAAAGGTGTAATCAACTTATCCCGATTGTTACGAGTGGCCACTTTTACGACCAAGATGGTTTGAGGCTATCGCCTCTGACCTATAATGAGCATTTATAACTCACTGATCAGCTGCGCCTGATGTCATAGCGTTGGGAATCTCGGGTGTAAAAATAGCTTTTCAGTGATCATTTCATCACCTATTTTCTGTAGAGATAAGATTACCTTAATCTATCCTTCCGGCCATCTTCTCCCCCATGATAAGCGCATGAAAGCATCACGCTGAGAGCCGATAACATGTCATTTAAGGATACTGACAGGTTCTGACGAAATAGGGTTTTCCTTTAGAAAACCACCTCAAGTTCATCCATTGCATGCTTGTCATTGATGAGCGACTGGATATTGTCGGCTTGCAAATACAGTAACCGAAACCTGTCTGCCGCCTTGGTTTTGCTTTCATCTGATCCCACGAGTAAATCTATTGCGCCGTTCACATGCTTACGGATTGCAATACCTTCAGCCCTGAAGTCTTTCAGTTCAACATGGCAGACCTGTAATTCCGGATAGAAAATATCCCCGTTCCACCAATAGATGCGAGGTGCATATTTTTCGTAATCCTTCCCCCGCTCCGGGCCGGCCAGGATGAGGTAGTCCTGTCGATCAACCCTGACCATGTCCCTGATCGTACGCCTTTCCAGGTTGAAGCTGGTCATTGTCTGGGCCTGGCTTTCTAGATTGTAGATCACGGCCACTGCCCGTTTGCTACGATTCGGGCTTCGGTATCCAACCAGCAGTTGACCATTCCAGACAGAGAGACCTTCGATATTGACGGGTTCATCAAGCAGTTGTTCAGCATCAAAATTAATTTCAGCCAAACCAACCATTTTATTGTCCTGAAGCTGAAATCGAACCAGGCGCTGTGAATAGTCCTCACCGTGGCTGCCAATGCAAAAAAATGATTCCGTACTTGCATCGTATGCCAATGACTCAAAATCAGACTCACCCGCTCCAAAGACAATCTCGTCACCGGTTGATGTGAAGCTTCGGTTGATGACATCCAGTTCAAAGAACCTCAACGAATCCAGCTCATCTTCTGCAACCAAGAACAGGTTGTCTTCCACATGAATGATCCCTGAAGCATCCAGCATGATGATTTTCTCTTGCCACGAACAAAAAAAGCCTTGTTAAAAACAAGTCTCTTAAAATTATTTTTGAATGTATAGCCTGTCAAAAGGAAATATATTTATTGCTTTTTCCGGATTTGCATCAGGAAACCGAGAAAAGCAATATATTTGTTGCCTTACCCACAAATAGCAACTAATATATTTCTATTATAGTTTAAGCAACATATGTGTTTCATTATGAAGTCACTATGTTGATTTGCGTTTAATACTGACCCAGGTTTTGCATCTAATTTTGACCCGCCCAGATAGCCGGATTATGGCCTGAGTTCACTTCCTTTTTCCAGTTTTTCTATCCTCCTGTTGTTGTGAAGTTGAGTGCCTGAAGCGGTAACTGTCATTGCCGGTTTCAATGATATGGCAGTGATGGGTTAGCCGGTCCAGCAGTGCTGTTGTCAGCTTGGGATCACCAAAGACAGATGACCACTCTGAGAAGCTCAGGTTGGTTGTGATAATGATGCTGGTCTTTTCATAGAGCTTGCCGATCAGGTGGAACAGCAATGCTCCACCGGATTGACTGAACGGCAGGTAACCCAGTTCGTCGAGTATCACCAGGTCAGTATGCATCAGGCGGTTAGCGATACGCCCCTGTTTGCCGTTGAGCTTTTCCTGTTCCAGCTGATTAACCAGTTCGATGGTGGGCAGGAAGCGTACGCGCAGATGGTGGTGCTGTATGGCCTGCACCGCAATGGCCGTAGCCAGATGGGTTTTGCCCGTGCCCGGGCCACCTACGAAGACCACATTCTGGGCATCTTCAATGAACTCACAGCGGTGTAAAGCGCGTATCAGGGCTTCATCTACCTGGCTTTCCCTAAACTCGAAGCCAGCCAGATCCCGATAGGCCGGGAACCTGGCGGCTTTCATCTGGTAGTTTATTGAGCGCACTTCGCGTTCAGCCACTTCGGCCTTGAGCAGTGTTTCCAGGATAGGAACAGCCTGTTGATAGATCGGTGCCGCCTGTTTTGACATGGTGGCAACCGTATCGGCCATACCGAACAGCTTGAGGGATTTAAGGGTGGTAACCATGGCATCTGCCGTCATTGCTGCTTCCTCCTGAGTCTGTCATAACGGTGGGTATCTGCTGTCGGCTCTGTGACCAGCTTCAGAGCAGCAGGTGGTTGAGTAGGTTCTGGCTTGGGCTTATCTGTGATCCTGCTCAGACAGTTGATGACATGCTGCTTGGAGGGGCGGTCGATCTTTAACGCCTCTTCTACCGCACGTTCGACCAGCGCTTCATCATGCAGCAGCACAAGCGCTAGTACGTCGACCATCTCCCGGTCACCGCTGGGACGCTTGAGCAGCTTGCGTTGTAGCCGCTTAAAGCTCTCGGGTAGCTCATGGAATGGCGCACCATTGCGTAAAGCACCGGGCTTCCGCTGCACGACTGACAGGTAATGGCGCCAGTCGTAGATGGTTTTCCCGGGGAAACTATGATCACGGCTAAAGACGCGTTCATGAACGGCTACCACCTGGGCTTCGGCCACAATGACCAGCCGGTCGGCATACACGCGTAGACTAACTGGTCGGTTGGCAAAGCTGGCCGGCACACTGTAGCGGTTGTTGTCGTAGGTAATCAGACAGGTGGAGCTGACCCGCTTGTTGTACTCGACAAAGCCATCGAAGGCTGCAGGCGCCTCCATCAAGTGTTCACGCTCTGCCTGCCAGTAATCGCCTATGGTGCGACGCTTGTCTTCCGGGTGCGGCAGCTCCTGCCACAGATCAAGACAGCGCTGCCTGAGCCACAGGTTCAGTCCTGCCAGTGATTTGAAGGCGGGTGCGCCCTGCCAGATGCGTCTCCTGGCATCGAGTACATTCTTCTCGACCTGGCCTTTCTCCCAGCCTGCTGCCGGGTTGCAGAACTCGGCCTCGAACAGATAATGGCTGACCATGGCGGTAAAACGCTTGTTTACATCCCGCTGTTTGCCTTTGCGGACTTTATCCACTGCCGTCTTCATGTTGTCGTAGATGCCACGCTCCGGCACGCCACCGAAGGTGACAAAGGCATGATAGTGAGCGTCGAATAGCATCTCATGGCTTTGCATCAGGTAAGCACGCATGAAGAACACGCGGCTGTGGCTGAGCTTGAAATGAGCAACCAGCAGCTTGGTGTTGACGCCATTGAGCTGAACGTAGTCTTCGCTCCAGTCGAACTGAAACGCCTCTCCTGGTGCAAAGGATAACGGCACAAAGGTGTTCTTGGCGGCGGTCTTCTTGGCTTCCTGCTGCTCAGCCCGCCAGTTGCGGGCAAAGGCGGCTACCCGGTCATAGGACCCGGTATAACCCAGTTGCACCAGGTCACTGTGTAGCTGCTTGACCGTCTTGCGCTGCTTGCGATGTCGTCTGGACTCACGAAACAGCCAACTGGTCAGCGTCAGTTCATAGTCATCCAGTTTGGAGGGACTTTTACGGTTGGGGTAGCGTGGTTCCACCACGCCACTGGCTAAATACTTGCGGACTGTATTTCTACTTAGTCCTGTTCTTCGGGTTATCTCCCGGATCGGCATTCCTTCCCGGAAATGCCATCGTCTGATTACGCTTAATAACGCCACGTCGATCACTCCTGTTTACTCCTGCAAAGCCTTGATGCAGGTAGAGTTGTACGTGGGTCAAAATTCGATGCAAATTATGGGGATAGGTGGGTCAGTTTTGGGTGCAATTCAACATTAACCCAATAGAAAGAATAATTTAAATGAAGTAATGCAACAACTTTTGGCCACATTTTCAAATAATCCTTGAAGCAATAAGGAATAGACGGGTTTTACCCCGTATCCACGGACGGTTGAGTTAAGAGTAATTCCTTCTGTTTGAGCATTTCCAGTTTCCGTTTTCGACGCGGATTATAGAACCGCTCGATGTAATCAAAAATATCTGCCCTGGCTTCCGCTCTTGTCAGATATTGACGTCGATTCACACGTTCCCGCTTGAGCTGACCAAAGAAGCCCTCTGCTGCTGCATTGTCGGCACAGCTACCCACTTCGCTCATACTGCAGACCAAGTTGTGACCAGCCAGAAAACGCTGGTACTCATCACTAGTAAACTGACATCCACGGTCTGAATGTAAAACCACAGACGTATGTGATTCGCGTTGCCACAAGGCCATCAATACGGCCTGAATCACGAGTTGACGCTCCTGACGGTGACTCATGGACCAGCCAACAACAATCCCTGAATGCAGATCCAGGACTACGCATAGATAGAGCCAATGCTCCCCTGTGCGAACGTACGTGATGTCGGTCACCCACTTGGTGTTCGGCTCGTCTGCACTAAAATCCCGTGCTAGATGGTTATCGATACCTGCCGGGCGCTGGCTCGGCTTCTTCTTTCCCCATCGGCGCTTCTGCGGAATACCCTGGAGGCCATTCTCCCGCATCAGGCGCGCCACTCTGTTCTTACTGCAGGTTTCCCCTTCGTAGCGCAGGTCCTCCCAGATACGGGGACTACCCAGAACACCATCGCTGTTGGCGTGATGTACTTTAATCAGGTTCAGCAAGCGCTGATTGTCCATAGCCCTGGGACTGAGGGGGCGATCCCGCCAATCATAGTAGCCACTTGGGGAAACCTTTAGGCAGCGGCACATCATGCGAACGGGAAAGGCGTCGCGGCAACGCTCGATCATGCGGTACTTCATTTCGATTCTTTCGCGAAGAACGCCGCCGCTTCTTTTAAAAAATCCCGTTCCTTCTTGACCCGTGCGAGTTCTCGTTTCAGTGCCGCCATCTCTTCGTCCCGAGACATACCCTGGCCTCTAAAAGCGGCTTCTCCCTCTTGTTCCATCTCTCGACGCCAGCGGCCCAGCATACCGGCATTGATACCCAATTCCTCGGCAATCTGGCCCAGTGTTACACCGGATGATTTGGTCAGGTTAACAGCCTCCCGCTTGAATTCCTGGGAGTATTTTCTTCGCTTCTGCATGACACACCTCCACGGCCATTATCGGCCTTTTCTGATGTGTCCGTGAAGTCAGGGTAAAACCCGACCACGGTTTAAGTGCATTAGGAGACAGTGTGCAAACTCATAAAAGTCGATAAGGTAGGCTCTTAGTCAGAAAACGCCCTCTTTCCTACCTAAAATATATGTTTATCGTAACCGCCCTCTCCCCCGATAACTTGTTGTGTCCGGAACTCAGGTTTTCACCTCGCGATACGAACTCAACAAACGCAGGTATGGTTTTCACCTAAACACCCCAACTCACCATTCCTATTCAGGCAGGTATAGCGAACATTGTGGAAAAGCGGTGCCATTACCAATTTGTTAATAATTATTTTACGTATTTAAGTTGAGAGCTAAATCGCCCTGCTTTTCATCCGTAATCTTTGGATAAAAACCTGCATATTCTCACATAAGTACGGTCTTTCTTTTCTCTTCTTACCTCATACGACTCGAACCGTTTTTATCCGGTCAACACCGGCTCGAATCCTACAAATCAACGGATCAGTACGTTCTTCACCAAAACCTTCTCCGTCAAAACTCAAAGAAAGCATAGAGGTTCCTAATTGGCACCCGTGAATGCTGAACATATCCCCGTCTATTCAGTGTCCACTACCGATCAAGTACCGGAAAGAACCCACTGAAACCACGGTGTAGTGGACATAAATCGCGGAAATGGAGTGTGAAATGCATAAATCTGGAAAAAAACGTCGAATGGGCGTACGAAATGATAGCGACCGCCAGTATCGTATTGCGCGATATCTCGTACGACTATCGCATCTACGTGCTGATCGCGATGTTGAACTTCGTGTGATCTACAACGACATCATGTCGTTGATAACGGCCCTTGAACGTTGTGAGCGCCAAATACAAAAACTGGTCAGTCAGTTCAATAACAAAAAGACTGCCGCAAAAGGCCGGCGACATGTTTACGTATTACTTCGTTACAACCCCGTCAGGATGCGTGTCGATATATTCGACCGGCTTGAATTCTACCGCTATCCGATTTCAAAAACGGGAAAGCCTGTCAACACTATCTTGGCACAGGTACTTCATGGAAACGGCTATTCCGTGCCGACTATCCAGAGAAAACAGCGAATGAGCTGCTGCGGCTGAGAAAAGCGCTCATAAAACTTGATCGGCAACGACGAAAACTGGAACGAGTGCTTATCGAGATCATTGGGCTCATCGAAGAAATTGAGATTAAGTTCCTCGGCACCAACCCCTTGCCAGAAAACATCCCAAAAACCAAATTGCGTCGTTTGCAATATAAAAGGCGAGATTTTTTGGGAAACCTTTCACTCAAAATACTCAATATAAGAAATGAATGGGAAAAACTGGATGCATCTATCGATAGATCAATGGCGGCCTTCAACAGTATCGGGAAACGACGACATCACGTACTCAGCTATTCATGGCTGATGAATGAGCGACTGAGGGACCCCCTGTTACGGATTACAGGCCCATCATTACGCATCATCAGGTATCCGGTGGATTCCGAAGGCGTGAAGTACCGTTTGATGGAAACTGGCGTGAAGTTCAACGACCAAACCATCCGGCAGTGTCAAATGAGCCGTCATCGTCGTCGGCTACGGAAAGCACGCCAAGCCATACGTACATCATGGTTAACGATGCGGCATCTTATTGATGCGTTGAGAGAAATTCGAAGAGTTTTAAAGAAAGGGAGTAAATGAATGATTAAGCACGATTCTGAAGATAGCACATTACAGTATTGGTCAGTGGTTCTTTTCATGCCCTTCGACCGGTCAGTACTGGATCTGGCTATGGACTTTAAAGAGGAATGGTTAATCGTACTCTTGGAGGCTGAAAAACATCTACGTGGTTTTCCATCAGAAACTCTCTGTTTATCTGCTCCCTGGAGTAACTATTTTCTAATTCCACCGAGCGTAGAAGAGAGAACATATAGGGAAATCATCTTTGATAGCAGGATGACTCCCAATCTATACAGAGTTGTGGAAAATGCCCCAAGCCGTGAAAAAACACTATTGTTTTGTGCACTTGTCAGAATGGGAATCGCATTGAGAAATGGCAATCATTCAGGAGCATGAGGTTTTTGCTATGAACAAAAACAGAGAGGTAACAATCAGCATAAAAACAAGAACGCAGCTGGAGTTCGCCGATTTTTGGAATACCGAATTGGCTGTTCATTCAAGTGCTCGCCAAGTGTTTCTAGACACTCTGGACGGATTGGTCAGAAAGGCCAATATTAGTGAAATACCGGGTATGGAATTACTTAGATATTGCACAGAAAAACCTTTTGACCAACAGAACAAACAATACAAGGCTATTCGAATTTATAGGCAACAAGGCCACTTCAAGGCTTTGGATGTCTTATTAGACAGCACACCGAAAGGCCTTAGGAGTATGGCAATACTTGCGATTGCCATGCCCGTCATCACAGCGATGAAACAACATCAAGCATCGTCAGGACTACCGCACCTGGTACTGAGCGCATCAGCACGTCAAGAGATTATCGAATACCTGCAATCATTTGAATCGACATCATCCGATGACGACGGCATTGAAGATCCTAACAGTACAGAACACGATGAAGAGAGCGTATCAACTAACGATACGACAGAAGCAGAAAAGTTTCTCTTGGAATCAATAAAGGAGTCCCGGGAAGCTGGTGAACCAACATTTGACCCAGATCTTGGTACGTTTATTGAGTTTGAGTATGTGCCAGATGATATGTAACGAGCATACCCCTTACCTTCCCTCAGAAACACCAGGCTTCTAATAAAGCTAATTGTGCATGTGAGAACCTTTGTCACGATGGGATATAGAAAAGCACCACGATTTACCCGGCTTTCAAGTTTGGAATGATAAAAATCGTGAGGATGATTCAAAAAACACCCGAAATATTGAGACTCGAGTAATTATTTCTGAATTTTCTTTCCCGCTCGGAATTCCTAACAAGTAGAAAGACGCCTGGGTATTGAGACATCAGGCGGAGAGATGATTAGGAATGACAGATGTGCAACTTGACCGAACACCACATGGCAATAATTCGAATTCTGGCCGAAAAAGTAGCCCGGGAAGAGTTAGAGAAAAGCCAACAAGATTCTGTTTCTAAAGGAAATTCACAATCTCGTTCAAATCGGGCTATTGCCGAACACAAGCGGAAAAGGTAAGAATTCCAGTCATGAAAATCGCCGCCTATGCCCGCTACAGCTCAGATAATCAACGGGTTTCATCCATTCAGGATCAGATCCGGAACTGCCAAAATTTCTGTGAAAAGGAAGGATGGCCATCGCCTGTGATCTATCAGGATGCCGCTATATCCGGCTCCAGATCCGACCGTCCGGAATATAACCGGATGCTCGACGATGCACGTGATCACCGTTTCAATGTACTCCTTGTTGATGACCTTTCCCGGTTGTCCCGGGTAAACCACGAAACCAGCCGAGTAGTTGAACTCCTCAAGTTCTGGGGTATCCGCTTGATCGGAGTAGCCGATGGGGTCGATACCGACCAGAAGGGTTACGCCATCCATACCGGTGTTCGTGGGATCGTCAACAGCATCTACCTGGATGACCTAGCCGAAAAGACCCACCGTGGCTTGATGGGACAGGCACTGCAAGGTCAGTCAGCCGGTGGCAAATCATACGGATATGATTCCGTCCCGGTTCAAAAGGGAAGCGAGATCATTGGCTACCAGAAGGTAATCAACCAGGATGAGGCAGAATGGGTCCGCTTCTGCTTTGAAAGGTATGCAGCAGGCGTTTCTGTAAGGCAGATAGCCGATGAGTTGAACCGGAAAGGTGTCCCCTCCCCTCGCAATTCCACATGGGCTCATTCGGCGCTCTATGGCGATATGAAGCGTGGCTTGGGCATGTTGAACAATGCCATGTATGTCGGTCAGTACATTTGGAACCGCTCAAAATGGATCAAAGATCCAGTTTCGGGAAAACGAAAACGGGTAGAAAGACCTGAATCCGAGTGGGTTATCCAAGAGATTCCAGAACTCCGTATTGTTGACCAGGAAACCTGGAACAAAGTGAAAGCCAGACAGAACACCCAACGTCAGAAGAGCGACGAGCTAAAGAAACGCCATGGTAAAAGGACTAGCGGAGGCAGAGGCCCTAAATACCTTCTTTCCGGGCTCCTCAAGTGCAGCTGCTGCGGTGGTAATTACGTTATCGTAGGAAAGGACTATTACGGTTGTGCCACTCATAAGGACCGCGGAGCCAGTGTCTGCAACAACAAGCTAAAGGTCCGGCGAGGTATCGCGGAGAAAGTAATACTGATGCATATCAAGGAGGAGCTACTGAGTGAGGAGGCCTATCACTGCTTCATCACGGAACTAGAGGCAGAGTTAAAGGCGGCCGCCCCGGATACCAGAGCAATCGAGAAACGCCTTCACCAAGCGGAACAAGAACTCGAAAACATCATGTCCGCTATTCGCCAGGGGATCATAACTCCAACCACGAAAGAAGCCTTGGAGATAGCTGAAAAGGAAAAGATGGAGATTGCTCAGGTCCTTGAGGAAGCCAAGCAATATCAGCCACTAGGCATGATTCCCGAAGCAAGGAAGAAATGGAAGAAGTGTGTAAAAGACTTGGAACAGATCAGCGATGTTCCAAGGGTGCGGCACGCAGTTAAGGCGCTCCTTGGCGACATCCCACTATTTCCGAACGAGGAGAAGAACTGCCTAGAGGCAGCGCTCAACCAGGGGGCCTTGATGGCCGCCCTGGGTTCGCTAGGGGAAGGGTTTGGACGCTATTCGACAATTCCCTACGTGACAAATAAAAAAGGCCTGATCAAACAAATTGATCAAGCCTCTTTTGACGTGAACATTTCTGAGCAGTTAAAAAGTTCACTAACATTGGTAGCGGGGGTAGGATTTGAACCTACGACCTTCGGGTTATGAGCCCGACGAGCTGCCAGACTGCTCCACCCCGCATCTGGAAGCCGGCATACTACACATCGTCCCCGGCTTTGACAACCCCAACTGCAATAAATTCGAACCTTTCCCAGGACACAACGAAAAACGCCGCCCTAGAGGCGGCGTTTTCCGAATAAGAGTCGAAACTATCAGCTGAATGCTGCGGCACAGACCGACAGCAGGCTGGCCGGGAACATTCCCAGGATCAGCATCGCCAGGCCGTTGACCGAGAGTGCAAGCCGGGTGTCCAGGCTGGCAGTCAGTGGCGTGTCGTCCACCGGCTTGTCGAAGTACATCAGTTTCACGATGCGCAGGTAGTAGAAGGCGCCGATGATGGAGAAGAAGACACCCACCAGGGCCAGCCAGGTCATATCGACGCTGACGACCGCCTCGAGCACGAACATCTTGGCGAAGAAACCGACTGTCGGGGGAACGCCCGCCATGGAGAACATCAGCAGCAGCATCATGCCGGCGAACCAGGGGCTGCGCTCGTTGAGACCCTTGTAGTCTTCGAGCTGTTCGGCCTCGAAACCACGGCGGCTGAGCAGCATCACGATACCGAATCCACCCACTGCCATGAGGGCGTAGACTATGCTGTAGAACATCGCCGCGGTATATCCCTTGCTGGTACCCGCAAGGATGCCGAGCAGGATGAAACCGACGTGAGATATGGTCGAATAGGCCAGCATGCGCTTGATATTGGCCTGGGCGATTGCGATCACGTTGCCCACACCCATGGAGAGAATCGCCAGGATCACGAGCATCCCCTGCCAGTCAGCATGCAGGCTGCCCATACCATCCACCAGCATGCGCATTGCAAGGGCGAAGGCGGCAATCTTGGGGGTGGAGCCGATGAACAGGGTGACCGCTGTGGGGGCACCGTGATAGACGTCGGGCACCCACATGTGGAAAGGCACGGCACCGAACTTGAACGCCAGGCCGATCACGACGAACACCAGTCCGAAGATCAGCACCATCTTGTTGGCTTCTGTGCTGGCCAGCCCCTGGGAAACGGCACTGAACTCGATTGAACCGGTGGCACCATAGATCATGGAGATACCGTAGAGCAGCATGCCGGACGCCAGGGCACCCAGTACGAAGTACTTCATGGCAGCCTCGGAACCGATCACCGAATCACGGTTGAAAGCGACCAGGGCATACATGGAGAGCGCCAGCAGTTCGAGGCCCAGGTAGATGGTGAGGAAGCTGTTGGCAGAGACCATGACCATCATGCCCAGCACGGCAAACAGGCCCAATACGTAGAACTCACCCTTGAAGATATCGCGGTCGCGCAGGTAATCCTTGGCGTAGAGGAAGGCGCCGAGGGTAATCAGGTAGATGGCGATCTTCAACACATCGCTCATGCTGTCGCGGATGACGCTGCCATCGAAGATCACCTGGGTCTCACCAGTGGCGGTCGCGGCAGTGATCCCGACAGCCAGCAGCAGGCTGACCTGGGTCATGCCGTAGCTGATGACCCGCTGACTGTCTTTCAGGAACAGGTCTACCACCAGCACCAAACAGGCCGCTGACAGGATAAAGATCTCCGGCAGAACCGGTATCAGAGTGGACAGTTCAAATTGCATCGAAACTCACCAATTCCTAATAAGGTCCAGCTGCATCAAAGCTTGGACACGGCAATATGTTTCAACAGGTTCTCGATGGAGACATCCATCACCTCCACCAGCGGTGCAGGCCAGACGCCCAGCACCAGCACAGCCAGCGCAAGGCTGCCGAGAACCAGGAATTCACGGTTATTGATATCTTCGAGGGCGGCAACGTTGCTGTTGGCCACCTTGCCGAACACCACCCGCTTCACCATCCAGAGGGTATAGGCGGCACCGATGATCAGGGTGGTCGCGGCCAGTACGGCGAACCAGAAATCGGCGTGGAAGCTGGCGATGATCACCATGAACTCACCCACGAATCCCGAAGTACCCGGCAGGCCGGCGTTGGACATGGCGAAGAAGACCATGAAGGCACCGAACAGCGGCATGGTGTTGATCACGCCACCGTAGTCGTTGATCTCGCGGCTATGCACACGGTCGTAGAGCACGCCGACGCAGAGGAACATGGCGGCGGAGATGAAACCGTGGGAGACCATCTGCACCATGCCACCCTCCAGGCCGAGAACGGCGCCACTGGCGGAGGGGTCGTTGGTCATGATCATGAACACGATAAAGAAGCCCAGGGTCACGAAGCCCATGTGTGCAATGGACGAATAGGCGATCAGTTTCTTCATATCCTGCTGCACCAGGGCCACGAAACCGATGTAGACAACGGCGATCAGCGACATGGTGATGATCAGCCAGTCCAGATGGCTGCTGGCATCCGGCGTGATCGGCAGGCTGAAGCGCAGGAAGCCGTAACCGCCGATCTTCAGCATGATCGCCGCCAGGATCACGGAGCCACCGGTAGGCGCCTCGACGTGGGCATCAGGCAGCCAGGTGTGTACCGGCCACATCGGCACCTTCACGGCAAACGCCATCAGGAACGCAATGAAGATCAGGATCTGCTCCGTCAGGCCCAGTTTCAGATCGTGGAAAGCCAGGATGTCGAAGGAGTCGGACTGGAAGTACATGTAGATCAGGGCGACCAGCATGAACACCGAACCGAAGAAGGTATAGAGGAAGAACTTGATGGTGGCGTAAACCCTGTTGGGACCGCCCCAGACACCGATGATAAGGAACATCGGGATCAGCATCGCCTCCCAGAACACGTAGAACAGCATGGCGTCCAGTGCACAGAAGACACCCACCATCACGCCTTCCATGATCAGGAATGCCGCCATGTAGTGGGAGGTCTTGTACTGGATCACCTCCCAGCCGGCGATGATCACGAACACCGTGATAAAGGTGGTGAGGATGATCAGCGGCATGGAGATGCCGTCCACACCCAGGTAGTACTCGATATTGAACAGCGAGATCCAGGGTGTACGTTCCACGAACTGCATGTCGGCAGTTGAGGGGTCGAAGCTGGAGTAGAGCGGCAGGCTCACGACAAAGGTCAGGATCGCGACTACCAGAGCCGTCCAACGTGTGGCATTGGCGGCCTTGTCGCCGCTGGCCAGCACCAGGATACCGCCGATGATCGGCAGCCAGATGGTCAAGCTAAGAATGGGCCAATCTGCAAACATGCGATGCTTCCCTTAAACAATTACAAACCAGGTCAACAACAACAGAAGACCCAGAATCATGGCTACGGCGTAATGGAACAGGTAACCGGTCTGTACGTTACGTACCCAGCCGGCTATGCGACCCACGGTCTTGGCAGAGCCGTTGATGATCAGGCCATCGATCAGGCCGCGGTCACCTGCTTCCCAGAGCAGTTTGCCAATGCCGCGACTGCCGCCGGCAAACAGTGCCTGATATGTCTCGTCGAAGTAGTACTTCTTGTCGAGAATCAGGTAAATGAAATTGAAACGCTTTTTGATGGCGTCGGCGATGGACGGCATCTTCATGTAGATGAACCAGGCGACGAACAGACCTGCCATGGCGAGATAGAACGGTGCGCTGGCGTAGAAGTGGCCGAGCATACCGTTACCGTCATGCACTACTTCCTGGAGGGCGGCGATAGTGTTGTGTTCAGGCAGCACGTAGATCGCCCCCTTGAACCAGTCACCGAACAGCATCGCGTCGACGGTAAAGTAGCCGACAAACACCGAGGGTATCGCCAGTGCAATCAGTGGCCAGGTCACAACCTTCGGAGACTCGTGCAGGTGGTCCTTGGCATGTTCGTCACGGGGACCTTGACCGTGGAATACAAGGAAGAACATGCGGAAGCTGTAGAGTGCCGTGATGAATACACCAACCAGAACCGCAACATAGGCATAGCCTGAGCCGGCGATGGTTGAGTGGTGCACCGCTTCGATAATGGCATCCTTGGAGAAGTAACCGGAGAAACCGGGGAACCCGATCAGCGCCAGGGAACCGAGCAGCGAGGTGATCCAAGTGATCGGCATGTACTTCTTGATGCCACCCATGTTACGGATGTCCTGATCGTGATGCATGCCGATGATCACGGAACCGGCGGCCAGGAACAGCAGCGCCTTGAAGAAGGCGTGGGTCATCAGGTGGAAGATGCCCGCGGCGTAGGCGGAGACACCCAGTGCGACCATCATGTAACCGAGCTGGGAGAGCGTGGAGTAAGCCACCACGCGCTTGATGTCGTTCTGCACGATACCGATCAGGCCGGTGAAGAAGGCGGTGGTGGCACCGATCACCAGCACGAAGGTGAGCGCCGTCTCGGAGAATTCGTAGAGCGGTGACATCCGCGCGACCATGAAGACACCGGCGGTTACCATGGTAGCGGCATGGATCAGCGCGGAGATGGGGGTCGGGCCTTCCATGGAGTCGGGCAGCCACACGTGCAGCGGGACCTGGGCCGATTTACCCATCGCACCGATGAACAACAGCACACAGATCACGGTCATCAGCGACCAGTTCTCGTCGCCCCAGACATTGATCTGGGTGTTGGCCAGTTCAGGCGCCTTGGCGAAGACCTCGGCGTAATCGATGCTGCCGAAGTACATCGCTACCGCGGCGATACCGAGGATAAAACCGAAGTCGCCCACTCGGTTCACAAGGAACGCCTTCAGGTTGGCGAAGATGGCGGTATCACGAACAGACCAGAAGCCGATCAGCAGGTAGGAGACCAGGCCCACGGCTTCCCAGCCGAAGAACAGCTGCATGAAGTTGTTCGACATCACCAGCATCAGCATGGAGAAAGTGAACAGCGAGATGTAGCTGAAGAAACGCTGGTAACTGTTACGCCCCGCCAGGCTCTCCTCGGGCCAGTTGTGCTCGTCGTCGGCCATGTAGCCGATGGTGTAGATATGGACACAGAAGGATACGAAGGTAACCACCACCAGCATCACGGCGGTGAGCTGATCCACCAGGAAACCCACCTCCATGCGCAGGCCGTCACTCACCATCCAGGTGTAGACCGCGTCGTTGAACACCTCGGCCTTGCCGTTGACGAACTGCCAGAGCACGTAGAGGGAGAGCAGGGCCGAGATACCGACGCCGGTACTGGTCACCCAGTGTGCGCCGACACGTCCTATCCTGCTGCCGAAGAAGCCCGCAATGATTGCGCCTATAAGGGGCGCCAGCACGATTGTTAGATAAATCTGTTCCATGCGTTAACCCTTCAGCGTATCCAGATCTGCCACGTTGATGGTGCGGCGGTTACGGAACAGGACCACCAGGATGGCCAGGCCGATGGCCGCCTCGGCAGCCGCAACTGTCAGAATGAAGAAAACGAAGACCTGCCCGGCGGTATCCCCCAGGTAGTGGGAGAAGGCGACGAAATTGATATTCACTGCCAGCAGCATCAGCTCGATGCACATGAGCAGGATGATCACGTTCTTACGGTTCAGGAAGATACCCGCAATACTGAGCGAGAAGAGTATCGCCCCGAGAATCAGATAATCGGAGAGTGCAATCATGATCAGTCTTCCGCCTCCATAGATACCACCCGGACACGATCAGGCCCTTTCTTAACCTTCACCTGCTCCGATGGATTCTGAGACTTGTTGTCCGGGCGGCTGCGCATGGTCAGGCCGATGGCGGCGATAATGGCAACCAGCAGGATGACCGCGGCAATCTCGAACGGGTACATGTAAACGGTGTAGAGCACATTGCCGATCTCGGCAGTGTTGTTGTAGTCAGCGGCGCGGGCAGCGGGCGCCGCGTAGCTCTCGAGGCCGAAGTTGGCGGGCCCCACCACCAGGAAGATCTCCACTGCCATGGCCGCAGCCACCAGCAGTCCCACCGGCAGGTAGCTGATAAATCCGGCCCGCAGGGTCTCGACATCGATGTCCAGCATCATCACCACGAACAGGAACAGCACCATCACCGCGCCCACGTAGACAAGCACCAGCACGATGGCGAGAAACTCCGCCTCGGCAAGCATCCAGATACAGGCGCTGGAGAAGAAGGCCAGCACAAGGAACAAAGCCGAGTGCACCGGGTTGCGCCGGGTGATCACCATCGTGGCGGCGAACACCAGGATGGCGGCAAAAACGTAAAAGAGGAACTGTTCGAATGTCATCGGTTCATCCAATTCTTGTTACTTGACCAGCCTCAGCGATACTTGGCCTGGGCCTCGATATCGGCTGCAATCTGCGCCTCGTATTTATCCCCTATCGCAAGGAGTTTCTCCTTGGTCATGATGGCGTCTTCACGGTTCTCGAAGCTGTACTCGTAGACCCGGGTCTCGACGATGGCATCCACCGGGCAGGACTCCTGGCAGTAACCGCAGAAGATGCACTTGAACAGATCGATGTCGTAGCGCGTCGTGCGGCGTGAACCATCCTCGCGAGGCTCGGCCTCGATGGTGATCGCCAGTGCCGGACAGGTCGCCTCGCATAACTTGCAGGCAATGCAGCGCTCTTCCCCGTTGGGGTAGCGACGCTGGGCGTGCAGGCCACGAAAACGGGGAGATACCGGGGCCTTCTCTTCCGGGTACTGGACCGTGAATTTCTTCTTGAACAGGTAGCGACCTGTCAGGTTGAGTCCCTTGAAGAGTTCCAGCAGGAACAGGCTCTTGATGTAATCAGTCAATACTTTCATCACTCACCCCGCCTCAGTCGAACCACCAGGGCATCTGATAGACCACCGCCAGGCCCACCACCAGGATCCAGACGATGGTGATGGGAATAAACACCTTCCAGCCCAGCCGCATGATCTGGTCATAGCGGAAGCGTGGGAAGGTGGCGCGCAGCCAGAGGAAGAAGAAACCGAAGATCGCCGTCTTGATGAACAGCCAGTGGATGCCATCACCCAGCAGGAAGACACCGTCCACCCAGCTTGCCGGGAACGGGGAGAGCCAACCGCCCAGGAACATCAGCGCGGTGAGCGCGGAGATCAGGATCATGTTGGCGTATTCACCCAGGAAGAAGCAGGCGAAGGGCATACCGGAATAGTCCACGTGGAAACCGGCCACGATCTCGGATTCACCTTCCGCCACGTCGAAGGGGGCACGGTTGGTCTCGGCCACACCGGAGATGAAGTAGACCAGGAACAGCGGCAGCAGCGGCAGCCAGAACCAGTTGAACAGGCCACCCTCCCCTCGCTGGGCATTCACGATCTCACCCAGGTTGAGACTGCCCGCGGCAACCAGCACGCCAACCAGGGCGAAGCCCATGGCGATTTCATAAGAGACGATCTGTGCGGCGGAGCGCAGTGCACCGAGAAATGCGTACTTTGAGTTGGAGGCCCAGCCGGCGATGATCACACCGTAGACACCGACCGAGGTCATGGCCAGGATGTAGAGCAGACCGGCGTTGATGTCCGCAAGCACCAGCTCATCGGTGAACGGGAACACCGCCCAGGCTGCCAGTGCCGGACCCAGGGTCAACAGCGGCGCGATAAGAAACAGGAGCTTGTTCGCCTTGGTGGGGATCACAATCTCCTTGAACATCAGCTTCACGGCATCGGCGATAGGCTGCAGCCACCCCTTGGGGCCGACCCGGTTGGGTCCGATACGCACCTGCATGTAGCCGATGATCTTACGCTCGGCATAGGTGAAGTAGGCAACCGCCAGCATCAGCGGTGCAACGATAACGACGATCTTGATCAGAATCTGAATGATTACCAGATTCTCACCAAGCCATTCCCAGAGCCCAATCAATGCATCCATCGGTTATGCCTTCTCCAGGGTCACTTCACCAAACTGACCGCCCAGCCCCTCGGTTCCCGCCAGGCCGGCAGGTACCCGAACAGAGCCGTCCGGTATGTTGGGATCTATCTCGATGGGCAGTTCAGCCCGGTTACCATCCTGCACCAGCACGGCGCGGTCACCATCCGCGAATCCACCCTTTGCCGCCTCGCCGGCATTGAGCTGGATTGAAGCGCGGATGGCATCCCTTGTCTGCTGCAGGGGAGCCGCGCGGCGTACCAGTGGGTCGATCGCGTAGAGGGGAACGTCGCCAATTCTGGCCAGTCCCCCAGCGGCCATTCTCCGCTCGGAGTCTGCGGCGTTGCCAACCGTGTTGTCCGGTTGCCTGTCACCTGCGGCCTCTTTCACTTCATTCAACGCATCTTCAGAGCTGTTCTGCTCGAAGCCGTCGATATCCAGCATGTTGCCGAGCACGCGCAGCACCTTCCACGCGGGACGGGTCTCCCCGGTCGGGCTCACCGCACCGGCGAAGGATTGCCAGGTACCCTCGGCGTTGACGTAGGTACCGGAGGTCTCGGCAAAGGAAGAGATGGGCAGCATCACGTCTGCAGCAGCCTCGAGGCTCCCACTGCGGAACGCGGTAAGCGCCACCACGAATTCGGCCTTGTCGAAGGCGGATGCGGCGAGTGTCGGATTGTAGAAGTCGTATGCCGGCTCGACGCCCATCAGCAGGTAGCCCTTGCGTGGCTGCTCGAGCATTTCGGTCGCGTTCATGCCAGCGGTATCGATGGCAAGGTGTGCGCCGGTGCTGTTGGCTGCCTCGGGCAGGAAACCCAGCGTGGCGCCGCTCGCCTCGGCAACCTTGGCGGCCAGCGAGCAGAGCAGCGAGTAGTCGGGGTGTGCGGTTGCGATATTGCCCAACAGGACGCTGGCATTGTCTGCAGCCTTGAGCTGTTCGGCAACCACCCTGTGTGCATCGCCGGCCTCGGCAGCGTCGATCACACCGCCACTGGCGCCCAGCGCCTTGGCCACTGCCGCCAGGTCATCAACCATGCCGGCCGGGGTGTTGACCAGCTGGCTGGAGGTGTAGTTCATGTCCAGCTCCATGGGATTGATGAAGCTGATACTGGCCCCTTCCACTGCAGCCTTGCGCAGGCGGTGCCCGAGAATCGGCTGTTCCTTGCGTACGTTGGAACCGACCAGCAGGGCCGCGTTGAGCTTTTCGAGATCCTCGATCGACTGGCCAAGCCAGGGATAGGCCGGCGCTTCGCCACGGAAGTCGCCCTGGCGCAGGCGGAAATCGATGTTCTGACTGCCCAGGCCGCCGCTAAGTTTCTGGGACAGGTGCATCTCCTCCAGGGTCGCAGAGGGAGAGACCAGGGTGCCCAGCTGATCACCTGAGATATCGTTAAGTCCCTTGGCGACGGTGTTCAGTGCATCGTGCCAGCTGGTCTCCACCCATTCTCCCTTCTGTTTTACCAGGGGACGGGTAAGACGCTCTTCACTTGCCAGGCCGGTATAGCTGAAACGGTCGCGGTCGGAGATCCAGCACTCGTTGACCGCCTCGTTGTCACGGGGCACCACGCGCATCACTTCGTTTCGGCGCACATGGATGTTGACCGATGAACCGACCGAATCATGGGATGCCACGCTCTCACGCTGTACCAGCTCCCAGGCCCGGGCATGAAAGCGGAACGGCTTGGAGGTGAGCGAGCCCACCGGGCAGACATCGATGATGTTGCCGGAGAGTTCGGAGTCGACGCTCTTCTCTATATAGGTACCGATGGTCATGTGCTCACCGCGACCGGTAGCACCGAGCTCGCGAATGCCGGCGATCTCCGCACCGAAGCGCACACAACGGGTACAGTGGATACAGCGGGTCAGGTCGGTCGCCACCAGTGGGCCGATATCCTTGTCCTTGACCACGCGCTTGCCTTCCACGAAGCGGGAGACATCGCTGCCGTAGCCCACCGCCACATCCTGCAGCTCGCACTCACCGCCCTGGTCACAGATCGGACAGTCGAGGGGATGGTTGATCAGCAGGAACTCCATGGTTCCCTTCTGGGCAGCCAGCGCCATGGGTGAGCGGGTGAACACCTTCATGCCGTCCGTCACCGGTGTTGCACAGGCAGGCAGGGGTTTCCACACCTTCTCTACCTCCACCAGGCACATACGGCAGTTGGCGGAGACGGAGAGCTTCTTGTGATAGCAGAAACGGGGGATATTGATACCCGCCGCATCTGTCGCATCGATCAGCATGGAGCCGGCTTGCGCCTGGATCTCCTGGCCGTCGACTTCTATTGTTACCGTCTGGTCTTCAGACATTGACGTTATTCTCTAAGCCAGTAACAGAATTAAGTATTCTTACAACCGGTTCCTGACCATCAGGAACCGACTTTGCATCTCTTGTGTTCGATGTGGTACTCGAACTCGTCCCGGAAGTGCTTGAGCATGCCCTGTACCGGCATGGCGGCAGCATCGCCCAGGGCGCAGATGGTGCGTCCGGCGATCTTCTCGGTCACATCGTCCAGCAGTGCCAGGTCCTCCGGACGGCCCTGCCCGTTCTCGATACGGCTCACCACCCGGTAGAGCCAGCCGGTACCTTCCCGGCAGGGCGTGCACTGACCGCAGGACTCTTCATAGTAGAAGTAGGACATGCGCTCCAGCACCTTCACCATGCAGTTGGTATCGTCCATCACGATCACGGCGCCGGAACCGAGCATGGAGCCCGCACCCTGAATCGAGTCGTAATCCATGGTCAGGTCCATCATCTGCTCACCGGGAATCACCGGCGAGGATGAACCACCGGGGATCACCGCCTTGATGGGACGACCGTCCTTCATACCCCCGGCCATCTCCAGCAGTTCCGAAAAGGGAGTTCCCATGGGGATCTCGAACACGCCGGGGTTGTTGATGTTGCCGGAGATGGAGAAGAGCTTGGTACCGCCGCTGTTCTCCACGCCCATATCCTTGAACCACTCGCCGCCCTTCTCCATGATCACGGGAATGGATGCCAGGGACTCGGTGTTGTTGATAATGGTCGGCCTGCCATAGAGACCGAAGTGGGCCGGGAACGGCGGCTTGTAACGCGGCTGTCCCTTCTTGCCCTCGATGGATTCCAGCAGGGCGGTCTCCTCGCCACAGACGTAGGCACCACCACCGAGATGGATATTGAGATCGAAATCGAATCCGGAGCCGAGAATGTTCTCACCCAGGAAACCGGCCTCGCGGGCCTGGTCGATGGCATCCTGAAAGCGCTGTGCAGGCTCGATGAACTCGCCGCGGATATAGTTGTAGCCGCGGGTGGCACCGATGGCGTAACCGGCGATGATCATTCCCTCCACCAGCTGGTGGGGGTTGTAGCGCAGGATGTCGCGATCCTTGAAGGTACCGGGCTCGCCCTCGTCCGAGTTGCAGACCACGAATTTCTGGCCCGGCGCATTGCGGGAGATGAAACTCCACTTCAGGCCGGTGGGGAAACCCGCACCGCCGCGGCCGCGCAGGTTGGATGTCTTCACCTCCTCGATGATCTGTTCGGGGGTGATGCCCTCGCTGAAAATCTTCTTCAGCATCTCGTAACCGCCGATGCTGCGGTACTGGTCGATGTCCCAGGGGCGGTCCAGGTCAAGAGTACGGAGACAGACTTCATTCGCCATAACGCTTACTCCAGTCCGTCAAGAATCGAATCGACCAGCTCAGGGGTCAGATTCTCGTAATACTTGTTGCCGATCTGAAACATCGGCGCGCCGCCGCAGGCACCCAGGCACTCAACCTCTTTGAGGGAGTATTTACCGTCCTCGGTGGTCTCACCGAAGGTAATGCCCAGTTTCTTCTCCATGTGATCCACGATCTTGTCAGAGCCGTTGATCATGCAGGAGACGTTGGTGCAGACGCAGACCTTGTGCTTGCCCACGGGCTTGAGTTCATACATGGAGTAGAAGGTGGCCACCTCGTAGACGGCGATGGGCGGTACATCGAGGTATGCCGCGACCTTGTCCATCAACTCTTCGGTGAGATAACCGCCATTATCGTTCTGCACCGTGGTCAGCGCGGGCATAATGGCGGATTGCTTCCACTCTTCGGGATACTTGGCGATAGACTTGTCGATCTCCGCCCTCACCTCTGCAGAGAACAGGCTCTCCTTGTTCTCCACCGGCTTGACGGTGCTCATTGGTGCATTCTTGAAACCCATCAGCGGTCAATCTCCCCGAATACAACATCCATGGTGCCGATCACGGCAGCCACGTCAGCGATCATGTGCCCATTCACCATCTCGTCCATGGCGGCGAGATGCGGGAAACCCGGAGCACGAATCTTCAATCGGTAGGGCTTGTTGGCGCCGTCAGAGACGACGTAGCAGCCAAACTCCCCTTTCGGTGCCTCAACCGCGGCGTAGGACTCGCCCGGCGGAGGACAGTAGCCCTCGGTAAACAGTTTGAAGTGGTGAATCAGGCTCTCCATGTCACCCTTCATGTCACCACGGCTGGGTGGTGCGACCTTGTGGTCTTCCACGATCACGGGGCCATCGTTCTGGCGCAGCCACTGGATACACTGCTTGATGATGCGCGTAGACTGACGCAGCTCTTCGATGCGCACCAGGTAACGGTCGTAGCAATCGCCGTTCTGACCCACCGGAATGTCGAAATCGACCTTGTCGTAGGCGGCGTAGGTCTGCTTCTTGCGAAGGTCCCATGCAAACCCGGAGCCTCGGATCATGGGGCCCGTGAAACCGAGATCCAGCGCCTTCTCGGGAGAAACCACGCCGATACCGACGGTACGCTGTTTCCAGATACGGTTGTCGGTCAGCAGTGTCTCGTACTCATCCACCAGGCCGGGGAACCGGTCGGCGAAGTCTTCGATGAAGTCGAGCAGTGATCCCTGGCGGGTCTCGTTCTTGCGCGCGATATCGGCATCGCTGCGGAACTGGTTGTTCTCGTACCTCGGCATCTGGTCCGGCAGATCGCGGTAGACACCACCGACGCGGTAGTAGGCCGCGTGCATGCGCGCACCGGATACCGCCTCGTAGCAGTCCATGAGATCCTCACGCTCACGGAAAGCGTAGAGGAAAACGGTCATCGCACCGATATCCAGGGCGTGGGTTCCGAGCCACATCAGGTGGTTGAGGATACGGGTGATCTCGTCAAACATGGTGCGGATGTACTGGGCCCTGACCGGTACCTCGAGGCCGAGCAGGTTCTCAACCGAACGCACGTAGGCATGCTCGTTGCACATCATGGAGACGTAATCGAGCCGATCCATGTAGGGAATGCTCTGATTGTAGGGCTTGGTCTCGGCCAGCTTTTCCGTGGCGCGGTGCAGCAGGCCGATATGGGGATCGGCACGCTCGACCGTTTCGCCGTCCAGTTCAAGCACCAGGCGCAGCACGCCGTGGGCGGACGGATGCTGGGGACCGAAGTTCAGGGTGTAGTTACGAATCTCAGGCATCGGTGTTATCCGTCTGTTCGTCCTGCGGGGAGCCCTCTTCGCGGATCACCCGGGGTACCAGGGTACGGGGATCGATCTGGATCGGCTCATAGATCACACGTTGCTGTTCGGGGTCGTAGCGCATCTCCACGTGTCCCTCCAGGGGGAAGTCCTTGCGGAAGGGATGACCCAGGAATCCATAATCGGTGAGGATGCGGCGAAGATCGGGGTGACCGTCGAAAAGAATACCGTACATGTCGAACGCCTCGCGCTCGAACCAGTTGGCGGCCGCCCACACATTACAGACCGAAGCGACGATGGGATGTTCGCTGTCCGCGAACGTGCGCACACGCAGCCTGAGGTTGTTGCTGACCGACAGCAGGTGGTAGACCACGGCAAAGCGACCGGCCTCTTCACCTTCATCGGCGGAGACGGTCTCGACACCCCGACCGAAACCGGTCGCACTGGCTTCGGCTGTCGCCCATTCCGACTGGCCGTAGGCAGAGTAGTCGACACCGCAGGCATCGATCAGCTCTTCGAACAGGAAATCCTCGCCGTCACGCAAGGCGATCGAAACATCGAGCAGTACTTCCCGGGGCACGACCATGGTCACTTCGCCCAGGGCGTAGGTTACGCTGCACCCTTTCGAACCGAACCGTTCGTTGAGATTGTCGACAAGCGCTTCGTGGCGCTCGGCGGACATGCTCTTCACATTATCAGTCATGACGTACTACCTACCGGGCAATTGTGCAGGTGCGCTTGATCTTGTCCTGCAGTTGAATAATGCCGTAAAGCAATGCTTCAGCAGTGGGCGGGCATCCGGGGACATAGATATCGACAGGCACCACGCGATCGCAACCGCGTACCACCGAGTAGGAGTAGTGGTAGTAACCGCCGCCGTTTGCACAGGAGCCCATGGAGATCACCCAGCGCGGCTCCGCCATCTGGTCGTAGACCTTGCGCAGCGCGGGGGCCATCTTGTTGACCAGGGTACCGGCCACAATCATCACATCCGACTGGCGGGGACTTGGGCGGAACACGATACCGAAACGGTCCATATCGTAACGGGATGCCGCCGCATGCATCATTTCAACCGCGCAACAGGCCAGACCGAAGGTCATCGGCCACAAGGAACCGGTACGTGCCCAGTTGATGAGTTTGTCGGCGCTCGTCGTAACGACGCCCTTTTCGAGGAGACCCTCTACTCCCATTCCAGCGCCCCTTTCTTCCACTCGTAGATGAACCCGATGACCAGGATGGCGAGAAAGATGAACATGGCCACAAAGCCGACCATACCGATCTTGTCGAGCACCACGGCCCACGGAAAGAGAAATGCGATTTCGAGATCGAAAATTATGAAGAGAATGGCAACGAGGTAGAACCTGACGTCGAACTTCATGCGGGCATCTTCGAACGCCTCGAAGCCGCACTCGTATGGCGAAAGTTTCTCACTGTCTGGACGTCGGGTACCTAGGATGAAACCCAGTGCAATCATCACTACCCCGACAACCAGTCCAACCCCGATAAAAACAAGGACAGGTAGGTAGTTTTCTAACATTATATCCTCACCTCTCCACCCGGATGGATTATTGATCTTTAGGTTCCGGGCGAAATATGGAGTTCGGAGTCTAGACAACCCACACCCTCGTGTCAACCCCGAATAGACTCAAAAAATACTTATAATTCAATAACTTATATGATTTTTGGACAAAAAAACGGCATCACCCGAATAATCGGATGATGCCGTTTTCAAAGATGGTGCCGATGGCCGGAGTCGAACCGGCACGGCTTACGCCACTACCCCCTCAAGATAGCGTGTCTACCAATTCCACCACATCGGCATAAAACTGCTTTTTCTACGCTATATCAAACCCTTATTCGCCTGCATTGGTCTCTTGTACAGGTGCCGGAACCGTGGGAACAGGTACGCTTTCGGATGCCGCATCTGCCATCGGCGCCACGGACGGTACCTCTGAGACCGGTGCCGGAGGTGCCGGCTGCTCGATCACCACGCTCTCACTCTCCATCAGACCGGGACGATCAACGGTCTGCATGGCGAACCACCCCATACCGAGGCTGGTGAGAAAGAAAAGGGCTGCCAGAACCGCCGTGGCCCGGCTGAGAAAGTTAGCTGAGCCCTGGGCACCGAATACGGTACCGGATGCGCCTGAACCAAAGGCGGCGCCAGCATCGGCACCCTTGCCGTGCTGTATCAGCACCAGGCCAATCAGGCCCAGTGCCAGAAACAGATGTACTACAACCAGAATCGTCTGCATTCGGATTTCCGTTGATTCCTGAAAAATGAAAGCGGGGATTTTACATGAAGCTTTACCAAGAAAGAACCACTATTTTCCTGGAAAACGCCCCTTTCAAGGCCCCGCATGGGCCAAATTTCAGGGATCAGCGCCCCTCGGAGGGCGGATTCAGCCCGCCGCCTTACAGATACCCAGAAAATCTTCCGCTTTCAGGGAGGCGCCGCCGATCAGTCCACCGTCGATATCGGGCTTGGCAATCAGCTCCTCCGCATTATCGGGCTTCATGCTGCCGCCGTAGAGAATGCGCAGACCCTCGGCCACCCCGGCGCTCTTTTCGGCTACCCGGAAGCGGATAAAGGCGTGAACATCCTGGGCCTGCTCGGGAGTGGCGGTCTTGCCGGTACCGATCGCCCAGACCGGTTCGTAGGCGACAACACCGTCAGCCAGCGCGTCCACACCCTCCAGATCGATGACCGCATCGAGCTGGCGTGCACAAACCTCTTCGGTGATACCCTGCTCGCGCTCTTCGAGGGTCTCGCCGATGCAGAGGATGGGCACCAGGCCAGCAGCACGGGCAGCTGCATATTTCTGGGCTACCAGTTCATCGCTTTCATTATGATAGGTGCGACGCTCTGAATGGCCGACAATGGCGTACTTGCAACCGAAGTCCTGCAGCATGGCGGTGGAGATCTCACCGGTGTAGGCACCGGAGGCGTGGACCGAGACATCCTGCCCACCCCAGGCGACATCGGAACCGTCCAGCTGTCCCTGGGCATCGGCCAGGTAGACATAGGGGGCGCAGACGGCAACCTCTGCCACGTTCACATCACCCATACCGGCTTTGATGCCATCCAGCAGTTCCCGAATACTCTCCCGAGAACCGTTCATCTTCCAGTTACCAGCTACGAGTGGTTGACGCATTTCCCCTCTCCTGAACAATCTTATAGAAATTGCGCGGTAGTCTATCCACCGGCATTGGCCAAATCAAATTAATAAAAGGAATAGATAGAATCAAAAAACCCTATAGAGCGGGGAAAGAAGGCACACCGCAGGTCAGTACCGGCCTCAAGCCCTGCAGTGAGCCCTTGCCAGGACTCACTGGTACACAGCGCGCTATCTGCAAGGTGATTGCGGCAGTGAACACCGCTTCCCGTCAACCGTCACCGAACAGTCTCAGCTCCCCTTCACCAGGGCGGCGAATTCGTCGGCAGTGACCGGCGGGCTGTAGAGATACCCCTGTGCCTCGTCGCACCCGGCCTCTTTCAGGAACACTTCCTGAACCTGGGTCTCCACACCTTCTGCGACAATCTCCAGTTGCAGACTCTGCCCCAGGGCGAGCACCGCCCGCGATATCGCCTCGTCATTGGCATCATCCGGGATATCGCGAATGAAGGAACGATCGATCTTGAGCTTGTTGATCGGCAGCTGCTTGAGGTAACTCAGGGAAGAGTAGCCGGTACCGAAATCATCCACTGCCAGCTTGACCCCCATCATCTTCAGTTCGGTCAATGCCCTGATGGCGGACTCCGGCTCCTGCATGATGCAGGACTCGGTGATCTCCAGCGCCAGGTGGGATGGAGTCAGCTCATGTTCACCGAGAGCCTCCTTGACCAGAAAGACCAGGTCGGACCGCTCTATCTGCTGTCCGGAGACGTTGACACTGATGCGCCCGATATCCAGTCCCTGCTGCAACCAATCCCTCATCTGCCTGCAGGATTCCCTCAGTACCCATTCACCCAGCGACAGAACCAGGCCGCACTCCTCGGCCACGTGAACGAACTTGTCCGGGTAGATCAGCCCCCTTTCGGGATGCTGCCAGCGAACCAGCGCTTCCGCACCAATCAGCTCGCCTGTCTTCAGTGAAAACTGGGGCTGATAGTGGACAACGAGCTGATCCTGCTCCAGTGCCTGGCGCAGTTCGCGCTCCAGCACCACGCGCTCCATGGCGGAAACGGTAAGCTCCTCGGTATAGAAGCAGTAGTTGCTGCGACCCTCGGCCTTGGCGCGATACATGGCGGCATCTGCGTTCTTGATCAGGATATCCGCATCGGTACCGTCATTGGGGCTGATACTGATCCCCACGCTGGCGGAGATATAGAGCTGCTGACCTTCGATCAGGAACGGTTTGCCCAGCTCGTGGAGTACCTTTTCCGAAACCGTGGCCGCGGCCTGCATGTTGCCGACACGCTCCAGCAGCACAATGAACTCGTCACCGCCCAGCCGGGCCACCGTATCCTCGTCCCGGATCACCGTCTGCAGTCGCTGGGCAACCATCTGCAGAAGCTGATCGCCCACCGGGTGGCCAAAACTGTCGTTGATGTTCTTGAACAGATCCAGGTCCAGGAAGAGTACCGCGATCTGCTCATCGTTCCTCTCCACCCGGTCCAGGGCATGCTCCAGCAGCGCAATGAAGAGCAGACGGTTGGGCAGCCCGGTCAGGGCATCATGGTGGGCAAGGTGTACCAGTCGCTCCTCGGACTGCTTCATGGCGGTAATGTCGGAGAAGACACTGACATAGCGGGTCACATTGCCGCTACCATCCCTCACCGCGCTGATATTCAGCCACTCGGGATAGACCTCGCCGTTCTTGCGCCGGTTCCAGATTTCACCCCGCCATTGACCCGCGTTGATGATGCTGTGCCACATGTCCTTGTAGAACGCATCATCATGACGCTGTGACTTGAGCAGGCTCGGCTTCTGTCCCAGTGCCTCCTGCTCGCCATACCCGGTGATCTCCGAGAACGCCTTGTTGACCGCAAGAATGTGCCCCTCCAGGTCGACCACCATCACCCCCTCGACGGTACTTTCGAATACGGTGGCAGAGAGCCTCAGCTCCTCCTGGGCATTGACCTGCCGGGTGACATCGGCGGCACTGCCACGATACCCCTGAAACTCGCCTCTACTGTCAATGACAGGGAGTCCATTCATTCGCGAGCACATGCGACGACCATCTTCGGCGGTATGCCAGAATTCGAAATCCTTGAAAGCCCTTCTCTCTTCCAGGTCCCGCAGGTGGGCCTGCCAGTTCTCATCCCCGGGATCGATATCGTTCAGCTCCTCGCAGCGTTTGCCGATCACCCGCTCCGGCAGAATACCGGTGGTGCCGAAGAACTGCCCGGAGAGGAAAGTGAACCTGAGATCACTATCGGTCTCCCAGTACCAGTCCGAGGCCGACGAGGCAAAGTCCCTGAAACGCTGTTCGCTCTCCTCGAGAGCCTCCAGGGCACTGTTTCGCTCGATGCGCGCCCGCAGGGCATGAACACCGTAGGAGAGATCCTCCGCCAGTCTTTCCAGCAGCTGCACCTCCTCGCTGTCGAACGCATCGACCTCTTTGGAGTAGATCAGCAGCACACCGCAGACATCGCCGTCCTCCCCGAGCGGAAAGGCGGCTACCGAGCCAAAGCCACGCTCGATGGCATCATCCCGCCAGGGTTTGAAAGAGGGGTCCGAATGGACATCCCTGATGACCGCGGGCTTGCCGGTACGGATCGCGGTTCCCCCGGGGCCACGCCCACGCGGGGTATCCGCCCAGGTGAGTTTGGCATTCTGGACATAACCGGCATCGACACCGGCAACCGCCCTGGGGGTGATGCTCTTCTCTTCGTCCTTGCCTGCACAGCCGACCCAGGCCATGGAGTAACCGCCTGTTTGCACAATGTGATCACAGAACTCGTTGAGCAGCTGCTCTTCACTGGTACCACGTACCATCGACTGGTTACAGCGGCTGAGCATCTCGTAGGTACGGTTGAGATCCCGCAGCCGGTTCTCCCTGTACTTCTGCTCGGTGACATCCTGAACGATGCCGAACATGCTGACCGGCTTGCCGTCATCGCTTCGCACCAGTTCGGCACGGGCCATGATATGACGGACATCACCCTGCGGTCTGACCACGCGGTAATGGACATCGTAGTCTTCGATACCCTGAACGGCATTTTCGAATGCCCTTGCCCAGTACTCGCGATCCTCGGGATGCACCAGGTTGTACATCAGGTCGGGGTTGTGTTCGCCACCGGCTTCAAAACCGAGAATCTGCAGTGCGGAATCGGAGAGGGTGCATATGCGGGTCTCCACATCCACCTGCCACTTACCCAGTAACGCCATCTCCTGGGCCTTACTGAGCTGCGCCTCCTTTGCCGTGACCGCCTCCTCCATCTGCCTGCGACGGGTGATGTCGCTGGCAAGTGCGAAAAAACCCTTTACGCCATCGACCGGGTGTTGGTCGGGCACATAGGTCACCTGCACATACCGGCTGCTGCCGTCGTGGTAGGGGATGGACGATTCGAACTGTACCTTCTCACCACCGAGGGCGCGCTCTACGTAAGGCTGTACCGATTGGTAACCTTCTGCTGTCATCACCTGGTCGACACGTTTACCCTTCAGTGCAAGACTGATACCGTACCAACGCTCATACTCCTTATTGACGAACTGGTATCGCTGCGCATTGTCGACATAGGCGATCAGTGCCGGCAGGGAGTCGGTGATCAGCCTGAGTTGTGCCTCGCTGGCGGTGAGTGCCTCCTGGTTCTTGACACGCTCGGTGATGTCCTGGATTGCACCGGTGACCCCCTGGGACCGCCCGGTAGCATCCTTGTTGACCGTCAGCCAGACCGCAATATTGCGGACACACCCGTCGGGCAGATGAATAGACAACTCCTCGAAACCGTGGCCACCCTGGGCCATCTGCAGTTTCAGGCGGGTACTGAAACGCGCCTGGTCTTCCGGTGCCAGGGCAGCGATGAAACTGTCGAGATCGGTATAGGTGGAAGCAAGATCGATGTCGCACAGGGGGCTGGACTCGCTGGCCCAGCTCAACCTGTTCCTGTAGATATCGTACTCCCAGATCGCCAGCCCGGCAGCACGGGAGGCCAGTTGCAGCCGTATCTCGTTACTGACGACATTCTTGATCAGGGAGCGGGCATGGGCACCGTAGACACCGTCACCATCGTGCTCCCCGTTGGGACTGCCAACGCCCTCCAGAAGCCAAAGCCGGTCCACGTCCAGGTAATCCACCAGACGGCTGACATTGGTGGCTGAGATATTGCCCCCACCAAGCCAGTTGTAGAGCGACTGGCGGGAAATCCCCAGGTCACGGGTTATCTTGCTGGGTCGGATTCCACGATCACGCAGTATCTGCCCCAGGCGCTCGCCGAAATGTTCTATCACAGCCCCTCTGCCTCACTGTCCAACGATTTTTGACAATTTTTACACTAATTGACAGTTTGCAGAAGGATCGCATAGATGAAATTTAAATCAATAAGGGAAAACCTTAACAAATGGGAAGATATTTATTTCCCACATTATCAGCAAGTTAACCGGCAGATCACGGCCAAAATCAACTGACCAGGCCGGAGACGACCTGTTCAAGACGGGATGTCAGCTCCCGGACCTGCTCCCCATCTCTGCCTTCGATCATGACACGGATCAGCGGCTCAGTACCGGAAGGCCGGAGCAGGACCCGACCATCATCGGCCAATTCCGCCTCCACCTGGCGAACGGCGTCCTGGAGCTTCGCAGAGGCCATGACATCCCTCGCAGAGGAGGCCCCAAGGCCCACATTCCTCAGCAATTGCGGGAACTTCTCCAGCCCGGCACACAGATCGTGTAGCGATTCGCCACTCTTGTGCACCTCTGCGAGTACCTGAAGGGCCGAAACGATACCGTCACCGGTTGTGGTGCGGTCGAGACAGATGATGTGGCCGGAGGGCTCGCCCCCCAACACCCACGCCTTCTCAACCAGCCGCTCCATGATGTAGCGGTCCCCCACATCGGTCCGCTCGAGACCGATCCCCAGTTTCTTGAGGGCAACCTCCAGACCCAGGTTGGTCATATGGGTACCGACTACCGAACCCTGCAGCCCGCCGGTGTTCATGCGGGATTGCGCAATGATGTAGAGAATATCGTCGCCATCCAGTACCCGGCCGTCGCTGTCGACCATGATGAGACGGTCACCGTCTCCATCGAATGCGATACCCAGATCCGCCCGGTGCATGGCCACCGCCCCCTGGAGTGCCGATACGTGGGTGGAACCGACACCGGCATTGATGTTCAGGCCATCAGGTTCGGCACCGATGGTAATCACTTCAGCACCAAGCTCACTGAAGACATGGGGGGCGATGTGATAGGTTGCCCCGTTGGCACAATCGATTACGATGCGCATACCCCTGAAGTTCATGGTCCACGGGATGGTACTCTTGCAGAATTCGATGTAGCGCCCTGCAGCATCCGCGACCCGAAACGCCTTGCCCAGTTTCTCGGACTCGACAGTGGTCATCGACTTGTCGAGCTCCTGCTCAATCGCCAGTTCCACCTCGTCGGGAAGCTTCTTGCCATCCGAGGAGAAAAACTTGATGCCGTTATCGTAATGGGGATTGTGAGAGGCGCTGATCACGATGCCCGCATCCGCATGGAGCGTACGCGTCAGGTAGGCGATACCCGGCGTGGGCATGGGGCCCAGCAGGTGTATATCGACCCCAGCCGCGACCAGTCCCGCCTCGAGCGCTGACTCCAAGAGGTAACCCGAGATTCGGGTATCCTTTCCGATGAGCACCTTGCCGCCCTTCTCTCCACCGAGAACGCGCCCAGCGGCCCAACCGAGTTTAAGAACGAATTCAGGCGTGATCTTGCCTTCACCAACACGACCACGAATTCCATCTGTTCCGAAATACTTCCTTTCCAAGTTCATTGCCTCAATTGATTCCGCCATGGAGCGGGGTCATTCCAGTCTGTTCAATTTCACGATGCGTGAAGTGATGACACCTCGTGAACCGCCGATACCACCTTCAACGCTTCTGCCGTCGCCTTGACGTCATGTACGCGCAGGATCGAGGCGCCACGCTCCGCAGCCATCACCGCGGTCGCCAGGCTGCCGTAAAGACGCTGATCCACCGGGGCATCATCGAGTAACGCACCGATCATCGATTTGCGGGACGTCCCCACCAGCAGTGGCAGCCTCAGGGCTGCCAGCTCGGCAAGATCACCCAACAGTTTCAGGTTGTGTTCCAGGGTCTTGCCAAAACCGAAGCCGGGATCCAGCAGCAGTCTTTCAGCGGGGATGCCAACCGCACGACAGGCTGCCACCCGCTCCCCCAGGAACATCTTTATATCGGCAACCACATCTTTATATTGAGGATCTTTCTGCATGCTGCGCGGTTCGCCCTGCATATGCATCAGGCACACCGGCACGCCACAATCCGCCGCCGCTTCCATGGCCGCTTCACCACGAAGCGCCATCACGTCGTTTATCATCCCGGCGCCGGCGCTTACCGCCTCTCTCATCACCACCGCCTTGCTGGTATCGATGGAGACCGGCACCTCGAGTTTTTCAGCGATGCCCTCAATGATGGGTATCACCCTGTCCAGCTCCTGCTGCGCGGTCACTGGCTGGGCACCAGGACGCGTGGATTCACCACCGATATCGATGATATCCGCCCCCTCTTCCACCATCACACTGGCACGGGCAAGGGCATCGCCAGGCGAGAGATAGCTGCCGCCATCGGAGAAGGAGTCCGGTGTCACGTTGAGAATCCCCATCACCCGGGGTCGTGAGAGGTCGAGTATTTTACCGGCACAGTCGAGAAGCATCTGTGGCTCTCAGTTCAAATGGGTTGATCAAACGCAAAACCGCCGGGCACTGCCCGGCGGTTGCGGTTACAAAGACAATCCGGTCAATGCTGACCGGCAGGCCCGCCAATGGTATCGCTGGAATCACCCTTGGGCTCGTCGCCGGTCGCCACGGCTCCACCGCCTGAAGAGCCGTTTGCCGAGTCATCACTCCACCCCTCGGGCGGACGGGGCGGCTTGCCCGACATGATGTCGTCGATCTGCTCGCAGTCGATGGTCTCGTACTTCATCAGCGCATCGGCCATGCTGTGGAGCTTGTCCATGTTCTCTTCCAGCAGCCCCTTTGCCCGCTCGTAGTTACGGTCCACGAAGGCACGGATCTCCTCGTCGATGACATGCGCCGTCTCGTCGGAGACATTCTTGTGCTGGGTGACCGCACGACCGAGGAAGACCTCCTCCTCCTCTTCACTGTATAGCAGTGGACCGAGCTTTTCAGACAGCCCCCACTTGGTCACCATGTTGCGGGCTATGGTCGTAGCCCGCTGGATATCGTTCTGCGCACCGGTGGTCACGCTGTCCTTGCCGAAGATCACCTCCTCGGCAATACGTCCACCGAACAGGCTGGAGATCTGGCTCTCGAGGTGCTCCTTGCTGAGGCTGTAGCGATCCTCCTCCGGCAGGAACATGGTCACACCCAGGGCCCGACCACGGGGAATGATGCTCACCTTGTAGACCGGGTCATGGGAAGGGACCAGTCGACCGACGATGGCGTGACCCGCCTCGTGGTAGGCTGTGAGCTTCTTCTCGTCCTCGTTCATCACCATGGAGCGGCGCTCTGCGCCCATCATGATCTTGTCCTTGGCCTTCTCCATGTCGTCCATGTCAACCAGCCGCTTGTTGGCCCGGGCAGCGAACAGGGCCGCCTCGTTGACCAGGTTGGCAAGGTCTGCACCGGAGAATCCGGGCGTACCGCGCGCAATCAGTGACGGTTTCACATCGTCGGACATGGCCACCTTGCGCAGATGGACCTTGAGGATCTGTTCGCGTCCACGCACATCCGGCAGCGGCACCACCACCTGGCGGTCGAAACGACCGGGGCGCAGCAGCGCGGGATCGAGTACATCGGGGCGGTTGGTGGCGGCGATGACGATAACGCCTTCGTTGCCCTCGAAACCGTCCATCTCCACCAGCAACTGGTTGAGGGTCTGCTCACGCTCGTCATGGCCACCGCCAAGACCGGCGCCACGATGACGACCCACCGCGTCGATCTCGTCGATGAAGATGATGCAGGGTGCATGTTTCTTGGCCTGCTCGAACATATCGCGCACACGCGAGGCGCCAACACCCACGAACATCTCGACGAAATCGGAGCCGGAGATGGTAAAGAAGGGCACCTTGGCCTCACCGGCGATCGCCTTGGCCAGCAGGGTCTTACCGGTACCCGGCGAACCCACCATCAGCACGCCCTTGGGAATCTTGCCGCCGAGCTTCTGGAACTTGCCGGGGTCGCGCAGGAACTCGACCATCTCGGAGACCTCCTCCTTGGCCTCTTCCACGCCGGCGACATCGGCGAAGGTCACCTTGACCTGGTCCTCGCTGAGCATGCGCGCCTTGCTCTTGCCGAAAGACATGGCACCACGACCGGCCCCTCCGCCCTGCATCTGGCGCATGAAGAAGATCCAGAGACCGATCAGGATGAACAGCGGGAACCAGTTGATCAGGATCTGCATCAGGATGGAGGGCTTCTCGGGCGGAGTGGCCACGATCTGCACCTTGTTGTTCAACAGGTCGCTGACCAGCCCGTCATCACCCGGGCTGTAGGTAGAGAAGGTACCGCCACCGGTAAGGGTGCCCTCGATCTCGTGACCGTCGATGGTCACTGTCGCCACACCACCCTCTTTCACCTGCTGGATGAAATCGGAGTAGGCCAGCGTGTTGGCACGGGACTTCTGGGCGGTGAAATTGTTGAACACCGACATCAGCACGATTGCGATGATGACCCACAAGATCAGATTTTTTGCCATATCGTTCAAGGCGTGTACCTCTATTTATACTTCCAGTGCGGGGACGGAAACGCTCACCCCGGTCACTGTGCAAATACCCATTCCCTGATACTCAAGAGGGAAGGAAAAGTCTGTAATTCAACTGCTTAGATAACTTATCGGGCTTAATGGATTAGTACCATACTACGGATTATAGTTCCCCGCCACCAGATAGACCTCCCGGCTGCGCGGCCTGGACGCCTTCGGCTTGCGGGTCACCACCTTTCCGAACGAGCTGCGCATCTCGCGGATATACTCGTCGAACCCCTCACCCTGGAACACCTTCACGACCAGACCACCCCCCGGTTTCAACACCTCCCGGGCAAACTCCAGCGCCAGTTCGCAGAGATACATGGCGCGTGGCTGATCCACGGCGTTCATACCGCTTACATTGGGTGCCATGTCGGAGATTACAAGGTCCACCGCCTGGCCATCCAGCAGATCCCTCAGTTGCTGCAGGGGCTCCTCCTCGCGGAAATCCCCCTGGATGAAATCGACCCCGGCAATGGAATCCATGGGCAGAATATCGAGTGCCACCACCCGCCCCTTGTCACCGACGATCTTCTCCGCCACCTGGGACCACCCACCCGGCGCAGCCCCCAGGTCGACGACCACCTGCCCGGGCTTGAGAATACGGTCTTTTTCCTGAATTTCCAATAACTTGTAGACAGCCCTGGACCTGTACCCATCCTTCTGGGCACGCTTCACGAATTCATCATTGACGTGCCGGTCGAGCCAGCGCCGGCTGCTTTTGCTTCTTTTCATACTATTAACCCGGATCATCGATCCAATCCAGATAATGCTATCAGGAAATAACCAACTGGGTTAGAATGCCCGCCTTTTCAAGCTCTTAGCTACAACACGGAAGCCGATATGCCTCTCTCCAACCCGCAAAAACGCCATCTGAAGGGCCTTGCCCACAGCCTGAAACCCGTCGTGATGGTGGGTCAACACGGACTCACTGAAGGCGTTTTCAACGAACTCGAGATCGCCCTGGAGGTCCACGAACTGGTCAAGGTCAGGATCAGTGCCGGCGACCGGGACGAGCGGGACGAAATGCTGGCCGTTCTCGTCGAGAAGAGCTCAGCCGAGCTGGTACAGCGTATCGGCAACATCGCCGTGCTCTACAGGCACAACCCCAAGAAACCCAAAATCGTGCTGCCCAAGGGCTGACACCACGGTCCTAAAAAGAAACGCACATAGACACGGCGTGTGTATGTGCGTTCTCCGGTACCGCGTGTAGAGGACGTTACTCGTAGCGGACCTCGAGTATCTCCATGTGACGCGCACCCTTGGGCGTCTCCACCACCGCCACATCACCCTCGGATTTACCGATCAGGGCGCGGGCCATGGGTGAGCTGACAGAAATCAGGCCCTGCTTGATATCCGCCTCGTCGTCACCGACGATCTGGAAGGTGTGCTCCTCGTCCTCTTCCTCTTCGAACACATCAACGGTGGCACCGAACACCACCCTGCCATCGGCATTCAGGGTCCGCACATCGATGATATGCGCATGGGAGAGCTTGGACTCGATATCCTTGATACGACCCTCGATAAAACCCTGCTGCTCACGGGCGGCGTGATACTCGGCATTCTCCTTCAAATCACCGTGCTCACGGGCCTCCGCGATCGCCTTGATCACCTTGGGCCGGGCAACGGTCTTGAGCTCGTTGAGCTCATCGCGCAGTCTCTCCGCACCTCTGACTGTCAGGGGCACCTTACTCATACATGTTCCTCGTTAAAACCTTTTATTAACCACCAATGCTCTTGTGCAGATCCTGCAGGCGGTTGACGGTGACACTGTCCTCCTGCTTCAGGGCAAGGCAGATGGCCTCGGCACCGGACATTGTCGTAGTGTAGACAACTTTGTGCTGCAGGGCCGCCCTGCGGATCTCGGCAGAGTCGGCAATCGCCTTCTTGCCCTCGGTGGTGTTGACGATCAGATCGAATTCGTCGTTCTTGATCATATCCACGATATGGGGTCTGCCCTCTGCGACCTTGTTGGCACGCTCGCAGGCCACGCCACCATCCACAATTTCTCGACAGGTGGCTCCGGTGGCGTAGAGTTTGAATCCCAGCTTCTCCAGGTCTTTGGCCACACCGACACTGCGCTTCTTGTCTGCATCGCGCACAGAGATCAGCGCCTTGCCGCCACGTGGCAGGAAGGAGCCACCCCCCTCCAGCGCCTTGTCGAAGGCCTCGCCAAAGGTGGTACCGACACCCATCACCTCGCCGGTGGATTTCATCTCCGGACCCAGCAGGGTATCCACGCCGGGGAATTTCACGAAGGGGAATACCGACTCCTTGACGAAGTAGTTTTCGGGTATCACCTCCTTGGTGAAGTTCTGCTCCGCCAGGCTGGTGCCGGCCATGCAGCGTGCCGCCACCTTCGCCAACTGCACGCCGGTCGCCTTGGAGACGAAAGGCACGGTTCGGGAGGCACGCGGGTTGACCTCCAGCAGGTAGATCTCGTCGTCCTTGATGGCAAACTGGGTGTTCATCAGGCCCACCACCTTCAGCTCAAGCGCCATGTCACGGATCTGCTCACGCATGCGGTCCTGCACCGATGCCGACAGGGTATAGGGCGGGAGTGAACAGGCGGAGTCACCGGAGTGAACGCCTGCCTGCTCGATATGTTCCATGATACCGCCGATCACCACGTCCTTACCGTCGCAGATGGCATCCACGTCCACCTCGATAGCATCGTCCAGGAAGCGGTCGAGCAGTACAGGCGAGTCGTTGGAGACGCTCACTGCCTCGCGCATGTAACGGCGCAGATCCTCCTCGCCGTAGACGATCTCCATGGCGCGACCACCGAGTACATAGGAGGGACGTACCACCAGGGGATAGCCGATCTCGTCGGCCAGTGCGACCGCCTGCTCGGGGTCGGTGGCGGTGCGGTTGGGCGGCTGCTTCAGGCCCAGCTTTTCGACCATCTGCTGGAACCGCTCACGGTCCTCCGCCAAGTCGATGGAGTCGGGGCTGGTACCGATGATGGGCGCACCGGCGGCCTCCAGATCCTCGGCCAGTTTCAGCGGGGTCTGGCCGCCGTACTGGACAATCACGCCCACCGGTTTCTCCTTCTCGATGATCTCGATCACATCCTCGAAGGTGAGGGGCTCGAAGAAGAGACGGTCAGAGGTGTCGTAATCGGTGGAGACGGTCTCCGGGTTGCAGTTGACCATGATGGTCTCGTAACCGTCGTCGCGCATGGCGAAGGCGGCGTGGACGCAGCAGTAGTCGAACTCGATACCCTGGCCGATACGGTTGGGTCCGCCGCCCAGGACCATGATCTTCTTATTGTCCGTGGGCTGAGCCTCGCACTCCTCCTCGTAGGTGGAGTACATGTAGGCGGTGTTGGTGGCGAATTCTGCGGCGCAGGTATCGACACGCTTGTAGACCGGGCGCACGCCGGCATCCCAGCGACGTTGGCGGACATCCGCCTCCTTCACTTCCAGCAGCGCGGCAAGGCGTGCATCTGAAAAGCCCTTACGCTTGAGGTAACGCAGGCGATCGGCGTCGAGGGCATCGACGCCACCCTCACGCACCTCGGCTTCCAGCTTGATCAGCTGTTCGACCTGCACCAGGAACCAGGGCTCGATGGCGGTGACCTCGTGGACCTCCTCCATGGTCATGCCATGACGGAAGGCATCGGCCACGTAGAACAGCCGCTCGGCGCCGGGCTCACGCAGTTCGTAGCGCAGTTTCGACTTCGCATCCTCGGCATTGGGGTCCCAGATCTCGTCCAGGCCGTTCTTGCCGGTCTCCAGGCCGCGCAGGGCCTTCTGCATCGACTCCTGGAAGGTGCGGCCGATGGCCATCACCTCGCCCACCGATTTCATCTGGGTGGTGAGGCGATCAGGAGCCTGGGGGAATTTCTCGAACGCGAAACGGGGGATCTTGGTCACCACGTAGTCGATGGTCGGTTCGAAGGATGCCGGCGTGGCGCCACCGGTGATCTCGTTCTGCAGTTCGTCCAGGGTGTAACCCACCGCCAGCTTGGCCGCCACCTTGGCGATGGGGAAGCCGGTGGCCTTGGAGGCCAGGGCGGACGAACGGGAGACACGTGGATTCATCTCGATGATGATCATGCGCCCGTCTTCGGGATTGATGGCGAACTGCACGTTGGAGCCGCCGGTATCCACACCGATCTCGCGCAGCACCGCCAGGGAGGCGTCGCGCATGATCTGGTACTCCTTGTCCGTCAGGGTCTGGGCCGGCGCCACGGTGATGGAGTCGCCGGTGTGTACGCCCATGGGGTCGAAGTTTTCGATGGAGCAGACGATGATGCAGTTGTCCTTGTGATCGCGGACAACCTCCATCTCGTACTCTTTCCAACCCAGCGCCGACTCTTCGATCAGCAACTCGTTGGTTGGCGAGAGATCGAGACCGCGGGTACAGATCTCCTCGAACTCCTCCGGGTTGTAGGCGATACCACCACCGGAGCCACCCATGGTGAAGGAGGGACGGATAATGGTTGGAAAGCCGATCTGGGCCTGTACCTGGATCGCCTCCTCCATGCTGTGGGCAATGGCGGATCGGGGCATGTTGAGTCCGATCTTCTTCATCGCCTTGCGGAACAGGTCGCGATCCTCGGCCTTGTCGATCGCCTCCTTGGTGGCACCGATCATCTCGACACCGTACTTCTCCAGCACCCCTTCGCGATCCAGGTCGAGGGCACAGTTGAGAGCGGTCTGGCCACCCATGGTGGGCAGCAGTACGTCGGGGCGCTCCTTCTCGATAATACGCTCCACCGTCTGCCAGGTGATCGGCTCGATGTAGACCGCATCGGCGGAATCCGGATCGGTCATGATGGTGGCGGGGTTGGAGTTGACCAGTATCACCCGGTAGCCCTCTTCCCTCAGTGCCTTGCAGGCCTGGGCGCCGGAGTAGTCGAACTCACAAGCCTGCCCGATGACGATGGGGCCTGCGCCGATGATTAAAATGCTTTCAATGTCTGTTCTTTTTGGCATGGATCTCTGGCCGTAACTTAAACCTGGTTGTACGCGTTTGCCTTGGCGCTGGGCCGCATCAATCTGCGGACTGCATCAATTCAATGAAGTGATCGAACACCGGCGCCACATCGTGGGGACCGGGACTCGCTTCCGGGTGGCCCTGAAAACCGAACGCCGGCTTGTCGGTACGGTGGATACCCTGCAGGGAGCCGTCGAACAGGGAGCGATGGGTCGCCTCGAGGTGCTCCGGCAGGCTCTCCTCGTCCACCGCAAAGCCGTGGTTCTGGCTGGAGATCATCACCGTCTTGTTATCGAGGTCCTGCACCGGGTGGTTGGCACCGTGGTGGCCGAACTTCATCTTCACTGTCTGTGCGCCACTGGCCAGTGCCAGCAGCTGGTGTCCCAGGCAGATGCCGAAGGTGGGCACACCGGTGTCGACGATCTCCTTGATCGCCTCGATGGCGTAGTCACAGGGCTCCGGATCACCGGGACCGTTGGAGAGGAAAACGCCGTCAGGATTCATTGCCATCACTTCGCTGGCGGGTGTCTTGGCCGGCACCACGCTGACACGGCAGCCGCGGTCCACCAGCATGCGCAGGATGTTGCGCTTCACGCCGTAGTCGTAGGCGACCACGTGCATTGGAAGATGCTCATTGATGGGATGGGGTGCATCGGGATGCCCCGCTTCCAGGGTCCAGGTGCCCTGGGCCCACTCGTAGGGGGTACCGGTGGTCACCTCTTTTGCCAGGTCCATGCCCTTCAGTCCGGGGAAGGCCTTTGCCGCCTCCTGGGCCACGGCCTGATCCAGGCTATCACCGGCGATGATGCAGCCGCTCTGGGCTCCCTTCTCACGCAGGATCCGGGTGAGCTTGCGGGTATCGATATCGGCGATGGCGACCACGCCGTTGTCCCGCAGGTACTGGTCCAGCGGCTTCTGGTTGCGCCAGTTACTGGCCAGCAGCGGGAGATCACGGATGATCAGGCCGGCCGCATGGATCGCTGAAGACTCCTCGTCCTCTTCGTTGGTACCGGTATTTCCGATGTGCGGGTAGGTGAGGGTGACGATCTGCTTGGCGTAGGAGGGGTCGGTGAGAATCTCCTGGTAGCCGGTGATCGAGGTGTTGAAAACGACCTCTCCGACGGTCTGGCCGTCTGCCCCGATGGATTCACCCCGGAATACCGTTCCATCTTCCAGAATCAATAGTGCAGGTTTGCTCAAAGAACCAATCCCCAACAGGCATGCCGAACGGGACAGAACCCATGAAGAGCCATCCCGAACAGGTTAAAAACAAGGGAGCGCAGAACCGAATGGCTCAGGCGCCAAATTTGGTGGATTTTACTTTATGGGGCCCGATCCTGTCTATTGGAAAAAGGCTATCAGGGCCACTGCTGTCCCATAATTCCCTCTCCCCATTTGGGGAGAGGTTTAGGGTGAGGGGAATCTAAAAGATAACCCATTGATTTAATTCACCCTCACCCCGGCCCTCTCACTCGCAGGGAGAGGGGAAGTTCTTATCCGGTTATTCATGTCTCGATCTGACGTGGCATGTAAATAACCAGATTGTGGTGACGCTTTCAGAACAATGACTGCAAATTTTGTGGGACCGCAGTGCCATCAGGGCTGTTTTTACCCCCCATCAAAGATTCTGCCGCACCCATGACACCAGGCCGCCCGCATCCATGGCGCCGGACACCCTCGCCACCTCCCTGCCCTGCCGGAAAAGGGCAAGGGTGGGAATACTGCGGATTCCGAACTGCGCGGCAATCGTCTGGTTCTCTTCGGTATTTACCTTCACCAGCCGGAGATTGGGTTCCAGCCGCCGGGCAGCCTCCTCGAAGGCCGGAGCCATCATCTTGCAGGGGCCGCACCAGGGTGCCCAGAAGTCCACCAGCACCGGCAGCTCACTCTTCAGGATATGGCGTGCGAAACGCGGTTCGCCCAAAGCCAGGGGCTGGCCGTTGAACAGGGGTGTCGAACACTTCCCGCATTTCGGTCCGGCGTCCAGGCGGTCCTGCGGTACCCTGTTTATGCCGTCACAGTGCGGACAGACGATATGCATCGATTCAGACATCAGTGGATATCCCAAATAAATTCTTATGCGGTAGAGGTAAGAGCACCAGAGGTGATTTTCAAGGGATAACGGCTGACCGTATACTATCGGGAACCTGGATTCCGTTAGTATTAGAGACCACATGAGAAATTCATCCTATATAATTGATGTAACAGCAGAAAACTTCGCGGTTTACGTGGAACAGAACTCCCATCAGGTACCCGTGGTGGTGGACTTCTGGGCCGAGTGGTGCGGCCCCTGCAAGATGCTGATGCCCCTGCTCGCCAAGCTGACGGAGGAGTACCAGGGGAAATTCATCCTGGCCAAGGTCAACACCGAAGAGCAGCAGGCCCTGGCCCAGCAGTACGGTATTCGCAGCATTCCCACGGTGAAGCTGTTCCGCAATGGTGAGGCGGTAGACGAGTTCGCCGGCGCCCTTCCCGAGGGCGAGATCCGGGCATTTCTCGACCGCCATATCCCCCGTGAGTCCGACAACCTGGTCACCCAGGCCAACACCCTGATCCAGCAGGGCGATGTGGAGGGCGCCATACGGCTGATCGAAAATGCAAAGGCCGAAGACCCGGCCAACCCCCGGGTGCTGATCGCCTTTGCGAAACTGAAAGCCACCCTGGGCCACATCGAAGAGGCCGAGGCGGCCCTGGACAGCCTACCGGCAGAAGAGCAGGAGAGCCCGGAAGTGGCGGGGCTGAGGGCCCGCTTCCAGTTCGATGCCGTGGTGGGTAAGGCGGCCGATGACGAAACCCTGGTCCACGCCCTGGCCAATGGCACCGCAAGCAGCGAACAGATCTACCAGCTCGCCGCCCACAGGGTGATGGAGAACAATCACGATGAGGCGCTTGAACTGCTGCTCAAACTCCTGATGACCGACCGCCAGTATGGCGATGATGCAGCCCGCAAGGGGATGCTCTCTATCTTCGAGATGCTGGGAAGCGGTAACGAGCTGGTCAACAGGTACCGAAATCGGATGTTCAATGCATTACACTAGGGCTAATCAGTACGAGCTTTGATACCGCTGGAGACCGATCTTGAATCCAGGCAACCAGACAACAGAGCGTATAACACGGGAACAGGAGCACCCCTACCTGGGCCTCGGGCTGCGTTTACGCAGAGAGTACATTGAGGAAGTACTGTCCGAAACACCCGAGGTGGACTGGTTCGAAGTGGTCAGCGAAGGCTGCATGGATCTGCCCGAAGAGTGCTTGAGATCACTGGAGGCGGTCCGAAACCACTATCCCCTGGTGATGCACGGCATCTCCATGGCCATCGGCAGCCCCTGGCCCATAGACCGTGATTACCTGGCACGGCTCAAAGGGATGATCGACCGTCTTCAGCCCGCCTGGATCTCCGACCACCTCTGCTGGAACGGTGCTGACGATATCCAGGGCCATATGCTACCACTCCCCTACTCCACCGACATGCTGGAACACGTGGTCCCGAGGATCAGGGAGGTCCAGGACTACCTCGGCATGCAGATCCTCATGGAGATCGTACCGTCGGAACGGGACGACCCGAACCAGGAGATACCCGAGGCCGAATTCATCGCCGAGGTGGCTGAGCGTTCCGACTCCCTGATCCTGGTGGACATCGAGAACCTGCACGCCTCGGGCATGAACCGGGGTTTCAGCCCGGAGGCCTACCTCGAACGCCTGCCGGCCCATCGGGTACAACAGCTGCACCTGGTCGGCGCCACCGCCCTGTGCGAACCCGGCGACGAGCCGGCCCACTCTCCGGACCCTGTTTGGGAGCTCTACCTGCAGGCCCTGGCCCGCTTCGGTCGCGTCACCACCATGGTCGATCGAATCGACACCATACCCTCCCTGCAGGAGATGGTGAACGAGCTGGCAAAGGCCCGTTGCGGTGCCAGTCGCTTCCTCTCGGACTAGCGCCTGCCGGCAAACCAGATGCAGATCTCCGTTATCATCCCGACCCACAATCGTGCGGATCTCCTGGAGCGTGCACTGAAGTCCGTGCAGGCGCAGACCCTGCCCCCGCTCGAAGTGATCGTTGTGGATGACGGCTCCGAAGACCACACCCGGGAGATGGTCAGCGAAAAATTCCCCCGGGTACGCTACCTTCACCAGCCCAACCGGGGTGTAAGCAGCGCCAGAAACCTGGGGATATCCGAGGCCCGGGGCGACTGGATCGCCCTGCTCGATTCGGACGACGAATGGCTGCCCTCGAAGCTGGCAAGCCAGAAAACCCGGCTTGAATCACAGCCTGGACATCACATCTGCCACACCGAGGAGATCTGGATCAGAAACGGCAAACGGGTCAACCAGATGAAAAAGCACACCAAGCAGGGAGGTACGATATTCCAGCACTGCCTGCCGCTCTGTGTCATCTCACCCTCTTCTGTGCTGATCCATAAATCGGTATTCCGTGAGGTGGGGCTGTTCGACGAATCGCTCCCCGCCTGTGAAGACTACGACCTGTGGTTGAGGATCTGCGCCCGTTACCCCGTGACCTATGTCGAGCAACCCCAGATCGTAAAATACGGCGGCCACGAAGATCAGCTCTCCCGCCGCCACTGGGGCATGGACAGGTTCCGCCTGCACGCGCTGGAGAAGATCATCACCAGCGGCGATATCGAGGGAGAGGACCTGGAGGCAGCCAGGGCGATGCTGGCCCGCAAGGCGGAGATCCTGGCCAAGGGCGCGGAGAAGCGGGGTAAGCACACCGAGGCCAGCAACTATCGGCAATTGCAGCAGAACCATGCCCCCCGGCAGGCAGGACTGAACTGAACGTGCCCCCAGCCGTGAGAATCGTGGTCGCCCTGCCTGCCGAAGCCAAACCCATCAATCAACGCTTCGGCCTTATCCGTGACAACAGTGCAGAGGCATTCCCCCTCTACCGCAATGACCGCGTGGCGCTGGTCGTCAGCGGACCGGGAGCCGAGCAGGCCCAACTGGCGGTCCGCTGGCTCGCCGCTTACCTTCCCACCGATGACGAGACCCTCTGGGTCAACCTGGGCATTGCGGGCCACCCCCACAGGCCGCTGGGCGAGGCGCTGCTGGCTGAACGTCTATCCAGTGAGGGGGACGACCCGGTGATGCATGCAGTACTGCCCCGCCCCTGCCCCTGTGACTCAGCCCCCCTGGTGACACTGGCGGAGCCGGACTTCGACTATCACCGCGATGCCATGATCGACATGGAGGGTTTCGGTTTTTACCGTGCGGCGGTTGACTTCTCACCGCCGGAGAAGGTGCAATGCCTGAAGATCATCTCGGACAATCGCCAACAGGGCGCGCGTAACATCAATTCAAAAATGGTCAGAAAACTCATCGAACAGCACCTGGTTCTGCTGGAGAACCTGGTTGAAGCCATGGCAGGACCTGCCTGATGGATCGCCTGCGCACTGTTCTGGTGACGGGTGCCAGCCGGGGTATCGGCCGGGCGATCTGCGAAAGACTGCTCAGTGAGGGGTGCAGGGTGATCGGTGTCTCCCGCACTGTTACCCCGGATGATCACCACTCAGAACTTTTCACCCCCCTGCCCCTCGATCTCTCCGATCTCGACACCCTGCCCCAACGGCTGAAAGAGACCTGCCGGCAGCACCCGGGAATCGACGCCGTGATCTGCAATGCAGGCTTCGGTCGTTTCGGTTCCATCGAAGAGTTCTCAGCCGGGCAGATCCAGGAACTGGTAGACCTCAACCTGACCAGCCAGATACTGATTGCCAGGGAGTTCATACCGGCACTCAAGAAGGCAGGCGGGGGCGACTTCATATTGATGGGCTCCGAAGCAGCCCTCTCAGGCGGAAAGAAGGGAGCGGTCTACTCCGCCACCAAGTTCGCCCTGCGCGGGCTGGCTCAATCCCTGCGCGAGGAGTGCGCCGCCAGCGGTGTGCGGGTGGGCATCATCAATCCCGGCATGGTGCAGAGCAGTTTTTTCGACGCGCTGGATTTTGCACCCGGAGACGGCGAAGAGAACCACCTGAAACCGGAAGACGTGGCAGAGGCCGCATGGCTGATGCTCAGTGCACGGCCGGGGGCCGCCATCGATGAGATAAATCTCTCGCCGCAGAAGAAGGTGATCCAGTTCGGCCAGGGAAAGAAATAGCTTTTCCTCAGGCCAGTTCGATAACCTCCACCCGTTCTCCCTCGACCCGCCAGCGCAGATCGAAGTCGTAGAGCCTGATGCCGTAGATCCGATCGCTCTCATCCCCCGAACGATAGGCCGGTCTCGGGTCTATCTCCAGCACCCCGGTAATCAGCGCCTGCAGATTCTCGCTATCGGGCCTCTGCCCGATCTGTTCCAGTGCCCTGGGACTGAAATGGACCTCGAGCCGTTTCTCCGGTGCCGAAGAGGCGAACCCTGAGCGGGCACCCGGGATACTGTCCGAGTAGGCCACGTAGGGCTTCACATCCAGCACGGGCGTTCCGTCCACCATGTCCAGTCCCTGGAGTGAAAGCTCAACACGACCATTACCGGTCCCGATCCCCTCGAGCTTTGCCACCGAGAGGCCGATGGCGTTTGGCCTGAACGGCGAACGACTGGCGAACACCCCCACCCGTTCGTTCCCCCCCAGGCGCGGTGGCCTTACCGTGGGTTGCCATTCGTCTCTCATGGCCTGGTGGAACACGAACTGAATCCAGACATGGGAGTACCCCTCCAGCCCGGCGACCGCTTCAGGCCTGTTGTAGGGCGGCTCGAACACCAGCGTCGACCGGACCTCGGCAACCAGCCCGGACTGACGCGGGATACCGAACTTCTCCTTGAATGGGGAGTGGATATACCCAATAGCTTCGAATTCAAACTTCATACCGCGATAATATCAAAAAGTACCGGGTCATTATTTCAGGAAGAATGTGCGAGTAACGTCTAGACTTGAAGGCGGGCACCCTGATGTCAGGGCATTATTGGGCTTTGCGATTTCATGTCACCGACAGAGACCTCATTTCCAGACCACTCACTGGGCGACATCCTGGTATGTGACGATACGCCTGCGAGCCTGAAGCTGCTCTCCAGCCTGCTGATGGACGCGGGATACTCCGTTCGTCCTGCCAACAGCGGGGAGCTGGCCCTTCAGTCAGCCTTCGCAAAAACTCCCGAACTGATTCTGCTGGACATCCGCATGCCGGGTATCGACGGCTACGACGTCTGCCGCCGTTTGAAAGAGAACGAATCCACAAGCGAAGTACCTGTCATGTTCATCAGCGCCCTTGATGATGTCCGTGATCGCGTCAGGGGGTTCGAAGTGGGCGGTGTCGATTACATCAGCAAGCCCTTTCAGCAGGAAGAGGTGCTGGCCCGTGTACGCACCCACATCGAGCTAAAGAGAATACGCTCCTCACTGGAGTCAATCGTCGAGGCCCGTACTGAATCCCTGAACAACACCATCAGGACACTGCGCACCCTGAGCGCGGTAAACCAGACCCTGGTGCACGCCACCGACGAACAGCAACTGCTTGACCGGGTCTGCGAGGCCATCGTCTCGATCGGGGGCTATCGCATGGCCTGGGTCGGTTACGCCGAGCAGTATGGCAGCAGGAGCGTCCGTCCCGTGGCACAGAGCGGCACAGTCGATGGCTATCTCGACAACGTCAACATCACCTGGGATGAAAGCGAACATGGCCGTGGCCCCACCGGAAC
>JBEVVY010000001.1:1297219-1301079 GCA_040506895.1 Sedimenticola sp.
CCGTGGCACAGAGCGGCACAGTCGATGGCTATCTCGACAACGTCAACATCACCTGGGATGAAAGCGAACATGGCCGTGGCCCCACCGGAACGGCGATCCGAACCCGGGAGATCTGCACTTGTGACAACACACGGAAAGATCCCGCATACATCCCCTGGTCCGGCGAGGCAAACAGACGCGGGTACGCCTCCTCCATTGCCCTGCCACTTGTGGTTGACGATCACTGCATCGGCGCCCTCAATATCTACGCCCCGGTTCCCGACCGGTTCAACACGGAGGAAGTCGAACTGCTCGACGGGCTGACCAAGGATCTCGCCTTCGGTATCCAACACCTGCGGAGCGATACCGCAAGACACCATGCGGAAGAGGAAATCGCCAACAGCTACAACCGGCTGCAGCAAACCCTTAAGCAGACCATCCAGGCGATGGCGATTACCGTTGAAAAACGCGACCCCTATACCGCGGGGCACCAGAGACGGGTCACGGAACTGGCGCTGGCGATAGCACGGCGAATGGAACTCGATGAATCTACGATCTCGAGCATCCAGTTTGCCGGTGCCATCCATGACGTGGGTAAGATCTATGTCCCTTCGGAGATTCTGAACAGGCCCGGCAGGTTGAACGCCACCGAGTTCTCCATCATCAAGACACACCCCACCATAGGCTACGAGATTCTCAGCGGAATAGAATTCGAAGAACCCGTTGCGGAGATCATCCACCAGCACCATGAACGGCTGGACGGTTCGGGCTACCCCAGGGGGCTGAGCGGGGATGAGATACTGCTCCAGGCCAGGATCATCGCCGTTGCTGACGTGGTCGAGGCCATAGCATCCCACCGCCCCTACCGCCCCAGCCTGGGTATCGACGTGGCCATGGAGGAGATCATCAAGAATCGGGGCAAGCTCTATGACCCACAGGTGGTCGATACCTGCCTGGAGATACTGGAAGATCCCCAGGTCAAAAGCTTCCTGGAGGCACTGGCTGTCAATGACTCGAATTCCCAGGATTGATGGGACAGGGAACCGAAGGGCTCGAACCAAGGCCTCCACTCCCCTGAAAACAAAAAACCCGCCATACAGGCGGGTTCTTTTGTTTAGACCCACTCCTATGGCCCATCGGCCTTGTTTGGAATTGGGGATACTTTCAGGGGGAGGGATTGATGGCGCACTTCCCTGTGCGCCACCCCTGCGGGGCGCCGCTGGTCGCGGCGTCAAAAATGCTTCCTGCATTTTTTATCGAACCGAAGGGTTCAAACCAAGTCCTCCACTCCCCTGAAAACAAAAAACCCGCCTATACGGCGGGTTCTTTTGTTTTTGGCGGTGGAAGCAGTCTACTGCGAACTCGTCTCTACAATATTCCCTGATGGACGGGAAAATACAGGGAAAAATTGGCCTTCTTTCGGGCCCCACTCCCTCTCCCACAGCGATTTATGGCGCCAATTCAAAGAATTAGAAAAGTCACCCCAGAGATATCGAGATCAATAACAGGGAATTATCAGGGAACGCACTATAAGAAGCCGGACGACCTGCTCAACAAAGTCCAACATTTCATTCTCCGGCCATTGAAACCCTATTTGGGGCTGCTATAATCCTATTAACCCTGAGTGAGGTTTCTATGATGAGTAATGGTACGACCTATAAACGTAATCAAGTCCAGTGGGCCATCTGGCAAGCACTTCCCGGACAGAACAATGCTGGCAGTGAATGTTGATTTGCGTTTAATACTGACCCAGGTTTTGCATCTAATTTTGACCCGCCCAGATAGCCGGATTATGGCCTGAGTTCACTTCCTTTTNTGTTGATTTGCGTTTAATACTGACCCAGGTTTTGCATCTAATTTTGACCCGCCCAGATAGCCGGATTATGGCCTGAGTTCACTTCCTTTTTCCAGTTTTTCTATCCTCCTGTTGTTGTGAAGTTGAGTGCCTGAAGCGGTAACTGTCATTGCCGGTTTCAATGATATGGCAGTGATGGGTTAGCCGGTCCAGCAGTGCTGTTGTCAGCTTGGGATCACCAAAGACAGATGACCACTCTGAGAAGCTCAGGTTGGTTGTGATAATGATGCTGGTCTTTTCATAGAGCTTGCCGATCAGGTGGAACAGCAATGCTCCACCGGATTGACTGAACGGCAGGTAACCCAGTTCGTCGAGTATCACCAGGTCAGTATGCATCAGGCGGTTAGCGATACGCCCCTGTTTGCCGTTGAGCTTTTCCTGTTCCAGCTGATTAACCAGTTCGATGGTGGGCAGGAAGCGTACGCGCAGATGGTGGTGCTGTATGGCCTGCACCGCAATGGCCGTAGCCAGATGGGTTTTGCCCGTGCCCGGGCCACCTACGAAGACCACATTCTGGGCATCTTCAATGAACTCACAGCGGTGTAAAGCGCGTATCAGGGCTTCATCTACCTGGCTTTCCCTAAACTCGAAGCCAGCCAGATCCCGATAGGCCGGGAACCTGGCGGCTTTCATCTGGTAGTTTATTGAGCGCACTTCGCGTTCAGCCACTTCGGCCTTGAGCAGTGTTTCCAGGATAGGAACAGCCTGTTGATAGATCGGTGCCGCCTGTTTTGACATGGTGGCAACCGTATCGGCCATACCGAACAGCTTGAGGGATTTAAGGGTGGTAACCATGGCATCTGCCGTCATTGCTGCTTCCTCCTGAGTCTGTCATAACGGTGGGTATCTGCTGTCGGCTCTGTGACCAGCTTCAGAGCAGCAGGTGGTTGAGTAGGTTCTGGCTTGGGCTTATCTGTGATCCTGCTCAGACAGTTGATGACATGCTGCTTGGAGGGGCGGTCGATCTTTAACGCCTCTTCTACCGCACGTTCGACCAGCGCTTCATCATGCAGCAGCACAAGCGCTAGTACGTCGACCATCTCCCGGTCACCGCTGGGACGCTTGAGCAGCTTGCGTTGTAGCCGCTTAAAGCTCTCGGGTAGCTCATGGAATGGCGCACCATTGCGTAAAGCACCGGGCTTCCGCTGCACGACTGACAGGTAATGGCGCCAGTCGTAGATGGTTTTCCCGGGGAAACTATGATCACGGCTAAAGACGCGTTCATGAACGGCTACCACCTGGGCTTCGGCCACAATGACCAGCCGGTCGGCATACACGCGTAGACTAACTGGTCGGTTGGCAAAGCTGGCCGGCACACTGTAGCGGTTGTTGTCGTAGGTAATCAGACAGGTGGAGCTGACCCGCTTGTTGTACTCGACAAAGCCATCGAAGGCTGCAGGCGCCTCCATCAAGTGTTCACGCTCTGCCTGCCAGTAATCGCCTATGGTGCGACGCTTGTCTTCCGGGTGCGGCAGCTCCTGCCACAGATCAAGACAGCGCTGCCTGAGCCACAGGTTCAGTCCTGCCAGTGATTTGAAGGCGGGTGCGCCCTGCCAGATGCGTCTCCTGGCATCGAGTACATTCTTCTCGACCTGGCCTTTCTCCCAGCCTGCTGCCGGGTTGCAGAACTCGGCCTCGAACAGATAATGGCTGACCATGGCGGTAAAACGCTTGTTTACATCCCGCTGTTTGCCTTTGCGGACTTTATCCACTGCCGTCTTCATGTTGTCGTAGATGCCACGCTCCGGCACGCCACCGAAGGTGACAAAGGCATGATAGTGAGCGTCGAATAGCATCTCATGGCTTTGCATCAGGTAAGCACGCATGAAGAACACGCGGCTGTGGCTGAGCTTGAAATGAGCAACCAGCAGCTTGGTGTTGACGCCATTGAGCTGAACGTAGTCTTCGCTCCAGTCGAACTGAAACGCCTCTCCTGGTGCAAAGGATAACGGCACAAAGGTGTTCTTGGCGGCGGTCTTCTTGGCTTCCTGCTGCTCAGCCCGCCAGTTGCGGGCAAAGGCGGCTA
>JBEVVY010000001.1:1301486-1365028 GCA_040506895.1 Sedimenticola sp.
CAAAGCCTTGATGCAGGTAGAGTTGTACGTGGGTCAAAATTCGATGCAAATTATGGGGATAGGTGGGTCAGTTTTGGGTGCAATTCAACAGCCTGTGAAGCCTACATCAACAGCCAGACACACGAGGGCTGGCTACTGATCGATACGCACTATAATGACGGGGGCTTCAGTGGTGGAAACATGAACCGCCCTGCCCTGACAAGGCTCATGCATGACATCCAGGCAGGCACCATCGATCTGATTGTTGTCTACAAGGTCGATCGCCTGAGTCGCTCCCTGGCGGATTTCTCAAAAATGATCGAGACCTTCGACCAATATGGGGTGTCCTTCGTCTCCATTACTCAACACTTCAACACCTCAACCTCCATGGGCCGATTGACATTGAATGTTCTGCTGTCTTTCGCTCAGTTTGAAAGGGAGGTCACCGGGGAGCGAATAAGAGACAAGATTGCTGCTTCGAAAAAGAAGGGCATGTGGATGGGCGGTATCGTACCCCTAGGCTATGACAACCGTGATCGTACTCTGGTGGTCAACGAGACAGAGGCTGCGCTTGTCAGCCATATCTATCGACGTTATTTGAAATTAGGATCGGTCAAACTGCTCAAGGAGGAGCTGGATAATCAGGGCATACGGAGCAAGCGAAGGAGAAATGGCGCTGGCAGTCAGCCCTTTTCTCGTGGTGCACTCTACACGCTACTCAAGAACCCGCTCTACATCGGCCAACTCCGACACAAAAAAGCGCTATACAGGGGCACCCACACTCCCATCATCGATAAGGAATTATGGAAAGCAGTACAGGAAAAATTGTTAGAAAAACAACGGGCTAACGATCTGCGAGCAACAGCAAAGGAGCCATCGCTACTTGCTGGTCTACTCTACGACGAGGCAGGACACCCCTTTTCTCCCACCCACACCCGTAAGAAGAGCCGTCGATATCGCTACTATGTGAGCCAGGCCGCGGTTCAGTTCAAGAAACCTGCGTCCGATGTCTTGCTACGCGTTCCGGCTCAAACTGTAGAGACTCTTGTGGAGATGGAGGTCTGCAAATTACTCGACAATCAGACCAGATTGCTAAGAATCCTAGCCCCTCTTGCTCTTGAAGCGATGGATCAGCAAACCCTGCTGCATAAGGCGACACAGTTATCCGAAACGTGGGAGGCACTGGATATTCAACAGAAAATTCACCACCTATCCGGCATCACGGAAAAAATCACTCTCTCACGTATGCTGATATCCATTTCAGTATCACTCCCAGGGATTACACGAATTCTTCTGCAACACGACAAGTATCAAGAGAATGAAATTCATGAACTACGAATTCCAGTGACACTGAGACGCTGTGGCGTGGAAACCAAACTTCTTGTTGAACAGTCAGGATCAGGAGATCACCTGAAACCTCATGCCGACTCACACCGGGCTATTCAGGAAGCCCTGAAAAAGGCGCTTCGCTGGAACAACGCATTACTCTCAGGAGAGATGCAGTCCACCAGGGAAATCGCTGAGAAAAATGGGGTTACGCAACGTTATGTAGCCCATCTCATTAAACTGGCCTACCTGTCGCCAACGCTGGTTAACCGGATCTATCGCGGTGACATCCCCCATCATATGACATTGGGGAAGCTTAAACGGCACCTACCAATGGACTGGTCAGAGCAAGAAGCACTCTTCTCGTAATCCTTCAACAACAGGCAAGTCAATTCTTACTGGCTCAGGAGCCCAGTATCAGTCGTTTTATTCTCCTGGCCTGCCCTAACCCTTTCATCTTCAGACATTGAGTCACACAACGAAGCATTAGATCTGGTAGAGAAAGCGAACTCGTCATTTCCGATTAGAGACGATCGGGGGATTTTGGGGGAAAACCGGTCTCTTTCATTCAGCATAGAGACCAGACATAGGCCCAATCAAGGGCCTATATCTTTGATCTAAAAAGGCTTTTGTATAATTTCTCTGCGAATTAGAGAAAAGACAAGACTGTTTGGCGGAGAGGGAGGGATTCGAACCCTCGATACGCTATTAACGTATACACACTTTCCAGGCGTGCTCCTTCAGCCACTCGGACACCTCTCCAGGGGATTTTTCCCGGCCGAGCCACTCCCCAGCGCGGCCATTTCCGGAGCTCTCCGGATTTGGGAGGCGCAAGAGTATACCAGAACAGGCCCGGGTGCAAATACTGATGCCCCGGAGTGCCGACCAGGCTACAGGTGGTGGCTCATCTCGGTTCGCGCGGCATCACCCAGCAGTTCACGGAACTGTTCGCCACTCATGCGGATCAGCACCCCGTGATCTCCGGACTCGAAGAACACCTCGGGCTCGTCCAGCAGGCAGGGCTCAACCAGCGTCTCGATCCCGTAGGCCTCTCCGACAGGTGGAATGGAACCCACTTCGCAGTCGGTGAAGGCACCGGCCACTTCAGTCTCGGGCATCAGGTCGAGTTCACGACCGATGGTATCGTTGACATGTTCGATATCGAGACGATGGCTGGCCGGGATCAACGCCATGACGTAGCTGTCATCATCACCCAGCAGAACGCTTTTCACCATTCGGTCACCGGGTACGTGGGAAACTTCCGAGGTCTGCAACGCGGAAGCCGTACGTGGATGGGCGATGGTTTCATAGCTTGCAGCGTGATCAGATAAATATTCTCTCAAGGTAATAGCAACACCCATTTGATCCTCCTCCATTTACCCTAATCCCTCAGTTCGAGTATAGTCCGATAACACAGGTTTCAAATTGCCTTTGGAATAGACAGATGCCCCCTAAAAAGAGCAAGAACAAGAAGAGGGTCACGCAGGCCAGCCAGGCGGATCGCCATCACCTCTACGAACTCTCGGTCCAGTACGCCGCCTCGGAAATAGAATTTGTTGATGACACTTATAAAGTGTTACGCGGCAGGCGGGCGAAGCTGCTGCGCGAGGACTTCTGCGGGACTGCCAATGTCTGTTGCGAATGGGTAAGGCAGCGCAAGAACAACCAGGCCATCGGTGTTGATATCGACAAGGAGGTTCTGGACTGGGGTATCAGCAACAATCTCTCAAAGCTGAACAAAGATCAGCGCAGCCGTATCCGGCTGTTGCAGAAAGATGTCCTGAAGGTCAACACGGATAAACCGGATGTCATCTCCGCCATGAACTTCAGTTACTGGCTGTTCAAGGAGAGGAAGCAGCTCAGGAACTACTTCAAAAAGGTCAGGGAGTCGCTGGCAGCCGACGGTGTCTTCTTCATGGATGCCTACGGTGGTTACGACTCGTTCAAGGAGATCGAGGAAGAGCGTGAAATCGAGGACGGTGAGTTCACCTACATCTGGGAACAGGAGAAGTACGACCCGGTCACCGGCGGCCTGATGTGTCATATCCACTTCGTTTTTCCGGACGGCTCAAGACTGGACAACGCCTTCAGTTATGACTGGCGGCTCTGGACACTTCCCGAGATCCGCGATCTGCTGAGTGAGGCTGGCTTCAGCAAGGTCACCATCTACTGGCAGGGCTGGGACGAAGATGGAGAGCCGGACGGAATTTTCGAACCGGTTGAGGAAGGCGAAGCGGACGCCGGCTGGATCTGTTACATCTCGGCAGAAAAATAGACTGGCTCATCAGGCCGACAACGGCTATATAGTTTTGTTATTCACCCCTCCGGGGGCCATGGCTCCGGGTTATATCTCTTTCTCAAAGGACCTGATCATGCATAAAGACAACAACCGCCTGCTTCTGGAGATCGACAAAACCATCCGCGAACTGAACAGGGATGCCATCAACCCGCAGATCCCCGAACTGATGCTCGACGATCTCACACCGGTGATGGCACTGGTGGCCAGGAGCCGCGCCATCTACCTGAGAGAACTGTTCGATGTCGCAAACATCGCCGGTGAAGGTATGCCCTCTCCCGACCAGATCAGACAACTACGCCAATTGCGGGAAGCCTACGAGGAGCTTGTTGCCGGGGCACAGGCCCTGGAGACGGCCATCCAGCGGGGCTATCTCGATGTACAGGGCACTTGACCTCAGCGGCTGACTAAGCGGAGCCCATCCCGTTCCGACGGTCGAGCAACCAGTCGACGACAAAATCGGCAATCGAGGCGATATCATTGATATCCAGGCGGGGCAATTCGGTAGTGCATGCCAGCTCGCCATCGCTGGCAACGGCGATCACATCAGGATCCCCGGGAAAGATAAGCGGTTTGCCCAAAGCCGGCCTGTGCAGCTCGATCTTTGGAAAGGCCTCGTGCTTGAACCCCTCGACCAGAACCAGGTCCAGTTTCGACTGGTCCAGCCGGTCCAGCATCTCCTGCAGCACCGGATCCCCCTCGCCATCGGTATCGACCATCAGGGCCCAGCGTTTGCCGGAGGCGATCAGCATCTCGCTTGCACCGGCCTTGCGCAGTTCGTAACTGTCCTTGCCCGGTGTATCGATGTCGAAATCGTGATGGGCGTGCTTGATCATGCCCACACGCAATCCCCGCCCACGCAACAGGGGCAGCAGCTGCTTCAGGAGGGTGGTCTTTCCGGTGCCGCTGTAGGCTGCGAATCCCAGTACGGGTACTTCTGCTCTCAGCATCTTGTCACACGTCTCGGCTTCAGAGAGAGCCAAAAACCGTTTTCAGGATATCGGATGTCCTTGCCACCGGATCCTTGCGTATCAGCTGCTCCTCCCGGGCAAGCTTGAGGAACAGGCCGTCCATCGCCTTGGCGGTGACATAGTTGTCCAGGTCCAGGGTATCCATGTCGACATAGGCGCCAAGGAAGCCCACCTCACCGATCAGTGCCTTGTATGCTGAGGTCACACCGGCCCTGGCCGTTGCCTGGCGAACGATGGGTGCGATCACCTGGCTGAGCCTGTCGCCGCTCTTATCGCGGAAGTAATCTGTCGCCGCGGTATCTCCGCCCTCGAGAATGCCCCGGGCATCGCTCAGACTCATCTTCTGGATGGTATCCGCAAAGATATCGAGGGTCTCGGGGACAGCTTGCTCCGCTGCCCGGTTCATGGTCTCGATGAAATCATCCACCAGCCGGTCCTGCCCGACGGCTCTCAGCCCCTTGGCCACCGTCTCGAGTGTATCCGGCAAGGGAATACGGACCTCGCCGTCGTTAAGGAATCCACCCTCCCTGCCCAGTAGTTCGATCGCCTTCCTTGCGCCAACCTGGAGTGCCTCCTTGAGACCCTGAACAATCTGCTCATTGCTGAGCGCCGATGAGGTCTCCCCGCCCCCGAGGGACTCGGCCACGGATGATTCGTCGAGCTTCTCCTTGGCCGACTTGAGCCAGTCCTGCCACCCTCCCTGGACGCTTGCTGCGAAAAACACTCCGCAAACCAGGAGTGCGGTGCTGATCATCCTGTATGTCGCTTTCATGGCTCATCTCTCTTTTTATTAAGGCTTTTGCCAAGGGAATGACCATTAGCTGCAAGCCACGCCTTGATCAGGAACATTCTTGAAGCCCTGAACATGGCCTATTAAGGTGCCGGGTTAATAGTAATCAATACCAAGCATATTGCATGGCCCCGCCACATTAAAGGAGGAATATGTACGGATCTACGCAGCAGGAGGGATTCAGGGGATGATTGAAGAGGGAGAGGAGGTGACGGCTCAGACCGCTTCCTTGGTGCCATGCAGGCTGTAGAGCAGCTCCGCCTCGCTTCTGCTGAGATCCAGCTCATCGACAAGACGGTTTACCGACGCCCCCTGGTGGACCATCTGGATCGCCTCGCCATAGGGCCTGTCAGTCTGCTTTTTCGTCTCGATCGACTCCTGGCGGTGTTCGAGATCCCGGCCCTTCTTCTCCAGCTTCGAGACGCGCTGGTCCACACCCACGGCACCGGAGCAGAGGGCGTTCAGATTGGATGCCAGGTATTCGACCCTGCCAGTGAGTTCATTGATCAGCTTCGCCTGGCGGCGGACCCTGGCAGCCAGGGCCATGATTGCACCGAGCATCGCCAGGGCGACAATCGCTGAAATCAGATTTAACGGATCAATACCCATCATGCATACTCATCTATGTGGGGTTTACCATCATCGCTGTCGATATCACGTTCCCGTTCCCCTACCCCCCGCTGAGAATCCTTATCATCCTTCTCCTCGGGAGCACGGCGCTTGCGTCTTTTCAGACCCTCCTCGGGTCGTGAGGGCCAGATCGGCTTGATATGTGAAGGTTGGTTTATCTCAGCCATCGATACCCCTTTACATCCTATAGTTTTGCAACCTCGTCCCACTCGTCATCGGTGAGCAGACTGTTGAGATCGACCACCACCAGCAGGCCACCCTCAAGGGTCGCTACCCCCTGGATATAGCGGGAGCTCTCCATATTGCTCAGGTTCGGGGCCGGTGCAATCTCATCGACGGCAACCTCAACCACCTCGGCAACACTATCCACCAGCATACCCACCACCTGTTTGTCGGACTCGATGATGAGAATCCTGCTGGCATTGGTCATCTCTGCACCCGACAGGCCAAAATGGTTTCGGGTATCGATAACGGTGACCACGTTACCTCTCAGGTTGATAATCCCCAGGACGTAGTCAGGCGCGCCGGGTACCGGGGTGATCTCGGAGACACGCAGCACTTCCTGCACCTGCATCACATTGATACCGTAGCGTTCTTCGGCCAACGAAAAGGTGACCAGTTGCACGACCGGCCTGTTTTCTGTGCCCTCTTCAGCAGCTGAATTCATCTTCGCCCCCAGGTTTTCGGATCATAAAATGTCAAATTTCAGGCATTTCATGGCCCCTGCGCATACAGGAGCAATTTCCATGCCTAATTCGCCAGGTACTTCGGTGGTCGGCGGGAACTTCCGCCGTTTATCTATTTGGACAGCCGGTCAGCGCGAGAATCACCCCACCGGTCACCTCTGCTATAGGCTGGCCCCGCCAGCCTCCACGCCGGTGGACGGTTGGCCCAGGTCGCGCAGTTCACGTTCGTGCTTGGAGGCCAGGATAATCAGTGCCACACGCCTGTTGGTCTGGCGTCCCTCCTCTGTATCGTTGCTGGCCAGGGGCTGGTGTTCACCGTAGCCGATGGCCGCCATCCGACCGGGATCCACCCCCAGGCGGGTGAACAGGTGAACCACGCTGGCCGCCCTCGCCGCCGAGAGCTCCCAGTTGGAGGGGAAACTTACCGTCTCGATGGGTACGTTATCCGTGTGCCCTTCGACATTGATCTGGTTGACCAGGGGCTTGAGGATGATCGCCACGTCACGCAGAGCGGTCACCGCTTGTCGGGAGAGCCTGGCACTGCCGCTTGGGTAGAGCATCTTGCTCTTCATCTCCACCTCGACGCCACGCTCGCTGTGGGTGACGTTCACCAGGTCCTGGTCCGCGAAGCCCCTCAGGGTATCCTCGAGTCTTGTTGCAATGGCTGAGAGCGGGGGTTCGTAAGGTCCCGTCATGGGTACGCCGGTGCCCTCCCCCTCTTCCATCTGTTGCTGCAGCAACCTCTCCTCTTCCGGGGTGGCGAACGGCGCATACTCCCCCTCGCCCGGCTCTTCGGTCAGCGGCTGTTCACCGACCTGTATCGGCTGCATGGTGCGGGCTGCCGCAAGGAAAGCATCTTCCAGGTTATCGGAGAGGACCCGGTACTTGCCCTCATTCACCGATGAGATGGCATACATGACAACGAAGAAAGCGAACAGCAGGGTAATGAAGTCGGCATAGGAGACGATCCACCGTTCGTAGTTCTCGTGCTCTTCAAAACGTTTGGCCTTGCGTGCCATTCTCTTGTCTCTCGGTGTCATCGATCAACTCAGAAAGCCCTGCAGCTTGGTCTCGATATTACGGGGATTCTCACCCTCGGCAATGGAGACCACGCCCTCGATCACCATCTCCCTGTAATGGGATTTCTGCTGGGCCAGGGTACGCAGCTTGTTGCCGAAAGGCAGCAGGAAGAGGTTGGCAAGACCGACACCGTAGATGGTAGCCACGAAGGCGGTGGCGATACCTGCGCCGAGCTTGCTCGGGTCCGCCAGGTTCTGCATGACATGGATCAGGCCCATGACGGCACCGATAATGCCGATGGTCGGCGAGTAGCCACCCATGGATTCAAACACCCTGGCAGCCTGCAGATCGAACCGCTCCCTGCTCTCAAGTTCCACTTCCAGGATGCTGCGAATCACTTCAGGCTCGCTGCCATCCACCAGCAACTGCATCCCCTTGCGAATAAAGAGATCCGGTTCCTTTTCAGAGAAGGTCTCCAGGCCGAGCAGTCCCTCCTTGCGGGCGACAATACTCCAGTTGACTATCTTCTTGATGGTCGGTGCGATGTCATTTTTATCGGGTTTGAAAACGCTGCCGGCGGTGCGCATGGCATGTATGAAAATGGAGAGGGGTGTCTGAAGCAGAATGGCGCCAATAGTGCCTCCGAAGACGATCACCATGGCCGGCCCATTGATCAGCGAGTCGATATGCCCGCCTTCAAGGGCATTGCCCCCGATAATCGCTATCAAGGCCAGAATTACACCGATAATGCTTAATATATCCATCTATCACACCGCTTTTCCGAGTGCCGCCCCAATCTGATCCAGGGGCAACACACGATCTGAGAGTCCAGCTTTTTCAATTGCCTGTGGCATACCGTAGACCACGCAACTCGTCTCATCCTGGGACCAGACAGTCGACCCACTCTTTTTTAACAGCTTAGCAGCTTGTTTGCCATCCGAGCCCATTCCTGTCAGCACGATGGCAAGCACGGCGTTGGGAAACACCCTTGCTGCCGAGCCGAAACTGACATCCAGGCTGGGACGATAAGGGACGCCGCTGTCATCCTCTACTATACGCACCACGGCCCCCGCAGCTACCGGCTCCAGGAGCATCTGCAGCCCACCTGGCGCAAGGTATGCCTGGCCACGCTCCAACAGTTCACCGTCCTTCGCCTCCTTTACGCCGATTCTGCACTGCATGTTCAGACGCTCTGCGTAGGCCGTGGTGAAACTTGCCGGCATGTGTACCACGACAACGATAGGTACCGGAAAGTCTGCCGGAAGAGCCATCAGCAGTTGCTGAACCGCTACCGGTCCCCCCGTCGATGCCCCTATGGCCACCAGTTTATAGTTATACGCCCCACCCGGCATCCTGGCCGGCGACTCGGGGACAGCGGGTTTATCCACTGGGGCTATCTGCTGCCTGCCCACCGGTCGGCGACGCTTGCCGCCGATGGCCAACACCCGTTTTACGAGCATTTTCGCCGCGGCTTCACGGCCCTCAGCACTGTAGAACTGTTTGGGCATGAAATCCAGCGCACCGGCATCCAGTGCCTCGAGCGTCGCCCTGGCGCCATCCTGGGTCAGGGACGAGAACATCAGTATCGCGGCAGGCTGCTCAGACATGATCGCCCTTACTGCAGCAATGCCATCCATTACAGGCATCTCCACATCCATGGTGATCACATCGGGCTTGAGCCTGCGATTCTGCTCGACCGCCTCCTGGCCGTTGGCGGCCACGCCCACAACCTCGATCGTCGCTTCCTGCTGAAGCATCTCCGCAACGCGACGGCGGAAAAAGGCGGAATCGTCCACGATCAGCACCCTCAGCCTGGCACTCATTGCAGCTGCCCGCCTTCGACTGAACCAGGTAACCGATCCGTCTGCATATCAACAGATACGGGATATCGGACAATCCTCTCCGCTATCACGCAGTCCCCCCTCGACACTGTTCAACGACCCTGCTTCTGCATCAGGCCCGGAACATCCAAAATCAGTGCGATCTTCCCGTCGCCGGTGATTGTTGCGCCTGCCATGCCCTCGGAGTCGTGCAGAAAGGCACCCAGCGGTTTGATAACCACCTCTTCCTGGCCTATCAGGCCATCCACCACCAGGCCTGCCTGCATATTACCCACGTTGACGATCACCACGTGCCCCTGGTCCCGTTCCTCTTCACTCTCTGCGCCGCTGGTCAGCAGCTCTTTCATGTAGAACAGGGGGAGTGCGCGTTCGCGTACCAGCAGCATCCGCTGCCCATCCACGACATTTATCTCTGTAAGATCGGGATTCAGGATTTCCACCACGCTGGAAAGTGGCAGCGCGAAAGTCTGCCCGTCGACGACGATCATCAGCGTGGGAAGAATAGCCAGGGTCAAGGGCAGCCTGATGGTGATGGTTGTGCCCTGGCCCAGGGTGGACTCGATATCCACGCTGCCGTTCATTTGCGATATGCGTGTCTTCACCACGTCCATGCCGACACCTCTACCGGAGACATCGGATATCTCTTTCTTGGTGGAGAGACCGGCATGGAATATCAGGTTGAAACACTCCTTGTCATCCAGGCGCTCAGCGGTTGCCTTGTCCATCAGCCCTTTGTCCACGGCGCGCCGGCGCAGGGTTTCGGGGTCCATCCCCCGGCCATCGTCGGAGATGGCGAGCAGGATGTGATCTCCCTCCTGTTCCGCGGTCAATGTCAGGGTACCCTTTCTCGGCTTGCCGATCTTCTCGCGCAGGTCAGGGGCTTCGACACCGTGATCCACGGCATTTCTGATCAGGTGGACCATGGGATCGGCAAGGGCTTCCACCAGGTTCTTGTCCAGGTGGGTATCCTCGCCGGACATCACCAGTTCGATCTCTTTCTTGAGACTGCGTGCAAGATCCCGCACCACTCTTGGGAATCGCCCGAACACCTTTTTCACCGGCAGCATCCGGGTCATCATCACGGCGTTCTGGAGATTGGATGTCACCACGTCGAGATTGGCGATGGCATTGGCGATCTCGTCATCACCCGTTCTTGCTTTCAGGGTCGACAGCCTGTTGCGCACCAGTACAAGCTCACCCACCATGTTCATGATGTCATCGAGCTTCGCGGTGTCGATTCGGACGGTACTCTCAGCGCTGGCTGCACGGCGCGGGGCACGCTTATCGGCTCCGGTATTTGCGGGACTTGCGGTGGACTGGCTTTTCGGCGCTGCCTCCGGCTTCCGCTTCTGTGCTTCGGACCCCGCCGCAGGTTGCTGGGCGGCGTGGCTCTCTGCTGCAGGAGATGCCGGCTCAGGCCTGGCTGCCTCCTGCTTCTCTTCGGCCACCTCCTGCTGGGGCACACCCCCATGCTTCCCCTTGCCATGCAGCTGGTCGAGCAGTGCTTCGAACTCATCCTCGGAGATTTCATCTGAGGCGCCTGCCCCGCTCTCCCCGGCCTGGGAGGCATCGCCAGGGTCTGCTGGCTGGGGGGGAACCTCCGGAATCTCGTTGACAGGCGCACCACCATGTTTGCCCTTGCCATGGAGCTGATCGAGGAGCGCCTCGAATTCATCTTCGGTGATATCGTCGCCACCCCCTGAGACCACCGGGGCAGGCTGCTCTGGCTCGGCTTCAGGCTCGGCTTCAGGCTCGGCCTCAGTTTCTGTCTCTGGCCCAGGTTCCGTGGCCGGTGCGTTATCCGGTCCTTCCGGTGCGGGCGCCGCGTCCTCTGCCTGCGCCGGTACGGAGAACCGTTCAAGCTGTTGCAGCAACGACTGCTCGGTGGGTAGCGGTTCCTTGCCGGACCTGATCTGCTCGAACATGTCGTTGACCACGTCCAGGGCCTGAAGGATCACGTCCATCAACGACGCATCCACCCTGCGTTGCCCCTGCCGGAGTACGTTGAAGACATCTTCGGAGCGGTGACAGACATCGACCAGTGCATCGAAGCTCAGAAAGCCGGCCCCGCCCTTGATGGTATGAAAGCCTCTGAATACCGCATTGAGCAGTTCGTAGTCTTCCGGGTTCTGCTCCAGTTCGACCAGCTGGGAGTTCAGTTGATCCAGTATTTCACCGGCCTCAACCAGAAAATCCTGCAGAATCTCGTCGTTCAGATCCAGAGACATGGCTTATTAAAATCCGAGACTCGAGAGGAGATCGTCCACTTCATCCTGGCCGCTGATCGTGCCCTTTTCATTCACACCGGGCACAGCCGGACCAGAGGGCTGCACACCTGTTTCCTGGGTCTGTGCAGTTGATTTGGCCCCTGAGATTCGAACGAGATGAACCAGCTTCTCCTCCACGTCGTTGACCAGGGTGATCACCTGCCGGATGATCTGCCCTGTCAGGTCCTGGAACTCCTGCGCCATCAGAACTTCGGAGAGTTTGCCATGCAGCTGGGCCGAGTGTTGCTCCACCCGTTCGAGAAATTCTCCCAGCTCCTGCTGTGAAACCCCTGGACCGGTATCCCCCTGTTGGGCGGAAATCGCCTGTTGCAGATCTTTTGACAGCTGACCGAGTTCATCAGCGAGGGGCAGACCGCTCTCAACGGCGCTGAGGGTAGAGTTGGCCGCCTCCTCGGTCATGCGTACCACGTAGTTGAGACGTTCCCCGGCATCGGGAACCTCCTGGTGGGCCAGCTCGGCCAGGCGACCGTTGAGCAGGAAACCGTTGATCGCCTGGTGCAGTGCCCGCGTGAGCCGTCCCACTTCCTGGAACAGTTCGCTCTCACGGTAATTGGAGAGTTCGAGGATGGTCTCTTTCGCACCCTGCTCATCGCCTGCTTCGAGTTGACTGACCAGTTCCCTGGCCCTGGCAAGGCGTAGTTCAAGATCCATGACGCCCACCCGTAGATTGGCTGTATTCAGAAACAATCACCCGTCCACCCTCTCGAATATCTTGTTGATCTTCTCCTCCAGGGTGGCCGCGGTAAAAGGCTTCACCACGTAACCGTTCACTCCGGCCTGGGCAGCTTCGATGATCTGTTCCCGTTTCGATTCCGCAGTCACCATCAGCACGGGCAGCTTGGTCAGCTGTGGATCTGCACGAATGGCCTTCAGCAGGCTGATGCCCGTCATTCCCGGCATATTCCAGTCGGTGACCAGAAAATCGAACCCCCCGGCCTGCAGCAACGGCAGCGCGGTGGTGCCATCATCGGCCTCATGGGTATTCAGAAAACCGAGATCCCTGAGCAGATTCTTGATTATCCGCCTCATGGTGGAAAAGTCGTCCACGATGAGAATTTTCATGTTTTTGTCCAACTCAACCTCCAGGTCCTGTGCAGAGGGAGAAACCGTGAGCCAGAAAGCTGATTCGAGGTAACGATAATCAATCAGACGCCGTGGCCCAATCCGTTACCATCACTTGGCTTTTATTCCCTTCAATCACTCCATGATCTATAACGGCGTCCGGCACGAAAACTTCACTCTTAATTCTAGTGGAAAAAACCACTTGGAACAGGATGGAATAGCTGGGAATTACGCCTTCCGGCCGGGCCGGCAATCAGGCGTTGTGGTCTTCGCTGAGCCAGTCAGAGAGCCTGGAGCGAAGGCGCAGGGTGGCCTGGCTGTGAATCTGGCAGACCCTGGACTCACTGACGCCCAGCACCTGGCCGATCTCCCGCAGGTTCAGCTCGTCGTCGTAGTAGAGGGCGATCACCAGCCTCTCCCGCTCGGGCAGGCCTGCAATGGCATCGGCCAATGCCTCCTTGAAAGCATCCTTCTGGATCCCGTCATAGGGTCCGACAATGCCGGTTTCGGCATGGTTGGTGGGCAGTTCCCCCACCATCTGCAGCTCTTCAACGCTGAAGATCCTGCAACCTGACGCATCCTGGAGGATCTTGTGATACTCCTCGAGTGACATGTCCAGGGCTGTGGCCACCTCGACATCCCGTGCATCACGCCCTTCAACATTCTCGATTTCACGCATGGCGTCGGCGACCATGCGGGCCTTGCGGTGAACCGACCGGGGAGTCCAGTCACTGCGGCGGATCTCATCGAGCATGGCGCCGCGGATCCTGATCCCGGCATAGGTTTCGAAGCTCGCCCCCTGGCTGGGGTCATAGTTGCGGCTCGCCTCGAGCAGGCCGATCATACCGGCCTGGATAAGGTCATCGGACTGGACATTGGGAGGCAGCCGGTTCATCAGGTGGTAGGCAATGCGCTTGACCAGCGGTGCATGCTTAACCACCAGCGCATCGGGATCCTGGGCCTGGGCCGCGGCATAACCGGCCAGACCGCTCATGGGTGGCATCCCCTGGAGACGGAGCCTGTTGGCAGAAGGCGTATGCAGCCTGAGCACAAAACGTCAGTTGCGCTTCGGTCCCTGATGATTTGGCAACCTCCGAACGCTGCATGCATCTCGCTAGTAGGCCCTCGTGGAATACTGAATCAACCGTTCAATAAAAAATTGCAGATGCCCTCCCGCACCATCGGGTACAGGCCATCCATCTGCCTTCTTCGCAAGGTTGTGAAAGGTCTGCGCAATACGGCTTCTGGGAAAAGCCTGTACCACGGGTTTTTGAGCTTTTACAGCCTTTCGCAACTGTTCATCATACGGAATACTACCCGCGTAGGTAAGCATAACATCCAGATAGCGGTCAGTGACACGGCAAATTTTCGAATAGAGCTCTTTTCCCTCCTGGGCGCTACGCGCCATGTTGGCGAGAATGCGGAAGCGCTCCACGCCATACTCCCGGTTGAGCAGCTTGATCAGGGCATAGGCATCGGTGATGGAGGCCGGCTCGTCACAGACAACAACGACCACCTCCTGGGCGGCACGGCTGAAACTGACCACGGTATCGGAGATGCCGGCGGCGGTATCCACGATCAGTACATCGAGGTCGCTGCCGAGATCACTGAAGGCCCTGATCAGGCCGGCATGCTCGGCCTCGCTCAATTCTGCCATCTCCTGCACCCCGGATGAGGCCGGAACCACCTGGATCCCCGAGGGCCCCTCGAGGACAATCTCGTCAAGACTGCGCTCGCCGCGCAATACGTGGGAAAGGTCGTACTCCGGGTGCAGTCCGAGTACGACGTCGATATTCGCCAGGCCGAGATCGGCATCCAGCACCATCACCTTGCGACCCAGCTCGGCCCAGGCGACCGCCAGGTTCACAGAAATATTCGTTTTGCCGACACCACCTTTTCCACCGGTGACGGCAATCACCCTTACGGGCTCCGGATTGACCATACGTCTCAACCCCGCGGCTTGATCCTCGTTGGTATCAGCCATGAGCATTGGCTCGCGCCCCACCCAGCGCCAGCGCCAGGAACTCATCGCTGAAATGACTTGTCTGTTTCTCTCCCAGTGCCGCAGCCCGGCTGACCAGGGTGTTTGCCCTTGCCAGGTGGACATCTTCCGGCACCTTCTGCCCATCGGTTATGAACGCCAGGGGCAGCCTGCTGTGAATCATTGCAGAGAGCGATCCACCCAGCGATGCCGCCTCATCCAGCTTGGTGAGGATACAGGCCTCCGGGGCCGCCGCACTGAACGCCTCGATCGACTGCTCCAGTGCTGCCTGCTGTGTCGTTGCAGACAGTGTAAGCAGGCTGCGCACCGGTCTCTCACCGGAATGCAGCATGCCGAGTTGCTCACTCAGGCGCACATCGCGCTGACTCATACCCGCAGTATCAACCAGAATGAGCCGTTTGTCTGCCAGTGCGTTCAAAGCGATCCCGAGTTCTTCGGGGGTGGCCGCGGTACGCACCGGCACATCCAGGATCCGTGCATAGGTATTGAGCTGCTCCTGGGCACCGATCCGGTATTTATCAGTGGAGATGAAGGCGACGTGACGATGGCCATGACGCAATGCAAAACGGGCGGCCAGCTTTGCTATTGTCGTTGTCTTGCCGACGCCTGTGGGTCCGATCAGGGCAACCACGCCACCCTCTTCCAGCAGCCGGTCACCGGTCGTGGCGATGCCGCTTGCCAGTTGATGCAGCGCCTTGCGCCACGCCTGGTCGAGGCTCTCGCTTCCCACGCTCTCCCCAACCAGATGGTTACAGATGTCGGCGCTAAGATCCAGTCCCATGAGCCGTCGGTAGAGTTCCTGCGACTGGGCATCATGTTCACCCATTTCACGCCAACTCAGGCCAGAGAGGCCGTTCTCCATCATTCGCCGGAGGTTTTGCATCTCCCGGCGCATCTCCACCAGGATCGGGTCCTGGCTCCACTCGACGCGGGGGGAATTGCCGACTACCTTTGCAGGCGCTTCAACCCGGGGTTCCGGCTGTTCACCTTCAGCCGGCTTCAGCTCGGTGACGCTGGCAGTGGGTTTCTCCTCTTCCGATTTGTCGACGCTCTCGAATGCCGACTCCTCGTAATCCATGGCTGCCACCAGCTCAACACCACCATCCACCGACTTGTTGGAGAGAATGACCGCGTCGGAACCGAGTGTCTCGCGCACCTGGCGCAGTGCCTGCCGGATGTCTTTCGCGAAAAAGCGTTTGATCTTCATACCCTGTTTTCTCCGCCATGGCGTCAGTAACAGGGCTGATGCCCGATGGGTTACTGACTAGCTCAAATTTCAGTACTCTGTTTGCCCACAGTGGCGACCACCTTGATCTGCCGGTTGTCTGGCACCTCGTTGTAGGAGAGCACATGCATACCCGGCACACTGTGTTTGACGAACCTGGCCATCCAGGATCTGATCGGTGCGGCCACCAGCAGCACGCTCTCTTCACCTTTCATCTCCTGTTGGCTGGCTGTCTCCTGCAACGCCTGTTGCAGCTGCTCAGCCAGTCCGGGCTCAAATCCGACCCCTCCTTCCTGGGAGGGCTGTATAGTCTGCTGCAATATCTGTTCCAGACCGGGATCGAGAACGATTACGGGAATTTCTTCTGTCGGACCAACGAGTTGCTGCACAATCGTGCGAGATAACGCGACCCTTGAAGCAGAGGTCAGAACGCCGATGTCTTGACTCTGGGGACCATGCTCCGCCAATGTTTCGGCAATGGTGCGGATATCGCGCACCGGAATCTTCTCCGCAAGCAGGTTCTGCATGATCTTGACTATCTGGCCCAGGGAGAGGGTCTTCGGCACCAGGTCCTCCACCAGCTTGGGCGCACTCTTGCCGAGACCGTCGAGCATCTGCTGAACCTCTTCGTGACCGATCAGCTCGTGGGCATGGGTCTGGAGAATCTCGCTCAGGTGGGTGGCCACCACCGTGCTGGCATCCACCACGGTGTAGCCCAGGGTCTGGGCATGATCCCGCTGACCGGGATCGATCCACACCGCCTCGAGTCCGAAGGCGGGATCCCGCGTCTCGATACCCTGCAGGGTCCCGAAGACCTGCCCCGGGTTGATGGCGAGATCGCGGTCGGGATGGATCTCCGCCTCGGCCACGGCAACCCCGTTGAGGGAGATGCGGTAGGCGGTCGGACTGAGATCGAGATTGTCACGTATATGCACCGGCTGCAGCAGGAAGCCGAGCTCCTGGGAGAGCTTCTTGCGTACGCCCTTGATGCGGTTCATCAGCTGTCCGCCCTGGTTGCGATCCACCAGCGGAATCAGCCGGTAACCCACTTCGAGGCCGATGATATCCACCGGCTGTACATCGTCCCAGGTCAGCTCTTTCTGTTCCGGCGGTGTCTCCGGCACCGGCTCCGGCACCTCGGCCACCAACTCGCGCTGCTGGCGCTGGTAGATGTACCAGGCACCACCCGCGGCCATCACCGCAAGACTCAGGAAAGCGACATTCGGCATACCGGGGATGCTGCCCATGACGAAGAGTACACCGGCAGCCACGGCCAGCGCCTTGGGAGAGGAGAGCAGCTGGGTGATCACCTGTCCACCCATGTCCTGATCAGAGGCCACACGGGTCACGATAATGGCTGCAGAGGTGGAGAGCAGCAGCGAGGGGATCTGGGCGACCAGGCCGTCACCGATGGTCAGCAGGGCGTAGTAGCGCAGCGCGGTCGAGAGATCGAGATCGTGCTGCAGCATACCGATGGAGAGACCGCCGATAAGGTTGATGATGAGGATCAGGATGCCGGCAATCGCATCGCCCCGCACGAACTTGCTGGCACCGTCCATGGCACCGTAGAAATCCGCCTCGCGGGAGATATCTTCTCGCCTTGCCCGCGCCTCGTCCTGGCTGATCAGGCCGGAGTTGAGATCCGCATCGATCGCCATCTGCTTGCCAGGCATGGCGTCCAGGGTGAAACGGGCGCTCACTTCCGAGACGCGTCCCGCACCCTTGGTGACCACCACGAAGTTGATGATCACCAGGATGAAGAAGACCACCAGGCCCACCGCATAGTTACCGCCGATGACGAAGGCGCCGAACGCCTCGATCACCTTGCCCGCGGCATCACCGCCCTGGTGACCCTCCAGCAGCACCACGCGGGTGGAGGCGACGTTGAGGGCCAGTCGAAGCAGTGTGGCCACCAGCAGCAGGCTCGGAAAGACGGAAAACTCGAGGGGCCGGAAGGTATAGACCACCACCAGCAGCACCACCAGCGAGAGGGTGATATTGAAGGTGAAGAAGACATCCAGGGCCATGGGCGGCAGCGGGATGACGATCATTGCCAGCATCATCATCAGGATCAGCGGCGCGCCAAGTCCCCTCGCCCCTACGGATCTGACATTACCAAGTATCGCTGTGGCATCCATGGTTCAGTATCCCATTCTAGTGAAGTGTCTCATCGTCCGATTCCGGCACCTGCAGGTCCTCGGGTACCGGCAGGTCGTCAGGCACTTCGGGTTTCAGTCCGCCATCGCTACTGTAGATGCGCAGCTGGAAGACATAGGCCAGCAGCTTGGCGACGGCAAAATAGAGTCCGGCCGGTATGTACTCATCCAGCTCGGTATGGAAATAGATTGCGCGGGCCAGCATCGGTGATTCGACGATGGTCACGTTGTTCTCCTCGGCCACCTGGCGGATATTGGCGGCGATCAGGTTCATACCCTTGGCCACCACCTTGGGGGCGCGCATGCGGTTCTGGTCGTAGCGCAACGCCACCGCGTAGTGGGTCGGGTTGGTGACAACCACGTCGGCCTTCGGCACCTCGTCCATCATCCTGCGCATGGCCATCTCGCGCTGCAGCTGCCGGGTCCGGCTCTTCACTTCAGGCCGCCCCTCGGTATCCTTCATCTCCTCCTTGACCTCCTGGCGGGTCATCTTCAGCTGGCGCTTGTGGTCCCACAGCTGGAAAGGCACATCGGCCATGGCAATGACGATCAGGGTCAGTGAGATAAGGACGAACGACCAGCCCACCAGGCTGCCCAGCTCGACCACCGCGGGCATCAGCTCCATACTGCTCAGGCGGATAAAATCATCCAGGGTCAGCCACAGTGTGAGCGCCGTGGCGCCACCGATCAGCAGAAACTTGGCCAGCGCCTTGAGCAGTTCGACCAGTCCTTTCAGGGAGAAGACCCGTTTCATGCCCTTGATGGGGTCCAGCTTGTTCAGCTTGGGCGCCATCGCCTGGGTACTGACATTGATGCCACCCAGGGCCACTGAGCTGATGATGGCCAGTGCGACGATCACCGCGAACAGCGGGGCGAGCATGATAAGCGCCTCCTGGATGGCGATCAGCAACCGGCGCAACATGGCGGTGGTATCGAAGATGTCGGGCCGGGCGATGGTGAAACTGCCGGCCATCAGATCCGCCAGGCTCTGACCGAAGTGGCCGCTCATCCCCACCAGCACGGTACCGCCGATAAGGGTGATCATCATGGTGTTGAGCTCGCGGGAACGGGCGGTCTGGCCCTTGCGCTTGGCGTCCTGAAGACGTTTCGCTGTCGGTTGTTCTGTGCGTTCCTGACCGTTTTCGTTTTCAGCCATGGCTCACCCCGGGATCAACAGCAGTCGCTGAATCAGGCCAAAACCGGCCACTACCAGCTCTCTGAAATTGTCCATCACGTCGGGCAGTGTCACCCACATCAGCAGGAACCCGATCAGCATCGCCAGGGGGAAACCCACGGCGAAGATATGCAGCTGGGGAGCGGCACGGGTGATGATGCCCAGGCCGAGATTGAACAGCAGCAGCGCGGCCATTACCGGCAGCGCCATCAGCAGCCCGCTGCTGAACATGTGGCTACCCCATCCAACCACCTCGGAGAAACTGTTGCGGCTGAGCCCATCGACCGCCACCGGAAAAGTGTGGAAACTGTGCGCCAGGATTTCGATCAGCAGCAGATGACCGTTGAGCACCAGGAACAGGATGGTGGCCATGATCAGGTAGAACTGTGACACCACGGGCACCTGCACACCGTTCTGCGGATCCATCATCGAGGCGAAGCCCAGCCCCATGCTGTAGGCCATCACCTGCCCTCCGAATATCAGGGAAGCGAAGACCATCTGCAGGATGAAACCCATCACCAGGCCGATCAGCACCTGCTGCAGTACCATGAGAAAGGCCTCGGTGCTGAAAAAGTCTACCTGCGCGACCGGCGGGATGACCGGCATCAGGACCCAGGTGAGGATCAGTGCCAGGCCGATCCTGAACCTGTAGGGCACCTGCCTCGAGCTCAACACCGGCGCGGCAACCATCATGGAGCTGATCCTGACCAGCGGCCAGATGAAAGCCGATAGCCAGAGATTGAGTTGTGCCTCGGTAAAGGACATTTTCACCTCACCCGTCTACCCGATTAACTCCGGTATGCTGTGAAACAGGTTGAGGGTGAACGTCATGATCACCCGCAACATCCAGGGGCCTGCGACCATCAACACCAGGGCCACCACCACCAGTTTCGGGATAAAGGTCAGCGTCATCTCGTTGATCTGGGTGGCGGCCTGGAACATCGCCACGAGAAGACCCACCAACAGCGCCGGGATAAGTACGATTCCTGCCAGGAAGGCCGTCGCCTCCATGGCCCTTTGTCCAATATCGAGTACGCTGTCAGGAGTCATCTTGATCACCACCTAGACTAGAAAGCTCGATGCCAGGGTGCCGAAAACCAGCGCCCACCCATCGATCAGGACAAACAGCATGATCTTGAACGGCAGGGATATGATCAGGGGCGAGAGCATCATCATACCCATCGACATCAGGACACTGGCCACCACGAGATCGATGACGAGAAACGGAATGAACAGCAGGAATCCGATCTGAAAACCGGTCTTCAACTCGGAGGTGGCGAATGCCGGCAGCAGTACCGACAGCGGCACCTGCTCGGGTGATTCAAACTCGCCAAAGTCACCGATTTCGGCGAACAGTTGCAGGTCGGTCTCACGGGTCTGGCCCAGCATGAACTGGCGTACCGGGCCGGAGACACCCTCCAGCGCCTCGACCACCGTCACCTTCTCTTCGAGGTAGGGTCTGAGACCGCTGTCGTAGGCCTGCTGAAATACCGGCATCATGATAAAGATGGTGAGAAACAGGGAGATACCGACAAGGATCTGGTTGGACGGCGTATTCTGCGTTCCCAGTGCCTGCCTGAGAATCGCAAGCACAATGATGATCCGCGCAAACGAGGTCATCATCAGCAACGCGCCCGGCAGCAGGCTCAGGGCGGTCATGAAGAAGAGTATCTGCAGACTCAGGGTATAGGTCTGCCCCCCCTCCTCCGTGGGAGTCACGGTAATCGCCTCCATGCCCTGGGCCCAGAGTGTATCCGGAAGCGTGCCCAGCACGACCAGGAATAGCAGTGCTGCCACGGCCCTCATGGCTTCTGCTCCGCCATCTGGTCTTTCAGGTTTCGTGAGAAGTCGCCCTCGCTCTCCAGGGCGGATGTGCCGGCATCGCCATCATCCAGCACGTGAAGGGTCTGCACACGCCCCGGGGCGACACCCACCAGCAGACGGGTCTCACCCACTTTCACCACCACGGCCCGTTCTCTCGGTCCCAGGGAGACACCCCCGAGCACCTCGACCATTCCCTTTCCCTGCATTGGGAGATGGCCGAATTTGCGTACCAGCCATGCCAGGGCAAAGATCAGCCCCACCACCAGTACCAGCCCCATCGCGGTTTCAAAAAACAGGCCGCCGTCGATGGGCGACTCTGCCAGCTTCACAGCGCCTTCCTGCTTCGATTCGGCCAGCCCGTTCACTGAATGGGCGATCAGCCAGAATCCGGCAATGAGAGGCGCCCATCTCATCAGCGCAGTCTCCTGACCCTGTCCGCCGGGCTGATGATATCGGTCAGGCGGATGCCGAACTTGTCATTCACCACCACCACTTCGCCCTGGGCGATAAGGGTGCCGTTGACAAGTACATCCATCGGTTCGCCCGCCAGCCTGTCCAGTTCCACAACCGAACCCTGGTTGAGCTGCAGAAGATTGCGGATGGTGATATGGCTTCTGCCGATCTCCATCGAGATGGTTACCGGTACATCTAAAATGGCATCCATATTGACTTCGCCGCCCCCTTCTGCGGCACCTGCATCGGCCTGGAGCTCCTGGAACTGCGCCGATTCAGCCTCGATGTCAGCGGAAGCTGCCTGCTGATCCAGCGCGGCATCCATTGCATCATCAAGTGCTTCAGTCTGTTCGTTTCCGTTTTCGCTCATGATCTTTACCCTTCAGTTCTCGGACTTGGTGAGTAACTCGTGTAATCCGGTCCGTTTAGGTTTCCTGCTCCACTCCTGTACCTTGACGGCGTAGTTGCCTTCAGATACGCCAAGCTGACCGTTGAATATCGGTACGTCTGCGGCGAACACACTTACCATTTCCGGTATCTCCACCGGGATGATGTCACCGGTTTTCAGGTTCGCCAGCTCCTTCATACTCAGCTGGGTCTCCGCCATGTAGCTGCTCAGCTCCACGGTTGCCGCCAGGATCTCCTCCTGCAGGGCGTGCTCCCAGCGCTCGTCGCGCTCTCCCCGATCGCTCTGCACCCCGGCGTCCAGCAGGTCACGGATCGGCTCCACCATCGAGTAGGGGAAACAGACATAGAGATCGCCGCCGCCGGTCTCCATCTCGATATGGAAGATGGTGACCACCACCACCTCCGAGGGGCTCACAATATTGGCGAACTGTGGATTGACTTCCGAGCCGAGGTACTCGAAGCGGATATCGAGCACCGGCTTCCAGGCCTCCTGGAGATCGACGAATGCCAGTTCCAGCATCATCTGGATAACCCGGTTTTCCGTCGGTGTGAAATCGCGGCCCTCGACCTGGTTGTTGAAGCGTCCGCTGCCACCGAAAAAATTGTCGACCACGCTGAACACCAGTTTCGGATCGAGTACACAGAGCGCCTTGCCCCTGAGGGGCGGCACCTTGACCAGGTTCAGGCTGGTGGGTACGTAGAGGCTGTGCACGAACTCCGAGAACTTCTGCATCTGTACGCCGGAGACCGTGATATCCGCCGACCTTCGGAGCATGTTGAAGAGGCTGTTGCGGAACTGGCGCGAGAAGCGCTCGTTGATCATCTCGAGGGTCGGCAGGCTTCCACGTACGATCCGGTCCTGGCTCGAGAAATCGTAGGCACGGATCTCCCCCTCGAAGATCTCCTCCGGCTCTGTCTCGATATCCCCGTTATCGACACCGTGTAACAGCGCGTCGATTTCATCCTGGGAAAGAAGGTCGCTGGTACTCATGGTTTCACTGGGTCACAAAGGCGGTGAAGTAGACGGTCTCCACCTCTCCGGGGCCCTCTTGCTCCTTTATGATCTTGTTCAGAATTTTCACCACTTCTCCCTGCAGTGCCTCTTTACTCTCCCGGCTCTTCAGCTTGTCACCCTCCTGGGAACCGAACAGATCCAGCAGGTTGTGGCGGATCATCGGATCGTTCTCCTTGATGAAGGTGACTGTCTCCTGGTTTCTGGTCACGACCTGCATCTCCACCTGGAGCATCTTCACCTTGCCGCCCGGGGGCAGGTTGACCACGAATTCGGGGGTTACGGGGTGGTAGATGGCCGGCAGAACGACCTCTTCCACAACCTCTTCGCCCTCTGCCGCCTCGTCACCACCACTACCGCCGAACAGGAACCAGCCCAGGCCCAGGCCACCGCCCAGCAGGACGATCACCCCGACGGCGATCATGATGATGAGCTTGGCTTTGGAGCCCTTCTCCTCTTCACCAAGTTCCAGGTCTTTTTTTTTCTCTTCATCGGCCATTTCGAGATACCTCGCGAGTCTCTGATTTAATTGAAAGCAATAGATATGCCACTAAAAAACAGCTTATAAAACACAATATTATCAACAGGTTAAAAAATCACCCTGATAACATGTCGAACTCTTGACTGGTTTCCGGCAGGACCTGAGGCGGAAAACCGGCAGGCCGGATACACCCAGGCAAGATGTTAGCGACGCAACACCGTCAACCAGCGCCAGAAGTTGAGCAGGCCCGCAAGTGACGATGCAACGTAGGTCAATGCACAGGCCCTCAGAATCCGGCGGGCTGCACGGCGCTGCCCCGGCCTGATGTAACCCGCCTCCAGGATAGGCAGCGCACGGGTAAAGCTGGCATCCCACTCGACCGGCAGGGTCAGCAACTGAACAACCACCCCCATACCCACTGTAGAAAGGGCAGCCACAAGCATCAAGAGACCGGCTGCCGGCGCCTTGGTGACGGCGGCGAGAATGGGTACGGCAAACAGAAAAAAAGAGCCCAGTTTTTCCACGCCGGCAGCAAACAGCGCCAGGCGGGTACGCCAGACGAAGGGGCGATAACCCTGGCTGTGCTGCAGGGCATGACCCACCTCGTGGGCAGCGGTGGTAATGGCTGTCAGGGTGCGCCCGGCATGCTTGTCCGGTGTCAGCCTCACTGCCCTCTGTACCGGGTCGTAATGGTCCCCCACCCCCTCGGCCACCTCCACGCGGACGTCGTGCAGCTCCAGGCGGTCGAGCAGGTGTCGTGCCAGTTCACCACCGGTACCGGGAAATCCCTCGTCCTTCCTGTTGTAGCGGGAGAGCACGTGCTGCACCCAGAGCTGGGGGAGAAAGATCAACAGGACCAGCAACAGGAGCAGCAGGATAAAATGCATCAGTGCTCCAACCCCCGCGCCTGCCGCTGCCCCTCTTCAGGCCTGACCAGTGCCAGCAGTACACCACCTACGATGAACAGGATAGCGACAGCCAGAATCGAGAGACGCGGACTCTCTGTCAGGACACTCACCCAACCCATGATCATCGGCCCCAGCACGGCGGCGAATTTGCCCAGCATATTGTAGAAACCGAAGAATTCGCCGGCCTGGTCCCTGGGGATCAGGCGGGCGTAGAAGGAGCGGCTCAGGGACTGGATACCGCCCTGTACCAGGCCGATGGTAGCGGCCAGGATGTAGAACTCGATCTGTGACTCCATCTGGTAGGCCCAGAGGATGACCAGCAGGTAGATGAAGATGGCGATCATGATCCCCTGGCGCGGCCCCCTGCGTTCACCCAGCTTTCCGAAATAGAGCGCTGCCGGGAAGCCGACGAACTGGGTGATGAGCAGGGCCAGCATCAGGCCGTTGGCCTCGAACCCCAGGGCCAGCCCGTAATCCACCGCCATCCTGACAATGGTGTCCACACCGTCGATGTAGCACCAGTAAGCGAGCAGGAAGAGGAAGGTCTGTTTCAGCATGCGGATCTGCTGGAGGGTGGACCAGAGCCGCCGGAAGCCGCCCCTGACGGAGGCGCTCCAGCTGCTCTTCGATACGGGGCGTGTCTCCTCGACGAAGAGAAAAACCGGTATCGAGAAGAGTGCCCACCAGATGGCAACCGTCACGAAGGATACCCGGACCGCAGCGGCCTCGTCCGGCAGGCCGAAAGTGGAAGGAAACAGTACCATCAGTACATTGAAGGCAAACAACACCCCGCCACCAAGGTAACCGGCGGCAAACCCCAGTGCGGAGATGAAATCGAGTTCACGCTCCCCCGCCACATCGATCAGCAGGGCATCGTAGAACACCACGCTTCCGGAGAAGCCGATTATCCCCATGGCATAGAGTGCCAGGGCCATGACCCAGTCACCCTGCGCCACGAGATAGAGCCCCCCGGTCATCACGATACCCATGACCGCGAAGAAGAACAGGAAACGCTTCTTCGCGCCGCCATGATCGGCGATGGCTCCCAGCAGGGGCGCCATGACAACCACCAGAATACTGGCCAGTGCATTGATGTTGCCAAGAAGAAACGTGCTCTCCGAGGCACTCATGTCCGAAGCCCAGTACTGCTTGAAAAACACCGGGAAGAAGCCTGCCATCACCGTCGTTGCGAAGGCGGAATTGGCCAGATCGTAGAGCGCCCAGGAGGCGACCTTGCGGCGACGCCAGGCAGGCAACTCAGAAACTGATGAGGATGACATCACACTGTCGACCCGGCTGTTCTCGATCAGCGGGGTGGTCCGGGAGTGGTGGGGAGATCATTGGCAATCCCATCAGTGAAGCAATGACTGGGTGCTTTCGCAAAGCCCCTGCAGTTCACGCTCAGCCTGATCGTATGCCTCGCGCAGCTCCATGATACCGCCCTCGAGGGTTGCGAGGTCATTTCCCCGCGCAGCCACCTCCATCTTCTTTGCCAATCCGGACAATCTCATGGCACCGACATTGGCACTGCTCGATTTGAGTGAGTGTGCGGGCAGAATCGCCTTGCTGCAATCCCCCTCCCTGATGCTCTTCTCGATAAGATCAAGGGATTCCGGTGAGTTGTCCAGGAACACTTCCAGCAGGCTGGTGAAATCTTCGTCCATGATCTCGTAGAGTTCGGCCACCACGTCCTGGTCGATCACCTCGAGGGATTCGAGCAACTGCGCAATTTGGGCCACCCCCTCACCACCGCCCAACACGGGACCACTCGCCTCCCTCGGAATTTCAAGATCGGATATACCCAGGGAGTCATCATTCTCCAGCATCTCCGCCATCGGCAGCCAGTGCCTCAGGATACTGCGCAGACTGGGTATCGAGAGCGGTTTGGAGATGTAGTCATCCATCCCCACCTCCAGGCACTTGTTCTTGTCCCCCACCATTGCATTGGCCGTCATGGCCACGATCGGAATGCGCGCCAGGCCATATTCGTTCTCCCTGAGCCGCACCTCCCTGGTCGCCTCGTAGCCATCCATTCTCGGCATCTGGCAATCCATCAGTACCAGGTCGTACTGGGTCCTCTCCATCTCCTCGAGCGCCGACTCACCATCCTCGGCCATCCCGCTTTCGAGCCCGAGACGCTGCAGCAGTTTTCGGGCGACCCCCAGGTTGACCGGGTTGTCCTCCACCACCAGCACTCTGCCCGTCAGGGGATACTCGTCCAACTCATGGGGTTCATCCGGTGACACAGAGAGCAGGTCATCACCCGCTTCCAGGTAGTAATCCTGCTCCATCTCCAACGGCTGATCATCTTGCTGCTCCAGCGGCCTCTGGGTCTCCTCCTCGAAGGCCAGTTCACAGGCTACCCCCTCCTCTTCAGTCACGCTGCAGAGCTGCAGAAAGAGGTCTTTTTTCGTAAAGGCCAGGGGCAACCGGGTCACGAACCGTTTATCGAAATCTTCGGTCAGCTCGAAGCCATCGCCATCGAGCAGAATGATCTTCAGCTGAGACAGGTTCGGTTGCTCCTGCATTTCCGAGAGGAAGCAGGGAACCGCCTCGTCATAGGCATGGGTGTCGATGATGACCATGTTGTAACGGAACTCTCTACGGTCGGCACCGGCATTGAGCAGCAGGGGTACCGCTTCGGAAAGTTCGCTGATACGGTCGTAGCTCGTCCCCCAGTCCTCCAGCAACTTCTCCAGCTTGCCGGACTGCACGCCCTTCTTGGCCACCACGAGGATGTGCATTCCGCGCAGGTTCCAGTGGGTGGTGGCGATCTCCTCGTGGGCCTCCACGTACGGCAGGGTGAACCAGAACACCGACCCTTTCCCCTCCTGGGAGGTGACCCCGATTTTGCCCCCCATCAGTTCGACCAGGCGCTTGCTGATGGCGAGACCAAGACCGGTACCTCCGTGTGTGCGCGTGGTGGAGGCATCCGCCTGGCTGAAAGACTGAAACAGCCTGCGCTGGACATCCTCGTTGATTCCCACACCGGTATCCTTCACCGCGAAAAGCAGCTCCTGCTCCTCCCCGTCCGGGTCGTGGAGTTTCACCTTCACCGAAACACTGCCGTGCTCAGTGAACTTGATGGCGTTGCTCACCATGTTGGTCAGCACCTGGCGGATACGTATCGGATCGCCCTGCGCCCTGCGTGGCACCTGGTCCCCGAAGGAACAGGAGAGTTCCAGGTCCTTTCGCTCTGCACTTTTCGACATCAACGAGATGACCGACTCGACCATTTCATGAAGATCCACATCGAGATGTTCCACCTCCAGCTTGCCCGCCTCGATCTTCGAAAAGTCCAGGATGTCGTTGATGATGGTCATCAGGTGGTGGGACGAGTTGAGCGCTGTATTTACAAACTGCTTCTGCTCGCGGTCGAGTTTGGTCTCACGCAGGATCTCCAGCAGCGGCAGGATGCCGTTGAGGGGCGTTCTGATCTCGTGACTGATGGTGGCGAGGAATTCGCTCTTCACCATGTTGGCGGTCTCTGCCTCGCCCTTTGCACGGTAGAGCTCCTGTTCGACATCCTTGCGCTTCTCGTGCTGCTGGCTGAGCTTGCTGTGCAGGCCCTCCACCTCCTCCTTGACAAGGTCGAGCTTGCCGCTGACATTGCGCTTTCCGGCTCTCAGTCGGGCAATGATTCCGGACAGTACGGAGAGGGCGACGGCGATCAATCCAAGGGCGATGACACCGGACAGCAGCATCACCGTGGTTGTCGACGGGGGCAGTTGCTGGGCATTCAGAAACGATGTTGCAAAAGGGACGAGGGTCGCCAGCAGAAACAGCGAAATCGCCAGCTCGAGCGCCGATAGCAGGATGAGATTGAGCAGTACACCACCACTGGTGGCAATGGCCAGGAGCAGCGAGGCATCACTGCTGTAATCCGGAAAGGGATAGGCACCGGCCAGGCCCCAGCAGAGCCCGGTGAGGATCATCAGTGGCAGGGGAAAATATTGCCACTTCCATGAGCGCGATACCGTGGGCTGGCGCCGTATCCAGGCGAGCCAGAGACCGATCTGGGCCAGACCGGAAAAGAGCATGGCTGCACCCCATATCCCGACGAGATTGTTTTCGGGACCACCGGCCAGGGAACCCACGACCCATGCCAGCACGATGGTGCCCACGCCGGAGACGCCGAGCCCGGCGTAGTAGAGATGGATCCGCTCGGCCATGATCAGTTTTCTTCTGGCGTTCTTTATTTCTCGCATCCTATTTGCAGCCTGGACGGGTCTCCCTGCAGTGTCCCCTTTGATCTTATCAGGCCCCACCTGCAGACAGGCGCAACAGAAATGCTGCCGCCGTGGATCCTACGTGATTGCCTGGATTCAGTGCGTGGGCTGTGCAGCCCTTCCCACTGTTTCAAAAAACTCTGTTTTTTGGCCCCCTGTTCTCTGTTTGTAGTATAAACTCTAATTAATTAAAAACGAGTTTACTGATTATCGATGGAGGACGTCGATGACCGCATTTTCCATTTTCAGGGAAGAGGAGAAAATGGGTTTGGTTCATGCGGTCAGGCGCACTTAGGAAATTAGAGCATGTCCGATCAGATCAAGCAAAGTGACGAGTTGAAAGAGGCATTCATAGAGCACCTTCCGGAACGTATCAGCAGTATCGAGAAGGTCTGGAATGAGCTCTCTGAACAGGGCTGGAACCAGGACCTGTTCCAGCAGTTCTTCATGCGCGTCCAGAACATGGCGGGCTCCTGCGGCAAATTCGGACTGATCGAGCTGAACGAAAGTATCTTCGCCCTGGAGACATTCCTCAGCTCCTTTGTCGGCAGTAGTGCCAGCCTGAGCGACGAACACAAGCAGCGGGGCCGTGAACTCATCGATGCTGCCAAGGTCGCCATGGAGCGCGACCGCGTTCTGGCGCCCGGCAGCGCAGGACAGCGCGGCGGAAAACTGGCCTTCTACGTGCGCCTCAGCGATGCCCTGGCACCGGGCCTGGAGGTCTCACTGCAGGAGAATGGCTTCAAACTGCTCACCTTCATCCGGCCTGACGACCTGGAAGGAGAGATCCAGAAGCGCCTGCCGGATGTCATCATCCTCGATGCCCACTTCCTGCCCCAGCTGGAAGGACTGGGCCGCGAACTGAAACTGCAGCAGGAGCGCCAGAACAGAAAGGTACCCATTCTCTGTCTTAGCCAGACAAAGGATCTCAAACAGCGGCTCCACGCAATGCGTATCGGGGTGACCGCCTACGTCGTTGCCCCGTTTGCCACCAGGGAACTTCTCGGCAGGGTCCTGGAGCTCACCTCCCCGCCGGAGGATCACCACCGCATCCTGATCGTTGAGGACGATCCGACCCAGGCCCAGTTCGCCGCATCCATTCTCAACAAGGGCGGCATGAAGACCATGGCCGTCACAGAGCCCCTGAAGGTTCCGGAGGCTCTGGACCAGTTCAGGCCCGACCTGGTGCTGATGGATCTCTACATGCCCGATGCCAATGGCATAGAGCTGACCACGATCATCCGCGAGCACCCGGACTTTTTTGCCGTGCCTATCGTCTTCCTCTCCGGCGAACAGGATCCCGACAAGAAGCTCAACGCCCTGAGTTTCGGCGGTGACGACTTCCTCAGCAAACCGATCAGGCCCAAGCACCTGATCAGCACCATCACCAACCGCGTGCAAAGGGCCAGGGCCCTCTCACCAAAGGCGGACGAATCCACTATCAGGGATTCGGTATCCGGACTGCACAACAGCAGGCACTTCTTCGAAGAGCTGGAGAAGATGTCCATCGGAAGCACCGGCGACAGGCCGGGTGGCGGTGTGCTGCTGGTGGAGATCGCGAGTATCGACAAGCGTCGCGCCCTCGAGGAGGGAAAGAAACTGGATGCCCTGCTGGTTCAACTGGGACACCTGATGGCAGCGCAAATCGAGAGCCAGGACATCGCCTGCCGCCTGAGCACCAACTCGTTTGCCATCATCGCGGTCAGACCACATATCAAGAACCTCCAGGAGCTTGCCACCGGTATCTACGATGCCATTGAAACCACCCCCTTCACGGTTGAGGGTGAGCAGAAGCGGCTGGAGTCTGCCATCGGTATCTGCCCCTTCGACCACTCGCCGGGTGATGCATCGGAGATCCTGGGGCGGGCAGAGAAGGCGAGCACCTATGCCTGGGGCAAAGAGGGTCAGCGGATCGCCATCTACTCCCCCGAAATCGACCAGGGACCGGACCACGTGGTTGCCACGGAGATGGGCGATATTCTTCGCCAGGCCATAGAGAGCAACAGTTTCCAGATCATGTTCCGGCCTCTGGCCGACAACCAGGGCCGTACCCTGGAGAAGTACCAGATCAGGATCCGTCTGCAGCAACTGCCCGCAGGCCAGGCCGATTCACGCGCCTGGCGCCAGGTGGCCCTTGAAGAGGGCCTGCTCGGCGCAATCGACCGGAAACTGATCGAACACGCTCTTTCGACCCTGGAACTGAAGCGTAACGAAGGAAAGCATGTCGAGCTCTTTATCGAGCAGTCCGTCCAGTCGATGCAGCAGATGGAGAATATCGACTGGCTGAAGGAACAGCTCAGGGCGAGACACCTGGTGGGTACCGGCCTGGTCTTTGAGTACCCCATCGCGGAACTCGGCACCGATCTGAAAACCGCCAAGCGTTTCATATCCCAACTGCGCTCTGCAGGTATCGGCGTCTGCCTCGGCAAGTTCGGAGCCAACAGTGCAGCCCTGAGGGTACTGCAGTACCTGGAGGCAAACTACGTCTGCCTGGCACCCCAGATACTGACCTCGGACGAGGAAGAGGAAGAGGCAGAGAGTGTCATCTCGCTCATCAGGCAGCACAGGGCCTTGATCATACTGCCCCGTCTCAAGGCGCCCAAGAAGATGCCGGAACCCTGGAAAGCGGCCTGCGACCTGATGCCCATGGAAACAGAAACCTGAACCGGCCAGGTGCCGGGAGAGCGCATTGGATCATTATCAAAGCGGTATCCACGCCAGCCGGTAAAACCGGGCCGCTACTCGAGATACATACCCTGCCACTTCAGGAAGCAGTCGTAGACATGGTTCTTGTAGCTCTCCTTGTCTTCGAAATCGGCAGGGTCGAAAGCGTCGTAGAGATAGTAGTTGACCTGGTTGTTGCGGGTGGTCATAAAGTCCCAGATCTTGTGCACCAGCGGGACACCCGGCCCCCAGCAGAAATCATCCTGTGATTCATAGTGCAGAAAGACCGGCAGTATGGGCACACCGGTCTTCAGCGAGATATCGAACGCGCCGTAGAGAAAATCGACATGGATGCGTCTCCCCTTGCAACCGCCCTCGGGATAGAGCGCAACATTCTTTCCCTCGTTCAGTGCCCGGGTGATCTCCTCGGCGGCTTCCCGTCGCGACTCCCGCGACTCACGGGTCACGTAGAGCGTACCCGCCGCCTCGCTGATTCTTCCCACGAGCCACCAATCCTTCACCTCTATCTTCGCCAGGGAGTGCACCGGAAACAGGGCCGGTATGCCGATATCCTCGAAGGCCGATGGATGGTTGGCGATCAGGATGTACTGACCGGGCACAGGCTTCAGGTTCTTCTGGTGCAGCCTCAGGTTGACACCAAGCGCGTGAACGAACACCCGGCACCAGTGGAAGAAAAGCGGCTTGTAGAAGAGCGCCACGCGCTCATGGGGAAGGAAGCTCAACAGGTAAAGCAGCAGGCTGAGCAGGATCAGTTCTATCCACCCCAGCAGCATCCATCCCCATCGAATAAGAAACCGAATCATATGTTGTCAGGCCCCTCACAACACTCTGTTTTTCTTATTGCCGTTACGTCTCGGCGCAGTCCTTTCTCATTATAGTAGCGGATCCCCGCCTATCTGCCCCTTGGCCTGAGCACCTGCAAAACCAAGTGAGTGTGCCACCGCACTGCAGGGATGCAGTGCATCTCACTCACTCTTCGGTGACTGCCCCCTGAGTTGGCCAGGCGGTGAGTATCGCCTGCACCAGGGTAGCCAGGGGAATGGCGAAGAACACCCCCCAGAATCCCCACAGACCACCGAACACCAGGATCGCCACGATGATGGCCACCGGGTGAAGGTTGACAACCTCTGAAAAGAGCAACGGCACCAGGACATTGCCATCCAGGGCCTGGATGATGAAATAGGCTGCCGAGAGCCAGATGAAGTCCGCGCTCCAGCCCCACTGGAACCAGGCAATCAGCAGTACCGGGAAAGTCACCACCGCGGCACCGATATAGGGAATGATCACCGACAACCCGACCAGCACACCCAGCAGCATCGCGTATTGAAGCCCGAGTATCGTGAAGGTCACGAAACTGGCAGCCCATATAATCAGGATCTCCCAGAACTTGCCCCGCACGTAATTGGCGATCTGACGATCCACATCCTTCCACACGGTATCGGCAAACTTCCTGTCCTTCGGAAGAAACGATACAAACCAGTCGAGAATAAGCGCCTTGTCCTTGAGAAAGAAGAAGACCAGCAGGGGCATCAGGATAAGGTAGACGAGGATGGTGATAAGCCCCACCACGGAGGAGAGCGAGAGCGACAGCACCACCTGGCCGAGTTCAGCGATCTCCTGGCGGATCATGGTGATGATCTCGGCCACCTGCTCCGCGGAGATCAGCTCCGGGTAACTCTCCGGCAGGCGCATCAACAGGGCCTGCCCTTCGGTGAGCATGGCGGGGATCTGCTGAAACAGCTGGGTCACCTGCCGTGACAGCTGGGGCAGCATACCGAAGATGACCAGGGTCACGAACAGGAGAAAGATGATAAAGACCAGCATTACCGCCGGCAGGCGAACCACCCCCCGGCGTTCGATCATACCGACCAGCCCTTCCAGCAGGTAGGCGATCACAACACTGGCCAGCACCGGCGCCAGCATATCGCCCATGGTGATCACCACGGCGAAACCGACCACCAGCGCAAGGGCCAGGAAGACCACCTCCGGATCGGAGAAGTAACGTTTGAACCAGTCAGCGAGAAGACGCATTTAAAACCTTTGCGGCCTGATTACTCGGCGGTTTCTGTCAGTTGCTGGTACTTGCCCTGGAACAGCAGTTCCAGCTCATCGATGACCTCGGTGGCCTCCCTGCCCTGCATGACATGTGAGGTCATCAGGCTCGAGGTCTCGTGGAACAGTGTCGACCTGTCGAGCATAGGATAGGTCTCCGACAGGCGCTTGATGGCGGCGATGACACTCTCCTCCTCCGGCCTGGGTATGGCGAGGGGCTCCACTGTCCTGGCGGTCTCCTCCACAGCCTGCTCGCGCTGGGCGAGGAACTCGGCAAAGGCGACCAGGCTTTCCCGGGCCTGCTCATCGAGAGCAGAGAAGAGCTTCAGCAGCTTGCGCTGATCCGCTGGCAGGTTTTGCTTCGGCGCGAGCACGGCTACTCCCGACAGTCGTTCTCGTGCTCTTTGCAGTAGTCGCGTGCGAACTCCAGCAGCTCCTCCATGACACGGGCACGGAATTTCTGCTTCTGGTGAACGAAGGAGAAGGGACGCTCCAGCCCCGGATTCAGGTTGATCGGGATCAGGGTACCCAGCTTGATCTCTTTCTGGATGGTTGCACGGGAAACCACGGAGATGCCCATACCGGCTTCAACAGCCCCCTTGACCGCCTCGGGACTGCCCAGCTCCATGGCCACACGCAGACCTTCACCGCCCTTGTTGACACCCACCAGGTACTCGTTGATCACCTCGCGGGTACCCGAGCCCTCTTCACGGCAGATAAAGGGATACTTCACCAGGTCATCGTAGGTCAGCTGCTCTTTCTCGGCCTCGGGATGGCCGGGGGGGACAATGGCGACCAGCTGGTCCGGGCGGCAGATCTCCACCACCAGGTTCTTGTTGGCCACCGGTGCCTCCACCACACCGAGATCGATGGTGTTGTTCTCCACCATGGAGACGATACCGTCGGTGTTGGAGACCTTGAGGTGAATATTCACCTCCGGGTACTTGAGTTTGAAGTCGCCCAGCAGGGCCGGCAGCATGTACTCCGCAATGGTGGTACTCGCCCCGATGGTGAGCGAACCACTGATTTCGCCGGTCATCTCGCGCACCGAATTCTCCATCTCGGCGTAGAGCTCGAAGATCTTGTCGGCGTACTCGTACACCCGGGCTCCCGCCTCGGTGAGACTGATCCGATTGTGGGTCCGGTCGAACAGGCGGGTGTTGAAGTACTCTTCCAGCTGGCGCACCTGGAAAGTCACGGCGGGCTGGGTCATGTGAAGGGTTTCTGCCGCTTTGGTGAAGCTCAGCAAGCGGGCTACGGTGTGGAACACCTGGAGTCTGCGATCTGCCATGTAAATTCCCTGCGTTTCAGGTTGGCAATAAAATTCTCTTATATCATATTTTCGCTTATAAAATCCATATAAGTCGATTACTTGACTGGTTTTTTCACCATTTCTCCAACTAGCGCTTCACCCCGGAATCGAGCAGTGCTTTGAGATGAATTTCCATCCCATGCATCGCCTCTCTGAATCTGACCAATCCATGGTCACCGACCCGCCTCATATCCGGAAAATCGATCGCGATCCGGAAGCGGGGATGAAGCGCCAGGATACGCCCGTCATGTACAACGATTTCGTAGGGCAGTCTCGCGGTGCGCTTCAATGGCGCCGTATCGAGCCTCTCCATGATACTGTCATCGCTGCCAGCCCCTTCGGTCAGTGCCACACCGAACAGTGTTATCCCCTTTTCAGGCGCCTCGATGCGGTAGATCTCATAGATCCCCCCGCGGTTCTCGGACAGCCCCCTCTCGAGCGCCTTGACCGCCTGCCTGTGGTTTCGGTATTTGCCGAGTTGTAGAAAATCACTGAAATACTCCAGGCCGTAGGAGTAGTGGTAACCGCGCAGCTGGGACGGGGTCATGCCGGCGGAACCGAAACGCGCCTGCTCACCCAGCACACTGAGCAGCTGTTCGCGCACATCTGACAGGCTGCTCTTCAGGCGGTAGGCGTGCCCGAAATAGACCGGATCGGCATACGCCACCTGGATCTGCCCGTTGGAACGGGTAACCGCAATCCTCAGCCCCTGGATAAAGGCGGTGCCGATGTCCCCGGGGTTGAGCAGCGCCCGCAGGCGATTGTCCGTGGCCACGATGACATGGGCATCCTCGTAGGGGGAGTAGCCACCCACCAGCCGGAACCCCGCCCCGATCAGGGCCTCCTCCACCTCGATCACGGTCTTCGCGAAATCGCCCTTAACGTGGGACGAAAGCACGTAGGGCTGCAGCTGCTCCTGCCCCTGTACAGCCCCCGCACACATGAGCACTGCGATGGCCACAACCAGGAAACGTATAGCCACCTCAGGCGCCCCCTTCTCGACGTCCCGGGAGATCTTGGACACACTCGGTATACAACGAAAAATTCCTTCTAAACGCTGGAAATCCCACAAGAAATAAATTAGTCTGGATCGAATTTGTAACAAAACATAATAAGCAGAGAATAGATAGTAAAGAAAGCGCCGGAGGTCCAATAATGAACCGCTCTCACATATATGCACTGAATCCACTGGCTGTCGCCTGTGGCATCGCCCTGCTCACCACAGGGCAGGCCCATGCCGGCGGCTACAAGATCCCCGAGCAGTCAGTCAACTCGACCGCACTCTCCGCCGCCTACGTGGCCAATGCCCAGGGCCCCGACAGCTCCTACTACAACCCGGCGGCGATGGTGTTCAACGAGGGCGGACGGGCGCTGGAAGTGGATGGCTCTCTCATCCACCTCACCCGCATCAGCGCCAGCGGCGATTTCACCGACAGGTCCCAGGTGGAGAACTTCCTGGTGCCCACCTTCCACTACATGAGTGATGACAACGACGGCCTGCGCTACGGTCTTTCAGTGGTGGTTCCCGGCGGCCTGACCAAGCGCTGGGAAGGTACCGCCGCAGCCTTCGCCGAGGAGTTCACCCTCAAGACCCTGGAGTTCAACCCGACCATTGGTTACAAGCTGAGCGACAGCTTCTCGGTGGGTGGCGGTGTCCGGGCAATCTTCAGCAAGGGCAAGGTGGTCAGTTCCGGTACCGCACTGGCAACCATTCCCCCGAACTACTCCGGCGGGCGCTACCTGACCGGCGACTCCTGGGACTTCGGTTACAACCTGGCCGCCCACTTCAAGCCCAGTGACAACCTGGACCTGAGTGCCACCTACCGTTCGGAGATCAATCTCTCCGTCGAGGGCAACGCCGAACTCTCCTATGGCGGCACCCTCCAGTACAATGGCGGCGCCTCGGTCATGGTGCCCATTCCCGCGGCGCTCAACCTCGCAGCCGCCTACACCTTCGACCGCACCACCCTTGAGCTGGTACTGGAGCGCACCTACTGGTCCGGTTACAAGAACCTGGATTTCGAATACGCCTCTTCTACTCTGAGCTCCAATGCTGGAGTGAACGCAGTATTGCTCGCACTGTTTGATGCACCGAAGACAAAGAACTGGCAGGACAGTGACACCATCCGTATCGGCCTGACCCACGAGATGGACGACCGCTGGACCCTGATGGCCGGCTTCGCCTACGACGAGACCCCGGTACCCAAGAAATATGCCGGTTATGAACTGCCGGACTCCGATGCCAAGATCTACTCCATCGGCGCACGCTACAAGTACAGTGATGATTTCACCGTCGGTGCCGCCTTCCTCTACGACGACAAGGAGAGCCTGGATCTTGCCGGAAGCGGCAACACCACCAACCTGAGCACCTTGACTCCGGTAGGCAACTTCAAGAATGCCGCAGCCTACTTCATCACCGTGGGACTCGAGTACAGGTTCTGATCAACTCCCGGGTCAGTCCCGGGTCATCTGAATGCCGAGGCATCCGCTTCGGCATTTTTTTGGGCAAAGAAAAACGCCGCCCCCGTTTCCGGGAGCGGCGTTCTGACTTTCAGCGTCCGATGTACAGCTTAGATGTACATGCAGATGTCTGACTCGCCGGCGAACTCGAAGAAACGGGCAGCACCCGCGTACTCGACGCCGTCGATGAAGTCGGCGGTATCCAGATCGAACAGGTCAACGGTCATCTGGCAGGCGATCAGGCGAACCTCGGCCTCCTGGCAGAGCTCACGCAGCTCATCGATACTGGCGACACCTTTGTCTGCCATCTTCTTCTTCATCATCATGGTCATCATGGACTGCATACCGGGAAGTGCGGTACCCAGAACCGGGAACCACTTGTCCATGCCCAGGGGCATCGGCATACCCGGGTTACCCAGGGGGGTAACTTCCAGTGACAGCTTCTTGCGAAGAAGCTGCAGACCGTAGAAAGTGAAGAAGATCTCCACTTCATAACCCAGTGCTGCGGCGGTGGAGCCCAGGATGAAAGGGGGATAAGCCCAGTCCAGGGAACCTTTGGTCGCAATAATGGCTAACTTTTTCTCTTCCATCTGAATCTCCTCCTAAATGGGTGGGGTGGATTCCAAATCAGGATCTTTAGACCTTCTTGATGAGGAAGTGGAACTTGCCACCCTCTTCTTTGGATTCCATCAGCTCATTGCCGGTCTGCTTGGCGAAAGCTTCGAAATCCTTAACGGAACCGGGATCAGTAGCGATGATGTGCAGTACCTTGCCAGCTTCCATACCGTTCAGGGTCTTCTTAGCGCGCAGGATGGGCAGGGGGCAGTTGAGTCCACTTGCATCCAGTTCTTGATCAAAATCAGCCATTGGCAACCTCCAGGATCAGTTGTTCTGTGTTCTGTGTTGAAAAATCAGCCGATACTTATATTCCAATTGGCTCAGAAAGGCAAGGGACTATCCACAGAGGGATATATGACGCCTTGGACCCTTATCTTCAGCCATCGGTTGCATCGGGTCAGGCGAAAGCGACAATCTCCTGGCCATTCCTGGCCCAGTCGATAATACCGCCACGTAGATTGATGACGTTGTTAAAACCCTGTTGCATCAGGTACATACAGGCGTGATAGGAACGGGCGCCACTTCTACAGTAGAGAACGATATCCTTGTCCTTGGGAAAATCGTTCATTTTCGTGGGGATCAGATGCATGGGGAGATGCTCTGAATCCGGCAGCATGCCGTGCATCACCTCCGCTTCCGATCGAATGTCCAGTAAAACCGGCTTGTCCTCGCCGGTGAGCCGGTTGCCCAGCTCTGAAGAATCAATTTCATTTACCACTATGTAACCACCTTGGGTATCAAATAACCGAGCTTTTTAGTATATTACTAATTTACTTATATATTCAAGCGGAGCTCATCGTTTGTTGCCCCATGTGGCGCGTGCTAGAGTTCCGCAGATTTTAACGACAGATTGAAGATCACTTCGACAGCTGTGTCCGGTGGTCGACTGATAAATGGGCTTACGATGGATTTCCTACCGATCTTTATCGATATCAAAGAAAAGACCAGCCTGATCGTCGGTGGTGGCGATGTCGCCGCGCGAAAGGCATCTCTGCTGCACAATGCGGGTGGCCGTATCCGGGTCGTCTCACCCCTGCTGTGCGACACCCTCGCCGCGATGCTCGACAAGGGGACCATCGAACACACGGCCAGAGACTACCGCGACGGCGACCTGGACAACTGCGTGCTGGTCATTGCGGCCACCGACAGTGCCGAGGTCAACCGCCAGGTCTCCGAACAGGCGAAGGCCAGGAACATTCCGGTCAACGTGGTGGACCAGCCCGAGCTGTGCAGCTTCATCGTGCCCTCCATCATCGACCGCTCCCCGGTGGTTGCGGCGGTCTCCACCGGTGGCGCATCGCCTGTCCTGGCCCGCCTTATCCGAACCCGCCTTGAGTCACTGATTCCCGCGGGCTACGGCCGTCTGGCGGAACTCTGCCGCACATTCCGTGACCAGGTGAAGCAGCGCTTCAGCAATCCGACCGATCGCCGCCTGTTCTGGGAGAAGGTGTTGAGTGGCGGGGTCGCCGAGCGGGTCTTTTCCGGGCACATGGAGGAGGCGGATGTCGCCATGCAACGGGCGCTCGATGAGAGCAGCCCCTCCTCACCCATGGGCGAGGTCTACCTGGTCGGAGGCGGACCGGGTGATCCGGACCTGGTCAGCTTCCGTGCCCTGCGCCTGATGCAGCAGGCTGACGTGGTGGTCTACGACCGGCTGGTGGCCAAACCCATTCTCGACATGACCCGCAAGGATGCCGAACGCATCTATGTAGGCAAGGAGCGCGACCGCCACGCCATGCGCCAGGAGGAGATCAACCAGCTGCTGGCCGATCTGGCGAAACAGGGCAAGCGGGTCGTGCGCCTGAAGGGCGGAGACCCTTTCATCTTCGGCCGCGGCGGCGAAGAGATCGACACCCTCTCCTCCCAGGGCGTCCCCTTCCAGGTGGTTCCCGCAGTCACAGCGGCCTCGGGATGTGCAGCCTATGCCGGTATCCCCCTGACCCATCGCGACTATGCCCAGTCGGTCACTTTCGTCACCGGACACCTGAAGGACAACACCACCAACCTGAACTGGGAGCAGCTGGCCCAGCCAAACCAGACCGTGGTCTTCTACATGGGTCTGCTGGGCCTGCCGGTCATCACCCGTGAACTGCTGGCCCAAGGCGTCTCACCCGAGATGCCGATCGCGCTGGTGCAGCAGGGCACCACGGAGAAGCAGAAGGTGTTTACAGGCACCCTGGCAACGATCCAGGAGGTGGTGGAGCGCGAAAAGCCCCAACCGCCGACCCTGATCATCGTCGGCGAGGTGGTGGAGCTGCAGGAGAAACTGAGCTGGTACAAGGCACCCGCAGAACCGAAAATGGGCGCCACCACCCAGATCCTCGACTAATGTCACGGAACAGCCGGTTGACAATAAACCCGCAATTCCAGAGGATATCCGCCGTTATACCTGAATCCTGAGCGAGCTGAAGTCATGAACAGTGCCGTTTCCAGCATGCCCCGCATGCCGACCTTCCCCAAGCCCCTCGCGCTGCCCCTGGGCCTGATCCCTACTGCAGCCAACAGTACGGTGCTGGCGAATATTCTGAACCGGCTGTTCGCACCGGAACTGGCTGATGGTGAACTCGATTTTCTGGATGAGCGTGTCATGCTCATCACGGTGAGAGATGCCCGCCTCAGCTACAGGCTGACCCTGAAGGAAGGCAGGATCAAGGCGGCCGATGGCAAACAGCCCCACGATCTGAGTATCGACGGTTCGATATACGACTTTCTGCTGCTTGCAACCCGCCGGGAAGATCCTGACACCCTCTTCTTCAACCGCAGGTTACGCCTCGGCGGTGATACCGAACTGGGTCTCTACGTGAAGAATTTCCTCGACGCACTGGAGCTGGACGACCGGCTGGGCCCCTTTCTGAAGCTGCTCAACGGGGCCACCACAATCATAGGCAAACTTCCCTGATCGAGCCGTAGGGAGGGTTAGCGGATGCGTAACCCACTGCCTTGGACATACCCGGTGCAATACGCTTCGCTATTGCACCCTACAATAAATCAGGCCATCGCCATGGCAGCCGCCTGGGCCTTCTGCTCCATACCGGCCTCGCCGTGCCAGTAGCCGTTACATGAACCGACGGGCATCAGGCCCTCGAGTATCTCATTCCCCTCCTCCACCATCATCCCGCCTTTCAGGCAGCTGTCGAAGATTTCGATCACCTTCATGGTCTGGTTGGATTGGGGGCTGATACGCACCACATCCACACCCAGCTCACACATCCGGTCAAGCTCCGGCAGCAGGTTGTAGGTGTGCGCGGACTGGGTCTGAATGCCGTTGAGTGCGAGGAAACGGGTATCGTCCTGGGCCGACAGGGTCAACCCGTCCGGATAATCGAGACAACGGTACTGGCAGTCGTCCTTGGGCAGATTGTGGGCCCTGGCGGTGAAACAACGGGCTGAATAGGCCAACGGCAGCCGTCCGTAGGCGAACACCTCGGTTTCAACACCCTCCGGGCGTGCCTTCTGCATATCCGCCAGGGTTTCATGGCTCAGCTCCACCGGCAGCACCCAGCGCTTCAGTCCCTGGGCGGCCAGCAGCTTCAGGGTGCGGTCATTGTAGACATTGACACTGTGCCCGACGACAAAGGGCTTGCCCTGCATCAGCTGCACCGCCCCCATGTCGTTGGCCTCGACCAGGTACTTCCCGTTGGCACAAATACGGCGCAGGCGCTTCAGTTCCGAATCGGCCTCCAGCAACGCCAGGGTCGAGAGCACCACCTCCTTGCCCGCCGCGGCCAGGCGGTCGGCCAGGTCGAACCAATCATCCTGCTTGAGCAGCGTACGCTTGGAACAGACACTCTCACCCAGGTAGACGATATCCACCGGCGAGTCGGCCACCTTGTCGTAGAAGGCAAAGACGTCCTCCCTGGACCAGTAATAGAGGATAGGGCCCAGGGACAGTTTGGGTGTAATACGCATAATCAGTAACTACCTGAATCTCGAATCATTGCCAGGGACGGGAGTAGGCGCCCAGGGTGGTCTGGGTACCTTCGGAAACCTTGCCCAGCTCAGCAATCCATTCCGCCTGGGGCCTGTAATTTTCGGGGTCACGCTTGCAGGCGTCGATGGCGGCCCGCCAGATCCTGGCGACCTGCTCCACGTAGACCGGGCTGCGCTGACGCCCCTCGATCTTGATTGCCGAGACACCGGCCTCGAGCAACTGGGGAAGCATCTCCAGGGTGTTGAGGCTGGTCGGCTCCTCGATGGCGTGATAGGTGTTCCCCCCGACACAGAAGCTGCCCTTGCAGAGGGTCGGGTAGCCGGCGGTCTCCCCTTTGCCGGTGCGCTCGATAAGCACGCCGCCAAGGCGGGTCTCCAGTCCCGCCGGGGTCTCCTTCCACTCCACGTGGCTGGCAGGAGAGCAGGCCCCGAAGGTGTTGGGCGAGCGGCCCGTGGCGTAGGAGGAGAGTATGCAGCGCCCCTCCACCATCACGCAGAGACTGCCGAAACCGAACACCTCGACCTCCACCGGGCTGCTCTCCACCACGTGCTTGACCTGGCTCAGGGAGAGCACCCGGGGCAGCACGGCACGCTTGATACCGAAGTGATCCTTGTAGAACTGCAGGGCCTCGAAGTTGGTGGCGGACCCCTGTACCGACAGGTGCAGGTTGAGATCGGGGTGCCTCTCGGCAGCGTAATCCAGGACCCCGATATCGGCGGCGATCAGCGCGTCCACACCGAGATCCGCCGCCTGGTCCACCGCCTTCTGCCAGCGGGACCAGTTGGCCGGCTGGGGATAGGTGTTGAGGGCCAGAAACAGCTTCACGCCCCGCTGGCGTGCATAGCTGATCCCCTGCGCCATCTTGGCCGGTCCGAAGTTGAGGCCGGCAAAGTGACGCGCATTGGTATCATCACGAAATCCGAAGTAGACCGCGTCGGCGCCATTGTCCACCGCCGCTTTAAGGGATGGCAGGTTACCTGCCGGACATACAAGTTCCATAAAACACTCTACTCACTTCATCAGTAACATCCGGAGCCTCAATACGGGCGCAGCCCATAACAGCACGCTTCGCGATTGGCGACCGTGCGAACGGTGCCGCCAGCTCTCCTTGAAATGATTCGCGGCTTCCCGGCCGACCGGATGTGTCGTTGAAAATCATTTACCCGCCGCTACTTCCCGCGGGGAGGGTTCGAACAGGGCACTCCCCTGCCGGCTGCCGCGCCGGACCAGCTCATCTTCGATGGCATTCAATACCGCCCACTTCCTGCCGCACCAGCCGGGTGTCAGGAGGATATCCTCGGAGGCGGTTGCTGTGGCCCGGTGAAACACCACCTCGGGAGGTGTCCGCTCGATCATATCCGCGGCGATGGCGATGTACTCGTCCTGGCTCATCGGCGTGTACTCACCCCGCCGCCACTGGTTGGCCAGCAGGGTTCCCTTGACCACGTGCAGCGGGTGCAGCTTGATACCCTCCACGCCCAGTTCCAGCACCCGGTCGATGCTCTGCAGCGAACGCTCCCTGCCCTCACCCGGCAGGCCGATGATCAGGTGAGCACAGACCGGAAGCCCGCGCAGACGGGCCGCCCGGACCGCCCGGCGGTACTCGGCGAAACCGTGACCGCGGTTGACCCGCTCCAGGGTATCGTCGAACGCGGATTGCAGCCCGAGCTCCAACCACACCTCGTACCCCTCGGCCTGGTAGCCGGCGAGCAGGTCGAGCACCTCGTCGGGCACACAGTCGGGGCGGGTGCCGACCGACAGCCCCACCACGTCCGGCTCATCCAGCGCCTGGCGATAGAGCCCGCCCAGGTACTGAACGTCCGCATAGGTGTTGGTGTAGGCCTGAAAGTAGGCGATGTAGCGTTGCGCACCGGTTCGCTTGCGGATCACCTGCCGGCCCGCCTCGATCTGCTCCACCACCTCCGGCGGCTTTCGGGCATTGGGATTGAACGAGGCGTTGTTGCAGAAAGTGCAGCCTCCCCGCCCCTTGCTGCCATCGCGGTTGGGACAGGTGAAGCCGGCATTGATGGCGAGCTTGTGCACACGCTCGCCATGGCGTCGCAACAGGTCCTGGCCGAATGTATTGATGCAATCCGATAACGCCACTCGATTCTACCGCCGAAAAAAACCTCTGGATTTCAGGGGTTGGTATGATAACCGATGCAGGCTCCCATATTCATCTCCCGGGCGTAAATGACAGACATCAAGGCCGATTTTCGGCGCCGCCCCCAGAATCGCTGCCAGCCGATAGAGATCCCGGGAGGAAAACGGTATGCTTCCGCCCTCGTCCGGAAATGCCGCTTGCCGTTGAATATGATCCACTACTGGATAAAAAACCTGCATATCGCCACCGTGGCGTTCAATATCGGATTCTTCCTGCTGCGCTACTACTGGATGCTCAACAACTCCCGCCTGGCCAGGAGACGCTGGGTACGCAACCTCTCGGTTTTCAATGACACCCTGCTGCTGATCGCCGGTATCACCCTGGCCATCCTCATCAGCCAATACCCGTTCCAGGCCCAGTGGCTGACGGCGAAGCTCGTCGGCCTGCTGGTCTACATCTTCCTGGGCAGCATTGCCCTCACCTACGGCCGCTCCAAGGGCATACGTACGGTAACCGGACTGCTTGCGCTCCTGAGTGTCGCCTATATCGTTCTGGTGGCCCGCTACCGCACGCCGGACATCCCCCGCCTGCTGGGTTTGTACTGATTCCAGATTCCGCAAATCACGGCTCACCGATCAGGCGTGACGTTAACGTCAAGTCATGACCTGCGGCATCTGCAGAAATCCCCGTTTTCGCTACACTAATCAGTAGAAAAGAGAAAAAAAGTCCATTTCTTCTACTCGGGGAGTCTGTATGGACAAAACGTTGCAGCGCCTGCTCGATGCGGAAGTGAAGGCCGAGCGTATCGCCAAGGATGCCGAGGCTGAACGCGAGCGGATCATCCAGGGAGCCCTGCTGGAGGCGCGTGCCGAAGAGACACGCTTCGAAAGCCGTATCCCGGAGATCCACGCCTCTTTCGTCGACAAGGCCGAAGAGCGTGCGGACCAGATCATCAACGAGATGAAACGCCGCTACGATGAACGGCACACCCAGCTGAGAAATCTCGCAGAGAAGCATGAACAGGAGGCACTGGATGCCGCTTTCCAGCTGTTGATGGACCCGACCCGGGGAACCTGATGCCACGATGACGGCCCAAGTCTCCCATACCTATCTCAACACCCGGGCAGCCATTCTTGCCGACCGCCTGCTCAGCGAACAGGCCCTTGGCGAGATGTCAGAGCAGTCCCTGGAACAGCTTGGCCGGAGCATCGGCGTCAGCGAGCTGCTGGAGGAGAATAGAAGCCGTGCCGCCACCAACCGGCTGGTCGAACGTGCACTGATCAGCACCCTCATGCACGAACTCTCGGTGCTCCTGAGACCGCTGAAAGGTCCTGCCAGGGACGTCCTGGTCCACTGGATCCGCAAGTTCGAACTCTACAATCTGAAAGCGCTGATCCGGGGCAAGCTCAACCAGCTGACCTTCGAGGAGCTGCGGGAAAACCTGCACGACCTCCCCTCCCTGATCAGCCTGCCACATGAAGAGCTGCTGCGTACCGAGAACATTGCCGAACTGCTACGGCAACTGGAACAGAGCCACTACGCGGATATCGCCCGCCAGGCAAGGCGGGTCTACGAAGAGAAGAACGAGCCCTTCTCGCTGGACGCCACCATCGACCAGCGCTACTACGCCGGTCTCATGAAGCGATCCCGTTCAACCGAGACGGAGGACAACAAACCGCTGAGCCAGCTGATCGGCACGCTGATCGACCAGCAGAACCTGTTGTGGGTCCTGCGTTACCGCTTCGGCTACGACCTCTCACCCTCCGGCACCTACTACCTGCTGGTCCCCCATGGCAATCTGCTGAAGCGGGAACTGTTGAAGAGACTGGTCAATATGAACAGTTTCTCAGAGGTGATCGAATCGCTTCCGGAGACTCTGAGGACCCCTATCGGAAACACCGAACACATCATGGACGTGGAAGAGGCGATGTCGGACGTAACAGCGAAAAAGTGCCGGCAGATGCTCAGGCACAGTGATTCGGGTGTCACCCGCGCCCTCGCCTACCTGGTACTGCGTGAAATGGACCTGAAACGGACCTATGCCATCATCCAGGGCAAGGTGCTCCATCTCAACGACACGCTGATCAAGCAGGCAGCCGGCATACATACACTGGCCGGTGGAGCGCCGTCATGATCAAGCCCCTGCCAATGAAACATGTCTTGCTGCAGGTCATGACGGAGGATCTGCCGAGTGTTTCGCTCACCCTCGCCGACCTGGGCATCTTCAGTCCGGACTACCGTCCGTTCGAAGAGAAAAGTTTCCCGATCATACCGGGCGAGCACTACCGGGAGATCTATCACCAGGCGACATCGCGCCTGGAGAAGATACGCAAGCACATTCCGATCACCAGTAAACCGGACCTGGAAGATGTCCACGTGGTCAGCGAACAGGAGCTGGAGCGCTACAACGCCTGGCTTGGCACGGTGTGGGAGCGCTGTTCGCAGTTCGAGGAGAGCTTCAGACAGCTCACCTCCGAGGAGCGCATGATCGTCCAACAGGAGCAGGCCCTGGACAACTTCACGGCCCTGAATATAGACCTCAGCCTGATCCACGGTGAGAAGCACTTCCTCGACATCCACCTTGGGATGGTGCCACGGGACAATATCTCGCAGCTCAAGGAGGCTGTCGCCCTGGCGGGTTACATGCTCTTCGTCTACATGACCCATGGTGACAACATGCATGTCATCATCCTCGGCCCCAAGGCGGACAGGGAACAGGAGATCGTCTCGGTACTGGATACCGCCGGTTTCCGTCCCCTGCCGATCCCCGCGGAACTCCAGGACAAGCCGGAAACGGTGCGCCAGGAGCTTCAGGAACGTAAACAGGCCGTCCTCACCGAGCGCGCGCATAAGACCGCTGACATGACCGCGTGCGGCGACGAACTGCGCGTCGAGCTCGAACTGGCCCAGCGCGTCTTGCTGATGGCCGAACCCTTCGTGACACTGGATACCGCCGCCCGCTCTTCCGGTCGTCTCACGATCATCTCCGGCTGGATCCCGGCCCGCGAGATCAAGCAGACCCAGAAGGCCCTTTCGAGGGAACTGGCCAACCCGTTCCACCTTGAAACCCGCGACCCCCTCAGGGAGGAGCGTCACCTGGTACCCAGTTACCTGCCCACCGGAAAGATGACCTCCCCCTTCCACACGCTGGTCAAGCAGTACGGCATACCCCGTTACGGCGAAGTGGATCCGACGATCCTCTTCTCCCTCACCTTTATCGCCATGTTCGGCATGATGTTCGGCGATATAGGGCATGGCCTGACCATCATGCTGATCTCCTTCCTGGCACGCCGTAAGCTCAGGAGCTTCACCCTGCTCGGCATCAGTGCAGGGGCCTCGGCAAGCGTGTTCGGCGTGCTCTATGGCAGCATCTTCGGCTACGAGGAGCTGTTCCATGCGGTCTGGATACCCCCGCTCTCAGATCCCCTCTACATGCTCACGGCGGCGCTCATCTGGGGGGTGGGCTTTCTCACCATGATCACCCTGATCTGCATCCACAACCGCCTGATCGAGGGCGACCTGAGCAGGGCGATCTTCGACACCAACGGACTGGTCAGCATCGTGCTCTACCTCTCGGTACTGGGTGGCGTTTACAACGTCTACCTGAGTGGCAGTTACGGCATCCCGGCCGCCACGCTCAGCATGGGCTCCCTGCTGGTACTGCTCGCCTACAAGCTGATCGAAACCCATGCACCACCCGGAGAGCGGATGCTGGTGGCTTTCATCGAAACCTTCGAGACCCTCACCGGCTACATCTCCAACACCCTCTCTTTCCTGCGCGTGGCCGCGTTCAGTCTCAACCACGTTGCACTGGCCATCGCCGTGTTCACCCTGGCCGAGATGATGGATACCACGGGTCACTGGCTCACGGTGATCGGCGGCAACATCTTCATCCTCGTGCTCGAAGGGGCGATCGTCACCATCCAGGTGTTGCGTCTCGAGTACTACGAAGGCTTCTCCCGCTTCTTCTCCGGCGATGGCCTGGAGTTCAAGCCGTTGAAACTCAACCACAGGGGAAACGCATGAACCGCAGATTCTCTTCTATCCGTTCACAAACCATGACAAGGAGCAAACCATGTATTGGCTGATCGGTCTGATGACGTTGGGCATCTTTGGCCTGATACTCACCGGCATCTATATGGAGATGCAGCCCGACAAGGGGGTGAATCCCAGGCGTTGGTTCAAGCCGGTGATCGGCACCAACCTGGTCGTCTTCCTCGGCGCCCAGGTGGCACTGGTATTTATGGGTGTACAGGAGGTGATGGCTGCCCCGACAGTGGCCGAAGCGGGCGGTGAGATCACCATCGGCATGGGACTGGGCATCATCGGCGTGGGCATTCCCACGGCACTCAGCACCGTGGCCGCAGGCATCGCGGTGGGACCCATCGGCGCCGCCTCCCTGGCCGTGCTGACGGAAAAACCGGAGATCTTCGGACGCACCCTGATCTACCTCGGACTGGCAGAAGGTATCGCCATCTACGGGCTGGTGATGAGCATCCTGCTGCTGGACAAGATATAGGCGACATACGATGCAGAACACGGGCGAAACCTCCCCTGCCACCCGCATGCTGTTCCTGGGTGACGCCACCCTGACAGACGGGTTCCAGCTGATCGGCTTCGAGACCATCCCGGATCCGTCGGTGGCCGAGCTGGACAGGATCCTGCGGGAACTGATCGAGCACAAGCACAACGCTTTCATCATTCTCGATCACCGGCTCTCGGAGAGTGACAGCCGCCTGCTGGCGCGCGTGCGGGCCGAGGGTGGACGCATCGTGGTTACGGAGGTGCCCCAGCTCAACAAGCCGGAGCAGTTCCACTGCAAGATCGATAACCAGGTACGCATGTTGATGGGTGATACAAACATGAAGGATTGCAGCAATGGCTGACCAGGTACAGGAACTCGAATCGGCCATACTCCAGCAGGCGACAAGACTCGCCTCCGAGTACCAGGAACGGGCCAAGCGCAGTAAGGACAACATCCTGCGCGAGGCCCACGACAAGCTTCACCTGCGCGAAGAGCGCGAGGTACTGCTGGCGAAGGCCAAGTCGGAACGCATCTACCGGCGCAAGGTGCAGGCCAGCGAGCTCAAGTTTCAGAAAGAGCTCGATCACCTGCGCTGGGACCTGGTGCAGGGCATACTCGAACAGCTCGATGACAGGATGATCGAGCTTAAAAAGGACAACCAGGCTTACCAGGAATTGCTCTCGCAGCTGCTTCGCAGTGCGGCAGAGACAGTGGATGCCCCAAAGCTGGTGGCGGAGGTCAACGCCGACGACCTCAAGCAATTGACCCCTGTATGGGAGACCTTTTCCAAGGCAGCCGCACCCGGCAGGGAGATCAGCCTCAATCCCACACCGATCGAAACCCACGGCGGCATCCTGGTGCGCACCGAGGATAACAGCGTGCGCGTGAACAACACGTTTGAAGGTCGTTGCGAGCGCCTGGCGAGCCAGCTCCACCAGATCATAATCCAGCGGTTGCTGCCCGACCGGCGCGCTCACGAAGGGGTAACCAAGACGATATGAACAACCAGGACAATATCGGCGTCATCCGCGAGATCAACGGCCCCATCGTCACCATCACCCTGCCGGGAGTACGTAACGGTGAGCAGGTAAGAATCGGGGAACTCGGACTCTACGGCGAGGTGATCACCCTGCGGGGTGACGAGGCCGTGGTGCAGGCCTACGAGTCCACAGAAGGCGTTCGGCCGGGAGAACCGGCCGAGGCCCTTGGCTGGCCACTCTCGGTCGAGTTGGGACCCGGTCTGCTCGGCAGCATCTTCGACGGTGTGCAGCGCCCGCTGGAAGAGATCTTCGAGGGCCATGGCGACCATATTCCGCGCGGACTGAGCCTTCCCGCCCTGGACCGGGAGAAGAGCTGGCATTTCGTACCCGACGAGAGCCTCGAGCGCGGCACCCACCTCTCTGCCGGCGTGCAACTTGGCACCGTGCAGGAGACCGAGACCATCGAGCACCGCATCATGGTGCCCCCGGACCGTGCCGGTGAACTGGTGGAACTGGCCCCCGAGGGCGACTACACCCTGGAAGACCCCATCGGCCGGATACGTACCCCCGATGGCCGCACACGCAAGCTGAAGCTCTACCACCGCTGGCCGGTACGCAATCCGCGTCCCTATACGAAACGCGATCACGGCGTCGCCCCGCTGATCACGGGCCAACGCATACTCGACACCTTCTTCCCCCTGCTCAAGGGCGGCAAGGGCGCGGTGCCCGGACCCTTCGGTGCCGGCAAGACCGTGGTCCAGCAACAGATCGCCCGCTGGTCCAATGCGGACATCGTGATCTACGTCGGCTGTGGAGAGCGCGGCAACGAACTGGTCGACATCCTGGAGACCTTCCCCACCCTGCAGGATCCCTACTCCGGACGCAGACTGATGGAGCGCACCCTGCTGGTGGCCAACACCTCCAACATGCCGGTGGTGGCCAGGGAAGCCTCGGTCTACGTCGGCATGACCATGGCCGAGTACTACCGTGACCAGGGATACGACGTGGTGATGCTGGCCGACTCGACCAGCCGCTGGGCGGAAGCCCTGCGCGAGGTCTCGGGCCGCCTGGGCCAGATGCCGGTGGAAGAGGGCTACCCCGCCTATCTCGCCTCCCGACTGGCCGCGGTTTACGAGCGGGCCGGCCGCGTGGAGACCGGCGGCTGCGGCAAGGGCTCGGTCACCCTGATCGGAGCGGTATCCCCTCCCGGCGGCGACTTCTCCGAACCGGTCACGGCCCACACCAAGGAGATCATCCAGACCTTCTGGGCCCTCTCCAAGGAGCTGGCCGACGCCCGCCACTACCCGGCCATCGATTGGACAGGCAGCTTTTCCGAACACGTCAGTACCGCCGGCAAGTGGTGGCACAAAGAGATCGACCCCGACTGGGAGGCCCGACGGGGCGAGGCACTGGCCCTGCTGGCCCGCGACGCGGAACTGCTGCGCATCGTCAACCTGGTCGGTCCCGAGGCGCTCTCCTCTGCCCAACGCTGGGAACTCGAAGGCGCTGCCCTGATCAAGGACGGCGTGCTGCAGCAGAGCGCCCTCGACGAGGTGGACACCTTCGCCTCGCCGGAAAAACAGTTCCTTCTGCTGGACATGGCCCTGACGGTCTACGAAAAGGGCGCAGAGCTGATCGAGCTCGGGGTACCCGTTCAGGAGCTGACCGACCTGCCGCTGCTGGCCAAGGCTCGCCGTGCCAAGCAGGTCTATGACAGCACCCAGACCGAACAGCTGCGCGAACTGATGGAGGAGTTCAACCAGGGCTTCGACAAGATCCGCGCGGAATACGCTAAATTCGAGGAGCATGGGCAATGAGCGCCAGGGAGTTCAGAACCTCATCCTACGCCCAGGGCGGACTGCTGGAGGTACGAGATGCCCCCCAGGTGGCCTTCGGCGACCGCGTCCTGATCCGGGACCACATGAACCGCACCCGCAACGGCCAGGTGATCAAGTCCACGGAAGATAGCGTGCTGATACAGGTGTTCGAGGGCACCAGCGACATCGACCTGGAGAGCACCTGGGTACGCTTCCTGGACGAGCCGTTCGAAATCAATCTCTCGCCGGAGCTGCTGGGCAGGGTCTTCAACGGTATCGGCCAGCCGAAGGATGGAAGGCCACCCATCGTCTCCAATCTCAAGCGCAACATCAACGGTTCCGCCATCAATCCCGCGGCCCGCACCTACCCGAGAGAGTTCATCCAGACCGGCGTTTCCACCATCGACGGACTCAACTCCCTGGTGCGAGGCCAGAAGCTGCCGATCTTCTCCGCCTCGGGCCTGCCCCATAACCGGCTGGCCGCGCAGATCGTTCGCCAGGCGAAACTGGTGGACGAGGAGTCCCACTTCTCCATCGTCTTTGCCGCCATGGGCGTCTCCTATGCCGATGCCCGCTTCTTCCAGGAGGAGTTCTCCAACTCCGGTGTGCTGGGCAACGTGGTGATGTACATCAACCTGGCCGACGACTCCCCGGTGGAACGCCTCGCCCTGCCCCGGGTGGCGTTGACCGCCGCGGAGTACCTCGCCTTCGAGATGGACCGCCACGTGCTGGTGGTGATGACCGACATGACCAACTATGCGGAAGCGCTGCGCGAGGTGTCCACCGCCAAGGGGGATGTCCCGTCGAGAAAGGGTTATCCCGGCTATCTCTACTCCGACCTGGCCGAGATCTACGAGCGCTCCGGGCGTATCCGTGACCGCCACGGCTCCATCACCCTGGTACCGGTGGTGAGTATGCCGTCGGACGACATCACCCACCCGATCCCCGACCTGACCGGCTACATCACCGAGGGCCAGATCGTGCTCAGCCGTGAGCTGCACAACCAGGGCATCTACCCGCCCGTGCACATCTCGCCCTCCCTTTCACGCCTGATGAAGGACGGTATCGGCAAGGACGACACCCGGGAGGACCACCCACGGGTGGCCAACCAGCTCTACGCCCTCTATGCCCGGGCCCTGGAGACCCGCAACCTGGCATCCATCATCGGTGCCAACGAACTGTCCGAACGGGACCGCCGTTACCTCGCCTTTGCGGATGCCTTCGACAAGCGGTTCGTCGGCCAGGGAGAAGACGAGGACCGTTCCATCGTCGAGACGCTGAACCTGGCGTGGGAGCTGCTCAGCATGTTCCCGAAGGATGCCCTGACCCGCGTCAGGGAGACAGACCTGGCCAGGTATCATCACACCGGCGAATGAACAGAACCGAGGAAGCATCACCAGAGCCATGGCACAGCATCTGATCAAGGTCCCGCCCACGAAGAACACCCTGCTCAACCTGAAGCGGCAGGTGCAGTTCCTGGAGGATGGTCACGCCCTGCTGGAGAGAAAGCGTGAACTGCTCACCCGGCTGGTCTATGAACGCATCGGCGAGTACCGGCGCCTGCGCAAGGAGACCCACGCCGCCCTGAAGCAGGGTTACCACTGGCTATCACTGGCCCAGCTTCGCATGGGCAGCCGCTCACTGCAGCAGGTCGCCATGGGCATCGGGCCCGCACTCAATATCAGCATCATTCCCAAGCGCAGCCTCGGCGTGGAGTATCCCGCGATCTCATCGGAAAAGATCCCCATGGAGCCCATCGGCCTGCTGGGTACCGACCCCAGTTTCGATGAGACCCGGCAGCAGCTCACCGAGGCCACCCTGCTGCTGACCCGCCTGGGCGAGTCGGAGATGGCCCTGGGCCGGCTCATCGCCGAACAGCGCAAGGCACAGAAGCGGGTCAACGCCCTGAAATACAACATCATTCCCCGCTACCGCAACACCATCCGCTATATCCAGTCCGTGCTCGAGGAGGAGGAGCGCAACACCCTGTTCCAGATCAAGGTGCTTCGGGAGCGTGAGCAAAGCGCCCAATAGTCTAAACTGTAATCACGGACGTCCATTACGACTGAGAGGCTTGGCACGATGGAAGCTTTCCATTGGGACGATCACTATCTAACGGGTATAGAGGTGGTCGATGAGCAACACCACCACCTGGTCGATCTGCTCAACCGTTACAGCACCCTCCTGACCGGGGATGAGCTGGACCTGGAGAACATCGAAAATGTCTTCTCCGAACTGGCGGACTACGCTGACTACCACTTCAGGGAAGAGGAGCAGCTGATGCAGCGCATCGGCATTGATGAGCGGCATTTCAACCTCCACCATGGTGAACACAGGCACTTTCTGCAGGAGGTGACGGCCCTGCACACCTCGATATCCCTGGAGGACTCCTCCTCTGCTGAATCCCTGCTGAAATTCCTCACTTGCTGGCTGGCCTACCATATCCTGGGATCCGATCAGAACATGGCGAAGCAGATTGCTGCCGTAGAATCGGGTACCCCTGCGAAAGAGGCCTACGATGAAGAGGAGAGAAAAGCGTCGAAATCCACGGAACCGCTCCTTGCGGCACTCCATGGTCTCTTTCAGCAGGTCTCGGAACGGAACCGGCAACTCCAGGAGCTGAACAGCACCCTGGAAGAGAAGGTCGAGGAGCGTACCCGGGAACTGGCCGATGCCAACCTTCACCTCGAACAGCTGGCCCTGACCGATGTACTGACGGATCTTCCCAACCGCCGCTTCGCCATGCAGCAGTTGAAGCTACTGTGGCAGGAAGCCGACGAAGATGAAACCCCGATCTCCTGCATGATGATCGATGCTGACGGCTTCAAGCAGATCAACGACACCTATGGGCACGATGCGGGGGACGTGGTGCTGCAGACGCTCGGCCGCACCCTCAAGAACTCTGTCAGGACCGACGACATCGTCTGCCGTCTCGGCGGCGATGAATTCCTCATCATCTGCCCCAACACCCCCCACAACGGCGCCATGTTCCTGGCGGAGAGCACCCGTGAGATCGTCGACGCCCTGCGGGTTCCTGCAGGAGATGGCGAGTGGAAAGGGAGCATCAGTGTCGGTGTCGCCACACGAAGCAGTGAAATGGATAAACCTGACCAGCTGGTCAAGGCCGCCGACGAGGGCGTCTATCTCTCCAAGGAAGCCGGCAGAAATTGCGTTAGAAGCATCGACTCGTAAGCTGTCCCACACGAGTGCGGACATCGCCACTGATTGGGAATACAATATCCCGTTGGCGCATCACGCCGTGATGCCGAGCCGGTGTTCGCATGATTATCAGAGAAGCCATACCAGGGGATGCCACCGCCCTGATCCAGCTGTTCAAGGCCCTGGACCGGGAGACGGACTTCATGCTTTTCGAGCCGGATGAGCGGGACATCTCACCAGCAGGACAGAAGGAACTGATTGAAAGCTTCGCGTCCACACCCTCCCAACTGCTCATGGTGGCGGAGCAGGACCGGAAGCTGGTCGGCTTTATCGGTTCCCAGGGTGGGTCCGCAATACGCAACAGGCACTCCACGCTGATTGCGATGGGGGTACTTGAAGCGTTCTGGGGACAATCCATCGGCAGGCAACTGCTCGAGGCCCAGGAAGCGTGGGCAAAGGCACACGGCTTTCATCGCCTGGAACTGACGGTCCAGGTGCGTAACAAAAGGGCAAGGAGACTCTACGAAAAATGCGGTTTCATCTACGAGGGGACCAAGAGAGATGCCCTTAAAATCAATGGCGATTATGTCGATGAATGTTACATGTCGAAACTGATCTAGTATGCTTTCCATCATCAATGCACTGATCCCGGTGATCCTGGTTATCCTGCTCGGCATCCTGCTCAAACGGTCTCCGATCATCGGCGAGAGCCATTGGCGTGGCATCGAGAATCTCTGCTATTACGTTCTCTTTCCGGCCCTGCTGATCAAGACCCTGGCGACGGCCCAGATAGGTTCCACCGAGGTGCTTTCGTTTGCCGGCATGGTACTGTTCGCCATCTTCGCAATGACGGGTATCATGCTGACTGCCTACCCGTTGATGAAAGGTCAGTTCGGAATCTCTCCGGCAACTTTCACCAGCCTGCTACAGGGTGCGACCCGCTGGCACGGTTTTATCGCCCTCTCCATTGTCGGTTTCCTTCTGGGTGAAGAGGCCATCGCCTACATGGCCATCATCATGGCCACCATCATCCCACCGCTCAACATCATCAACGTGGCGGTACTGGCCAGCCTGGTGGGTGGAGGTAATGGACTGGGAGATGTCGTTAAAAAACTGTTCCGAAATCCCTTCATCATCGCCTGCTTTGTCGGCGCCCTGCTCAACCTGACAGGTATCGGCCTCTCCGGGCCTTTCTACCAGGTATTCGACATGGTGGGCAGCGGTGCCCTTGGACTTGGACTGCTGGTTGTAGGCGCCGGTCTCGAGTTCCGCAAGGTGCTCGAACACCGTTTCCTCGTGGCCTTCGGTACCAGTATCAGGCTGCTGGGCATGCCCCTGCTGATGTTCATTGGTGCATGGCTTTTCGGAATCGAAGGTCTGCCTCTCACCGTGGCGGTGATCGCAGCCGCGGTACCCACCGCCTCAACCTCCTATGTCCTTGCCCGCCAGATGGGAGGTGACGCCCCGCTGATGGCCAACCTGATCACGGTGCAGGTGGTCGCTTCGGTCATCACCCTGCCGCTGATGATCTGGCTGGCGAGCCAGTAGACCGCCCGGTCATCACGACAAGCGGTATTTAGATTGATAGGCCTCCGGTTTATCAACACCCTCTGTCTCTATCCAACAGGCGAACAGGGGATGTCCGTCCACAACCATCGGTGGACCCGCCCTGTGTGCATGAACATCCATCGCGTGCAGAAGACGCTCAATACCGATTGGAGAGACGGTGATAAGTCGTTTTGCGCCGTGGGAGACCGCCGTTGCGATGGAAGCGTTGAGCAGATCCCTCGCTTTCGAGGAGGGCTGCATTCCGTATCTTGAAGGCTTGTTGCCCTGGACATCCATCACCGTAAACCGGGAGAGCTCCCACACCTCTGGTGATCGGGGCGGTGCAATACCGTTTAGCAGTTGCGGGAAGACTTCGCCGAGAAGATAGGGTTTCGTGGTGGGAAGCAACCTTGCGCAGCCTGAAACATTCCCCTCATCATCCTTCATGACGACATAGACCGCGTCAGCGCGGTCGAACTGATCCTGTTCCACCCGGCCCTGGGTTTCAAGCTCCCAGCCAAGTCGATCTATAAAAACTTCGTAACGATATTTCGAAACATCCGAGTACAGTCCTTGTGGCAGTTCATCCTGGGTACCCGAGACAATAACCATCTATCTCCCTCCTGAAAGGTTTGAAATCTGGAGGGAGATAGTTAAAGACACATCAGCCTGGCGAGATACTGTCAACGTTGACAGGCGGCTCAATTGTATCGATCACCAATGGCGTTGAAGGTCACACGCTGCCAGTCCATGGCATCCAGAACCGACTCGATCAGTTCTGTTGTCCTGGCGGGCCCCAGGTCTTCGTTATCAGCACCTATCAGCATCAGGTTGGAACGTGGCAAGCCGGCTCTCGAGTAGTGGCAGCCGCCTCCCGACATCTGCAAGCGCCAATCCCAACCCACTGATATAGGTGGCTCTGTCGCACTTACCCATTCGGTATAACCGGAAATATCACACTGGGAGTCATCCCTTCCCCTGTCGAAATCGGCACCCTCATCATCGAGACCGGATACGCAGTGAGTGAGTGGAATATCCCTTAGGGTGTTTAATGTCAATCGAACATAACCATCACTGGAAACGCTTAACATGTGCACTCCTCAAAATAACTTCCCTTGAATTCAGAATACGTTACAAAGTTACAGACATTGTAACGATGATCTCAACCCGGCTCGCGTTTACCGGCGTTGAAACCAACTGACATAATGAAGCTGAACAGAAGCGCGGGTATCTGCGCACGCCACATTCACGAAGCCTTAGTCTACGAATCTCTTCCGGCATGGGTAACTGGCAAAATACACAACTTGACAAGCTGCTTGGATTACAGTCGGAGCAAGCGTTGTTCATTGAGATCGCGCAACTTGCCCGCGACCTGGGGTTCGATTACTGCGCCTACGGTCTGCGCCTGCCACTGCCGGTATCCAACCCGAAGATCGTCATGTTCAGCAACTATCCCTCTGCATGGCAGAGCCAGTACCTGGACAACGACTATATTGTTATCGACCCGACCGTGCGGTACGGCGCTGTCTCACAGCTACCTTTCGAGTGGTCCGGCGACATCATCACCACTAATCACCAGTTCTGGGAAGAGGCCAGGGCCCATGGTCTCAATGTTGGCCGTGCACAATCGGTCCACGATCACCGGGGACAGGTCGGCATGCTGACCCTCGCCCGCTCCCACGAACCTTTCAGCGATAGCGAGATCCGGAAGAACGGCCTGAAGATCGCTTCGCTTGTGCAGATTGCTCACCAGGGTATGACCAGGGTACTGACGCCCAAACTGCTGGCGGAGTCAGAATCGGAGTTGACGCCCAGAGAGGTCGAAATTCTGCGCTGGACTGCAGAAGGGAAAACCTCTGATGAGATTTCCGATATCCTGCACATCTCCGTCCGCACAGTGAATTTTCATATCGGTAATGTTATCCGCAAGCTGAACACCACCAACAAACTGGCCGCCTCGGTCAAGGCCACCGCACTCGGTCTGTTGAACTGAGTACCCGTCTGTATTGACCCGGCGACCAAGTATATCGGGTTCAGCCTTGCCTTGTCTGGGCCTTGAGATGCTGCTGATGCAGGTAATCGATCTGCTCCTGGATGACCGCCACGGCAAGTGACTCGTCCTGTTTCACGAAAGCCTGCAGAAGCCTCTCATGCTGGTCGACGACCAGTTGCCTCTCCCGGAACCTGAACGCAATCATATTTGCAATGGGCTGCAGTGCCTCGATCACTGCAAACATGACAAATCTCAGCACGCCATTCTGGGTACCGTCGGCGATGGCACGGTGAAAGCGTACATCCGAGGCACAGAACTCTTCAGGCGAAAGATCCTTCTGCCGTTGCAGTTCCAGCTCGGTCTCCATCTGCTGCAGGTGTTCCGCCTGCCTGTTCCAGGCCGCCAGTCGACAACAGAGTGTCTCGAGCTCCCTGCGTGCCAGGTTTATCTCGTCCAGTTCGAACTCACCCATGCCAACCAGCAGGGTCATTGCACTGGTGAGGCCCTCGCTGAGATCGGAGGGCTTGGGACGATTGACGAAGGTACCGCCGCTGGGTCCCCGGCGTGAACGCACCAGGTTCTGTGCTGCCAGCCGCTTCAACGCCTCCCTTATGGTTGGGCGTGACACCTGGAACTTGGCTGCCAACTCCTCTTCGGTGGGGAGCCGGTCATCGGCCTGCAGGCTACCCGAGAGAATCGCCTCGCGGATCTTGTCAGCGATCTGCCGCGACAGACTGACACTGCTCAGGGGTTCATATTCGATGCCCAAGGTAGCCTACTCCAAAAAATGTGTTGACCTGATCGGTATGACGATTTAATTTGTCTTACAAATATATATTTAACGACCTCGCCCATCATAACCGGAGTCATTGCCATGTTCAAAGCGCTTGTACTGGATCAGTCCGAAGGAAAAACCGTATCCGAAATCAAACAGCTCTCCACCGACGATCTGCCTGAAGGGGAAGTACTGGTGGCCGTGGATTACTCCTCGCTCAACTACAAGGACGGCATGGCGGTCACCGGCACGGGCAAGATCATCCGCAACTGGCCCATGGTGCCGGGAATAGACTTTGCCGGAAAGGTGATCGACTCCGCCTCGGGTGATTTCCAACCGGGTGACGACGTGATTCTTACCGGCTGGGGCGTGGGTGAGCGCTACTGGGGAGGCTACTCCCAGCAGGCCCGGGTGAAGGCCGACTGGCTGGTGCATACACCGGAAGGCCTGGACTCGCGCAAGGCGATGATCATTGGTACCGCCGGTTTCACCGCCATGCTCTGTGTCATGACCCTTGAAGAGGCAGGCATCACCCCGGACAAGGGCACCGTGGTGGTGACAGGCGCAGCAGGGGGTGTCGGCAGCGTCTCGGTGGCCCTGCTCAGCAAACTGGGATACCAGGTGGCCGCTGTTACCGGGCGCGAATCGACCCACGATTACCTCAGGGGACTGGGTGCCTCGGAGATCGTGACACGGGAAGAGATGGCCGCCCCGGCCCGGCCACTGGAGTCCCAGCGCTGGGCGGGTGCCGTGGATACCGTCGGCGGAGACATCCTGGGTCGCCTGCTGGCGGAGATGGACTACAGCGGTGCCGTGGCCGCCTGCGGACTGGCAGCGGATTTCAAACTCAATACCACGGTGATGCCCTTCATCCTGCGAAATGTCAGCCTGAGGGGCGTCGATTCGGTCTCCTGTCCGCGCCCCCGCCGTGAGACCGCCTGGCGCCGCCTGGCGGAACTGCTGCCAGAGAGTGCCTATGAAAATATCAGCCACGTGGTCTCCCTGGAGGAGGTCGGCGAGACGGCCGGGCAGATCATGAAGGGACAGGTACAGGGCCGGGTGCTGGTCGATCCCAACAGGTAGCGCCGGCAGGCTGCAGGTAAGGCCCTGCAGCTGTAACGACTCTGTGGTAAGTTTCGCCTGCACTGAATAAGTCAGGCCAACAAGGGCCCCTGTTTTGCCGAAATCCGAAAAGCTCGTTCTCAATTTTCTGCTGATCTGCGCCGTACTCCTGCTCTATATCGGTCTCACGGCGCCGATGATCACCATCGAAAAGTTCATCTTTATCAGCAACTCCTTTTCCGTCACCTCCGGGGTTATGGAGCTGTACAGAAACGGTGAGACCCTGCTGTTCCTGATCATCGGCATATTCAGCGTGGTGCTGCCAATCCTGAAGCTGCTGCTGCTGTTCATGCTGATCAACCTGCTGGAGAAGCAGTCACAACGGATGAAGCGCTACCTGCACCTGATGCACGATTACGGGCGCTGGTCCATGCTGGATGTCTTCGTGGTCGCCGTGATGGTGGTTTCGGTAAAACTGGATGCCATCGCCAAGGTGTATGTCCACTCCGGTCTTTACGCCTTCGGCGCCGCGGTAATACTCACCATGCTGGTCACCGCCTGGGTGGTCAGGCTCTCATACAAGATGGAGTCCGCCGTAGAGTGAAATCGAAGCGGATTCATCGAATCACCCGTTACAGGAAATAGAACGCTGATGCTCGGCCTGTTTAACAAAAGCCCCCTGCTGGAAGCGGAAGCAAGCCAGTGGTTGTTCGATGCCTTCGCCTGGTCCCTGGACAATTTCCAGGCGGAGTTCTTCTACCACCAGACCCAACTGGTACTGCCCAACAACGACTTCTTTCCCGGTCGCGTGGACAGTGTGCATGGCATGGCCAGCCTGATCTTCGAGCGTGTGAAGGAGTATGCCGGCGTCAGCCATTGGCCCACCCTTCTCGCCGACCAGGGCCAATGTGCATTGATCGAGCCACCCCGAGTTCAGATCAAGGGTGCCCTGCGCGGACCGCAGGGCATAGCCGATGAGACAGTGGATGAGGCCCACCGGCTGCTGATCCCCTACAACCCTCAGCAGATCAACAATCCCGAGGGAATGATCGCCACCTATGCCCATATCCTCGCCCACCACCTGGCGCAGATGGCGAAAGAGCCGCCACCGGGCGGCGCCGAGTACTGGCCCCACGCCACCGAGCTGCTGGCCATCTACCTGGGTTTCGGTGTCATGTTCGCCAACAGCGCCTTCACTTTCCGTGGTGGTTGCGGCAGCTGCTACAATCCCAATGCCAACCGCGATGCCTATCTTTCCGAGATAGAGTCCACCTACGCCCTGGCCATCTTCTCTGTTTTGAAAGGGATACCCGGCTCCACAGTCACCGGACACCTGAAGAAACATCTGCGTGGCATCTACAAAAAGGCCACCCGGGAGATCCGGGAGCGCACGGACGAACTGGCCCGTTTCAGTGCCCCTGCCCTGCCCGGAAGCCAGACCTCCCCTTGACCCGCTTTTCCTCTATCCGGACCTGTGGTTTTCCATAATGGTCCGGATTAAGTGCACGCTCTAAGCTTGCACACATTCCAAACTACCGAGCCAAACCCCATGATTCGCAAGCTTTTCTTCATTCTCTCCCTGCTCACCATCCCGCAACTCTGGGCCGGTGAGATCATCCGCGACTACCCCGCACAACAGGTCTCCGACTCGACCTACGTGATCATCGGCCCAAGGGGATTCCCCTCCGTGGAGAACCAGGGATTCATGAACAACCCGGGATGGATCATCACTGACCAGGGAGTGATCGTGATCGACCCGGGCTCCAGCCTGCAGGCCGGCCGCATGGTGATGAAGCGTATCAGGGAGCTGACGGACAAACCGGTGACCCATGTCTTCTCAACCCATGTCCACGGTGACCACTGGCTGGGCAATCACGCCATAACCGAGATCTACCCCGACGCGGTGATCATGGCCCACCCTGAAATGATCAGGAAAGCGCACGAAGGCGAGGCCGACCGTTGGATCTCGCTGATGTCCAGTGCGACCGAGGGTTTCACCGACGGCACGGTTGCCGTGATTCCCGAGAAAGAGGTCGGCCACAGCGAGACCGTGAAGATCCACGGCAAGACCTTCCGCATCTATGCACCGGGCAAGGCGCACAGCGGCTCAGACATCATGATCGAGTATGTGGAAGAGTCGGTGGTCTTCACGGGGGACAACGTACTCTACACCCGTATCGCGAGAATGGATGACGGCACCTTCACAGGAAACATCGATGCCTGCCAGGTGGCGATCGATATCCAGGCGAAGCACTATATTCCCGGGCACGGCCCGGCGGGAGGGATCGAGGTCCCGACCAGTTACAAGACCTATCTTGAAACCCTCTACCAGGAAGTGGCCCGACTCTACGAACAGGAGATGGAGTCCTTCGAGATGAAGGAACCGGTGATCGAGAAACTGTCAGCTTACCAGGAGTGGGTCAACTTCAGCGACGAGGTCGGCAAGCACATCAGTCTCGCGCTGTTGGAAGTCGAGGCTAACGCTTTTTAGCAGCTTTCATCGCCTCGCTGATCCAACCATCGAACCTGGCCTGGTTGGCCTCGATCCATGCATCGGTGTGACGCTCGATATCTCCGGCGCTCTTCTCCCCGTCATGCATGAAGAGATTCTGGGCGCTGATATCATTGCTGCCCAGCGTCATGATTGAGAACAGCCGGGCCGCCGCGGGGTTGGCATCCGTCCATGCACGGTTGGCGATGATGCGCTGATTGTTGGCCTGGAAGCCGTAGTTCTTGCCGTTGGGGAGGCTTGTATCCACATCGCCCCGCGCACCGGGCAGGCTGGAGAAAGGAACCTGCAACCAGCTGACGTCCCTGCCGGGCACCAGCACACCGCTTATCCAGTAGGGTGTCCAGGTGTAATAGAGGACCGGCTCACCCTCCTTGAAGCGTGATATGGCAGTGGTAATCAGCTCACCGTAGCTGCCCTGGTCATGGCTGACGGTCGAGCGCAGTTGGTAGACATCCAGGTGGTGTTCGATCACCTTCTCACAACCCCACCCCTTGTTACATCCGACCAGGTCCGCCTTACCGTCCCCGTCCCGGTCGAAGATCCGGGCGATATCGGGATCCTGCAGTTGAGAAATATGGGTGATCCCGTGCCTGTCGGCGGTCCGCTTGTCGACCAGGTAACCCTGGTAGGCCCCGGTGGAATAGACACCCTCGCGATAGATCTTCTGCTCGCCACCGGCATTATTGAAGAAATCCACATGCAGCGGATCCCAGTGATCCGCCATAAAGGTCCCTTCACCCTTGCCAATGGCGATGTGGGCGACGTCGTACTCGACCTCTCGGATTGGCTGCACCTTGTAGCCCAAACGCTCAAGCCCCCGCATGACCAACAGGGTCTGAAAGGTCTCCTCGGCAATGGAACTCTTCAGGGGCTGCACCTCCACCCCTTTACCCGGCAGCCTCTCCCCGCCAGCGGAGAGAGCTGGAAGGCAGACAGTAAAGACCAGTAGCAGAAATACGGCGATATGCTTTTTCATAACGTTTCCCCAGGGATACCGGGACCAGGAATATCTACATCTATCGGCAGCAGGCCGGGATAATTTAATTCCCGATCACTGCCACTACCTGTAGTCACTCAGTTTAGTCTTACAGACAGTGCCAAAGTGGTGTGGGTTTCAGAGATTACCAAAGCAGACATTTGGCTTGTGCGCTGCAATAGGCCGATTCTGTTGAAAAACTCCATTGATGAAGACGGCCGGAGCTTCCGGCGAGTATAAATCGCTTCGTTTTTTCCCTTTCAGGGCTTGCC
>JBEVVY010000001.1:1365228-1640549 GCA_040506895.1 Sedimenticola sp.
GGCCGATTCTGTTGAAAAACTCCATTGATGAAGACGGCCGGAGCTTCCGGCGAGTATAAATCGCTTCGTTTTTTCCCTTTCAGGGCTTGCCATCGGTTTTCGATGGCAGTTTTTGGATTAATCGGTTTGGTTTTGCCTCATGTAGGCGCACTTACCCCGTAATCAGGAGGTTTGTATCGCAATTGAGCCAGCTTTTTAAGGTTCTGTACCGTAGCTGCCAACAAGAACTCATCGTTCGCACCAGTGAGTCCTCGCAGCCTCAGCCGATCCATCTTCATAATGCGCTTGAGATGAGCAAACAACACTTCAACTTTCTTTCTGTCTTTTCGTGATTGCAGGTATTGCGGTGTTTCGGAGATTTTCCTAGCGGCATCGCGTGAGTCTTCATAGATGCTGCGGGCAATCTTCCGGAATGTAGTATTGGGACAGCATTGGGATTTAAGCTGGCACGACTTGCAATCTTGTATGCTGGCACGATAGATAATGGTGTTTGCTTTCGTGACAGTCGTACGAAGCTTTTTAAAATTACGCCGCCTGCCCTCTAAGCGTTTACCTGCCGGGCATTGATAACAGTTTGCACTTGCATCCCAGATAAAATCAGATCGACTGAACGTCTCTTTGTTTCTATCTGATTTATCCCATACTGGAACATGGGGCTCAATCTGTTTGCCCTTGACGAGCCATTCAAGCATCGGTGCAGTACCATAGGCTGTATCACCAATAAGTCGATCAGGCTTTAGTTCATACCTCGCTTCAACCCGTTCAAGCATCTGCTTGGTACTGTTGACCTCGTCGGTTCGATGAGCCGGTGTTGGCTCAACATCCAAGATAATATTGTGCTCGATATCAATCAGGTAATTGGTGGAGTAGGCATAAAAGGCTGGGCCGCCTGGCGCAGCTGTCCAGCGTGCCTGGGGATCCGTGAGGGATATGTTCTTGGGTGGCGTTCTAGTGGCGTTTTCTTTATCTAAAGCATCGAGATATTCACGTACCGGCCGACTGGCTTGTTCGATATCGAGCCAATCCATGGCCTTACTGCCAGGGACGCCTCGCTGGCGATTGGCATCTGCCTTGATAACGCTCGCATCAGTAGCGAAGCCTTCGCCCGCAACCAAGCCCTCTGCCATGCAGCGTCCAACAACATCTTCAAACAGAAACCGAAAGGTATCACTGTCGCGGAACCGGCCATGGCGGTTCTTTGAAAATGTGGAATGATCCGGCACATGGCCTTCCAGGCCGAGACCGCAAAACCAGCGGTAGGCCAGGTTTAAATGTACCTCTTCACAAAGACGCCTTTCTGAACGGATCCCATAGCAGTAACCCACAATGAGCATACGCAGCATGAGTTCTGGATCAACAGAGGGGCGGCCAGTGGTGCTGTAGTAAGAGGATAAATGATGACGCAGTTCGCTGAGATCAAGTACCTGGTCAATCTGCCTTAACAAGTGATCAGGTGGGATGTGTTGTTCAATGCAGAAATCGTAAAACAGAGTATTCTGATCTGGTGGTTGCTGCCCCATCATCAGTGACAATCCTCAGATTAATCAACTAGGAAAGATTATCTCATTAGAGCAGCCAGGTCGGGGAGTTTTTCAACAGAATAGGCCGTAAACAACCCTTTGGTATGGCCCCAGTTTTACGGACCACCAACCTAGCGCGATAATGCGCAAGGAGGTGTGTCATGGCAAGAAGGAAGCGTTACAGCGCAGAGTTCAAACGGCAAGCTTTGAAACGCGCCGATGAACCTGGTGTTACCGATGCGCTGGTTTGCGAAGAACTCGGCATATATTAGAAAGAAGAAGAAATTATCGTGAGATGGACACATACGCATTTGCTCCAGAGGCAGAGAGAGGTATGGGATAAGCATGAAAGACCTATTTCGCATATTGATACTGGGTGGTATTTTTGCAGGGGTTATTTGGTTCTTTCTATCCCCGCAATCCGACGATTCAGACAACAAAAGTCGTAAAATTTTCAGTTCGCCGCAAGAAAATGAAGGGCAGGAAGAAGATGGTCAACCCGGATGGAGTCAGGAGGAACGAACCATTTGGCGTGACAATATAAATAGACGTCTCATGCGTTGAAATTTGCTTGGATGGGGAATAATGGCCATTCTGATATCCCCAGGCAATGTCTGTCATCCGGGGTAATCCAGCTAGGCAGGGAAATTTGTACATATCTTGATACCTATCTGTTTAAAACGGACAGTACAATTCTCCGCTGCAATAGGCAGTAGACGACCCTGAACTGAAGTTCAGATGTATCCTGTATCTTTTTCGTTGGGTTTTAAAAATATTATAGAATTTATCTATTTATGGACCGAAACGAAGCGAGTAAGAAATGGGCTCCTTAACTCTAATGATTGTGAGTTTGACTTAAAAATTAGTTAGGAATATTAGGCGGGGAATCATTGAAGTTTTTTAAAAATGCAATCAGATTAGCCCGCTGTTTATCTCTGCGAATACCACGGAAATTCATGCTCCTACCCGGTACAGCACGCTCAGTATTGGAAAGATAGTAGTTCAGTGTTGCATAGTTCCATTCGTGATTGCTGCCTAACATTGCCTCGGAAAACTCAAACCCCGAAATGGTTCCTGCTTTTCTTCCGAAAAGATTCCACAGATGCGGCCCTTTTCCATGCCCTCCGCCTTTTTTATAGTCGTGGCAGGATGAGCACTTTCTCATAAATGTTTTTTCACCTGCCTTAATGTCAGCATCTTTAAGCAGCTGTGTAAATTCATCGCTTAATTCCGGTTTGTACTGACTCAGCGGTCCCAGCTCTTCACCGCTCCATGCTGCTGCCGATGCCAGTAGCACACCACATAAAATTACTTTTACCGTAATGTTGCTCATAAAATTCATTGCATTGATTAGTTTGGATATTAAGACAACCCTTGAGCTCTATTGAATGCCTATATAAGTTTCCGTTCACTGGCTATTCGGAGACCTAGAGGTAATACCTTCTTTTTTGGGAGAGGCTTAGGTCAATCATCGTAAACAGCTCTCATTAGCAATCACATAGCAACCCGTTGACGGTAATTCTTACCGCAATATAACAATATAAAGTGGTTACTTCTGTACTTTATGTATCTGTGTTCTCTTTTTGCCTTTATCAACCACAAGGGTGTTCACTAATTGAACCGGGGTATCACCAACATTTTTAAAATAGTGAACTGGACCACGTGGATTGTGCCAAGCTTCTCCGGCCGAGAAAAGACGAGACGTCTTGCCTTCCACAAAGAGTTCCACATTCCCCTTCAGTACAGCCCCATAGCAATCACCAGGATGCGTGTGAGGAGGAGAAGAAGCTCCTGGCTGGATTGATACATTAATGATCGCTATCTGCTTCTCATTAACTCCACTTATTTCTCCCACCATCATGGGTTTAGCAGAGAAACCTGGCCTCTTTACCTGACCTACTGAAACAGCTGACAAGAAGACTACCGAGAGAATGGAAATTGCGCCAATTGCAAGCGTAATAGATTTTATGCGAGTCATTATAGTGCCTCCCTTCGACTCATAATTCCCACAGAATATGTATAGTATATAAAGCTCTGGTTTGCCACTAGGTGACCAAGGCAATGCCATGAAATGGCCGTTCTCTGCCTGTTGCGACGCACAATACAAACGTCCGCTTTCATTAATACGAATTCGCGAAGGGAGATATTATCCTATTCGTGCCGGACTACCCCCTGGATCCCAGATAGAAGACGTTGCCTCCAGGTCTCAGAACGGCTATGAGTATCTATAAAAAGGTTCCAATTCAGGATGATGACAAGATAGAAAATGAGGACTCAGAATTTCCCAGCTATAGGGCTGTTTATTCTTCTCTTTCTTTGCAGCTCAGCTTCGCAGTCAAGAAGCAGTCCCTTTACTGAGTCTGTGGTGATATTCAATACCATCTGTGCTAAATGCCATGAAGCGGAGTGTAGTGGTCGCCTGAGTTTTAACGCGGCGTTCGAGGCATCCAGGATTCATGTGATTCGCCACTATGGCGCTGCCTCCGGCAAGCAGTGGTTACAACACGAGCTGACTATCATCCTTAACCACATGAAAGAGAAATGTTCTTATTATCCGATGAATGTGGTTATTCCTCCGCAAAGAATTTGGAGTAGTGAAATACTGGAGGATATGTCGACTCTGTTGGAGCGATATTATTTCATTCCCATAGGTTCCTTCACTCCAGGAAAGTACAACCTCAATTTGAGTCTTAAATCGGATACAAAAGTTACCATCCACCTGGTTTCTGAAAATTTCAACATGATCCTGGATGACTGTTATCCATCTAAAAATAAAAAACTCACTATTCCTTTTCAGGTCACCGAGGCGAAGAACTATTACCTCCGTATATACCCCCAAAAGCCGATAACTATCAGACAGCTCGTCATCAACACTCAACAAGACCATCCTGAGATCCAAGAGAAATAATTTCCCTACCTCGCCAAGTCATCCGCCGAGTCCCAGATAGCATACATTGTCTGGATGGCTCGGAACGGCTACCAGCAGAAACTGCCAGGAAGTCTCAACATACTGCCACCACGATGTAAATGACGTAAGGAGCGAGTGTGTAGAGACCACTGGGCTAATGGATACCCTGGTATGCTGGCGGGCGCCCCTATTACCTCACCTCATCGGCTCTCGTCCAAATATTAGGAGAATGTTATACTCCGCATGGGATACTTGTATTAGCGGAATAAGGGAAGCCGAATCACATTCAGAATCTATATTTAACATTCACACGTAAACCGTGTCGATAAGCCGATGCTTTCTCTTATTACACGTCTATTCGACCTCCTCACTGCCAGTAATCACTCCGGTAGTATGGAGGATGCCCATACAGAGAAGCGACTCAGCTTCGCTACTTTCACCATCTTCATGGCCGCCATTTCAAGTCCAGTGGTCGGTGTGCTGCACCTGGGCCAGTGGTTTGGATATACCTCGACACTTCATGCCATTAACTGCTTTCTGTTTTCAGCATTTCAGTTTGGCCTTCTGTTCTATTTCAAGGGCTCGATCAAGCGCTACAGCGTGACGGTCAATCTATTATTAATCAGCCTCTTCCTGATCTTTGTGTCCAACCTGGTGTTTTCCGTGAATGAAAGCATGCGTATGCTCTGGTTCATTATCTTTCTGACGATAGCACAGGGACTGGGAGGACGCCGGGCAAGCGTTATGGCGATTCTTGCTACGGCTGTTCTGTTTCTGATATATCTGGCTACTCCCTTGTTTGCGGCAAACCTGACGCAGACAGAGATCCTCTCCTCACTACTGATACTGTCATTAGTGGTTATCCTGTTTAATTACTACGACTATACAATTCAGCATATTATGGGGCAGCTGGAGACGGCTAAAAGAGAGGCCCTACATATGGCAGGAGTGAAATCACGCTTTCTCTCCAATATGAGTCATGAAATCAGGACGCCATTGAACGGAATCATCGGTTTTACCGAGATGCTGCTGAAGGAGGAGGATAAGCCGGAGAAGGCGGAGCAGCTCAACTACATCCGCTCCAGTGGAAATGTGCTGGCTGGGCTTATCGGCAATATCCTCGACTTGTCGAAGATAGATAACGGCAACATGTCGATAGAGAAGCGTTGTTGTGAACTCAGACAGGAATTGGAAGCGGTCAAGATATTCTACGTCTCAGCACAGGAAAAGGGGCAGGCATTCTCTATCGATATCAGTGATGAGATTCCTCGGTTTATCGTTTGTGACAGCCTGCGTCTCAACCAGGTGTTGAGCAACCTGGTCAATAATGCGATCAAATTCACACCGTCCGATGGGCGTGTCACGCTGACAATTACTCCATCGTTAAAGCCGGGAACTTTGGATGTTTCAGTAGAAGATACTGGGCCGGGTATACCTCAGCATAAGCAGCAACACATTTTCGCACCTTTCATGCAAGTGGATGAGAGTGTGGCACGGGAGCATGGTGGTACCGGCCTGGGATTGTCGATATCACAGCACCTGTTGCAGTTGATGGGCAGCAGTTTGCAGCTGGAGAGCCGCGAGGGAAAGGGGAGCAGGTTTTTCTTCGAGTTGGCGTACGAGAAATGCCAAGGTGCACCACATGTCGCGCATGTTATCCCAGAGAAACGGGAAAACAGTCGGGCGGCCCGAATACTTGTCGCTGAAGACGATAAAATCAACCAGATCCTGGTGAAAGATTTCCTCGCACGACTGGGTCACGAGATGACGGTGGTGGAGAACGGCCAGGAGGTGCTGGAAGCCATTTCGCACGATCAATTCGATCTTATCCTGATGGATATCAGCATGCCCGTCATGGATGGCGTGGAGGCAACGATCCGGCTCAGGGAGGATGGTGTCGATATCCCGATTATTGCCCTAACCGCGAATATCTATAAGGAGGATTCCGACAGGTATCTTGCGAGTGGTATCGACTACTGTGTCGCGAAACCGGTGAAACTCGACGAACTGGATCAGTTGATCCATACCTACAGCAATAGTGTGAATCAGGAAGGGGGAGAGTTACCCCACCTCCAGTGACGGTTGAGCCTGGACTACTGCACATCATCAGATCAGCAGATCCACCCGGGGTTTCGCCTCTTTATCCTTGTCCACAGCCGGCTTGCAGGAGATCAGGCGTCCGGCATCAATCCCGTGCTTCTTCACCAGATGTCCCTTGACCTTGTTGGCCCGCTCATTAGCAAGCGCCAACAGCTCTTCTTCAGTCACCACCACCTCGGGTTCTGCCTTTTCAGTCTCCTCATCAGCCTTGGCGTTCTCTTTTTCGCGGGTCTCCGCCTTCTCTTTCATCTTTTCGGTTTTCACTGCCAGGAGCGCTTCACGATCCGCGCTGGCCGTAAAACCACAGACACGTATACGCAGTTCGGGGCGCTCCTTCATCACGTCGCCCACCTTGCCCAGGTACTCCACCGTCTCGCTCTTCCAGCGGGTTTCACCGGCCTCGAACATAACGGGGTCCAGCCTCACCGCAGAGGCCGCCTCTCCAGCAGCGGAGGCGATGGCAATGAGCGCACCGAACGGCTGCAGTGCGGTCATCAGGTAGGTCATCGCCCCCTTCTTGACCGCCTTGCCCGTCGCCTGGTTGATGGCGTCGCTGATGTCGAAGTCGGGATTGTCCAGGTCACCCGCAATGGGCAGGTCCAGCTTGATGCTGTTCTGGTCGTCACGCAGCAGGTCGAGTGCAGTCTCCAGGGGAACGCTCATCTCCGTCTCGAGCTGCTCCCTCGCCTCCGAGTCCAGGGGCGACACTTCCAGCTTGTAGAGTTGCAGCTTGACCAGGCCGTCCAGCTTGCCCTTGTCCACGGAGAGGTTGACCTTGCTGTCCATCTGGCCACTGTCGAGGCTGTAACCAAGCATACCTTCGCCGTAAGGTGACAGGGGTGGAATCTCCAGGGCAGAGACATCGAGGGCAAACTGCCCCGAGCGCTCTTGCACAAATGGAAGGAGCTTGCCGTTGAACGCCAACTTGCTGTGTTCACCGATACGTACACTGCCTTCAAACGGCGATGGAACCCCGGGCTTTTGACTGTCCATGGCGCCAAGGGTGAAATGTTCGATCAGAAACTCCTCCCGGTAAGCAGGTTTCACCTTGGCGTCGCTCAGGAACACCTTGTTTTCACCCTGCAGCTCGACGCCTCCAATGGCCAGGTTCACAGTTTCAGCGTCAGGGGCGGATTCATTCTCCTCCTCCCCTTTCTGCAGCTGTGCAAGCTGTTCGGCCAGGAGGGAGGGACTCCAACACCCTTCACTGTCTCTCTCTATCCTCGCGACAAGGCCGGTTGGCGAGAGTGCCACCAGTGAGATCCCCTGCTCCCGGCTGTACTGAAACCGCTCACCCGTCACGCTCTGCAGGGAGAGCATGGCGCTGTCCGCCTTGGGCTCTCCCTCACTGAACTTCTGTGCGAGCAACAGCCCTTCCATTGCGATACTGCCTGCACGGGCACTATCGACGCCTGCGCCCTCGATGTTGCCGATGGCCAGTCGATCCCAGGCAGCGATACGGTAGTGCGCTTCGGGTGCATCCATGAAGCTTTCGGCAATTGTCACTTCACCGGAGATGGTTATCGGTTCAGCACCACCCTTGACCTCACCTTCCCACGCCAACTGATGTGACTCGCCCAGCAGGCTGCCTGCACGCGCTGAAACGAGCAGTTGCGCCAGTTCCAGCCTGCCGGCACTCTGCAGATCCGTAGTGGCAGGCTGTTCCCCGGTGGACTGGAGCAGATCCAGGGCGCCGCGCCACTGCAGTTCCCGGAGGTCAAGAGCCGTATCATCCCCATCCAGCAACAGGCGTGTGCCAGGTGAATTCAGCTGGCCGTCCATATGCAGCTTGAGACCACCGGCATCACTCTGTGCCTGCAAATCCCCACGCCAGCCGATCGACGTCTCCTCCAGGCGGAGCTGGGGCAGTTCGGCCGAGACTCCCTGCAGGGAAACCTCACCCTTGTGCTGTAGGCTGATGCCGCCACCCTTCACCCCGATCTGCAATCCGGGCAGCGTGAGTGATTCGAGCTGAAACGCGCTCTCCTCGTCCAGCGTCCCGCTCAGACCCAGGAGAGAGAGCGCCCCCCGCACGTTTACGCTTGCACCCGTTTTCTCCGACTGCGCGAAGTTGATCTTCCCCTTCCAGCTCAACTCCCGCTCATCGATCGTTCTGCCCTGCTGGGAGATGCGTCCGTTCAACCACTTGAAACCGCCCTGCTGGGCTATTTCATAACCACCCTCTGACAGGCTGACCCTGATCTGCGAGTTGGCGGAGAGATCCCCAGAGAAGGCCATGCCGTCGAGCTGCAGGGCAGATGAGATGATGGCGAGATCCAGGGCTGATATCTTCAGCGAGAGGTTGCTGCCGGGCGTTTCCGAGAATGGATAGAGCTCGCCGTCGATATCGATTTTCGACTTTGCGAAACGTCCGCTGAACCTGATCTCCGCTGCTTGATCCGCCTGCCAGCTTCTCAGGTCAGTGATCCGCAGGGTTCCGATTGCCAGGTTCTGATCGATATTCTCCAGCGCGATTTGGATCTCACTCGCGTCGAGGGTGAGGGAATCGAGCCCCACCCCCCATCCGGACGGCTCGGCAGGCTGTTCATCGCCCGCCCCACCGAGGGGAATTTCACCCAGCTGCAGACCCTTCTCTCCCTCGAGCAGCCGGGTCTTCACCCCCCTCAGCGACAGATCGCGCACCACGACCCGCTTCCGCCAGAGCGGCAGCCAGTCCAGCCGGACCCTCGCTTCACCCAGGACCAGGGAGGCCTTTCCCTGCTGACCCACCTCCACATCCCTGAGCACCAGGGTACCCAGCAGCGGATTGAAACGAAGCTGGCCGATGGTGGCTTTGCCGTAACCCGAGCTCTCCACCCAACCCTTGATGGCCCGCTCGACGAACAGGGGGGAGCTGGCCAGGAGGAGTGCGGACAGGAGAATGAGCAGAACCCCGCTCCAGAGAATGCGATTCCACCTCCTGCTGGAATTACCCGGTTTCACTTTTTCTTCTCCCTTTGCCATCGCTCATTCCCTACTTTCTGCCTGATTTTGTATTCCCGATCACCCCTGCAAGGCGTCCCTGTTTAGCTTAACATTGAGAAGGCCTTAACAGCTTATTTTAAAAGCGTTGCTAGAATAGATTGAAATACGCGAACTTTATGCGCTAAGGTCCAAGATAATAAGGAAAAATGCCGGACACTCATGGCCGTTGACCAGGAAAAACTAGAACGCTTGGTGGACAAGATGCCCACCTTCCCCCAGAGCGTGCACAGGATTGTGCAAATCTGTTCGGACATCAATTTCTCCACCAAGGAACTGATCAGCGTAATCGAACACGACCCGATCATCACCCTCAAGGTGCTGAAACTGGTGAACTCCGCCTACTTCGGCCTCTCCAAAAAGATCACCTCCATCAAGCACTCGGTGGTCTATATCGGCGCCAACACCATCAAGAACGTGGCCATGACCATTGCCACCATCGGCATTCTCCCCAAGAAGGAACAGGCGGGAATCAGCCGTAACAACTTCCTGCAGCATTGCCTCACCACCGCTGCGACCGCCAAGCTGCTGGCGAGAAAGCACGGCGTCCCTGAAACGGAGATGACCGATTATTTCATCGGCGGCCTGCTGCATGACATCGGAGTGATCCTTACCGCCCAGCTGGTCAAGGACGACTACGTGGCAGTTCTCAGCATTGTCCGTCGGGCCGGCATTCCCCTGCACCAGGCGGAACAGAAGATCCTGGGTTTTGATCATGCGGAAATGAGTGCCATACTGGCAGAGAAGTGGAAATTTCCGGAGAATCTGGTCAACTGTATCCGCAACCACCACAGGATTCACGAGATCCCCGACCCACCGTTGCTGGAGAAAGTGATTTTCACGGCAAACCAGGTGAGCAAGATCCTCAACCAGAGTGAAGAGGATATCTCGGTGGTGGAGGAGATCCCTCCCCATATCCAGGAGTGGCTTGGCATGCCGATTCACGAGGTGGCCGATTCGCTGGAAGATCTGGAAGAAGAGTTGGAGAAGACCAGGGCATTCCTGGAATTGTGATTAGTGTTAACAGGCCCTAGGAGTTTGGATGGAGATCACTTTCTACGGCGTTCGAGGCTCGATACCCTCACCCGGTCCGGCCACCGTCCACTACGGTGGCAATACCACCTGCGTCTGCGTGAGAACCGACGCCGGCGACCTGATCATCCTCGATGGCGGCTCCGGAATCCGGCAGCTCGGGCTGGACCTGCTGGCTGAACTGCCGGTCACGTGCTCGATCTTCATCACCCATACCCACTGGGACCACATCCAGGGCCTGCCCTTCTTCACCCCGCTGTTCATCCCGGGAAACAAGGTCGATTTCTACGGCGCATTCGATCCCGTCTACATGAAGGATCTCAAGACCGTTCTCAGCCAGCAGATGGAGTACTGCTACTTCCCGGTGCGCGAAAACGAGCTGAAGGCTGAACTGAGCTACACAACCCTCCAGGAGGGACGGAAGATCCAGGTAGGCTCAGCAACGGTCACCTGCATCCTGCTCAACCACCCGGTGCTCAACTTCGGCTACCTGGTGGAAGCCGACGGCAAGCGTTTCTTCTTTACCGGTGACAATGAGCCCCCGGTCAACATCTACCAGCCGGACGATCCGGATTTCGGCCAGTACCAGGAGCTGATGGAGGAGCGCCAGCGCCACATCACCGATTTTATCCGTGGCGTGGACCTGATGGTTGCCGATGCACAGTACACCAAGGAGGAGTACTTCGCAGGAAAAGTGGGCTGGGGACACGGCTACTACGAGAGCTGTATCGACATGGCCCACAAATGTGAAGTGCCGAGACTCTTTATCACCCACCACGACCCCACCCGCACCGACGAGCAACTGGACAGGATCTACATCGGCCTCAAGGACGACGGGGCATTTCCGGACGGCACCGAGGTCGAAATGGCCAGGGAGACGGTAAAGATCATTCTCTGAACAGGGAATCGAACTCCCCGTAACCCGCCTCTTCGAGCTGATCCCTGGGTATGAAACGCAGGGCCGCCGAATTGATACAGTAGCACATTCCCGTAGGGGCAGGCCCATCTTCGAAAACATGGCCGAGGTGTGAATCCCCGTCACGGCTGCGCACTTCCACGCGGGGATAGATGAGGCGGAAGTCCCGCTTCTCGACGATATGCTCAGCCTGAAGCGGACGGGTGAAACTGGGCCAGCCTGTTCCGGAATCGAACTTGTCCCGCGACGAGAACAGCGGCTCACCGCTCACCACATCGACGTAGATCCCCTCGCGCTTCTCGTTCCAGTAGTCGTTGTCGAAGGGGTGCTCAGTCCCCTCCTGCTGGGTCACCTTGTACTGCAACGGGGTCAGCTTCTCCCGCAGCTCACCCTCATCCGGTTTGATGTAACCCACTGCATCTCGCTCTGTATCCTGTTCACTCATGATCAAATTTACCTCTAAAGGCAGACCGGATCTGCAGCCTAGCAGCAGACTCCCGGAGATTGGCGGTTTGCTGGGAGTATAGGCAGTTTCGTCGCCAGCGGACAACGCACGAAAAACAGTGGATTGTCAACCGGATGAAACAGAAAAATCTTTCCACAGATTCTGTGGATAACTTTGTTGAAAAACGACGGAAAAGGGCTCCAACCCCTCTTTACAGGCCATTTCATGCTGAATTGTGTATTTTTTATACATCCAGTTAATTGTAAGCAAAAACAATGGCTTAGATACCCTCCAAGCGATAAGTCATTGAATTGTAATCAGCAGCTGTCGCCAGACAGGCCCTCCGACCGGCTTTGTGCATAGCGGCAGGAATAAAAGGTTGTACAGGATGCCGAACCACGGCACTGTCACATGGAAGACACAGTGTGCAAAACCTGCCTTTTCGACCTAGAACCCGCTATATACTCAGCCTTGGAATTGGTTTAGATATAGACTGTAGCAAGGCGTACCGGCAGGATTGCTTGCCGTGCATACCAACCGACACAATAACCGATAAAGCGTGAGATGCACGAAACCGCTGAATTGAAAAACGATCCGCCCCCTCTCCTCTCACCCGGTGAACCGCCCGCCTGGGAGCTGCTCAATGCACAGAGCCGGTCTCCGCTGGTGATCCTCTGTGATCATGCCCGCAACCGTACCCCGAGGGCCCTGGGTGACCTGGGTATAGACGAGGCGCTTTTCCAGCAGCATATCGCATACGACATCGGCGCGGAGAACACCGCCCGGCGGCTCGCCGACCGTTTCGGTGCCCGGTTGTTCATCAGCGGCTACTCGCGGCTGGTGATCGACCTGAACCGCCACCCCGGGGATGGCTCATCCATTCCCGAGGTGAGCGATGGCATCGAGATCCCTGCCAACCGTTGGCTGACGCCGGAACAGATCATCAGCCGTGAGAAAGCACTCTTCTGGTCCTACCACGACCGGGTCACCGCAGAACTCAAGGGGCTCGCCGACCGGGGCGTAACACCGGTGGTCCTCTCGCTGCACAGCTTCACCCCGGTCTACCGGGGCCACACCAGGCCATGGCATATCGGCGTGCTGTGGGACCGGGACCGACGGGTTTCCGGTCCGCTGCTGCAACGCCTGTCAGCCCTGCCCGGCATCTGCGTCGGAGACAACGAGCCCTACCACGCGCGCAGCCCCCTGGGATACACCATGGAGGTGCACTGCGAGCACACCGGTTTTCCCCATGTCCTGCTGGAGATCCGGCAGGACCTGATCTCCACGGATGAGGGAGCCGAACAGTGGGCCGCCTTGATCCATGAACACCTCGCTGCAGTCCTTGAGGAATCAGCACTGCTGAACCCGCACACATCCACAGGCACCAGCCGGGGAGAGGCCCAATGAACGCACCCAGTTTCACCATTGGCATCGAAGAGGAGTACATGCTGGTCGATCGGGAAACCCGTAACCTGATCAGCGAGGCCCCTGCCTCCATGCTCTCGGAGTGCGAGACGCTGTTGCAGGGACAGGTCTCCCCGGAGTTTCTGCAGTGCCAGATCGAGGTGGGCACCCATGTCTGCAAATCACTCCACGAGGCCCGCAACGAACTGGCCTACCTGCGCCGAACCGTGGCCACGGTGGCAGAGCGCCATGGACTGGCCCTGGTCGCCGCCTCCACCCACCCCTTCGGCAAACCCTCCACGCTGGAGCACACCCACAAGGAGCGTTACGAGCAGCTCGCCCAGGACCTGCAGGAGGTGGTGCGGCAGCTTGTCATCAGCGGCATGCATATACACGTGGGCATCGAGGATGACGATCTTCGCGTGGATATCATGGACCAGGTGCGCTACGTCCTGCCCCACATGCTGGCGCTGAGCACCTCGTCACCCTTCTGGCGCGGTCGCAACACCGGGCTCAAGTCCTACCGCCTGTCCATCTGGGACGGTATGCCCCGTACCGGCACCCCGGAGTATTTCGACAGCTACGGAGAGTACCGGCGCCACGTCGATATCCTGGTGAATGCCGGCGTGATCGAGGACGCCACCAAGATCTGGTGGGACGTGCGCCCCAGTGCCCGTTACCCCACCCTGGAGATGCGCATCTCCGATGTCTGCACCCGCCTCGATGACGCCATCTGCGTGGCCGCCTTCTACCTCTGCTGGACGCGCATGCTCTACCGCCTGCGTCGCCGCAACCAGCGCTGGCGCCAGTACAACACCTTTCTGATCAACGAGAACCGCTGGCGAGCCCACCGCTACGGGATCGACGAGGGCCTGCTGGATTTCGGACGCGGCGAGATCGTCCCCTTCGACAAGCTGGTGAGCGAGATCATCGAGCTGCTGAGGGTGGATGCGGAATACTTCGACTGCGTCGATGAACTGGAGCACATGCGGACCATCCTGCGTGAAGGGACCAGCGCCCACCGCCAGGTAGCCGCCTATGAAGCTGCGATTGCCGATGGCAAGTCCCATGAAGAGGCGTTGCATGCTATCGTAGACCTGCTCATAGACGAGACCCTCATCGGTACTGAATAACGCGCCCTATCCAGCAGCAATATGTGTGAACTGTTCGCCCTCTCCAGCCTCTATATCACCAACATCGCCTTCTCACTGGAGGAGTTTGCCGACCATGGCGGCCAGAACGGCCCGCACAAGGATGGCTGGGGTGTGGCCCATTACGAGCACCGCGATGTACGGCTGATCCGTGAACCTTTCCCGGCCAGCACCAGTCCCTGTGTCCGGTTTCTGCAGGAGCACGGATTCAAGAGCAACATCATCATCTCCCATATCCGCATGGCCACGGTCGGGGAACGCCAGCTGCGCAACACCCAGCCCTTCTCACGGGCCCTGGGTGGCCGCATGCACACCTTTGCCCACAATGGCGACCTGGATGGCATCATCGACCTGCCCGAATTCGAAACAGGTCGCTGGCAGCCGATCGGCGAGACCGACTCGGAGCACGCCTACTGCCACCTGATGCACCTGATGGAGCCACTCTGGGAGGCTGGAGAGCCGAGCCTGAAGGCACGCTACAGGGTACTCGAGGGATTTGCAGAACGCCTGCGCCCCCTGGGGCCCGCCAACTTCATCTACTCCGATGGCGACTATGTCTTCGCCCACGGTGACAAGCGCACCCAACCGGGCCAGGAGGGCTACCACCCCCCGGGGCTGCACTGGCTATCGCGCACCTGCGGCCTCTCCGACGAGAGCCACGAGATCTCCGGTGTCACCCTGCAGCATGAGCAGTGTGACCAGGCGGTGACCCTGGTCGCCACCGTCCCCCTGACCGACGAAGCGTGGCAACCCATGGACGAGGGGGAAATCCTGGTCATTAAAGATGGTACTATTCAGCACCCCTGATGCTGAACGTACTCCCCACACTGCTCACCTGATGAAACCGACTTCACCTATCGGCGTATTCGACTCCGGTATCGGTGGCCTGAGTATACTCCACCACCTCCACCGCACCCTGCCCAACGAAGACCTGGTCTACGTCGCCGACAACGGTTTCGCTCCGTACGGTGAGCGCTCACCGGATGAGATCAGGGCCCGCTCAAGGCACATTGCCCGGTTTCTCCTCAGCCAGGATGTAAAGGCCATCGTGGTCGCCTGCAACACCGCCACCGCCGTCTCCATTGCGGATCTCAGGCAGCGGTTCGACCTGCCCATCATCGGCATTGAGCCGGGACTGAAACCGGCCGCCAACCGCACACGCAGCGGTGTGATCGGCATCCTCGCCACCCAGGGGACCCTCGGCAGCGAGAAGTACAGCCACCTGGTGAACCGTCATGGCCGGGAGGTGGCGGTGGTCTCCCAGGTCTGCAACGGCCTGGCGGACAGGGTCGAGCTGGGACTGATCGATAGCGATGAGACCCGCAGCCTGCTGGCCGGATACCTGCAACCGATCATCAAGCAGGGAGCGGACACCATCGCCCTCGGCTGTACCCACTACCCTTTTCTGATCCCCGAGATCCGCCGCATCACGGGCGAGGCCATGGAGATCATCGATACGGGCCAGGCGGTCGCCAGCGAGACCGCCCGTCGGCTCGAAGCGGTCAACCGAAACCCCCAGGCCGACAGGGTGGGCAGTGTATCCTTTTTCTCCAGTGGAAATCCCGCGACAACCAGCGAAAGAGTGGCGCGTTACTGGCAGGCCCAGGTTTCAGTGAACCCATTGCCCTTGTGCTAATCCAAAGAGGGTATACTGCCGACAGAAACCACCGAGAGGTCACCGGATGCAACCACACTCCTCCACTCCCTACTCCGCCCCCCTGATAAAGGCCATCCTTTTCGGCCTGCTTCTGCTCCTCCCGCTGACCGGACTGGCCAGCCAGGTCGACCGCATCATTGCTGCCGCGGAGAGACCCGACGGCATCGTGTTCGAGGTGGTCAGTGGAGATGAAGATGCCCTCGACCGTCTACTGCCGGTAATCCGTGAAGATATAGCGCGGCTGCGAAAGCATTTTCCCGGTCTCGATGTTGCGGTAGTGAGCCACGGTTCGGAACAGTTTGCCCTGATGACAGAGGAAACGGCCGCGTTCAGGGAGACCCACGATACGGTTCAGCGCCTTGTCGATGACGATGTGCCGGTCCATGTCTGCGGGACACACGCCTCCTGGCGGGGCCGTGACGACCAGGATTTCCCGGCCTACATCGACGTCGCCCCATCGGGACCTGCCCAGATCAACCAGTACATCGAGCTGGGCTTCCTGCACATCCTCGTTGACTGAACTGCACCGGATAACCCGAGGGAATGGTTGAACCCCAGATAGACCTGCTGCTGTTGGCGCTGCTGTTCGGTACCGGCCTGGTTGCCGGTGCCGTGGATGCCATTGCCGGCGGCGGAGGGCTGATCGCCCTGCCGGTCCTGCTTTCAACCGGCATATCACCGGTGGAGGCGCTGGCCACCAACAAGCTCCAGGGTTCTTTCGGTACCTTCTCGTCCAGCCTGTTCTTTATCCGTAAAAAGATGATCGACCTGAAGCAGGCCAGCTTCATGGTTGCCTGTACCTTCATCGGCTCCATGCTGGGTACGCTGCTTGTGCAGATGATCGATCTCTCGTTCCTGACCGCCTTTATCCCGATCCTCCTGATCCTGGTGGCCCTCTACTTTCTTCTTACGCCAAGCATCCATGAAGAGCAGGCCAGGGAGCGCATCGGCACCTCCCTGTTCGGCCTGACCGTGGGATTCGGCGCCGGCTTTTACGATGGTTTCTTCGGCCCGGGAACGGGCTCGTTCTTCCTGATCGGCTTTGTCACCCTGTTGGGCTACGGACTGATCAAGGCCACGGCCCACACCAAGCTGCTCAACTTCACGAGTAATATCGCCTCCCTGCTGCTTTTCATCATCGCCGGACAGGTGGTCTGGACCCTGGGCCTGGCCATGGCCCTGGGGCAGTTTATCGGTGGCCGGCTTGGTGCACATATGGCCTTTCTGAAAGGTGCGAAGATCATCCGTCCGCTGATCGTCATCGTCACCCTCAGCATCAGTGCCAAGCTGCTGTTTGAGTTCTGGTCCTCCTGAGTCACGGGTATTGATTTCACCGCCGTTAAGCAGTATTTTTGTTCCTGTCCGGTCAGGAAGCCCGGCAGGATCGAGAGAAAACCGGAAATCGGATTGCGAACAAGCCACTGAAGCGGTTTTTCCCTTGACAGCGGGAGCGTAGTACATACAATAGCTGCCTCTCACGACGCGGGAATAGCTCAGTTGGTAGAGCACAACCTTGCCAAGGTTGGGGTCGCGAGTTCGAATCTCGTTTCCCGCTCCAAATCTCAGATCAAGGCCCGGACGCCCTTTTGGCTCCGGGCCTTTTTCGTATTCGGTCATAGACCCTGTACGCGAGGCTGAACCTCCCGATCCCCTGTCACAACCACACAAACAGGCATCACCATGCACTACTGGTTACAACTGGGATCAAGCAGGTTAAGGATTGACATAGAGATAGCATTTTCAGAGCAGGCTGCACTGCTTGACGCCCTGCACGACTGCCGTCGCCGGGAGGCGTGTGGAGAGGCGCAATGCGCGCTCCCCGGCACACCCCGGATCCAGCGCTTCGACAACGCCATCCAGCTCAACCTGGAGTATCCAGCCGGCATGGAGATAGACCAGGCCTCTATCCATCGCTGCATGAAGCACGTACTGGTATAAAACAGAACCTTTCCATATCCAGGAATATCCGTTGCAGCACTGGCATAAACAGGCACTGTAATGCGGGACTGATACACACAAAACTCAGGCAGACAGTATAGAAATACTGCCTGCTGATTCGCAGATCTCACGTAAGCTGATCGCCAGTTGTGTTTATTAACCCGTTGGTGAGACCGTTAGAAGACAATACCCCGGGTACTGTTGCAGCCTATCTGGATCAGTGCCCCCCACCCTTCAGTGCGGTCACCATGCCCTCGATGGTGTCCTTGGCGTCACCGAAGATCAGCGAGGTGTTGTCCTGGTAGAACAGCAGGTTGTCGACACCGGAGTAGCCCGGGTTCATGGAGCGCTTCAGGAAGTAGACCTGGCGCGCCTTGGCCGCATCCAGGATCGGCATGCCGTAGATGGGGCTGGAGGTATCGGTCTTGGCCGCGGGGTTGACCACGTCGTTGGCACCCACCACCAGCGCCACGTCGGCGGTGGGAAACTCCGGGTTGATCTCGTCGATCTCCAGCACGTGGTCGTAGGGGATATCCGCCTCGGCCAGCAGCACGTTCATGTGACCGGGCATACGGCCCGCCACCGGGTGGATGGCGAACTTCACCTCCACACCGCGCGCCTCCAGCAGCTCCATCATCTCCTTCAGGGCATGCTGGGCCTGGGCCACGGCCATGCCGTAACCGGGGATCACGATCACCTTGTTGGCGTCCTCCATCCAGTAGATGGCATCGTCCACCGCGGCGGACTTGACACCCTTCTGGGCCGCCTGTGCACCGGCGGAGTCCCCTGCCCCGGCATCGGAACCGAAGCCGCCGAACACCACGTTGATGATGGAGCGGTTCATCGCCTTGCACATGATGTAGGAGAGGATCGCACCGGAGAAGCCGACGATGGCGCCGACGATGATCAGCAGGTTGTTGCCGAGGGTGAAACCGGTGGCCGCAGCCGCCCATCCCGAGTAGCTGTTGAGCATGGAGATGATCACCGGCATGTCTGCACCACCGATGGGAATGATCAGTGTCACGCCGATCACGAAGGCGAGAAGGGTCATGATGGCCAGGGAGACGATACTGCCGGTCATGGCGAAGTGGACACCCAGGGCGATGGTCACCAGGGCGATGAGCGCGTTCAGGGCGTGCTGGCCGGTGAACTTGACCGGTGCACCGGAGATAATGCCCTGGAGCTTGCCGAAGGCGATCACGGAACCGGTGAAGGTGATGGCACCGATGATGATACCGGCGGAGAGTTCACCCATGAGCACGGCGTTGAGCAGGTCGGCGTCGCGCTTGTTGAGGAAGGTACCAATGGCCACCAGCACCGCGGCCATACCGACGAAGCTGTGCAGGGCGGCGACCAGCTGGGGCATGGCGGTCATCTGCACCCGCGAGGCCAGCACGGTGCCGACCACGGCACCGGCGGATACGCCGGCGATGATGAAGCCGTAGGACTGCACCTCGGTGCCCAGCAGGGTGGCGGCGATGGCGATGACCATGCCGGTCATGCCGTAGAAGTTGCCGTTGCGTGCCGAGGCGGGATGGGTCAGCCCCTTCAGCGCCAGGATGAACAGCACGGCGGATACGAGATAGGCGATAGCCTGTGTGTTTGCGGAGATCTCCATCGTTCAGACCCTCACTTCTTCTTGTCTTTCTTGAACATGGAGAGCATCCGGTGGGTCACCAGGAAGCCGCCAAATACGTTGATGGATGCAAGGAATACCGCGACGAACCCCATGATCTCGGCGGTGGTACCCGCGCTTTCCAGGCCGGTGACCAGCAGCGCACCGACGATCACGATGCCGGAGATGGCGTTGGTCAGCGCCACCAGCGGCGTGTGCAGTGCCGGGGTAACGCCCCAGATCACCCAGTATCCGATAAAGCAGGAGAGCACAAAGATATAGAGTGCTACGAGTGTTTCAGGCATTGGGAAGACTCCCTCAATTCAAATTCTGTCGGACCGGGGCCCGGTAATCATTCAGCACGGACCAGGGCCGCCTGGGTGATCTCGTCTTCATCGAGATCCTTCAGCACCGGACCCTCCTCACCCTTATCGACCATGATGTTGAGCAGGTTGGCGATATTGTTGGCGAAGAAGGCGCTGGCATCGGAGGCCACCATGGCCGGGTAGTTGGTGTGGCCCACCAGGGTCACGCCGTGCTTTATCACCACCTGGTCTTTCTCGGTCAGGGGGCAGTTGCCGCCGTTGGCCGCGGCCAGGTCGACGATCACCGAGCCCTCGCGCATGCGCTCGACCACATCCTCGGTGACCAGGGTCGGTGCGGGCCGGCAGGGGATCAGCGCGGTGGTGATGATCACGTGGGCCTTGGCCAGCTCGTCGGCCAGCATCGCCTGCTGTTTCGCCTTGGCCTCGTCGGAGAGCTCCTTGGCGTAACCGCCCTCGCCCGAGCCGCTCTCGCCGAGATCCAGCTCGATCGCCTTGGCGCCAAGGGACTCGATCTGCTCCTTGGTCTCCGGGCGTACATCGTAGGCGTAGACGTCGGCACCGAGCCGGCGCGCGGTGGCGATGGCCTGCAGGCCGGCAACACCCACGCCGAGGATCACCACCCGGGCAGGCTTGGCAGAGCCGGCCGAGGTCATCATCAGGGGCAGGAAACGGCCGTAGTGGGCCGACGCCTCGATCACGGCACGGTAGCCGCCGATATTGGCCTGGGATGAGAGTACGTCCATGGACTGGGCACGGGAGATCCGGGGCACCCGCTCCAGGGCGATGGTGCGTACATTGCCGGCGTGCAGTGCAGCCAGGGTGCCGTCATCCTCGCAGGTCTCGATCATGGAGATGAGGATCGCGCCATCGGACAGGGCAGCCACCTCCTCCTGGCTCGGCTTGCGCACCTTGGCAACGATGTCGGCAGCCAGGGCGGTCCCGGCATCCACCAGGGTGGCGCCTTCGGCCTCGTACGCTTCGTCGGTGAAACGGGCATCGACACCGGCACCTTTTTCAACCAGCACCTCGAAACCCTTGCCGACCAGTTTCTTTACGACTTCAGGGGTGGTCGCGACACGGGTTTCGCCGGCAACCGACTCCTTGGGAACTCCGATCTTCATAATGATTACTTCTTGTGACAGATAAGTCGATGAATATTTTTCCTGCACTTTACAATCTGAATGCGAACGCTTTGGATACATGGTGCGCACGCCATGATCCGAACATGCGACACCATTGCCTTCATAGTGCTGTGGGGAAATGGATAGAGCTGCTCCACACTGAGCAACGCAATATCATTGATGCCACTTCACGTAGAGCAGACAGCAGATCAAATGTGCAGTGATCAGTTGATTATCAGGCTTGGGCCCATGCTTCCCGAATCGTCCGCTTGGCATTGGCAATAACCAGTGCAGAGGTCTCTTCTGCCAGCAGAGGTCTTACTTCTGCACTAACGACCGGTGGGTTATCAGTATTCAGCAGCCCCATATCCAACAGCAGCCTGAAATAGTCGCGTACGTCCGGTGTGTCGATCGAACCACCGGGGAGGCCGAAACGCGGCTGCAGATCTCCGTACAAGAAGTGATCCCGCTCAACCACGCAGTTGCCGATATGGAAGTGCATGAAGAAATCCTTTACAAGCTCTATCGCCTCTTTTGGATCTTCCCGAAGCAACGGGAAGTGCGACAGGTCGGCAAGCACACCGAAATTATCGTGCGCGTCAGCCACGGGTTTGGCGACGTCACGGGTATCTGCGAATGTGCCGATGAGTGCCTTCTTGTCGATATCGCGATCGAACACCTTCAAGGTCACCCTCATATCACCATTGGCCTTGACGTAGTCGCATACCTCGTGCAGAAAATCCTCGAAGATCTTTTTCGCCTCTTCACGCCGCTCTTCTCCTGGATCCTTGCCGGACATCACCCGTAGATAGGTGGCACCAAGCTGGTATGCTTCGTCGACGCAGTTCTTGATGATATTGAGCACACGGGCGCGTTCGGCAGCGTCGAAATGATGGGGATTCAGCTTTTGCGGCAACACCGTCGGCTGGGTTGCATAGCATACGGTCATGCCGGACACTTCGAGCATCTTGCGTGCACGGTCCCGCTCGCGCACATCCTTGACGGGACCGAGCTCGACCACGTGCCAAAAATCGTCCTCGCAGATCTTTTCCAGCGTTGCGACATAGTCGCGACCCTGCATGACCTGAGGATAGGCTTTGAAATGAACCAAGCCCGGTTTCATGTACGCATACATTGAGTCCTGCATTATTTTTCGCCTCACTTAGCTTGCAGAAAATCGAAGTCGCAGCCTTCGTCAGCCTGCAACACGGAGTCGTAATAGAGTTTTTGGTATCCCCTGGACGGCGATGGCGGGCCGGGCGGAAGCGCTGCGCGGCGTTTCTCCAGTTCTGCCTCATCGATCAGCAGGTCGATCCGTCGCTCCTTGACACTCAGCCGGATACGGTCGCCGTTCTGCACCAGGGCCAATGTTCCACCGGAAGCAGTGTCTGGCGCCACATGCAATACGATGGTGCCGAAGGCTGTGCCACTCATACGGGCATCAGAAATGCGCACCATATCCTTGACACCGGCACGCGCCAGTTTTTGAGGAATCGGCAGATAACCAGCCTCGGGCATGCCTGATGGGCTCTTGGGCCCGGCGTTTTGAAGTACCAGGAAATCATCGGCAGTGACATCGAGATCAGGATCATCGATACGCTCGGACAAGTCCTCCAGCGAGGAAAACACGATAGCCCGCCCTTCCCTCTCGAAGAGGTTCTTGTCGGCCGCGGAGCGTTTCAGGATTGCGCCGCGCGGTGCAAGCGAACCGAACAGTGCTACCAGCCCGCCCACCGGCTCAACCGGTTCCCCTGCCTCCGCGATCACATCACGGTCCACGTATGCACCCCGTTCTGCGGCAATACGTTCACCCAGGGTTTCGCCAGTGATGGTCAAACAGTCCAGGTGCAGCAACGGTTCCAGTTCGCGCAGTACCGCCGACATGCCACCCGCAGCGAAAAAATCCTCCATGTAATGGTTACCCGTCGGTTTCAGATTGACGAGGACCGGAGTGGTGTCCGACAGTTCATTCATACGCTCCAGGCTGATCTTTATTCCCAAGCGCCCCACCACTGCGGCCAGATGAACAATCGCATTGGTCGAGCCGCCAAGTGCCAGCAGCACCCGCAGTGCATTCTCGACAGACTGTTCGCTGATGATCTTGGCCGGCGTAAGATCGGTGCCGATCATTTCGACGGCCCGCTTGCCGGTTGCCTCGGCCGCGCGCAACCGGTCGGCATGCACCGCCGGGATGGCCGCGGTGCCAGGAAGCATCATACCCAACGCCTCGGCCAGGCAGGCCATGGTCGAGGCCGTGCCCATCACAGCGCAGGTACCCGCCGTGGTTGCCAGCCCACCTTCAATAGACTGGATCTCCTCATCGGATACCTCGCCTGCCCGGTACTTGCCCCAGAAGCGACGACAGTCGGTACAGGCACCAAGCCGCTCCTCGCCGTAGCGGCTGGTCATCATCGGCCCACCAACCAGTTGAATTGCCGGTTTACCTGCCGAAGCGGCACCCATCAACTGGGCTGGAACCGTCTTGTCACAACCACCCATGAGCACCACGGAGTCAAGGGGCTGGGCGCGGATCATCTCCTCGGTATCCATCGACATCAGGTTGCGATAGAACAGGCTGGTCGGATTGAGAAACACCTCACCCAGGGAGACGGTAGGAAATTCCAGTGGAAGCCCCCCTGCCGCAATCACCCCACGCTTGACCGCCTCTAGCAGTTCCGGAAAGTGGCGGTGACAATTGTTGAAGCCACTCGGCGTATAGGCGATGCCAACGATCGGCCTCGACAGCATCTCGCCGGAAAACCCCATGGACTTGGCAAAAGAGCGGCGCAGATAGACCGCAAAACCAGCATCACCGTAATTGGTCAGGCCGCGTGCCAACCCTTTTTCTTTATCAGAAGATTTGCTCATTGGATTACAACTTCATCTTGATGTACTTGGGTACCAGGTAGTCTTTTATGCCCAGAGACCCGCCCTCGCGGCCCATGCCGCTCTCCTTGATACCGCCAAACGGTGCTTCCGCTGTTGCCAGCAGCATTTCGTTGACCCCGACCATGCCGCACTCGAGAGATTCGGCGGCAACGTGGGCATTGCGCAGGGAACTGGTGAAGACGTAACCCGCCAGTCCAAACGGCAACGCGTTGGCCCGCTCCAATACCTCGTCCAACTCCCTGAAGGTAGTGATCGGTGCAACGGGAGCGAAAGGCTCCTCGTTCATGATCTTGGCATCGTCAGGGATACGACCAAGCACTGTCGGTTGCAGAAAGAAGCCCTTCTCCAATCCCAGTGGTGTTCCGCCCCCGGCCAACAGGTCGGCACCCCGGTCAATTGCATCCCGGATCATCTCCTTGGCGGTTGCGAGTCCGCGGGCATTGGCCATAGGTCCCATCTGCACCCCCTCCTCGGTCCCACGCCCCACCTTCAGGCCATTGGCGACTTCCGCGAAGACCCTGGAGAACTGCTCGTAGGCATCCTCGTGCACGAAAAAGCGAGATGGCGAAATACAGACCTGGCCACAGTTGCGGAACTTGGTGGCCGCACAGGCGCGGGCGGCGGCCTCCACGTCGGCGTCGTCGAACACCAGCACCGGCCCGTGCCCGCCCAGTTCCATGGTGACCTTCTTAACGCCGTCGGCGGCCAGGTGCAGTATTTCCTGGCCCACCGGAACCGAACCTGTCAGCGACACCTTGCGCACGATCGGCGAGCGAACCAGGTGAGGCGCGATCAGCGAGGAGTTGCCGCAAACGAAGTTGACCACGCCCGCAGGTACCTCCGCGTCGTGGCAGGCCTGGATCAGCGCCATGCATGAACCCGGGGCCTCACCCGCCGGTTTGACGATGATCGCGCATCCGGCGGCCAATGCCGCAGCGATCTTGCGAGCCGGCAACAGTGCGGGAAAGTTCCAGGCGGAAAACGCGGCGACCACCCCGACCGGCTGATAGATCACCGTCATTCGAACGTCGGGGGTACGACCTTCGATAGTCTGGCCATAGATGCGCTTGGTCTCCTCAGCGTACCATTCGAACTGGTCGGCCGAGGCATTGGTTTCGGCCATCGCTTCGGCTAATGGCTTGCCGGTTTCAAGGGACATCATCTCCGCGATCTCGCTGACCCGTTCACGGATCAGCTCGGCAACCCTGCGAATCTTCGCACTGCGCTCCCACGGGTTGGTCTTACTCCAGGTTTTGAGACCCTGCTGAGCTGCAGCCAGCGCCGCATCGAGATCCTCGGCTGTGGCCGAGGGAATGGTGCCAAGGACGGCTTCTGTTGCCGGATCGTAGACTTCCTTGACCGCGCCATCAGACGCCCCTCGCCATTGGCCGTCAATATAAAGTCCGTATTTGTCGTACATCTTTAATATTCCCAGGTTCTATAGATCTTAAATATCCTGTGCATGCCAGCGCTTCTGCACGTCCTCGCACCAGTTGCCCACGTTCCAGGAGCCGTAGGCCCCCATGCCGCCGCGCTCGTCTTCGCCGGCATAGACCGGCACCCAGACGACCGACAGCCCCTCGTGGGCCCTGGCGTTCTCCAGTGCAGAACGCAAGGTGTCCATATCACCGCTGCCGTCCACGGCATTGACCCCCGCCACCGACCCGGCGAGCTGGACATAATCCACGGCAACCCCGTCATTGGTCCGGTAGTCATGACCGTATTGCGCCCATTGCAGCCCGGAGATCGCAGCCATGCGCCGGTTATCGAAAATCACGATCATGCCCCTGGCACCGCTTTCCACGGCATCGATCAACACCTGCGGATTCATCATGAACGAGCCATCGCCACTGAAGGCGATGCCGTATTGGGGATTGTCCGCGATGCCGCCAGCCGGAATCGCGCTGACCGCGAAACCCATGTAGGACGCCCCTGTCTCGGTGAAGGATTCCCCCGGGTTGTCGTCTTCAACGATCTGGAAGCCATTGGCCTGTACGTCACCCGCATCGAAGTACTTGACGGCGTCGATCTCCTTGGCGAAATCCGACACAACCTTGATCGCAGCGGGCTGGGTCAGCAGTGGCCGGCCAAACGCCTCGTCATGGAGCTGCGGCACCGAGCAGCGGCTCGCCATGAACGCCTTCCACTCGGCCTTCTTGGCCGCACAGGCATCGAGCCACGCCTGTCGATCCGACAAATCCAGGTCACCCAGGGCCGCCAGGAGTCTTTCGATGTTGGCAGTGATGTCCCCCTGCAATGCGTGGGTCCGGTTATAGTGGGTGACATCGGAAAGATCGGCATTGATATTGATGACCGTATCGGCGCTTTCATACCCGATACCGGAGCTGTCCGCCTGGCATACGCCCCGCGACCCGATCACGATCAGCAGGTCGCCATTGGCCATGGCGTAGTTGCCGGATATGGATCCCTTGGAGCCGCCCACGTGCATGTTCTGCGGATGTGCATCAGGCAGCACGCCGGTTGCGCCGGGAGACAGGGCCACCGCCGCGCCGCAGGCTTCGGCCAGTTTTCGGATTGATGGGGCATGCTTTCGCCCGCCACCACCAACCTTCATGACAATCCTGGTATACGAGCGGATGGCATCCGCCGCAGCCTCGAAGGCAGTCTCATCAGCAGCCGCCATGCAGGGTACGGAGAGTCTTTCCGGCAACGTTCCCAGATTGACAGAAAGGGTCTGCGGCTGGGTGTTGAGGGGCAGCAGAATGTAAAACGGCCCGGCCTTGGTCGGATGATGGACGCGAGCGGTCCCTTTGCGAAGCATGTCGCGCAGGGCCTCTGGCGTATGCATGACATAGCTTTCGCCCATTGCCGCGGTGATCTGTCCAAACAGTCCCTGCTGCGGCTTGGGTACCTGCTGCATGTTGTAGCCCTCTCCGTGGGTCGTCTCGTCACCGTAGATATGGTAGACGCCGACGCCATTGCTGGCTGCCGCCAGTGAGCCTGCCATCGCCTGCAGGGCGCCGGGGCCGATAGAGGTGATCACTGCGGGCACTTCACCGTACTGCCATGACAAGGTGGTTGCCGTATGGGCCATGGCAACTTCGTTGCGGCAGTTCCAGGTCCGGACCAGGCCCTCATCCTCATAAACGCGCAATACCTCGCCGAGATCGGTAGAGCCGTGACCGAAAATTGCAAGGTACTTTCTCACTCCCTGCTTTAACAGACCCAGAACCAGTCCTTCCGAGAGGGAGGTTTCGAATTGCTTGGGCAGATCACCCGCCTTGACGGCAGCTTCAATGCCGCCATGCCGGGCGATCGCCCTTGCACGAATTCGTATTTGGTTGGATAAGTCGTTCCCCATGTTTCAGGCATCTCCTGGTCGATGATTTGGCTTCAACTATTCTGCCCCGTTCTCAGCGGCTTCTTTCTGAAGCAGTTCGGCCCGCTGCTTTTTCCGCCTCTCTCGGCGTGGTTCCAGCACAAGTGACCAGACCACGGAAAGTACCGCCAAGGACAGAAAAAACACGCTATAGGGCGAAGTAAAAAAGACTGACACGTCGCCTTGGGACGAGGTGAGAGCGACGCGAAGATGTTCTTCCAGTGGCTTGCCCAACACCAGTGCCAGTAAAAGCGGCACCACCGGCATGTTAAGCCAGCGCATGGCCAGGCCGAGCAATCCGAAACCGAGCATCACATAGATATCGAAAAAAGAGTTGCGTAGCGCATAGCTGCCGATCACGCACAACAGGGCAATGGTCGGCATCAGTAGCGCACGAGGCGTGGCAAGCACCTTGACCAGCAGGCCGATACCGGCAAGGGCGATGATCAGGTTGAAAATATTGGCGGCAAAAAAAGAGAAGATGAGCCCATAGGCAAAGTCCCCTCTCTCGATGAAAAGCATCGGCCCCGGCGCCAGTCCATGCACCAGCAGGGCGCCGATCAGAATTGCGGTGACAGGATCACCCGGAATACCGAGCGTCATCATCGGAATCAGTGCCCCTCCGGTGACACCGTTGTTGGCAGACTCCGGCGCTGCGATACCTTCCACCGATCCCTTGCCGAACTCCTTGGGATGCTTGCTCGCCTTCTTTGCATAATCATAACTGATGAAGGCTGCAATCGGCCCCCCAGCACCAGGCAACACACCAAGGAAAGAACCGATCGGTCCGCCTATGGAGACCGGGATCAGGATGCGTTTCAGATCAGCCAGTCTAGGAATCACCCGGCCAAACCCCCGGGCATCCTGGCTTTCACGGGTCAGGGGGATCTTTGTGCAGACATTCTCCACCAGTTGCGGCACGGCAAACAGGCCGATCAGTGCAGTAAGAAAGTGAAGACCGGACAACATATCGGCGTCACCGAAGGTGAAGCGCGCTGTACCCATCATTGGATCCTGGCCGATGGTAACGATCATGAGTCCGATAGATGCCGACAATAGGCCCTTGATCAAAGACTTTGCGGCAAAACTGCAGATCACGGTCAGACCGAAGAACACCAGGGAAAAAAGATCGGCAGCCTGGAAACTCAAGGCCACACTGGCGAGAAACGGCGAGATCAGGTAGAGGCAACCAAAACTGATCAGTCCACCGATAAAACTCGAGACGATGGCTATACCCAGTGCACGGCCGCGTTCGCCACGCTTGGACATGGGAAAACCGTCAATGGCAGTGGCCGAAGCCGATGGTGTGCCAGGGATGTTGAGCAATATCGCCGAGAAGCTGCCACCGGTCATACCCGAGACATACAGCCCCAGCAGCATGGCTATGGAAATATCAGGGGGCAGTGCAAAAGTCAGAGGCAATACGATGATGATCCCGCTGCTGATGGTCAGGCCGGGAATCATGCCGACCACCAGTCCCAACAACGCACCTACCGCGGTTGCGATCAGGGTTGAAAACTGTATTGCCTGTGAAAAACCGAGTGCGACATCCGACATGATTACATCCACTCACCGGTTGGCAGTAATATGTTCAGGCCATTGCGAAAGAGATAGAACAACACCGCCGGGATGCTGACGGAGGCGATCAGGATTGTCAGCCAGCGCGGCCGCTCACACATGATCATCAGGCCCGCAAAAAAAGGAATACCGGCCAACAGAAAACCGGCATGGGGCAGCAGGACCACGAAGCAGAACCACCATGCCAGCATCATCAGGGGCCAGACCGGGACTGAAAAAACACCGGCAAAGGCCGACTCCTTTTTCAGCCCGATCAGGCCCTTGATCAGCAGAGTGGTTGCCAGTACCACCATCAGGGTCGCGACCAGCCCCGGGAAAAAAGCCGGCCCCGGAACATTGGGTATTCCACGATCCGGCAACTGGGTACCCAGGTAACCGTAGACCAGTCCGACAATCAGCAACAGAATTGCTCCAATGACGTTCTTTAACGACATGGACATATGCGTTACCACCTAGGACCTTTATTTTTTGGCCTTGGATTGGTAAAGCCCCGCCTTCTTCATAATCGATACCACCTTGGCGTCCTCAGCCTGCAGCATCTCGTCGAAGGCATCGAGGGTCAGTGGCTCCACGGTAAAGCCCTTCTTGGTAGCCAGGGCCAGGAAGGGTTTGGAGTTTGCAGCCTGCACCATGGCATCGGCCAACTTCTGCTTGATATCGGCTGGAGTACCCTTGGGCACCGAGAGGGAGCGAAACAGATCCACCTCCGCGTCAAAACCCAGCTCCTTTGCAGTCGGCACGTCGGGGATCACCGGGTTACGCTTCGAAGAAGGTACTGCCAGCAAGCGCAGTTTACCAGCGCGTGCCAGGTTGAGGCTGGCAGTCAGGGGACCGTTCTGGGCATGAGCCTCACCTGAAAGCACAGTGGCATTACGCCGCTTGACCCCCACCGGCAGGTGAATCACTTCGCACCCCATGGCGTTTACCATGGCCAGTGAGGCAATATGTGTTGCACTGCCGGTACCGGAGTTGGCGATCTTGATCTTGCCCGGATTGGCCCGACAGTAATCCGCGAACTCCTTCAGGGTCTTCCAGGGGGCATTGCCTTTTACCGAGAAGGGCATCGGCTGAAACTCCACCTGGCCCAGGTGGTCGAGAGCGTCATGCTTGAACGGCACATTACCGATATTGGTGCTGGTCAGAATGGAGGTGGAACTCCAGGCGACTGTATAGCCATCAGGCTTTGCATTCTTCACATAGGTATAGGTTACGGCTCCACCGCCGCCCGGCTTGTTCACCGGAACCACTGGCACGCCAAGAATCTTGCCCATCTCATCGGCCAGCAACCGGCCCTCGATATCGGCGCTTCCGCCGGCACCAAAGGGGATAATGAACTCGATCGGTTTTTCCGGCCAGGCGGCCAGTGCTGTTGATGCAAACCCTGACAGGGTCAAGGCTGCGGCTGCCGCGATCATTCCACGGCGGGTAAATTTACTGATTAGTCTCATATTATCTTCCTCCTCTGTTTACCCCTAGTTGCGTGTGATACAACATTGGTCATTCTGGTTGCTGCCTTTTGTTCTTCTGTGTATTACACCTGAGCGTGTTGTTCACGGATCTTTTTATCGCGCAAGGCGGCAAGTATTTTTTCAGGCGTTGCCGGCAGGTCCGTTATACGGACGCCGATGGCGTCGTAGATGGCATTCATGATAGCAGGCACGGTCGGTACCAGCGCCGGTTCACCAATACCCTTGGCACCCAGTGGGCTCAAGGGATCGGGATCCTCCACGATGATGGAGTTGATCTTCGGAACGTCGAGGGAGGTGGGAAGGATGTACTTGGCGAAGCTGTCAGTGGTGCTGTGACCCTCGACGGTTTTGTACTCCTCCATCAGTGCCTGGCCCAGGGCCTGGACCACGGCACCCTCTATCTGACCTTCCACTCCACGCGGATTGACTGCTCGGCCCACATCGTGCGCCGCCCAGACACCAAGCACCTGCACCTCACCGGTGACCGTATCGACCTCCACCTCGGCCACCTGGCACCCGAACACGTAGGCCTGCCAGGGTTTACCTTCTCCGGTAACCGGTGCAAGCCCAGTATGATGGGCGGTGTAGCTGGCCGAGCCTACTGCAACGTAACCACGCTTATGCTTGCACACGTCCACGGCCTCGGCCATGGTCATGCGCAGGTCTGTTCCCCTGGCCCAGATTTCCCCGTTCGCGGCTTGGATCAACTCCGGCTCAACGCCCCAGTAAGCAGCCACTTCCCTGTCGAACTTGGCCCTTGTGTCACGGGCTGCCAGGGCAACCGCATTGGCGATCATATAGGTCTGGCGCGTCGCCCCTGCATGGGCGGCTTCGGGGGCCCTGGCGGTATCGTTGTCACCCAGGGTGACGTCTTCGGGCCGGATACCCAGCTCATCGGCTGCAACCTGGGCCAGCACGGTGAGGATCCCCTCGCCGATCTCCGTCACGCCAGTGACCACTTTTGCGGTGCCACCGCAGTCCAGTTCCACCCAGGCCCCGGCCCGGTCCATTGCCGCGGTTCTGGCAATGCCGTACCAGGATCCAGCCATGCCCCGGCCACGCTTGCGCGTAGTATCAGTCTTGAGCTTTGCCCCCTGTAGACGCGACCCGAGGAGACAGGGCTGGCGTGCACCTGCACTGCCGAGATCGCTGCGGCTCGATCCGCGCGCCGTCGGCGGCCCGGCTTCCCAGCCGGATCCTTCCTGGGCAGCATCCAGCACCTGGATGGCACTGGCACGCTCGAGTGGTTGCCGGGTATGGGTGGTGGAGCCGGGCTTCATGGCGTTGATCTTGCGCAGTTCAAACGGATCCATGCCCAGTTTCTCTGCGCACAGGTCGAGGTGTGATTCGGTGGAATACTGGCTTTGCATCGCACCGAAAGTGCGAAATGCACCACTGGGCGTGTTGTTTGTATAGACGCCGTAGGTATCGATCTTGACGTTGGGGATATCGTAAGGGCCGGGTCCGAGAATCGCCATCTTGCGCATGACCCCTTCGGTGGAGAAGCCGTACGCCCCCCCATCGCAAACTGATTTGATTTCGGAGGCAACAATCCGACCGTCTTTCTTCAGTCCCATCTTGTAGCTGATTCGTGCAGGATGCCGCTTGGCGGATACCGTAATCGACTCTTCACGGGTAAAGACCAGGCGCACCGGCCGCAAAGTCTTCATCGCCATCAGGGCCAGCATCCCCTGGTAGATCATATCCTCCTTGCCGCCGAAACCGCCCCCCACCGGACTCATGATCAGGCGGATCTTGTTGATCGGCAATGCCAGGATATCGGAAAGCATGTGACGATGGTGTGTGATGTTCTGGTCCGGTGCGTAAATGGTCACCACACCGTCATGGTCCACGTAGGCGAGTCCAGCCTCCGGCTCCAGGTAGGCGTGCTCCACCTGTTGTGTCGTGTAGCTGTTTTCGACTACCAGGTCCGCCTGTGCAAAACCTTCCGCAACGTCACCCTTGTGAATGGGAATGTGTTTTACCAGGTTGTCCGGCGCATAGTCGTGCACCACCGGCGCACCTTCGGCCAGGGCCTCCTCCGAATCGAACACGGCAGGCAGATCTTCATACTCGACCTTTATAAGGCGCACCGCCTCCTTGGCGGTCTCCAGGTCCACGGCGGCGACCGCCGCAATTGCTTCGCCCACGTATCGTACCTTGTCCCGTGCCATCACCGGCTGGTCGTGTACGAACACCCCGAAGCCGTCCTTGCCCGGCACATCGGCACTGGTAATGACACCCTCGACACCGGGCAGAGCCTCCGCGTCGCTGATATCGATGGAGAGGATACGGGCGTGTGCCCGGGTACTGCGCAACACCTGCATGTGCAGCATGTTGGGCATGGTCATATCGCCGGCGTATTTCAGCGCCCCGGTCACCTTACCCGGGGCGTCGATGCGCCGAACACTGGCGCCGATGAATTTGTCAGCCGACAGCTCATCGAGTTCCGATTCCGGCTTGTCCCCGTTAATCACATCACGAGCCAGTTCCACCGCCTCGACAATCTTCTGGTAACCCGTGCAGCGGCAGATGTTACCCCCGAGCCGCTCCTTGATTTCATCCTGTTCGGCACGGGGATTGTCCCGCAGGGCTGCGGTGGCCGCCATCACCATGCCGGGTATGCAATAGCCGCACTGACTGGCCCCGGTCTTGTGGAATGCACGCTGCAACAGGGTCGGTGCATCAATCCTGGCCAAGCCTTCAACCGTCTGTACATCTGCACCAGCCACCTTCGCTATCGGCATCAGGCACGACTTGATCAGGGAGCCGTTGACAAATACTGAGCAGGTGCCGCACTCCCCGGCTCCGCATCCCTCCTTGGTACCGGTCAGGTGCAGCTCTTCACGCAGGAAGTCGACCAGTCGCCAATGGGGCTTGACCATCCTTTTGACGGGACGCCCGTTGAGGGTCAATTCAATCAACAGTTCAGCCATGGGTGACTCTATCTCCAGACCGGTTGTGCACCGGCACTACGATTCCACATTGGGCCAGTGCGTCACGGATCGAGCGGTCGACAAACCCCTGCACCACTTCGCGGCGGTATTCCCGACGGGTACGCGAGGCCACCCGGTCGACCGGCATACTGGAAGCCTCACCAATGATCTCTGCGCTGATGGGCTGGCCACGCAGAAACGCTTCGACGTCATCCAGCCGCATTGGCGCAGGCCCGACCCCACCCAGGGCAAGACGGATATCTTCAAACGTCTCCTTGTCTGCCGAGGGTTTCACACAGCAGGTCGCACAGGCGATGGAAATCACCAGGGAACGCCGGTGACCGACCTTCTCGAATGCGCCACCATAGCCGAGGGCCGAATCGCACGAGATGGCGGTAACTATTTCACCCGGCTGAAGCTGGGTCCGGCCCGGACCGGTGATAAAATCGGTGAGCTGCACGCTGCGATGAACGGCTTCTCCAGCCTGCAGGCCGGCAATTTCCACCTCAGCGTCCAGTGCCACCAGGGGAGGCACCCCATCCGCAGCCGGAGAGGCGTTGACGATATTGCCGGCGATGGTCGCCTGGCGGCGGATCTGATCGTCCGCGAACCACATGGCACATGGCTGCATGTGAGGAAGGTGTCGGACCAGTTCCTGGTCTTCCAAAAACTGCTGGAACACCATGTTCGCCCCCAGTCGTATGCGACCTGTCTCCTCTACCCTGTAGCCATCAAGGCCAGCGACTTTCGATACATCGATCAATACCGGCACGTGGGTATCACCGGTGATATCACCTGCCCGACCCTGCCTTGCCCAGGGCAAGGTGTCAGTGGCTCCGGCCACCAGCCGGCTACCCTCTGGTGCCGCAGCCAGCCGCTCCAGGGCGCTTTCGAGGGTTTCCGGAAGCAGGTAGTCGTCGCAGCTCAGCATACGCCCTGTCTCCTACTCCGCTGCAGCCGGGGTGTCGCTGGTGTAGTCGTTCTTGACCACTACCTTGATCGCGTCGTCGACGCGGTCCTTGGCGTAGCGGATGGCCTCGGGAAGCTCTTCCATCGAGAAGGTGTGCGTATGAATCAGGCTGGCATCAAAACGCTTCTGTTCCATGAAAGCCGCGGCCCTGTGGGTACCGCTCTTGCCTTCACCGCGGATGGCATAGACATAGATGTTGTTGCGTACCAGGTGGGCGACGTCGACGGGCACCGGCTCACCAGGGAAGGCCATCAGGCAGATCTTGCCGCCACGATTGACCATCTGGGCGCCGTCATTGAGTCCACTCGCGCCACCTGAGCATTCCAGTACATAGTCCACACCCTTACCCCCGGTATAGCTGCGTACCGCTTCGATTGCATCTTCCTTGCGCACGTTGACAACATGATCGGCACCGAGTTTCTTGCCCATTTCAAGGCGGTTATCACGGGTGCCGGTGAGAATCACAGGCTGTGCGCCGAGAGCCTTGGCCACGGCCACACCAAGCAAGCCGATGGGACCGGGACCAATGACCGCGACACTCTCACCGGCCACCAGGCCGCCGATCTCTGTCAGACCGTACATGGAAGTACCGGCAGTCACCACCAGGGTCGCCTCCTCGTCACTCATGGCGTCGGGTACATGGACCAGGGTGTTGATGTTGTTTACCGCATATTCGCAGAAACCACCGTCGGTGGTGAAACCATTTGCGCGATGCCCTTTGTCAATATCACCGTAGTTCAATCCATAGTTATGGCAGGACGTATACATACCTTCCCGGCAGCGCTTGCACTGGCCGCATCCCGCGTGGATCTCCACGGTGACCCGGTCGCCGATCTTGTATTCATCCACCCCGGGGCCGAGCGCCACCACCGTACCCATGTACTCATGGCCGGGCGTGAAATTCATATTGAACGGCTGTTGCCCCTCGATCAGCGCGGGGGGGCCCTTGTAGATGATTTCCAGGTCGGTACCGCAGACGGCAATGGCGTCGATACGCACCAGCACTTCCGCCTTGCTTGGTGACGGCACGGGCTTGGTGCTAAGACTTAACTCACCGGGATCGCCCAACACCCAGGCTTTCTGGGTTTCGGGAATCGGAAAATCGGGGCTGGTCTTGACGTTATCCGGCATGGGCATTGGAAGTACTCTCCTTTGGTTTCAGTCAACGCCTTATTTACTGGGCGGACAGGTGTTACTGGGGGTGCCCATGGCTTTTGACATGGCACGGGCAGTATTTCTTACAGCCTCTTCCACCGCCTCCACGTGCTCCTTGGTAGCACGCATTGTAGGCATGGAACAGCTGAACGATCCGATCGTTGCACCGGAGTAGTCACGAATGGCGGCACCGATACAGAACACACCGGGCTGGTATTCCTCATCGTCACAGGCAATACCGTTCCGACGAACCAAGCGCAGTTCAGCCATCAGTGCATCGCGGTCCGTCACGGTTTTGTCTGTAAAACTCGTTAGTCCTTTGAGGGTCAGGATACGGTCGATTTCAATTTCCGGAAGCCAGGCGAGTATCGCTTTACCAGTGGCGGTGGCGTGGATAGCGTTGGATTTTCCTGCAGCGCCCGGAACCACCCGCACCGGGTATCTGGAATCAAGGACAGCCAGGGTGACCAATTCACTTCCCTGAAGTGCGGCAAGATGTACAGTCTCTCCGGTCAACTCGTTCAGTTCACGCAGATCATCCATCACCCTGTCGGCAAGATTGAACTGGCGCATGCGTGAACCACTGAGCTCGAGGATCTTGTTGCCGAGAAAATAGGTCCGCCCCTGTGACGACTGTGCCGCGTAGCCACGATCGACCAGGGTACTGATCAGGTGATGGCAGGTGCTGACGTTGAGTCCCATAGCGTCTGCAATCTGATTGAGACGGACTTCACCAGGAGCTGAAGCCAGCACTTCGAGAATCTCCAGCGCCCGTTCAACGGACTGGATTCTTCGCCGCTGAGGTCTCTCATTGCTGACTGTTGTGCGGTCTTCGGCCACTTTGCGCGATGCAAATGTCATTCAACACGCCCCTGGTTAAGCCCAATGCTGTCCGAAAAAGGCTATCCCAGGACTTTTTATTTTGCAATGAGAAAATTAAATTTCATAATATGAAATTTAATTTTCCGGATTCGGCTTTGATATGGCTGAAGAGAGCAGGATTCCAATACCGATCAACGCCATGCCCAGTAGTATTGAAGGCGTGAGAGGCTCGCCCAGAATCCAGTTCGAAGAGAGCAGTCCGACAACGGGAATAGCCAGGGAACCCAGTGCAGTGGAGCCCGCGTGCAGGATGCGGGCAGCACCGATGTAGGCCCAGAAAGCAAACGCCGTGGCGATAGCGCCGTTGAACATCAGCACAGCCATGAGGATGGGATCAAACTCGAAGTGCGGTGCTCCTTCGAACAGAAAAGCTGCAGTCGTTAACACCACGGCCCCAATAGCGAGTTGCCAGGGCAAGAGTGAGAGGTGAGGTCGTGTCCATCCGTGCCCCCGGATATGCACAATAACCGACGCCCACAACAACGCCGATAGCAGGGGCATCGCCTGGCCAGGATGAGCATCTTTCCAGTCCCAACCGGCTAGATGTACATGGAACAGCGCAGCCACCCCTGCTATACCGAAACCGATTCCCGCAAGTTTGCGAATCGAAAGGAACTCTTTCAGGAAAAGCGCCGCCAGGGGAGCTGCCCAGATCGGGATGGTATAAGCCAGCACCGCTGTGCGCCCGGCCTCCAAAAACAGTAATGCCGAATGCAGTAGCGCCATGCAGATTCCGATCTGGACCAAACCGACCGATAGCAGCACAGGAACTTCGGACCGTTGCGGCTTGCTGACACGCCCCTGTACGGCCAGCAGTATGAACAGGATAATTGCACCGAGAATGACACGGATAGCAGCGAACCACAGTGGACCGATGTGGTCGAGGCCGATCTTCATCACCGGCCAGTTAACCCCCCAGAACAGCACTGCCGCAGCGAGCAGCAGCCAACCTTTTCGCATTTCCAAAATGATGTACTATCCCGCATCAACTGGTTTAGAGAACCTATTTTTGTATCATAACGGGTCAGCAGGTTGTGACTTTTTTCTTGGCTGGGCTATTCAGAGGCGACCGGAAAGTGACAGATATCGATACCGCGTTTCATCCGATCGAGGCGGCTCGCAACTGGCTGGCAGCGGATTTACGGGTGGCCCTGGCTACGGTTGTGGAAACCTGGGGCTCCTCACCCCGACCAGTCGGCAGCCACCTTGTCGTAAATGAAAAGGCAGCGTTCGCAGGCTCTGTTTCTGCCGGTTGCATAGAAAGTTTCCTGGTGTCTGAAATGCTGGACGTCATCGAGGAAGGTGTGCCACGCCTGTTGACCTACGGCATCAGCGACGACCAGGCCCAGGAAGCACGCCTCTCCTGCGGCGGTACGATCCAGGTCTACATCGAACCGGTAACCGATCGTCGCATGCTCGAGACCCTGTGCGAAAAACGTCCCACAGCCCGCATCATCAGCCTGGCGGACGGCCGCTGGGCACTATCCGACACCAGCGGCAGCATGGAGTTGAACGAGGCGCTACGAACGATCCTGGCGCAGGGAAAATCGACAGGCCAGAGCCGACGGCTCACCATCGACGACCAGGATGTCATGGTTACCGCTTATCCCCTGCCGCGTCGGCTTGTCATCGTTGGCGCGGTGCATATTGCCCAGTTCCTGGTCCCGATGGCAACATTGGCCGGGTTCCAGACAACGGTTGTCGAACCCCGCCACGCCTATGCCCGGAGTGAATCTTTCCCAGGCTATTGCATCGATAGCAGGCCTGTTGCCGACGCCATGGCTGACATGGCCATGGACTCGAACACAGCGGTAGTGACACTGGCCCATGACCCACTCCTCGACGACCCCACGCTGATAGCTGCCCTGCGATCAGATGCCTTTTACATCGGTTGCCTGGGCAGCCACCGCACCCATGCACAACGCTTGGAGCGGTTACACACCAAAGGATTCGATCACCAGGCGCTGGACAGACTGCATGGTCCGGTGGGACTCGATCTGGGTGGGCGTGCCCCTGCCGAGATTGCGGTATCGATACTGGCGGAGATAGTGGCCACACGTTACAACAAGGCGCCCACCAGGAAACCGACAGCATGAAGTACGGCCCAACCCCCCTTGATGAAGCCCTGGGCGCTATCCTTGCGCATACCCTTCGCTATTCGGGCGGTATTCTGAAAAAGGGCCGAGAACTGACAGATGATGATCTGGCTGGCCTGGCCAGGGCGGGCATCACCGAGGTGGTTGCAGCCCGCCCGGAACCTGGCGATATAGACGAGAACACTGCTGCTTCCAGAGTTGCAGCGGCCTTGACCGGCCCTGGTATCAGGCCCGGGGCCACGCAAAACGGCAGATGCAGCCTGCACGCCTCGGCGTTGGGACTGCTGGAGATCGATACAGGGATCATCGACATCACCAACCAGAGCAGGACTGCAATTGTCGTTGCGACACTGGCAACCCACGAAATCGTTGGCCCTGAACAGATCGTGGCGACGATCAAGGTCATTCCCTATACAGTACCAGGCGTAGCAGTCGACACCTTATGCGAGCACATTTCGACTGGCGGGGCTTTGCGTGTCCATCCGTACCATCCCTTGCGAACCGGCTTGGTACTGACACAGGTCCAGGGTGGCAAACCCACTTTGCTCGATAAAGCAGAGACCGTAATTGCCGCACGCATAGAAAGCTACGGCTCCAGGCTTTCACAAACGCGCCGCTGCCAACATCGAACAGATGCTGTAGCCGGGGCGATCTCGAATCTGGTAGCCGATGGAGTGGATCTGGTACTGATACTCGGTGCAGCTTCGATCGGGGATACGGCAGATGTGGTACCTGCTGCCATTGAGGCAACCGGCGGCACCCTGGAGATTTTTGGTATTCCGGTCGACCCGGGCAACTTGCTGGCGGCAGGCCGCCTTGGGACTGTTCCGGTTATCGGGTTACCCGGTTGCGCACGCTCTCCACGCCTCAATGGCACCGATCTCGTTTTGAACAGGGTTATGGCCGGATTGGACATCTGTGCCTCTGACCTCCTTGGACTCGGAGTCGGCGGCCTGCTGCACGACGTGGAAGAACGACCGGAGAGACGCGAGGCAACCGGGAAAACGACGCCGACCGATGCCGAGGCACTGAAAGTGGCGGCGATCATCCTGGCTGGCGGGTCCTCGCGGCGAGCAGGTCCAATAAACAAGTTACTGGCCCCTTATCACGGTAAGCCGCTCGTGCGCCATGTCATTGAAGCTGCATCCGCAGCACCCCTCACCGCGCGCATTGCCGTCACAGGTCACGAGGCCGCAGTCGTGAGGGAGGCGTTGACCGAGGAAGGGTTCCAAATTATCCACAACCCCCGTCACCGGGAAGGCATGAGCACCTCGATAAAAACAGGCATCCAGGCCCTGCCGGTGGATACGGATGGTGCAATCATAATGCTGGGGGACATGCCGGATATTACCGTCGATGCCATCAGCAGATTGATCGCTGCCTTTGAAGAAAGCGGCGGCCGTTCGATCTGCGTGCCAACCTTTGCCGGACGACGCGGAAACCCGGTGCTGTGGCCGCGCGCTTTCTTCTCTGAAATTCTCGACCTTGAAGGCGATACGGGCGCCCGCGACCTGATCCGCATTCACACCAAGCATGTCATCGAAGTTCCTGTTCATGACGACGGCATACTACGCGATGTCGACAAGCTGTCTGACATCACGTCACCCGATCAATGAAAACAACATTTCTCATCGAAGCTGGAGGCAAAAGCGACTTTCACTTATGCCCCATCATACCCATTTGCATTGCACAGGGTGATCAAACAAACTAGGGCCTGTCATTTAACCAACCACAAGGACAGGTAATGCGTGACAATTCTGGCCGATTAGTACTGTTTTTTTCCAGTATCGGCCATTTTTTCTTTCATTATCTGGCGGCCATGTATTTCACCATTGTCCTTTCATTGGCGAATGACTGGAACCAGCCTTTCCACGATTTGATCGAATTGTGGACACCCGCTTTCATATTGATCGGGTTGGCTGCATTGCCAGCCGGTCGACTTGCGGATGTCTGGAACTCGGCCGGTATGCTGGTGGTGATGTTTATCGGCATGGGCCTGGCCTGCGCCGCAAGCAGCCTGGCACAAAATGCCTGGCAATTACTGGTGTTACTGGGTGGCATCGGTTTGTTCGCCGCCATTTATCACCCTGTAGGTATTTCCTGGTTGGTACGTCATTCGGAGGGAGATACAGGAAAGAAACTGGCGATCAATGGCGTTTTCGGTGGACTCGGCGCAGCTGCAGCTGGAGGCATAACCGGATTGCTGCTGGAGTTTTCCGGTTGGAGGGTGGCGTTTCTAGTGCCGGGAGTTGCTTGCCTGCTTGTGGGTATGGCAATGCTGTGGTGTGTACGAACAGGCCGGCTGGGTAAAACCCATACTGGCGTAGCCCAGCATGGCGAAAAGAAACACCAGAAAGGTGGTGCATTGAGAGCTTTCCTGATCATGCTACTGCCGATGTTTACCATTGGACTCATCTACAATACCACCCAGGCGGCCATGCCCAAGTTGTTCGAGGAGCGCTTGGTCGACATACTGGATGGCAATATGGCCAAAATCGGCATCATGGTCAGCGCCGTCTATGTTGCCGGGGCGGCGATGCAATTCTTCGGCGGCTGGTTAGCTGATCGATTTCCAGTGAAGACCGTCTACATGTGGTGCTGGATTTTCCAAATACCGCTGTTGATATTGATCGCCAGCAGTGAAAACCTGCTGTTGTTTGGCCTGGTAGTTGGCCTGGTAGCGCTCAATACAGCCGCCCTGCCGCCCGAAAACATTCTGCTGTCACGCTTTGCGCCGGAGCGCCACCATGGCCTGGCCTTTGGGATCAAATTTGTACTGGCTTTTGGTGCCGGCCCACTGGGCGTGGAACTGATCGCCTTGGTACGACAAGCAACCGGTTCCTTCGAACTGCTCATTTACGGCCTTGGCATCAGCGCTGCTGTAACCAGTATCGCAGTAATGCTACTGCCGCGAGACGTACCGATCAGGAGTTCCCAGAGCTGATCGAATCTGGAGGAGGACCTGACTTGAAGCATGGCAGTGTGACAACCAGAACATGTTCTCCATCATGCAACCTATCAGCTCAAAGTCTATTTGCCAGGTGCTTCAAAAGACTCCTTGCTCTGGGTTATGACGCTTGTCAAAGGAACAAGCATTACCGGCAAGATTAACCTTCGAACTCGGTTTCGTCATTCTGCAGCATGGTTGCAATCTCGAACCGCAGACGCCTGTCTATGCCAATACCCTGCCAGCCCGCATTATCATCCAGGGCAGCAAGGGCCACAGGCAACCCCTCGTGACTTCTAATCACCAGGGTCTGGGTTTCTCCATCGCTGACCTGACTGATGATCTGGCGGCCATACGAGTCCTGGTAATCGATATCACCCTCGTCGTCCCACTGGAGGCTTTGTCTTTCGTCGAGTGTGACGACAGCCAATGGACGTCCGTCCATCGTGGCGATAAAGGCGTGCAGTTCATCGAGCGTGCGTTGGCGTGACTCTTCCTCTTCGGCCTCATCGGTGAATTTCAATTCATATTTCGCCATGGAGATTCTCACTCATAGGTATTTTGCTGCTGCATCCGCATCCAGTTGGGTTATGATTCAATAACTGCATCCGCTAGACGTACAACCACTTTGGAACGACAACGGCAACACAATGGAACAGAAAAAAAAGGTAAAAAAACGCGCCGGAAAGGTGGTGCACAGCGCCGTATCCCTGCACGCGGCGGAAAAGGCGAAAGAGATCCATGAACGCTATGGCCCCCTGATCGACTACGCCACCCTGTTGCGTATCCTCGACGACAGGCGCTGTATCCGTTACCCCGCCGAGATCCGCTTTGTATCCAAAGGCATCGAGCCCGGCATGTTTGCCAAAACCGAGCCGCGCTCGGACAATCCTGATGACGGTTACGTCATCTATGTACACAGGCACTTTGAAAACCGGCCCGAGGACCTGCCCGCGTTGATCCTCTACCAGTCAGTTCTCATCAACTACGGCGATCTCGCCACTGCAGACGACGCGGAACACTTCGGCTCCGGCGTTCTCGGCATGGATCGCGACAGTTACTATGAACGGATAGTCTCCCTTACCGACCCCCTCTGGTCCGAGTGATCGGCAACCGGACAACCCTTTGTCGTTAGTAGGGCAGTGTCTCAAGCCATTCGGCAACAGCCGCCATCTCTTCGTCGCTGATCATATGCATCATGTTCGTCATGGCGACAGCATGAGAGTTGTCACGGGAGCCACTTTTTATATCCTTCATCTGGGCTACCATGTAGGCTGCGTTCTGACCTGCAATCTTCGGGTACTCGGTCATGACCGGTTCACGCCCCTGCGCACCGTGGCACGCAATACACGCCCGATCGACATACAGGGCGGCGCCATCCAATGCCTGGGTAGGGGTACTCAGCAACAGAGTCGAGATACCCACAAGATGCACTACCATGGTTTTGTAAGCAGTCATTTCAGTGATCCCGCTATCCTATGATTGATTGATAAAACCGACGTACATCGAGATGCTCAGCCACAGACCGATGAGTCGTTACCCATGTTCCATTCATGCCTTGCACGCCTTGTGAAAAGCGACCGTCCCACCCAGCATCGATTTCCCACTGACGTCGCTGAAGCCGAGTTCGGAAAGCAGGTTCGACAGCTCCTCGGTCGAATAGAACAGCCGGATGGCATCGACAAAGTAGTCGTGGCAGGAAACAGAAACTGGGTTTGACCGAATGGCCCAGGATGTCATCTTCAGACATGCCTTCAGATAGAGATAGTAGGCCTCTTCTATCACACGGTTTGAAGGCCTGAGCATATCGCAGTGATAGAAATATCCACCCGGTTTCAGCACCCTGTTGATCTCTGAGAAGACATCGATCACCCGCAGGTGACGGGTTGCATACTGAAGCGTGACAACATCGAAATGGTTGTCGGGAAACGGGAGCTCGTGAACATCACAGATATGCCCCTTGATCTCGAAACCCTGCTCCGAAGCCCTGCTATGACCGACCTCCTGCATTGCGTTGCTGCGGTCCACTGCATAGACATCGAGCTCTGGTTGCTTTTTCAGCAGTTCGATTCCGATCACGTTGGTACCGGCACAGACATCCAGCACACGCTGCCCCTGCTCCACATCTATTGTTGCGATAAAACGGCGTCGAAGCCCTTTCAGTGTTCCCAGGCTGGCAAAATCGTTGGCCCTGTCATAGACAGCCGCAACATCAGCGAAAACAGCGTTGATCTTGTTATCCCAGATACGCTCGAAGGCATCCTGGCGCATCTTCTCTTTTACTCTGAAACTGCTCATCGTTCTCCTCTTGTCACAAGGCAAATGCGCTCAACAGTAAGCCGTCACCTTGATGACAGGTGCGGCGCTGCTGAAACACTCAGTGACCCGGGCCATGCTTCACCCGTTCGTGATCCGCGTTGTCCATACCGCGCGGCAGATTGGGTGCGGGTTCCGGTTGCAACTGGGCAAAGCCTGACTTTCTGTCACCCTGTTCAACATCGTGCGGGTTGTGACACTCGGTACAGACCCACCAGCGCTTCTTGCCACCCTTGTCCCACATGCCGATACGCTTGCCATGGATGCCTTCGCGCCAGTACCTGTAGATCTGTCCATGACACTTGCCGCACACTTTCTGGGGCTGATTGAAACTGACCTCGTTGTAGAAGTTGTCAAAGAGCTTTGTACGATTCACCGGGTGGTGGCAATCCAGGCACCATATGCCGCCTTTGCCATGTTTCAGGTCCATTGAATCGGGCACGATATCCTTGTGCATTTTCAAAGGGCGGGGATGCTTGTTTTCCGGTACCGGGACATACTTTCCATCGTGGCAGGCCATGGCGCATACGGTCAGCAGCTTGTTCCTGTCGATCTGGGGCTCTCGCGGTTTCACCACTGCCTCTTCATGTGAGTAGTCGGCATCCACCGGCATATCGCCCATGGGTATGGTTCCCTCGAACGGATCCTCCCAGTAGAGGACACCACCGGTGGTGGGTGAGCACTTCACGTTGGTGACACCGGGCGCGATCTCCTGCTGTGTAACCTGGCTCATGCCGTCACGACTTTCGAAACACTCTTCACCTGCCCCGGCAAAGACATTCGACGCCAGGACGGATGTCAGCAGGAACAGGGCTGAAATTAAATATCGATGACTGGACATTGTTCTTCGTCTCCTGAATTCGGTGGCATCAGCTTGCAGCTGCGCCACTCTCCCCGTAGCGGACATCTCCGAGCAGTACACCCACGGCCCCCTTGACCAGCACGGTCAGGATAAAAAAGCCAATTGCCCATACCCCGATGACGACCATCAGTTCTATGTGGCTTGGGGTGTACTCGGTGAATTCGCCGATAGGCGAAGGGATAACGCCCGGCAGCATCAGTCCCATTCCTTTCTCGATCCAGATCCCGACAAAGACCCCGACACAGAGGAATGGCAGGATATAGAGATTCTTTCTGACCCTGGGTATCAACAACAGAATGAATGAGCCGATCATCAGGGCCATGGCCGTCCAGAAAAATGGCACGAGTGCATTCAGCCCGTTATGACCAAACATCAGGTACTGCAATCCCAGGGAGTGCTCGGTGCTGGGGTAGAGTTCGGTAACCACTTCCGAAAGGGTCAGGAATAGGGCTATACCAAGACACCAGACCACGATCTGGGAGAGCATGTGGAAAGCCTCATCCGCGATCTTCATGGGTGTGAACCTGCGCACCAGCAGGAATACAATGATGATCAGGGATGGACCTGCCGCAAACGCCGTGGTGATGAACTTTATCGGCATCATGGAATGGAACCACATCGGACGCGACGGCATGGTATTGATCAGAAACGCCGTAACCGTGTGAATACTCAATGCCCAGACGATGGCGATAAAGACCACGCTCAGGTAGAAAGGCTTGTTGAGCGGTCTATCCGAGTACTTCTTGTACAGAAAATAGAAACCGCCAATAATATTGAGAATCAGGTAACCGGTGAGTACGATCACGTCCCAGGTCAACATGGCGTGGGGCCAGTTGAAGATCCCGATAACCGGAAAGATGTGCCAGATCCTGTCAGGACGCCCCATGTGCGCCGTGACAAACAGGAGACACATGACAACCGCCGCTATGGCCAGCATCTCGCCAAGGACCACCACCTTGTGCAGGTCATGATGCTTGTAGACATAGGCGGGAAACACCACGGTCACTGCTGCCGCAGCCACGCCGACCATGAAAACGAAATTGGCCAGGTAGACCCCCCAGGTCACCTGGTCGGTCAGGTTGGTGACGATCATACCGTTGGCAATCTGAACATACTCGCCATAGCCCCAGAGCATGATAAAGAAGGCGAGAAACAGCATCCAGGCCCAGAAGAAAATGCCACCGGTAAAGCCTGTACGTAAGAAGTCCAATACGAATTGGAATAAGCGTTTCACGATGCCCCCTTAATCCATGAAGTAGAAAAACTTGGGATAGGTGTTCAAGTCCGCCCTCAGCCGGAAGACCTTCTTGGTTGCAAGCACCTTGCGGATCTCGCTTTCCGGATCGAGCAGATTTCCGAACTTGCGCGCACCGACCGGACAGACCTCCACGCATGCAGTCCACCGCCCCTTGCGGGTACGCTGAACGCAGAAGGTGCACTTCTCGGCGACTCCCTTCATACGGGGACGGTTACCCAGGTAGTGGGTTTTCGGGTTCATCTCTTCGGCCGGCAGATTGGGCTCACCCCAGTTGAAACGCCGCGCCCAGTAAGGGCAGGCACCAATGCACATGCGACAGCCGATACACCAGTTGTAATCGATAACGACGATGCCGTCCGGATCACGGTAGGTGGTGCGCACCGGGCAGACTTTCACACAGGGCGGTTTCTCACACTGCATACACTGCATCGGAAGATAGAAGGCATCCTTCTCAGGCACCTGTTCGGGTTCGTAGTAGTGCTGACCCTCCAGTACCACACCTGCCGGCTTGTAGGCGTTTCCGCCCACCTGGATACCGTAGTCGTTACCGGGATAGCCGGCATTGTCCCTGTCTTCTGCGGAAAACTGCCCTTTCTCCAGGCGCAGCACACGGATCCATTCGATCTCCTGCTCATCACCCCGCGACTGGTTGTTTTCTGCAACACAGGCCTTGGCACAACGTCTACAGCCAATGCATTTCTGGATGTTCAGGGCATAACCGAAGAGCACGCCATCAATTGCAGGCGATCCATCGACTGTGACCTGTTTGCCGAATTCATCCGAGTAGCGCTTCTCCAGGCGATCGATCGCCTCCTGCTTCTCATCTTCAGTCATCAGGCGATAGTTCTTCTGGAAATGTTCGGCCCAGGTGACATTGGTTGTCGCCTTGGCTGGCTTTGGGTCGGACAACAGCATGGCAGCACCTGACAACGATGCCACGCTGTAGGTCCCCGCCTTGCGAAGAAAGTCGCGACGGGTTGTGCCTTTCACAGCATTATCGTCGGCGTCATCTCTGGACATAAAATACCCCCCGGATATCTTTCATACCGTATGCAATGGATTGACGTATAACCAGTTGAAACACAGGTCTAAGGCGGCAGAAACAGATCTCATGCCCGGTCTGCATAACTGTCAGTGAATGATTTGATCATGTCCGACTTCTCCTCTTCGGACATCTGCACGTATTCCCAGCTCTGCAGTTCATCCTCACCTGCACGTGCATCCTGGTCGTACTTCTGCTTGAGATCGGGTTTCGGCATGGAGTCGATGACACCTTTTGCCACCCCGGCTGTGCCTGTGACCGATATTGCTCCCACGGCAGCCCGCTTAAAGAAACCGCGTCTTGCGTGGCAGATGTCATCCTCTTTCCCAACAGGGGATTCGACAGGGGACAAACCTCTCCCGCGAGATCGCAATGCAGCTATCAAACGCTTGATCATTTGCAGACTCTCCTTTGGCCGGCCACTGTCAATCGGTTGCACGCACCCTTCCGGGTGACCAGTTTTCCGGCGATTATTCTGAGTTCTAAAAAGCGGAGAAATACGCCCCGTCATTTTTCTTATACGAAACTGCAATGACTGACTGACGTATTCGAAACCGAATTTCAGGTGGAGAGAGCAAACGATGTGCCACTACAACAAGGGCTTATCTATTCGCTTGTTAAATAAGGAAAAAAACACTCAGGGCAAACAACACCAATAAAAAAGAGCCACGAAATACCTGACAAGATGGCATGTTGCTGTATAGCCGGCCAGTTAACCTGTTGTAATTATGGGAAATAAAAACATGTCAAATTGGCAATCGTGTTTTTTCTTATAAATGGGAAGCCCTGAGAATCGGACCATGGTGTTCCCTTCATAGACCGTGCACGGCTGAACGCCGAGCTTTCCCGGCAGCAGACTCGAACACCATCAGGCAAAGCGTTCAGATTGACGTTACCTGGTGGATACGGCGTCGCTCAGCAGCGTGATCACTTTTCTGTTGCGCTTTCGCTTGGCGATATCCATTGCGGTATGTCCCTTACGATTCCTGATAGCTTGATTTGCTCCATTCTCAAGCAACAGTTTTATCAACTCCACCGATCGCACGGACGCCGCTTCCATCAATGCAGTCACACCATCTCTATCCTGGTGATCGATATCCGCCCCGTAACGCAAAAGCAGTTCAGCCGTATCCAGGTTGCCTTGTCCTACTGCCCATATCAGTGCTGTTGCACCATCGAAATCATCCGCATTGATATTCGCACCACGCTGAAGAAGCAGTTCGGTCGCTTCACCGTGGCCCTTGTCGGCCGCAATAATGAGGGCCGTCGATCCCTGCTTGTCACGCTTCTCCAGGTCCGCCTCGAACTTCAGCAGCAACTCGATAGTCTCTGCATGGCCTTTCTCGGCTGCATGCATAAGCGCTGTTCTGCCGTCCCTGTCGCCGAGATTCGGATTCGCGCCTTTGTACAGGAACTGTTCAACCATATCGGTAAGACCATAGCGCGCCGCGATTGTCATTGCGTCCCATCCTGCCCTCGTTCTTGTGGTCAGGTCAGCACCTCTCTCGAGCAGGTACGCGCTCAATGCGTTGTGACCGTTTTCAGCCGCGAATGTAAGCGCAGTACATCCCGCCTCGGTAGTCGCGTTGACATCAGCCCCTCTCGCAAGCAATGCTGCCGTTGCCTCCAGGCTGTCACTCTCGATGGCCAGCATCAGTGGCGTCTTGCCTATGGAATTGGCACTGTTCACATCCACACCACGATCAAGCAGCGAGGTGATGGTCTTTACATCTCCGATACTTGCCGCAATGCGCAGTTCTCTCTCCTGTTCAAGATCACCGGCATACGCCTGCATTGCAATACCGGCACAGATTATCAGGGCTGAGATTCTCTTTTTCATTTGTATTCGAACCTTCTGTTGTTTTGATTTACCTGGCGTCCCGATCAGGCCTCGCCCTCTTCATCTTCTTCCGGCTCATCAGGCTCCTCGTGTGCAAGCCCTTTGTGACAGTCGATACAGGCTTTGCCTTCATCCATCGCCCTGCCGTGTCGTTTGCGCGCACTGCGGTCCTGTTCACTGAGATCCATCTGTTCAAATGAGTGACAACTGCGACATTCACGTGAATTCGTTGCACGCATCTTGTCCCATACACGGTTCGCCATCGCCCAGCGTTGCGCTTCATATTTTTCCGGCGTGTCGATGGTGCCGAGTATTTCGTGCATGACGTCCTTGTAGGCCAGAACCTTCATCACCATCTTGGGCACAAACTCCCTCGGCACATGGCAATCCGAGCAGGTTGCCCGAACACCGGATGCATTCTTGTAATGCGTGGTCTCCTTGTACTCCTCGTAATTGACCTTCATGCTGTGACAGGAGACACAGAACCCCATCTCATTGGTAGCGGACAAGCCGACGTTGAACAGGCCCGCAAAGATCACGCCCGCAAAAAACACGGCGAGAAGTATCAACAGCGACTTTTTACGGGTGAGCCCGCCCCCCGACAATCTGTTTGCCATACATCCATCCTCATTTATTTTTCAATTGACTGTTTTTTCAGTTCTGCTTGCAGATGCGCATAAACGTTCGCTTTATTGCTTTTATCCTGAAACTGAAGCCCGGTATTCAACGAACATTCCTGAGGCAATGGCAAACTATGTGCCACTTTCAAATGGCATCGACATCCCTTTGTTTTATAAGTCAAAAATCTTTATGCGTTTTTGTATTGGCAGAAAGTGCCAGGATTGAATCATGACAAAATGTCATGGAGACCTGTGCAGCTAGGACACAGTATCTGCTTATGCGTCAGAACAGAGAGACATCCCGCAAGGTGGAGACAACGATCCACCCGCAGTGAAAAAGAGGATTGGAAGCGACGAACAAGACCGGTCAGCTGTTTTGTCGTCAGCGGTGAGAAAGCCTGAACACCCTTTCGAACATGCGCGAAAGGCCACGTTCACGGAACCGGGGATTCTCTTCAAGGACATCCAGCTCGTAGCAATTCACGATCTCATGGCGCTCGCCATACAACGACCGGACCTCCTGCTCATCTACAGAGAAAGGTGGCCCCTGCATCTCATCCTGCGGATAGTCCAGGGTCACCAGAAGTGTGGTGGCACCCGCGGGCAACACCTCTTCGAGATGACGCGCATAGGCGGACCTCATTTCCCTCGGCAGCGCCACCAGGGATGCACGGTCATATACCGCACTGACACCTGCCAGGTCTTCCGTTCCCAGGTGGAAGAAATCCCCCTGCAGGATGACCAGGCCATCCACCTCCCAGCGAACGAACTCACCCTGTTGATTCCTGGTCGGCTCGAGGTTGTTCTCCCTGAAAAAGGCCTCGACCGCGAGGGCACTGACCTCGATACCGATCACCTCGTACCCTTCGCCACGCAGCCAGAGCATATCCAGGCTCTTGCCGCACAGGGGAACGAACACCTGCCCTCCCGGGGGCAGAACATCACTCGGCCAGAATGACCGCAGGTGTGTACTGATCTCTTTCTGATGAAAACCTATCTCGTTGCGCGCCCAGCGCTGATGCCAGAATTCCGCATCCACTTTGCATCTCCGGTAAATCTCTGGCAGTGAATATACGCAGTTGCCGCGCCTGTATAAACCTGCAATTGATAGGGAGTCAGGTCTTGAAGTTGCCTACCGTCGACTGCAGCTTGGCGGCGAGTTCGGCCAGGTGCTCACTGGCCTGGGCGGTCTCCTTCGCCCCACTCGTGGTCTGGGCCGCGATCCCGGAGATACTGGTTACATTCTGACGGATATCGTCAGCAACCGCATTCTGCTCTTCTGCCGCACTCGCCACCAGGTCATTCACCTCCGAGATACTCTCTACCGAGGTGGTGATGGCGCGCAGTGAATCGCCCGCCTGGGAGACCTCGTGAACGCCTTCCTGGGCGCGCTCCCTGCCCTGCTCCATCGAGGCTACCGCCTTTCGCGCCGCACCCTGCAGACGCTCGATCATCTCCTGGATCTCGGTTGTGGAGTCCTGGGTACGTGCAGCCAGTGTACGCACCTCGTCAGCCACCACGGCGAAGCCCCGCCCCTGCTCCCCGGCACGGGCCGCCTCGATTGCCGCGTTCAGCGCCAGCAGGTTGGTCTGATCGGCGATCTCCCGGATCACGTCCAGCACGCCACCGATATCCTCGCTGTCCCTGGCAAGCTTCTGAATGACGTCGGCAGTAGCCACCACCTCGTCGGCCAGCTGGTTGATATGCTCCATGGTGCTCATCACCACGTTGAGACCTTTGGCCGTCTCATCCCGTGCACTCTGGGTGGCGTCTTCCGCGCTGACCGTATTCCTGGCCACCTCCTGTACCGTGGTCACCATCTGTTGCATGGCCGAGGCCACCTGGTCCGTGGCGATCTGCTGCTGCCGGATCCCCTCCCCGGTCTTCTCGGTGACCAGGGATGTCTGTTCGGCAGCAGTGGACAGCAGTTCGGAGACCTCCCTGATCTGCTTCACCATGTCCTGTATGGTAGCGATAAACTGGTTGAACCACCTGGAGAGATCACCCAGCTCAGTGCCCTCCTGTGCATCCAGTCGCTGGGTGAGGTCCCCTTCACCCTCGGCGATATCACGCAGCCGGTCGATAATCCGCACCAATTGCCGCTTGATACTCAGGGTGATCAGTAAACCGAGCACCACGGCCATCGCCAGCCCTCCGACGATTACCGAAAGCGAGGCCAGGGTGGCATGTTCCGAAGCGGTTCGGGTTCCCTGAAGGGCGCTGTTCTGAATCTCCCAGCCTATACTCTCCACATCGTCGAGCAGCTCGATGATCTTCTCTGCATTGGCATCCGCCTCTTCATCCACTGAATAGCGCTGTCCGTCGATAACCATGCGCTGGAGGTTCAGTTCAACGTATTGCTGGGCGTGCGGAAAGAAGCGTTCAGCAAGAATCTTCTCCCACTTGTCCGCCTGCACTGATATATCGAGAAAGCCCACCTTGGGCAGTGCTCTGCCGTCCGTGGTTTCACCCCGCTTCATCGCTTCCAGTTGCGCCTGGATGCTCTCCTCGAGCTGCCGGTAAACCGATGAGAAGCCAGCACGCTTCTCCTCGCCTCGACTGTAGGCCGAGTCGAATATCACGTTACGGCTATGGACAATGCTCTTGTAGAACCGATCCACCGTCTCTGAAAGCAGTTTGAACCCGCCATACTCCTGGGTATAGGGGGTAGCAGAGGAGATGGATGCAGCGGTCAGCTCACCAAGATGGGATTTGGTCTTTTCAACCTCCTGTTCCAGGTCATCGAATGCCAGGGAGAGTTGCTCCAGGGTCTCATCCGAGAGCGCACTGTTATCGAAACCTGTGAGTACGACCCGGTATATCTGCTCCAGTCTTGGCAGCAACTGCTCATCATGTAGACTTTCCACGGCCTGAACGTTGGTTCCGAGTCTTTCCAGTTCCTGGATGCCGTCCAGGTGCGCCACGGTACCATCCATAATGGCATGCATCTCCGTAACGAGGGCCGAGAGCCTCTTTTTTTGTTCAAGTGCATCCTGCCAGAACTGCTCCACCTCGGCCTTTCCCCTTGATGAGAGGATCTCCATGATGATCAGCTGCTGGCTCTTGATCACCATCTTCATCTTCATGGCGGTGTCGATCAGGGGCGAGGAGTTGATGACCTTCTCTGTCTCCATGTTGATATGGGACATACCGCGATAGTTGACGCCACCGACCACCAGGATGACGATCGCGAGGAGAACAAAGCAGGCCACAAGCCGCTTTACGATCGAGATGTTGTTGAATAGATCCATGGATTGCCCCGTGCAGTGACCCGGTTTGTTATTCAGTCCCGGCCCAAGAGAACCTTATTCTGATCACTCCTCCTAGTACAGCGTCCATCGGTGGAGAATCTTGAGCAGAAAACGATATAAATTCCCTGTCACTTATCGAGAAATTACCTTCTACATGTGAAGATAGCCCACCCTACGGGGCAATCAACTCGCTGAAAAGGCATCCCCGGGGATAAATTGGTAGGATGCCGGTTTCAGATCACCATTTGCCTGAAGAATATGAAGCTATTGATCCTTGGTGCCGGTGCCGTGGGCCTCAGCCTTGCAGCCCGGCTGTCACCTTATTGCGATGTACACGCCGTCTGCCGTAAGCGCCATGCGGATAAAATCGCAGCAGACGGTTTTTCCATGCGTGGTATCTGGGGTGAGGGAAGCTTCGATTTCAGTGCATCCCCGGAGGTTCCCGCCGGGCAGCACTACGATTACTGCCTGATCACCTCGAAGTCCCTCCAGACCAGGGAACTGTGCGAACAGTATCGTGAACTGCTGAATGGAACGGAGTGTATCAGCCTGCAGAACGGCATAGGCAACGAGGAGATCATCGCCGAATACACCGACAGGGTGATTGGCGGCACCATCATCACCGGTTTCGAATGGCGAGGCGATGCCAGTGTGGAAGTCACCGTGGAGGCGGGTCCCATCCGTTTCGGGCGATTCCCCCGGGGTATGGATTCTGGTGTAGAGCGGTTGATCGCACTTTGCAAGCAGGCCGGCCTGAACGTCGAGGGGAGCGACAGCATCCGCTCCAACCTGTGGGCCAAGACCCTGTACAACTGCGCCCTCAATCCCCTGGGCGCCATTATGGATGTACCTTACGGCAGGCTGGCCGATGAACACTCCTGGAAGATCATAGAGGAGCTGATAGCTGAGGCATTCCGGGTATGCAGTGCAGAAGGGGTGGAACTGCTCTGGCATTCTGCGGACGCCTACCTCGAATACCTGAAGGATGTACAGTTGCCGGCGACCGCTGGTCACCACTCATCCATGCTGCAGGATATCCGCGCCGGCAGGGAGACGGAGATCGACTTCATAAACGGCGCCGTGGTAAGGCTGGGCGTGATGCACGACATACCCACCCCGGTGAACCGGACCCTGGTCCGGCAGATCAGGTTCAAGACGGCCCAGCGCCAGGAAAGTTAACGCCTCTCGACCTTCTGCATATTGTGCATCTGCATGTTGAGCATGCGGATGGTGGCGTTCATAGCTGCGAAGACCTGGTTGGAGTGGATACCCCGGGTCTTGAAGGTGCCCTGCTCATTCTCCCAGGTGATGGTCGCCTCGGTCAGGGCGTCGGTCTTGCCCCCCTTGGGGATACGCACTTCGTAGTCCGCCAGTCTTGGCAGCGGAATGGCATATCGCTTCAGGATCTTGCCAATGGCATTCATAAAGGCATCGAAGCCACCGTTACCGATGCCTGCGGCCAACTCGACACTTTCACAGACCCGCACCCGTATACTGGCGGTCGACTCCAGCTCCAGCCCCGATGTAATGGAGCAGTTGAGCAGTTCGATATGGTCGTAATCCTTGCTCTCCAGCACCTCGGCGATGATGAAAGGAAGATCATCCGAGGTGATCGATTTCTTTGAATCCCCGAGCTCCACCACCCGTTGAAGCACCTTACCGAGATTCTCATCGGAGAGGGATATATCGAGCCGCTCCAGGTTCTTCTGCAGTGACGCCTTGCCACTCATCTTGCCCAGTGCATAACTGCGACGGCGGGAGAAACGCTCCGGGCTGAGCCGGGTCTGGTAGAGTCCACCCTTCTTGTCACCGTCTGCATGAATTCCACTGGTCTGGGTAAATACATCGGCACCGGTGATCGGCGCATTGTCTGCGACACGTTTACCCGAGAAGTTCTCCACCATCTGGCCGAGCCGTACCAGGTGGGTCTCATCGATACCGACATCCAGTCCCATGCGGTCCCGCAGGTTCACGGCGACCTCTGCCAGGGGGGCGTTACCGGCACGCTCGCCCAGACAGTTCACCGTGCAGTGAATGGACGAGGCACCCGCCCTGGCCGCCGCCAGGGCATTGGCGGTTCCAAGGCCGTAGTCGTTGTGGGGATGAAAGTCGAAGCGGCACCCGGGAAAGCGAGCCACCATATCCGAGATGCTGTCGGTGACCTCTTCCGGCGTCAGCACTCCCAGGGTGTCCGGCAGCATAAAGTAACCGATGCCCATGCCCTGCAGCCGTTCCACCAGTTCATAGACATACCCGGGGTTGTCACGATAGCCGTTGGACCAGTCCTCCAGGTAGACATTGACCATCAGCCCCTGCTTGTGGGCATAGTTGATGGTCTTCTTGATGTCGCCGACGTGCTGGGAGAGTGTCTTGTTGAGCTGGTTGTGGCAGTGATTCTCACTCCCCTTGGTCAGCAGGTTGATCACCTGCCCACCGGCATCAACGATCCAGTCGACACTGCGTTTGAAATCGACGAAACCGAGCACTTCCACCCGGTCGCCAAGACCGGCGGTATCCGCCCATTCAACGATGTTGGCCACCGCCTCCTTCTCGCCGGAAGAGACCCTCGCGGATGCCACCTCGATCCGGTCCACCTTCAGCAACTCCAGCAGCGCCTTTGCGATGTTGACCTTCTCGGCCGGTGAAAACGATACCCCCTGGGTCTGCTCACCGTCCCGCAGGGTGGTATCCAGGATATTGATGTGCCGGTTCTTCTTGGCCATTTCAGTTAACCGCCATTGCGCTTGCTGCAAAGCAACAATATTAAACCAAAAAAAAGCCGCCCGGGTAGTCCATTATCTACCCGGACGGCATCTTTCTCTTTACCGGCAAATTAACGGCTGGCCAGCGTATCCTTCATGTACTGACGGATCACCTCACCTTCGGCAGCCAGCACCTCGCAACGGGCCTCCTTGTCCATCAAGCCCTGCAGTGATGGCGGCGGGGGTGCCTCCACACCGATGGCCTGGTTCACCGCATCGCCAAACTTGGCGGGATGGGCGGTCGCCAGGCAGACCGCGTCCGGATAGATCTCGGCCGCCTTGACGCCCACCGCGGTGTGGGGATCGAGAATGTAGCCACAGTCGGCATAGGTCTGCTTGATCTGCGCCAGGGTCTGCTCTTCGTCAACCGCTGCTGCAACGAAGATCTTCGCCACCTCGGCGCGCTTCTCCTCGGAGACCTCCAGCTTGCCCTCGCTGGCCATCTGCTGCATCAGCTCGTTTACCTTCGACGGATCGGAATCCATCAGGAAATAGAGATAGCGCTCGAAGTTTGAGGAGATCTGGATGTCCATGGAGGGACTGATGGTGGGATGCACATCGCCCGACTGGTAGACACCGGTATTGATGAAGCGCGACAGGATATCGTTGCGGTTGGTGGCCAGGATGAGCCGCTCAACGGGCAGCCCCATGCGCAGCGCCACGTAGCCGGCGAAGATATCGCCGAAGTTGCCGGTGGGTACGGAGAAGCTCACCTTCTGGCTCGTATCGCCTCCGGTCATGCGTCCCCAGGCGTAGAAGTAGTAGACCACCTGGGCCAGGATGCGTGCCCAGTTGATGGAATTGACGGCACCCAGGCTGTACTCATCCTTGAATTCGAGATCGTTGAACAGCTCCTTAACGATACGCTGGCCATCGTCGAAGCTGCCGGTAATGGCGATATTGTGCACGTTCTCATCCAACACCGTGGTCATCTGCCGCTCCTGGATGGGCGAGACACGCTTGTGGGGGTGAAGAATGAAGATATCTATCAGCTCCTGGCCACGCACGCCGTAGATGGCAGCCGAGCCTGTATCGCCCGAGGTGGCACCCAGGATATTGAGCCGTCCACCGGAACGCTCCAGCAGCAATTCGAACAGGTTACCCAGGAACTGCAGGGCAACATCCTTGAATGCCGCAGTGGGTCCATGGAAAAGCTCGAGAATATGACGTTCACCCGCCTGCACCACGGGGGTGACCTCGGGGTGGCTGAAGGTGGCATAGGAGCGGTCGACCAGGTCGGTCAGCTCCTCGCGGGTGATATCAGTCTCCACGTAGGGCAGCATCACCTCCACGGCCAGTTCCTTGAAAGGAAGACCTGACCAGCGCTTGAGGGTCTGGTCATCCACGCCCGGGAAGCTCTCGGGCAACAGCAGACCGCCATCAGTGGCCAGTCCCATCATCACCGCCTGGGCAAAGCTGACCGGCTCGACGCCACCGCGGGTACTGACATAACGCATAACTTCTCGTCCTCAATCCATGCAAATCATATAGGGAGTCAAGCGGCGCATTATAGCAGTGTTCCTGGCTCCCTTCAGAAGATCCTGGCGCAGCGGCAGACCCGATTCTTTGCAAATCGATCCCGGTCCCTTGTTAATTGAATGATATTGACATAACATCCTGTTTATAAATGTATTTTATGCGATGTTATTTACTACTGAGCGCCTATGACCGGTAAACCACGCCCCCCAAGCCACCTCATAAACCTGGGCAAGCGTATCCGCAAGCTGCGCGAGCAGAGAGGTATGACCCAGGCCGCCCTGGCCGACAAGATGGCGATCTCTCCAAGCTACCTGAACCAGATCGAGAACGACGCCCGCCCCCTCAACAGGCGCGTGCTGAGCAAGCTGGAACTGGCCATCGGCATCGACTTCACCGACTGGACCGAGGATGAGGACCGCCGTGCCAACCAGTTGCGCGAGGCCCTTAACGACCCCCTCTTCCGCGGTACCGATATACCACTGCAGGAGCTGCGTGATTCCGTTTCATGCTCACCACGCACCGCGGACCGTTTCCTGCAGCTGTTCAGGGCCCACCAGCGGCTCCAGGAGGACTACCAGGCACTGGCCGAGTCCATCGCGGGTGAAGAGCGCATCAAGGCGCTCCACGGCGCCCAGTTTCCCTACGAGGATGTGCGCGACTTCTTCTACCGGCGCAACAATCATATCGATGCCATCGACTACGCTGCCGAGCGCCTCTTCGAAGAGCGCGGTTTCAGTATCAACCACCTGCCCTCCGACCTGGCCAGGTACCTGCAGGAGCAGCACGATATCAATGTGCAACTGGCAGATGCCGAGAGCGGCAACAGCCTGCAGAAACGCTACGATCCGGAGACACGCACCCTCTGCATCGCCAAGCCGTCCACTCCCTCCAGGCGTGCATTCCACATCGCCCACCAGATCGCCCTGCTGATCTACGGCGACCTGATCGACCGGGAGATCGAACAGGCCGACCTGGCCAGTACCCAGGCACGTTCGATCTGCAAGATCGCCATCGCGAACTACTTCGCCGGTGCCCTGCTGATGCCCTACAGCCGTTTCCTGGAGGACGCCAAGCGCGTGCGTTACGACATCGAACGGCTGTGCGGTCTCTACGGCACCAGTTTCGAGCAGGTCTGCCATCGCCTGAGCACACTGCAACGCCCCGGTGACAAGGGGGTGCCTTTCTACTTCGTGCGCGTGGATATCGCGGGCAACATCTCGAAGCGACAGAGCGCCACCAGTTTCCACTTCGCCCGGCTCGGCGGCGTCTGCCCCCTGTGGAACGTCCACGAGGCGTTCTCATCACCGGGCACCATCCTGCGCCAGCTGGCCCAGATGCCCGACGGCAAGACCTATCTCTGCCTGGCCCGCACCGTCTACGAGAGTGGCGGCAGCTACCTCCAGCCCCAGCGGAAGTTTGCCATCGGCCTGGGCTGCGAGATCCGCCATGGCCACAAGCTGGTCTACGCCGCGGGCCTTGATATCGAGGACCCGGAGGCGGTCGAGCCCATTGGTGTCAGTTGCCGGGTATGCGAGCGTCGCGACTGTCCCCAGCGCGCATTTCCGCCCCTCTCGCGCCGACTCAGTATCGACGAGAATGCCCGCAGCGCCTTTCCCTACGCCTTCGAGGAGTCCGACGAGGAGGCTCAGGATTGACGTAACAATCCCATGCAATCCAGGGGCGCATAACACAGAAAGATTACAGGCGTATTAAATATGGCATATACTGAAGCCCAAGGCTGCGGCTCGAGGGCTTCCCATGAAGTTGAAAGGTCTTACACTGTTTGGAGTGATGCTGACGTTCTCATTGAGCGGCGGCGCCGCTGAACACCCTGCCTGCACCAACCCCTTCCTGGAAAAAGCTGCCGTATCCCCTGACGAAGCACGCGAAATAGCCAATGGCTGTACCAACGAAGAGATCGCCGATCTCCTCTACAACCGCGCTTACCACCAGGAACTCATGGAGCATTTCCGCTCCATCTCCCGTCTCGAGGCCTTTGCCGAGACCGATGATGTTATGTACTACGAAGCCCAGCGCATGTTTATCGGCCTTGCCGAGGCGTTCGCCGAGTCCGCCTGGTACAACGGCAACCTGGATGCCATCAAGAGCCTGAACCGGCAATACGACCACGCCATAGAAGTGGGCGAGCTTCAACTCCGTGGCAACGAGGTGCTTGCCAAGCAGGAATGGCCGCTGGATAAATAACCCCTGCCACTGCACATCCAATACCTGGATGCGCTAAACTCGGGCCGGTTCGATACTGGCGCAGGTGTGGAACATGTCCAAAACAAAAGATCACTGGGAACAGGTCTACAGAAGCAAGTCCTCCACCGAGGTCAGCTGGTACCAGCCCTGCCCGGAACTCTCCCTGAAACTGATCGGGCACAGCGGTATCTCCAACCAGGAGCCGGTTATCGATATCGGCGGCGGTTGCTCACTGCTGGTGGATCATCTGCTGGAACTTGGCTATGGGCATATCTCGGTGCTGGATATCTCCGCGTCTGCCCTCGATATTGCGATCAACCGGCTGGGAGAAGAGGCGCAACGGGTCAACTGGATAGAGGCCGATGCAACGGATTTCGAACTGCCGCAACAGGTTGCCCTGTGGCATGACCGGGCGGTATTCCACTTCCTCACGGACCCGGCAGAGAGAGAAGCGTACCTGGCCAATCTCTCCCGCCACCTGAAAAGCGGTGGTCAACTGATCATTGCCGCCTTTGGCCCGGAGGGCCCTGAGAAGTGCAGCGGCCTGAACATCGTCCAGTACGACCTGGACAGAATCCAGGCCGAACTCGGCCCCCAATACACCCTGCATGAAACGGACTGGGAAAAACACGTTACACCGGCCGGCGGCCAGCAGGCGTTCAACTATTTCCGTTTTGAGAAAACAGCTTAAGGGAGTCAGTTACCGATGGCGAAAATCATGGTCGATCCTGAATCGGATCTGGTCGAAAAACAGTTCGCTGTGATCTACGCGCCCCGTAAAGGGAGGGAGCGCTTTCCCGAGAATGTCGTCACCGTTCAGGCATCGAGAGAGGCGGCCATTGAAGCGGCCGATGCGGAAAAGAAAACCTATGCCGCCCTGGTCTACGGCCCCTGCCGCTCATCCGAGGGTTTCAGGCTCTTCTACCTGGTGGAGTGGCTGTAGCACCCTGGCTGTTCTCAGCATCTGTCACTCGAAAATAAGACATTCAACGGCAGTGCTACACAAAGACAGTTTTTCGATTGAGCTACACCCGTTCAACCCGCTCGTACCGCGCCATGGAATGATCCATGGCGCGGTCACGAGGGTGGATTACTGCCGATACTGCTGACGCAGCTGCTGCTGGCTCTCCAGCATGCGAATCCGCTCTTCCAGCTCCCGGATCCTCTCCTTGTCGGCGCTGTCCGGTTGGCTGGCAGCTGGAGGCTGAGGTGCAGTTTGCTGATAGGCGGGGTTCATCGCGGGCTGTCCGCCATAACCGTAAGGATTGGCACCATAACCATAAGGTGCCTGCCCACCTGCGGGAGGCGCACCGTACCCATAAGGCTGTGCCCCGTATCCGGGGCCCGGATTGCCGCCATAGCCATAGGGCGCACCACCCGGTCCCCCGTAGTATCCGGGCGGTGGCACATCATCGTAGTAACGGTCCTTTTTATTTCCCATCCACTTACCGGGACTCATCATGTCACCGAAATTGAAAGCGACAGCCTGGGTGGCATATCCACCGATCAACAGGCCCACGCCCACAGCAAAAGCGGTCGAACCGAGTGTCTGCTTCTTTTTCATCACTGCTCCGTATTTTGGAAATTAAGTATTAGATAACTTGTTAATTTGAATTGTGTTTTTATGGTTATTGTGGGATCAGTTGATACCACCTGGGAAACAGCACGTCAAACCGGAGAGTGATATAGGAATTAAGGGCTGAGGCTGTTGATGGTCAGGCCACTTCCCGGTTAACGCCGTTTTCTCCGGGATACTTTGTTACCGCTCCTACTGCCAGCTGTTTTCTTTCTTGTGCCAACACTTTTCTTTGAAGGATCACGCCGTTTCACCGGGGCAGACGGCTTACCCCCCGTACCGGCAGGCTGCCACGCCGGTACCAGGTGTTTCTTGCCGTTGCCGATCAGATCGGCCCTGCCCATCTTCTTCAGCGCCTCTCGCAGCACGGGCCAGTTTTCCGGGTCGTGGTATCGCAGGAAAGCCTTGTGCAGCCTGCGCTGGCGGGTTCCGCTGGGCACGATCACGGCGTCACCCCTGCGGGTGATCTTGCGCAAGGGATTGCGCCCGGTGTGGTACATGGCCGAGGCAATGGCCAGCGGCGTGGGCAGAAAAGCCTGCACCTGGTCCGGCCTGAAACCGTTGCGCTTCAGCCAGAGTGCCAGGTTCAGCATATCCTTTTCGCTCGTGCCCGGATGGGCGGCGATGAAATACGGGATCAGGTACTGCTCCTTGCCCGCCTCGTTGGAATATTTATCGAACAGGCGCTTGAACTTGTCGTAGGTGCCTATGCCCGGCTTCATCATCATCTGCAAAGGGGCATCTTCGGTGTGTTCCGGGGCGATCTTCAGGTAACCACCCACGTGGTGCGAAACCAGCTCCCTGATGTATTCAGGATCGCGTACCGCCAGGTCGTAGCGAAGCCCCGACGCGATCAGCACCCGCTTTACCCCTTTGACCTGTCGTGCCCTGCGGTAGAGGTTGATCAACGGCTTGTGGGATGTCTGCATATGGCTGCAGATATCGGGAAAGACACAGGAGAGGCGCCGACAGCTCGATTCGATCTTTTCGCTCTCGCAACGCATGAAGTACATGTTGGCGGTCGGCCCGCCGAGATCCGAGATGGAACCGGTGAAACCGGGCACGCTGTCGCGGATGGTCTCGATCTCCTGGATGACGGAATCTTCAGACCGGCTCTGAATGATGCGCCCCTCGTGTTCGGTGATCGAACAGAAGGTGCAACCGCCGAAACAGCCCCGCATGATGGGGATGGAGAAACGGATCATCTCCCAGGCCGGGTTCCTGGCATCGCCATAGGCCGGGTGTGGTATCCGTGTATAGGGGAACGCGTAGAGCCGGTCCAGTTCCCGGGTGGAAAGTGGCAGCGGTGGCGGGTTCAGCCAGACATCGCGTTTACCGTGCGCCTGCACCAGGGCGCGCGCATTACCCGGGTTGGTTTCCAGGTGGAATACCCGCGATGCATGGGCATAGATCACCGGGTCGTCCAGCACCTGGTCATAGGAGGGCAGGCGAACGACAGTACGGCTGCGATCCATGCCTTTCGGTCGCTTGTGAAACGACACCACCTTTCGCTCACCGGCTTCAGACTGCTCGCAAGCCGGTGTCGCGGCATAGGGGTCCGGCCTGGCATCCACCGGGCCTGGCTCATCGATACTGGTCGAGTCGATCTCGATCCACTCCTCCGGTCGCCCCTGGCGCATAAAACCGGTGCCGCGGATATCGGTGATCTGTGAAATCTTTTCACCATTGGCCAGCCGGTGGGCCACCTCCACCACCGCCCTTTCGGCATTGCCGTAGATCAGCAGATCCGCCTTGGAGTCCGGCAGGATGGAGCGGCGCACCTTGTCAGACCAGTAATCGTAGTGCGCTATTCGACGCAGGCTCGCCTCGATACCACCGACGATCACCGGCACACCCTTGAACGCCTCCCTCGCCCGCTGGGCATAAACCACCACCGATCTGTCCGGACGCTTGCCCCCCTCCCCGTCCGGGGTGTAGGCATCGTTGGAGCGGATCCGTCGCTCTGCAGTGTAACGGTTGACCATGGAGTCCATGTTGCCGGCGGTGATACCGAAGAAGAGATTCGGCTTGCCCAGCCTGCGGAAATCCTCCGCTGAGCGCCAGTCCGGCTGGGCGATAATCCCCACCCGGAAGCCCTGGGACTCCAGCAGCCTGCCGATCAGTGCCATGCCGAAACTGGGATGATCGACGTAGGCGTCGCCGGTGACGATGATGATGTCACAGCTATCCCAACCCAGTTGATCCATCTCCTCCCGGGACATGGGCAATACCGGTGCGGTACCGAAGCGCTTGGCCCAGTACTGGCGGTAGGAGAAGAGGTCGGGTGCTGATTGCATGGTACGAGAGGATTAACCGGCTAAATGCGGATTATAGCGGATACGGCCTCCGGGGTGTGCTCAACCCGAGGGAAACGAGACCATGGCGATACTGGGGTTATGGGATGAACAGCCAAAAAGCCCTCTCATCCCGGTGAGTTGCACCGAAATGAGAAGATATCACTGCTGTCCCATAACTCCCTCTCCCCATTCGGGGAGAGGGTTGGGGTGAGGGGAATCAGAAAACAATCCATTGATTTAATTCACCCTCACCCTGACCCTTTTATACCCGGAGGGTGCTTCCCTCAAAGGGAGAGGGGAAGTACTTATCAGGTTTTTCATGTCTCGATCCGATGCAACATGTAAATAACCAGATTGTGATAACGCTGTCAGGACAATGTCTGCAATATTTGTGGGACAGCAATGAGAGGAAGAACAGAGAAGTCCCTTCGCTTACATCCCGATATCGCCCACCTGGCTGCGGTTCTTCATCAGGTCGAGGATGCGCTGGGTCAGGATCAGCTCCATGGCGTACATCATCTTGCCACCCGGGATGACCAGGGTGTTGAAACCCGTGATAAAGGAGCCCTCGATCAACCCGCGCAGGTTGAGCTTGTACTCCACCGACGGCTTGTCTTTGAGAAAGTGGATCAGCACGAGACTCTGATCCGGTGAGGGAATATTGCGCACCATGAAGGGGTTGGAGGTATCCACCATGGGAATGCGCTGGAAATTGATATGGGTGTGTTCGAACTGGGGCATGATGTAGTGCATGTAGTCGTACATCCGCCGATGGATGTTGTCGATCACATCCTCCTGCAGGTAACCCCGCTCGCCCGTATCCCTGGAAATTTTCTGAATCCACTCCAGGTTGACGGTGGGCGCGACACCGATGAGGAGGTCCACCTCGTCTGCCATGTTCTGGCCATCCCACACCACGCCGCCGTGAAGGCCTTCGTAGAAGAGCAGATCGGAACCGCCCGGCAGATCCTCCCACTCGGTGAAGGTTCCCGGCTTCGAGCCATAGAGTGCCGCCTCGTGCTCATCGTGCACATAGCGCCGGCGCATGCCGGTGCCAGACTCGCTATAGCTGCGAAACAGCTCCTGCTGCTTTTCGAAGAGATTGCCTTCCGGACCGAAGTGACTGAGATTGCGCCCCTCGTTCTTGGCCTTCTCCAGCTCTTTCTTCATCTCCTTGCGGTTGTAACGGTGAAAACTGTCACCCTCGACAAATGCGGCATTTGCACCGACCCGGTCGAAGATGTGCTCAAGGGCACTTTTGACGGTGGAGGTACCCGCACCGGATGAGCCTGTGACTGCGATAATTGGATGCTTCTTGGACATAGTTTCCTCTCTCCCGGGCCTCGTTGCGGACCCTTGAATCTTCTATTTTTTATAGGGTTTATAGGTATACACCAATTTCCCTTGCCTTATCCACCGGGATCATCACCTCTTTTTGCCGACGGCCAGCGGCCTCAGCTGCCTGTCGCCGAGGCTGAAACTGACTACCCGGTCATTGTTGGTATCCGCTATCCAGACCCTGTTCCCGCTGACCGCCACGGCCGCCGGTTCGTTGAGACTGGCTTCATCGATGCGGTGAAGGTCACCGGGCTCGCCATTGCCCACGAGGGTGACCAGTTCACCAGTGCCAAGATCGTAGCGCTTTATCTTGTGGTTGTAGCTATCGGCGATGAGCAGCTGTGTGCCGTTCAACATGGCCACCCCGAGGGGGTGCTGCAGCAGGGCCACGTCCTGTTTGCCATCCTCATCCCCGAACTCGAACAGCCCCTTGCCCAGCAGCGTCCTGACCTTCCCCTCCGCGAGATCTATCTCACGGATGGCGGACGCCTCCGCATCCGCAACGAACAACCTGTCACCGGAAAGGGCAAGACCGCTGGGTTGGCTGAACGTGGCCCGCTCCAGCGCCCCGTTCCTCAGTCCTTCACCACCAGAGCCTGCAAAGGGGGTGATATTTCCGTCATCCAGCGACATGGCCCATACCTGGTGTGAGCCGGCCATGGCGATATAGAGTTCGCTGCCCCTGAGAGCCAGGTCCCAAGGAGAGCGCAGGGAGACGGTGCGGGCATTGGTTGCAGCATTCAGGTCGTACCCCACCTTCCCTGTGCCCGCCAGGGTGGTGACACTCCCGGAGGCGAGATCGATATGGCGTATGGCATGGTTGCCGGTATCGGCCACGTAGAGGTTGTCGCCTGACCTGGCCAGGCCCTGGGGATAGGCGAACCGCGCATGTTCCAGCGCGCCATCCCTGAAACCTGCCACACCTTCCCCGATGCGTTGAAGCACCTCTCCGCTTTCGCTGGTAACGATGATCCGGTGATGCAGGGTATCGCTGATCACCAGTTCGCCAGCGCCCGCAATAATCTTACCCGGTGCAGCCAGGGGCTGGCCGGCTATACGCTCCGTCTCAGGCAGCAGGGGCAATGCCGGGCGCTCCCTGTCCGCCTCCCGCAGCAGTTCGGTCACCAAGTCACCCAGCAGGTCGCCATGCCGCTCGCCGGCCACGTAACCGATGACCATACCCTTCGTGTCGATCAGGATAAGGGTCGGCCAGGCACGCACTCCGTAGATTCTCATCAGCTCCAGCTCACTGTCCTGGATAACCGGGTGGTGCCGGTCATAGCGCAGCAGGATGCGCCTCAGGGTATCCATGCGACGTTCATTGGAAAATTTCGGTGAGTGGACCCCGATCACCAACAGCGAGTCCCCGAAGCGCTGCTCCAGTGCACGCAGCTCTTCCACCACGTGCAGGCAGTTGATACAGCCATAGGTCCAGAAGTCGAGAATGGTCACCCGTCCCTCGAGATCCGAGAGGGTCAGTGGACGTGAAACGTTGAGCCACGCCAGGTCCTCGGGAAACGCCGGTGCGGGCACCTTGTCTCCATACCCCGGCATGCTGGCCAACAGGCACAGCAGTGCCAGCATTTTCAATAACAGTGATCTACTCAAGGAGACTGGACAGTTCATCATGCACCCTGCAGGCCCGCTACCTGGTCTGCCAGAATGGTAACCCATGGAAAACATGTTGAAAAAATCGCATATTCCGACAAAAAAAAGCCCCTTACCATCATCACCAACGAGATGACGGGGAGGGGCTCAAGCGGGAGCGTACTGTTCGTGTTAAAGGGTCATTCCTTGAGTGATCGAATATAGGCAACAAGAGCATGTATCTCCCCATCGGGGATATCTGCGCGACCCGGCATGGTAGCGGCGCCACCATATTTCGCCGAACCGTCCTTGATGATGTTGAACAGGTCGATGTCGGTTCCCTTCTTACCATCGCCATCCGTGTCGTAAATGAAATCGCCACTCGAAAAACTGCGGGGCTTGGGGTTCAGGGCTGCCGCTGCCGGGCTATCACCCTTACCGGTAGGACCATGGCAGCTGCCACAGGCACCTTTACCGTCGTAGATCGCTTTTCCGGCTGCGGCATCAGCCAGCACGCCAGGCGCTGCCGCAGCCAGCATCGCAGCCAGGGAGAGGCTGCTCATAACAGGGGTCAGTTTCTTCATTCCATCTTCTCCTTTAAGTGAGATTGCATGTTGTTGTACAAAGCCCGTGACAGCAGCCTTGAGCTGTTGTCCTGTCACAGGTCACATCGGAAAACATCAAACGCTATACAGCAGGCCCCATTCCCGGCATAAAGCTCACAGGCACCTCTTCCTCCTGCTGCTGTTTGGGTCTCATGCGCTCTTCGATCTCTTCGGGAGAAGGCCTGGGTTCATCAAGGATGGAGGCCAGGAGATCCCTGATCTCCTCGCAATAGGCCGCCGTGAGCATGGCAATCCCGGCGAAATAGGGTGTGCGGCAACGCGCCATCACCCGTTCTGCAAACGAGGTCAGCCAGCGCAACAGGTGCTCATCCATGAAACGGGCAACATTCCCCAGGTGCTCATGCTCATCCTCTTCTTCCAGGGAGAAGAGATGGGCGAGAAACTGAAGCTGAAGTACCAGGTGGTCATCCGACCTCACTCGCCAGTCTTCCGCCATCAGCCCGTAACGTGAGTACCAGCTTCTCACCTGAAACATACTGTCCTGGCAGGCGAGGCTCTCATCGTCGGTCCAGACCGACTCCAGGGGAGAGGCCTGGATACTGTGATTGAGGTAGATGTCGGCATAGTCCGCTGCCAACTCATCGAGGATCGTCCCGTCGATCTCATCCGGCAGCGCTTCACGGGACTGGGTCACCAGGTCGAGGGCCCTGATCCCTGGCTCACCGATCAGGCGCAGTCCAAGCCCTTCAGGAAAGTGCTCTTCCCTTAGAAGCTGCAGTATCGCCTCGTCCGGCTCCCTGTCGTGCAGGGTCGCCAGCATGGAGATATCATCGGAGATCACCCCGCAGAGAGAGGCGAGCATCTCGGAGGTCTTGGATTCACTACTCATGGATGCCTGCCCGGTCATTTGACCTTGCCCTTGTCATGGGCGACAAAACCGATGGAAGGTTTGGTCAGCTCGATGTTGGACATGTTCTTGACCTGGCGGGTGACCTCGTCGTTGGGCCCGATGGCGACGGTCTCCAACTCCCCGCTCCAGATCTCTTCCACCGGACCGATATCGAGCACGCGCATCATGCAGGCCATGACACAGTAGGGTTTACGCCCCGCCTCGATCTCATCCACGCACATGTTGCACTTCTTGATGATGTTGTCGTAGGGGTCGAACTGGGGCGCACCGAAGGGACAGGCCGCCTCGCAACGGCGGCAACCGATACAGAGTGTCGAATCGATATCGACGATACCGTCCTGCTTGCGTTTGAAAAGTGCACCGGTGGGACAGGTGGGCAGGCATGCAGGCTCGCTGCAGTGGTTGCATGACATGTTGACCTTGTAGGCGAACACCTCCGGGTAGGTACCACCCTCCACGTACTGAACGCGCCTGAAGCGGGGACCCGCCGGCAGGCCGTTCTTGTCCTTGCAGGCGATCTCGCAGGCGCGACACCCTATGCAGTCGACATTGTTGTGGACGAAGCCGAACTGCTTGTCAGGCTTCACCGGGGTATAGGTCTCGCGCTTACGGCGCTTGACAGCTTCTTTTATCTTGGCCTTGTCTTTTGTTTCTGACATTGTTCTTCTCCTCCAAGATCAAAGATCGCGCCGAAAGACGTGGGCACGGGACGTGGCCAGCTTGTCCCAACCCGGGCGATGCTCGAGATCCGTCTTCTTGATATCGCAGAGCACGGTGTTGTACGCGAACGCGCCGGCAGGACTCGGTTCATCCAGGGTCAGCATGTCCGGGTTGCCTGCCCGGTCGACGCCGTTCTCGTCCAGGTCTATCCAGGCCCCTTCGTGCAGTACCGCCACACCGGGCATGCATCGCTCTGTAACGTAGACCGGTACCACGCACTTGCCACGATCGTTCCAGACCTCCACCGTGTCACCTGTCTTGATGCCCAGCTTCCTGGCATCGGATGCGTTGACTGTCACCTCCTGCTCGTAGGTCTCGCGCAGCCAGCTGCAGTTGTTGAAGATGGAGTGGGTACGCCACCTGGGGTGTGGTGATATGAGGTGGAACGGATACTTCTCTGTCTTCGGGCTGTTGAGGGACTCCCAGGGCTCGATCCACTTCGGGATATAGGGGATCTCCGACCCGTACATGGTCTTCTTCCAGTCCGTGATCTGGGCAAGTGAGGTTGCGAGGATCTCGATCTTGCCCGACGGCGTCTGGAATCTGGCCCCGTTCTCGATCTGATCTCGGAAAGCGACATGGGGCTCGTCAAAGGTGAACTTGTATACACCGTGCTGTTTGAACTCGTCCCATGACATGTTCACATGCTGGTGCGCGATCACCTTGGTCTCCCACCACTCCCGAAGGTAGGCTTCGTCGACATTGTCGTTGACGTGGAAGTAATCCCTGTTGGCCTTGGGATTGAAGGCGCGACCGAACACATCGCCCCCGATACGGTAGGCCAGTTCGGTGAAGACCTGGAAATCGGTCTTCGACTCGCCCATCGGCTCGATCACCTTGGGCCTGTGGATATAGTAGTGTCCCTTGTACCAGGGCAGCGCCACGTCGTGACGCTCGAAGTGAGTGGCGATCGGCAGCAGCACGTCCGCGTAGAGACCGGAGGGTGTGATGGTGGAGTCCATGCAGACCACCAGCTCCAGCTTCTTCATCGCCTCTATCTCTTTATTGATATTGGTGAGCTGGTTGAACCAGTCGGAGCCCTGCCAGAAGATGCCCTTGATGTTGGGGATCTGGCCATCGGTCTCATCCTGCCGCTGCCATAGACCGATATCCTCGCGCTTCACATCGGGATAGTTGAGTACACAGTGGGCCCAGCGGTCCGACTTGATGGACTGGAACCAGATATTGGAGTACTGGTCGTAGGGATAGGCCACCGCCTCGGCGTGCCACGCCTTGCCGACACCTTCGGCGCAACCGCCCAGGATACCGATATTGCCGGTCATCGCCTGCAGGGCTGCCGCCATGCGATTGTACTGCTCACCATAGGCATTGCGCCCGGGCGCCCAGGAGGCCTTGAGTGCCGCCGGCTTGGTCTTGGCGTACATGGTGGCCAGTTTCCTGATGTCCTTGGCAGGCACACCGCAGATCTTCTCAGCCCACTCGGGCGTCTTGGGCTCTCCGTCGTACTTGCCGAGGATGTAATCCTTGAAGTTCTCCTTGTCCTTGGCCCAGTCAGGCATGGTGCCCTCGTCCATCCCCTGGCAGAACTTGTCGATAAACTCCTGGTCATGCATGTTCTTGGCGAAGATGTGATACGCCATGCCGGCCATCATGGCCGCATCGGTATTGGGCTTGATGGGGATCCACCATGCGTTGTATGCGGATGCGGAATCGGTGTACTGGGGGTCCACCAGCACAAACTTGCAGCCCCGCTGCTTGGCCATGCGCATGTACATGAAGGTGTTGCCACCATGAAACGTGTAGGCCGGGTTCCAGCCCCACATGATCATCAGCTTGGAGTGGGCGAAGGCGTCATCCTCGTTACCGTCCTCAATGGTTCCAAACGTCATGCGTGAACTGAAGGTGGTGGCCTGGTACGAGGGTACCGACCATGAACTGGTGCGGCTTCCGAACATACCGAGGAAACGGGCCAGCAATCCCTCGATCTGGTCAGACTTGTGCAGCACACCGTACGAGGCGCCGGCATAACTCTGATCGAGCAGTGCAGTAGGCCCATAGGTATCCTTCAGATAGACCATCTTCTTGACGATGAAGTCCAGGGCCTCATCCCAGGAGACCCGCTTGAACTTGCCCTCGCCGCGCTCACCCACCCGCATCATGGGATAGAGCAGGCGCTCTGCGGAGTAGAGGCGCTGGCGATACGAGCGTCCCCTGAGGCATGCCCTGAGCTGTGGCTCATCGTTGCCATCCTTGCCGAAGTAACCACCCCGCTGGTAGCTGCCATCGTCAGTGGAGAGGCGGACGATCACGTCCTTCCACTTGTGGGCCACCAGCATGTGGCGTGAACCGCAGTTGTGGGCACAGCTGGTCACCACGGTCTGCAGCTGATCATCAGTGGGATATGGCTCGTAAGCGAAGGCCTTCGCCTCCTTTGCGGTCTTCATTTCGACCAGGCCACCGGCGGCAATAGCCGCGCCGCCTGCCGCCGTGGTTTTCAGGAACGAGCGCCGTGTCAGGTTCAGGCGCCCGGATAGATCTTTATCTGTTTTGGTATTGCTCATCCTTACCTCTCCGTCTACGGAAGACTACTTCGCCGCTTGCTTGGTCTTGATCTGGAATCTGGGCTCTGACTCGGTCGGCCTGTCTTTCGCCCACTCAGGAATCTCTTTTGCCATTCCCTTCCAGGCATGGCGCGGATAAGGAAAAGAGATGCGGTACCACTGACGTCCGCCATGGCAGCCATAGCAGACATCGGAATCCTTCTTGCCGGCCTCTTCGATGGCGTCGGCCTTGAGATAGTTGACCTGGTGTCGGTTGGTACGTACACCGGCATGACAGAGCAGGCAGTTCTCCTGGAACATGGTGCGGGACTCGGACCAGGGACTGGGCAGACCCATGAGCTTGTATGGACTGGAGCCATGGCACATCAGGCAGATCTCGGGATTGACCGCCTTGCGCAGGGTATAGTCATTATTCGCATGATCCGGGGGTATAGGTGCCTCTTCGCGGGGATCATTCCCCTCGTGGCAGGTGTTGCACTTCAGGTCCATCACCTCCTTTGCCAGGGGTGTCACCAGGTGACGGCGATGAAATGTCTCCTGGGGACCTTCATAGGTGCTCAGTGTCTGGTACCAGGCCAGGGTATCCGAGGCTTTAACCCCGGCAGGTGTTATTTCCCTCACCTTGCGATCAAGCACCTCCTGGTGGCACTCGAGGCACTGCTCGTCTGTAGCGTCAGCAATGGCCGGTTTGAAATGGAGCGGATGCCATCGTGCATTCTCATACCCGGCTTTCGCAGTATCAGCCGCAAAAGCCCCGTTGACCGTCAGCAACGACAGGAAAACGAGCAGGGCTGTAAATGTAAACAGTTGTTCCAACTTCATAGCTATCGCCTCGCCATTAATGATGCTTGTCGCATTTCTCTACTGTGGGAGTTGATCAAGGAAAGGGCGCATCCATGCGCCCTGAAGCTTCCCTGCTAGGGAGTTCCATGAACAGAACTGGCGATTAGTTCCAGCCAGACATTCCGCTCATGCCACCCATACCGGCCATGCCACCCATGCCGGACATACCTGACATGCCGCCCATGCCGGACATACCGCTCATGCCGCCCATGCCGGACATTCCGGACATACCGCTAGCCGGGTAGAAGAAGATCTGGCCCTGGGGGGTGATCTTGAAGTAGCCGGACATACCGCTCATGCCGCCCATGCCACTCATGCCGGACATTCCGCCCATACCGGACATTCCGCCCATGCCGGACATACCGCCCATGCCGGACATACCGCCCATGCCGGACATTCCGCCCATGCCGGACATTCCGCCCATACCGGACATTCCGCCCATGCCGGACATTCCGCCCATACCGGACATTCCGCCCATACCGGACATTCCGCCCATACCGGACATTCCGCCCATGCCGGACATGCCGCTGGGTACCCAGACCCAGTTACCGGACATACCGCTCATGCCGCCCATGCCGGACATACCGCCCATGCCGGACATTCCGCCCATGCCGGACATTCCGCCCATGCCGGACATTCCGCCCATACCGGACATTCCGCCCATACCGGACATTCCGCCCATACCGGACATTCCACCCATGCCGGACATTCCGCCCATACCGGACATTCCGCCCATGCCGGACATTCCGCCCATACCGGACATTCCGCCCATGCCGGACATTCCGCTCATGCCGGACATGCCGCTCATGCCGGACATACCGGTAGCGGGATAGAAGAAGATCTGTCCCTGGGGAGTGATCTTGAAGTAGCCGGACATGCCGCTCATGCCGCCCATGCCGGACATACCGCTCATGCCGCCCATGCCGGACATGCCGCCCATGCCGCCCATGCCGGACATTCCGCCCATGCCGGACATTCCGCCCATGCCGGACATTCCGCCCATGCCGGACATACCGCCCATACCGGACATGCCGCCCATACCGGACATGCCGCCCATACCACCCATGCCGGACATGCCGTACATGCTGGCTGAAGCCAGGGGAGCAACAGCAAGCGCAGCTGCGAGACCCAAGGCTTTAGCGACTCCCTTCAGGCTAGGCATTCGAAATTTTTTCATTTTGGATTCCTCCGATGTGTATTGATATTTCGGTCTCAAGTGAGACTGTCTTTTCTGCTGTCCACTGTTTCCAGAAGGCAGGCAAAAACCTGTTGATTCGGCACCTCAGTTAGCGGTGCCATCCCCGAAGGTCATAAGGACCCGTCATTCCGGGGTGATTGAACGGGGTGTACCAGTCACCCTGGTTGTCGAGAAAATAGAGGCTTCGTGGGTAGGGTTGTTGAACACCTGTCAGTGCTTTCTGGTACCAGGCCTTGTCATGGCGCACCCACTCGATAACGGGGGCTCCAGCAGGCCGCTGGGAAGGCTCGAGGCCTGCGATGGGATGATTTGCATGAACCGATGACGCGACCAGCATCAGCATGCTGCTGTAGATGGGCAGTAATACCCGCATCAGGTGTTCTCCTCTGGCTGTTATCTTTTTGTTGCGCCGGATCTCACAGGCAAACACCTATGGGCAACTGTTGTGCCAGAAGCCAAAAAAAGAGCCTTATTTATTGTTTTTATTGGTTTTTTAAGAAGAGGGATCAAATAAGAGAATATGAAAAGAAAACAATAATCTGCCTTATTGTCATGCCTGCGGGATCTTCAGGTGTCTCTCCGGGCAAATCCCCGGGAGGTAAACAAGAATCCTGAAGCAAAAATATTCCCTTCTGTTTCATTGAGTTATCGACAGGTGATTAGAATCAATGAAAAGATTTTTCCAATAGGATCCAAGAGACTGACATAACGTCATGGGGTGTGAATGGCTGTCCCAGGCAATCCCTCCACACCCTATTCCAACCCCTGTTCCACACAGAGAAAAAAAGAGGCCCCGAAGGGCCCCAAGAAAGTGTGAGCAGGTATAGGTCATCCATACCTTGACGACGGCCCTCACTCTAATAGCATTACATGCCCATCGGATGCGCGGATCGCCAACTGATGCACCAGGGTATAAGGTGCAGTGTCGCTGACCAGGCTGGCAAGGTAGATGCGCAATACCTTCCTTATCCTGCCCACCTGTACATTCTCGATACCCGAAGCCGTCAACCATGCCTCGGATAACGCTTTTGCTTCAGACCACTCATCAACAGGCAGAGATACACCCTGGGGAGTGAACCCATAGCCCTCACATCTATTGATCTCCAGTTGGTCTGCAGCCGGGCTATCCACAATCAGTGCTTTATCCGCCGGGTGAAACAGCATGGAGCCATCATCCCCGCGCTCTATGCGCCAGAACTTGAAACCTGGCAGATCGGGAAGCTGCTCACCTTCTGTACTCGCAGCTTCAACAACATTCAGGGAGGAGGTGGCCGGAGCGTCCTCTTTTCTCCTGATAACCAGGGTTCCATCCGGCTGCCACTCAGCCAACCAGCCACGCGCCCCCAGGGCTTCAGCCAACTGCTGGCGCTGCAACTCTTCACTCTCTCCGGGTTTCCCTCCTGCTTCAGCTGCAGCACCCGGTTTACGGTAGATCGTACTGCCATCCTCGGCCTGATATTCCTGCCATCCCTGGGATTTAAGAGAACTGCGCAGACTGTCAGACAGCGCGGTACCACTCTCAGCAAAAGACAATAACGGCATCAGCAAAAACATCAGGCCCAGTATCACCGGGAGCGTGTAATATCCCACCTTGTTTCTTCTATTCACGTCTGGACTCCTCCTTTGGATTGAACACACGGATTTAATGCCAAAGGAAGCCATCTGCAAGACTCACGCCAAGCCATGCTCCAGGCCCCCCTAACAATTCCGGGGTGCATGGAAGCGAGATGAAATCGAGCGAATCGAGGCAAAAATGCAGGCTTTTCCACACAGGATCACCCTGCATCAACCGCCAGACACCGATTCATAAGTTGATTAGATATTCCTTAACAAGGGATTACTGGTTGAAACTGCCCGGCATGCTTCATTCATCATGACAAACTGACAGCGCGCGAACTGTACTGCCGCCACAAGCTGTAATGCACCTGAAAGGTGATATCAGTCAATCAGCTGGTAGAGATTATTGAACCTGTTGCTTGTCCTGCAGATATGACAGCGATCTTCCGCTTCACTATCCAACTGCACCAGGCTGAAGTCGACACCGCAGGCAGCACACCGTTTTGAAACGACATCAAATCCGAACTGCTTCTGCACGCTCCATGAATCTATGGCAATCGCGCCATGCTCACAGATATCGACGCACAGTCGGCAGCCATTGCATGACTCGGCGTAGAGACGGTACCCGGATGCCTCCTGGTCATGAACAATCGCCTGCTGGGGGCAGATCCTGACGCAGGCATGACAGGCCAGGCAGGTTGAGGGATCTATCACTGGCACATGGGGTAAAGGCCCTGTAAACCCTGATGATGCCAGCCAGTTCCCTGGAGAATCGGTGTGGTTCTCAACAGCGTCGTCATCTGCACCAACGGCCTGCCTGCCAAAGAGTTTCGAAAAGAAACCCCTTCGTGCGGTATCTGTTGGTGCGGACGCCTGCTCCTCTTGTTTGGAACAGTCCTTTTCGGAAAACTCGAGCACGATCATCGGCAGTTCACGGGCATGCAATGCATTGTTGAAACCCATGAACGTTGTCCAGAATCCCTCGTTACTCGATCTGGAGCAGTCATTACAGGCACCGATACAGGCCCTGATTCGTCGCATACCGTCACGGTACAGACCGACCAGTGTTTCCAGGCCGATGCTGTGGATGCACTCAACACGGTTGAGTGCCGAATAGGGGGTTACATCACCACACACCAGGGAGAGAAGATTACGCTCGAGCAGCAGCGGAACGGATCCTTCGACCGTTACCGCCCCGGTCGGGCAGACCGGTGTACAGATACCACAGCCATCACAACCGTTCTCATCGAGGTCGATCGACTCATCGGTGAGAATCCATGCGTCCTTCGGACAGGCATCGATGCATGAACTGCAGTTGCTTATCGCCGTTGTCGCCAGCAGGCATCGTGCAGGGTCGATCTGTGCCTGGTGTCTAATCTCATCGGTCATACAAACTGTACCACTCAATGGTGGGGCGAGATGCTATAGATGATACTCACATCCATCCCGGAAAAAAAACAGCCGGCCAGGCATCGCCTGACCGGCCCAAAACGCTAGGGCCTGTTAACACTATGCGGATACCCAGCGTTGACTCTCAAATGAGCCCAGGCAAGGCGCGCAGAGTGTAGTTTGGTTGCTCCAAATAAACGATGCGCAACGCCGAATGGGCTCATTTGAGAGCCAACCCGGAGGGACGGGATCATTTTCCCGCATGACTGCGTTGCACTTTCGCTTATGTACGGCATGTACACAGCGCTCAGTGCGCCTTGTCCTGCGAAAAAATGATCTCCGTCGATGAATATCCGCATAGTGCTAACAGGCCCAAGGGGGGATAAATGCACTTGCTGTAAGGAAACCGGGGGCCATAGGCCTATCCCTGCAACTGTCACCCGTAAAGACCGTAAGCAGGTGTCCGCCGATCATGAAGCACCCCACTTTCCTTAACCTCTTGCCTGTCTAGAAAACAGGTGTTGTATAACCATCGGTTGCCCTGATGATCAACTGGTTCTGCAGGTTGTGTGGTGGCTGCTCATCCACAATGCTGATGACATAGATGCGGTTGATCTTCCTGATCCTTCCAACACTCTGACCACTGAGATTGCTCAGTTTGAGCCAGGCGCTGGCGATTGTATGGGCCTTGCTCCAGGAATCGATCTGGTGCTTCGCCGCCTGGTTGCCGGACATACCGCTCATGCCACCCATGCCGGACATACCGCTCATGCCGCCCATGCCGGACATGCCGGACATACCGCTCATGCCGCTCATGCCGCCCATGCCGGACATACCGCTCATACCGCCCATGCCGGACATTCCGCCCATGCCGCCCATGCCGGACATTCCGCCCATGCCGGACATACCGCTCATGCCGGACATTCCGCTCATGCCGCCCATGCCGCCCATGCCGGACATTCCGCCCATGCCGGACATACCGCTCATGCCGCCCATGCCGGACATTCCGCTCATGCCGCCCATGCCGCCCATGCCGCCCATGCCGGACATTCCGCTCATGCCGGACATTCCGCTCATGCCGCCCATGCCGGACATTCCGCTCATGCCGCCCATGCCGGACATACCGCTCATGCCGCCCATGCCGGACATACCACTCATGCCGCCCATACCGGACATACCGCTCATGCCCCCCATACCGGACATGCCACCCATACCGGACATGCCACCCATGCCGGACATGCCTGTCTGTTGAGAAGCAGACACCGGCACATTCACCAGGCTGGCGACCAGTGCTGCACAACCAAACATTCGAACCGCTTTATTCATCATTATTTACTCTCCATCGGCTTGAAAACGGGTGATTTCCTGAACTTGTCGTGAACTGAAATAACCCTGTAAAAATCAAACCCCTATCTGCAACCACCATGCCATCCCCTGTATGACCGACAATCCCGACAAATTCATTAAAGGAATAAATCCAAGACTTTCAATTGGCTACGAACAGTTGGCACTTTCAGAACAGGTGCCGCAGGGGTGTTGCCATCCCTGATATCGGGCTGACGATCCCGGTTTGCACCCAATAACACCTGCCAAATAGTCAGAGCTTACGGATAGAGGTCACAGCCCATGGGCATGGAGGGTCCAATTCCAGGCCCCTTGCGGTATCACCACTGCAACAAGGCGACCGGAATTAACGGGATCTAGAGTGACAAAATGGTTGGAAAAAGGATTTTAAGGACTGACAATTTGTCAGAGAAATAAAAGAAAATATAGGTAAAATCAGATATATGGAGGAGTGCCTGTTGCATGGAGTGCAGACAATAACCAGAGACTCAGCGCGGAATCCGACATGCTCACCTGGATGAATTCAAGACTGAACCGCCGCTTCGTTGCAGCGACCGCTGCCGGACTGCTTGCCAGCACGCTGATCTTTATCCTGCTGTTTATCGGCATGTACCAGGCTGAGATCGGACATGTGCACAAACAAACCGTCAGCCAGGTAAACCAGCTGCTGCGCACCTCCCTTGAAAACGCGATGCTCAAGCGCGACCTGGAGGGCCTGAAGCAGATTGTCAACGGATTGGGACAGCAACAGAACATCCTCAACGTGATGATCACCAACCCGGACGGAGAGATCCGTTTTGCATCTTCTCCTGACCTGCTCGGGAACCACCTGTATTATGACAAGGCAAACCGGGAGCCCAGTACCATCTTCCAGAACGACCATCTTGGCCGGGAGGTGTTAAGGAGCATCAATCCGGTACAGAACAAACTCCCCTGCACGCAGTGCCATGGCCCAATAGAAAAGAAACCGGTCAACGGCATCCTCTACATCGACTACGATGCTGCCTCCCTGCGCCGCAGCACAAGCTATACAACGCTGATCCTGATGGGGTCTGGCGCGCTGATTGTCCTGGTCAATATCGGTGGCGGCTGGTGGTTCATCCGTCGCTTTGTCCTGAAACCGGTGGACAACCTCTCCAATGCCAGCGAGGCCCTTCGCCAGGGAGAACTGGATACCCGTGTGGATCTGAAGGGTAGCGATGAACTCGCTGTTCTTGGTCAGACCTTCAATCGCATGGCAGAGGCGCTCCAGGAGAAGATCCGCGAACTGGGTGAAAAAGAGGCGTTCCTCCAGTCCCTGGTGGATGCCATACCCGACGGTGTGCGCATCATCGACAGCGACTACCGGATCAAGCTGGTCAACAAGAGTTACCGCGAACAGCTCAGACTTACCGATGACCATGTGCCCGGCTACTGTTACGAAGGCACTCATGGAAAAAACGAGCCCTGCCCACCCACACTGACAACCTGCCCCATCCACGAGATCAACAGGCTGGGCAAACCGGTCAAGGCACTACACCACCACCTTCGCACAGACGGTACAATAATGGATGCCGAGGTCTATGCCGCGCCGATGGATGCATACGTCAAGGGTGAAAAGCAGCGCATGATCGTGGAATCGATCCGCGATCTGGAACAGGCTGTCAAATACTCCCAGGAGCAGAAGCTTTCCGAACTGGGCCGCCTTGCAACCGGTGTTGCCCACGAGATCTACAATCCGCTCTCTTCCGTGCGGTTCGCCTTGCATGAGTCCCAGCAGGCCCTCTCCGAGCTCGATGCGCCGACGGATGATGTCGACAGCTACCTCAAGCTGCTGGAGAAAGAGGTGGATAAATGCGTCGATGTCACCGAGCGCCTTCTCAAGCTGAGCGCTCCCCAGAATGCCTCTGTGCAGCTGCTCGATATCGCCCAGGTCCTGCACGACACCATCAGCCTGCTGCGCTGGGAGTCAGATGCCAATAACATCGAGATCGTCGAGCACTACCAGGAGGATGTACGCCTCCTGGCCAATGACAGTGAAATGCGCATGGTCGCACTGAACCTGGCACAGAACGCTTTCCACGCCATGCCGGATGGCGGCACCCTCGAGATCAGTTGCAACCGGGGCGACGAGGGGATCGTCATACGCTTCAGGGACAGCGGTGTGGGCATCGATCTCAGTGACCAGAAGTACATCTTCGACCCCTTCTTCAGCCGCCGCGCCAATGGCACTCACGGCACCGGCCTGGGTCTACCCATAGCACGAACGATTATCGATAACCTCGGCGGCACCATCAGTGTGCAGAGTGATCCCGGTGAAGGGAGCTGTTTCGAACTGAGGCTATCCGATCCAGACAAAACACAGGGCAGCAGTTCATGAGTCATAGCATCCTGGTCATAGAAGACGACACCACCCTGAACCACCTGATCGTCCGGCAGCTGACCGGCGCAGGCTACCGCACCACCGGCGTCTCCTGCTGGGCAGAAGCCCTGGAACACCTGCAGGATCACGAACCTTCACTCATCGTAATGGATGGCCGACTACCCGATGGCGACAGCCTGGAAAAGCTGCCGGGACTGGTGGAAGAGTATCCCGTCATCATCCTCACCGCCTATGGATCGGTAAAGAACGCCGTCGACGCAATGAAAAACGGCGCCGAGGATTACCTGCTGAAACCGATCAGCCCCGAAGAGCTGTTACTCACGGTGGAGCGCACCCTCAGTAATGCCGATATGCGAAGCGATCACCAGTTCTGCAAGCGCCAGCTCAAGGCGTCCAACTCGCGCCACCGTGCGCTTATCGGAAGCAGCAGGGCCCTGGAGGAGACAAAACGGCTAATTTCGGATGTCGCGGTGGACAACATCACCGTACTCGTGCAGGGCGAGAGCGGAACAGGCAAGGAGCTGGTGGCCCACGCGATACACGAAAACAGCCCGCGTGCATCACGCAACTTCGTCGCCGTGGACTGCTGTACCCTGCAGGAGAAACTCTTCGAATCGGAGCTGTTCGGACATGAGAAAGGTGCCTTCACGGGGGCAGACCGTCAGAAGAAGGGACTGATCGAGGGGGCTGAAGGCGGCACCCTGTTTCTCGACGAAATCGGCGAGATCGACGCCACCATCCAGGCCAAGCTTCTACGCGTGCTCGAGACCGGCAGTTTCCGGCGACTGGGAGGCAACAAGGACCTGAAAGCCAACGTGCGCATGGTGGCCGCCACCAACCGCGACCTCGAACAGATGGTGGAGGAGAACAGCTTTCGGGCTGACCTCTACTACCGTCTCAACGGTTTCAGTATCGTCGTGCCCTCACTGCGTGAGCGGCGGGAAGACATTCCAGAGCTGGCACAGCACTTCATCGAGAATCACAACTTCTCAAGGCGGATCGACAAGCAGCTCACCCCAGCCGCGGTACGCAAACTCACCGCCTACGACTGGCCGGGCAATATCCGCGAACTGAAGAACGTGGTGGAACGGGCCATCATCCTCTCCCGTGACAAGCAGAAGATCCAGCCGGAACACCTCGCCTTCGGCTCATCCCAGAGCAAGCAGAGCGCCCTGATCAATCTCTCGTTCAAGCAAGATCCCAGCCTGGACGAACTGACGGCAAAATACCTGCGGCACCAGTTGAAGAAGTACTCCGGGCGCCGCTCCCAGGTGGCCGAGGTGATGGGCATCAGCGAACGAAGTGTCTACCGCATGATCAAGCGCTTCAACATCATGGAATCAGAGCACTAAGCACGCCTCTCCAGCACCGGTCTAACCAAACAAATTATCCTCTTTCTCGTGATCGAAGATGTGGGCATGGTGCAGAAACCCGTGCACGCTGAAGGGCTGGTGCGCTTCATCCAGGTGAGGCGGAAAAACCATGGCCACTGCCACAGCACCGACCAGGCACGCCGCACCGCATATCGAAAACGCAAGGGGGAAGTTACCCATATCCCCCAGCATACCACCGAGTACCGGAAACAGGATGCCTCCCACCCCGTAGGAGAGAAAGACAAGGGGGTAGTTCTTGCCAACGCTGCCATTGCCGAACTCATCCGCCGTAAGGGCGGGAAAAAGTGCGAAGTTGCCGCCGAAATTGAAGCCGATCAGGGCAGCGCCCAGGTAGAGCAGGTACTCGTTGCCGGCCATGGAGGTGAAGAAGAACAGGATAAGGCCCTGGCTGCCGGCCATGTACATGACCGATTTCTTGCGTCCCAGCCTGTCACTCAGGGTACCCCAGACGATACGACCCACACCATTGGCAATACTGAAGAAGACGGCCATGGCGGTACCGGCGATGGCACTGGCCTCGAGTGCGGAGTAACCTCCCGCCTGCAGCGCCTCCATGGGGTATAGCTTCATCAGACCGATGGACATCAGCCCGGCCCCGGCACTCACCGCGAAGGTGAGAAAGATCAGGTAGAACTGGGGCGTCTTGAGGATATCCTCCTGCTCGAACTCTTCAGAACCCACCCCGGCCTTCTGGTCGGGCGGCTCGAAGCCCTCCGGTTTCCAGCCCCTGGGTGGCATCACCATCCAGATGCTCCCGATCGTGACCAGCAGGGTAAAGGCAACACCATAGATCATGAATGTCTCCGCCAGGCCGACGCTGGAGATCAGGTTCCCCCAGCTCCCTGCGCCTTTCACCCAGCCCATGGCGCCGAAGCCGAAACCGGCCACCGCCAGCCCCGTGATCATCCCCTTGTGCTCCGGAAACCAACGCATACCCACCGCGATGGGCACAACATACCCAAGACCGATGCCGGCGCCACCGATCAGGCCCACACCGATGCAGACGCCCCAGAAGTTATCACCACCGGTAAGGCCGGCAATGAGGTAACCGGCACCCAGGGTCAGGCCACCCGCCAGGGCCAGTGCACGCGGCCCCCACTTCTGAAGCTTACCCCCGGCAAACACCATCACTATTGCAAACGAGGCGAGCCCGACAGCAAAAACGATCTGGGTCTCGAGCTTGCTCCAGCCCACCGCCTTGAGGGCGGGTGTGAACACACTCCATGCGTAGATCGCACCCAGGCAGAGTTGAATCAGAACAGCACCCAGAACCACCCACCAACGATTCATCTCTTTTTCCATTTATCACGCTCCAACAGCTATCCCTGTGAACCACCAATAGAAGAATAGCCCTTGGAATATGACAGGAGCGTGTCCCACTTGCACTGGGTCAATCAGATTGGAAATTTCTTTTTTTCGTTCGGCAGAAAACGCGTGCGTAGCGTGTGAATCCGACCTGTTTCACCTACTGGAATGCTGAGTATTGGATACCTTGACCCTGCAGCCTTGCCCAGCCATCACCAGGCCGTGACGTCATGGGACCGGCTCAATCAGACAGCGGACCCGATCCGCTACAGAAGGTTACCCAACCGGAGCGATCGCAACATCAGGTGGATTTCCCGGCATTGAAGGCCTCCACCAGGGCGGCCTTGATCTCAGGTCGCTGCTCCAGGTCATCGACATCGAAATGCTTCTTTGCGATCGGCCCCAGCACCATCGCCACACTGTTCTCCTTCCACAGGGATTCGAACTTCTCGAAATCGAACTGATCACCGACCAGGCATTCAACAGCCAGGCCCTCGGCATCGGCGAAGGTCACCTCCTGCATCTCCATCACTTCGTACATGTAGGAGTAGGTGTCTATCCGGCTCTCAGCGGCCAACAGCCTATGGATATCGGGCAGGGTGCCCTGCTTCTCCATCATGGCATCAAGATCGATGCTGGCAGAGATCTTGTGGGTCTCACCCTTGAATGAAAATTCGATGCTTGCCTCGACCGTGTTTTTCAATTTCCGCAACCTCAAGCAGTTTATTAACCTGGAAACCAAGTATCCGGGTTAATCATATTCCACTACGCTGAATGACTCGACCCACACCACCTCGCAGGAGCGGGCACCGGTATCCGTTCTGCTCAGAGAGCTGATCCAGCGCCATCCATCAGCCGCCTCGACCCTGACCAGGCTTCCGGAAAACTCCACCAGTTCACCCCTGTGGGCCTCATCCATCATATCCTCGACATGCTCATTGGCCGGGATCAGGTGCATATTACCGCTCTGTTCCTCGATATCCTGCCGGGAGATGGGGAAGTTCCGGGTACGCCAGCGATACCAGCGGCCGGACTGGGTGATCTCGATATCCTTCAGTACGTCCTCATCGGACATTCTCCCCCAACCGAGGGCAAGATCCAACGGCGAAAGCTCCGCCTCCCTGCCGATACTGTACTCTTCGCGGGAGAGCACTTTCGCCCTGATACTGAATTTCGCCAGGGGTGTAATCGTATAGTCATTGAATGGAAAACTGACCGGCCTATCAATCGGCTTCTGTTGCGGCACATCCGGCACGGTGACACCCGGGCCCAGCGTAACCACCTCTTCCCGGAAACCGAAGTACCAGGCTGCGACGATCAGCAACAAAAAGGCCAGTTTTTTCACCAGGACCCAACCTCCGGTAACGGTCAATTCTCTTCAGGAAACCCGGATTGCTCCTTGTTTCGCCGTTTACGAAAACAAAACAGCCTTTACTTCAACCACGTGAAAATCATCAATGTAGGAAATTGTTGAGGAACAAGGTGGGTGATTGATTCCACAACGTCTTACGGCATGTCAGGTTGAATCGCTATTGCTACCGCCAGGATTCCTTTGCTTCAACTGGTAGCGCGCCTTGAGCCAGATACCGAGCACCATTGTCCCGAGCGTGATAGAAAGCAGTATTAGATCGACTTTCCCGGTTACCAGAAAAAAAGCCAGTGTAATTGCCAACGAGACCCAAAATGCCAGCACTGCCACCACCCAGAGTTTTCGGTCGGTATCGTTCCTTCCGGCAATCGAAGACCCCGATTTCTTAACCTGCAGTTGCTCACCCATATTACCTCCTGACTGTTTGGCACTGCTTATGATATTACTACTCCTGATGAGACAGTAGCCGTTTTATCAATAAAATGGATTGCTGCTCATGGCTGTGGCTTCAATGGTAGTCCGGAAATCAACGCAATATCACCCGAAGTGCTCCACTGACACCGGCAGACATCTTGACTAAACTTTCCACACGGTCCTTTTCCAGCCGCTGCTGACAACAGCCATCGCAGAGGGAGAATTGTGATGAATACGACGCGTCGGAAAGCACTCTTCGGATCAGCACCCAAGGGCTGGGGCATGCACAGCGCCTTCGGCTCGAGGGGAGAGATAATCGATTTTCTCCATTTCACCTGCGGGGCTTCACGGCCCGCTGCAGCCACACGGAGTGACGCTGGCGACCGTGCCCCGAAACGCTTCATGCTCAGATTCAGCGACGCCTACCTGGTGCAACCGGCCAAGGCGCGTCCACAGATCGTCGACGAGGGCAGCGCCCTCTCCTACGGGAGTGACTGGCAGGTCAGAAGATTGAAGCCCTACCTCTACCACCTGCGGCAGGACAACTGGCAACAGTTCTTCTGGAAGGTCAACACCTCCCGAAAGGAGCTGTACCGGGTCACCGGCGGGCAGTTCGGCCGGCTGGGCGGTCGTGACGAGAAGCTCGACATCACCGTTGAGCCCGTATACTGATCTGAGTCCCCGGACAGAGCCGATTACCGGGAGTGTTCAGCTCAGCCCTGTAGCTGCAGCAGTTTCTCTGCTGCAGCGCCGGTCGTGATGGTATCCCTGGCCATGGCGATGCCCCTTTCGATGGTGCCCGCCACTCCGCCGAGATGTATCCGGATCCCGGCGTTGTATACCAGCGCATCGAGGTGAATATCGTCATCCCCACGCAGGGCCGATATCGCCCGGAGGGCCGTCTCGCCAGGTGATTCACACGGGTGGTGTTTCGCCTCCGAGAGGCCAAAGTCGCCGGGAGAGAGGGTGAATTTATCGAGTGCGCCATCGCGGTACTCCACCACGGGGGTCGGCGCGAGGGGCAGTTCATCGCCACCATCCAGGCCCTGCACCACCATCACCCGCTTCTGGCCACGTTCACCGGCTGCGGTGGCGAAGCGCTCCAGGAAGGATTCATGGGCGGCGCCGATCAGGGAACGCTTGGCCCCGGCGGGATTGAGCATCACCTCGCAGGCGTGCAGAAATGAGCGGTAGAAGATCACCTGCCGGTAGGGTTTGAGCCGCTCCACCCCGTGCAGGTAACGGGAGGCGTGCAGATGGCCGAACCCCTTCTGCTCCAGGTCACTTTCCACCATCGCGGGTTCACGGGCGGCGGCGATACCCATCGCCTCGAGCAGCCTGGCATTGGTCACCCCGTCCTTGGGCGGCAGACCGGTATTGGAGTGAAGTACCACGGGCACACCGGCAGCCGAGGCCACGATGGCGGCAGGCACGCTGAGATTGAGCGCCTTCTTGCGACCATCGTAGGGGCCGTTGCAGTTGAGCAGGTTATCCACCTTTGGTGAGACCAGGGTCGCCGTTCCCTCCATGGCGTCGAGAAAGCCCTTCATCTCCTCGACCCTTGTCCCCTTGAAACGCATGGCGGTGAGAAAGGCACCCACCTGGACCGGATCGGCCTCTGCCGAGAATAGAAACCTCAGCGCCTCTTCCGCCTCCTCCCGGCTCATGTCCCTGGCCCCGTGGCGCCCTTTTGCGGTGGCAATCAGGCGCTTGCGGAACCGCTCGCCTGCATCACTGGAAAAACCCTGCATCGGTATCTCTCTTTTGTTATTTCTGTAGGCGCCCTGTCCCCAGGGCGATTGCGTCACGCGCCCTTGAGTTCGCCGTCAGGAGACGGCTCCTACAGGCGTTATTTCTCAGGAAAAGACAAACGGCAGCTTTTCACTGCGTTGGTAGTCTACACCACCCACCACGCGATCCGGGGCCACCTGCTTGCGCGCCTCCAGCAGGGCATCGGCGATACGGCGGTCCTTGAGGTGATACTCCGGCGCCAGGTCTATGCCGTCGATATCCGCACACGCCTCTTCGAACACATGACGGTAGAGATCACTCATCATGCAGTAGCGGCTGGACATCAGGGTGTTGGTGGCCTGCTTGATCCGGGATACGGCATCGTCCTCGTGATTGAAGAAACTGGTGACCAACATCACCGAGATGGCGTGCAGCACATCGTATTGAACATGGGCTATGAAGACGATCAGGTGCTTCCGGGTGAGCTCCACGTCGTTCTGCCAGGCCCAGCGGATCATTCCACCCAGCAGCAGGCTGAAGAACTCGGGCACACCCCACTCCATGCCGAGCCCCACCGAAGCGAGGGATTCGACCATGCTGAACGAGGGGTGGTCGGAGAGCAGGCGCTGGGTCAGCACGTTGTCCGCCACGCCGGGAAGCATCGCCACATCCTGCTCCTCGAAGGGGATGCCGAGACCTTCGAACAGGTTGCGGTACATCACGATGTGGGTCGTGGAACTGAGCAGCCCGTGCAGGTCGGGATAGTCGTCGATGGCATGGGTCCCCACCCCGTACTCGTCGGCCAGGAGCTGCGCAAGTACGATCTGTGCCAGCTCGGAGACCCGCTCGTTGAGACATCCGTAGGGCAGTGGCATCAGCCCTGAAAAGCGCCCCAGGGCCAGCGCCACGCACTGGCGGGTATTCTTCACCTGGTTGAAATACTGCTTTGCGAAGAGAGTCAGCTGCCGTTCGTTGAAATCCCCCCTGAAGATCCTCAAAAAGAAGGGGTGACGCCATACCGGGTGGTCCATCACGTGGTCGTGGAGCTCCAGGAACAGCTCGCTCAAGGCCCCCGGACGGAATATGTCGAGTTCGTTGAACCGGTTACCCGGCTCTTTTTCAGCGATCTCCCGCAGCTCCCCGAGGAGCCGGTTCAGCGGATTTTCAGGGTCTTCCAACTGGCTGATAATCTTCGAAAAATCTGCCTGCTGACTGACCTTGAAGGCCTCCAGCACCGTCTCTGCATCCATGGTGAGCAGATCTGGCATGGGGTGCACGCCGTCATTCAGGGTCGGCGTGCCGTCGGCCGATGCTTCAAGGAGATCGGAAAAGGGGCCGGATTTCGGGGAAGGGGGTACTGCTTCGTTCATACTGCTGTCCGCTCTTGACTTAAATCAAGGATGATATCCGGATATTGTGGCTGTCACGCCACAAAGAAGCAATGGTCACTCAGCCACCCCCCTCCCCGTGACAGCTCAATTGGAAGTCAGGCTGGCAACGATTTCGGCCGGCTCCAGGCGAAGGGTGTAATCCGCATTCACGAAGTCGTAAACGATCACCCCATCCTGGCCGATGATGTAGGTTGCCGGCACCGGCAGCCTGAAGCTGTCGTCGCCGTTGAAGGCCGGAATATCGATGCCGATCTTTTCATAGATCGGTCGCAGGGCCATGGGCAGTTCGAATACGAGTCCCATCTGCTCGGCAACCCGGTTACCGGTATCGCTGAGGATGTCGATATCGATCCCGTTGCGCTCCGCCGTATCGGTGGCGTTATCCGGCGTTTCCGGGCTCAGGCCCACCAGCCGGGCACCCCTCGCCTCAATCTCTGGCAGCACCTCATGCAGGGCCTTCATCTCCATGTTGCAGTAGGGGCACCAGCCACCCCGGTAGACATTCAGCACCACCGGCGACTCCGCCAGGTAGTCCGAAAGACGCCGGTATTGGCCATGCTGATCGGGCAGTTCAAAGTCCGGCATGGCGTCACCGCTCCTCAACGCCCTGCCCTCGATACCCGAACCTTTCAGCTCTTCCGTACACTGGGCCATGGTGGCCAGAATTTCCGCCGGCACCTTCTCTTTCTTGGCCGCGTTATAGGCATCGATCTCGTCTTTCAGGGCACCCATGAGTCTCTCCTCGTAATGTTTTTGAGTGAACGCTCAATAATAATCGACTATATTGAACGATCATTCAAGAAACATCTTGAGCAATTGCTCAAAAACATTACACTTGGATAACGGTTTCAAGGAGTTAAGCATGGCAAGACCCATCCAGTTCGAGCGGGAAGATGTCCTGGAAAAGGCGATGCAGGCCTTTTGGGACCAGGGATACTGCGCCACCAGCATGGCCAGCCTGGTGGAGGTCACCAACCTGAAACCGGGCAGTCTCTACGCGGCGTTCGACTCCAAGGAGGGGCTGTTCCTGGCCGCCCTCGACCACTACGGGGAGCGCAGCGTGGCAAGAATTGAGCGTGCCCTTGCCTCGGCGGATTCCCCCCTCGAAGGGATCCGCGGCTATTTCGGAAAACTGGCCGAGGAGACCGCCGATCCCAAGGCGAAGCGCAGCTGCCTCCTGGTCAATACTGCCCTTGAGCTCGGGCGCAGCAATCCCGCGGTGCTTGAGCGGGTGAAACACCACCTTGGGACTATCGAGGAACGCTTTAAACAAGCCCTATCCTCTGCAAGGGAGCAGGGGGAACTTGGGGCCGGGAAAGACCCGGACGCACTGGCCGCGCTGCTCATGTCCAGCATCTGGGGCCTGCGGGTACTGGGGGGAACCGCACCGCAGCCGCAGCGGGCCCGGGCAGTGGTGGGTCAGTTGATGACGCTGCTCGATTGACGAGCCGTAACAATGAACATCAATGCCGGATACTTCCAGATACCCACACCATCCAGGCCGTTACGGTCCATTGACCACAGGCTCAATCCCTTCAGTCACCGCGCTTAAACCCTGTTACGCAATGCCCCCCTGGAGATCGACTTCCGGGATGGCATCTGGAGTGGCGAGTTCTTTATTGGCCCGCATGGCGCCAGTTGATCAGACCGGCAACCCCAACAGCGCCTGGATGGCGATGGAGGTCGCACCGGACCTGTTGTCCACCTGTATCTTGGGATAGATCTGCTCCAGGTGCTTGTTCACGGTGCGCGGACTCAGGGAGAGTATCTCGCCGATCTCCCGGTTGGTCTTGCCGTGTGCCACCCAGAGCAATACCTCTGCCTCGCGCTTGGTGATGGGCAGGGCCGACTCCAGCACACTGGCGTCCATCAGCAGGTCATGGCCGACAATCCGCAGCAGGTGCTCGTCACTGGTGACACGCTTGAAATAGCGTATGCTCAAAGGGTCACCCGCCGTCTGCACCACCAGGTCGTTTGCGGGCTCACTACCACTCAGCCAGGCTCCCAGGGAGGCGGTGAAATCACTGGCCGTATCCTTGTAGGCGACACCGTTACCCGAGAGCAGCTCGCGGGTCTCGGGGGTGGCCCAAAGGGTTTCACCGACACTGTTGACCGCCAGCACGAACTGCTTGGCCACGTCCAGGGCCGCACGGGCATTCTCGATCATGTTGGCGCTGTTGACATGCGCGGTGATGCGCGCGAGCAGCTCCTCGGGCTTGATGGGCTTGGTGATGTAATCGTTGCCACCATGCTCAAAGGCCCTGACGACGTGCTCGACATCGGTTAGCCCGGTCATGAAAATAATCGGCGTCAGGGGCAGTGACTTGCGCATCTGCTGACAGCACTCGAAGCCATCCATCACCGGCATCACCGCATCCATCAGCACCACGTTGGGCTGGATCTGGGCAACGATATCCAGCGCCTGCTGGCCGTTCAATGCCACCAGCACCATGTAACCGGCCTGGTTGAGTGCCGTGTTGATCATGCCCAGCGAATCGGGTGAATCATCCACCACGAGGACAATCGGGTTCGTTTTATCAAGCGCCATGGCTAAGCCCTCTTATAGCCTGGATCATTCCATCGAAGTCGCAGAGTTCCGCCCTGGACTTCAGGTACTGCAGAAATTCAGAGTCGATATTGGCCTTCTCCAGGGCTTCGAGTTTCTCAAGGACCCCGTTGAGATAACCGATCTTGGCCATGGATATCAGCTCTTCCATCTCTTCATTGGATGGCAAACGGTCAACTGAAGCAGACGACTTATGGGCGTCGACCTTCTCCTGTCCATCATCATCGTCATATCTCCACTCCATCTGCATGGCCGCTGCCATCTTTTCCAGCAGCGCCTCCAGGCGCACCGGCTTGATGAGATACTCATCGTGCAGATGACAGGTCATCTCCTCGCGGTGATCCTCGATTGCATTTCCGGAGAGCATGAAGATAGGGGCATCGATACCCTGCTGCCGCAACCGGGCCGCCAGGTCCCAGCCATCGGTGACCGGCATGTGCACATCGAGCAGAAACAGGTCGATGGGCTTCTCCGCCACCACCTGCAGGGCGAACTCGGCACTATGGGCCTCCAGTACAGTGAAACCAAGCGGGGTGAGGTAATCGGCGATCAGTGCACGATGGGTCGGCTCGTCGTCCACCACCAGCAGATGCCTCCGGGAACCTGCATAGCCCCTGATCTTTCTGCTCGGCAGGGCATGCCCTTTCGGTGAATGTACCACGGGCAACATGACCGAGAGATTGAACACCGTACCTTCCCCGTAACAGCTCTGCAGCGACAGGTCGCCACCCATCAGGTTTGTCAGCAGGCGGGAGATGGTCAGCCCGAGACCGGTGCCACTGACAAACTGTGTCTCCTGGTCACGGATCCGCTCGAAGGGATTGAAGATGCTCTCCAGGTTCTCCGGCTTGATTCCCACGCCGGTATCGCTGACCACGAACCTGGCCACCTCGTTTCGGTAACTCACCTGCAGGGTCACCTGGCCCTCCCGGGTGAACTTCACCGCGTTGGAGAGAAGATTCATCAGCACCTGTCTCAATCGTTTCTCATCCGCCAGCACATAATCGGGCAGGTCGCTCTCACAACGGTACTCGAACACCAAGTTCCTGGCCCGGGCCTGTATACCGAACATCTCCACCAGCTGATCGAGCAGGGAGCCCAGCTGCACCTGGTCGCGATGCAGGTCGAGACGACGCGCCTCGATCTTGGAGATCTCCAGCAGCCCCTCGATCACATCGGCAAGGTGCTCGCCACCACGCTGGATCACCTCTGCCGCCCTGCGGTTTCTCTTTGGAAGCGCTTCATCGGACTCCAGCAGCTGGGCATAACCCAGGATGGTGTTGAGGGGTGTGCGCAGTTCATGACTTACGCCCGAGAGATAGCGGCTCTTGGCCTGGTTGGCGGCCACCGCCGCCTCCTTGGCCTCCTGCAGTTTCTGAGAAGTCTTTTCATGGGCGGCCACCTCCTGGCTGAGAAGCGCGGTCTGCTGCTGTGACTCATCCAGTGCCTTGCGGCGACTGCTCTGGGCCAGCACGTAGAGCCAGATCAGTACGCCGGTGACAATCACCAGCAGGAAGAAAGTCTTTACCAGGGCATTGCTTACCATGGCGCCTGACTCGACGGTAGCGTAGTCCATGGAGAAGTAGACCAATGCGAAGAGGCCTGCAATCAGACTGGTGGTAAAAAAGAGTATGACCAGGAAATGACCGACCGCGGAGTGCAACTGCTCGACAAGACGTTTGGGCAACAGCCTGCTCAGGTAGTTGAAGGTCTGTACCTGAAGGTGCGCCTCGGGCCGGCAGCGGTCCTGGCAGCTCGAATCCAGGGCGCAGCAGAGTGAGCAGACATGGCCTCCATAGGTGGGGCAACTGCTCATATCCTCCGGTTCGAAGCTGTTTTCACAGATACTGCAGTGGCTGCTTTCCGCCTCGTGGCCAAGGTCGTTCGGCCTCACCAAGTAGTAGCGTCCACGGGTGTACCAGGCGATCAGGGGGGCAGTGATAAACGGGGTGAACAGGGCCACGAAAGGCGACAACGCCTTGAATGTCGGGCCGAACAGCTCCAGCTGACCCGCGATACCGAGAGCCGATGCGATCAGCATCGACCCCACCCCCACCGGGTTGATGTCGTAGAGGTGCCCGCGCTTGAACTCGATCTCCCGGGGCCGCAGTCCCAGGGGCATGTTGATCACCAGGTCGGCCACCAGGGCGCCGATCCAGGCAAGCACCAGGGGGGAATAGGTGATCAGGATACTCTCGAAGGCGTGATAGAGCCCAAGCTCCATCAGCAACAGCGCGATGGCCACGTTGAAGAAGAGCCATACGATCCGCCCCGGGTGGCTATGGGTCACCCGGGAGAAGAAGTTGGACCACGCCAGGGAACCGGCGTAGGCATTGGTGACGTTGATCTTCAGCTGGGAGATGATCACGAAGGCGGAGACCAGCACCAGCGCCAGGTCCGGATTCTCGGTGATATAGCTGTACGCCACCAGGTACATATGGGTGGGGTCGTCCGCCAGGTCCAGTGCCACACCCTGCTGCAGCGCCAACACGGCAAGGAAAGAGCCGGCCATCAGCTTGACCAGTCCGAACACGCTCCAGCCCGGTCCCGAAAGGGTCAACGCCAGCCACCACTTGGCGGAGTTCTCCTCCTCCCTGGGCAGAAAACGCAGAAAGTCCACCTGCTCACCGTTCTGGGCCATCAGCGGAAAGATGACGGCGGCCGCGGCACCGAACAGCAGCAGGTTGAAGCTCTCCCCTGTACCCTCGTCAGCGCCCGTGAAATGGGTCCAGGTGGAGACCGCCTCCGCATGGTGATAGATGATGAAAATCAGCGGTGCGATCTGAAGAATGATCCAGATCGGTTGGGTCCAGATCTGGAAGCGGCTGATGCGCGTGATGCCATGTGTGACCAAAGGAATCACGACCAGTGCACTGATCACGTAGGCCCAGGCCAGTGGAATTCCCATCAACAGGTGGAGCGCCATCGACATGATGGCCGCCTCCAGTGCGAAGAAGATAAAGGTGAACGATGCGTAGATCAGCGACGAGATGGTGGAGCCGATGTAACCGAAGCCGGCACCCCGGGTCAGCAGGTCGATATCCAGTCCGGACTTGGCCGCGTGGTAACAGATCGGAAGGCCGCTGAGGAATATCAGGGCGCACACCACCAGGATCGCCCACAGGGAATTGATAAAGCCGTACTGCAGGGTGATGGCCCCGCCGATCGCCTCCAGGGCCAGGAACGCCACGATACCCAGGGCCGTGTTGGCGATACGCACATCGGACCACTTGCGCGCCCGCTTGGCGGTATAGCGCAGGGCGAAGTCTTCCAGTGTCTCGTTGGCCACCCACTGGTTGTAGCTTCGCTTTGTCGGTATCACCCGTTGGTCAGCGGACATCGCTCGTTCACTCTCCTGTCACGCGCATCATTATCGTGCGCGCCACCTCATATCAGGGCGCATGACGCACCATTATTGTGCCCGCCGGACTATCCAACACTCCCCCCTGCCCGGCCATACGTCATTTGACGTACCCCGATCAGTGCATCACCGAATAGTGATGGGGCTTCAGCGGACAGATACTGGCAGCACACAGAAATTCGTTATCCGGTAACAGCAATTCCAGTGCCAAACCTTAAATAGGAGCAACACCCGATGAAAAAGAGCCACCTGAAGAAACTCGTTCTCTCCATGGCCCTGGCCACTGCCACGGTCGGCAGCGCCCAGGCGGCAGATACCATCAAGGTCGGTATCCTGCACTCCCTCTCCGGAACCATGGCGATCAGTGAGACCACCCTGAAAGACACCATGCTGATGCTCATCAAGGAGCAGAACAAGAAAGGCGGCGTGCTGGGCAAGCAGCTCGAGCCCGTTGTCGTCGATCCCGCCTCCAACTGGCCCCTGTTCGCCGAGAAGGCACGCGAGCTGCTGAGCAAGCACAAGGTTTCCGCCATCTTCGGCAACTGGACCTCGGTATCCCGCAAGTCCGTACTGCCTGTCGTAGAAGAGCTGAACGGCCTGCTCTTCTACCCCGTCCAGTACGAAGCCGAAGAGTCCTCGAAGAACGTCTTCTACACCGGTGCGGCGCCCAACCAGCAGGCGATCCCAGCCGTTGACTATCTGATGAACGAGGTCGGCGTGAAGCGCTGGGTTCTGGCGGGTACCGACTATGTCTACCCCCGTACCACCAACAAGATCCTCGAGGCCTACCTGAAAGCAAAGGGCGTGGCTGATGAGGACATCATGATCAACTACACCCCCTTCGGCCACTCCGACTGGCAGTCCATCGTCTCCGACATCAAGAAGTTCGGTGCTGCCGGCAAGAAGACCGCCGTGGTCTCCACCATCAACGGCGACGCCAACGTACCCTTCTACAAAGAGCTGGGTAACCAGGGCATCTCCGCCGAGGATATCCCCGTGGTCGCCTTCTCCGTGGGCGAGGAGGAGCTCTCCGGTCTCGACACCAAGCCCCTGGTCGGCCACCTGGCCGCATGGAACTACTTCATGAGCGTGGATGCGCCCGAGAACGACGCCTTCATCGACAACTGGAAAGGCTTCATCAAGGACGACAAGCGTGTCACCAACGATCCCATGGAAGCTCACTACATCGGCTTCAACATGTGGGTTAAAGCTGTTGAGAAGGCCGGCACCACCGATTCCGACGCGGTACAGGAAGCCATCATCGGCGTGACTGTCCCCAACCTGACCGGCGGCCTCTCCTCCATGATGCCCAACCACCACATCACCAAGCCGGTGCTGATCGGTGAGATCCAGGAAGATGGTCAGTTCGACGTGGTATGGGAGACCTCCGGCCTGGTTGCAGGTGATGCCTGGTCCGACTTCCTGCCGGGTTCCAAGGACATCATCTCCGACTGGCGCGCACCGCTCTCCTGCGGCAACTACAACGTCAAGACTGCCAAGTGTTCCGGGCAGAACTACGAGTAAGAGCTCAATAACGGAACACCCTCCTCGGGCTTTTAGCCAAGTCCGTTCAAGCCGGCCTGGCCCCGCCGGGCCGGCTTGTTTTTTCAACCCAAGGGACGTTGCCGAATCCGCCCGTCGAACGGGCGGCACAGGCGAGCCTTGCAAGTGAAACAGATGAATATGCCCATGTTACGGCTGTTGAAATGGACACTACTGATCGCAGTTCTCGCGCTGGTCCCGCTTTCAGCGGTGACGGCGAGTGGCGATACCCCCCTGGGTGAGGCCGCCCAACTGCTCAAGTCAAAGAAGTTCAGTGACAAATCCAGGGCCGTGGAATTGCTGGCCACCGCCGCCACCCCACAGGCCAAGGTGATGCTCAGCGCCATGCTCGATAGCCGGCTCTACTACGTGAAGAGAGACAAGCGCGTGGTGACCGTCGAAAAACAGGGCAGGGAGTTCGCCATCGCAGACGCCATCACCGGCGAGACGATGGGAACCGTGGGCAAGCGAAAGGTCAAGAAGATCTCTCTCAACAACAAGCTGCGCAGCCAGATCCGCAGCGCCCTGGCGGTGATGGACCTGCACAACCCGGATGCCGGGAAACGCCTCGCCGCGGTCAACCAGATGCTCGACCGGCCCAGCGCTGAAAACGCCAGCCTGGTAAAACCCCTGCTCGAGCAAGAGACGGACGGCGAGGTCAAGGAAGCGATGGAGATCGTCATCGCCCTGGGGGATCTCGGCTCGGATGACAAGGCCCTGCGCATGGCCGCCGTTGAAACCCTGGATGGCAATATCCATCCCGCGGTGAGAAACGGCCTCAGGAATCTTCAACAGAACACCCGGGACAAGGCGTTTGCAGCAACCATCGACCAGGTCCTGAAGAACATTGAAAGCAAGCTGCAGTTCTACAGCGTTATCGAAAATCTCTTTTTCGGACTCAGCCTCGGCTCGGTGCTGGTACTGGCGGCCATCGGCCTGGCCATCACCTTCGGTGTCATGGGCGTGATCAACATGGCCCACGGCGAACTCATCATGATCGGCGCATACACCACCTACGTAATCCAGCTGCTGATGCCGGACAACATCGGCGCCTCCATCCTGGTCGCCATACCGGCAGCCTTCGTGGTCTCAGGACTGGTGGGTATCGCCATCGAGCGTGGCGTAATCCGCTTCCTCTACGGCCGCCCCCTGGAGACCCTGCTCGCCACCTTCGGTATTAGCCTGGTCCTGCAGCAGGCGGTGCGCAGCATCTTCTCACCGCTCAACAGGTCAGTGGAGACACCGGCCTGGATGAGTGGCGTATGGGAGATCAACAGCGCACTCTCTCTCACCTACAACCGGCTCTACATCATCATCTTCTGCCTGATGGTGTTCGCCGCCCTGTTCATGGTCCTCAAGAAGACTGCCCTCGGACTGCAGGTGAGAGCCGTCTCCCAGAACCGCGCCATGGCCCGCGCCATGGGAGTGCGCTCCGAACGGGTGGACGCCATGACCTTCGGTCTCGGCTCCGGTATCGCCGGCGTGGCCGGCGTGGCCCTGAGCCAGCTCACCAACGTGGGTCCCAACCTGGGCCAGGCCTACATCATCGACAGTTTCATGGTGGTGGTGTTCGGCGGCGTGGGCAACCTCTGGGGCACCCTGGTCAGCGGCATGACCCTGGGCGTGGCCAACAAGTTCCTTGAGCCCTGGTCCGGCGCGGTGCTGGCCAAGATCCTGGTGCTGGTCTTCATCATTCTCTTTATCCAGAAACGGCCGCGGGGACTCTTCCCCCAGAAGGGCCGTGCAGCGGAGGGTTGATCCGTGGGTATCATCAATCTTCTCAAGAACGATCGCGGCGGGCAGATTTTTCTTGGCCTGCTGGCAGTGGCAACGGTACTGGTACCGGTACTCAACATGCTGCCAGAGAGCAACCCACTGCACCTCTCCACCTATACGGTGACCCTGCTGGGCAAGTACCTCGCCTTTGCACTGCTGGCCATCGCGGTGGACCTGGCGTGGGGCTATCTAGGCATTCTCAGCCTGGGCCATGGCGCCTTCTTCGCACTCGGCGGATACGCCATGGGCATGTACCTGATGCGCCAAATCGGCGAGCGCGGTGTCTACGGCGACCCGGTACTGCCGGACTTCATGGTGTTCCTCAACTGGCAGGAGCTGCCCTGGTTCTGGCACGGCTTCGACACGTTCTGGTTTGCCATGCTGATGGTGATGCTGGCCCCCGGCCTGCTGGCCTTCGTCTTCGGCTGGTTCGCCTTCCGTTCACGGGTGACCGGTGTCTATCTCTCCATCATCACCCAGGCCCTGACCTACGCCCTGATGCTCGCCTTCTTCCGCAACGAGATGGGCTTCGGCGGCAACAACGGCCTGACCGACTTCAAGGACATCCTCGGCTTCAGTCTGCAGGCCGACGGCACCCGTATCGGCCTCTATGTCGCCACGGCCCTGGCCCTCGGCCTGGGCTATATCGCCTGTCGCGCGGTGGTCACTTCGCGTCTCGGCAAGGTTGCGGTGGCGATCCGCGACGCCGAGGACCGCACCCGCTTCGCCGGCTACAAGGTGGAGCACGTGAAGCTCGCCATCTTCACCTTCTCCGCCGTGCTGGCGGGTATCGCGGGCGCCCTCTACGTACCCCAGGTGGGCATTATCAATCCGGGTGAGTTCTCACCGCTCAACTCCATCGAGATCGTCATCTGGGTGGCGGTGGGCGGTCGCGCCACCCTCTACGGCGCCGCGGCCGGTGCCTTGATGGTGAACTACGGCAAGACCTACTTCACCGCGGCGCTGCCCGAAGTCTGGCTGTTCGCCCTGGGTGCGCTGTTCGTACTGGTGACCATCTTCCTGCCCAGGGGTGTCATCGGCCTGCTTAAGAGAAGGAGGGCTGAATCATGAACGCGCTGGACAACCTTCGTGAAACCATGCGCAGGGACCGTGTCTTCGACTTCATGCTGGACACCCGCGGTCTGGAGGTGGATGTCAGCCACGGCACCATCCTCTACCTGGAAGACATCTCGGTCAGCTTCGACGGCTTCAAGGCGATCAACGAGCTGAACCTCTATATCGACGCCGGCGAACTGCGCTGCATCATCGGTCCCAACGGCGCGGGCAAGACCACCATGATGGATATCATCACCGGCAAGACCCGGCCCGACGCCGGCACCGCCTTCTTCGGTCAGAACATCGATCTGCTGCACCTGGACGAACCCGAGATCGCCCTGGCCGGTATCGGCCGCAAGTTCCAGAAGCCCACGGTGTTCGAGTACCACACGGTGTTCGAAAACCTCGAGCTGTCGATGGCCGGCGACAAGCGTGTCTGGCCAACACTGATTGCACAGATCAGTGGTGAACAGCGGGACCGCATCGACGAGGTACTCGAGGTCATCGGCCTGCAGGAGAACCGCAACCAGCTTGCAGGCTCCCTCTCCCACGGCCAGAAGCAGTGGCTGGAGATCGGCATGCTGCTGATGCAGAACCCGAAACTTCTCCTGGTCGACGAGCCGGTTGCCGGCATGACCCACCAGGAGATGGACCGTACCGCGGAACTGCTCACCTCCCTGGCCGGGGAGCACTCGGTGGTGGTGGTGGAGCACGACATGGACTTCGTCCGCTCTATCGCACGCAAGGTGACCGTACTGCACCAGGGCAGCGTACTGGCCGAGGGCAGCATGGATGAAGTTCAAAACGATCCACGCGTGGTAGAGGTATACCTGGGTGAATAACATGCTAAAGGTAGAGCAACTGAACCAGTACTATGGCGAATCACACACCCTATGGGACCTGGATCTCGACGTCCCCGAAGGCAGGTGCACCTGCCTGATGGGCCGCAACGGCGTCGGCAAGACCACCCTGCTCCAGTGTGTCATGGGGCTGCTTCCAACCAAGTCGGGCAGCATCACCTTTGACGGTGAAGACCTGGGCAGGCAGATCGCCGAGAAACGTGCACCGCTGGGTATCGGTTATGTACCCCAGGGCCGCCAGATCTTCCCCATGCTCACCGTTGAAGAGAACCTGCGTATCGGCCTGCCGGCACGTAAGGACAAGCGCAAGGATATCCCCGAATTCATCTTCGAACTGTTTCCCGTGCTCAGGGAGATGCTGGGACGCAAGGGGGGCGATCTCTCCGGCGGCCAGCAGCAACAGCTCGCCATCGGGCGTGCCCTGGTAGTGGATCCAAAGCTTCTGATACTGGACGAACCCACCGAGGGCATCCAGCCCAACATCGTGCAGGAGATCGGCGACATCATACTGAGACTCAATCGCGAGATCGGTCTCACCGTGCTGCTGGTAGAGCAGAAGCTCCCCTTCGCACGCAAGGTGGCCGACCACTTCTGCATTCTCGACCGGGGTCGTCATGTCGCCGCCGGAGAGATGAGCCAGCTCGACGACGAACTGATACGCCAATACCTGACCGTTTAATTCACGAGGTGATCAACATGAAACGATTCATCCCACTGTTTGCTACCACCCTAGCTTTTACTGCCGCGCCGGTACTGGCCCATGTCGGCCCCGAGGCAATGGACAAACACTTTGTCGAACACATGATCCTGGCCCTTGTCGTCGGCCTGCCCGCCGGTTACGCCCTGCTGCGCCTGGCTGCCGGTTCGATGAAAAAAGATCGCTGACCGGCTGATGGCTGTCCCGGCGGTAAAAGTGGATACCGGCTGGCACGCCAGCCTGCGCCTCGGCTTTCGCAAATGTCCCGGCAGGACCCTGCTTGCGGAGCGCCAGCGCAAGGGTCCCCTCGCGGTACAGCGCGCCTTCTATCCCGAGGGGGATCTCTGCCACGTCTACCTGCTGCACCCACCGGGTGGTGTGGCCGGCGGTGACCAGCTGGATATCCGGGCCACTGTAGCCGAGGATGCATCCGCCCTGGTCACCACCCCTGGCGCCACCAAGTTCTACCGCACCGTCGGTCCCAGGGCGCACCAGTTGCAGCACCTAACCGTGGACAACGGCAGCCTGGAGTGGCTGCCCCAGGAGAACATCCTGTTTCCCGGTGCCGAGGCGGAGCTCTCCACCCGGGTCGAACTCAACGGCCTTGCCTCGTTCATCGGCTGGGAGATCAACTGCCTCGGCCGCCCGGTCATCGATGAACGGTTCGACCAGGGCAGTACCGCTTTCAACTTCACCTTGCTGCGGGATGGACTGCCCCTGCTCCACGAGCGCCTGGTCATCGATGGCGAGGCATCGCTTCACGCTGCGGCCGGTCTGCGCAATCAACCGGTGGTCGCAACGCTCTACGCCACCACTGACCAAAGCGAGTTACTGCCAACACTGCGCGAGGTGATCCCGGAACCTCATCGCCAGCAACTGGGCATCACCCTGGTCGACGGCCTGCTGATCGCACGCTACCTGGGCGACTCCACCGAAACCGCCAGGCAACTGTTCATCGAGATCTGGAAGGCCTTGCGGCCTGCCCTATTGAATCGCCAGCCATCTGCCCCGCGCATTTGGAACACCTGAGGATGGATTATGGAACTCACACCAAGAGAGAAAGACAAGCTGCTGCTGTTCACCGCCGGCCTGCTCGCCGAGCGCCGCAAGGATAAAGGTCTCAAGCTCAACTACCCGGAAGCGATGGCCTACATCAGCTGCGCCATCCTGGAGGGCGCCCGTGAAGGCAAAAGTGTCGCCGAGCTGATGGACCACGGGCGCACCCTGCTCACCGGAGACGACGTGATGGAGGGCGTGCCCGACATGATCCACGAGGTACAGATTGAGGCCACCTTCCCGGACGGCACCAAGCTGGTCACGGTACATGACCCGATCCTCCCCTCCACCACCAGCGAATCCACAGGCGTGATTCCCGGCGAACTGATTCCTATGGCCGGAGAGCGGGAGCTCAATGCGGGCAGGGAGACGATCACCCTCACCGTTGCAAACACCGGCGACCGTCCGATCCAGGTGGGCTCCCACTACCACTTTGCAGAAACCAACCCGGCCCTCGAGTTCGACCGGGAAAAGGCCAGGGGCTTCCGCCTGGATATCGCCGCCGGTACCGCGGTGCGTTTCGAACCGGGACAGACCCGGGAAGTGACCCTGGTGGCCTACGCCGGTGACCGCAAGGTCTACGGCTTCAACGGCGCAGTGATGGGAGGGCTCGACTGATGGCCAAGATAAGCAACCAGGCCTATGCCGAGATGTACGGTCCCACCACCGGTGACCGTGTGCGGCTGGGCGATACCGATCTTGTCATCGAGGTGGAACAGGACCACACCATCTACGGCGACGAGGTGAAGTTCGGTGGTGGCAAGGTGATCCGCGACGGCATGGGACAGAGCCAGCTGGCCAGCGCCGAGGTGGCGGACACCGTGATCACCAACGCCCTGATTCTCGATTACTGGGGCATCGTCAAGGCGGATGTAGGCATCAAGGATGGCCGTATCGTCGCCATCGGCAAGGCGGGCAACCCCGACGTGCAGCCCGGTATCGACATCATCGTCGGCCCGGGAACCGAGGCCATTGCCGGTGAAGGCAGCATTCTCACCGCCGGCGGCATCGACTCCCATATCCACTTCATCTGTCCCCAGCAGGTGGACGATGCGCTGATGTCCGGCGTCACCACCATGCTGGGTGGCGGTACCGGCCCCGCCACCGGCACCAACGCCACCACCTGCACCCCGGGACCCTGGAACATCCACCGCATGCTGGAGGCCGCAGAGGCGCTACCCATGAACCTGGGCTTCCTGGGCAAGGGCAACGCCAGCCTGCCACTAGCCCTGGAGGAGCAGGTGGCCGCCGGCGCCATCGGGCTCAAGCTGCACGAGGACTGGGGCACCACCCCGGCCGCCATCGACAACTGTCTCTCGGTTGCGGATGCGTACGATGTGCAGGTGGCGATCCACACCGATACCCTCAACGAGTCGGGCTTCGTGGAGCACACCCTGGACGCCATGAAGGGGCGCACCATCCACACCTACCACACCGAGGGTGCTGGCGGCGGCCATGCGCCGGACATCATCAAGGCGTGCGGCCAGTCCAACGTGCTGCCCTCCTCGACCAACCCGACCCGACCCTACACCGTCAACACCGTGGACGAGCATCTCGACATGCTGATGGTGTGCCACCACCTGGACCCGAACATCGCCGAGGACGTGGCCTTCGCCGAGTCGCGCATCCGCCGCGAGACCATCGCGGCCGAAGATATCCTGCACGACCTGGGGGCCTTCTCCATGATCGCTTCGGACTCCCAGGCCATGGGTCGTGTCGGCGAGGTAGTGACCCGCACCTGGCAGACCGCCCACAAGATGAAAGTACAACGCGGCAGCCTGCAGGGCGATCCCGCCCGGCACGACAACCTGAGGGTCAAGCGCTACATCGCCAAGTACACCATCAACCCCGCCATCACCCACGGCATCGCCCACGAGGTGGGCTCCGTGGAGGTGGGCAAGCTGGCGGACCTGGTGCTTTGGAAGCCCGCCTTTTTCGGTACCAAGCCGAGCCTGATCATCAAGGGCGGCCTGATCGCCGCGGCACCCATGGGCGATCCCAACGCATCGATCCCGACACCCCAGCCAGTGCACTACCGCCCCATGTTCGGCGCCCTGGGCTCGGCCCTGCACGCCACACGCATGACCTTTGTCTCCCAGGCAGGCCATGAAGCCGGCATCGCCCAGGCCCTGGAACTCAAGTCGATGATCGGCGTGGTGAACAACTGCCGCAAGGTTACCAAGGCCGACATGCTGCTCAACGACTACCAGCCGGTGATCGAGGTGGATCCGCAGAACTACCAGGTCAAGGCCGACGGACAGTTGCTGACATGTGAACCGGCCCATGTACTGCCCATGGCCCAGAAGTACTTTCTCTTCTAACTCCCTCTCCCCTCGGGGGAGAGGGGTGGGGTGAGGGGTGTGGATTTATTGATTGAATACACCCTCATCCTAACCTTCTCCCTCGAAGGGAGAAGGAACCACAAGACATTGAGTTAGCAACCATGAAAAGACTGACCGAAAAGATCGACCAGGTGAGCAGTATCGATGCCACGCTGACACTGCCACTGCATAGCCGCATCAAGAGCCGCCTGCGTGTCACCCTCGATAGTGGCGAGGATGCCGGGCTCTTCCTGGAGCGTGGCACCACCCTGAAAGATGGTGACATGTTGCGCACCGAGGACGGCTTCAGCGTACTGGTCAAGGCGGCCGAGGAGACCCTCTCCACGGTGATCAGCGACGATCCCCACCTGCTGGCCAGGGCCTGCTATCACCTCGGCAACCGCCACGTCTCCATCCAGATCGAACCACGCCGGGTCAGCTACCTTCACGACCATGTACTCGACGATATGCTGCGCGGACTCGGTCTTGAAGTGACAACCACCAAGGCACCCTTCGAACCGGAACCCGGCGCCTACGGCGGCAGCGCGGAGAAGGGACACGGCCACCACCACGGACACGGCCATGGACATCACCACTGACTCCCAGCTGCCTCGTCTGCGCCTGCTGCAACTGGTCAGCCCCTCCCTGCCCGTGGGTGCCTTTACCTACTCCCAGGGGTTGGAGTGGGCGGTGGAGTGCGGCTGGGTATCCGACGAGACAACCCTTAAAGCCTGGATCGCAGACCTGCTGGAGAGCAGCATGGCCTACCTGGAGGTTCCGGTGTTGGCCCGCCTCTACCGGGCCTGCGCAGAAAAGGATATGCAGGCCCTCACCTACTGGAGCCATTTCCTTGTGGCCAGCCGGGAGACCGCTGAACTGAGAATGGAGGAGCGCAACCGGGGGCGTGCCATGGCCTCGCTGCTGCCTGAACTGGGTATTCCGGTGACTGCTGAAAACCTGCCGCTGTTCAGACAGTGCCAGGTTGCAGGCTTCGCCCACGCCGCCCATCACTGGCAGGTCCCCCTGGCAGATGCGGCCGCCGGTTACCTCTGGGGCTGGCTCGAGAACATCACCCTGGCCGGGGTGAAGATCATCCCCCTGGGACAGACCGCCGGCCAGAAGATCATCGCGGAACTGACGACCGCGATCCCGCAAACCGTGGCGACCGGCATGGAGATAGCGGATGAGGCTATCGGTGCATCCTGCACCGCCCAGGCCATCGCCAGCAGTCTCCACGAAACACAGTACACACGTATCTACAGATCATGAGGAAGAGATCATGAGCAACACATCCCCCCTGCGAATCGGTGTCGGCGGCCCCGTGGGTTCCGGCAAAACCGCACTGCTCGAAGTACTCTGCAAGACCCTGCGCGACAGGTACCAGATCGCGGTGGTCACCAACGACATCTACACCCAGGAAGATGCACGGATCCTTACCGAGGCGGAAGCCCTGGAGCCCGACAGGATCATCGGCGTTGAGACCGGCGGCTGCCCCCACACCGCCATCCGGGAGGATGCCTCCATGAACCTGGCCGCCGTAGAGGATCTGAGCGGCCGTTTCCCCGACCTGGACGTAGTGTTCATCGAGAGCGGCGGCGACAACCTGAGCGCCACCTTCAGCCCGGAACTGGCCGACCTCACCATCTACGTACTGGATGTCGCCGAGGGTGAAAAGATGCCCCGCAAGGGTGGTCCCGGCATCACCCGGTCCGACCTGCTGATCATCAACAAGATCGACCTGGCCCCCTACGTGGGCGCTTCGCTGGAGGTGATGGAGCAGGACACGCTGAAAATGCGCAAGGAGAAGCCCTTTGTCTTCACCAACATGAAGACCGGCAAGGGGCTGGACGAGATCATCTCGTTTATCGAACACCAGGGAATGCTGGAGCCGTCCTCTTCAGAACAGCCGGCATACGCCGCTGGTGGCGCGCAGTAAAAAAACTGCCGGTCACCTCGACCAGTGACCGGCAGCTTCAGCGCAAGCGGGTTGGGTTATTCGAACAGTCCGACGAACTCTTCGTACCCCTCCGCGGCCAGCTTCTCCTTGGGGACGAAGCGCAGAGATGCGGAGTTGATGCAGTAGCGCAGGCCGGTGGGCTGGGGCCCGTCGTCGAAGACGTGGCCCAGGTGGGAATCACCGTACTTGCTGCGCACCTCGATGCGCGGGTAGATCAGCTTGTAGTCCCGCTCCTCCACGATATTGTCCTCGACCAGCGGCCGGACGAAGCTGGGCCAGCCGGTGCCCGACTTGTACTTGTCGCGTGAAGAGAACAGGGGCTCGCCACTGACGATATCCACGTAGATACCGTCACGCTTCTCGTCCCAGTATTCATTCTTGAACGGCGGCTCGGTACCCTCCTTCTGGGTCACTTTATACTGCAGCGGTGTCAGTTTACCCCGCAGTTCATCGTCGCTTGGCTTGCTGTACTTGCCGATCTTGTCACCCTTGCCGCTATTCTCATCACCCCACACCTTCTCCAGGAACTGGTCACGCCCCGAGCCGTAGCGGTAGTACTTGTAGCGGATGGGATTCTTCTTGTAGTAGTCCTGGTGATAGGTCTCGGCGGGCCAGAACCGGCTGGCCGGTTGAATCTCGGTCACCACGGGCTTGTCGAATACACCCGATGCGTCGAGAGCCGCCTTCGAGTCTTCGGCGATCATCTTCTGCTCTTCACTGTGATAGAAGATACCGGTGATGTACTCCCTGCCCCGGTCGGAGAACTGCCCGCCGTTATCGGTCGGGTTGGTCTGTCGCCAGAGGGCCTCGACCAGTTCACGGTAGCTTATCTGCTTGGGATCGTAGTAGACCTGCACCGCCTCGATATGACCGGTACGTCCCGACGAGACCTGCTCGTAGGTCGGGTTATCGAAATCGCCACCGGTGTAACCGGAGATCGCCTCCTTCACCCCCGGGAGTTTCTCGTAGCCCGACTCGACACACCAGAAACAGCCCCCGGCGAAGGTGGCCACCTCCAGTCCCTGGGCCTTGGCGTCGGGCAGCGTTGCAAACTCGGCCTTCGAGTTGGCACAACCCACCAGCAGGGGAAGAAGAACGATCAAGCCTGAAAGCACTATTTTTTTCATGGAATAACTCTCCAATCGGTCCTGAACTTTGAGACCAGTATGGCGGGGAGAGTTCAATCCCCGATCACGGAAAAATCACAATTCTGTCACGGCTGGCCACTAGCCAACCGGAAAAACCAGACTCGCGGACGCTCCTTGATCCTACTGGATTTATTTAGCCAGTACCTCCTCAACAGTCTACACAATCCCATCATGTTTCTGAGGATTAAGCGCATCGCTATCGGACAAGGTAAAGAGAACGTAATTGTTATCGAAATATCTACCGGTGGCTGAATCGGCCGATTCTGACAGCACCACACGAAGCATGTAGAACCTGGACGACACAATACCAGGCGAAAAACCCTTTAAAAAAAGTGAATGGATACAGATCAACCATTACACCCTACTCTTTGTCGTGGGCGGCTAGCCCTAGTCTCTAGGCGAGAAAAACAGGCGGGCTTGGCGGAAATCCATTAAAATCGCCGCAATATCAGTAACAGATCTTCCTTGAGTAACGAAATATGAGCCAGACACTTTTAGAACAACATGAAGACCTTGTTGTGGAAATCGCCAATGTTTACCTGGACAACATGGCATTGGAGCTGGGCAAGAAATACAAGAACAACGATCACCAGGTGAGTGCAACGCTGTCCAATGAGCAGTACCTGGCGTTGAAGGCGAAGTACGATATCCCGAACACTGAGTTTGCAGATATCTATACCGAGTTCCAGAAGATGAAGCCGACTCAGCACCTGAAGCAGGTGATGGATGCGTTTACCGCTTCTGGCGGCCACGCTGAAGTCGAGCCCGTCTACGATGAAGAGGCTCAACGGCTGGATGTCGCCGTAAACTTTGTCATCAAGGACAAGACGCTGGATAAAATGGAAGGGCTTACGCCGATAGAAGAGATCATCGTGAAGATGGATGCAATGATCCAGGTGGACACGGTTCTTTCCGGCGCGGATCCGGATATCTCACCCTCATTTTAATCCACGGGCTGAACTCACGCCCTGGGCAGGGTGAAACAGAAACGGGCGCCCCCGTTCTCCTGGTTCTCTGCCCAGATCTCGCCACCCTGAAGATCGACGATACGCCGGGCTATGGCCAGTCCGAGACCGGCATGGCGCCTGTCACCCCGCTGCTCTCCTCCGCGGTAGAAGGGTTCGAACAGGTGGGGCAGATCATCGGCGGGAATACCCCCGCCACTGTCGGCGACGGTGATCGTCAGAATTCCCTCCCCCGCGGTTACGGTGAGACTCACCTCGCCACCCTCCGGTGTGTGCTCGATGGCGTTACCGATCAGGTTGTCCAGCACCCGTTCCGTGAGGGCGATATCCGCCTCTGCCATGGGTAACTGCCCGGGCGGCTCCATCAGAAGCCTGATCCCGGCCTGCCCGGCACGCAGCTGGAATTTCTGCAACATGTCGGACAATAGCTCACCCACGGCGCAGGCTTCGGGTTTCGGCTGGGTATCCCTCGCCTCCAGGTGAGCCAGTTCGAACAGCTCCTCCACCATGCGCTTGAGGTGGCCGCTCTGGCGCAGGGCGATCTCCAGGTGCTCCTGCCGGGTGGCCCCGTCGAGCTGCCCCTCCTTCATACGCATGGTCTCCAGGTAACCATGGAGTACCGCCAGGGGTGTACGCAGGTCGTGTGAGACCTGGGCCACCAGTTCCCTGCGCAACTTGTCCTGGCCTTTCAACTCCTGCAGCTGGGCCAGGATATGCTCGGCCATGCGGTCGAATGTCGCCCCCAGGCGTTCGATCTCGTCCGGGTTCGCTGAAGGCTTCACCATCTGGGGGCGATGGTGCGTGAAATTGCTCTCCTGGAACTGCTCCATCCCCCGGGAGAGATGCTGCAACCGCCGGGTCAGGTAGTAGAAGAGCAGCAGTCCCGCGATGAGTCCGAAACCGAGGCTACCGGCGATGGCCCAGGCGCTGAGACGTGACACGTAGCTCTCAAATACCAGTTGCTCGGCATCTTCGTACTGCTCACCCTGCAGCACCACGTAGAGATACCCCTCCGGTGTCTCCGGAGAGGGCACCGGGGTGACGGAAAAGGCCTTCATGCGATCGTGTGAGCGGGGGTCGTCACCCAGAATGGGATAACCCTCGTTGCGCAGAAAGGCCTGGATCGGCGAGAGGTCCACCCGCTTGCGCTTCACCTTACCCGGGTCGGCGGAGAAAGAGAGGATATTGCCTTGCAGGTCGAGCAGGTAGATCTCGATACTGGGATTGATGTCCATGTAGGCGCTGAAGGTGCTCTTCAGTGCCTTTTCGTTCATGCGCCCCTCTTCCACCAGGTTGCGATCGGCCACGATCCGCCTGGCCAGGTCACGATTGAAGTGCTGGCTCAGCTCCTGGAGATAGCGGTCCACCAGGGTCGTGGTGATGAATACATAGCTGATACCGATGGCCAGGAAGATGACCACCAGTACCGCAGCGAGTCGCGCATAGAGGGTATTGAACATCATCAGGGCCTGTTAACACTAATCTGATTGACCCTGCTGGGGCTGTTTTTTTGTCCAGCAAGGCTGAATGAGTGTCGTGTAGTCGTTCTACACGAGCGAATGAAAACGCCGCTGGGCGAAAAAACAGCCCCAGCCCTTCGGGTTGAGCCTGAAAAAGCGCCACTCTGCGTTACTCGTCGTTTATTTGGAACAACCAAACTACACTCCTCGTGTCTTGATTGGCACTTTTTCAGGTTCAACAGGGCCCATCAGATTAGTGTTAGCAGGCCCTAGCCACCACTGTCGGTGAACTTGTAGCCCACGCCCCAGACCGTGAGGATATAGTCGGGGTTTGAGGGGTCCTTCTCGATCTTTGCCCGCAGGCGGTTGATATGGGAGTTGACCGTATGCTCATAGCCGTCGTGGTTGTAACCCCACACCTGGTCCAGCAGTTGCAGACGGTTGAACACCTGCCCCGGGTGGGAAGCGAAGTGCAACAGCAGGTCGAACTCCCGTGCGGTCAGGTCAATCTCGTGACCTTCCACCACCACCTTGCGCTTGTCGGTGTAGATCGTCAGCCCGCCTCGTTGCAGCGGCGCGGAACTGTCCTGCACGGCCGGCGCCTGCTGCAGCGCCTCGACCCTTCTGAAGAGCGCCTTGATGCGCGCAATCAGCTCGGGAATGCTGAACGGCTTGGTGAGGTAATCATCGGCCCCCATCTCCAGCCCCAGCACCCGGTCCAGCTCACTGGACTTGGCGGTCAGCATGAGGATGGGGATGTAATCGCCGCTCTCGCGCATTTTGCGGCAGAGGGTAAGACCATCGGTATCCGGCAGCATCAGGTCGAGTACCACCAGCTGGTACCCCCCCTGGTCGAACAGCTGCATGGCCAGGGCACCGTCACCGGCAATATCGGCATCACAGCCGATATCCGCCAGGTGCTCCTGCACCAGCCGTGCAATGTCCGGTTCATCCTCTACGATCAGTACCTTGCGCTGCATGCACTCTTCATTCTTAAAAGGGTTGGATTACTAAGGTAGCAACTTTCAGCCACCTTGTAACGCCGGTCCCGAAAGAGACCGGCGTTCACGCCATTACATTTCCTTCATCATCTTCCCTTCCATCTCGCCCTTCATGCCCTTGTCATCCATCATGGGCTTGTCCATCATCTTCTTGTCGGCCATTTTTCCGTCCATCATCTTGTCATCCATGCTCTTGTGGGCCATTTTCTCCTTCTCCATCGCCATGGTCTCCATGGATTTTTTCTCCATCATGCCCTCTTTCATTTTCATGTCTCCGGCAACGGAGGTGAGGGAAATGGCGACAAGGCCGGCACCGATAACGGAAGTAATGTAAGCAGTCTTGATTTTCATGGTTTTTTCCACCTTTACTGGGAACCGCGCTATATGCGGCAGGTTGTTGAATTCGAATCACCGATGCACAACCGGCGGTTTGCCTGTCCATCGCTATCGGCTTGGTGATCATTAAAGAACCGGGAGATATCAGGGGTATCACGGAAAAATCACGAAATGATCACAATTGACCCAGTTCGCCGGGACTGGCGAGGAGAAGAGGAAAATTGGATGGGGGGTATTCTGACCGTCAGGCGGTCTGTTCAACAGCCGAGTGACAGCTCATTCAATATTGAATTTCGCTTTACCATTCGCAATGAGGATTACAAGTTCAGGCCTTGAGTGATACCTGTTACTATGAAGTACGCGCCTATTATCAAGACTGCATAGCCTGGGCCATATATCGACCTGCATCATCCCTTAGTTCGGCACTTCCACCGGGTATCCATCCCCTTTCCAGCCATTGTAGCCCGCGCGATAGTAGTAGATCCGGTTGTAGCCCCACTGGAGCGCCTGGCGGGCCGCCATCGAACTCATCAGGCAATCCTTGCCCCGGCAATGCAGCACCACGGGGTCGTCGGGACCAGCAACCTTGGCCAGGGTCTGGGGGTTGAACTCAGCACCAAGGGGCAGGCTGATCGCGCCTGGAATTCGCCCCTCCTGGTACATGGACGCCGGGCGCACATCCACGAACGGAATGCCATCTGTATGCAGCTGTTTGGCTGTCGCCGTATCAATATAGGTGGTGCCTTCCACCGCAGCAGGAGCAGGGCCATCCGGTTGGTCTGCTGCAGTTGCCACTCCCGGTAACAGAAGTGCCAGGGCGAGTAGAACCCTCTTCAATAAATCTTGCGGCCCGCCCATGGGTTCCCCCTATCGATTGATGGATGTTGGCTTTTGGACGTATCGAGGCCAGTAGTGAATCACAACGCCGACCCGATGGATTTGACCTTGATCAAATTGTGGTTTTTAGGGCCGGTTCACACAGATCTTTTACGGCCCACCACCTCTGCTGAACTGGCACTATTAGGATTGATGCCCGATTGGACAAACACTGAATCATCACGACCCGCGATCACTTCTACGCTGGAAATTCCACTATTGGAGCATTATGAAACCTGTTGGAAATTCAAGCCAGAAAACGCCCGGACTCCGGGCATCTATTGCTTTAACAATTCATCCAGAGCAGCAGCAGTTTGAGGTCGATGGAAATAATAGCCCTGGAAATAGCGACAGCCCTGCTCATGCAATAATCGGAATTGTTCGTCTGTCTCGACCCCTTCAGCAACGACTTCCAGGTCCAACTTCTCCGCCAGTGCGATGATGGTTTCAACCAAGCCGGCATCTTCGGGATCGGTGGAAATATCTCTTATGAACGTGCGATCGATCTTGATCTCGTCCACCGGCAACCTGCGCAGGTAGGCCAGGGACGAATAACCGGTACCGAAATCGTCTATGGAAAAACGCACGCCCAACTTCTTCAGCGCCTGCATCTTGTCTTTGGCTGCCTCCAGAGTGTCCAGTAGCACACCTTCCGTGATTTCCAGAGTCAGACAGTTTGGATCAGTGCCACTTTCAGCCAGCAGACGCTCCACTTGCGTCACGAAACCCGGATGGAGAAACTGCCTCGGACTAATATTAACCGCCAATCGTGCGGGTGGAAGAATGTCCTGATCACTAACCCAGAGCTGGTATTGTTGCAGCGCAGTGGTCAGAACCCATTCTCCGATAGTCAGTATCTGGCCGGTGTCTTCAGCCACGGAAATGAACTCATCGGTAGGAACTGCCCCCCGTTGGGGGTGCTCCCAGCGTAGCAAGGCCTCCACTCCCAACGTGCCGCCTGAGCGATCGACCTGGGGTTGGTAGTGCAATTGCAACTCCTTTCTTTCCAGTGCCCGCTGCAGATCGTTCTTCAGGCGCAGCAGTTCTTCGGCAGCCTGCTGCATGCTGGGCAGGAAGAAACGCACCACATTGCGACCAGCTTCCTTGGCCCGGTACATTGCGGTATCGGCATGCCGCAGTATGTCTTCTGCACTCTCTTCTTCCATGGGGAACAGGGCAATACCGATACTGGGCGTCACGTGCAATTCGTGACCCTTGATATTGTAAGGCTTGGATAGCAAGCTCCGGATCTTCTCAGCACTGATCTGGGCAAATTTGGCCACTTTCTCGGTATCCTCGCCCAGTTCGTTAAACAGCACCACAAATTCATCCCCACCCAGACGGGCTGAGGTATCCTCCTCGCGCAGACTCTCTTTCAGGCGTTCAGCGACAGCTTTCAGCAGCGTATCTCCAATGGTGTGGCCCAAAGAGTCATTGATGTGCTTGAACTGGTCCAGATCCAGAAACAACAAGGCTGTCTTCTCGCCATGGCGTCGGCACCGGGCCAGGGTCTGGTTCAGGCGATCCAACAGAAGCCGTCTGTTCGGAAGATCGGTCAGAGTATCAAATGAGGCCTGGTGTTCGATAAAGTCTGCGTGACGCTTTCTTTCGGTGATGTCAGTCAGTGCACCGACCATGCAGATGGTCTTTCCATCCTGGACCACCGGGGCCTCATTGACTTGCACCCAGATCTTTCGCCCCTTGGTACCGATAAGTTCCAGTTCATAGGGAGACTGTCGTTTACCGGTTTCGATGGCTAGTTGAGTCTTCTCAAATCCACTCTCGTTTACCGGGTTGTCAGTGGTGAATTCGGTCCAGCGCCTCATGGCCTCGTCGGGCTCACAGTCAAAGAAATCACGGGTCTGGGGACTAAGATAAGTGAGATCGTGTTTATCGGTGTGGGAGTAGAACAGGTTGCTGCTGTATTCGACAATATTGCGCAGCTTCTCCTCGCTAGCGTGCAGGGCCTGCAAGGCAGAACGGGCAGTGGCTGACAATCGACGAGCGACAAACCAGCTAAAGGTCAGAACTAGCAGAATGACAGCTGTTGGGATCGAGAGAGAGGTGAGTAATATATAGTTTTCCCTGGCCTGGATATTTCTATCCTCTATATCAATGCCCACTACTCCGGCCCGCTTGCCATCGCTTGTATAGAATGGGGCGTAACCGGTGAGCCAGGTTCCCCATTTATCTGTGTAGAAATCATGTTCTACCAAGGGGCGGTCAAGGGTGACGAAATTCTCTTTAAGGAGCTCACTGGCATCGTCGTACAGGTCGCCCAAGTGGGCAATCTCTTCCGGGTTCGTTTCAGCATCGAGAACGAACATAATCTGCCCTTCTGCACCGGGCACCATGGTATATACATAGCGGATGCCTGTTGCAGTATCTCGAATCTTCTGCAGATCACCACGCAGTCTGAGGTAGGTTGGATTGCCTTCCTGTTCCGGCAATCTCAGCGTGTTATGGGCTTCAGCATCAATCTGCAGAGCGGCAACAGCCACTATATCGCGCAGTTTTTCCCGTGCATCCTGGCGCAGCTGATTTTGTAATTGCCAGGAGTAGAGCCCGGTCATAATCAACGAGACCACAAGTATCAGTACAGTGAAACTGATAAAAATACGCTGCCCCATGACGGTCGGCATATGGGAAGAAGTGGTTTTGTCTGCCATGGTTCAGGAATCTATTCCTATCATATGTATCAGTCCAGCTGAAGACTTAAGGTGTGCAAATGAAAGCATGCATAAAACCCCAACATTCCTCGGCAACAGGTTCTACCCTCGACCTTATATGAATGAATCGAATGCATGATTTACCTAAATATAGCGCTAGTGCGTAGAGTTATCAGCCCATTGCAGCGCACAAAAAGAATTGTTCGATGCCAAAACCGAGCAGTAAACGGGATATCCATGGTGCGCATCAAGTGGGAAGACTAGAAAGAAACTGCTCATTGATGAGCCCCTCACCACACTCGCTCACGGTACCAGGCAGACAATTCTGCCTTACCTGGAGAGTCTCCATGAGGAGTTCGACATCCCCCCATGTTGCCCAGGATCCGAACGAAGTCACCCGGCCGGCATACAAGCAGATGTTGCTGGATAAGGGAAAGGTGGTCATCTGTGGCGAAGCGGCTCTATGCCCAGGTGAAGCGTGTTGCACTCATTACCCGGGCATTCATAGTAAAGCCAATGGGAACATGGTAGCTTAGCGTGGACTGGCCACCCTGCAACGATATCGATGAAAAGACACAACTACCCGTATATAGCCCTCGCCCTGGGCCTCACTCTCCTGTCGATTGTGCTGGTTGGGGCAAGGGTCAACAGTGGCGAAACAGCGGCGATCCCCCTGCTGACGCTGCTGATCATCAACGAGTTCGGTTTTTTCGCCACAGCAATAGGCTCTTATATAGGCTTCAGGCATATCCAGGTTATCGGCATGCAGCCCTTGTACACGGTTATCACCGCCTGCTGCCTGCTGCTCTCTCTCTACTTCCTGTACATGGGTATTGAACTCTGGCCTTCAGGTTGACCCGGCAAACCGCTTCACTTGGTTCAGGCGCTCTTCGAAACCCGTAATGACAATGACAGCATCAACCCATGGATTCACACGTCCGCGACACTATTCTCAACGCGACAGGCGCCCTTGATCTCTTCCCCGGCGGCACCATTCAGAGCCTCTGGAGCGGCTACGGCAGCATCGACCGCTATGGACTGATCGGATCGGAGCTGGAGACCGTGGTGGTGAAACATGTACGCCTGCCGGAGCGCAGCCGCCACCCCCGCGGCTGGAACACCGACCGCTCCCACCAGCGCAAGCTCCACTCCTACCAGGTGGAGACCGCCTGGTACCGGCAGTGGGCACAGCGCTGCAATGACCGATGCCGCATACCCCGCTGCCTGGCCCTGGAGCACCATGATGGCGAGGTGCTGATGGTACTGGAGGACCTGGACAGCAGCGGCTACCCGGAGCGCAGGGACCACGTGGGCGAGGCGGAAATGGACGAGTGCCTGGACTGGCTGGCCAACTTCCATGCCACCTTCATGGGCGAGAGACCCGAAGGCCTGTGGGAGATCGGCACCTACTGGCACCTGGATACCCGCCCTGACGAGCTGGCGACCATGGAGGAAGGCGAACTGAAACAGGCGGCCGGAATCCTTGACCGGGCATTGAACGACGCCCCCTTCCAGACCCTGGTGCACGGCGATGCCAAGTTGGCGAACTTCTGTTTTTCCCGCGATGGTAGCCGTGTGGCGGCGGTGGACTTCCAGTACGTGGGCGGCGGCTGCGGCATGAAGGATGTCGCCTATTTCATCGGCAGCTGTCTCGACGAGGATGCCTGCGAGCGCTGGGAGGAACCCCTGCTCAACAGCTACTTCGCCGCACTGAAGAAGGCACTTGCCCGGCATCGGCCCGGGATCGACGGCGATGAGGTGGAGGCCGCCTGGCGACCTCTCTACAGCGTCGCCTGGACCGATTTCTACCGTTTTCTAAAGGGCTGGAGTCCCGGCCACTGGAAGATTCACCGTTACAGCGAGCGGCTGGCCCACGAGGTGGTAAGCCGTCTGCAGGAGGCCCCATGAATTTGAGTGACAGGGATCTCGTCACGCTCGCCGGGCAGGCGATGGATGCCGCCCGGGCCGCCGGCCAGCTGATTGCAAAACACCGACAGGCCAAGATCGAGGTGGAGCACAAGGCGGCGGGCACCAGCGCCGCATCCCAGGTGGTTACCGAGGTGGACCGGATAGCCCAGACCGCCATCCTGGAGCTGTTGCAGCCGAGCTGTCGTGAGTATGATCTCGCCCTGCTGACGGAAGAGTCGCCGGATGACGGTGAGCGGCATCAGAAGCCGGCCTTCTGGTGCATCGATCCCATGGACGGCACCCTGGCATTCGTCGAGGGTATCCCCGGCTTCGCGGTCTCTATCGCCCTGGTCTCCAGGGACGGTTCACCACTGATCGGCGTGGTCTACGATCCCGTGGGTCAGACCCTCTATCACGCCATTCGGGGCCAGGGGGCTTTCAAGGACGGCACCCCCATAGAGATTCCTGCCCTGGATCCCGGGCGACCCCTGGTACTGCGCACCGACTTCAGTTTTCAATCCCACCCCTGGCGTGAACAGACCCGCAGCGGCCTGGAGGAGATCGCCCACAGACTCGGGCTGGAGGGTGCCGACATCAGGTTTCGTATCGGCGGGGTGATGAACGCCTGTACCATCCTGGAGGATCCCAATACCTGCTACTTCAAGTACCCCCGCACCGGCGACAGTGGCGGCAGCCTGTGGGACTTTGCCGCCACCGCCTGTCTCTACCGGGAGGCCGGTGCTGTCGCCTCCGACATCAACGGCAAGCCGATGGAACTCAACCGGCAGGGCAGCACCTTCATGAATCATCGAGGGGTGTTGTATGCCGCCCACCAGGCAGTCGCAGAGCAGGTCATAGCCCTGGCTCACGCCCTTGCAGCCAACAATGGCTAGCAGTCACCGTCCACTCCCCCTCCAAAACCAAGCAGCACCATGCGGATATCACCGCATCCCACTGTATTTATTACTAAATTTCCATCTTCACACAGATCAAGCAAATGGCAATCACACCTGCCATAACCCCCGTTCTTTGCTATAAATTAATTATCGGAAATGAATTCGTGATTCCGTCGGGCAGCCTTGTACAACCGGGCGGATTCCCTTTGAAACAGGCAGGTGCATAATGAAAATCCTCACGCTTAAAACCAGATTCACCATACGCAGCACCCTGATCCTGATGGCACTGGTGCTGGTAACCGCTGCAATGCTCAGCCCGGCAACCTGGGCCGCCGATAAACAACCGGACAAGAAGTTGGCCTATATCGTCTCCGATATACGAATTCCCTTCTGGGACATTATGGACCGGGGCGTCAAGTCGGCCGCGAGGGAACTTGGCTATTCGGTGCAGACGTACAGCGCCGAGAACAGCCTCAAGAGCGAACTCGAGAATGTCTCGAAGGCGATCAATGACAAGGTGGATGGCATCATCGTCTCCCCCACCAACTCATCGGCCTGCGTTACCATTCTTAAACTGGCGAAGAGCGCCGGCATACCCGTTGCCATCTCTGACATCGGTACCGACGGCGGTGAATATGTCACCTACATCTCCTCCGACAACCTGGACGGGGCCTACAAGATCGGTCTCGTACTGGTCAAAAAGATGCGCCAGCTCGGCTGGGACGACGGCAGGGTCGGAATTGTTGCCATACCCCAGAAGAGAGCCAATGGACAGGCACGCACCGCAGGCTTCATGAAAGCGATGCGCGAGGCGGGTATCAAGGGAGCGGGCATCGAGCAGCAGGTCGACTTCTCCTACCAGGAAACCTACGACCTGAGCACCAAGATCATCAACAGCGCGCCTGATCTCCGGGCCATCTGGCTGCAGGGCTCCGACCGTTACCAGGGTGCACTGGATGCCATCGCCGATGCCGGCAAGAAAGACGACATACTGCTGATCTCGTTCGATGCCGAACCGGAGTTCCTGGACATGATCCCCAACGGTATACTCGTGGGTGCGGCCATGCAACAACCCTATCTCATGGGACGCGAGGCGGTCATTTCACTGGACAACCATCTGCACGGAAAACCGGTGGAAATGCACAAGCAGCTCGAAATTCTTGCAATCTCCAATGAAAACATCGAGGAGATGTTACCGACAATCAAAAGAAATGTTCTGGGCATAGAGGAATAACAACTTGATGAGAATGCGGGGTTTCCCCAGTTCCAGGCAATCCCTGTACGTCACTCTCGGGATCATCATCGTCTCGACCGTAGTACTGATCATGTCGGCCCATGCGGCATATACCTACGTAACGACGAAAAACAAGATCCTCGAGGAGATGAAGTACAGCTCGAGACTCAGCATTCTCGCGCTCGAACAGAATGTCGGTAACCTGATCATGTCGTATGCCGTCAACGAGTACGACAAGCTTGTGCAGACGGAGATGGAGACCCGCAACACCTTCGCCATCGTGGTTGAAGATTACAACATGGGAAAAATCGTCGGCCGCAAGGCCTTCATCAGCGGCGGCATCAGGGATAACGACAGGAACATTATCGATTACAACCCCCAGAACAGCGAGCATAACGAAAAGCTTGATCAATGCTTCTACTCCGACCGGCACCAGATCACCAGCCCCACGGGAGAACAGCTGGGCACCATCAGCATCTATATTACTGACGATGAGATGAACCTGGAACTCCGAGAGATCATCATCGGAAAAGTCGTAGACACAATCGCTTTCTCTCTACTGCTCATTCTCGCCCTCTTCATCACTATCCGGCTGTTCATTCTCACCCCGCTTTCGAACATTGTCGCAACCATCAGGGATACAGATGCCGATGGTGTTCCGGTCGGCTCGATTCCCGGGGAAGGCCCCAGAGAGATCTCGATGCTCTCAAACACCATGAACAAGATGCTCTCTGCAATACGGGACTCGAGAATCCAGATGCAGGAGCAGCACGAGTCCCTGGAGAGAGAAAAGGAGCGCTTTCAACTGGCCATCGACGGCACCAACAACGGCCTGTGGGATTGGGACCTGAAAACCGGCAGAGTGATCCACTCGGCCCGCTACGAAACCATGCTGGGTTACGACGAGGGTGAATTACCCGAGACCATGGAGAGCTGGACTGGACTGCTCCATCCTGAGGACTTGGAAAAGGCCAAGGCGAAGGTGAACGATTACCTTGCATCAAAAGGACAAGGCATTTACGAGGATACCTTCCGCATGCGCACAAAGTCCGGCGAGTGGCGCTGGATCACGAGACGCGGCAAGGCGCTTTTCTCCGACAATGGCGATCCACTGCGCTTCATCGGATTCAATACTGACATAACGGACTGGAAACGCATGCAGGGCATGATGATGCAGACCGAGAAGATGATGTCCGTAGGCGGCCTGGCGGCCGGCATGGCCCATGAACTGAACAACCCGCTTGGGGGTGTCCTGCAGGGCGTGCAGAACGTGAAACGCCGCCTCTCTCCCAACCTGCAGAAGAACCGCAGCATTGCATCCGAACAGGGCATCGACCTCGACAAGGTGGAAGCCTACATGGCGGAGAGAGGCATAGACGGTTTCCTGCAAGGCATTGCCGAGTCTGGCGAGCGTGCCGCCAGAATCGTCAGCAACATGCTGATGTTCTCCAGAAAAGCTGACGAAACGAAAAAGCCTGCTTCAGTCAACGAGATCATCGACAAGACCCTCTCGCTGGCCGAAGTGGATTACGATCTCAAGAAACGCTTCGACTTCCACAGCATCACCATCACCAAAGAGTACGACAACACCCTGCCGGAGATTCTCTGCATAGCATCCGAGATACAGCAGGTACTCCTGAACCTGTTCCGCAATGCGGCCCATGCACTCTCTGATGCCGGTATATCTACCGCGGAACAGGCTATAAGCGTCCGCACGTACCAGCGCTCCAGTACCATCTGCATTGAAGTCGAGGACAATGGCCCGGGCATGGACGAGTCTGTTAGCAAGCGGATCTTCGAGCCCTTCTACACCACCAAGGGGGTTGGAGAAGGCACGGGACTTGGCCTGTCAATCTCCTACTTCATCATTGCGAACGAGCATGGTGGCAACCTGAGTGTCGATTCCACGCCGGGAGAGGGCACCACCTTCCTGATAGAACTTCCAATGCAGTCCTAGCCTGCCCCGTCATTCACCCTGGCGGCCAGTTCCCGCCGGATCGCCTGGGATCAACAGGGGCTGACCAAATTCCAGGGTAACGAACTCCCGATCTTCCAGGCCTGCACTTTCACGCGCCTTGGCCAACAGCCGGACCGGCTCATCGATAGGTTCTTGGGTCAGCTGGAAAGTCCCATAGTGGATACCAATCGACTTTCGGGATCGCAGATCCAGGTGAGCCTGTACTGCCTGCCCCGGGTCGAGATGGGCGAAACCCATGAAATCCCGGGGTGCATAACCACCCACGGGGATGAGTGACAGGTCCATCGGGCCGAACCGCTCGTAAGTCTGCAGGTAGTGATCGGCATAGCCGCTGTCGCCGCCGAAATAGATCTTCCCCCCACCTATCTCCAGCACGTAGCCGCCCCAGAGGGTTGAGAAACGATCGAACGGGGTCCGGCTGGAGAAGTGCTGAACAGGAACGAAGGTGAGTGCGAATCCATCGGCCACCTCGATACGCTCCCACCAGTCCAGCTCAGTAACGTTATCCATGGAAGGGAGGCGCTCCCCGACCCCCAGCCCAAGATATATCTTCGGGTTGTCCCTCTCCACCAGCCGTCTGACTGTCGGCAGATCGAGATGGTCGTAGTGATCGTGACTGATGACAACGGCATCTATTTTCGGCAGATCCTCGAAACGGATCCCCGGTTGATGTACACGCCTGGGCCCGATGAATGACAGGGGGCTGCACCGTTCCGAATAGATGGGATCGGTCAGCACATTGTATCCGCCGGTCTGAATCAGCACGGTGGAGTGGTTGATGTGTGTCACGACGACTGCATCCCCTGTCACCCGATCCCCGGGCTTGGGGCCATGTGGAACATCAACCCATTCCGGCCAGTCCGAATAATCCGTGGTCAGACGCATCTTCAGAAACGACCACCAGCTCTTTTCGGCCTCGATGCCGTTTCGGAACTGGCCATCCCTGAAGTGGGGTGAGCGGGTCCGCTCATCCACGTAGGTGGATGCACAGCCCGATAGCCCGATTAGCAAAACCAGGAACATGATTATCTTCACAACTGAATACCGCCAGTCGAAACACATAACTGTTTTTTCATGAACCGGAAATAATCTACCAATCGACATGTGCAAATAGTTACGATCATGGACTCTGCTCTCTGGGTAATTTTCAACTGTTATATATTAGGTAAAAAAATATTCCTAAAATGACCTGAGCAGTTTCTTGATAACCACTCCATTTTGAGGTAACTCATAATGTCCACTTCAACTTTACACAAATCAAAATAATATTCCCATTGCTTTGTTTTGCACTATACAAGCACATTTCATCCTGTATTCGTAAAGTACGAATTGACACTTCATAGATAATTATTTTCGTTTTTGACTTCTCTCTTTTTTGTTGATAAAAAACGCCAGAATTTCATAAAAGCAGACTTGGTTAACAGACCAGTCTGGCCACTGTAAAAATAAATTTTACTGGCCACTGAGTTGCTTTCATAAAAAAACCTGAAGGGTTGGAAGTGTCCTCAGATAACTTACTGAGTAGATTGCCCGACAATAACGATTACAAGGAACTTCTCGAACTACGCGACAAATACAGGAAACTGCTGTCAGACCGCATGAAAAGAAACAGCAGCAGTGATCAGCTTATGATCAAGGTATACCGGGAACTGATCAGCGATTTAGAAAACGAGCTGAAGATCAAACAAGAGAACCATCACCCCTAGCAATAACCAGCGTCACCTCCTGTTTTACCCCGCCTTAGCGGGGTTTCTTTTTCTCAGGTCAGGCCGTCACCTGAACATTTCAGAACTGGTAGTTCTTCGGCACCACGACCACTCCCTTGTCAGAAATGGTGAACCTTTCTGCATCTTTCTCAAGATCGACACCTATGGTCTCCCCCGGGGGAATCGTTACATCCTTGTCGATAATGCATCTCTCAAGCTGCGCACCCTCACCTACCTGCACGTTATTGAACAGTATCGAGTCGTGAACTATCGCCTCGTCGCCAACAGTGACATGGGGAAAGAGTATCGAGTGCTGTACCGCACCTCCCACGATAAGGACACCCCCTGACGCGATGGAGTTCACGAAGATGCCCTCACTGCCGGACGCGCCCGGCACGGTCCTGGCCGGTGGATACTGGGCCTGGTAGGTTCTGATGGGCCAATCGGGCTGGTAGAGATCCAGCGAGGGCACCGGATTGAGCAGGTCCATGTTGGCCTCGTAATAGCTGTCCAGGGTACCCACATCCCGCCAGTAGCGATCGGGGCTCACACGGCCTTCATCACCGCCGAATCGGTAAGCATAGACTTTGGCCTTATCAATCAATCGAGGAATAATATCGTTTCCGAAATCGTGGCTGGGCTCATCATCGCCATCATCCTCCAGCACACTCAACAGCATATCCAGGGAGAAGACATAGATACCCATGGAGACCAGTGCATGCTGATTACTGCCAGGGACCGGTTCAGGGTTGTCCGGTTTCTCCTCGAAACGCGTTATCCGGTAGTTATCGTCAACCGATATCACACCGAACTGTCTCGCCTCGTCGAGAGTGACCTCCATGCAGGCGAGCGTGAGGTCGGCGCCCTGCTCTTCATGGGCCTTCAGCATTGCCGCGTAGTCCATGCGGTAGATGTGGTCCCCGGAAAGAATCAGTACCCGCTCTGCACCACTGCGCTTCAACATGTAGAGATTCTGCCGTACCGCGTCCGCCGTTCCGCCATACCAGCTGTCGCCTGTGCGCATCTGGGGTGGGACTACCGTGATGTACTCTCCCAACTCGGGATTGAAAAGAGACCATCCATCCCGCAGGTGCTTCTGCAAAGAGTGCGACTTGTACTGGGTCATCACAAGGATTCGCCGCAACCCCGAGTGCAGGCAGTTGACCAATGCGAAGTCAATAATCCTGTATTTCCCACCGAATGGAACTGCGGGTTTGGCACGATCGCTGGTCAGAGGCTGCAATCGCGAACCCTGCCCACCGGCCAGAATCAGAGTCAGGGTATTTTCATGCATCGGGATACTCCTGTGTTTGGATGCCACTTTTTAAAACTCAACATGCACCAGCAAAAAGCAGGCCTAAAACCAGATGCACCGGTGAATCCCCTGTTCTATCAAAAGAAATGAGTGTGTCGAGGTGCATCGACGCACCAATATCTGGCACCAACAGGAAATGATAACCATGCACGCACCAAAAATGAGCATGAATTCGGAATATGCCGCGAAAAAACGCCCGCCAATAGAGGGCCCCAGAAGCAGGAACGGTTATTGCAATCAGGTAGAGAAGAATCAATACCGGACGGGATTGTCATCCCGAAGATGTGACCAAGATGACACCGACACTGCTAGTCTACTCCGACATGGACGGCTCCTTGCTGGACCACTTCAGCTACACCCACGTCCCTGCAAAACCGATGCTGGAACAGCTGGAGATGGGCGGGATTCCGATGATCCCGGCCACCAGCAAGACCCGGGCTGAACTGATCGAGTTACGACGGGTACTCGACAATCAACACCCCTTCATTGTCGAAAACGGTGCTGCCGTCTTCATCCCCGCAGGCTATTTCAAAAAACAGCCTGCTGGTACCCGCCTGGTGGAAAACTACTGGGTGAAATCATTCTGCGCTCCCCGACAGCAGTGGCTTGACCTGATTCTGGACAACTGGGCCGATTTCAGTGATGACTTCACCACTTTCGCAGAGTCCAGTATCGAGGAGATCGCCGAGATGACCGGCCTGAAACATGAAGAGGCCAAGCGTGCATCTCTCAGGGAATATGGTGAACCGGTCAAGTGGAACGGCAGCGAGGAGCAGTTGAAGCGGTTCTCCTGGGCTCTCGAACGCAAGGGGGCATATATTCAGCAGGGCGCACGCTTTATCCACGTATCGGGCAAGACCGACAAGGGTATGGCGATGCAATGGCTCTCGCTGGAATATATGCGCCAGCCGACGGTATCCGACTGCTACACCATCGCCATCGGTGACGGCAAGAACGATATCGCAATGCTCGAGGCAGCAGATCACGCCCTGGTGATACGTTCTCCGGTCCATGACCCACTGCAACTCTCCAGGCCCGACTCTGTGGTGATCTCCGACGGGTACGGCCCGGAAGGCTGGGCAGAGGGCATGAAAACGATACTCGAGTCTCTTCCTTTCAGTACCCGTAATCAGGAAGAGTTTTATGGGTGATTTCTACCAGAACGGCATCATCACCACCCTGCACAACCTCTCCAACCGCCCCCTGGAAGAACTCGAACGGGAACTGGTGAGCTTCAGCAGGCAACGCCCGATGGCGTTGATACTCCCCTCCCTCTTCTCCGAACTGGAGGGGGAAGCGCTACCGAGGATCATCGATCACCTGAAGGATGTACCCTACCTCTCTCAAATCGTCATCGGCCTGGATCGCGCGAATGAGCAGCAGTACCGCCACGCCCTTGAGTTCTTCAATGCACTGCCACAGCACCATCGAATACTGTGGAATGATGGCCCACGCCTCAAGGCGCTGGATGCCGAACTGAAGAAGCATGATCTCGCACCCAAGGAACTGGGCAAGGGACGCAACGTCTGGTACTGCATGGGTTACATACTCGCCTCCGACAAGGCCGAGTCGGTGGCCCTGCATGACTGCGACGTACTCACCTACGATCGCGAACTGCTTGCCCGGCTCATCTACCCCGTGGCCAACCCCCAGTTCAATTACGAATTCTGCAAGGGTTACTACGCCCGGGTGGCCGACAGCAAGATCAACGGTCGTGTCAGCCGCCTGCTGGTGACTCCCCTGCTGCGCGCGCTGAAAAAGGTGATTGGCCAGCGGGAGTACCTCGAGTATCTCGACAGTTACCGCTACCCCCTGGCGGGTGAATTCTCATTCCGCCGTGACGTGCTCAACGACATCCGCATCCCCAGCGACTGGGGCCTGGAGATCGGCGTACTCTCCGAGATGCACCGCAACTATGCCAACAACCGTCTCTGCCAGGTGGATATCGCCGATGTCTATGACCACAAACACCAGGACCTCTCCCTCGCAGACCAGAATGCCGGACTCTCCAAGATGTCCATCGACATCGCCAAGTCCATATTCCGAAAACTCGCCACCCAGGGCGAGGTGTTCTCCCAGGAGACCTTCCGCTCGCTCAAGGCGACCTACTTCCGAATCGCACTGGATTTCGTGGAGACCTACAACAACGACGCCATCATGAACGGGCTCAAGCTGGATATCCACCAGGAAGAGGAGGCCGTGGAAATGTTTGCCGAGAATATCATCAAGGCGGGACAGGTCTTTCTCGACCGCCCCATGGAGAAGCCCTTCATCGCCTGCTGGAACCGGGTGGTGAGTGCAGTGCCCGATATCTTCGAAAAACTCAACGAGGCAGTGGAAGCCGACACCGAAGAGTTCCTGTCACGCCAATGAGCAGGAAACAGGAAATGCTGTTCTCCAAGGTGAGACACCACCTGGAGTTCATCTATGCAGAGGTCGAGACCCCTGTCCCCCTGGAGCAGGTTGCGGAACGGCTTATCGCCATCATGGGGCTGGACAGGCACTGCAACGAGCCGGAGCCTCACTGTAACCACTGGGATCAGTCCGATATCATCATGATCACCTACGGTGACAGCCTGAGACAGGAGAGTGAGAAACCCCTCAACACCCTGCACCGATTCCTGGACAACCGCTGCGACGGCGCCATCAACAGCGTACATATCCTGCCGTTCTTTCCCTACAGCTCAGATGACGGCTTCTCGGTCATCAACTTTGCCAGCGTCAACGAATCCCTGGGCGACTGGAGCAATATCCAGGCGATTGCCGATAACTACCGCCTGATGGCAGACCTGGTGATCAACCACTGCTCCAGCCGCAGCCAGTGGTTCGAGAACTTCAGAAAAGGCACATCACCCGGCAAGGGATACTTTATCGACGTCGACCCTGACACCGATATCAGCCGCGTGGTCAGGCCGCGCACCTCACCCCTGTTGCGCGAGACAGAGACTGACCAAGGCACCAGGCATGTCTGGTGCACCTTCAGCCACGACCAGGTGGATCTCAACTTCGGCAACCCCGTCGTGCTGGAAGAGATGGTCCGTATCATCCGCCACTACCTGGACAACGGTGTGCGGATCTTCCGGCTGGATGCGGTCGCCTTTCTGTGGAAGAAGGCGGGCAGCCCCTGCATCAACCTGGAAGAGACCCACGAGGTGATCCGCCTGCTGCGCACCCTTATCGAGTGCAGCCAGCGGGACGCGGTCATCATAACCGAAACAAACATTCCCAACCGGGAGAACCTTACCTACTTCGGCAATGCCAACGAGGCACACTGTGTCTACAACTTCTCCCTGCCGCCACTGCTGGTCAATACACTGATCACCGGCGACTGCACCTACCTGAAGCAATGGATGATGAGCATGCCGCCCGCCCAGAGCGGCACTGCCTACTTCAACTTCATCGCCTCTCACGATGGAATCGGCCTGAGACCGGCAGAAGGGCTACTGACGGACGACGAGATCGACGCTCTGATCAACACCATGATCAGTTTCGGCGGCCGGGTCTCCTGGCGTGCCGCCGAGGGAGGGAGGCAAAAGGCCTACGAGATCAATATCTCGCTGTTCGATGCACTGCAGGGAACCACTGCCGGTCCGGACCGATGGGCAGAAGCGCGCTTTATCTGTGCGCATGCGCTGATGCTGGGCCTTGAGGGCATACCCGGAATCTACATCCACAGCCTGCTGGCCACACGTAACGACGAGGAGCGCGTGGAACACACCGGTAACAACCGCGCCATCAATCGTCGCCAGTGGCACTATACCGAACTGGAGACACTGCTGGAGAATGACAGGAGCCACCATGGCCGGGTGTTCGGCAGTCTCAAGGAGCTGATGCACATTCGCAAGCGCCAGCCTGCCTTCCATCCCAATGCCACGCAGTTTACCCTGCACCTGGGCACAAGGCTGTTTGGTTACTGGCGCCAGAGCATCAACAGAAGCCAAAGTATCTTCTGTATCTACAACATCAGTGATCAACCCCAGGTACTGTTGCTCTCGGATATAAACCTGATCGGCACCGATCAGTGGCACGAACTGATCAGCGGCGCATCCATCAGTAGTCTGAACGAATCACTGGAGCTTGCACCCTACCAGTCGGTCTGGATAAGCAACCGCCTGTGAAACCGCCATGACAGATGATGAAGCGTTGAAGGTCCTGCTGGTGGATGAGAACCGTGGCCGTTCGGCAATGCTGGAACGGGCACTGCTCGACTATGGCCTGGAGGTTATCGCCATTCTTACCAGTGGCGAACAGCTGAGCAACGAGGTCGCCAACCTTCAGCCCGACGTGATCATCATTGACCTGGAGTCTCCCAGCCGCGACACCCTGGAACAGATGCGCTGTATCTCCCGGGACAATCCAAGGCCGGTGGTGATGTTCGCCGAGGATAATGACAGTGGGAATATCAAGCAGGCCATCGAGGCAGGCGTAAGCGCCTACGTGGTGGACGGCCTCAATGACAAGCGCATCAAGCCGATCATGGACGTTGCCATTGCCCGTTTTCGGGAATACCAGGCCCTGAAGGATGAACTAACCCAGGTCAAGAACACCCTGGAGGAGCGCAAGGTGATCGACCGCGCCAAGGGCATCATTATGAAAAAGAAAGGGTGCGACGAAGAGGAGGCCTACCAGTTGCTGCGCAAAAGCGCCATGAGCAGCAACCAGCGCGTGGTGGATGTGGCGCGGCAACTTATCTCTTCCATAGAGCTGCTGGGGTAAACGCACTTCACACGCGACACCGCCATCGATAGCCCACCGTATTTCCTGTTTCTATCAGGACCTGAACAATCCCATTGCCACTGCATCATGATGGATACGAATGCCATTACCGGGTTACCACTTTAGTGATATTTACCTACCCACATATTTCCGCCAAACAGCAGATCTTTTTTTCTATAGTTCCCGCTTAGCCAGTTGGGCTTGGACTCGGTCCAATAGCAAATAAAAAAAACAACCCTGGCTGAATCAATAACAAAAATCCTATACAAGGAGTAGGTAGTGGGGGTTAGTAAACGATCCTGTAGTTCGCGTCTGCAATCCGTAAATCCTTCAAGCAATAAACAACCCGAGTGCAATAAATGCAACTCTCATTCGTGTTGCATAGGAGACGGCCTGACGCCTGAACAGTTCAGCAGCCTTGAGAAGATCATTCATCTCCGCGGTCCCTTTCAACCGGGAGAAACCATTTTCAAGATGGAGGATCCGTTCAAGTCTCTCTATATCGTGCGTTCCGGCTCCGTGAAGACTGAAGGTATTATGAGTGATGGTACCAAGCTTGTGGAGGGCTTCTACTTTGCGGGAGATATTTTCGGGCTGGAGGCGATTGGCGACTCCCATTATCACCACGATGCCGTCGCACTGGAACCGACATGGGTTTGCACCCTTCCCTATGCGCAACTGGAGACCCTCTGCTCCTTTACCCCGAGGCTCCAGCACAGGTTGTTGAACCTGCTCGGGCAGAAGATCCGGCAGACAAACAGCATCATCGGTCGTGGACGTTACAGGAAAGCGGACGAAAGAGCCCTGTTCTTTCTCGAGTGCCTCTACAAGCGCAATATTGGAAAGAAGGATGGAGGAAGTGAGAACATCCGCCTTCCAATGACCAAGGGCGACATCGCCAGCTACCTGGCACTATGCCCAGAGTCCCTCAGCCGATCACTGCGCAAACTGGAAGACAGAGGGATCATACAGAATCACAAGAATGCCATCGAAGTACTCGACCTGGGCACCGCTTTCGATGACATCTGCAAGTAACCGCAGATCTTTATGACTATCTGCCTACAGTCATTGGCAACATTCCACACTGCCGGATCTGCTCAGCCAGTGGGCGGCGCTACCGATCGTGTCTCTTTTTGGCGCATAAGTAACTCCTAATGCTTCATTTTGATGCGCCTGACCGTCTCTATTGCACCTTCCCGAAAAAGTCATATTCACCAACATATCAATAAGTTACCTTTCATCTGCTCATGTTGGCACGGTCACTGCAATGTGTAGTGCATCGGTTCATTCATGAACATCTCGATCATATACAGCCCATCAACGGCGATGGCCTGATCGATTGAACATTCAGTCCCCTGCCAAGGGTGGTAGTGGGACCCAGGACAACGGCGTCCATTCGAAGACACCCCAGGTGTGTCTGTCGGATGGGCGCCTTTTTGTTTTTGAAGCAGAGGAAACTTAACCATGAAACAGAAGAGTAAGCAGATCCACGGTCGTCGTGGTTTTCTCAAGAAGAGCCTGCTGGCGCTGGCCACGGTAACCGCCATGGGCGGCATGGTACTGGGCAGCAGTGCCGCAATGGCCGAGATAGGCGAACCTGAGAAAGAGGAGTTGAAGTTCGGTTTCATCAAGTTGACCGACATGGCGCCTCTGGCCATCGCCTACGAGAAGGGCTTCTTCGAGGATGAAGGGCTCTACGTCACCCTCGAGGCCCAGGCCAACTGGAAGGTGCTGCTCGATGGTGTTATCGACGGCCAGCTCGATGGCGCCCACATGCTGGCTGGCCAGCCCCTGGCGGCCACCATCGGCTTCGGCACCAAGGCCCACATCGTCACCCCCTTCTCCATGGATCTCAACGGAAACGGCATCACGGTATCCAACGAGATATGGCAGCAGATGAAAGAAAACATACCGAAGCAGGCTGATGGCAAGCCCGTACATCCGATCAAGGCAGACGCGCTCAAGCCCGTGGTGGACAAGTTCAAGGAGGAAGGCAAGCCGTTCAAGATGGGTATGGTATTCCCCGTATCCACCCATAACTATGAACTGCGTTACTGGCTGGCGGCTGGCGGTATCAGCCCCGGTTACTATGCCCCCCACAAGGGTGATATCAGTGGCACCCTGCAGGCCGATGCCCTGCTGAGCGTGACACCCCCTCCCCAGATGCCTGCCACCCTGGAGGCAGGCACCATCTACGGCTACTGCGTGGGTGAGCCCTGGAACCAGCAGGCGGTGTTCAAGGGTATCGGTGTTCCCGTGATCACCGACTACGAGATCTGGAAGGACAATCCAGAGAAGGTGTTCGGCCTGACCAAGGAGTTCACCGAGAAGTACCCCAACACCACCGTGCGTCTCGTCAAGGCGCTGATCCGCGCTGGCAAGTGGCTGGACGAGAACAACAATGCCAACCGCCCCGAGGCGGTGAAGATCCTCTCCCAGTCCAACTATGTCGGTGCCGACTATGACGTGATCGCCAACTCCATGACCGGCACCTTCGAGTACGAGAAGGGTGACAAGCGCGAAGTACCGGACTTCAACGTCTTCTTCCGCTACAACGCCACCTACCCCTACTACTCCGACGCGGTCTGGTACCTGACCCAGATGCGCCGCTGGGGCCAGATCTCCGATGCCAAGCCCGACAGCTGGTACGACGAGACTGCCAAGAGCGTCTACCGTCCTGACATCTACCGCATGGCGGCCGAAGCACTGATCGCCGATGGCACCATTCCGGCAAGCGAGTTCCCGGATTTCGAGACGGAGAGCGGTTACCGTCCGCCCCAGACCGAGTTCATTGACGGGATCACCTATGACGGCACCAAGCCCAACGACTATCTGAAGCAGTTCAAGATCGGTCTGAAGGGCGAGGAGAAGATCTGAGTCACTCCTGGTTCCCTCTCCCCTCACCGGGAGAGGGAACAGGGACAGCTTGTAACAAACCTTATGCCAAGTGAGCAGAAAGATGAGCACATCAATTACCGCCAAGGCGTTTGACATGCCACGCAAGGACAGGCTCTTTGCCTACCTGTCAGGTGAGCAGGTCGGCAAGGGCTTCACCCGTTTTATCAAGGGCATACTGGTGCCAACACTGGCACTCTTCGTTTTTCTCGGCCTGTGGAGTGCAGGCGCCAAGAATGTACAGACCTCACTGGGTGTATTGCCCGGCCCGGCCAAGGTGTGGGAACAGACCGTCTCGCTCTACGACGAACATACCCAGGAGCGCGCCAAGGAGGCCGCCTTCTACGAGCGGTTGCAAAAGCGTGTCGACAAGGCGGTTGCCGCAGGTAAGCCGCCGGAAAAGATCGAGAAGATAAAGAGCCGCCAGTACACCGGGCGCGCTACCTTTTTCGACCAGATCCTGACCAGCCTCTACACGGTAATGTTCGGCTTTATCATCGCATCGTTGATCGCCATTCCCATCGGTATCCTCTGCGGCATGAGCGCAACCCTGTACCAGGCAGTGAATCCGTTGATCCAGATCTTCAAGCCGGTGTCACCCCTGGCCTGGCTGCCCCTGGTCACCATGGTGGTATCCGCCCTCTATGTCACTGACTCACCACTGTTTGAAAAATCGTTTCTCAATTCGGCCATCACGGTAACCCTGTGCTGCCTTTGGCCCACCATCATCAACACCACGGTAGGTGTATCAGGTGTCGACAAGGATCTGATCAACGTCAGCCGTGTACTACGCCTGAACGCATTCACCAAGACCTTGAAGATCATTCTGCCCTCCTCTATCCCAATGATCTTCACCGGCCTGCGCCTCTCCCTGGGTATCGGCTGGATGGTGCTGATCGCCGCCGAGATGCTGGCCCAGAATCCCGGCCTCGGCAAGTTCGTATGGGATGAGTTCCAGAACGGCAGTTCAAACTCGCTGGCCCGCATTATGGTCGCCGTGTTGGTGATCGGCTTTATCGGATTCCTGCTCGATCGCGTCATGCTGATGCTTCAGCGAACCGTGAGCTGGGACAAGAACGCCGTACTGCGTTGAACAGGAGAGCAATCAAATGCACAGCTATCTGAATATCGATCACATCAGCATCACCTTTCCCACCGACAAGGGTCCGCTGAATGTTCTTAAAGATGTAAAACTCGGCGTCGAGAAAGGTGAGTTCATCTCCCTGATTGGACACTCCGGCTGCGGGAAATCCACCGTGCTCAACATCGTTGCCGGCCTGCTGAATGCCACCGATGGTGGCGTGATCCTCGAAGAGAAGGAGGTGACCGACCCCGGTCCAGACCGTGCAGTCGTGTTCCAGCACCACTCGCTTATGCCCTGGCTCAGTGTCTACGACAACGTACGCCTGGCGGTAGACCAGGTATTCAAGAAGACCAAGAGCAAGCAGGAGCGCGACGAATGGACCAGGCACAACCTCGAACTGGTGCATATGTCACACGCCCTGGACCGCAAGCCCGACGAGATCTCGGGTGGCATGAAGCAGCGCGTGGGTATCGCCCGCGCCCTGGCCATGGAACCCAAGGTGCTGCTGATGGATGAACCCTTCGGTGCACTGGACTCACTCACCCGAACCCACATGCAGGATTCGCTGATGGAGATCCAGGCGCGTCTCAACAACACGGTGATCATGATCACCCACGACGTGGACGAGGCGGTACTGCTCTCGGACCGCATCGTCATGATGACCAATGGGCCCTCCGCCACCATCGGCGACATTCTGGAGATCGATCTTGCCCGTCCACGCGACCGCCTGGCCCTTGCCGAGGATCCCAAGTACAACCACTACCGTGCCGAGGTGGTGAAATTCCTCCATGAGCGTCATGCCCAACCCGACGTACCGGTTGCACCAAAGGCAGAAGAAGCTGAAGAGGATGAGGGCCCGACACTGAGTGTTGTGGGCGGTTGAGAGAACAGTTGATGGGCTGAACCCGATCAGACCTGCGTTAGGCATTGAGCATGAACAGAACGATAGACACAAACGACCTGGAGAAGACCGAGCTGAGCCTGGGGTTCATCCCCCTGACTGACTGTGCTCCGCTGATCGTTGCCAAGGAGAAAGGGTACTTCGAAAAGTACGGCCTCGACATCTCCCTCTCCAAGGAGACCTCATGGGCCAACATCCGCGACAAGGTGGCCATCGGCATCCTCGACGGCGCCCAGATGCTGGCCCCCATGCCCCTGGCCATGAGCCTGGGAATAGGCCCCATACACAAACCCATGGTCACCGCCTTTTCAATGGATCTCAACGGCAATGCGATTACCGTGTCCAACCAGCTCCACAACCGATTGAGCAGCGCCGCCCCCGAGGCGATGAGACAACGCTCGACCTCGGTACAGGCGCTGAAGGCGGTGATCGATGCCAACAGGCATGCGGGAAAGCCCCCCCTCACCTTCGCCGTGGTGTTCCCCTTCTCTGCTCACAACTACGAGCTGCGCTACTGGATGGCCTCCGCGGGAATCGATCCGGACAGGGATGTTCGCCTGGTGGTTGTGCCCCCACCCCAGATGGTGAGCCAGCTCGAACAGGGACTGATCGATGGCTACAGCGTTGGAGAGCCCTGGAACGCCCTGGCGGTACAGAGAGGATTGGGCCATACACTGATCACCAAGTACGAGATCTGGAACAACAGCCCGGAGAAGGTGTTCGGCGTCACCGAGGAGTGGGCCGCGCAGAACCCGAATACCCACCAGGCGCTGCTGATGGCGCTACTGGAGGCAAGCAGCTGGGTGGATCAACCGGAGAACCGTGTCGAGGTCACCGCAATGATCTCCCGCAGCATCTACGTCAATGCACCGGAGCACACGGTACGCATGTCCATGACCGGCACCTACCAGTATGCCCCCAATGCACTGCCTGAAGCGCAACCCGACTTCAATGTCTTCCAGCGCTACTGTGCCAACTATCCCTGGCGATCCCACGCGGTCTGGTTCCTGACCCAGATGATCCGCTGGGGACAGATCGACTCACCCATAGATATTTACGCAACTGCAGAGAGTGTCTACCGGCCTGAACTCTACCGCCAAGCAGCGAGCAAGCTGGGTATTGGGACACCCAGCCGGGATTACAAACCCGAAGGTACTCATCATGAGCCCTGGACCTGGATCGAGGCAACCGAATCCCTCTCCATGGGTGCAAACAGATTCTTTGACGGACTGAAGTTCGATCCCCTGCAGCCCTGCGACTACGTGGAGCAATTCACACTGAACAACATGGCACTGCCAATGGCCCATTTCCGGGACGCCATCAGCACGCCATCACCGAAGGCGGTCCAGTTGAAGACCGCCCTGGAGCTAAACCAATGAAAGAGAACCTGGTACTCATCGGTAACGGTATGGCAGGTGTCCGTACCCTCGAAGAGCTGTTGAAACTGTCGCCAGAAAAGTACGATATCAGCGTATTCGGCGACGAGCCCCACCCCAATTACAACCGCATAATGCTCTCGCCGGTACTGGCAGGCGAAAAGCAGTTCGACGAGATTATTCTCAACAGTGCTGAATGGTATGCAGAACACAACATCACCCTGAATAGCGGATCGCCGGTCACACGGATCGACCGCATCAACAGAAAGGTGATAGCCGCTGACGGGACCGAGGCGGAGTATGACCGCCTTCTGCTGGCGACGGGATCCAATCCCTTCATACTGCCGGTCCCCGGTCACGAACTGGAGGGCGTTATCGGTTTCCGCACCATTGCCGACGTGGATGTCATGCTCTCTGCTGCCAGGAACCATCAAAACGCTGTTGTCATCGGCGGTGGCCTGCTCGGCCTGGAGGCTGCCAGCGGCCTGCTCAACCAGGGCATGAAGGTGACAGTGATCCATCTCCCTGATGTACTGATGGAACGCCAACTGGACGAGCCCGCTGCAAAGATGCTGCAGGACGAACTGGAGAGCCGCGGCCTGGAAATCATCACCGGTGCCAACACCGAGTCACTTCAGGGCGATGAACGTGTCGAGAAACTGATACTCAAGGATGGTCGGGAGATCCCTGCCGACCTGGTGGTGATGGCCGTGGGTATCCGCCCCAATATCCAACTTGCCAGGGAGTCCGGCCTGCACTGCGAACGAGGCATCGTGGTCAACGACACCATGCAGACCTTCGACCCCAGCATCTATGCGGTAGGCGAGTGCGTGCAGCACCGGGGGGAGACCTACGGACTCGTAGCCCCGTTGTTCGAACAGGGCAAGGTGTGCGCCAGCCACCTGGCTCATCTCGGTTATGGGCGTTACGAGGGCTCCTCCACAGCCACCCGCCTGAAAGTGACCGGCGTTGAACTCTTCTCCGCCGGCAACTTTCTGGGGGACGAAGGTACCGAAGCCATCGTACTGAAAGATGCGTCACGGGGTGTCTACAAAAAGCTGGTGATCCGGGACGAGAAGATCGAAGGCGCCGTGCTCTACGGCGACACCGTTGACGGCGCCTGGTACTACGAGCTCATGCGCGAGGGCTCCGATATCAGTGCTCACCGCGAACAGCTGATGTTCGGGCGCCACCACCTGGCGGATGCGGGTCATGGCGGCGTCAACACTGCTGCCAACATGGCAGACGACGCCCAGGTGTGTGACTGCAACGGTGTCTGCAAGGGCGACATCGTCAACGCTATCCGTTCTGAAGGTCTCTTCACCCTGGACGAGGTAAAGAAACATACCAAGGCCGGTGCCTCCTGTGGCGGCTGTACCGGGCTGGTCGAGCAGATCCTCTCCGCTACCGCGGGTGGAGAATACACCGCCCCGGACAAGAAACCGATGTGCGGCTGCACCGACTTCACCCACGACGAGGTGCGTGATGCGATACGCGAACAACACCTGACCTCCCGTACCGGGGTGATGGAGAGGCTGGAGTGGCGCTCCCCCGATGGCTGTCCCAGTTGCCGCCCCGCACTCAACTACTACCTGATATCGACCTGGCCTGGCGAGGCGGAGGACGAGAGCCGTTCACGTTTCGTCAACGAGCGGCTCCACGCCAACATCCAGAAGGATCGCAGTTATACCGTTGTGCCGCGTATCTGGGGTGGTGTCACAACGCCGGATGAACTGCGCGCCATCGCCGATGCAGCTGAGAAGTTCGAGGTACCGATGGTAAAGATCACCGGTGGCCAGCGCATCGACCTGGTGGGAGTAAAGCAGCAGCAGTTACCCGAGATCTGGTCCGACCTCAATGCGGCCGGGCTGGTATCCGGCCATGCCTACGGCAAGGCATTGCGTACCGTGAAGACCTGTATCGGCTCCCAGTTCTGCCGCTTTGGAACTCAAGACTCAATACAGATGGGTATTGACCTGGAGAAGATGACCTGGGGCTCCTGGACACCCCACAAGTACAAGATGGCGGTATCCGGCTGCCCCCGCAACTGCGCCGAGGCGACCATCAAGGACTTCGGTGTCGTTGGTATCGACGGCGCATGGGAGCTGCACGTTGGTGGCAACGGCGGACTCAAAGTGCGCGTCACCGACCTGCTCTGCCGGGTAAAGACAGAGGCGGAGGTACTGGAATACGCAGGCGCCTTCATGCAGCTCTACCGTGAAGAGGCCCGCTACCTGGAGCGCACCGCGCCCTGGGTGGAGCGTGTCGGACTCCCCTACGTAAAAGAGCAGATCGTGGAGAACGGGGAGAACCGCACGGCCCTCTATGCACGATTCATCGAATCCCAGAAATACTCCCAGGACGACCCCTGGAAATCAAAACAGGCTATCGAAGAGCGACTGGAGTTTGTAGCGATGAAACCGGTCGATACCGATACAGCTGTAAAGACCGTGGCCTGAGAAGTGGAGAAACGAAATGTCTGAATGGTTAACCATAGGCCCCCTCGAGGCCATTCCCCAACTCGGTGCGCGGGTAATTGAATCTGCTGAGGGCGATATCGCCATCTTCCGCACCGGTGACGACCAGGTTTTTGCCCTGCGCGATCACTGCCCCCACAAGGGAGGCCCCCTGTCGCAGGGCATCGTGTTCGAAAACAAAGTGGCCTGCCCGCTTCACAACTGGAATATCGATCTAGCCTCCGGTGAAGCCGTGGCACCCGACGAAGGGTGCGCGGGCCACTACGAGGTGAAAGTGCAAGACGGAGTGGTGATGCTGAGTCTTTAAGATCTGTGTTTAGAATATTTCGTCATTCCGGCGAATGCCGGAGTCCAGAAACAGAACCGGAGTATAGATCCTGGATCCCGGCATTCGCCGGGATGACGGAACCAAGTAGGTGATTACGGCGCTTACGTACTTCGATCAAAAGTGCCGATTGATGAAATCGAAAATGCCTGAGCAAATCAAAACAACCTGTCCCTACTGTGGTGTCGGATGTGGAATCATCACATCGAAAGACTCCACCGGAAGGATCACTATAAAGGGCGATCCCGACCACCCGGCCAATTTCGGACGCCTCTGCTCCAAGGGCACCGCACTGGCAGAGACCCTGGACCTGGAGGGACGACTGCTCGACCCCATGGTGGACGGTGCTATAGTCGACTGGCCAGAGGCCCTGGATACAGTTGCCGATCGGTTCCGCAATATAATCGATCAACACGGCCCAGACGCCGTGGCCTTCTACGTGTCAGGCCAGCTGCTGACCGAGGACTACTATGCAGCCAACAAGTTGATGAAGGGTTTCATCGGCTCTGGAAACATCGACACCAATTCACGCCTCTGCATGTCCTCTGCTGTAGCAGCCTACAAGCGCGCCTTCGGGTCAGACACGGTTCCCTGCGACTACGAAGATATTGAGCATGCCGATTTGATTGTGATTACCGGCTCGAACACCGCCTGGTGTCATCCGGTGATCTATCAGCGGATCGTAAAGGCGAAAAAAGAGAACCCTGCTCTGCGCATCGTGGTGATAGATCCCCGCGCAACGGCAACCCGGGACATCGCCGACCTTCACCTGCCACTGAAACCGGGCTCGGACAGCTATCTGTTCAATGGCCTGCTCAGTTATCTGGAATCACATGGCTGCAGGAACCGGGACTTTACTGACAATCACTGCGAAGGATTGGATGATGCCCTGGTCGCTGCCCGAAAAACAGCTTCCGACATTGCTGACGTGGCCCGCATCTGCGAGTTGAATCCTGAGGATGTCCTGCGCTTCTATGACTGGTTTGCCTCAACAGAGAAAAGCCTCACCCTCTACTCCCAGGGTATCAACCAGTCCAGCAGCGGCACCGACAAGGCCAACGCCATCATCAACTGCCACCTGGTCACTGGCCGTATCGGCAGACAGGGCATGGGGCCCTTCTCGATCACCGGCCAACCCAATGCCATGGGTGGTCGCGAGGTAGGTGGTCTCGCCAACCAGCTTGCCGCCCATATGGATATCGAGAATGCAGCTCACCACGCCCTGGTCAGTGAATTCTGGAATGCCCCCAATCTTTCCAAGGAGGCGGGATTGAAAGCCGTCGATCTGTTCCGGGCGGTGGAAGACGGCTCTGTCAAGGCGGTATGGATCATGGCCACCAACCCTGTAGTCAGCATGCCCGATGCAGACCGGGTCAGAGAGGCGCTGAAGGGTTGCGAGATGGTTGTGGTTTCAGATACCTCGGCCAACACCGATACCGTCGACCTGGCCCATATCAGGTTGCCTGCCCTGGGATGGGGTGAGAAAGATGGCACGGTGACCAATTCGGAACGCCGGATCTCACGACAGCGCAAGTTCCTCGAGGCACCGGGAGCAGCCAGGGCGGACTGGTGGATCATCAGCGAGGTGGCCAGGCGCATGGGCTTTGAATCAGCATTCGACTACCAGTCACCTGCGGAGATCTTCTCTGAATACACCACCCTGACCGGTTACCAGAACAACGGCAGCCGCGATCTCGATATCAGTGGTCTTGCTGACCTGGATGCAGACAGTTACGACAATCTCGCACCCCTGCAGTGGCCCCGGAAAAAAGAGGATGACGACAGCGACAGAATCTTTTCTGACGGCCGCTTTTTCACAGCCGGAGGGAAAGCACGCTTCATCCCCGTGGAACCGCAACTGCCCGCATACCCGGTCTCTGAGACCCAGCCTTTTATATTGAACAGTGGACGGGTGAGAGATCACTGGCACACCATGACACGTACCGGTAAATCTCACCGCCTGAGCAGCCACACCGAGGAGCCCTACGCCGAGATACACCCGGAGGATGCCAGCGGCCTCAACCTCCAGGAGAACGACCTGGTCGAGCTGAACACCGAACTGGGAAACGCCATTGTCCGCACCCGTCTCAGCAGCGGGCAGAGAAAGGGGAGCCTCTTCGCCCCCTTCCACTGGAGTGATCAGAACAGTGCTGCCGCCCGCATCGATGCCCTGGTCAACCCGGTCACCGACCCCTTCTCGGGACAACCCGAGTCAAAGCACGCACCCGTCGGCATACGGCCTTGGAGCGCCCAATGGTACGGTTTTCTCCTTTCCCGCAGGGAACTGGACCTGAAGGGGTGTGGCTACTGGAGCAAGGCTCGGGGTAATTCGATCTGGCGGTACCACATTGCAGGCAACCAATCACCAGCTGACTGGGCGGATCTCGCCCGCCAGTGGGTCTGCTCCGACCAGGATAACGTGGAGTGGGTTGAGTATGCCGACTCAACCCGCAACCAGTACCGTGCTGCAAGGATTGTCGACAATGAGCTTGAGAGTTGTCTCTATGTCGGCGCCACCAAGAGCCTGCCGGACCACGACTGGATCGAACCCGTATTCCTCAACGGCAGAGTTCAGGACCACGAACGCATCGCCCTGCTTTCAGGTCGCCCTCTTCAGGAGGGCCAGGACCAGGGCCCTACCGTCTGCGCCTGTTTCGGCGTGGGCAGCAACCAGGTCAAGGAACTGATAAACAGTGGAGAGATAACAAGCGTCGAGCAGATTACGGAGAGACTCAAGGCAGGTGGAAACTGTGGATCCTGCCTGCCGGAACTGAAACAATTTCTGGCGTCGGGCATACCGTCCGAGTCAGCCGCATAGAGCAGGCGACCGGCAGGGCTGCCAATCGCCCGACACTTGTGAGGTGATGGAGAAGATACTAGCGTTGCCACGAAAGGAGCAGCTGCTCGAGTTGGTCTGCTGGCAGTGGACGGCTGATCAGGAATCCCTGGCCTATCTCGCACCCCTGTTCCACCAGAAACCCGAACTGATCTTCTGTCTCGATCCCCTCAGCGACCACCTCAAGCCCCAGTGCATTGGCCATGCTTATGATCGTACGACACAGGGCGGCCTGGTTTTCCTGCTCTGGCAGGCCCGAAATAAAGACCCGGTCAATCTTGAGCCGCTGCACCTTGAACTGCTGCAGGTAGGCGAGAGAGGAGTAGCCGGTACCAAAGTCGTCTATCGCCAGCTCAACACCGAGACCGCTCATGGCCGACAGTGTATGGCCTGCAGCCTCGGGATTATCCATGATGGCACTCTCCGTGATCTCCAGCTCGAGTGATCCGGCTGTCAGTTCATACTTGTGGAGCAGCTTTTCCACCTCTCCGACTATCGATTCCCCAAGCTGTTTTACAGAGAGGTTGACTGCCACACGGGGTATGTTGATACCGGTTGTGCGCCACACCGACATCTGCCTGCACGCCTCCTGCAGCACCCACTGTCCGAGCGGTTCAATGAGATCCCCCTCCTCTGCGAGCGGGATGAACTCAGCGGGTGGAACCAGGCCCCGGGTTGGATGGTTCCATCTGACCAATGCCTCGACACCGACAAGTCTGTCACCGGAAATGGTTTTCTGGGGCTGGTAATGGAGGGTGAATTCGTTCCGCTCCAACGCATGTCGCAGCTCAGCCTCAAGGGAGAGCCGCTTCAGTGTGCTCTTTGACAGCTCCTCGGAATAGAACATGGCGAGGTTGCGTCCCTGCCTCTTGGCCCTGTACATGGCGGACTCCGCCTTTCCGATCAGTGATTCCACCGTTTCGGCGTTTTCCGGATAGAGGCTGATACCGATGCTTGCGGTGAGGAATATCTCCTTCCCATCGACCCGATAGGGGGGTTCCAGCGAATCCAGGATCTTGTAAACCACATCCAGCACCTGGTGAGACTCGCCGGCCTCCTCCAGTACCACCATGAATTCATCACTGCCCAAACGGGCCAGGGTGTCCTGCTTCCTCAGGGTTTGTGTGATCCGCTTTGCGGCCTCCTTTATCAGCCTGTCCCCAGCCGACATGCCGAAGCTCTCGTTGATCTCCTTGAACCGATCGAGATCGAGGAGGATGGCAGCCAGCCGCCCCCCCTGGCGTTCGGTCCGCTCCAGCGCATGACCCAGACGTTCCTCCAACAGTCTCCGGTTGGGAAGTGCGGTCAGCGGATCGTAGTGCATATAGCGCTGCAGCTCCCGTTCAGAGCGCTTCAACAGGGAGAGATCTGTCAATATAGCGACATAATGGGTTAACTCCCCCTCATTGCTGCAGACACTGCTGATGCTCAGCCACTGGGGATAGACCTCACCGTTCTTGCGCCTGTTGTAGATCTCCCCAGACCAGTTGCCACACTCTCCAATAGCGGACCACATGGTCTGAAAAAAGGCTCGGTCATGGTATCCGGAGTTCAGGATCGCCGGAGTCTTGCTCAGAACCTCCTCCTCCCGGTAGCCGGTCATCCGGGTGAAGGCACTGTTCACCGCCACGATGTTGCTGTCGGCATCTGTAATCATCACCCCGTCGTGGCTGCTGTCGAACACCCTCGATGCCTGGCGGAGACGTGTCTCCAGTGCTTTGCGTTGAGAGATATCCCGGATGATGGCAACTGCATTCCACTTGTCATCGATTTTTACCGATGAGAGGGATATCTCGACGGGAAACTCCTCTCCACCTTTACGCCTGGCAACCAGCTCAAGTGTCTTTCCAACTGCCTCGTCCTCACCTGAACTCAAGAAACCGGTCAGTCCATCCTCGATCTCCTGGTTGTCTCTTCCCGGTGCCAACAGGTCATGCACCGGTTGCCCAAGGGTCTCCATGGCCTTGTGGCCGAATATTTTTTCTGCGGCGGGATTCCAGTAGGAGACGCGGCCCATGGTATCCATCATGACAATGGCATCCTTGGCGGATGCGGCAATCACCCGTAGTTGCTCTCCAGCCTCCCGTGCCGACTTTTCGGCCTCCTTCTGCTTCTTATGAAGGGTATTTGCCTCGAAGATAGTCTGCAGGCTCAGCTGAATACTGTCGCGAAAGCGTACAAGTAGATCCCGATACTGCGTCGAATATGCATTCTCCTTGGTATCAAGAATGCAGAGGGTGCCGAACATTTCACCCGAGGGCCAGGTCAATGGAAGTCCGCAATAGGAGATCATTCCAAGCTCGATATCGGGGTTATGGTCCCATTCAGGATCATTCCGGGCGTCAGGCACCAGTAGTTCACGGCGTGTGCTCATCACGGTTTCACAGTAGAGACCGCTGTCCAGGGGAGCTTTCTCGCCCGGCTTATAGACGTTTCCCTCGCTGTCGCTGCTGATGAAGACCTCGATCTCCCGGGAATGGACTCGCATGATCAACGCGGAGGGAACGCCAACGAGCTCCGCCAGTAGATCCGCGGTCTGCTGCCAATTGACGAGGATGGTATCCGGCACCGATAGCTCTTCCAGAACCGGATATTTCGACTTTTGATGGTCAACAACTCCCATGGTAGCGCTGTCCTTGCCCCATTACCGGCACCATGTTTTTTCCTGGCACTGGCAACCTTAAAGAGTTGTAAAAAACAGACGACTCCCGTACTAAGTATAGGCTAACGGAGAAACAAGATTATTTATGGCGAGGCCAGGGTTATATGGACTCTTTATGAGAATTTAAGACGCTGAGTTGAGCTGGCTTCTGGCTGATGACTGGAATCAGGAGATCTCCATTCCCAGTTTGAGTGAATAGCCGCAGACCCGGTTCCTGCCTGATTTTTTTGCCTCGTACAGCGCCAGGTCCGTTTTGTGTAACCACTCATCGGGAGATTCGTTTAGCTGGAGTTCAGCCACACCCGCAGAGACGGTAATACCCTCTACCTTACCGACCGCCAGGCGCATGATATTCCAACGGATATCCTCCGCAATGTGTTCGGCGTCTTCCTGTGAAGCGTGCAGTGCGACCACTACGAACTCCTCTCCGCCATACCGGTAGAGGCTGTCGGTTTTTCGCAACCTTTTCCTGATCAGTTCTGCGATTGCCTTCAGTACCACGTCGCCGGTGTGATGATCATGTTCGTCGTTGACCTCTTTGAAATGATCGACATCCAGCATGATGGCCGACACCCGCCATCCATGGCGTGCTTTCAGTTCTATCGCCTTGGGCAGTTGCTCGTCCAGGGCCCGCCGGTTACCCACCAGGGTCAGGGGATCGATCAGGCTCAGCCTGGCCAGTTCATCACGCTGCTTCGACACCAGCCTGGAAAATACGTAGCCAAAGGCAGTGATGATACTGAGGGTTGCGAACAGCCTCACTGCAAACTCCGGTTGATGCGATATCGCCGCCGACCCGAATATGATCGCCAGTACATTGATGGCAAGGGCTGAAGTGCGCGGAAGAATGTAGTAGTTGGAGATGACCGCCGGATAGATCCAGTAGGTACCCGGCGCTCCCAGGATATGCACCACGAAGATGGATCCCAGCGTGTAGGTTGCCGATACGACATGAGCGGCCAACTCCGATGATCCACCTCTGCGCATATGCAGGATAAACACCGTCTCGGTGGCAATGATCAGGCAGATCAGTATGGCAATCGGCCAATTGCCCAGATAACCGTGGTAAACCGCGAACGGCAGCAGGAACAGAACGACGATGATCCCGGCAAGGTAGGTCAGTTTGAATTGAAATCCATCGTCCATTTCGTGAAATCCCTGTACCTGCCGCCCCGCAGGGAACAAACTTCCTGTTATTTAAAATCCCCTGCCTTCGCCACAACCATTCTTGTTCCTTAGTATAGAAAAAATGATCCCGAACGCCTGAACTTGAATGCATGTCAAAGCCACAGATCAACTGACTTCAATAATACAGCTGGAAAAGCAGGGGAAATCCTGGGGCCTCCCTGGGACTCTACAGTATGCCGATCTCGACACCCGAGAACGCCACCATCTCCACCGCAAAGTTGATGAGCAGGGTGTGCCGGGTGGAGAAGGCGAAAGAACCCGCCGCTGCCAGCAGGATCAGCAGGTATTCCTGTTTCTTGAAAGACTCAGGCATCGGTGTGTTAATCCGTTATCTAGCGTTGGTAATATCTACCTGCACCAAAGTATTTCTGGTTCAGCACGCACCGCGCCTATCGCAAGACAATCACAAATTCAGGTGCTTCCAAATGTAGGGTGTGTTAGCGTAGCGTAACCCACCAGTTGCCGATTTTTCGGTGCAATACGCTTCACTATTGCACCCTACCATCTCAGTGCAAACTTTAGAGAACGAACGCAAGAACCGCCGGTATCACCACAACGCTGGCAAGGTTACCCAGCATCACGATGGAGGCAACGTTCTGGGGCTCCTGGCCATAGCGTTCAGCCACCATGTAGTTGAGCACTGCCGGCGGCAGCGCACCGAACACCAGCAGCATGGCGTACTGCAGCCCTGAAAGCCCAAGCAGCATACCGAGAGGCACCGCGATAAGAAGGCCACTGAGGGGACAGACCACCGCACCGACTATACCGATGCGCCACGCCTTCCAGTCGATATGGATCAACCGCACACCCAGGGCAAAGAGCATCAGCGGGATGGCGATCTGACCCAGCATCTCGATGGGCACCGCGATCAGTTCGGGGATCTCGAGTTTCATAAAGGAGACCGTGAGCCCGGCGATGGTTGCGATCAGCATCGGGATCTTCAGCAGTCCCACCAAGGAGACCGAGCTGTCCATCATCTTCATCCCCACGCTGAAGTGGAGGGTGTTGCCGACAATGAACATCACCACCGCAGCAGGCAGCGCCTGCTCACCGAATGCGAACAGCGCCAGTGGAAGCCCCATGTTGCCGTAGTTGCTGAACATCATGGGTGGCACGAAGGTCTTGAACCGGTAGTTGAGCAGCCTCGCCACCGGCCAGGCGATGATCCCCGAGCCGAGGATGATCGCCGCCGCACCCACCGCCAGGGCCTGGTATTCGATCAGGTTGAAGTCCTTGCCCGAAAGCACGTCGAAGATCAGGGCCGGGATGAAGATATCGATGGTCACCTTGTTGGCCGCCGCCATGTCCGGGGCGTGGCGGCGGGCATAGATGAAGCCTACCAGCACGATGGCGAAGATGGGGAAGACAATGGAGATGATCTGCCAGATCATTTATGTGATGCCCTCGTGGCACTGGTCGACCAGGTAAACAATGGACTGGTAAGGTATACCGGAATGGTGCGACAGGCCAGCCTCGCAGGTGCGGCTGTTGGAGACCCCCAGCTCACACCCTTCAGGTATCTGCTGGCGTAACCGCTTCAGGGCCGAGGCATTGAGCTCTGGGGTGGTGAATCCCTTGTCACCGGCAAATCCGCAGCACCCCTTCTCCTCCGGCACGATCACCTCTTTTGCACAGCGCTGAGCCAGCTCCAGCATGGGCTTTTCGAGGCCCAGCTTCCGACTCGTGCAGGTGACATGCAGGGCCACCGATTCAAGCTGCCGTTTCGACTGGAGGTGGGGAAGCAGGTACTCATTGATGAAACCCACGGGCTCATGGATCTTCAGCGGTCTGGTGAAACCCTCGATCATGCGGAACGTGCATGGACTGGTATCGCAGAGTATCGGCAGTGTCCCCTCCTCGCTTGCCAGCCACAAAGCCTGCTCCAGGCTCTCCAGGCTATCGCCGGCCTGTTTCGGCAGACCCTTGCTCTCCATCGGCTGGCCACAGCAGAGACCATCCACCCGTTGAGGATAGACCCCCTCGAAACCCGCCTTTGCCAGCAGCGACTGCATCGCCTGGTGCAGAGCCTGCTGGTGCGGATCACCCTTGGCGGGACCCATGCTCCGACTCACGCAACTGGGGAAATAGACCACCCTGCCGTTGGCGCTGTTACCTGCATTATGCTTCGGCGCCGACGCACAGCGGGGCATGGACGGATTCCACGTCGGCAGACGGTCCCTGCTGAGCCTGCCGAGTCTCTCGGAGAGGCCCTGCAGGTTGTCGTCACCCAGGAGGTCCTGGGTCAGGTCGACCAATTTCAGTCCTGCACGGGTGGCCGAGCTGACAATGGAGAAATTCCGGTTCACCCAGCTTGCGACAGCCTCCGCACGTCCTGTTCTACCCTCTGCCCGTCTCTTCTTGATCATCTTTCCGGTATCTATACCCACCGGGCAGCAGGTGGCACAGAGCCCGTCGGCGGCACAGGTATCGATTCCCTGGTAGGCAAAGGCCTCCTGCAACGGCTTGAGACGGTTATCTTCACCTGCCGTCTTCAGGTGACTGATCTCACGCCAGCTCGCGATGCGCTGCCTCGGGGTCAGGGTCAGGTCGCGGGAGGGGCAGATCGATTCACAGAATCCGCACTCGATACACTTGTCCACCAGCTCATCCGCGGCTGGAAGCGGCTTGAGATGCTTTAGATGGATCTCCGGGTCGTCATTGAGAATCACGCCGGGATTGAGCAGGTTGTCAGGATCGAACAGGCGCTTGATCTGCCACATCAGGCGATAGGCATCACTGCCCCACTCCATCTCCACGAAAGGCGCCATGTTCCGGCCGGTGCCATGTTCCGCCTTGAGAGAGCCGCCATAACCGTCGACCACCAGTGCACACACCTCGTCCATCAGCCCGCGGTAGCGCTGCACCTCCTGGTCGGTGCCGAAATCCTGGGTGAAGACGAAGTGCAGGTTGCCCTCCAGGGCATGACCGAAGATCAACGCTTCGTGGTAGCCATACTTGACGAACAGGGCCTGCAGCTCGCGCACCGCGGCGGCCAGCTCAGGCACCGGAAAGGCGACATCCTCGATGATCACCGTGGTACCGGTCTGTCTCACTGCACCGACCGCAGGAAAGAGCCCCTTGCGGATATTCCACAACGCCTGGTACTCGTCGGGATCATGCGTGAAGGCCACCGGCATGACCACCGCCAGGTCCGCCAGGGCCGCTTCGATCTGCGTCACTTCATTGTCGAGTGTTGCACGGTCTTCCGCCCGGGCATCCACCAGCAGTGCAGCCACCTCATCATCCAGTTCATGGAGATAGGAGGGCATGCCCGGCTTCTCCTGTACCGAGCGCAACGCCGCCCTATCCATCAGCTCCACCGCGGTTACCGGTGCCTGCTTCAGTGCGGCCACGCCGCGGCAGGCGGTCTCGATATCGGGAAACAGGATCAGCGAAGTCGCCTTGCAGGGATGCTCCGGTACCGTGCGATAGGTGATATCGGAGATGAAACCGAGGGTGCCCTCGGAACCGATCATCAGGTGCTGCAGGATATCCAGGGGGTCTTCGAAGTCTATCAGCGCATTCAGGCTGTAGCCGGTGGTGTTCTTGAGCCGGTACTTGTGCCTGATCCTGTCGCTCAGCGCCTGGTTGTTCCTGGTCTCCCGGGCCAGCCGGTCCAGCTTCTCCAGCAGCACGGCACGTGCGCGGCGAAAGGCGGCAACGCTCTCTTCATTGCCGGTATCTAGCACGCTTCCGTCCGCCAGCACCACGCGCATACCCAGCAGGGTGTTGTAACTGTTCTGGGCGGTACCGCAGCACATGCCACTGGAGTTGTTGGCAGCGATACCCCCGATCTTGGCCGCGTTGATGGACGCGGGGTCGGGACCGATCTTGCGATGGTAGCCGGCCAGGATCTCGTTGGCCCGGGCACCGATGATGCCGGGCTGCAAACGGATACTGTTACCATCCTCGGCAACCGAGTAGTCGCGCCATCCGTCACCCGAGAGCTGCAGCAGCACCGAGTCGGTTATCGCCTGTCCGGAAAGGCTGGTACCAGCAGCCCGGAAGGTGATCGGTACCCGGTGGCTGTTTGCCGAGGAGAGGATCCTGCGCAGTTCCTCCTCGTCATCCACTCTCACCACCAGCTCGGGAATCAGCCGATAGAAACTGGCGTCGGTACCGTAGGCAAGGGTACGCAGGGGATCGTCGATCAGGCGCTCACTTGATATAAACGCCTCCAGGTCCCGCTTAAAATGTCTGATCTTCTCTTGCATGCTGTTCCACTATCGGCACTCCCGGGCACTATACCCCCTACCCACCACTGAGCAGAAGCATTTACCCGGATTCCGGGCGTCAGTTTCCGTAGGCCACCGATGGCAGCCAGGTCACCAGTTGCGGAAAGGCGAAGACCAGGCCGAGACCGATCAGCTGCAGGATAATGAAAGGCACCACCCCACGATAGATCTCTGTCAGCTTCACACCGGCCGGACATACCCCCTTGAGGTAGAAGAGCGCGAACCCGACGGGCGGTGTCAGGAACGAGGTCTGCAGAGTTACCGCCACCAGCAGCGCGAACCAGACCAGGTTTGGATTGTCGACCACACCATAGCCCTCCACCGCCAGGTCCAGGCCGGCGATCACCGGCCCCAGCAGCGGCAGCATGATCAGGCTGATCTCGATCCAGTCGAGGAAAAAGCCCAGCAGGAACACCAGCAGCAGGATCACCAGGATGAGGCCGTAGGGACCCAGGCCGAGACCGGTCAGTGCGGACTCGATCAGTTCATCACCACCGCACTCACGCAATACCAGGGCGAACACCGTGGCGCCGACGAAGATGGCGAAGATATAGGCGGAGGTGTTCATGGTGTTTATCACCACCTCCTTGAGCACGCTGTAGTTCAGCCGCTTGTAGGCCAGCGACAGCAGGGTCGCACCCAGGGCACCGATGCCCGAGGCCTCGGTCACGGTGGCAACACCGGCGAAGATGGAGCCCAGTACCGCGAGGATCAGCAGTGCCGGGGGCAGAATATCCAGCATCACCCGCAGTACGTCCTGTAGACCGATCTCCTTGTGATCGGCCGCCAGGGGTGCATTCTCAGGCCTGAACAGGCCGTAGATCACGATATAGGCAATATAGAGCGCCCCCAGGATGATGCCCGGAAACACCGCACCCATGAACAGGTCACCGACAGAGACTCCCAGCTGGTCGCCCATGATGACCAGCATGATCGATGGCGGAATCAGGATACCCAGGCAGCCGGACGCCGCCACCGTGCCCAGGGCCAGGGGCTTGTGGTACTGCTGTTTCAGCATGATGGGCAGGGACATCACACCCAGCAGCACCACCGAGGCGCCGATAATGCCGGTGGATGCGGCGAGGATGATACCGATCAACGTGACGGTGACCGCAAGCCCGCCTTTCACATTGCCGAACAGCTTCTGCATGGAGTGCATCATGCGCTCGGCAACACCGGACTTGTCGAGCATCAGCCCCATGAAGATGAACATCGGCAGGGCCACCAGCACCCAGTTGTCCATGATGCTGAAGATACGCCCCACCACCAGGCCCAGGGTGTTGTAATCGAGGCCGGTAACCGTCCAGTCCATGCTGTCGGTCCAGTAGGCGATACCACCGAAGGCGATGCCGACACCCGCAAGTACCCAGGCCACCGGGAAGCCGGTGAAGAGAAGCGCGATGAAGGAGACGAACATCGCGATGACGAGATAGTTTTCGGGTTCGAGGTGCATCACTCACCCTCCTTGTCATCGCCGCCGATGGGCTTCAGGTGGAAAAATTTACGCAGCATGGAGACCCGGCCCGGAAGCTCCTCGGCGGGTTCGCGGCCATGATGCAACAGCAGCAGCGTCTCCTGGATCAGGCGCGCCAGCGCGGCGATGAACATCAGCACCGCGGTTATCGGCACCACCGCCTTGATGATCCAGCGATAGGGAAGACCGGTTGGATTGGCAGAGGATTCGCCTACCCGGTAGGCCTCCGCCACCCAGCCGGTACTGTGATCGAAAAGGATCCACAGGAATGGCATCAGCAACAACAGGATGCCGAGGATCTCGAACAGGTGCTGGGCCCGTTTTGGCAGGCTCATATGCACGATATCCACGCGGATATGGGAGTCGTTGGTGATCGAATAGGCCATACCGAACATGAAGGCGACGGCATAGAGATGCCACATCAACTCCTCCAGCGGCACCATGCCCCGGTTGAAGCCGTAGCGCATCACCACCTGCAGCAGGATCACCAGTACCAGCACGACATTGAGCCAGGCCGTGGTCTCGGCGATACGGCGAACGATGCCGTTGAGCAGATCGACGATGGGAATACGGTACTGCGCCTGGTCGGATACGGCAGCTGACATATCGCCCCCTCCGGAATCTATAACCGTTGTCTGTGGAAGGACTGAAGAGTGGCGGGGGCCGGTGCCCCCGCCTCAATGAACATCCCTTAGTCGACTACACGCTTGGTGCCTGGACGTGGCAGGAAGGCCCACTGGTTCCAGACCCTGTAGTCGGCCCGGAACGCCTGCAGGTTGTCGTAGATGCGTTTGAATTCGGGATCCTTGGCGCTCTCTTCGGCAACCACCTCATCCCACTTGGAACGGAAAGCGTTCAGCATCTCGTCGGACCAGTAACGGTTCTCGACACCGCGCTCCGAGTTCTTCTTCATCTCGGGGAACTGGATCGCCTCGCCCAGCGCAAGGCCGTCGAGCATGGCCGCCTTGCAGCCCATCTCGACAACGGACTGCTGCTGTTTGCTCATCTTGTTCCAGGTGTCCTTGTTGATGATCAGCTCGAACATGGTGGCGGGCTGGTGCCAGCCGGGGAAGTAGTTGAACTTGAGGATCTTGTGGAAGCCGAGCAGCTTGTCGATGGCCGGCATGGAGAATTCGGTGGCATCAATGGCGCCCTTTTCCAGGGCGGGGAAGATCTCCTTGGAGGAGAGCAGCGAGGTGGAGACGCCCATCTTCTCCATCACCAGGGCACCCAGTCCGAAGAAGCGCATGCGCAGACCCTGCAGGTCCTCGGGCTTGTCGATGGGCTTGGAGAACCAGCCGGAGGTCTCCGGTGCGATGATGGAACAGGGAACCGAGTGAATGTTGTACCCTGCCTTGTCGTAGGTCTCCTGCCACAGCTTGCGGCCATCACCGTAGTAGACCCAGGCGAGGAACTCGGGGGCATCCGGGCCGAAGGGCACAGCGGAGAAGATGGCCCCTTTCTGACCCAGCAGGCCGGTGTTGTAGCCGGGGGTGGTCCAGCCGGCATTCACCTGGCCCTTGGAGACCGCCTCCAGCATCTCCTTGGGCGGAATCAGCTTGCCGGGCTCGTAGATCTTCATCTTGACCGAACCGCCGGAGGCCACGTTCACATGTTCGGCCAGCCAAGTGGGGGTGGAACCCAGGCCGGTCAGGTGCGTACCGAACCAGACCGGCACCTTGAGTAGAACCTTTTTGCTGGCGGCCAGGGTGGCGCCACTCGAAACGGTCAGGGCCAGGGCCGCTGCCGTTACTGCTGCTGTCAGTTTGCGATTCATCTTAATCTCTCTCCGATTGTGTAACTGTGTGGCAACCTGTCTGGACAGCGAGGTTGCTTCGATTGCCCGCCGGTCATAATTGGTAAATTGGTCAGGCCAATTGGATTATTAGCTGGAACCCCCCGGGGTGTCAACTGGGGGAAAACCCTAAATTTCAAGCAAAAACATACCTTTAATATAAGGCGACCGTAGCGGCGCCGAGACCCTGTTTTTGCTAGAATGGGACAAAGTTCTTCTCAATCGGAAAAAAAACAACTAGACTAGGATCAAATTGGTAATACCAATTAAGCATATTATGAAACAGCAGAGACTCTCTGATCAGATCGCAGAAAACCTCGAGGCGATGATCGCCGACGGACGGCTGAAGCCGGGTGAGCGCCTCCCCTCGGAGCGGGAGCTGGCCTCGCGCTTGGATGTTTCACGCCCCTCCCTGCGCGAGGCGATACAGAAGCTCAACAGCAAGGGCCTGCTCAACACCCGCAGGGGCGGTGGCACCTTCGTCTGCGAGGGGCTGGAGCCCTCCTTCGTCGATCCGATGCTGACCCTGCTCAGGGAGCTGCCGGAGTCCCGCTTCGATGTACTCGAGATCCGCCACGCCCTGGAGGGAACGGCGGCCTACTACGCGGCCCTGCGAAGCACCGAGGAGGACAAGCAGAATATCCGCCGATGCTTCAACAAAATGATAGAGATGCACGGCAGCCCTGATCCGATGGACGAGGCACGGGCAGACGCAGAGTTCCACCTCGCCATCGTCGAGGCCTCCCACAACCTGGTGCTGCTGCACGTGATGCGCGGCCTCTTCACCCTGCTCCAGAGCAGCATCAGTCACAACCTGGACAAGCTCTACACCCTGCCGCGGGTCTTCGATCCCCTGAGCAAACAGCACGAGCGGTTGATGAACGCGATCATCGAGGGCGACCCGGAGAAGGCCCGCTCGGCCGCCCAGGCACACATGGTGTTCGTGGAAGAGTCCCTGCAGCACATCGACAGAGAACAGGGGCGCTGGCAGCGTACCCTGCGTGATATCACCACCACTACCGAGGATTAAGCGGAGCCCTATGGAAGCCCAGCGACACTATCCCGAGAAACCCGGCAGGATCTACTTCTTCGGCACCTGCCTGGTGGACCTGCTCTACCCCGAGGCGGGGCTTGCAGGCATGCAGCTGATCAAGCGCGAAGGGGTGGATGTGATCTTTCCCCAGAACCAGACCTGCTGCGGCCAGCCGGCCTGGAACAGTGGATACCGGGACGAGGCGCGTGCCGTCGCCCTGGCCCAGCTCGACTGTTTTCCCCACAACTATCCTGTGGTGGTCCCTTCCGGCTCCTGTGCTGGCATGATGCGCCACCACTACCCACGGCTCTTTAAAGGCAGACCGGAGGCGCAACAGGTGGAAGCGCTGGCCAGCCGGGTCTATGAACTGACCGAGTTCCTGGTTCACGTACTGCGCATCGAACTCAAGGACCTGGGCAGCCCCACCAAGGTGGCCCTGCACACCTCCTGCTCCGCACGCCGCGAGATGGGCGTGGCCCAGGAGCACGAGGCGCTGCTGCAGCAGCTGGGCAACGTGGAGCTGGTGGAGCAGGCGCGCAAGGAGGAGTGCTGCGGCTTCGGCGGCACCTTCGCGGTGAAACACCCGAAGATCTCCGCCGAGATGGTCAGCGAAAAAGCCGAACTGATCAGCAACACGGATGCCGACACCCTGGTGAGCGGTGACTGCGGCTGCCTCATGAACATCACCGGCCGGCTTGCCCATCAAGCCTCTGAAATCAAGGGCAGGCATATTGCCAGCTTTCTATGGGAGCGTACCCATGCAGACGGTGAGTGACTTCAGGCAGCGCTCCGAAGAGGCGCTGAACAACCCCCAGATCCGCCGCAACTTCCGCTTTGCAATGGATGGCCTGATGGCCAAGCGACGAATGGGTCTCTCTGATCCGGTCGAGCGTGAATCCCTCAGAACCCACTGCGCCGGCATTCGGGTGAATGCACTGTCAAAGCTTCCGGAGCTTCTGGAACAACTGGAAGAGAACTGCACACGAAACGGTATCCAGGTGCACTGGGCCGAGAGCGTGGACGAGGGGAACGAGATCGTGCTCGACATCATGCGACAGCACAACGCGACGCGCATGATCAAGGGCAAATCCATGGTCTCCGAGGAGATGGAGCTCAACCACTTCCTCGAGAATCACGGTATCGAGTGCCTGGAATCGGACCTTGGCGAGTACATTGTCCAGCTCGCCGGAGAGACCCCCTCCCACATCATTGCACCGGCGATCCACAAGAACCGCCACGAGATCGCCGAACTGTTCCGACAGAAGTTCCCCGACATCCCGTTCGAGGAAGACCCGGAGAAACTGGCCCGCAGTTCCAGGGAGATCCTGCGGGAGAAATTCTATAAAGCGGAAATCGGTCTCTCGGGCGTCAACTTCGCGGTGGCGGAGACCGGCACCCTCTGCCTGGTGGAGAACGAGGGCAACGGCCGCATGTGCACCACCGTACCACCGGTGCATATCGCGGTAACCGGCATCGAGAAGGTGGTGGAGAAGCTGAGCGACATCCCTCCCCTGCTCAACCTGCTGGTACGCAGCGCCACTGGACAGCACATATCCACCTACTTCAACATGATCAGCTCACCCCGCAAGGCCGATGAGAGAGACGGACCGGAAGAGGTCCACCTGGTACTGCTGGACAACGGCCGCTCACGCATCTACGAGGATGAGGAGCTGATCAACACCCTGCGCTGCATCCGTTGCGGCGCCTGCATGAACCACTGCCCGGTCTACGGCCGCATCGGCGGTCACGCCTACGGCTCGACCATCCCCGGTCCCATCGGCTCGGTGGTCGAACCCCAGAAGATCGGCCTGGAGAAACTGGGTGAACTGCCCACCGCCTCGACCCTCTGCGGCGCCTGCGGCGAGGTCTGCCCGGTACGCATCCCCCTGCCCGACCTGCTCAACCGGCTGCGCCACGAAGGGGTCAGCAACAGCAATGACGGCGGGGTCAAGGGACAGGGTGAACAACGCAAGAACACGGAGGCGATGATATGGAAAGGATGGAGTTTGCTGCATGCCCGGCCGACGCTCTACCGCCTTGCCATGCGTACAGCCACCCGGCTGCGTTCGCTGGTACCGCAAAAGATCGGACCCTGGACCGATGTGCGCAAACCACCAAGGGTTGCAGCAAAAACACTGCATGAACTGGCACGTGAAGAGGGTTTCGACAATGAGTAATGCCCGGGACAACATCATCTCACGCCTGCGCCGGAAGCGCCCGGAGTTCCCTCCAAGGGATGAATCGCCCTACCGGGAGAACAGCGACGAAACCACGCTGCAGCAACGCATCGAAACCTTCAGTAAGAAGCTGGAATCGGTGCGTGCCGAGGTCCACCGGGTGAACGAACAGACATGGTGTGCAAAGCTGCAGTCGCTATGCAACGAGAAGGGTCTGGAGAATCTGCTCTACGGTAAAAACGGCCCTCTTGCCGATTCACTGGAGAACGCATGGGGAGCGGACGACATGCCAAGCCTCGTCAGCCTGGATGAGCGTATCGAGTCGTGGAAAGAGCCGATCTTCAACGACATCCATGCATCGGTCACATCAGTACGGGTCGGTATTGCAAAGGTTGGCACCCTGGTGCTCTGGCCAACCCCCGAAGAGCCGAGAACCTACTCCCTGGTGCCGCCTGTGCACTTTGCCGTGCTGCACACCGACAAACTCTACGACAGCTTCCCGGAGGTGATCGAGAAAGAGTCCTGGCATGAAGGCATGCCCACCAATGCACTGCTTATCTCCGGCCCATCCAAGTCAGCGGATATCGAACAGACCCTCTCCTACGGCGTTCACGGCCCAACGGAGCTCGTGGTGTTACTCGTCAGCTGACAAATTCCGGGCTGCTATCGCCAGGTCACTCCGGCGTGGTTCTTAAGCGACTGATCAACGCCCTGGAGAGGCACAGGTTGTTAAGAACGGAGATACCACCACAACCGACATGCCCACATATGGATCATTGCGCAGTCCACCCGCCATCCATGGAAAGAGAGCTGCCGGTCATGTTGGCCCCGGCATTTGATAAAAGGAAAAGCACGGCGTCGGCTATATCTTCCGCTTTTGTAAAACGCAGCGAGGGCTCCTTCTCCCGCAGCAATCTGTCCGAAGCGTCCTGTATGGAGATACCCTCTGTCTGGGCTATCTTTTCGATCTGTACTTCGACGAGTGGCGTGAGAACCCATCCGGGGCAGATGGCGTTGCAGGTGATGTTGTGCTCGGCATTCTCCAGAGCCGTCACCTTGGTCAGGCCAACGACGCCATGTTTTGCCGAGACATAGGCAGCCTTGTTCGGGGAAGCCACAAGACCATGGGCGGATGCTATGTTGATGATGCGCCCGAAGTCACGCATTTTCATACCCGGCAAGACGGCCGCTGATGCGTGAAACACCGCCGAAAGATTGACTGCGATGATCTGGTCCCATTTCTCACGCGGGAAATCCTCCACCAGGCTGGTGTGCTGAACACCTGCATTATTCACCAGGATGTCGATGGCACCGTGCTCCTCCTCTACTGCCTTTATGAAGGCTTCGATTTGATCCGGATCACGCATGTCGACTTCCCTGTGCTGAACACCACCACCGGCGCTTCGGTTCTGAATCCGATCAACCGCGTCAGCAACGGCCTGCTGGGTGCCGAGACCATTGATCACCACCGTGGCCCCATGTGCAGCGAGACCTTCAGCGATCGCAAGCCCGATCCCGCTGGTCGCTCCGGTCACAACCGCAGTCTTTCCATCAAGTTGGCAGGTCATAATTTTTCCTCACATTGTCATGATAACTGCGCCTGCAGGCTAACCCGTTTCTTGCTTGGGATATTTTGGCGTTCGAATTAGCTTATACAAATGTCGGCCTTGGTGCGAACACTGACTCTGGCGCAGAAGAGATTATTTTCCACCAATGGTGGTTTGCAGCCCGTACCCTCTTGGTACCCGGATATCGGTTTTCAACCGACAACTGGGTAAACCGGATAATCCACCCTATACTCAACTGCAATAACCCCACGAAGGTTGAATCTTTGCCACAGGTGCAGGAAGAGAGTATGAACCGCAGAGAATTTCTACAGATATCCGGCGCCAGCATCGGATTGATGGCATCGGGCATGGTCCACTCTGGCAAACAGTCACTGTTACATGGAATCATCCCCTCCAGTGGGGAACAGATCCCCGTGATTGGCATGGGCAGCTCCATCACCTTCAATGTCGGCAATGACCCCCTGGCTCGCAAACAGAGAACCGAGGTGCTACGTGCCTTCTTCAGGATGGGCGGCGGGATGATCGACTCATCCCCAATGTACGGCTCATCGGAAGCTGTGATTGGGCATGGACTCCAAAAACTAAACCCAACTCCCGGCCTTTTCTCAGCGACCAAGGTCTGGACATCGTCGGGTGAAGATGGCCCTGGAGAGATGGAAGACTCCCGCAGGTTATGGGGCGTGGAGCGGTTCGACCTGATGCAGGTCCACAACCTGCTGGGCTGGGAGGAACACCTGGAAACCCTGTTCGACATGAAGGAGCAGGGGCGTGTCCGTTACGTCGGCATCACCACCTCCCACGGTAGGCGCCACCGCGATATCGAACATGTTATGCGCACCCGGCCCATCGACTTTGTACAAGCAAGCTACAACATACTCGACCGGGAGGTGGAGCAGCGCCTGCTGCCGCTGGCGGCCGAGCGCGGTATCGCCTTTATCGCCAATCGCCCCTACCAGCGGGGCAGACTGATAGACCATGCCAAGCGCCATCCACTGCCCGACTGGGCCGGAGAGTTCGACTGTAGCGACTGGGCCTGTTTCCTGCTGAAGTTCATTGCATCCCACCCGGCTGTCACCTGCGCCATACCCGCCACCAGTCGTGTGGATCACATGCAGGAGAACATGGGTGCGCTGCTCGGCAGGCTACCTGACGCAAGGATGCGCAAGCGGATGATCGCCTATGTCGAGGAGCTGTAATGGAGGTTTGGCTCAGCTACTCCCTTACTGACCTGCTGCTGTTCTCACCCGACACCTATTTCAGGCTCTACGAGCTCAACAACATGGCGCTTTGGCCCATGCAGCCATTTTTACCTGTTGTCGCATTTGCTGTGCTTGGCCTGTCCCGGTATGGCAGCGGGATATCGCGAAGAGTCGGCTTACTGCTGCTGGCTCTGTCATGGGCCACGGTTGGCTGGTGGTTCCTATATCAGCACTATGCACAGATCAACACGGCCGCCCCCTGGTATGCTGCCGCCTTCGGAGTAGAAGCGCTGTTGATGGCCTGTGCAGGTTTCGGTGGAACGCCTGCCACACTGCGCCCCGCATACCCTCTTCTTCCCGGACTGACGCTCTTCCTCTATGCACTGGTCGTTCACCCGCTGATCGGGCCTTTGTTCGGCCGTCTCTGGAGCGGCATCGAGCTGTTCGGCGCGGCACCCGATCCAACGGCCATGGCAACCCTGGGCATCCTGTTGATGATGGGCGGAAAGATAGCCAGGCTGTTGTCCCTGGTTCCCCTGGCATGGTGCCTGGTCAGTGGACTCACCTTCCTGGCGATGGAGATCACCTACGGACTGGCCACTCCCGCGGTTGCGGTCATTGCCGTCATTGCCAATGCACTGCTCTCACGCCGGGCCAGTACTACCCGGGCGTGACAAGAGAGACCCGCGGCGCCATGGATAAACGCCCTACTCCGTTCCACCGGCAGTTCTGTTCTCATCTTCCCCATGCCTGGGCAGTGTACGGGAGAGCAGAAGATATCCAGCCACCGCCGAGAGCAGTGAACCGACGATGATACCCAGGCGGTCGTCGAACAGCAGGTTGACACCGGTCTCCTCGAAGGAGAGCGAGCCGATGAAAAGACTCATGGTGAAACCAATACCGGTTATCAGCGATACCCCGTAGAGCATGCCCCAGCTGATCCCCTCCGGCAGTTTCGCCAACCCGAGTTTGATACCGACCCAGCAGAAGAGGAACACGCCAAGCTGTTTACCGATGAACAGCCCCGCAGCGATACCCAGCGGAATGGGATGCAGCAGGTGCTCCGGGCCTATGCCCTGGAGTGAGATACCGGCATTGGCAAAGGCGAACAGCGGGAGAATGACAAAGGCGACGGCGCCGTGAAGATCGTGCTCGAGCTCCTTGAGCAGTGATCGATCCGAACCCTTCCGGTTGCTCATGGGAATGAAGAACGCCAGCAGTACGCCCGCCAGGGTGGCATGGACCCCCGACTTGAGCACTGCGACCCACATCACGATGCCAAAGATGATGTAGGGCGTCATCTCGTCCACGCCCCTACGGTTGAGAACGAACAGCACCGCCAGGCAGATACCGGCAATAACGAGGGACGCAGTGGAGATCTCGGCGGTATAGAACAGGGCGATGATGATGATCGCCCCCATGTCATCGAATATGGCCAGGCTGACGAGAAAAATCTTGAGACTCGTCGGGACACGGTTACCGAAAAGCGAGAGCACACCGAGGGCAAAGGCGATATCAGTCGCCGTGGGGATGGCCCAGCCCTGCATGGCATCGGCATTCCCATGGTTGAAAAAAATGTAGATCATCGCAGGGACCAGCATACCGCCCACGGCAGCCAGGCCAGGCAGCACCACGTTGCCCACCTGCTTGAGCTCACCCTCCATCAGCTCCCGCTTGAGTTCCAGGCCCACCAGGAAGAAGAAGACCGCCATCAGGCCGTCATTGATCCACAACAACAGGGGCTTGACCAGTTCAAGCGGCCCGACACGCACCTCGACAGGCATATCGATCAACATGTCGTAGTAAACCGACAGCGGAGAGTTGGCCATGATCATGGCGATCACAGCGGCAATGACCAGGATAATGCCACTGGCCGATTCGAGCTTGAGAAATTCGCGCAGGCTGGTCATATGCATCCCCCCTTCACACTATTTAGTGTTTCCGCACGCACGTTTCAAGACCCGGTTTATCCCTATCCTGGCATAAAATTAATGTGGAAACCCAAGGGGACCAATGCTGATTGGTCACAAAAAACAATCCCATCTTCTATGATGAAAAAAGGAGAAGGGACATGTCTGAGTGGATCCGGATAGGAACGGATGGATTCTGCACCATCTTCGTCAATAACCCATCACATCAGAGACCATGCAACGTAACAATATCAGGCATTTACAAGAGATACCGAACATTGGCCCTGCCATTGGAAGGAGCCTGATTGCCATAGGGATCGTGGAGCCGTGCCAACTGGTTGGGAAAGATCCCTACAAGATGTACCGATCACTCTGCGATATTACCGGCAGCCAACAGGACCCCTGTGTACTCGACATTTTCATCTCTGCCGTCAGGTACATGGAGGGCGGTCCCGCCAGAAAGTGGTGGGAGTTCACCGCGGAAAGAAAGGAACACCTGGGCAGTTGAAAAGGGTCGTCAGCCCTGCCCCAGGCAGGCCCGCCTCGTCTTCTCGTCGCATGTTTTGAATCCGTTCACACCACACAGCGGCTTTTTCACCTTGTCGGTGATCATGGTACCGAACATCGGCAGTGCATCCTGGGCGATCCTGCAGCGCATGCCCCTGGGTATCTGGAATACCGGCACTTCCAGGTCGATGCTCTTGGTGTGGCGTTCGCACAGGGCGACCGCCTCCTCCTTTGTCAGCTTGTTGCGGGTGGTGAATCGGCCATCGCGATCGGTGACCGACCAGCTATCGCCTGAGCGGCGTGCACTCAGCCAGGGCTCCTTGGTTTTGATGACGGCTCTTTCAACCTGCCCGTTCCAATCCTTGGACACCTGCTCCAGGTGCTGGGCGATCTCGCGGTCGTAGAGGCGGTGCAGTGCCTGCATATCACACTGGTAGCGCATCTGCTGCATGGGTCCCGGCGCCCAGGCGATCCGGTCGTAGCCGTTTTTCACGGCGTGTATCAGCAGCAGTTTTATCGCCAGCAGCGACCACTCCCTGGTGAACGGTGCCTGGGGCACCTTGCCCTGCCAGCGGGAACTGCCCGATTTTCTTGCCGCCTGCTGGTGCCAGTCGCTCTGGATCTCTTCGATGAACAGCAGCCTGTTGCCCGCATTGTCGTGGCGGGTCTTGGTGCGGAAGTGGAGCAGCACGTTGCGCTCGGTAAAGTGGGGTGTGAAGTGGGAGTGGTGATAGTCAGGCAGGGTGACGATCCACTCGCGGTAGTCCTCGCCGCCGTGCAGGCTCATGTATTCGTACTTGTCGCTGGGGTGCAGCGGGCTTCGCAGGCCGTACTGGGTTGCAGCATGCCTGTTGGCGATCAGCATGGCACAGCGGCTCTGCTCGAAGGTAATGATGTGCTCGTTGTCCAAGTCCCGCAGGGCCTTGCCGAAGGGGTCGAGCACGAACCAGCGTGCATCCTGACCTGAGGTTCCCCTGGCCCTGATGTAGCCGATGCGGTAGTTGAACAGTGGATCGATATAGCGCATGACGGCGATATCATTGCCGGCCAGATCGATACCGGTATACTCGAACCGGCTGAAGGGCATGAGGGCCGCGGTCTCCTGGAAGGGAATCCTGCAACACTCGTCGCGCATCAGTTCCGTGGTCAGCTCGATGCGTATATCGGTGAAGTCGATGCGGGAGAGCAGCTCCTCCCTGGTTATATTGCCCTCCCTCTCCGTCTCGGCGTTGTCGAGAAAGTCGATAACGCCCGACCACTTGAGTTCGTCTTCACGCACACCGCAGTGTTTCATGTTGAGGATGGTGCTGCGCCACTGGGCAGGGCGGGCGCTGGTCATCTCCATGGCCGCGATTCGGCGGCGCAGGACGCTGTAGAGACGGTTCGGGTAGTTGTAGCGCTCGACCTCGTGAGGCAGGGTGTCGTAGATCACCTTGCGGCGGGCGCCCTCGATAACCTGGAGCTGGGTACTCTGCTGTAGCCACTCGAGAAAGCAGATACGGTCTTCCGCCTTCCACTTGTTGATCCACTGGTAGTCGGAGACGGTGTAGCCGGTGAAACTGAAACCCTGGCTCAGGTCGTTGTCACCGCGCTTTGCATCGGCGTAGACGATATCCACCAGGCGGTAGAGTTCCTGGATCGGGGTATCCCGGGTGACGCGCATGTTCAGCCGCGTGGCGTGGTAGCGTGCACGCTCGCTGGTGATTCCAACAACATGTCCACTCGGCAATACCGGCATAACGATCCTCCGGCTGTCAAACCATGGTGTTATTCCGATGGCTTGAAAGGAATGACGCTGGCTGTCCCCTGCCCTGCTTCATCATCCAGTTGCTCACCCAACAGCAGCTCCATCGCCTCGATCACCCGCTCCAGGATTTTCTCCGCATGGGCATGAAACAGTCTTATGCGGCAGGGAACAGGGGTGTGCAGATCACTGCGTTGCTCCGTTTCGAACCCGGTCCATGCGGCGATAGGCACCTCGTTGAGCGCCCTGTCGACGATGATCCACGCATCGCGCTGCAGTATCAGTGCCAGGGTCCGCAGACCCGGCAACTCCAGGTAGAGCGGTTCTCCGAGCCTGTTAAGCGCTACCTGTACATGGTTGTAGTGGTTTGCGTCGAGTTGCCCGTCCCGGCACTCGAATACGGGCATCTCGTCATGGCGCGTATACAAACCCTGGTCCTAGCCGGTAAGACTCGCAAACAGGGTCGGAAGTTTCTCCGGCAGGCGATCAACGTTGTCGATGATCGTGTAGTTGTTCTCGCCAAAGATACGCTTCACGTAGCTGTCTGCGTTGGGATCCAGGGTCAGGCAGTATGTAAAAACGCCTTTTGTATAGAGTTCCTCAACCGCCTTCTTGGTATCGTGACGCAGGTGCTGCGGATCACGCTCGTCGATATCCGCCGGTTCGCCATCGGTCACCAGCAGAATCAGCTTGCGCCGCTCCGTCTGCTTCAGCAGGTGGTGTGCGGCGTGACGCAGCGCCCCTCCCATGCGGGTCGACAGGCCACCGGACATGCCGGCAAGGCGCGACTTGGCATCTTCGTCAAAGTGCTGATTGAAATCCTTGAAGCGGTAGTACTGCACATCGTGACGACCGTCCGAGGCAAAACCGTGTACCGCAAAGGGGTCACCGATGCCCTCGATGGCGGTGGACACCAGGGTGGCCGCCTCGCGGGTCAGTTCCAGCACGGTCTTTTCAGAGCCCTGCATCTTCTCGTTGGTCGACTCGGAAAGATCCAGCAGCAGAACCACTGACAGGTCGCGGTTCTTGATCACGTTACGCATGGTGATGCGCGGATTAGGCTGTTCACCCATGCGCATGGAGATCATCGCGTCGACGGCGGCATTGATATCGATCTCGTCACCATCCTCCATGTTACGCACGCGCTGTACCCCTTCCGGAGTGAGCAGATCGATGATCTGCTTGATGCGGAAGGCGATCGGCTTGTACTCGGCCAGGATGTTCTCGATATCCTCAGGATCACCCTTCGACTGCCTGCGTTCGTATACGGTCACCCAGTCAGGACGGCTCAGCTGTACCTGGTAGTCCCACTCCGAGTAGTGGAAGGGGTCGGAAATCGGCTCCTTGCCCCACATCTCGTTGAAGCTGACACCCAGATCTTCATAGGGGTAGAACTCGGTCTCGCAGATCCACACCTCCTGGGCATCGTCGCCGGCCAGCTCGCAATCGACCTCGTTGGCCATCTCGATGGCGCTGACATGCTTGCGCACCTGGCGCTGGCTGGCCGCGAGGTACTCGGTCTCGCTGCCCCACTCCATCTCTTCGAACTCCCATACGAAGCGGTTGTCGTCGCGGTAGGGAATGCGGATGCGCTCCAAGATACGCAGGCTGGGCACATCCCGGCGGTTGGAGAAGATATGGAACAGCTCCATGCCCATGTGCCAGGAGAAGGTGTTGTCGTCCTGCTTCTCTTCGATCTGCTCGTGGAACTTGGCGACCAGGGCGTTCAGCTCTTCATCGTCACTGCTGACCGTTGGATCCAGCAGCATCAGTGCCAGGTGCTCCAGCACCCGCATGGTGGGATGTTCCACGTCGCCCTCGAGCTCCATGGAAAGCAGGGCCCTCCAGAGTTTCTTCAGGCCAGGAAACTCCTGCACGGCCTTGTACTCGACACGTGCATCTTCGATAAAGGCGATGAAGAACATCTGTGCCGGGCTCAACTGCTCTGCCGAGATGCGCGACTCGGTGTAGCAGATATGGGCCGCCATGTGGGCCGCGATGGCGCGGTAGTATTCGAGTCCGGACAAGCCGCCGATGCCGTCCACCGCGTCGGGCATGTGCATGATGCGGCTCTCGAGGTAGGGACGGAAATCGGTATAGTCCGCACCGGTGGGACGCAGGAAGAAGTCCCTGCCCCAGAGTGAGCGCAGGTAGAAGTTGAGCTTGCGCTGGACGTTGATGAACAGCGTACCCTTGCGCTCCTTCTTCAATACAGCAAGGCTGTCCTGGGACTCCAGGTTGAAGTAGGCAGTGAGGTTATTGAAATCCCGACGGTAGGCCTGGGCACCGAAGTTGGCCCAGCGACGCAGGCCGCTGAGGGTCAGCTTGGAGAGCAGTTCGTCGATGTGGTTCAGCATCGGCCGCAGGCCGCGGGCGGCGGTGGCCGAGAGCTGGTGGATCAGGGTCAGGTAACCGCGCAGCAGTTCGGCATCACCCAGTCGGCGTGCAGCGGTTGGCAGACTGCCCAGCAGCAGCCCGATCACCTCGCCCGAGGTCATGGAGGAGAGCTGCATCGCGGCCTTCACGCAGTCCTCGATGATATCCTCACCACACTCCTTGACCACCAGGGGCATCTCCTGGAGGTAGGTGATCACCAGGTCGCTGCCGCGACCGAGATTGATCAAGGCCCTGCCACCGTCCAAATAATCCTGCAGGCCGGCGGGAGACATCACCCGGGCAGCCTCGTGAAAGGTCGCTTCGAGGGTGTCGTGGATCTCCGGTGCGGCTTCCGCAAAATCCTCTATGTAGTCTTCGAGGTTGACGCTCATTTCAAGTCCCGTTTCGCTAGTCGGCTAATACACTTCTTGTTTGCCTGTTAGCAGCCCAAAGGACTGCTAATTAACAGCCCCAAGGACTGCTAAGACTATGAAACAAAGAAGGTCTGTACGGCAGCCTCGAGGGTCTCACGCATATCGGGGTCGTCGGTGAGCGGGGTAACCAGGGTCATGAGGCAGGCCGCTTCGGGATCGACGCCCTCGGCAATCATCTGTCCTGCATAGACCAGCAGACGGGTGGAGATACCTTCGTCCAGTCCGTGACCCTTGAGGTTACGGGCACGGTGGGCGATCTGTACCAGCTTGCCGGCGATATCGGCGTCCACACCGGACTCCTTGGCCACGATGGCGGTCTCGGTCTCGGCTTCGGGGTAGTCGAAGTTGAGGGCACCGAAACGCTGCTTGGTGGACTGCTTGAGATCCTTCATCAGGCTCTGGTAGCCGGGGTTGTAGGAGATCACCAGCTGGAAATCTGGATGGGCATCGATCAGCTCGCCCTTCTTGTCCAGGGGCAGGGTGCGGCGATGGTCGGTCAGCGGGTGGATCACAACGGTGGTGTCCTGGCGTGCCTCGACCACCTCGTCCAGGTAGCAGATGGCGCCGATGCGGGCAGCGGTGGTCAGGGGACCGTCCTGCCACTTGGTGCCGTCCTTGTCGAGCAGGAAGCGGCCGACCAGGTCGGAGGCGGTCATGTCCTCGTTACAGGCCACGGTGATCAGGGGTTTACCCAGCTTGTGGGCTATGTATTCGACGAAACGGGATTTACCGCAACCGGTGGGACCCTTGAGCATCATGGGCATGCGCCGGGCGTAGGCCGCCTCGTAAAGGTCGATCTCGTTGCCAACGGCCTCGTAATAGGGCTCGGTTTTGATCTTGTACTGTTCGATGTCTACTGCTGACATGGTGCGACCTCTTTGCTACGTGTTGTTTGTTAAAACTCGTTAACCTGCAGTTCTCATCGGGCTAGTGATTGTTGATCGGCAACCCGTTGAGAATTGAAAGCTAATGCTTGTATCTATAGGCGTGTCACTCTTCGTCGCCTGTTTCGGTTTCTCCGCTCCAGCCAGCGGCGCGGGCCTTTTCCATCGCCTCGCCATGAATACGCTCATGACGCTCGCGAAGTTCCGGTGGCAGATGACTGACCAGGCATCCGTACTTGTCCCACTCGTCGTTCACTTTCTGCAACAGGCTGTCGATACCGGCCAGGTTCCACTTTTCGCAGGTCTCGGTCTCGGGAATCAGGCCGAATACCCAGGCATCGCGGATGATCTTGCCGATGGGCGTCATGCCACCGTTGATCTCGTTGTTGATGCCGACGTAACGATCGGGTTTATTGGGCATACTTCTACTGCCTTGTGGTTGAGATCCCCCTGCACGCAGGGTGCGTGCAGGGGAATAACTCTGGTTATCTAGTCACAGTGATTAAACAGCTTCACCGCGGTAGATTACCATGGACGCACCGGCACACTGGGCGTAGTTGTCCAGGCCCAACAGACGTACGTGGTTGTTGGGGTGTGCCTTGTGGCAAGCTTCACACTCGGCCAGGATAGCGTCTACGTCGGTCTCACCGAACATGGGGAGCTTCCACATGTACCAGTAGGAACCGGTAGCATTCTGGGGCTCGGTGTGCTCGATGGAGGGGTTCCAGCCCTTGGACACGATGAACTCGATCTGGGTACGGATCTGGTCAGCGTCCATAGAAGGCAGGTAAGAGAAAGTTTCGAACTTACGGCTTGATGTGTCGCCTATGCTCGATTTGTAATCTTGCATTTCACTCATTGGTTTATACCTCTAATTGCAATTCGAATTCGTGTTTCGACGCTCCCACCGCGAACGGCGGGAGCGTGCTGTCATTACTTGTGAGAAACGTCCAGCTTGTCGACGGTGTCGAACTCGAACTTGATCTCTTTCCAGGTTTCCATAGCGGCCTTCAGCTCGGGGCTGTTAGAGGCTGCAGCGGTAAGGATCTCCTTACCTTCCTTCTCCAGCTCACGACCCTGGTTGCGAGCCTCGACACAGGCTTCAACAGCAACACGGTTGGCAGCTGCGCCAGCAGCGTTGCCCCAGGGGTGACCCAGGGTACCACCACCGAACTGCAGTACGGAGTCGTCGCCGAAGATGCTGACCAGCGCAGGCATGTGCCATACGTGGATACCACCGGAAGCAACAGGCAGTACGCCAGGCATGGAGCCCCAATCCTGGTCGAAGAAGATACCGCGGCTGCGGTCTTCCTTGACGTAGGAGTCGCGCATGATGTCGATCCAGCCCAGGGTAGCGTCACGGTCGCCTTCCAGCTTACCGACAACGGTACCGGAGTGCAGGTGGTCACCACCGGACAGACGCAGAATCTTGGTCAGTACGCGGAAGTGGATACCGTGGTGGGGGTTACGGTCGAGTACGGCGTGCATGGCGCGGTGAATGTGCAGCAGCATGCCGTTGTCCTGACACCACTGTGCCAGCTGGGTGTTGGCAGACCAACCACCGGTCAGGTAGTCGTGCATGATGATGGGAGCACCGATCTCTTTGGCGTACTCGGCACGCTTCATCATCTCGTCAGCGGTAGGAGCGGTAACGTTCAGGTAGTGACCCTTACGCTCGCCGGTCTCGGTCTCAGCCTTGGTGATGGCTTCCATAACGAAGTCGAAACGGTGCTTCCAGCGCATGAAAGGCTGGGAGTTTACGTTCTCGTCGTCCTTGGTGAAGTCCAGACCACCACGCAGGCCTTCGTAGCAGGCACGGCCGTAGTTCTTGGCGGAGAGGCCCAGCTTGGGCTTAATGGTACAACCCAGCATAGGACGACCGTACTTGTTCAGCATGTCGCGCTCTACCTGGATACCCTGCGGAGGACCATTACAGGTCATTACGTAGGCCAGCGGGAAGCGGATGTCTTCCAGGCGCAGGGCACGCAGGGCCTTGAAGCCGAATACGTTACCGACCAGGGAGGTCATCACGTTAACAACGGAACCCTCTTCGAACAGGTCGATGGGGTAAGCAACGAAGGCGTAGAAGCAGGTGTCGTCACCGGGGACGTCTTCGATCGCGTAAGCACGACCCTTGTAGTAGTCCAGATCGGTCAGCAGGTCGGTCCATACGGTGGTCCAGGTACCGGTGGAGGATTCTGCAGCTACTGCCGCTGCAACTTCTTCACGGGGTACGCCGGGCTGCGGGGTGACCTTGAAGCACGCCAGGATGTCAGTCTCTGTAGGCGTGTACTCAGGCATCCAGTAAGTTTCGCGGTACTCTTTCACACCCGCGTCGTAGGTTTTTACAGCCATGGTAGCTATTCTCCTTGGTTACATGGATAAGATTGAACCATCAGGTAAACCTGATAAAACAATCTTGGTTAATCAGCGTGGAAGCAATTTAGATGAGCTCTAAGATAAATAAAAGTTAATTGTATTTATGATTTGCATAAATAAATGTTTATGAAAAAATTCCGCTTCTACCCTATAAAAACAACGCTTTTTCAATGGGTAATTGAAGAATCAAGCTCTTACAGCAACTTAAGAGGTGATATTCACCTCCCAACCCGCTCTCTCCATCCAGTTGCAGCACCTGGAGGAGCAGATCGGCATTCTTTTTTTCCAAAAAAGAAGGAAAAACACTCCCACCCGGGCAAACCCGCCACCCCGCTGCCAATCCATTACCTCGGGAGACGCACGGTGAACTTTGCCCCCGATCCGGGCTTGGACTCCACCGTTATTTCGCCTTTATGCTCCTGGGTGACAATAAAGTATGAAACCGACAGGCCCAGCCCGGTCCCTTCCCCTGTCGGCCTGGTTGTGAAGAAGGGCTCGAACACCCGGCTTCGTACGGCCTCATCCATGCCTGGCCCGTTGTCTTCGACATCGATACAGGCATGCTTGCCTTCTGCCCGAACCCGAACCCGGATTGTCGGCTCTGTTTTGGATGCATCCATTTGCTGGAATCCCTGTGCGGCATTCCTGAACAGGTTGAGCAACACCTGTTGAATTTCGGATTTAATACAAGGTAATGATCCGACCGATGCATCGTACTCCCGCTCCACATTGATCTTACGGAAGTCATAGTTCTTCTTAAGGTCGTAATCTACCGCTGCAAAACCGAGTGTATCGTCCACCAGTTGTTGCAGGTTTTCCGGCAACAATGCGGCTTCGGGTTTACGCGCAAACTGGAGCATGTTCTCAACGATTTTTGCCGATCGCTCTCCGGACTGTGCAATGCCGTTGAGAAAGCCGGTAATACCACGCTCATCGAAATAGGCCTGCACCTTCTCGAGTTCCAGGTCCACTTTCCTGGCCACCTCCACATTCTTCTCTATATCGACGGAGAGGCGACGCCTGATGTTCTGGATACCCTGGAGTATCCCGGCCAGGGGATTGTTCAGCTCGTGGGCCATGCCTGCAGCCAGGCCGCCAACCGACATCATCTTCTCGGTCTGCACCATCAACTCCTGCATGCGCTTGCGCTCGGTAACATCCTGGTTGGAGCCACGCCTGCCGTCCCGCTCACCGTTATCATTGATTACCGGCCTGCAGGTATGACTAATCCAACGGACCTCCCCTGATTTCCTGATGATTCTGAACTCTTCCGGAACTAGGCTGCCAGCACTGTCCATCTTGTGCGCATGACCATCCCAGCGCGCACGGTCATCGGGATGGATGATGCTGTCCAGCAGTCCGGGATCCTGCAGAAACTCTTCCACAGTGTAGCCGGTGAAGGATTCACAGGTGGGTGAAATATAGTGGAACCGATCCTTCTCTTCGTTCCGCCAATAGATCCAGCCGGACTCGAACTGGGTCAGGGTTTCCAGCCGTTCATTGGCACGGGCCAGACCCTCCTCGGCCTGTGCACGTTGATGATTCTCCTCCTCCAGCTTCTTCAGTGTATCGGTCAACCGCTGAATCATGCTGTTGAAGGCGGCAGCCATCTCGCCCAGTTCATCCTGATGATCCACATCCACCTTGGATTGCCAGTCACCCTCCCGAATGGCCTTTGCAGCATCGGAAATTGCCGCCACCGGTCGCAGCAATCGGCGGGAGATGATGAGAAACAGCATTATCGCCATGACAATGCTCGCCACTGCGATCATGGAGAGGTGCCGCAATTGGTCGAAGGCCCTGTCGATAGCGACCTGAACAGGTTTCTCTACAATCACCAGGAACTCGCGATTACCCAGCAGAAGCTGTTCCATGATCATGAGGACATCCGCCTCTTCGAGTCCTGCCCTGCGCAGTTCCCGACTCACGGGAAGGGTACTTTTTCTGAGCACCAGGGCAGGATTGGGGTGAGCCACCAGTCGTCCATGGGTATCGGTGATATAGACAGCCTGGCCACCTTCGATGTCCATCTCCGACAACAGGTCCCAGACCGCCTTGAAACGCAACTCGACACTCACCACACCCTGCGGCCGACCCGAGCCCGATTCACTTATCGGCATGCCGACCATGATCAGCGGTTCACTGTCGCGTTCGTCGAAATAGACCGGGCCATAGAAAGGATCGGAGGAACTGACCGCCTCCATGAACACCAACCGCTCTGCCTCGGAGAGATGCATTTCATCCGAGGTCATGCGCACATTGGAGAGGCGCTGGGCATACTCACCATCAGCACCGATAAAGGCCGCCTCCCTGAACAGGAACCTCTGGCTCAGGATCTCCCCCAGAACCTTCTGTCTGCCAACACGATCCAGTCGCTCAAACGAAGAGACTGACAGGGATGTATTGATAATCGACTCGACATGCTGAAACAGCGACTCGACCTGAACCCGGACACGCTGAGCCAACTCCCGTTGATGAGCCAGTGACTCGGCCATACTCTGCTGAAAGGAGTACCAGGCGACTACCACAGCGGCAGCCAGCAATGGAACCGCCGCAAGTCCTACAAAGGTGAATACCAGTCTGCGCCTGAAGCTCGCCCTTGCCATTGGATCCAATCACTCGTAGATCAACCGGTTGGCTTGGCGCACTACGGCTTCCGGCACCTCCAGGCCGATCGTTTTTGCTGTCTTCATGTTGATCAGCAGATAGTTTTCAGCTGTCAGAACCGGCAGGTCCGCCGGCCTGGCACCTCGAAGGACCTGGTCAACCAGCTGTGCCGCCTGCCTGCCTATCTCGTAGTGTACAAATCCATAGCTGAACAGCGTCCCCGAGAGCACCTGTTTCTCGCTTGGGGTGCAGACGGGCAACTTGCGCTCCATCGCCAGCTTCACGAATTCGTCAACACGAGCCTCCACCGTACTGTCCCGGGGAAGATAGATGGCATCGGCATCCGCCGGCACCACCGATCCGGGGCCATGGATGGCATCCTTGCTGTCCAGCGGTCTGGTTAGCAGTTCGACCCCCAGCCTGGGCGCTACTGCCTCAATCTGTCTCAGGGTGGACTCGGCACTCTTGTCTCCCTGGGTGAAGGGAACGTAGATCTTTCGGGCATCCGGGGCAATCCTGGTCAGCCACTGCAGGCGCAGGTCGTCACCGGCAGGCAGGCGCACACCGGTGATATCCCCACCCGGATACTGCAGGCTTTCGACAACGCCCGCATCCAGGGGGTCGTTGACCGGCGCAAACACGGCCGGAATGCCCATCCCCTCGGTCAGCCGTTTGACCGCCATGGTACCCGGTGTACTTGAGACGAGAATAAGGTCAGGTTCCATGGCGAGATACTCCTGGATCAGGCCATCCAGTCTGTCAATACTTCCAGCTGGACCTTTGTAGTCGAAGCGTATGTTGATCCCGTGCTCGTACCCAAGTTCTTTCATCTTCACCAGAAAGCCGGCGTAGGTACTCGAATCGACCTTGCTCAGATGAACCACCGTGACCAGGGGCAGCTCTTCTGTCCGCGATGTATCACCCTCCAGGGCATAATAGAGCCCCCCAATCATCGCAATGACCAGTAGCGCGACAGCCGCCCGGAAGCCGCCTTCTGACATCTGATGCCGGTAGCGCCACAGAAGCACAACCATGCCCAATGCGACCAGGACAATCACCGACGAACCGATAACCGTAATCTGCTCCGGTTGAGCCTGGGGAGCCCCACCGTCTCCATTCCAGCGCCGGTGGATCTCCTGAAACTCAGGGCTGTCGACAAAGCCGGTAATGGCTTTGTCCAACTGCGACAGCAGTTCAGTCCGATCACTCCTGACCGCCATCGCCCGCTCGATCTTCATTACCGCAGGACCTGCCTGACGGATCCTCTCATCGACCTGGTAGCGGCTGGCCAGGCTGTTGACAACGGGAATCGGGTAGACAAGGCCTTGAACGTCCCCTCCCATGAGTGCAAACAGCGCCTGCTCCGCATGTTTGTAGACACGCTTTTCGATTGCAGGATGGCGGGCCAGAAGCTTTACACCGGCATTGCGTTCGACAGTCGCAACGACCTGTCCCTGCATATCGGCAAGCCCCTGCACCGTTTCATTGGACTTCAGTACGAAGAGCCCTAGTTCGAAATGTTCGAGAGGACGGGTGAATGCGAAATATTCCTGTCGTGCCGGTGTTATACCCAGGTTGGGGATGATGTCGATTTCACCAATGCGAAGACTGCCCAGCATGGCGTCCCAGTCCTTGAGAAATCGGTAGCGGTACTGCAGGTCTGCCCTGGCCGCTATCTCATTGAAGGTCTCAACCGCAAATCCGCCGGGAGCTCCGGAATCGTCACGCCGGTACTGGGGTTGAAAATCCTGCAGCACGCCGACCACAAGTGTCTCCTGCTCACCCTTCTGTTGTGCCAATAGCGGCAAGGCAACAGCGACGAGCATGAGGACAATGAGTGTGTAGATCCGTTTCCTGGCCATGTTCGATCTCCCGGCACTAAGTCCCTGGTGGTTCACAACCAAGTGGTTTCCAATCTGCACTCTTCCGAACGGTGCGAATACCACGATTCTTTTATTGATTACGCCCCTATAACAGAAGAATAAGACATGGATTCCGATGTTGTTGGAAAAAATGCTGCCATTGGGGAGGCCTTGTAGGGCAAATGGCTAGACGACTCTGCCAACACCAGCTGCTGACCAGCCATTGGAACAGTATCGGTAGTTGAAGGAAGCCTGGGAAAGGAACTTACCCTATTGTATCTATAGCCAATTTTCAGGCTGCGGAGGGTTGCCGAGCGGAGACCGGGAACAGAGGATTAATACCCACTCCTGGTTGACGGTTTTTCCTACCGGACCGGTCGCGCTCCTCAGGAGAGATCGGGAAACCCGGGACGGCGCCAGAAACGCCTGAGATTTCCTCTCGTCACCCGCAAGAGCCTGCCATTGCAGGGATAGATCATCAGCCCTTGAAGGGTGCCGCCCTGCAGTTCCCGAACGATTGGAGAGAGCCACTGGTCAAGGTGCGAAAGCTGGTCAGACCATTCAAAGGGGTCACTCCTGAAAAGACTCTGCTGCAGCCTGTCATAGACTGCCAGCTGCGCGGCCTGCCCCCCCGTACCTTCACCGGCGGAATCGGTGGGCAGCACCGACGGCACACCTGCAGCCACGGCCAGCCCACGGGCCAGGGGCTCGTCAGTAAAGACCCTGCCAAATGGCACAGCTTCTGTTTCGGGAACCTGGCCGATACCCGAAAACCAGGCCCCGTTGATCGGCAGCTTTCCACGACGCTCACGCGCTTCGTTGACCGGTGCAGAGCTGAACAGCATCTGTACCTCGTTGAGCAGGCTGTGCCACTTCAACGCCTCTTCGCCCTCGGGCAGGAACAGGTCCATGTTTCTCCCCGAGACCTGGGAGAGTTCATGGGTTGTCACGCCAGGAGGTTCCTCTACAGAGAGGTACCAGCGATGGGCTGAAAGCGCCTCAAGCTGCCAGCCGATCTCGGCAAAATGGTCGTTGAACAGGGAGACCAGGTCCAGGGCCTCTTGCATCAAGAAATCGAACATCTCCACGTCGAACAACAGCAGCCTGTCCCGGTCCGGCCTGAGGTGCACCGGTGAGACCTCTATCCAGGTGCGGCCATCGGGTTCGCCACCATCACCCAGGCGGCGCAGGGCCGCGGTGGGCATATCATGCCCCTGCGGTGTCTTCACCCCCCAGAGCGGAAGCAGGGTCGACGGGTAGTCTTCACCGGCCACAGCGACCGTGTCGGCCCGCGAGAGCAGGCGTTCGAGCAGGGGTAGTTTCGGGAACGGTTGGAGCGCGTCCAGGTTCTGTATTGGACCCAACAGACCGGGGACGAGGAGATGGAGTGTGTCGGAATCCATTGCCATGACAGGGCCTATATCCCAGTGAGGTAAGCTCAAACGTAGGAGCCCGGCGATGCCGGGCTCCTACACACTCAAAATATTACCGAATCTTAACCGGCCAGGGACTCCATGCGGATACGCACCACGGGGCCCTGGACACACTCCAGCGCCTCGATCTCGGCAATGGCCTCGTTCATCTGCTTCTCCAGCACCGTGTGGCTGAGCATGATGAGCGACACCTGGGTCTCGCCCTCGCCCGGCTCCTTCTGCTGGATCGCCTCGATGCTGATACCGGAATCGGCAAAGATACCGGCGATCTTGGCCATCACGCCCGGCTTGTCACTGACCTGCATGCGCAGGTAGTAGGCGGTCTCCACGTCATCCATCTCCAGGATTGGCAGATCGGAGAGCTCGTTGGGCTGGAAGGCCAGGTGAGGCACCCGGTTTTCCGGGTCGGTTGTCAGGGCGCGGGCGACATCCACCAGGTCCGCAACCACGGCGGAGGCGGTCGGCTCTGAACCGGCACCGGCACCGTAATAGAGGGTCGGCCCGACCGCATCGCCCTTCACCAGCACGGCATTCATCACGCCGTCGACATTGGCGATGAGGCGTCGCTCGGGGATCAGGGTGGGATGTACACGCATCTCGATACCCTTGCCGGTCTTGCGGGTCACACCCAGGTGCTTGATGCGGTAACCCAGTTCGCCGGCATAGACCACGTCCTGCTGCTCGATACGGGTGATACCCTCGGTATAGGTCTTCTCGAACTGCAGTGGCACACCGAAGGCGATGGAGCCGATGATGGTGAGCTTGTGGGCGGCATCGATCCCCTCCACGTCGAAGGTGGGATCGGCTTCCGCGTAACCCAGGGCCTGGGCTTCGGCCAGCACGTCGTCGAAGTCACGACCCTTGTCGCGCATCTCGGTGAGGATGAAGTTGCCGGTACCGTTGATGATACCCGCGGCCCACTCGATACGGTTGGCGGAGAGACCTTCACGCATCGCCTTGATGATGGGTATGCCACCGGCCACCGCCGCCTCGAAGGCGACCATGACACCTTTTCTCTGGGCGGCCTCGAAGATCTCGTTGCCGTGCAGGGCGATCAACGCCTTGTTGGCGGTGACCACGTGCTTGCCGTTTTCGATGGCCTGCAGCACAAGCTCCTTTGCCGGAGAATATCCGCCAATCAACTCGACAACGATCTCTACCTCGGGGTCGTTGACCACTTCGAAGCCATCGGTGGTGATCTTGATGCTCTCCAGGCCCTGGATACCCTCGGCATTGAACTCCCGCGCCGCAGCGTGGGTGACCTGGATACCGCGACCAGCGCGGCGAGCAATCTCTTCGGCGTTACGTGCAAGCACGTTGGCGGTACCACCACCTACAGTGCCCAGTCCCAACAGACCTACTTTGACTGGTTCCACTCTCTTGTTCTCCTGTTATTACTTGTTCGCTCAGGCGCTCGCTTGGGCGTCTTTGCGTATCATCTCCCGGATGCCGCGTACGGCCTGCCGGGTACGATGTTCATTTTCGATCAGGCCGAAACGCACATGATCGTCCCCATGTTCCCCGAAACCGATTCCGGGGGAGACCGCCACCTTGGCATCGATCAGCAGCTTCTTGGAAAACTCCAGCGACCCCATCTCCCTGTACTGTTCGGGGATCGGCGCCCAGACGAACATGGTGGCCTTGGGCTTCTCCACCGGCCAGCCTGCCGCGTTGAGACCGTCGCAGAGCACGTCGCGGCGGCTCTGGTACATGTCGCTGATTTCACGAACGCAATCCTGCGGGCCTTCCAGCGCTGCGATGGCTGCCACCTGGATCGGCGTGAAGGTGCCGTAGTCCAGGTAGGACTTGATGCGCGCAAGCGCCGCCACCAGGGTCTTGTTACCCACCATGAAGCCGACGCGCCAGCCCGGCATGTTGTAGCTCTTGGAAAGCGAGAAGAACTCCACCGCGATCTCGTCCGCACCCGGCACCTCGAGGATGGAGGGCGCCTTGTATCCGTCGAAGACGATATCCGCGTAGGCCAGGTCATGGATAACCCAGATGTTGTACTCCTTGGCGATGGCGATCACCTTCTCGAAGAAATCCAGGTCCACGCATTGGGTGGTCGGATTGCCGGGGAAGTTGAGCACCAGCATCTTGGGGTGCGGCCAGGAGTCCTTGATAGTCTCCTCCAGCTTCTCGAAGAAGTCGACGCCAGGCACCAGGGGTACGCTGCGCACGTCCGCACCGGAGATGACAAACCCGTACGGATGAATCGGGTAGGCCGGATTGGGTACCAGCACCGTGTCGCCCGGCCCCATGCAGGCCAGTGCCAGGTGGGCGAGCCCCTCCTTGGAACCGATGGTGACGATGGCCTGGCTCTCGGGGTCCAGGTCCACATCGTAGCGATCCTTGTACCAGTTGCAGATGGCACGGCGCAGACGGGGGATTCCCTTGGACTGGGAGTACCGATGGGTATCCTTGCGCTGGGCCACTTCCACCAGCTTCTCCACGATGTGATCGGGTGTCGGCTGGTCGGGATTGCCCATACCGAAGTCGATGATGTCCTCGCCCCGCGCTCGCGCCGCCGCCTTCAACTCGTTGACGATGTTGAATACATAAGGCGGTAAGCGCTTGATTCTGCGGAACTCTTCCATTTCTGGCGTAGACACGTGGACCTCGTTTCTCTGTTAAATTCTGCTGTCGGAAAAAAGGGTTTAAATTAACCGAGCATCTTATAAAATGTCAATGAAATTAAATGGATAGAAAGGCGGAAAAGCCGGCCCTTTCACCCCGATCTGAGCAGCCATCCGAAGCCATGAAGTTTACTGAAACCGATCCATCCAGCGGCTATACCATCAAAGCCTACAGCGATGGCAAGATCGTTATCGACGAAAAGGTCTTCACATCGAGCCTGATTGTCACGCCGGAGCATGTGATACCCGACTGGCGTCCGCACAGCTTCGATAACCTTGCCGACGGTGATTTCGAGCAGATCGCCGATCTGAAACCGGATCTGGTGCTGCTGGGCACCGGGGAGAAACACCGCTTCCCCTCGCCAACCCTCTACCACGCCCTGGTGAACGCGGGCATTGGCCTCGAGACGATGACCACCCCTGCCGCCTGCCGCACCTACAATATCCTCATGCAGGAGGGACGCAGGGTCGCCGCGGCCCTGCTGCTGGGCTGAGTTGATAACCGCCCAACTACTCTTCGAGCACCTTCGCATCAGCATTGGGAAAGCGCTCGACGATACCCTTCGGCAGGCGGTGATGCCCCGCCTGGTGCAGCACGTCGGACTCCATGATGATCAGTACCAGCACGGTCACCATCACCGGCAGGATACCCATGCCACCGATAACGGCATACACCGCCTCTTTCATCATGCCACCATAGGTGTAGCCCAGCCAGCCGAGGAGCGCGACACAAAGCCCGGCTATCAGCATGTAGATGAAGATACGGCTGCGCTTGGCCGCAATCTGCCAGTGACACATCACGAACCAGCTTGCCGATTCGTCCTCCCTGATCTGCTTTGCCTTCCAGAGCGTGTAGACCAGCAGGGCGAAGGAGACAATCGGCACCAGCGCCAGGGGCTGCCAGAAGGTGCGCACCGTGCCCAGGGCGGCCACGAACCAGAGGATATGGTTACCGATCAGGTTGGTCAGAAAAATCTCGTGCGGAATCTTGGCTTTTTTCGCCTCTTCCTCGCTAATCTCGAATTTCATGCAGCAGAGCCCCCAAGAACGGGTGTTTTTAGTAATAGTAAAATAGCCGCACAAATTACCATTTGATGGCACAAATTGCACCATTCTCAAGCGGTGCATCGGTGAATTGGCCGTTTTTTCCGCTCCCCTGGTCAGGTAGAATAGCGCCCCTGTCATCCCCTGATGCCATCCGTTTCCACAAGCATTGAGTCGTTACAATGGATCGAAAAATCGTCCTGGGCATACTAAGCCTCAGCCTGATCGCACTGGCCATCGCCATTCTCATTCCCGGTGGTCGTGCTCCCGACCCGAATCCGCGCCTGCCCTGGCAGATCGAGATCGATGAGCGTGGCCTGCCCACGGTGTTCGGCCTGACCCTGAGGGAGAGCACCCTTGCAGATGCCCAGCGCGACTTCGAAGAGACCGGCGATCTCAACCTGTTCGCCACACCGGCGGATGAGCTGTCGGTCGAGGCCTATTTCGAGCGCCTCTACCTCAACGGCATCAGGGCATCCATGATCCTCACCCTGGATGTGGACGAGACCACCCTGGCAGCCATGTACAAGCGGGGCGCCCGCCTGAAGCAGTTGGAGACAGGTAACCGGAAAATCTCTCTCGCGGAGGAGGATTTCCGAAGCCTCGGCGATGCAAGGATCCACCACATCACCTACATACCGGCAGCCAACCTGGACGCGGATCTGATCAGTGGAAGATTCGGTGAACCGGCCAGGCGAATCACGGTACGGGAGACCGGAGCCGAGCACTGGCTCTACCCGGAGAAGGGCCTGGACATCGCACTGAGCTCAGAGGGGAAAGAGGTGTTTCAGTACGTGGTCCCAGGGGAGTTCGAAACTATTCTCGAGCCGCTGGAAGCGGCCGCCGAGAAGCCGGTTGCCGCACCTGCACCGACGCTGAGATAAGGCGCTATTGCGTTTTGTCGGCGGAGTCAGACTCTTCCGGCTGCTCCTTTTTGACCGGCTTTTCCGGTTCCAGGTCCTCATCCATCAGGATGCGGTGGGCCTCGCCTTCGAGGTCCTCGAACTGCCCGCTCTTGGCCGCCCAGAACATGATACCGACTGCAACCAGCCCCAGGATAATCATCCCGGGTATCAAACCGTAGATCACTTCCATCAGGAAACTCCAAAAGAAACTGGTCGGATTATATCACCGTCCCCGGAACAGGGTGCGAATACGCGCGGCGTTGCCGATCACCAGCAACGAACTGATGGGCATGGAGACCGCTGCCACCAGCGGGGTGACGAAGGCCGCCATCGCCAGGGGCACCATGATGATGTTGTAGGTGATCGAGATGCCGATATTCTGGCGGATCGTGCGCAGGGTGCGCCGGGAGAGCGCAGCGGCCAGGTGAACCTTCTCCAGCTCACTGCTCATCAGCACGATATCGGCGCTTGCGATGGAGACATCGGTGCCAGAGCCAAGCGCGATACCCACGTCGGCACGCACCAGGGCCGGCGCGTCGTTGACACCGTCACCCACCATCGCCACCTTGTGGTTGCCCGCCTGGAGCTCGCCGATCACCCGGTCCTTGTCCTCGGGCATCACCTCGGCGATCACCTCCATGCCGCCGAGACGCTCGGCAATGGCCTCCGCGGTGCGCTGGCGGTCACCACTCAGCAGGGTCAGCTGCATACCTTCCGCCTTGAGGCTGCTGATCAGTGCCTGGGCATCCTCCCTGATGCGGTCCTCGACGGCGATCAGCGCCACTTCCTGGCCGTCGACGGCACAGTGCAGTGAACCGATACCATCGGCATCCAGTGCCTCCTGCAGCCGGGTGAACGCCTCGTTGCGCTCAATATCCAGGGCGTCCATCCAGGCGGCATTTCCGGCAGCTATCTTTCTGCCATTCACGATGGCGGAGACACCGTAACCCGGGCGGTTCTCGAAGCCCTCAGCCTTTGCACCGCCGGCTGGAATACCGGCCTGCTCGGCACACTCCAGTATCGCCGAGGCCACCGGGTGCTCCGAGTAGCGCTCCAGGGCCGCCAGGTCGCCCAGCAGCGCCTTCACTGCCCCGGGCTGGCTCCCATCTTCCCGGGTCCAGGTATGGTCGTTCATGTGGATGGCACTGACGCTCATGCGCCCCTCGGTCAGGGTCCCGGTCTTGTCGAACACCACGTGATTGATATCGGACAGGGTCTCCAGCACCTCGCCATTCTTGACCAGGATGCCGTAGCGGGCACCCAGGCCCGATGCCACGGCGATGGACATGGGGGTCGCCAGGCCGAAGGCGCAGGGACAGGTGATGATCAGAACGGCGGTGGCCGCCATCAGCGCCATCTCGAAGTCGGTTCCGAGCCACCAGAGGAAGGTGCCCGTGGCCAACCCGATGGTCACCGCCACGAACCAGGGTACGATGCGGTCCGCCATGCACTGGATCGGTGCCTTGCTGGCCTGAGCCTCTTCCACCAGGCGGATGATACGGCCCAGGGCGGTATTCTTCAGCAGCCCCTCGACCTGCACATGGAGCATGCCGTGGCCGTTGATGGTGCCGGCGGAGACACTGTCGCCCAGCCCCTTGGCCACCGGTTCCGATTCACCCGTGAGCATCGCCTCGTCGATGGCACTGCCGCCCTCGACCACCACGCCGTCAACTGGTATCCGCTCGCCGGGTTTCACCAGTACGGTCTCGCCCACCTTCACCGAACGGATCGGCACGATCTTCTCCTCATCCCCGCGCAGCACCGTGGCCACCCGGGGCTGGAGGTCGAGCAGCCGCTGGGTGGAGGCCACCGCCTGGCGCTTGGAGATGGCCTCGAGGTGTCTGCCCACCAGGATCACGAACAGGAAGTTGACCACCGTATCCCAGTAGACCTCGCCCACCTCGGAGCCACCGATCGTCACGTAGAGGGAGTAGAGGTAGGTGATCGAAGCACCGATGGCGATGGGCAGATCCATCCCCAGGTGCATGTTCCTGATACCGGACCATGCCCCCTTGAAGAAGGGGTAGCCGGAGTAGAGCAGTGTCGGTGTGGCGAGGGCAAAGCCCACCCAGTGGAACATGGTGCGGAACTCGCCCTTGTCAGCACCGGAATAGAGTGCGATGGAGATCCAGAGCAGGTTCATCATGGTGAACCCGGCGAATGCCATGCGGTAGAGCAGGTCCCGGTTCTGACGCTGGAGGCTGCCCTCGGCCGCTTCCGGATCATAAGGTACTGCCCCGTAACCGATCTGCCCCATGCGCTGGATGATGGCGGAGAGCTTGATACGGTCGTTGTCCCACTTCACGTGCAGACGGCGGCCGGAGAGATTGACCCTCGCCTCAACGATACCGGGGGTCGCTTTCAGGGTATTTTCGATCAACCAGACACAGGCGGCGCAGTGGATCCCCTCCACCAGCAGGTGGATGTCACGCACCTCGCCCGCAATATCGACAAACTCCTCCTGGACCTCGTCGAGATCGTACAGGGCGAGTTCCTTGGGGAGCTCCGGGGGTGGCGCCAGGGGGGTACCCTCTGGGGTACGCTGGTAGAAACCTTCCAGGCCAGCGGCGTAGATCGCCTCACAGACGGACTTGCAGCCGATGCAGCAGAAGTCCCTGGATTCGCCCTCTATCTCTGCACTGACGCGCTCAGAGGGCTGGATTGGCAGGCTACAGTGGAAACAGGCTCCGGCGTCATCCTGTGACGCATTGGTCGCTATCTCCTCTACAGCCTGGGCACTGGCCATGGATCACTTGACGCCGGCACTGATGTGGCTCGGCACGTTGAGTTCGAACTCATCCTTTCGCACGCTGACCAGGATGTCCCATACACCGAGCAGCGGATAGGTGACGTCGACCGTGTAATAGCCCGGCTCGACCTCCTTCATGGGCAGGGAGAAGTCCTCTTTCTGATCTGACGGGCGGTAGACATAGAAAGTCACCGAGTCGGCCACCACCGGCTTGCCCTCCTTGTCCTTGACCCGGAAGCCGTAGCTGACAGGCTTGCCGACGTCGGCATACTCGGGCTCTTCGATCCTGGTCTGCCACCCCATCTCCCGCACCTTGGCCTGGCGCTTGAGCATGTTTTTCTCGTAGTTCTGCCCCCGGTCGTAGTAGTTGTCGTCGACCAGTCCTGGACGATCCAGGGAGAGGGTGATCATGATGATATTGGCAATGACGAAGATGATCAGCATGCCGATGATTCCCAGTATCCAGGGGCTGCGCAGGGCATGCTGTTTGTTCGCTGAAGTCTGTTCTCTGTTGCTCATTCCGAATCCCCGGATACATCGCCCGGTGTTAATAATGTGAACCCAAAACAGGGAGGGCGGGCTATTATAGCCCGCCCTCCCTGGAACTGCTAAATCTTAGTGTCAGCGTCGCGGTTTGGGTCCAGCAAAGAAGCTCTCTCGCTGACTGGTGAAAACCTGCCCACTGCTGTCCTGGGTCTCGATCCGGAACATGATGGGCTGGGACTCCTCTTTCAGATTCTCTCTCGGAATCCTCACGAAGACCACCCGGGGTGTCACCTTGCCCTTGGTCGCCTTTACAGGCTTATCTGCACCCACCAGAACGATGCCTTCCAGTCCGCTGGCGGAGATATTCACCTCCAGGTCCTCGGTCATCTTGTTGAGTACCTTCAGGGTGTACTTGTTCTGGATCGAGCCGTCGCTCTGGGTCACGAACAGGGGCAGACGGTCATGCAGGACTTTCAATCCAACCGCATCCAGGGTGCTGAGACCGAATGCAATTCCCGAGATCGCGGCCAGGAGAATGGCACTGTAGACCCAGACACGGGGACGCTTCAGCATGGGGCGTGTCTCCTTGCCCTCCAGCTCGTCCAGTGATTCGTAACGAATAAGGCCGGTGGGACGATCCAGTTTCTCCATCACCGCATCACAGGCATCGATACAGAGGGCACAGGTGATACAACCCTCCTGCTGGCCGTGACGGATATCGACGCCGGTGGGACAGACCGCAACACACTGGTTGCAGTCGACACAGTCACCCTTGCCGCTCTCTTCCTGGCTCACCCCTTTCTTGACCCGACCACGGGGCTCACCGCGGTAGAAGTCGTAGGTCGGCACTGCGGTGGTGGCATCCACCATCACGCCCTGGATACGGGCATAGGGGCAGAGCCAGAGGCAGGTCTGCTCGCGCAGGAAGCCGGCAAGACCGTAAGTGCCCGCCGTGAACAGCAGGACCACGATCAGGGGAACACCGACGAGACTGAGGGTAAAAATATCTCCCCACAGCTCATAAACATCCACGAACCACGCGGCGAAAGATACACCGGTCAACACACCGATCAGAATCCAGAGGATGTGCTTGATGAGTTTGATACGGATCTTGCTGACGCTCCAGGGTGCCTTTTCAAGCTTCACCCGCTTCTGGGGATTACCCTCAAGCTTCTCCTCAATCCATGTGTAGACATCGGTCCAGATCGTCTGGAAGCAGAAAAAGCCGCAGTAGATACGACCCGCCAGGGCGGTGGCCACGGCCAGTAGAATGGCAAAGAAGAGCAGCACCAGGGAGAGCATCCAGAAATCCTGGGGCAGGATGGTCACCCCGAAGATATGAAACTGGCGATTGGGGATATCGAACAGCACCGCCTGGCGATCACCCAAGCGGAGGTAGGGGCCGAGAAAAAAGACCAGCCATACCGATGCAGTCCACCACTTGATATTTCGCCATTTACCACCGATACGCTTGGCATGGATCGTCTCTTCGCCGGTATTGACGTGGTAATGGCCCGCTTCTGCATAAAGCTCGTCGATGGCGGCTTCCGCCGCATCATGTCTGCTCTTCTGTTGTTCGCTCAACGGAGTCTCTCCTGCAGGCGTGAGTTACGGTTACATCGACAAGACAGCTTGCGGAATCGTCATGCCCATGTTCGGACGGCGGAGAGGATTTTGCAGCCGCCCTTCTCCCACCCAAAAAGCCTAAATCTACAATGGCGCTAGTGTACTCAAAGCATAGCGCCAAACCATTGAGATTTATCAATATAGTTTTTGAGTAAATCTACAAAGAAAAAGGGGGAATATTCCATTCCCCCTTCTCTTAGAACAATATCAGAAAAGCTTACTTATGCTTCTCTTCATCCCGCTTCATCAGCTGCACGATTTTAAATGACAGGTAAACCAGGACTACGGTTGCAATTACAACAGTAAGTGCGGAGCCCCATACTACTGGATCGTTCATTGCCATGATGAATACCCCCTACAATTTTTGATGGTTATGCCGTGCGGGGGAATGCTCCCCCGCACGGTAGGCTTCAGGCCAGATTACTGACCGCCACCCAGCTTGTAGACGTATACTGCCAGCTTCTTGATCTCGTCCTTGGAGAGACGCTCACCGAAGTTGGGCATTACAGCCTCACGGGTCATAGGATCGCTACCGTCATTGACACCATGCACGATGGTGTACTTGGCACTCTCGAGACGATCCGCCTCGTCAAAGCGCCAGACAGCGTCGGTCAGGTTGGCAGCACCCAGGGCGTGCATGCCCTTGCCGTCCATGCCATGGCAGGCGATACAGCCCTTCTGCAGGAACAGGGGCTCGGCAGCCGGGTTACCGCCAACCACGGCCTGTGCCAGGGTGTTCACTTCGTCCTCGGAAAGGATCTTTCCGTGGGCGGTCATGATGCCCTTGCGGCCCATGGTGATGGTCTGCTCGATGGTCTCGATGGAGCCGCCGAAGAGCCAGTCGTCGTCAGCGATCACGGGGAAGCCCGGACCACCCTGACCACCGGAACCGTGGCAGGCTGCACAGAAGTCACCAAACAGCACCTTGGCGGAAGCCACGGTGTAGGCTGACAGACCTTCGTCGGCCAGGATCTGGGCTGCAGTCATGCCCTTGATCTTGGTTTCAAACTCAGCACGTACGGCTTCGATCTCGTCGACGCCCTGCTGATACTCTTTCATCTGGCTCCAACCGGTCATGCCCTTGGTGGGCTCCTGACCAACAGGCCACATCGGGTAGATGAAACCGTAGGCGATCCACCAGATTACGGATGCCCAGAAGGCGATCATCCACCAGCGTGGGGGAGGATTGCTCAGCTCCCGAATGTTGTCGTCCCAGATATGTCCGGTATTGTTTTCACCCGGAAATGGATTGTTATCGGCCATTTTTATCTCCGCTTTCAATTCGTTCGTCGTCGTCCATGGGGATATTCTTGTAGGATTCAAGCTTATCCTTGTTCTTTGGACGCAGGACGTAGACATACGCCACCACCATCAGGAGGAAGATGACCACGGTGAGGATCGTACCGATCCAGTCGTTGGTGGTCATAGCCTCCCAATCGGTGTGGAAGTAGTCCGCAAGGTTACTCACGATAAACCTTGTTCTCGTCCAGTTTGGCCATGGTGCCCAGGACCTGCAGGTATGCAACCATCGCATCCTCTTCGGTCTTGCCAGCCACCTCGTCGTTCGCCGCAGCGATATCCGCGTCGGTGTAAGGCACACCTATGAGCTGCATGGTGCTCATGTGAGCAGCGATGTTCATGCTGTCCACAGTCGCTTCTGCGAGCCAGGGGTAGTTGGGCATGACGGACTCAGGTACCACGCTACGCGGTGCGCGCAGGTGCTTGCGGTGCCAGTCGTCAGAGTACTTGCCACCCAGACGGGCCAGGTCGGGACCAGTACGCTTGGAACCCCACTGGAAGGGGTGGTCGTACATGGACTCGGAGGCCAGTGAGTAGTGACCGTAGCGCTCTTTCTCGTCACGGAACGGGCGGATCATCTGGGAGTGACAGGTGTAGCAGCCTTCACGAAGGTAGACTGAACGACCGGCCAGTTCCAGGGCGGTGTAGGGACGAACGCCGTCACCGGGCTTGTGATCAGCCAGGGTCTGGCCATCCTTACGCTGCCATACGATCTCAGGTGCCGCATTGTGCTCCATGGTTGACTTCATGGTGAACAGGGGCACGATCTCGACCAGACCGCCGACAGAGAGTGCAAGAGCCAGGACGATAATCAAGACCCAGATATTGACTTCCATTTTCTCCTGGAAGTTTTTCGGTTCTACGTTGTTTGCCATGTTATTACTCTCCCTTTATGCGCTTGCTGCTGCGGTACGAGCCTGCTGCAGAGTGCCTTCGGAAGAGGCCTTCTTAACAGTCATCAGTACGTTGATGAGCATGATCACACAACCGAGCAGGAAGATTGCACCGCCGACTGCGCGCATGGCGTAGTACGGATGCATCGCTTCTACAGACTCAGCGAAGGTGTATGCCAGGGTGCCGTACTCGTCGTAAGCACGCCACATCAGGCCCTGCATGATACCGGACACCCACATCGCAACGATGTAGATCACCGCGCCGATGGTTGCAGTCCAGAAGTGCAGGTTCACCAGCTTGGCGCTCCACATGGTGGTGTGGAAGGTGCGTTCCATCAGGTGGTAGACAGCACCCATACCGACCATGGCAACCCAACCCAGTGCACCGGAGTGTACGTGACCAACGGTCCAGTCGGTGTAGTGGGAGAGCGCGTTAACGGTCTTCAGGGACATGACCGGACCTTCGAAGGTGGACATGGCGTAGAAGGCCAGGGACATGATCAGGAAGCGCAGGATGTAATCGGTACGCAGCTTATCCCATGCACCGGAGAGGGTCATCATACCGTTCACGGCACCACCCCAGGAGGGGATGATCATGGCCAGGGAAACGGCGGCACCCAGGGAACCGGTCCAGTCAGGCAGAGCGGTGTACTGCAGGTGGTGAGCACCCAGCCATACGTAACCGAACATCAGGGCCCAGAAGTGGATCACGGACAGGCGGTAGGAGAACACCGGACGGTTGGCCTGCTTGGGTACGAAGTAGTACATGATACCCAGGAAGCCTGCAGTCAGGTAGAAGCCTACAGCGTTGTGACCCCACCACCACTGGATCATCGCATCCTGCACGCCTGAGAAGACGGAGTAGGAATCGAACAGGCTGACAGGCACTGCCAGGCTGTTGACCACGTGGAGGTAGACGATCATGACCATCATGCCCAGGAAGAACCAGTTGGACACGTAGATATGCGAGCTCTTACGGGTCGCAATGGTCATGATGAAGTTGATTGTGTAGGACAACCAGACAACCGCGATGGCGATGTCGATGGGCCATTCCAGCTCGGCGTACTCTTTACCAGAGGTCAGACCCAGAGGCAGGGTAACGACAGCTGAAACGATAATGGCATTCCATCCCCAGAAGGTGAACCATGCCATTTTGTCACTCCACAGACGGACACCACAGGTGCGCTGTACGCTGTAGAAAGCGGTAGCCATCAGCACACATCCGCCAAAGGCGAAGATAACCGCGTTGGTGTGAAGAGGACGCAAGCGTCCGAAAGTAAGATAAGGACTATCAAGATTGAGTACCGGCCATGCCAGCTCCGAAGCGATATACACACCTACCAGTGCGCCTACCACCACGTAAACGACTGCCATGACGGCGAACCAGCGTACAACATCGAAGTTGTACTTCTGCTCAGCTGTGGCGTCCATGAACCCCCCTTGTTCTAGTTGAGGTAATTACGGGTAAAAAAACATTATCATTTTTGGGAAACCCCCTACCTGAAACCAAGTCAAAACTCGGATTCAGGCGCGCCATATCACACTAAAAAGCCTGATAAATGTCAAGGAGAGAGGTGGGGGAAACCACTATTTAGACAGAGACCAAAAATGCACAACTCACTGAAACAAAAGAAGATTTTATTTTCCCGATTTGTTTTATTGAGTTATGTCAAAAAAACTCTAATAAACTAATCCAAACCGGTGGCCATTTGCTGCACTGCAGCGGCATCGAGAATGGTCACACGCTTGTGCTTGAGTCGGATCAATCCCTGCTTCTGGAACTTGGTCAGTACACGGCTCACCGTCTCGCCAGCAAGCCCCAGGAAATTTCCGATATCGCTGCGCGACATCCCCATGTTGAACTCCTGGGAGGGCATTCCACGCCGGTGCAGCCGGCGGGAGAGGCTGCTGAGAAATCCCGCGACCCGTTGCTCGGACGTCTGGTGCACCATGGAGGCGATCAGTTCGTGGCTGAATGCCACCTCCTTGCCCAGCAGTTCGATAATCCCCTGCTGCAGCTCTTCGATAGGCTTTCCGGAATCCTCCAGTTTCTCGAGACGCAACTCGCAGACACTGCTGTTCTCGAGGGCCCTTGCGGTGTAGGGGTAGCTGCCGTTGGCCATGCCCTCGCTGCCGAGCATTTCACCGACCAGGTGGAACCCGACCACCTGGTCCGTGTGATCGAACCGGGGAATATAGGTCTTGAAGGATCCCGCTTTCACGGCAAACAGGGAGTGGAAGGGATCGTCCTTCCTGAAGATGGTCTCGCCGCGGCTGACAGGGCGCCTGCGCAGCAACACCCCTTCCGGCACACCGCTGCGCTCTTCCGCGTAGTCCAGGATCGAGCAGATGGGGTCGAGACCACAGTTCTGGCACTCCACTTCCGCCGAGACTGCCTGCTTATCCGCCTTGCAGGCGGTTCTGATTGTGGCGAGCGACCCTTTCTTCATTTCAGTCCCAAACTACTGATACTTAAGAAACAACCGGGACATTCTGCCAAAGATGGTACGGGAATGAAACAAACCAGGTCATCGACCAGAGAAGGGAAACCTGATATGGATCGAGGTCTCACTTGAAAATAGCATCTACAGAGAAGCCATCTTTCTCCAGGATGGTTCGCAGCCGCTTCAGGGCATCCATCTGGATCTGGCGAACCCTCTCCCGGGTGACGCCGAGCTCATTGGCGACCTGCTCAAGGGTCGAGTTTTCGTAGCCATGGAGACCGAAGCGGCGCTCCACCACTTCCCGCTGCTTGCCGTTGAGCTTGCTGAGCCAGTCATCCAGGTTGGCATTCAATCCCTCGTTCTGGAGACTGACCGAAGGATCGAGTGTCTGTCGGTCGGGAATGGTATCCAGGAGCGGCTTGTCCGCGTCCTTGCCGAAGGGGGTATCCACCGACGTGATGCGCTCATTCAGCCCCAGCATGCGCTTGACCTCGTCGAGGGGCTTGTCCAGCAGGTCGGCAATCTCCTCCGATGAGGGTTCGTGATCGAGCGTCTGGGCCAACTTGCGGGCGGCCCGCAGGTAGACGTTGATCTCTTTGACCACGTGAATCGGGAGCCGGATGGTGCGGGTCTGGTTCATGATCGCCCGCTCAATGGTCTGGCGGATCCACCAGGTGGCATAGGTGGAGAAACGGAAACCGCGCTCAGGATCGAACTTCTCCACCGCACGGATGAGGCCCAGGTTGCCCTCCTCGATCAGGTCCAGCAGGGCCAGTCCACGGTTCATGTAACGCCGGGCAATCTTGACCACCAACCGCAGGTTACTCTCGATCATCCGCTGCCTGGACGCCATGTCCCCCTTCTGGGCGAGACGGGCGAAGTGGACCTCTTCTTCCGCGGTAAGCAGTTGTGAAAAGCCGATCTCGCTCAGATAGAGGCGCGTAGCATCCATCTGGCCGGTAAACTCACCGGCCTCGAAGGTGGTGTTGTTTTTACCCGAGTCCTTACTCTCCTTGGACTCATCCTTCGCTTCGGTGTCGGGTGCAGGCTCTTTATCGCTCTCGTCAACCAAATGATCCTCCGGATCGTCGAGTATTTCACCAGCCTCGAGCGCTGCCTCTTCCGCTACAGGCTCATCATTTTTCAACTGCTTTTTCGCCATTCAATCACTCCACTCCTGAACGTGGTCAGCGACGACGCGGCAGTAATGCCAGCGGGTCCACAGGCGCACCGTTACGCCTTATCTCAAAATGGAGCCTCGCCTTGCCTGTCCCATTGCTTCCCATCTGCGCAATTCTCTCGCCTCTTTTCACCTGGTCCCCCTCCTTGACCAGAATTTTCTCGTTATAGCCGTAGGCGCTGAGATAGTTCTTGTTGTGCTTGATAATAATCAGACGTCCATATCCAATCAATCCACTACCGGAATAAACCACCCTGCCCGCTTCCGACGCCAGCACCGGCTGATTCCTCTTGCCACCGATCTTGACCCCCTTGCGGCCAGGATCACCCCGGCGGAAACCCTGAATCACTGTACCTTTTGTCGGCCAACGCCAGTTCAACTTTAGGGCATCAGTCCCTTTAACAGTGCGCTTTTTGCCCTGGGAAGCGGTGCGGGATCCGGTGGCGGATTTCGTGGAAGGTTTGACGCTCTTGGATGCCTTCTGGCTCTTTGTAACCGTGGACTTTCGGGCTGAGGCGTAGGATTTGGGTGGTGGGCTGAGGCGCAGCTTCTGGCCCGGGTAGATGGTATAGGGCGGCCTGATGCCGTTCCAGGCAGCGAGTCGTCGGTGGTCGAGCCCGTAGCGCCACGAGATGGCGATCAGGGTATCTCCCCTTCTGACCCGGTAGCTGCCGGTGCGGTTTCTAATGGGTGTTGCAGACCGGCCGGCACCCTCCTCCCGGGATACCACCGGGGCCCGCTTGGGCGCACTGCATCCAGTCAACTGGGTCGCCGCAAGAAAAGAGAGACAGGCCAGGATCAGCACCCCGGTGAGGCTGCACCCCGTCCAGGCCGGTAAATTGAGACCGATCCCCCGCTCCCTTCTGATCACATCCCCCCCGTTGTTCGCCACAGCCGCCTGATAGTCACCCGGAACAGTACCGACCTCGATTGGTCAGTTCAGCATGCGGTAGGCCACCAGCCCGATCACCACGAGCAGTACGGTTGCCCAACCGATCCGATCGATATGTTTTCTCAGTGCACCTTCCATCTTTTCACCGCCCCAGGCCATCAGTCCGGCAACCAGGAAGAAGCGCGCGCCCCGACCGATGACCGAGGCCACCACGAACGGTAGCATCGCCATGGAGATGACACCCGCGGTAATGGTGAAAACCTTGTAGGGAATCGGCGAGAAGCCGGCCAGGAAAATGGCCCAGAAACCCCACTGATCGAACCACTCCCGCGCCTGCAGGTATTTCGGATAGTAGCCGGCGTCCTGCAACAGGGGCTCGATCACTTCGAACGAGAGCAGCCCGATAAGGTATCCCAGAACGCCACCCACTACCGAGGCCACCGTGGTCAGGGCGGCCAAGTACCAGGCCCGTGCAGGATTGGCGAGCGTCATTGGCGCCAGCATCACATCCGGCGGGATGGGAAAAAAGGAGGATTCGGCAAAGCTGAGCCCTGCCAGGTAGCGTGGGGCGTGACGATGCCTGGACCATTCGATGACCCGGTCATAGAGCGGCGAGAAAAGACGCATCAGAGCACCCCACCAAGCAGCGGCACGAACACCACCTGTTCGAGTATCTCTTTTTCATATCCCTGTTCTGTTTTAGTCACTTTCACCAATACCTGTTCCTGTCGTGTTCCGATGGGCAGTACCATCCTGCCGCCGGGCCTGAGCTGCTCCACCAGGGCCCTGGGGATGCCCTCCGGGGCAGCAGTGACGATGATGCCATCGAAGGGCCCATACTCGGGCAGCCCCATGCCGCCATCGGAGTGCCTGAGACGGATATTCCGCAGGTTCATCTCCTGGAATCGCATCCGTGCCTGTCGCTGCAGGGCTGAAATACGCTCCACGCTGTAGACCCGCTTTACCAGCTGTGCCAGCACGGCGGTCTGGTAGCCCGAACCTGTACCGATCTCGAGCACAGTATCCAGGGGACCGTCCTCCAGCAGCACCTCGGTCATGCGCGCCACGATATAAGGCTGCGAGATGGTCTGGCCATGTCCGATGGGTAACGCCGTATCCTCGTAGGCACGGCTGGCCAGGGCCTCTTCCACAAAGATATGACGCGGCGTATTCCTGATGGTTCCCAGAACCTTACGGCTGCGTATGCCCTCGTCCTTCAGACGCTGTATCAATCTCTCCCTTGTCCGCTGGGAAGTCATTCCGATTCCACGATGCACGGGGTTATTCATTGACAGGACCTGCTAACACGATGCGGATACCCAGCGTTGGCTCTCAAATGAGCCCAGGCAAGACGCACAGAGTGCGGTTTGGTTGCTCCAAATAAACGATGTGCAAAGCTTGCCGCTCCCTGCTCACGCCCCTGACCTACATCCCTGTAGGCCACGCTGAATGGGCTCATTTGAGAGCCAACCCGGAGGGACGGGACCATTTTCCCGCATGACCGCGTTGCACTTTCGCTTATGTACGGCAGGTACACGGCGCTCAGTGCGCCTTGTCCTGCGAAAAAATGGTGTCCGTCGATGTATATCCGCATTGTGCTAGCAGGTCCTAATACCTTCCAACCATTCGCCCAGAGAGGCCAGCTCAGAGTGTCGTGTCAGATCGACCTGCAACGGCGTTATCGAGACATACCCCTCTCTTACGGCGTGAAAATCAGTACCCGGTCCGGCATCCTGCTCAGCCCCTGCAGGCCCTACCCAGTAGATCGGCCTGCCCCTGGGATCAGTCGACCTGACCACCGGTTCCGCCTTGTGCCTGTGGCCGAGGCGGGTCACCTTGTAGCCCCTGAGTTCTGCGAAGGGGATATCCGGTACATTGACATTGATGATGGTGTCCGTCGCCAGTGGCCTTCTCTGCAGCTCACCGACCAGCACAGCCGCCACCCGGGCTGCCGTTTCGAAATGATCCGGCTGATGGCTGTTGATGGATACCGCCATGGCGGGCAGCCCGAGAAATCGCCCCTCGGTGGCCGCTGCGACGGTGCCGGAATAGAGCACATCATCCCCCATGTTGGCCCCTGCATTGACACCGGCAATCACCATATCCGGCTCCTCATGGAGCAGGCCGGTAATGGCGAGGTGGACACAATCCGTGGGGGTGCCGTCTACACTGATGAAGCCGTTGGCGGTCTCGCTGGCCCTGATGGGATACTCGAGGGTCAACGAATTGCTGGCGCCGCTTCGGTTGCGATCCGGGGCCACCACGGTTATCTCCGCCAGCTCCTGGAGCGCATCTGCCAGCGCTTTCAGGCCCGGGGCGTTGTAGCCGTCGTCGTTGCTCAAGAGAATCTTCATGCCTTGTGGCTAAACCATCTGCCAAATGTCGAATCATACTGTAATTGGCCGCCTTAACACACTCCCAGACCCGAGTTGATATAATGCTCCAATCACGAAAACGGATCAGTTAGCGAAGATGGCCACAGACGACAATCATCCAGATGACGATGCCGATCTCTTCCTCAAGGAGATGGGCGAGGCCATGCCCATCGATCACGACAAGACAGCCCCTTTCAAAAAGAAACACCGGCCCTTTCCCCTGCCGCCCAATCCGGCGGTTACCGGGGTCGAGGTTGAAGAGGGGTTTGCCGACCTCGCCATCGAGACCGGCGATGAGCTGGAGTTCATGCGGCCGGGCGTTCAACATCGTCTCTACCAGGATCTTCGTCGCGGATACCTGGAGCCGGATGACACACTGGACCTGCACGGGCTGAGAGTGGTCGAGGCACGCCACGAACTGGCCGGTTTTCTGGCCCATGCCCAGCGCCACGGTATGCGTGTTGTGCGTATCATCCACGGCAAGGGCTTCGGCTCCGAGGGGCAACAGCCGATCCTTAAGCAGAAGGTCAACCAATGGCTCCGCCAGCGTGACGAGGTACTCGCCTTCTGCTCGGCACCCCGTTTCGATGGGGGAACGGGAGCCGCTTATGTCCTGTTGTCCCGCAAGCAGGCAGGGAACCCGCACCAGCGTAGAAAAGGGCGTTAGCTGTCGCGACCTGTCTCGTCTTCCCTGCAATCGACACACTCGCGCAGCAGCGCGGTGGCATAGCTGCCTTTAGGGAGTGCGAAAGTGAGCTCGAGGATATCGCTCTCGAGTGACCACCTAAGATCCTCCACCATCGCCCTGAGCGCCCGACGCTCCATTTTCAGACCGAACTGCTCAAGGCCGGCCTGCTCCTCAACGGACGTCGCAAGAACCTCCCTCTCCAGTTCGGCCACTTCACCACTCACCGCAATCTCCCCTCTGCCCCAGAGCGGACCGCTGAGGTGAATATCCCCCTCACGGTAACGGTCCAGCAGCTCCTGGTCGATCGCTTCGGCGAGGAAACTGCTCCGGCTGCCGGCGAGCAGGAAGCGCTCGCCGTTCATGGGTGTGTCCCAGGTTCCCTCGGCGACCCGCCGGGCCAGCACCTGGTTGAAGAGATGGGAACGCGCCGCCGAGAGATAGATACCCCGCTTGCTTCGCGAAACACGTGTGAGCTCGCCGTTAAACAGTGCCCTGGCCCTTTGCAGATTGTTTCCCTGATGCCCGAATCGCTGCTCTCCAAAATAGTTCGGAATGCCATGCTGTCTTATCAGTTCAATCCGCTTCTGCAGATCAGCCTTGGCTCCGGAGAATCCGCGCACCCTGATGGCAAACCTGTTGCCCCGGAGTGCACCGGTACGCAACTTTCTGCCATGACGTGCCACCTGCAGAATCTTCAGATCCGGAGATTCCAGTGCCGACCAGTCCGGATCGGGTCTGCCCGGCAGATGGACCGAGAACCACTGGCGGGTGACCGCGTTTCGATCCTTCTTCCCGGCATAACTGACATCCCTCTCTTTCACACCGGCGTGATCGGCCAGGAGACGCGCCACCCAGCCGGTATTGGTATTGCGTTTCTCAACCTGCAATAGACAGTGCTCACCTTCTCCATCGGGTTCGGTCACCGCTATCTCGTCCACCAGGAAATCTTCGGGCACGCTGCGGATCACGCCGCGGCCACAGGGACCCTGGAAAGCGAAGGGAAGTTCGAAAACTGGATTACCGGTCACGGGGCACTTCTTATGCTGGGGAGTAGTGTACAGGTCTAGGCAAGTGGTTCGAGCAGGGCGACCGCGTAACAGGCGATGCCCTCTTTACGCCCGGCGAAGCCCATCCCCTCGGTGGTGGTGGCCTTCACGTTGACCTGGCCGGTTCCGACCTTCAGGTCAGCGGCCAGGTTCTCCCGCATACGCTGCAGGTGGGGCGCCATCCGGGGGGCCTGGGCCACCAGGGTGATATCGACGTTACTGACCCTCAATGCTGACTGCTCAATGTGTGCAACCACCTGGCGAAGCAGTACCCGGCTGTCGATATTTTCATAGGCCGAATCGCTGTCCGGGAAGTGGCGGCCGATATCACCAAGGGCAGCCGCTCCGAGCAGTGCATCGCACAGGGCATGCACCAGCACGTCGCCATCCGAGTGGGCAACCAGGCCCATTTCGTAATCAATACTGACGCCACCGATCACCAGGGGGCCTTCCCCCCCGAAGCGGTGTGCATCGTAACCCTGTCCAATTCGCATGACAGCTCCCGAGATCTCTTCAACAGGCCGTAAACTACACTTTTTTTAAACTTTTTTCTTCTTGTTTTTCATAAATTTAGAAAAGATATGGCAAATACCTTACTTTTTTAGTCTGTTATTATCCGGCATTTGGACTATTTTCAGGTGAAGTACCTTTGTCACCGGCACTCCCACCAAGAATGGGATGCCTAATCAAAGCCCCCAAAGGAGACTGGACCATGCCGATATCTGATCCGATGGCCACCGAGACCAGCAAGGTTCCCGAAAGCTTCAACGAGTGGACCGAAGAACTGGCCAGGCAGCTCGCCGCAGAGGAGAATGTAGAACTCACCCCCGACCACTGGGAGGTCATCCATTTTGTTCGTGGCCACTGCGAACAGCATGGTACGTCCTGCAGTGCACGCCTGATGCTCAAGGCGATGACCGGGCAGTTCAAACACCAGGGAGGTAAGCGTTACCTCTACACCCTGTTCCCCAGGGGCCCCGTGGTTCAGGCCTGCAAGATCGCGGGTATTCCACTGCCGGCCTACTCGCTTGACCTCTCCTTCGGCAGCGTTCATTAAATGGAGTAGCCTGGACCACCCGATGATCATACCGGGTGGTTCAGGCAGCACGACTCACCAGGACACCTGGTTATCCGTGGATTGCCTTGTACAGCGGTGATAACCGGTCACCATACTTTTTCCATCCATCCACCGAACTGGTAAATATCTTTTTCCTGACCTGCGCATTGCTTGCCGTGCCCACACGTCGCCTGGTCTTATGGAATTCGAGGCATGCGTCATCCCAGGGCAGACCGCAGTACTGCAATAGTTGCCGGGTGCCCTCTTCCTGGTTGAAAACAAGATTTTCATAGTCGACAGAGTATACAAACCCCGGCAACACACTCTCCCAGTGCGCCATCAATTGCTGATAAAGCCTGTAATAACTGCCCAGGTCACCGAGATCCCGGGAGTATGAATGGCCATACTTGAAATACTGCTTGAAGATCGACAGGCAGGTATCCATCGGATTACGCCGGCAATGGATCACTTTCGCATTGGGGAGGATCAGCCTGATCAGTCCGACATAGCGAAAATTATGAGGCATCTTATCCGTTATATACCTTGCATCCTTATCGTGTTGCCTGAGTGCCTGGAGATACCTCTCACCCATGGTGACAAACATTTCATCAGGCAGACGTCCTATACACTCACCGATACTCAAGTCGTCACTGCCCACCTCACAATGGGCATGTATCACGTCCTTCAGTGCGGACAACTCTCCTGCGCCATAGACTTGCGGATGACTCGCCAGTATCTGCTCTACCAGGCTGGTGCCGGAGCGGGGCATACCGAGTATGAAAATCGGCGTGTCATCACTGCAGCCGCTATCTGAATGACCCTGGAAAAAATCCCGTGTAAACGTCTCCTGGATACCGGTAAAAGAACGCGTCTCCCTTTGTGACGAATATCCCCGCTCCTTGCGACCCAGGCGGTTCGCCTCGATGAAGTAGTCCATCGCTTTTTCATATGCACCCAAATCATCATGGGCTTTACCCAGGGCAAAACTGAGATGCAATTTCTGGTTCTCTGATAACTGGCCTTCAGCAAGCAGGCTCTCCATAACACTGATGTCGTTATCATCGGAAGAGTAACGCTTGAGATTCGCCAGATGCCTGTAGGCAACGGTGAACTTGGGGTCTATTCCGATGGCCTTGCGATACAGATCAGCAGCCGCATCGAGCTCACCCAGGTCACCGTAAACATTTCCCAATCCTCTATGCGCACTGGGATCGTCCGGTTTGATATCGATCGCCTTCCTGAAGGCAGCCATGGCACCTGCAGTATCCCCTCGATCTTTCAAGATATGCCCTGTTCCCACATTTGCCTCGTAGTTTGAAGGATCCAGGTCGGCGGCTTTAGTAAATGATGTGAGTGCATCCTCCCAACGGTTCATGGCGAGCTGGGCTTTACCCAGGGCAACATGAACAGATGCGTCACCAGGATTGATTTGCATCGCGGATTGACACAGGTCGACGGCGGTCTTGAGATGCCATCTTTCAAGATTGATACTGGCCAGTCCAAGGTATGCCTTGATATTGGCCGGATCCAGGCCAACGGCTCGCTTGAAGATATCCTCGGCTTCCGAGGCTTTGCCGATCTTTTCGAGCGCATGCCCGAGATTTACCAGGGTATCGATATTACCTGCCCCGTTATCGATCACCCGCCTGAAACAATCGACAGCCTCATCGTACTGTCCGAGCTCAATAAGGCTGATTCCCATATTGTTATGGGCAATCGCATAGCCGCTGTTCTTCTGAAGGGCGATGCGGTAATTGTCTATCGCCTCGGCATGCCTTGTATTGGAGCGGTATATATCACCCAGGTTGCAGTAGTATGCAGGGGTCTCAGGGGCCAGCCTGATCGCTTCCCGGAGAAGCCTTACCGCCTTTTCCGCATTACCGCGCTTGTTTTCAAGAAGCCCCAGAAGGCGAATGACATGATGGTTACCAGGTGCTTTCTTCAGCTCTGATTTATATATTTTCAGGGCTTTTTTATAATTGCCGGACTGATAATGTCGTATTGCCTTGTCGATTTCTGTGACAGATGATTCGGGCATAGCCACCTACCATATAGCCAAGCTATATAAAACGATATTCAAACCTTTGTTGCCTGCTGCCTGAGCATGAAAAATTCAGCCAGGGGCAGATCCTCGGGGCGAGTTATCTTGATATTGTCACTGTGCCCCTCCACCAGCAGGGGCGCAAAACCCTGCAGTTCCATGGCGGATGCCTCGTCGGTCACCAGCAGCCCTTCAGCCAGCGCCTTGCGCAAGGCCTCATGCAATTCCCCCAGCCTGAACATCTGGGGCGTATAGGCACGCCAGAGCGACTCCCGGGGCACAGTCTCCAGGACACGTTCATCATCGCCGGAACGCTTTACCGTGTCGTGTACCGGAACCGCCAGCAGGCCGCCCACCGGATCCCCTTGCAATGCCTGGACAAGGCGGTCGATGTCACCGGCTCTCAGGCAGGGACGGGCGGCATCGTGTACCAGCACCCAGTCCTCCGGGTCGGCATGACGCTGCAGTGCCTCAAGGGCATTGAGAACGGAGTTGCAACGCTCCTCTCCACCGGCCACAGGGTAGACCGACGGGTGGTCGGCATAGCCGGTTTCGGGCCACCACTCATCGGCCGCGGAAACGGCAACCGCGACACCTTCGACAAGCGGATGATGGAGAAGACGCTCGAGGGTATGCTCAATGACCTTGCGATCACCCAGTTGCAGATACTGTTTCGGCACGTCACTGCCCATGCGGCGTCCAACGCCCGCAGCAGGCACCACTGCCCAGTAGCGGGGTGACAGGCTCACTGCCCCCCCTCCTTGGCAGGTTCCACCACCTGGTAGAAGATCTCTCCTTCACGGATCATGCCCAGTTCACTCCTTGCCCGCTCCTCGATCGCTTCCAGGCCCTTCTTGAGATCGGCCACCTCGGCCTGCAGTGCCTGGTTCCTCTGTTTCAGCTGTTTGAGTTCGGCCTTCTGGTTCTCGATCTCACGCTTCAGACCATGCACCTCGGCAAGACTCCCCTCGCCGACCCACAGCCGGTACTGGAGGACCACAAAAACGAGTATCAGTATGCCGATCAGAATGCGCATATGGCTAGCGTCGCTGTTCTCTTGTCAGGTCTGTCCGGAGCTAAAAAAACGGGGCGTGGCGTGAGAACTCCTGCCTCACATCCAAACGCCCCGGTGTCACTGGCTGGCTGGGTATCCCCTCAGCCCGCACGGCTCAGAGCCCTTTGAAAGCACCCTTGCCAGCATAGACCGCCTCGTCTCCGAGCTGGTCTTCGATTCGCATCAACTGGTTGTACTTGGCAACCCGGTCGGAACGGCTCAATGAACCGGTCTTGATCTGCCCGGTGTTCGCAGCAACCACCAGGTCGGCGATGGTGGTGTCCTCGGTCTCGCCCGAACGGTGGGACACCACGGCGGTATAGCCTGCATCGTGCGCCATGTTGATCGCCTGAAGGGTCTCCGTCAGGGTACCGATCTGGTTGAACTTGATCAGGATGGAGTTGGCTATCTTCTCCTCGATACCACGCGCCAGGATCTTGGTGTTGGTCACGAACAGGTCGTCACCCACCAATTGGATCCGGTCACCGAGCTTGTCGGTGAGCTGCCTCCAGCCTTCCCAGTCACCCTCGTCCATACCGTCCTCGATGGTGATAATGGGGAACTGGTCGACCATGCTGGTCAGGTAGTCGGAGAACTGTGCGGCATCCATCTTGCGGCCTTCAGACTCCAGGTCGTAGGCGCCATCCTTGTAGAATTCGGAACTGGCCACGTCCAGGCCCAGGTAGATATCCTCACCCGCCTTGAAACCAGCCTGCTCGATGGCCTGCAGAATCACCTCGACGGCGGCCACGTTGGAGGGGAGATCGGGTGCAAAGCCACCCTCGTCACCCACGGCGGTATTCAGCCCCATGCCCTTGAGTACGCTCTTCAGCGCGTGGAAGACCTCGGCACCGTAGCGTACCGCCTCGCGAATCGAGGAGGCGCCTACCGGCAGAATCATGTACTCCTGGAAATCGACACTGTTGTCCGCATGGGCACCGCCATTGATGATATTCATCATCGGCACGGGCATGCGGTAGGGGCCGGATGAGAGGGAACGGTAGAGCGGCATGGCGCGCTCCTGGGCTGCTGCATGGGCGGCTGCCAGGGAGACGGCCAGCAGGGCATTGGCCCCCAGGTTCTCCTTGTTCTCGGTACCGTCGAGGTCGATCATTTTCTGATCGAGAGCGGCCTGATCTCCCACGTCCATACCCATCAGGGCGCCCTTGATATCGCCGCGGATATTCTCCACCGCCTTCAATACACCCTTGCCAAGGTAGCGACCCTTGTCGTTATCGCGCAGTTCCAGGGCCTCCCTGGAACCGGTGGAGGCACCAGAGGGTGCAACCGCGCGGCCGATCGCACCGTCTGCGGTGATGACATCGGCTTCTACAGTGGGATTACCGCGTGAGTCCAGGATTTCCCGGCCACGAATATCTACAATTTCGGACATTTCTGCTCCGTAAGTTACAAAGTTCAATAATTCTTTCGTCTGATGATATCAGAGTGATGCTTCTGCCAGGTTGCGGGCTTTCACCGCCTGGTCAAGCGTCATCAGTGTTTCAAGCAACTCCTCCATCCGCCCGAGGGGCCAGGAGTTGGGGCCGTCACTGAGGGCCTTTTCGGGTTCCGGGTGGGTCTCCATGAAGAGGCCGGATATACCCGCGGCAACTGCCGCCCGCGCCAGTACCGGGACAAACTCACGCTGTCCACCCGACGCGTTGCCCTGGCCTCCGGGAAGCTGAACCGAGTGGGTCGCATCGTAGACCACCGGTGCGCCGGTATCGCGCATCACCGCCAGTGAGCGCATATCGGAAACCAGGTTATTGTAACCGAAAGAGACACCGCGCTCGCAGACCATGATCTGGTCATTGCCGACGCTGCGTGCCTTCTCCACCACGTTGCGCATGTCCCAGGGCGCCAGGAACTGTCCCTTTTTCAGATTCACCGGCTTGCCCGTGCGGGCCACAGCCTGGATAAAGTTGGTCTGCCGGCAGAGAAAGGCCGGTGTCTGCAGCACATCCACCACGCTGGACACCTCGTCCAGGGGGGTGTCCTCGTGGACATCGGTGAGCACCGGCACATCGACCTGGCTGCGCACCTTTTCGAGGATCCTGAGTCCCTCTTCCATTCCGGGACCACGATAGCTCTCACCCGATGAACGGTTTGCCTTATCAAAGGATGACTTGTAGATGAAGGGAACGCCCAGCCTTTCGGTCAGCTCCTTCAGGGTGCCGGCCGTATCCAGTGCCAGTTGCTCGCTCTCGATCACACAGGTGCCGGCAATCAGGAACAGGGGCTGGTCCAGCCCCACTTCGAATCCGCACAGCTTCATGATGCCTTTACCGTCCGGTTGTGGTCGCGCTGGTGGGCCCTGGCCGCCCGAACGAAACCGGAGAACAGCGGATGGCCGTCACGGGGGGTGGAGGTGAATTCGGGGTGGAACTGGCAGGCCACGAACCAGGGGTGATCCGGAACCTCGACGATCTCAACCAGTTTTCCGTCGATGGATCGACCGGAGAAGCGCAGACCATGGCTGTTCAGCTTGTCCAGGTACTGGTTGTTGAACTCGTAACGGTGACGATGACGCTCGACAATCACCTCTTCGCCGTACATCTCCCTGGCCAGGCTCCCCTCCTCGAGGCGACACTCCTGGCCACCCAGACGCATGGTGCCGCCCAGGTCGGATTCTTCGGTACGTGTCTCGAGGTTGCCGTCTGCATTGAGCCATTCGGTGATCAGTGCGATCACCGGGTGGGGGGTCTCGCGGTTGAACTCTGTGCTCTGAGCACCCTCCAGGCCAGCCATGTTTCGGGCGTACTCGATCACCGCCACCTGCATGCCGAGACAGATCCCCAGGTAGGGGACACCGTTTTCGCGGGCATACTGTACCGTGGCGATCTTGCCTTCCACGCCGCGCTCACCGAAACCGCCGGGCACCAGGATGGCATCCATTCCGCTGAGACACTCAACACCCTCATCCTCGATCCTCTCCGAATCGACATATTCGATTTTCACCCGGGTACGGGTGTGGATACCGGCATGGATCAGGGATTCCGAAAGCGACTTGTAGGCCTCGGTAAGGTGCATGTACTTGCCGACCATGGCGATGGTGACCGCGCCGTCCACGTTCTCCAGGCCATCCAGCACCCCATGCCACTCCGAAAGATCGGCCGCCGGTACGTTCAGGCCCAGCTGCTCCACGACGATCTCATCCAGGTACTGCTCGTGCAGCAGCAGGGGAATACGGTAGATATTGTCCGCATCGACCGCCGAGATGACCGCTTTCTCCGATACGTTGGTGAACAGTGCGATCTTTTTGCGCTCACCATCGGGCAGGGGCTTCTCCGAACGGCACAGCAGCACATCGGGCTGGATACCGATAGAGCGCAGCTCTTTCACCGAGTGCTGTGTGGGCTTGGTCTTGATCTCGCCGGAGGTGGGAATATAAGGCACCAGGGTGAGGTGCATGAACAGGGCATTCTGACGCCCCAGTTCGACTCCCATCTGGCGGATCGCCTCGAGAAACGGCAACGACTCGATGTCACCCACCGTACCACCGATCTCGATCAGGGCCACATCGGCATCACCGGAGCCGAGCCGGACACTGTCCTTGATCTCGTTGGTGACATGGGGAATCACCTGCACGGTGCCACCCAGGTAGTCTCCGCGACGCTCCTTGCGGATCACGCTCTCGTAGATCTGGCCGGTGGTGAAGTTATTATTCCGCCCCATGGTGGCGCGGATATAGCGCTCGTAGTGCCCCAGGTCCAGGTCGGTCTCGGCGCCATCGTCGGTGACGTAGACCTCGCCGTGCTGGAAGGGGCTCATGGTGCCGGGATCCACGTTGATGTAGGGATCCAGCTTGATCATGGTGACTTTGAGACCGCGGGCTTCAAGCAGTGCGGCGAGAGAGGCTGAGGCAATACCTTTGCCCAGGGAGGATACAACACCGCCCGTGATAAATACGAATTTGGTCATGGAATATTTGATTCCGGAATGGGTTATCAGGACGGGGGTTAAATTTAGCAGAAATGGGCTCCCATCTCAATGGAAATTGCGCTCGAACCGCTCCATTCCAGGCACGGGATCACCCTTCTGCCGCACGTCCTATACCCCTGTACTATGTACTGAAATCACCAATTACCCTTTGACCTGCCCGCTGAACTAGTACATAGTCGAGCGGCATGCCAGGATTTTTTTATTGCAGATCGAGGTTTCCCATTCCGACTGACGAGAGAGACTCCTGCAAGCATCCGGCGATTTTTCACGTCCCTTATCCCCCCTGGCAGAAGCTTTGGCGGCAGGCACGTTAAAAAAAATCAATAACATATATACTGAAGGAGATTCAGATGAAGAAAGTAAGCAAGATTATTGCTGCCACCGCCATTGCCGGCGCAGCCGCTTTCGCGATGCAGCCTGCCCAAGCTTGGTGGGGTGGTCCCTGGGGTGGAGGTCCTTGGAACGGTCTTGGTGACGGCTGGGGTGACGGTTCCGGCGACTTCAACATGAACTTCAGCGGTCGTGGCTCCGGCTACGGCAGCGGTTACGGCCGTGGTTACGGCTATCCCTATGGATACGGCGGCTACCCCTATGGCGGCTACGGCTATCCCGGTTACGGCTACGGCGCACCCTATGGTGCCCCCTACGGCGCTCCCTATGCGCCCGTAGCACCGGCAGCGCCTGCAGCGCCCGCCAAGTAAGCTGTCCAACCGGCTTACGACAAACCTGCACCGGGCGACCGGTGCAGGTTTTTTTGTTTCACAGGGCACTCACCGCACAGTGGACAGTGCCCAAAAGCCCTTGACCCACATCAAGAAAACGCTTGATCCAGATCAATAGTCGCTGCACAATATCCTTTAACAACAAGGAGAAGGGGCAGCAGTGAGCGGACGCAAAATCATATCGTTCGAAAACATAAAGGTCGCATGCAAGAACTGCAGCCTGACGACCCTCTGTCTACCCATGGGTCTCGAACAGGAGGACGTCGAGAAACTCGACGAGATCGTCAAGCGCAATCGCCCTCTGCATCGCGGAGACCACCTCTTTCGTGAAGGCGACAAGTTCTACAGTCTCTATGTCGTTAAAACAGGGTCGGTAAAGACCTATGCTCCCAGCGAAGATGGCGGTGAACAGGTACTGGGCTTCCATCTCCCCGGTGAACTGATCGGCCTGGACGCCATCGAGAAGGAGCAGCACCACTGCTCTGCCAAGGTGCTCGAAACCTCGGCCATCTGCGAAATTCCCTTTGTAAGCCTTGAACAACTGAGCTGTGAAGTCCCCAGCCTGCAGCACCAGATGTACCGCCTGCTCAGCCGGGAGATCGGCCACGACGAGGATATGCTGACCCTGCTCGGAAAACGCAATGCAGAAGAGCGCCTTGCGGCCTTTCTGCTGAGTCTCTCCGAGCGCTTCAAGCGCAGGGGTTTTTCTGCATCCGACTTCTACCTCAGCATGTCACGCCACGAAATCGGCAGCTACCTCGGTCTGGCCGTCGAAACCGTCAGCAGACTCTTCACCCGCTTCCAGGACGAGGGATTGCTGAAGGTCGAACGCAAGCATATCCAGTTGCTGGATATCGAGCGCCTCAGCTGCGTGGTTCAGGGTGACGAGCGAAACGGCAGCAAGCGCCAGTACACCTGAAACGCTGCAAACCCGCAGAAAGAAGAAACCGCCTCTCACGGCGGTTTTTTAATTCCTGATCTCCTGGAGGAGGCGATCAGAGACTATTCACCACTGCGCCAGACACAACTGCCCCCCACTGCCTTGTCCAAAGCGTCGAGGCGAGCCTCGTGGGCAGCAATCTCATCCTCACCGGCATGCACCACCTTCAGGGACGGCCGGTCGGCTGCGAGACGGCGGATCATAGAGGCATCAGCACCCTCGCTGTCATCCATCCCGCCACCCAATAGCAGGTTGGTCTGGCCGCCCGTCATGGAGAGATAGACATCGGCCAGGATCTCGGCATCGAGAAGCGCGCCGTGGAGCTCGCGGTGGCTGTTGTCTATGTCGTAGCGCTTGCACAGGGCATCCAGGCTGTTGCGCTGGCCAGGGTGCATCTTTTTCGCCATCACCAGGGTATCGATCACCGAACAGATGGTCGCAACCTCATCCCAGCCACCCAGTTCGCGCAGTTCATGGTTGATGAACCCAACGTCAAAGGGGGCATTGTGAATGATCAGCTCAGCCCCCTCGATGTAGTTGACGAAGTCTTCCACCACGTCACCGAATCTCGGCTTGTCCGCCAGAAACTCGTTGGTGATCCCGTGCACTTCCACTGCTGCCAGGTCGATCTCCCGGTCGGGCTGCAGGTACTGGTGGAAATTGTTGCCGGTCAGCCGCCGGTTGACCATCTCCACACTGCCGATCTCGATGATGCGGTGCCCCTGTTCAGGCTCGAGGCCCGTGGTTTCTGTATCCAGTACGATCTGACGCATACGCAGTTATTCCGCTAGAGAGTCGATACCCTTGTTGGCCAGGGTGTCGGCAAGTTCATTCTCGGGGTGTCCGCTGTGCCCCTTTACCCATGCCCACTCCACATCATGCTGGGCAACCAGCGCATCGAGCTCCCGCCAAAGATCTTCATTCTTGACCGGCTTCTTCGCCGCCGTCTTCCAGCCATTGCGCTTCCAGTTATGAATCCACTGGTTGATGCCGTTCTTCACATACTGAGAATCCGTGGTGATGCGCACCTGTGCGGATCGGGTCAGCGCCTTCAGTGCATTGATCACGGCCGCCAGTTCCATGCGATTGTTGGTGGTTTCGGCCTCGCCCCCGAACAGCTCCTTCTCTTTTCCCTTGTAACGCAGCAGTGCGCCCCAACCTCCGGGTCCTGGATTCCCTCTGCAGGCACCATCGGTAAATATCTCAACTCTGTCAGCCACTGCTCGAGGTCCTCGTGGTTCGCGTGGTCGGCTCAACCAGGCGTCCGCCCAGCACTCCAGGGCGTATCTTCCAGGCCGGCTGCAGTGGCGTCAATCTCGAAACCCGCTTGACGCCCTGAACGACGTAGACCCCCCCCATCATTGGCCAGAAGCGTTCACCCATTCTCTCCAGCCAAAGCATCCGCTGAAGGGTGGCGGTATGCCTGACCGGCGGCCTGAACATCATCATCCTGCACGATTCCACCTCGAAGCCGAGCAGGGTCAGCCAGTCATTTATCCTGCGCTGGGAGAGAAACTGTCCGCACCAGGGGACATGCCCGCGATAGCGGCGAAACAGGCGCCAGCCTCCCCAGAGACTCAAGGGATTGAAGCCGATCACAATCACCCTGCCCTCGGGTATCAGCACTCTCTCGGCCTCACGCAATACCAGGTGCGGATCCGGAGAGAAGTCCAGCGTGTGGGGCAGCAATACCATATCGACACTGTCGGAACGCAGTGGCAGGGATTCAGCTGCCGCCTCGATCGCGGTGATCCCCTCGCCACCCGCAGCACCTGGTCCGACCAGGATACGGGACTTGATGTTGCTGCTCCTCAGCAGCTGCGCCCCCTCTCCCAGGCGCCCCACCTGGACTGCAAAGTAGCCGAACAGGCCCGAGAGCATGGACTCCAGGCAGTCCCGCTCCTGCTCCAGCAGGACCTGGCCGGGTGGATTTCTGAACCAGCGCTCGAGGCTGGCCGGGATATCTTTTTCAGATCTGCAAAACCGTTTCTTGTTCATCACATGGATTGCCGGGGCTATACACTTGCCACCCCAAGGATAACAAGTTTTCGGGTACCTGAAGTATTCAGCAATCCTGCCCTTGATAGAGACTTGCGTGTTTGTTGCAGTCGCATGACATATGACCTATAGTACTTTTATTCCCAGAATACAACCTTGTTTCTGGAATCCAACCCGGTTCCTGGAAATAGCCGGACTGTTTGCGTATAGTCCGCCGGAATATCAAGAAATTCACGCGGCCACCGTCCCGCTCAGCAGGTCCGTTCAAGGGGTAGATCAATGGGGTATAAAAGTACAGCAATCACCACCCTGGCTGTCATGACCCTCACCGGGATAACGGGCTGTAATCACGGTACTTTTCTCAAATCGGTTTCTGCAGAGACGGAATCGCCCGGCAACCAATCCGAGGCGACTGCCATGGTCGTCGCCGAGACCCGTGATTCCGGGATGCTGCGGATCATCTCCAACGAGAAGCCGGTAGCGCCTGCACTGCCCCTGGCTTCCGAGACCGGCCCCGGGCAGCACATGCCGGTGCAGAAACTCAGCCAGCCACCCACCGACATCTGGGAGAGGATACGTGGAGGCTTCAGCATACCCAAGGTGACCAACCCCCGTATCGAACGGGAGATAAAATGGTATGCAAGCAACCAGGATTACCTCAACCGCATAGGCCAGCGGGCAACACCTTATCTCCACTTCATCGTCGAGGAGGTGGAGAAGCGCAACATGCCGCTCGAGATGGCGCTGCTGCCCGTTGTGGAAAGCGCATTCCAGCCTTTCGCCTACTCACCGGGCCGGGCCGCAGGCCTCTGGCAGTTCATACCCGCCACCGGAAAACACTACGGTCTGAAGCAGAACTGGTGGTACGACGGCCGGAGGGACGTGGTGGCCGCAACCCGGGCCGCGCTGGACTACCTGCAATCCATGGCCAAGGATTTCGATGGCGACTATGAACTGGCCCTCGCAGGCTACAACGCCGGAGCGGGTAATGTCCGCCGCGCCATTCGCCGAAACAAGAAACAGGGCAAGCCAACCGACTACTGGCACCTGAAGCTGCCCAGGGAGACCCAGGGTTATGTTCCGAAGCTCCACGCCATCGCCAGCGTGATCGCCACACCCGAGGCCTATGGCCTGACCCTGCCGGAGATTGAAAACGGGCCCTACTTCGAGAGCGTGGACACCGGCAGCCAGCTGGATCTTGCCCTGGCCGCGGATATGGCGGAGATCCCTATCAAGGAGCTCTACAGGCTGAATCCCGGTTTCAACCGATGGGCCACTGACCCGGCGGGCCCCCATCGTCTCAACCTGCCCCTGGACAAGGCAGACGCATTCAAGACCAGGCTGGCAGCGCTCTCACCTGAGAAACGCCTGACCTGGAAACGATACAAGATCCGCAGCGGGGACAACCTCGGCAGCATTGCACGACGCCACCAGACATCCACCGCCCTGCTGAAACAGATCAACAAGCTGAAAAACTCCCGTATCAGGGCGGGCAAACATCTGCTGATCCCGGTTTCCAGCAAAGATCCCGATCAATATGCACTCTCGGCTGATGAGCGTAACAAGCGCCTGATGAACGTTAAGCGGAAAGGACTGAAAGTCATCCATACCGTGGCGCAGGGCGACTCGTTATGGACCATAGCCAGAAAGTACGGCGTGAATCACAAGGCACTGGCTAAATGGAACGGCATGGCCCCCGGGGACACCCTGAGTCTGGGCCGAAAGCTGGTGATCTGGACCCGCAAGTCTGCACAGACAACGGCCAGCCTGAATCTGCCCACGGACAGCGTACCTTTCAAAACCAGGAGCACTGTACGTTACAGCGTGCGCAAGGGCGATTCACTGGCCCGCATCGCGCAACGCTTCAATGTCAGGGTGTCTGATCTGAAAAAGTGGAACAAGCTGCCAGGCAAATACCTGCAGCCGGGTCAGAAAATCAAGCTCTATGTCGACGTGACCGAGCAGGCAGCTCTGTAGGGCCTATCGAATCAGTGTTAACAGGCCCTACACCCCTTCAGGCGATTTTCACGCTGTTCCTGTAAAGGACATTCTCGATACGCTGGAAGAGCTCTCCCCGGGTGAAGGGCTTCGCCATGAAATCGTTGGCGCCCATCTTCAATCCCCAGAGGTGATCCATGCCCTCGGTATTGCCACTGATCATAATGATGGGAATATCACGTGTCTCTGGATCCTGGCGCAGCCTGCGCGTTGCCTGGAAACCGTTCATCCCCGGCATGAAGATATCCATGAGAATGAGATCGGGCCGTACGATCTTGGCCTGGTTGATTCCTGATTCCGCATCCCCTGCGACCAGGGTATCGAAACGTCCCTGGCTGAGCATCGCCGAGAGATAACGCTGGGCGGTCTTGGAGTCATCGACAATCAAAACCTGGGTACCCGCAGTCGGAATGGTCCGCTTGTTCCTTCTGCGATCACTCCCCGATGTGGCATATCCTGAACCGCCGAAATGCAATAGTTTTTTCAAACCCGCGTGCGCCATGATAGCTGCTCCCCGTCCAGCTGCCCCGGTGTCTCAGACCGGGCGCGACAGTTTTTGATAAATTACATTAAGAAAGTACCCTAACTATTGAAATTTATCAAATATTTTCCGATTTCGATTGAAATTATGCCACCACTGGGTCCTGCCCCATGAATTCAACATGTAGATATAAAATTTGTTGAATTGAACTCAATTGCTCCTCTATGCAGAATTGTCCGGCTACGGCTCTGAAGAGCCAAAAATTTCTTTTCGAACAACATAGTGACATCCGGATATACAAGGACAAAGAGCCATGAAACTGATTCTGTTGGGTGCGCCTGGCGCAGGTAAAGGCACCGTTGCAAAAATGCTGACCGCAATCGACGGTTCCGTTCAGATCTCCACAGGCGACATCCTGCGTGGCGCCGTCAAAGAGGGCACCGAGCTGGGCAAGCAGGCCGAAGCCTTCATGAAGGCGGGCGACCTGGTACCCGACGAGCTGATCATGGGCATCATGAAAGAGCGTCTGCAGGAAGATGACTGCAAGGCAGGTTACCTGCTGGACGGTTTTCCTCGCACCATTCCCCAGGCCGAGCAGCTGAAAGAGTTGCTGGCAGAGATCGGTGACGAGCTCGATGCCGCGGTCAATCTGGACGTTCCCCGCGAGGTCATCCTCGATCGCCTGACCACCCGTCGCACCTGTGTCGGCTGCGGCGCCATCTACAACGTCAAGTCCATGCCGCCGAAAGTGGAAGGTGTCTGTGACAAGTGTGGCGCCGAGGTTGTTCAGCGCGACGACGAAACCGAGGAGGCGATCTCCAACCGCCTCGACGTCTACAACGAGAAGACTGCCCCACTAGCGGACTTCTACCGCAATGAAGGCATGCTGATGGACGTGAACGCCACCTCCAGCGATGCCGTCGTTGAGGCCATCAAGGCCAAGGTCGGAATCTGATTCCATCCGGCCGGCAGCCCTGGAGCTGCCGGCCACCCTCTCTCGCCTGGCGGTTACCCCCCCTCCCCGCCAATACCGCACCTTTCTCCGGCTGACACACCGCTTTACCACTGATCGCCTTTCCATCTTGCACGGCAGCCAACCAGACTCCATACTTATCCAATAGGAGTTAAAAGGCACATATGCCGCCCAAATGACCGGGGCCTCCGTGGAGCGCCCTCATCCGGTCAGGACGACACTCACCGGACTCTTGGCGGCGCACAGAACGCAGGCTGGGATAGCCCGCCCGACGGCAGCATGGATACCAGCCAGACTCTTGTCATTATCTTCGCTGCTGCTCGCCCCGGATCCGCACTGCTATCTGAACTCTCCAACCTGCATACCATTTTTCCACGCTCTGTTCTGATCGGCTGCTCATCCTCCGGCGAGATCTATGGCGAGGAGTTGAACGACGACAGTATCGTACTCGCCGTTGTCCAGTTCGAAGATACCCGTTTGAGGCAGGTGAATTACCCGATCGATGATGCAGTTCACTCCGCAACAGCAGGAAAGATCCTGGCTGAACAGCTGAGGGCAGACGACCTGGTCGCCGTTTTCACGCTTACAGACGGCCTGCTTGTCAACGGCTCGACCTTCGTTGACGCTTTGAGCGGCGCCCTGCCCGAAGGCGTTGTAGTGACCGGTGGACTGGCGGGAGACGGTGACAGGTTTGAACAGACATGGGTCCTGTTCGACGGTGAAACCAAGCCAGGACAGGCAACCGCTGTTGGACTCTATGGCGATAAAGTGCGTGTATCCCACGGTTCCAGGGGAGGCTGGGACCTGCTGGGTCCGGCCCGGGAGGTGACCCGGGCGGAGGGAAATGTCCTCTACTCCCTGGATAACCAGCCCGCACTGCAGGTATATAAAAAATACCTCGGAGATCGTGCCGACGGACTGCCGGCGACAGGCCTGCTCTTCCCACTGGCAATCAACAACGAGGAGGAGACCGACGGCCTGACAGTACGTACGATTCTCGCCGTCGACGAGCAGAAGCAGTCGATCACCTTCGCCGGGGATATCCCCGAGGGGTGCTCGGTGCACCTGATGCGCGCCAATTTCGACCGCCTGGTGGATGGTGCGGCCGCAGCCGCCGAGTCGGTCAGGCTGGGTGACTACCCTGGGGGCCCCGCCCTCTGCGTGGCCATCAGCTGCGTCGGCAGACGCCTGGTACTCGGCCCCCGGGCGGAAGAAGAGATCGAGGCGGTAATTGAGAGCCTGCCAACCGGTGTTCAGCAGATCGGTTACTACTCCTACGGTGAAATCTCACCACTTGCCAGTGGACGTTGCGACCTGCACAACCAGACCATGACCCTGACCATGATCTGGGAGACGTAACAATGCACCGACTGCTGAAACGGCAGCTGAGAAAACTGGGAATCGAACCCGCCCTGGAACCTACCAGCCCACAGTGGTCTACACTGCTGGAGCGTATCTCTGAGACCTACCAGCAGTCGGACGATGACCGCTACCTTCTCGAGCGCTCACTGCAGATCTCCTCTGACGAGATGCAGGCGATGTTCCAGCAGCAGAAAGCGTCAGCCGAGGGGCGCCTGCAGGCCTTGGTCAACGCCCTGCCGGACCTGGTGTTCATGCTCGACGAGGATGGTCGCTACGTCGAGGTGATCGCCGGGGAGAGCCAGGCCCTCTACATGCCGGCGGAGGAGCTCAGGGGTAAACTGCTTAGCGAGATCATGCCGCAGGACCAGGCCGCCTTTTTCAATAACGCCATCCACTACGCGCTGAAACTCAATGGCCTGCACCTGGTGGAGTATGAACTTTCAGTACCCCTTGGTCAGCGTGTATTCGAGGGTCGCGTGATCCCTACCGGGCTGAAAGTGAACAACCGGCAGACGGTCCTGTTTCTTGCCCGCGATGTCACCGAGCTTTCCCAGTCACGCAACGAGCTGGAGCACATGGCAACCCACGATGCTCTAACCGGGCTGCCCAACCGCGCCCTGCTGAACGATCGGCTTGTACAGGCGGTTGCCAGGGCTAAGCGACTGAAGAACCGCGGGGCGCTCATAGTGCTCGACCTCGACCGCTTCAAGCAGATCAACGACAGCCTGGGCCACCCGGTGGGAGACGAACTGCTGAAGCAGGTGGCCAGGCGCCTGAAAAAGATCAGCCGCGTGGAAGATACCATCGCACGCTTCGGCGGTGACGAGTTCGTTCTGATTCTCGAGGATCTGCACGATGCCACCCATGCAGGCCATATAGCGCAACACATACTCAACGCCTTTACCGAATCCCTAATGCTGAGCCACATGGAACTCGATGTCACGACCAGCATCGGCATCACAATCTTTCCCGACGACGGGGAAGACAGCGACACCCTGCTCAAGCAGGCGGACAACGCCATGTATGCGGCAAAGGAGGCGGGGCGCAATCAGTACAGCTTCTACACCGAAGAGCTGGGTCACAACACCATGGCCTACCTGGCGCTGGAATCACGCCTACGCAAGGCCATCACCAACCAGGAGCTTGCCCTGCTCTACCAGCCCCAGTTCCGCCTCACCGATGGCAAGCTGATCGGCGTGGAGGCGCTGGTGCGCTGGCCAACTGCAGATCCGGAACACTCCAGTCCGCAGGCCTTCATCCCGGTGGCTGAAATGTCAGGCCTGATAGAACCCCTTGGCCTGTGGGTACTCGGCGAGGCGTTGCGCCAGGCCAGGATCTGGCAACATGACGGCATGGACTTCGGTCGCATAGCGATCAATCTCTCCAGCCGACAGCTGAACAACCCCTCCCTTGCTGAACAGGTGGAGCGGGCACTGCAGCACCACGAGCTTCCCGGCAGCATCCTGGAGTGTGAAATCACAGAGAGCATGGTGGTACAGGAGGGAGGCGTCGCCCACGGGAACCTGGAGGCCTTCGCTTCAATGGGTATCGACCTGGCAATCGATGATTTCGGCACCGGTCACTCATCACTGGTGAATCTCAAGAGGTTCCCCTTGAGACGCCTCAAGATCGACCGCTCCTTCGTAGACGGCCTGGGCAATGACGCCAATGACGAGGCCATAGCGGGCGCAAGTATCGCCCTGGCAAAACAGCTGGGGCTGGATGTGGTTGCCGAGGGCGTGGAGACCCGGGAGCAGGTGGAATTTCTGAAACGTCACCACTGCGACGTGGTGCAGGGCTATCTCTTCGCAAAACCCATGACAGCGGGGGAGGTCTATGATCGTTTTCACGACACGGGCACTGCAGCCCCGCATCAACAGAAAGATGTACCCTGACGTTTCCTGCGGGTAACAGGCGGATTATCAATGGTGTCAGTTGCCACGAGAGGGGAGCTATATATCTCTTGCACCTGAATCCGCGGCAGACGATCTCTTCTCAAGGAATTTCATCAGGCTGGTGATGTCAAAGCATTCGACCTCATGGCGTATTGCAGTTGCCAGGTCAGAGCTGATCGGTTCTATCTTCTCCGCAACCGCCAGAATCTTCTCCGTGTCCAGGGCAAGTACAGCCTGCCTAAGGGATTCAAACAGGCTGGATGGCACTTCATCAAGGAGTGAAGGATCAAGCTCACACTCCCCTTCACCCTCTTCACCTTCAGAACTGTCGTATATAAAACGGAGTCCAAGCTGTTCTTCAAGGCAACTGTAGATATCTTCATTCCGGTACGGTTTGTGAACGACAGTGTCGAAACCTGCCGACAAAATCTCGTCCTGCATCTCGTTCAGTACCGAGGCGGTGATGGCCACGATCTTCACCTCCTCACCACCCGGCATAACCCGGATCTTCCGGGTAGCCTCCAGACCATCCATGATCGGCATTCTGCGGTCCATCCAGATGAGATCGGGCCTCCATTCTGAGAACAGCTCCACCGCTTCAACACCGTTTTCGACGGCCCTGATTTCAAAGTTGAATCGCTCCAGGATCCGTTGCAGCAACAGGCTGTTCTCTCGCTGATCCTCCACGATCATCTGCCTGCAGACCGGCTGACCGGGCTCCAGTCCGATTACCTTTCGAGGCTCTCGATCCACCTCTTGCCCATCGCGCCCCGCGGTGACCTGCGAGGGGATCTCCACGTCGAAGCGACACCCCTCACCCGGCAAGCTCTCCAGGGTGATCGTACCCTCCATGATGTCCAGGTATTGCCGGATGATGGCAAGGCCCAGCCCTGTCCCCCTGCCCGCCTGAAAACCGAGTTGCACGAACGGCTCAAAAATCCGCTCCTTGTCTTCTTCAGGTATGCCCCGCCCCTGATCCTGGACGCTGAAGCGCAGGTGATAATGCCCATCCTGATCCCTGTCGGAACAACCGGCGTATAGCACCACGTCACCTGCATCGGTGAACTTGATGGCATTGCCAAGCAGGTTGAGCAGAATGCGTTGCATCTTCATCTCATCACCGATGATGTACTCAGGCAATCCAGGTTCTTTATCGAAGCTGAGGTTGAGCTGCTTATCCTCTGCCGATTGCCTCAGCATATCCATCACATGGACCAGCATCTGATGCAGATTGAAAACCGCTGTCTCGAGCGTGACATGCCCGACTTCGATCTTGGCGATATCCAGCACATCATCGATCAGCCTGAGCAGGTGAATACCTGAACTGTGGATGATATCCATGGATTCACGTTGTTGCTCTGTCAGGTGATCCGAATCCCTTACCAGCCGGGAAAAGCCGATAACGGCGTTGAGGGGCGTTCTCAACTCATGACTCATGTTTGCCAGAAACACACTCTTGGCACGGTTCGAAGCATCTGCCTCATCCTTGGCGGCACGCAGTGACTTCTCAATCAGCATCTGCTCGGTCACATCGAGGGCAGTGCCCACAGAACGCAACGGCTTACCCCTGTCATCCCTGATCTGCTCACAGCGTTCGTGTATGTAGCGTACCTCCCCGTCCGAGGGACGATTTATCCTGTGCACAATGTCATAGGGCTCTCCGGTCTCTACCGACTGGGCGTACGCCTCTTCGAGCCGCTCTCTGTCATCCGGATGCACGATTTCAATAAATGCTTCATAGGAGGCGCCAAACCCTCCCTTCTCGATACCGAAGATCCTGAACAGTTCATCTGACCAGTACAGCTCATTGGCCACCAGGTCGAGTTCCCAATTGCCCAGAGCCGCTATGCGCTGCGCCTCCTCCAGCAATGCCTGGCTTTTTCTCAGCTGTTTTTCGGTCTTTTTCCTGATCGCATTCTCTTCCAGGAGTATTTTATTCAGCCTGTCGAGATCAATGGTCCGCTCCCTCACCTTGTTCTCGAGTTCACGGTTCATCATCTCCTGCTGCGCGTGACTTTGCGCCAGGTTCTCCGCCATCTTCTCCATGTGACGGGCCAGGTCATCCATCTCATCCTGGGAGTGAATCGCTATAGACTTGCCGCCTGTATGATTGGAGATATCCAAAGCAGCCTGTCGCAACGCACCCAAGGGGCGCAGAAAGAACTGTTTGAAGAAGACAAATATGAGGGAAAAACCGACGATAATCGCCACGGCTGCAGCGGCAATGGTCCCGTTGCGGATACGGGCAACACTGTCTGAAACCTGTTCCGATGAGATGGTGTAAATCACACGCCAGCCCCAGGGAACGAAAACCCGCATTACATAGATTTCCTCGTGACCGTCGAACCTGATGTAGCCGGTTCTCGCATCTTCATCCGAACTGGAATCCAGATCGCCCAACTCCAACACTGCGGACCAGGCAGTTTTTTCGGCCGGACCCATCACTCCATCGCGGCGCCCGAGGAGGTTATTGCCCATGCTGTCAAATATCAGTAAACCGGCATTCTCGTAGTGTATATGTAAATTTGAAGCACTCCTCAGCGCATCCTTCTGGAAACGTTCAACGAACGATTGCACTTCGGTAAGCTGATTCTCTTCGAGTATCGAGTGATGCCGGACCAGCGTATCGTCCACATAACCACTCAGTTCCGCTTCGATGCTGTTGATTATGGATTTGCTGATTGAATTCTGAGTGATATGAATCGCCCAGGCACCAAGAAGCATGATGACGAATGCCACCATCGGCAGTAGCACGATTACAGCTTTTGTCTGTAAACGCATCGTTCTCTCTTACCTGTAAATATTTTTCCCTGCCAACTTGAAAATATCTGGAGGAACAGTGATACCCAATCTAAGTGCGGTCGATAAATTGATGCCGATATCAAAGCGCTTGGCTGGATTTGGCGCTATCTCACCCGGCGGCTTCCCCTTCAGCACGGCATCTGCCAAAAGTGCCGCTTCACGTCCAGAAGCCTCTGAACTGGGAGAGAGCAGCAGCAGGGCCCCCAACTCGACACTCCTCATCCTGTTGCCCATGAGGATCGGCGTATCCGAATTCTCCAGTAACATGCGCGTGTAACTCTCTACCTCGCCCAGGGGCCCAAGGGGCTCCCACCAGAAATCCACCATGGGGGAGAGGTCCGATACCACCTGCTTCACCTCGGATAGCATTTCAGGCAAACCCTCGGGCACCCTCCGATAATCGATCCGGCGCACCACAAACTCGATCTCATCGTGGTGTGCACCTATTGCCATCAGCCTCCCAACGTCACTTACCGACGAAGGATAGCTGGAATGGACAATTCCTATCCGCACCGGTTTTCCGTTATCCGGTCGTTCGAGGAGCTTGAGTGCCAAGTTGACGCGGTTTATCGGGCTGATGCAATTGATAATACCGGTGATATTCTTACCGCCAGCAACTCCAGCCTTCTCTATAATCCCTGCCCCGACAGGATCTGAAACAGTAAAAAAGACCATTGGAGTTTCCGTGCCAGCCAGCATCTGCCAGGCTGTTTGAGAAGCCAGGGTGGCACTGGTAACGACCAGGTCCGGTTTACCGGCAGCCAGGGCTGCACCTAATAGCTGTTCGCCCTTCCCCTTGTCGCCTTCCATATCAATAACATGCAACGCCAGGTTTTTACCCTGGATATACCCCAGCTCCTCCATCTGGCGGATGAACCAACGGCTGTTTTCCCTCACCACGGGAACCTGCATCGTCTCAAGCAGAATAACCCGCCTGGCTTGATCTGCCAGTGCGACAGAGGGGACCACGGAGAGGACTACAAGCATAAAAAGAGACTTCAATAAAGTCAGCGCCATGCCTTTCCCCGGTATCACATGCATCCAAAACACCTCTAATGTTTTTCTGAGCGGCAAGTCAGTAACATGACCAGGAACGCTCTCTGATTAATATTAACCCGGCTATCTGTTTCACAGCCCCGGCTGAACGTGCATCACGATAAGTCCCTTTATAGAGAAAGGGCATTTACAGACTACATTAAACCCCCGGTCGATCAGCGCGGGAGTAGGAAGATGGCGGCGGCGCAGAAGAGTATCAGAATCACAAACAAGAAGATAAAGCGCTTTTTGACACTGCCTTTGGACAAGGGGGACGGGGCACCACAGTTGGGGCAATCCGACTCATCATCGGGTCGCTCGAAACCGCAGTGATTGCAGAACAGTTTATCCATTACTTTTCATCCCTTGTCAGTCCGGCGCATCGACCCTGATACAGCTGACAGTACGCGTATCGCTCAGGCGAACCTCGCCGGGATAGACCTCAGCACACCCCGCTGTAGCCTCCGGGCAGCGGGGATGGAAATGACAACCTGATGGCGGGTTGGCAGGCGATGGCATGTCCCCCTCCAGGTGTATGACGCTGCGACTGGTCTCGGTATCTATCTCCGGCACAGCCGAGAGCAGAGCCCGGGTATAGGGATGTTTCGGTGACTCCAGCACCTCCTGCACCGTTCCCCGCTCCACGATCCGTCCCAGGTACATCACGGCCACTTCATGGGCCAGGTAGGCGACGACGGATATGTCATGGGTGATGAAGAGATAGGTGAGCCCCATCTCCCGCTGTAACTCTTCCAGAAGATTGAGGATCTGGGCCTGTACCGAAACATCCAGGGCGCTGGTGGGTTCATCGCAGACGATCAGTCTCGGCTCAACAGCCAGTGCCCGGGCCACGCAGATACGTTGACGCTGACCGCCGGAGAACTCGTGGGGATAACGGTCTGCGGCGTCTGCCGAGAGACCCACGTGCTCGAGCAGTTCACGGGTTCTGGCCCGGCGCTCATCGGCTGTTCCACCCACTCCCTGGGCCCGCATGCCCTCCTCGATGATATCGCCCACCAGCATGCGGGGATTCATGGAGGCGACGGGGTCCTGGAATATGATCTGCAGGTCCGAGCGACGCTTTCTGAGCCTGCTGCCCTTGAGTTCTGTGAGCTCCTCCCCCTCGAAGCGTGCGCTCCCGCCGGTGGGGCGGATCAGTTGCAGAATGCCTTTGCCCACGGTGGTCTTACCGCACCCCGACTCGCCCACAACCGCCAGGGTCCTGCCCGGCGCAATGGAGAAAGAGACACCGTCCACCGCCTTGACGTGGCCCACCACGCGCTTGAAAACACCCTTGTGGATTGGAAAGTGGACCTTGAGGTCGTTCACCTCCAACTGGGGTCCCGTGACCGCTTCTCCGGTAGTCTCTTCTCTTGCCACACTCTCGACGGGCTGAACCGTCTCCAGCACCTCCTCCTGCACACTACAGAGGTGGCAGCGCATACCCTGACCCGTTTCGAGTTCGGACCACTCGGGTTCATCTGTACGGCAGATCGCCATCACCCGGTCACAGCGGTCGGCGAAACGGCAACCGACGAATCGATCTCTCAGCGAGGGCACTGTCCCCTCGATCACCGCCAGCCTGCTGTTGCGCTTCTCCTTTCCCGGCACCGAATCGAACAGCTTGCGGCTGTATGGGTGGCCTGCCTCACCAAAGAAGTGTTCGGTTTCCGCTACCTCCACGATCTGCCCTGCGTACATCACCGCCACCCGGTCGGCCACCTCGGCCACCACCCCCAGGTCATGGGTGATCAGCATAATCGCCATACCGGTCTTCTGTTGCAGCTCCTTCAGAAGACCGAGTACCTGGGCCTGGATCGTCACATCCAGGGCGGTGGTTGGCTCATCGGCGATCAGCAGTTCAGGGCGTCCCGCCAGGGCGATGGCGATCACCACGCGCTGCTTCATCCCGCCTGAAAGCTGGTGGGGATACTCACCGGCCCTCCGTTCAGGATCCGGGATGCCCACCGAGTGCAGCAGTTCGACCACACGCTGCTCGACCCGCTCCCGGTTCTCGGGATCATGGATCCGTACCGCCTCGGCGATCTGTTGACCGATGGTCAACACCGGGTTGAGGGAGGTCATGGGCTCCTGGAAGATCATGCCCATGCGACCACCGCGCTCCTCGCGCATGGCATTTTCCGGCAGATCCAGCAGGTTGGTATCACCCAGCCAGACATTGCCGCCGGCGATTCGTCCCGCCGGTGGCAGCAGGCGCATGATCGAGAGCGCCGTCATGGACTTGCCGCAGCCCGACTCGCCCAGCAAGGCAAAAGTCTCTCCCCGGCGGACCTCCAGGTCGACACCGTCGACCGCACGTACCGGCCTGTCACCACTGCCCAGCAGGGTGGTCAGGTTATCGAGGCGCAGCAGGGTCTCTCTATCCGCCATCAGTTGCTACTCCTGAGCCGCGGATCGAAGGCGTCCCGTACCACGTCGGAAAAGAGGTTGGCCGAGAGCACGAGGGTGAACATGAAGATCATGGCCGCGGCCAGTGACCACCAGACCACCGGCTCCCGGGCCATCTCCAGCCGGGCGCTGTTGATCATGTTGCCCCAGCTGTTCATGGTGGGATCGACGCCGATGTTGACGTAGGAGAGCACCGCCTCTGCCAGTACGAGTCCGGAAAAGTCCAGCACCACGGAGATCAGAACGATGTGCAGCACGTTGGGCAGTATGTGACGGGTGATGATCTGGAAATGGCCCACCCCGAAGGCCGTCGCCGCCTGCACGTAGTCCACTTCCCGCAGCTTCATCGCCTCGCCACGCAGCAGGCGGCAGAGCCCGGTCCAACTGGTGACACCGAGAATGATGCAGAGGAACAGCAGCCGCAGGTCGGCCCGTTCGACCAGGCTGTTGAACTCGTCGGCGTGCTGGCTCATGTAGATCTGCAGCATCAGGATCGCCGCGGCGATGAGCAGCACACCGGGGATCGAGTTGAGCGTCGTATAGGTGTACTGGATCACATCATCCACCCAACCCCTGAAATAGCCGGCCATGATACCCAGCAACACGGCTGCAGGCAGCATGACCAGGGTGGTCAGGGTACCGATCAGCAGGCCGGTACGGATGCTCTTGAGGGACTGGTAGAAGACATCCTCTCCCACCTTGTCGGTTCCCAGCAGGTGGTACTTTGTCGCCAGCTCCGCAGACCACATCAGCACAATGAGCATCAGGCACAGCACCGTCAGTGCCACGCGCCAGGGAATCTCCGTGCGACCCGAAAGCACCTCTCTCGCGGTGTGCTCGAAGGAGCAGCCGGAGCGCAGGGTGATGAAGATGAGCAGGATATTGCCCACCACCAGGGTGAGTACCAGCCCCTTGAAGATACCGAGGGCACTGAGGGCCATGATATCCCCTTTCCACTCCTTCTCCGGATCCTCGAGGTGGGAACCGCCATACTCCAGTCGCGGAAAATCGCGGATGGTGGTGCCATCCGGCAGTTCGATATTCTCCTTGGTGTAGAGATGTGTCGCCAATGGCGCCGAGTAGGTCTTCTCCTGGCGGGTGCGAAGCCCCGATACCATCTGGTCGAAGAGGCTGATCACCTCTGAAGAGTAGATCACTTCACCCTTCGGTCCCGGCTCATCAAGGGGCGGATGGAAGTGGATCGAATCGCTCAAACCGATCAGAACGTAAAACAGCAGTACGACCAGGGTGCCGATACCCACCTTGCTGCGTATCACGAATCGCCAGGGGGCGCGCAGATGCTCCTTGCGCGAGGCGTAGATGCCGAACGAAACAGCAACCACCAGCAGCAGAAACACCAGTGCATCGGTCCAGAGTATGACGAGGTTCTCAAGGCTCATGACAGCCTCACCCGTGGATCCACCAGCGTGTAGGAGATATCGGTGAGCAGCAGACCGAGGATGTAGAGCACAGAACCCAGGAAGACCATGGCCCGTACGATGGCGAAATCCTGGCGCTGGATGGCATCGATGGTGTAGCTGCCGAGTCCCGGAATACCGAAGAAGGACTCGGTGATCAGGCTGCCCATGAACAGCAGCGGTAACACAACGACCACACCGGTAAGGATGGGGATCATGGCATTCTTCAGCACATGACGGAACAGCACCACCCGTTCAGAGAGCCCCTTGGCCCTGGCGGTGCGCACGTAGTCCTTGTTGATCTCCTCCAGGAACAGGGTGCGGTACCAGCGGGTGCCGGCACCGATACCGCCGATCACACCGATGATCACCGGTAGCACGAGAAACTTCCAGGCACCGAGTCCCGTGTCATAGCCTGATATGGGCACAAGGTGCAGCAGTTTGCTCACCAGGTACTGGCCACCGATGATGTAGAAGAGCCCCGAGATCGACATCATCACCACGCAGAGCACCACGCTCCAGATATCGATATAGGTGGCCCGGAAGAAGGCGATCAGCAGCGCATAGGAGATATTCACCAGCAGCCCCACCAGCAGTACCGGTATGGCGATGGCGAGGCTTGGCCACATGCGCTGGGAGATGTCGTAGCCGATATCCCTGCCGCTGTCGGAAGAACCGAAGTCGAACTGGAACAGCTTTACCGATTTCTGGAAAAAGATGGTCTCCGTGATGCTTTCCAGTCCACTGGCCTGGGCATTGTAGAGCAGTGGCCGGTCGTAGCCCCGCTCCATTTTCCAGTTCTCGATTGCCGCCTCGTTGACCCGTTTCTGCCCCAGGTGCATGCGCGCCATATCGTCCGGCGAGTTGACCACGAAGAAGAGCATGAAGGTGAGAATATTCACCCCGATGAGGATGGGAATGGCGTAGAGGGCACGCCGAATGATATAGGCCATCATCTCGCGGCACTCCTCTCGTGCCGGCGGTATATCCTCACCGCCGGTATGGCACTCAACACCAGCACCACCAGCAGGGTGATCACCGGCCAGAGCACCGGCGGATTCCACTCGTTTCGCTTCTGCTGTCGCAGTTCAGGTTCCAGCCTTTTGTACTTCAGGGTGTTGTTGGCCATCAGGTTGGGCTTCACATTTCTGTACCAGCTGTGGAACAGAGAGAACGCCTTGGGATGGAAGCCGAAGACCCACGGTGCATCCTGGCGCAGGATCTCTATCATCTCGTCGATGATTGCCTGGCGCTCGGGACCGTTCTCCATGTTCTTCATCTTCTCGAACAGGGCGTCGAAGCGGGGGCTGCTGTAGTTGGCTGCATTCTCCCCGCCATGTTCAAGCTTGCCATTGGGACCGTAGAGCAGAAACAGGAAGTTCTCCGGGTCGGGGTAGTCCGCATTCCAGCCCCACATGAAAATCTGCGCGGTGCCCTTGCGCATCTTCTCCCTGAAGCGGTTGTAGTCCGTTGCCCTGATCACCAACTGGATACCCAGCTTGGAAAACTGTTTTCTGAACCAGTTGAGTCGCGCCTTGTCATCCGGCCCGGAGGCAGTGGTGTCATAGTAGAGAATCAGGGGCTTGCCGGTCTCACTCTCCTTGCCGTTGGGATAGCCTGCCTGCGCCATCAGCTCCTTTGCTTCTTCCAGTGACTTACGCCTGGGCTTACCGTTGACCATGTCGTAGACATAGGTGTTGATACCCTCACGGCCCTGGCGGTTACCGAAAATACCGGGGGGTATCGGGCTCTGGGCGGGGATACCCCGACCGTTGTTGAAGATGGAGATATACTCCTCGAAGTCCAGGGCGACCGAGATGGCCCTGCGCAGCAACCGGGCACGTTCGGAATCACCGCCAACCACCGGGTCAGCCATGTTGAAACCCATGTAGTACATGGAGGTGGTTACCGCCGTAAGCAGGTTGATCCCCTTCACCTTCATCGGTTCTGTCAGCCCCAACTCCCCCTGGTCAGAAAACTTCACCGCCTGGTCGAAACTGTCGGAGGATATACCCGAGGTGTCGTAATAACCCTGCAGGAACTTGTTCCAGTAGGGGATGGTCTCCTTCTCCAGGCTGTATACCGCTTTTTCGATAAAGGGCAGCGCCTTGCCCGCATCTTCCAGCAGCCCCAGATCTTGATCGGACGCCTCTCCCTCCGAGGGGTACTCCTCACCGTGGAAATTTGGATTACGCGACAGCACCATGCGCAGGTTCGGATTGTTCTCGGTCAACATGAAGGGGCCGCTGCCAATGGGGTACCAGTCGAGGGTGATGTTGCGCTTCTCCATCCCCTGCTGGGAGAAAAAGGCCTCCGCCTCCCAGGGCATCGGCGAGAAGAACGGCATCGCCAGCCAGTAGACGAACTGCGGATATTTTCCCTTTAGCCGGATTCGGAATCGATATCGGTCTATCACCTCGACCCCCTCAAGCTCGTGAGAGCGCAGATCCAGGTAGGGCTTCTCCCGTCCGCTACTCTTCTTGAGTTGCGCGTAGACCTCCTCGATCCGCTCACCAAACTCATTGAGCCCCAGGATATACTCCCCCATCAGGCCGGCGATTGGGGAATGGAGGTGGGGAACGGCAAGCCGTTTTATCTGGTTGACGAAATCATCGGCTGTCACCTCGCGGGATCCCGACCCGGAAAAGTCCGCCAGGGTGTTGAAGGATTCGATCTCCCCGGGTTTCAGGTCGTGGTAGAGATAGTTCCCCTGCTCATCCGTCGCCAGCGCGGGGTGAGGCTGATAGCGCAGCCCCTGCCTGATCTCTATTTCATAATCACTGAAGGCGATCTCATCTTCCGGCGCGGAGGCAGGCAGCCAGTTACCCCCGGCATCGAGGTAGCGGGCCTTGGGTACCTCAACCGCGGACAGGGGTTCCAGCGTATAGGGTCGCTTCAGAAAGTGGTACTGCAGGGGCGGCTCATAGATCTGGGCAATGAAGGCATACTCGTCAGAGCTGTAGGAACGCACCGGATCAAGGTGCTTGGGGCGTTCGGAGAAAGAGCTGTAGAGTATATTCCGATCCGCCTCGGCTGCAGGATAGGGGTTGTTCCAGCCCCCATCTGTGCAGGCGCCAAGGGATAGCGCCAGGCCCAAGCAGAGGAGAAGGCGCGGGATTTGCCTTGATTGTCGATCCTTGAATGCCTTGAGCATCTGGAGGTTGTTCTTCTCTTTAATATGTTCCAGCCCGGGCTAGTGTACCCTATTGCAGCCGGCGGTGAACCCCGGCGCCGGCATCAATATACATTGACCCCAAGAATCAGCCTTGGTTCTTTAATAAACCGTCTTTTTCCGGTACCTTAGACCGATTATCCGGCTACCGGATTCTGTTCCCAAGAAACAAAATCGCAAGGAATTCAAATGGGTTTTCTGCAAGACAAAAAAGTCCTGGTGACCGGCATCGCCAGCAACCGCTCCATCGCATACGGTATCGCCAAGGCGATGCACCGGGAGGGCGCCCAGCTTGCCCTCACCTACCAGAACGAGAAGCTGAAAAAGCGCGTCGACAAGTTCGCCGCCGAGTTCGGCTCAGACATCGTACTGCCGCTGGATGTCACCAAGGACGACGAGATCGAGAACCTGTTCGCAGAACTGGGCAAGCAGTGGGACGGCCTGGACTGCCTGGTACACTCCGTCGCCTACGCCCCGGCCGACCAGCTCAAGGGCACCTTCGCCGACGCGGTGACCCGCGAAGGTTTCGCCACCGCACACGATATCAGCGCCTACAGCTTTGCCGCCATGGCAAAGGCGGGACGCAGCATGATGGCCGGCCGCAACGCCTCCATGGTCACCATGACCTACCTGGGTGCGGTACGCACGGTTCCCAACTACAACGTGATGGGCGTGGCCAAGGCGAGCCTGGAGGCCACCATGCGCTACCTGGCCGACTCACTGGGACCGGATGGCATTCGCGTAAACGCGGTCTCTGCAGGCCCTATCCGCACCCTGGCCGCTTCCGGTATCAAGAACTTCAAGACCATGCTGGAGGAGGCTGAGCAGAAGACCCCGCTACGCCGCAATGTCACCATCGACGAGGTGGGTAATGCCACCGCGTTCCTCTGCTCCGACCTGGCCTCCGGCATTACCGGTGACGTGCTCTACGTGGACTCCGGTTACCACGTGGTGGGCAAGACCTGAGCCAATATCAAACGTTGGAAAAATAAAAAGCCGTTTCCGGTTACCCGGAAACGGCTTTTTCGATAACGACCTGTTATCGCTTACTGGCTGTCGCGAAGGATGCTTATGTCGGCGCTGGCGCGCAGGTTCTCGACCATCTTCTGGTAGTAGTTCTCCCCCCTGGCACGCTGCAATGCACCCCTGAGGATATCCTCACCACCGAGCTGGGCGGCCTGCTCCATCTTTCCGTCCTCGACACCCGTGAGGGCGATCAGGGCGAAATCACCCCCATCGAGTACAGCCTCCGAGTAGGAGACACCGGCACCTGAAGGCCTGGGCATCCGGAACAGCTCCTTCAGAACAGGCTCTGCAATGGTGCGATCGGTACGCTCGACATAGCCTTTCTCTTCGTAGTCGAGTCCCTCCTGACCGGCAAGTTCAGACATGCCTGTACCCTTGGCCAGTGCCGCCAGCAGTGCCTGGCCCTTTTCCCTCGCCTTGGCCGCGGCGCCCTCTTGCTGAAGCTGCTCGCGAATCTCCGAAGCGACACTATCGAAAGGTTTGACGCTGGACTCTTCGTGCTCTCTGACCCGCAGAACGACGATATGCTCGGGGGCCAGCTCTATCGCTTCGCTGTTGTTCCCATCCAGGAGTACATCCGCGCTGAAGACCGCGCCAATCACCTTGGGAGATGCAAAGATGCCATCGCCACCTGAGCGGGTTACCCAACCGCCCTGCTTGACGGGGATGCCAAGCGCCTCGGCTGCCGGCTCAAGGCTGCCGGGATCCTCGTAGGAGAGATCGCTGAGACGCTCTGCATACTCGTAGAAGAGCCGTTCAGCCTCGCTGCGCAGGTAGGCCTTGCGAAGATCGTCCTTCGCCTCCTCGAAGCTCTTGCCCTGGGAGGGGCGGATATCGGTCAGCTGGATGACGTGGTAACCGAAATCACTCTTCACAGGCTCACTGAGCCCACCTTTCTGCATGCTGAACACCGCCTCGTCGAATGCAGGCGCCATGACACCCTTTTCGAAGTAGTCGAGGTCACCACCCAGATCGGCCGAGCCGGGGTCCTGGGAGAGCTCTTTTGCAACAGTCGCAAACGACTCTCCGCCGTTGATACGTGAAAGCGCCGTCCTGGCAGCATCTTCAGCAGCCGCCACGGTCTCATCATCGGCACCTTCTTCCACGGTGAACAGGATATGGCTGGCCCTGCGCTGCTCCCGCGTTACGTACTCATCCTTGTGCTGCTCGTAGTAACCCTTGAGGGTCTCTTCATCCACATCAAGGGTTGTGGAAATGCTGTCGTCATCGAGCTCCAGGTAGTCTACACGGGCCCGCTCAGGCGCCATGTAAGCGCTCTGGTTGTTATCGTAATGACTGCGCACCTGCTCATCGCTGACGCTCACCTGGTCCGCGTAGGATGCAGCAGGCACCGTGATGTAGGCCAGCTCACGTTTCTGCTGCTGCAGCCTGACAAGGGTCTCCATTTCTGAAGAGGTGGCGAACTCGGAACCGCGAATCGCCTTTGAAATCTGTTCACTGACAATGCTCTGGCGGACACGCTCTTCGAATGCCGTGGTACTCATTCCCTGGTTACGAACCGCACGCTCGTAGGCCTGCTGGTTGAAACGCCCATCCACCTGGAACGAGCGGATACCGAGAATGGTATCGCGAACTGCCGCATTGCCTGCCTTCAACCCCAGGCTGTCTGAAGCCTGGTGCACAAGTGCGTTGCGGATCATCGCCTCCAGCACCTCTTTTCGCAGCTGCTGGTCATCGATCAGTTCAGGACGGTAGTTGCTACCCATCCGTTCACGAAGGCCCTGCTTGAAATCACGAAAAGCGATTTCAAACTCCCGCTCGGTAATCTCCTGTCCGTTGACCGTCGCTACGATATTTTCCGAACCAACACCCAGGTACTCTTGGATTCCCCACAGTGCAAAAGGCACACTGATCAGAACGACGATGATCCAAGCGATCACCCCTTGAGCGCGTTCCCTAATCGACTGAAGCATTATCTTACTCGCGAATTGAAGGACTGATGTCTGAAAAACAAACGGGGTATCAGATGATACCCCGCATGTCTTCTAAAGGTTGGCGGAGTGGACGGGACTCGAACCCGCGACCCCCGGCGTGACAGGCCGGTATTCTAACCAACTGAACTACCACTCCTAATCTGGTGGGTGCTGCAGGGATCGAACCTGCGACCCTCGCCTTGTAAGGGCGATGCTCTCCCAGCTGAGCTAAGCACCCGAGGAAGGCGCGCTAGTTTACGGCATCCTTGAGTGCTTTACCAGCCTTAAATGCAGGATTTTTTGAAGCTGCAATCTGGATGGTCGCACCGGTCTGCGGGTTGCGTCCTGTACGCGCTGCGCGCTCGCGTACGGAGAAAGAGCCAAAGCCAACAATGGATACCTGGTCACCGTTCTTCAGGGCGTCGGTGATAGCCTCAACCATGCCATCCAGTGCACGACCGGCGGCCGCTTTAGAGATGTCTGCGGCGTCTGCCATAGCGTCGATCAATTCCGTCTTGTTCATTAAGAGTGTCTCCCCTTCGGTTGTCTTTCCGGTGCCGAAACCGACACCTGTTAATAGTGTTATTACGTATCTCGTGGTGTGCGCGAAAACGGGGTAAATTTATACCAGCGTGAAAGAATGAGTGTCAAGCAATCATGTCACGAAAAAGCCCTATTTTATGCACCTTTCAGGCCGATCGAGGCCATTTTTCTCTTACTAAACAGGAGTGTCCGGCACATATCTAAAATATGCCGCACGATCCAGCCTCTTCAAATAGGAAACCGCTTCAGTGGCGGGTCAGACCGCTGCCCTTTTTACTCGCCTTTTTTCTACCGGACGACTTGCTCTTCGGTGCCGGCTCGGAAGACTCGTCTGAGCGCGGCTCAGGCATCCTGGTCAATGCAATCTCAAGCACCTGGTCAATCCAGCGAACCGGTTTGATCTCGAGATTCTGCTTGATGTTCTTGGGAATATCCACAAGGTCGCGTTCATTCTCTTCCGGAATGACCACGGTCTTGATTCCACCCCTGTGAGCCGCCAGCAGCTTCTCCTTGAGACCACCGATCGGCAGCACCTCGCCGCGCAGCGTGATCTCACCGGTCATCGCCACATCCGCGCGTACCGGTATCTGGGTCAATGCAGAGACAAGACAGGTACACATGCCGATACCGGCACTGGGACCATCCTTGGGCGTCGCCCCCTCGGGTACGTGGATGTGTACATCGAACTTCTGGTAGAAGTCCTCATCGAGGCCGAGTATATCGGCGCGGCTGCGCACGACGGTCATCGCCGCCTGGATCGACTCCTGCATCACCTCGCCCAACTGGCCGGTATGGCTGAGCCGGCCCTTGCCGGGTACCAGCGCTGACTCGATTCTGAGCAGTTCGCCTCCCACCTCGGTCCATGCAAGACCGGTGACCTGGCCGACCTGGTCGTACTCATCCGCTTCACCATAACGGAAGCGTTGGACGCCCAGGTACTTCTCCAGGCTCTTGGGGGTCACCACCCGCTTGCCCTCTTTCTTGAGCAGTATCTCTTTCACCACCTTGCGACAGATTTTTGATATCTCACGCTCCAGGTTACGAACACCGGCTTCCCGGGTGTAGTAGCGTACGATATCCCTGATCGCGCTCTCACGGATCTGGAGCTCAGCCTCCTTGAGGCCGCTGTTCTCCATCTGCTTGGGCACCAGGTAGCGCAGGGCGATATTCACCTTTTCATCTTCGGTGTAACCCGACAGGCGAATCACTTCCATACGGTCCAGCAGTGCCGGCGGTATGTTCATGGTGTTGGCAGTGGCAACGAACATCACCTCGGAGAGATCGAAATCCACCTCCAGGTAGTGATCGACGAAGGTGTGGTTCTGCTCCGGATCGAGTACCTCCAGCAGTGCCGAGGCGGGATCACCACGGAAATCCATGGCCATCTTGTCGATCTCGTCGAGCAGGAACAGGGGGTTGCGGGTTGCCACCTTGGACAGATTCTGGATGATCTTGCCGGGGAGCGCGCCGATATAGGTTCGGCGGTGTCCACGGATCTCTGCCTCGTCACGTACACCACCCAGTGCCATGCGTACGAACTTGCGGTTGGTGGCCCTTGCAATGGATTGCCCCACGGAGGTCTTACCAACACCGGGAGGGCCCACGAGGCAGAGAATGGGGCCCTTCAGCTTACGCACCCGCTGCTGTACCGCCAGGTACTCGATGATGCGTTCCTTGACCTTTTCAAGGCCGTAGTGATCCGCTTCGAGCACGTCCTCGGCCGCGGCCAGGTCGTTACGTATCTTGCTACGTTTTTTCCATGGAACACTGACAAGGGTGTCGATGTAGTTGCGTACCACCGTCGCCTCGGCCGACATGGGGGACATAAGCTTGAGCTTGTTGAGCTCCGCCTGGGCCTTGCCCTTGGCCTCCTTGGTCATTCCGGCCTTTTCGATACGGTTGGTCAGATCCTCGATCTCGTTGGGCGCCTCGTCCAGCTCTCCCAACTCCTTCTGAATCGCCTTCATCTGTTCATTGAGGTAGTACTCGCGCTGGTTCTTCTCCATCTGGCGCTTGACCCGGCCACGAATCCGTTTCTCCATCTGCAACAGGTCGTTTTCGGACTCCATCAGCCCCATCAGGTGTTCCAGGCGCTCGCGTACATTGGCCATTTCGAGCACGTGCTGCTTCTCGTCGAGCTTGAGGGACATGTGCGCAGCCATGGTGTCTGCGAGCCGGCTGGGGTCATCGATACTGGAGAGCGAGGTCAGCACCTCGGGCGGTACTTTCTTGTTCAGCTTCACATACTGATCGAAGAGCGCGGTGGCCGAACGTGTCAGCACCTCCATCTCCCGCTCCTCGATGCCCGGCTCATCATAGATCGGGGTCACCTTGGCGGTGAAGAACTCCTCGATTGACATGAACTGGTCGATGGTGACGCGCTCATTGCCCTCTACAAGCACTTTCACCGTGCCATCAGGAAGTTTCAGCAGTTGCAGGATATTGGCCAGGGTGCCGACGTTGTGCATGTCATCGATCGCCGGATCGTCGGTATCGGCACTTTTCTGGGCCACGAGCAGGATCTGCTTGTTGTCCTTCATCGCCGCATCAAGCGCCTTGATCGATTTGTCACGCCCCACAAACAGGGGGATCACCATGTGCGGGTAGACCACCACATCACGAAGGGGAAGTACTGGCGCTGAATAGCTGGTGCCGGTGAGGGCTGTAGTGGTGTTGTCACTCTGACCCATAACGGGTTCTCCTGCTGAATGCTGGTTCTGATGCCAGTCTGGGGGCCAACTTTCCAGCCCTTGAAGCCTCGATCTGGCAATCAGGAAATCTGTGTACGGTTGCCGGGCCCAATCGCCGGGAAACCGATGATCGATTGTAATGATGTTGGGGCCAAAACCTTCTATTCAAGCCCCCGGGACCGGGTCCCGTCCGGTTCTCTGCCCGGATTTAATTATTCTAGGGATTGGTTATCTCAGTCAGAAGCGGCAAGCTGCTTCTTCTCCCCACCTTCGTAGATGATGTAGGGATCGTTTTCACCTGAGATGACGGATTCATCCACTACGACCTTGCTGACATCCTCCATGGATGGCAGATCGTACATGGTATCCAGCAGCACTTGCTCCATAATGGTGCGCAATCCACGTGCACCGGTCTTTCTCTCCATCGCCTTGCGTGCAATAGCGCGCAGGGCATCTTCCCTGAACTCCAGTTCGCAATCTTCCATCTCGAACAGCCTGGCGTACTGCTTTACGAGGGCATTCTTCGGCTCGGTGAGGATCTGCACCAGGGCATCCTCATCCAGCTCTTCCAGGGTAGCCACAACAGGCAGACGTCCGACAAACTCCGGGATCAGGCCGTACTGTATGAGGTCCTCCGGCTCCACGTTGACGATGACCTCGCCAATGTCCTTGGAGTCGTCCTTGCTGCGTACCTCGGCCGCGAAGCCGATGCCGCCCTTTTCGGAGCGGTTGCGAATCACCTTATCGAGTCCGGCGAAAGCACCGCCGACGATAAACAATATATTGGAGGTATCGACCTGCAGGAACTCCTGCTGGGGATGCTTGCGTCCACCCTGTGGGGGAACCGAGGCGACGGTACCTTCGATCAGCTTGAGAAGCGCCTGCTGCACGCCCTCGCCCGAGACATCACGGGTGATGGAGGGGTTGTCCGATTTGCGCGAAATCTTGTCGATCTCGTCGATATAGACAATACCTGTCTGGGCCTTGTCCACATCGTAATCGCACTTCTGCAGTAGCTTCTGAATGATGTTCTCGACATCCTCACCCACGTAACCGGCCTCGGTGAGGGTGGTGGCGTCGGCGATGGTAAAGGGCACGTTGAGCATGCGCGCCAGGGTCTCTGCCAGCAGCGTCTTACCGGAGCCGGTGGGACCGATCAGCAGGATATTGCTCTTGGAGATCTCGACTTCATCCTTGTTGCCACTGACATCCAGCCGCTTGTAGTGGTTGTAAACCGCAACGGAGAGGACCTTCTTCGCCCTGGACTGACCGATGACGTACTGGTCCAGCATCAGGAAGATTTCGTGGGGTTTCGGCAGTTGGCCGGTCCCTTCCGAGCCTCCCTCCTGCATCTCCTCGCGGATGATGTCATTACAGAGTTCGACACACTCGTCGCAGATGAAGACGGATGGGCCTGCTATCAGCTTGCGCACCTCGTGCTGACTCTTGCCGCAGAACGAACAGTAGAGCAGCTTGCCGTCATCACCTTTAGTCTTGTCGTCACTCATAAAGACTTCCTCTTACCACCAGGTTGGAACCTGGAAAAATGCTGGTCACGAACTCGCAACATGAGGCCCATCATATCCGATTGCAATAGCTTCGCAAGACCGCTTCTCGCTTCCCCCCAGGCACCCGGGCCATTACTGTTCCCGCACCTGTTATAGGGAAAACCAGATAAATCAAGCAAAAATAACTTTATTATCAATCAGTTACAAAGACCTCTCGAATCAATCCGATTCTGGCGTCCCGGGACGCTCTGCCAGTACCTGGTCGATCAGTCCATACTCCGTGGCCTCTTCACCACTCATGAAGTTGTCGCGTTCGGTGTCCTGCTCGATCTTGTCCAGGGGCTGCCCGGTGTGCTTCGCCATGATGTGGTTCAGGCGATCGCGCAGCAGAAGAATTTCTTTCGCGTGGATCTCGATATCGGTCGCCTGTCCCTGGAAGCCACCCAGGGGCTGATGAATCATCATCCTGGAGTGGGGCAGACAGTAGCGCTTGCCTGCCGCACCGCCGGCCAGCAGCAATGCACCCATACTGGCAGCCTGCCCTATACACATGGTGCTCACATCGGGACGGATGAACTGCATGGTGTCGTAAATCGCCAGGCCGGCACTGACCGAACCACCGGGGGAGTTGATATAGATGTGGATATCCTTGTCCGGGTTCTCAGACTCGAGAAACAGCAACTGGGCAACCACCAGGTTGGCCATGTGATCCTCCACCGGCCCCACCAGAAATATCACCCGCTCCTTGAGCAACCGGGAATAGATGTCATAGGAGCGCTCGCCCCGCGCCGTCTGTTCAACGACGATCGGAACAAGTCCCAGGTTCTGTGCATCCAGTCCGCCCATGTGGCTTATATCGGTCATAGCGATGAGATCCTTTAATTAATACTTACCCGGATACGGGGTTTGCCTCGGGTGCCATCAGTTCGGCAAACGCAGCGGGAGCATCTTCAACCTTGGCCTGATCAAGTACCCAATCGACCACCTGGTCTTCCAGCACCACGTTCTCGATGGCAGCCAACTGCTGCTTGTTGCCATAGTAGTAGTCGATCACTTCCTGGGGCTTCTCGTAGGACTGGGCAAACTGCTCCACCCTTTCACGGACCCGGTCAGCATCCAGCTCGATATTGTGCTCCTTGATCACCTCACCGATCACCAGGCCCAGCGTTACACGACGCTTGGCCTGATCCTCGAACAGGTTGACGGGAATATCCATCTCGCTGTTGTGTCCCTGCTGGGCCATGTTGGCCCTCATCTGCTGCAGCAGGGCCTCGGCTTCCTGCTTGACCAGTACTGCAGGCACATCGATCGGATTCGCTTCCAGCAGGACTTCCATCGCCTGGTCCTTGAGCGAATTGCGGATCTTGTCCTCCAGCTCCCGCTCCATGTTGGAACGAATCTCCTTGTTCAGGGCCTCGACCCCGCCCTCGGCAATACCGAAGGCCTTGGCGAACTCATCGTCCACCTCGGGCAGCACCGGCTCGGCGACCTTGGTCACCTTTACCTCGAAGGTTGCCGCTTTTCCGGCCAGGCTATCAACCCGGTAATCCTCCGGGAATTGCAAATCGAGATTGCGCTCTTCATCTGCGGCAGCACCGACCAATCCCGACTCGAAGCCCTCGATCATGCTGTTTGAACCCAGTACCAGGGGCACGCTGTTGGCTGTGCCACCCTCGAACGCCTCACCGTCGACCTTGCCGACGAAATCAATGGTCACCTGGTCACCATCCTGGGCCGCGCGGTCCACGTCATTCCAGGTGGTGCGCTGGTTGCGCAGTTTGTCCATCATGGCGGCGAAATCCTCGTCGGTTACCTCGGCAACCGGGCGCTTGATCTCTTTGTCGCTGATGTCCTGCAGGGTGATCTCCGGCATCACCTCGAAGGTTGCGATGTAGCCCATACCCTGGTCGGCATCCTTCTCCAGAGGCTCGACCACCGGCTCACCGGCAGGCTGCAGTTTCTCCTGGGCAAGAGCCTGGAAATAGGTTGACTGGACCAGGTCACCGAAAACCTCTGAACGCACCTCTGCGCTGTAGCGCTTGCGTACCACTGACATGGGCACCTTGCCCGGGCGGAAACCGTCCAGCCTTGCAGTACGAGCGACCTCTTTCAGGCGCTTTTCCACTGCCTCGTTGACTTGCTCAACAGGCAGCTCGACAGTCATACGACGCTCAAGCCCTTCACTTGATTCAACCGAAACTTGCATGAAAAACCTCTCTGGCAGACCCTGCTGCCATCTCTAATCTGATCAATAAACGGAGCAACACAGCCTTGTGCTGTGAATGAATAACACCTGGTGCGAAAGGGGAGACTCGAACTCCCACGGGTTACCCCACCAGAACCTAAATCTGGCGCGTCTACCAATTCCGCCACTTTCGCTTTTCCGGGACCTGCCTCATGTCCAGAGCGCAGAATCCCCAAAACAATCGCGCATTATACAGTCTGGCCGGGGCCAGTTGTAACCCTAAGGACCCATTTTTTCGGTTAGAATGGGTGCTTTACCCCCATAACCAATCAGAAAAACACCCCGAGGGATGGCAACTGATGCGCCCACTGGCCTATTTTGTCCTACTTATCCTGTTCGCCCTGTTCATAAGCGCACTGCTCAACTATCCACTCTACCTCTGGCTGGACGAGAGCATGGACAAAGGCCCCCACAAGCTGATCAACACCACCGCCAAGCTGGTGGCGATACCCGGCTTCATCCTGCTGCTCAGGCACTACGCGATCGCTTCCAAGCAGGGACTTGGCTACGCCCTGCCGAAAGGCGAGTTCATACGTGAGATCCTGCGGGGCTGGCTGGCGGGTTTCCTGATCCTGGCCGCCCTCACCCTCGCGCTCTTCATTCTCGGGGTCCGGGTGATGAAACCGATACCCGACGATGTCGTTGCGCTGCTGATAAAGACCCTGCTGGTAGCGATGATCGGCGGCATCCTGATCGGTTTCATCGAAGAGACATTCTTCCGCGGCGGGCTCTTCGGGGCGCTGCGCAAAACCCATGGTTTCGTGGCCACCATGCTGCTCTCCAGCCTCTTCTACGCCTGGATGCACTTCATCAAACCCCTGCCCCTGCCTGCGGGCGAGGAACTCGCCTGGTACAGCGGCCTGCAGATGGTTTCCGGGGCGTTCAACCAGTACGGTGACTTGGCGATATTCGACTCCTTCCTGGCCCTCTTCGGTCTGGGTCTCTTCTTCGCCGTGGTCAGGGAGCGCACCGGCAATATCGCCTACCTGATCGGTCTGCACGCGGGGTTTGTCTTCGTCATCAAGACGGTACGCAAGTTCACCTCGGTGGATTTCGACAGCCCGCTCAGTTTCCTGGTCGGCAACTACGACGGGATGATCGGTTACCTGTCAGCGGCCGGGTTGTTGATTCATACCCTCATTGTGCATAAGCACTGGCGTAAGAAGGCTGATCAAGCGTAAGAATTTCCTGCAGGAGGCCTGGTAAAAAATTTCGTGACCTAAAAGGGTCTATTCTCCGTAGTTGTGTCTACGACACGGTCACGAGGTACTTTTCGTTGGCGCGAAAAGTACCCAAAAGCGCCTTCTCCCAAGATTTGCCCTCACTGACGTTCGGGTCCCCTGCGCTTCTCAGAATTTCAGGGGATTCACAGACAGCACTTCCCTGTGCTGACTGTGAATGCGCCGCATCCTTGCGGCGCCCCTTCGGGCCTTTCCTGAAATTCCTCCGATGCTCGGCTGCATCGTGGGAAACTGTCGCAACTCCAATGACCTGGAAATACGACGGATAGCTCAAATAGTGTGTTCCGCTACGCTCAACAACACCCTGCATTTCCCAGCTTTGCGAGGTGGTTAACTAGTGGGAGAGGGGCCCCTTTGTCCCGACGAGCATCGCAGGCTTCGTTGGATAAGGCCCGAAGGGGGCCGGCAGGGAGGCCGGCCGTTGTCAGTCGCGACAGTGGACGATGTACAGGGATGTACAAGTGTCGCGGGAGGCAGGATGCCGGGAGCGACCGTCGCGTCTGACAACCCCCAGCGAAGGTGAGAAGCGCAGTGAACCCGCGATAGCGGGCGGGACACCGGGGAGAAGAGTTTTTGGCTACTTTTGCCTCTCTGCAAAAGTAGCTCGTAGCCGTGGTAGAGAATCTACTACAGCGTGAACCGCTGTTAGGCTACGAAACTTTTTACCAGGCCTGTGAATATCAAAGAACAGATCGGTTAGCCCTCACTCTCCCGACTATCAACCCCCCTCTCAATCTCTCCCGCCTTGCGCAGTTCACGCTTGAGAATCTTGCCGGCGGCATTCACGGGCAGCGAATCCCGCACCACCACCTTGCGGGGCACCTGGTGGGGACCCAGGTTTTCGCGGCAGTAGGCACGCACCTCGGCGGGGGTCATCTGCTCGCCCTCCTTGGTAACCACGTAGGCCACCACGATCTCACCGTGGAGTTCGCTGGGCTCACCCACCACCGCGGCCTCCGCCAGCTTGGGATACTGGTAGAGCACCTCTTCCACCATGCGGGGGTAGACGTTCATGCCGTTGACGATAACCATGTCTTTCTTGCGATCGACGATATAGACGTAACCGTCGCTGTCCTTGTAACCGAGATCCCCGGTACGCACCCAGTCACCGAAAAAGGTCTCCGCGGTGGCCTCCGGCAGGTTCCAGTACCCCTTCATGACGTTGGGACCCCGCACGCAGATCTCGCCGATCACATCCACCTCGAGCAGGTTTCCATCGTCGTCGTAGATCTCCATCTCCACGTCCGGTACCGGCAGTCCCACGGAGGCCGGCTTCCGCTCGCCACCGATTGGATTGACGCAGGTGACGGGTGAACACTCGGTGGGGCCATCCCCTTCGTGGATCGCCAGGTCGTAGCGCGTCTCGAACTGGCGCATCACCTCCACCGGCATTGCCGCCCCGCCGGACACGCAGTAACGCACGCTCTTCCACTTGGCCACCTGTTCATCAGGCAGTCGCAGCAGCACACTGTACATGCTGGGCACACCGAGAAATACCGTGGCGCCGACCGCCTCGATCACGTCGCAGACAGCCGCCGGATCGAACTTGGGAACCGGCGCCAGGCTGAGACCGTGCAGCAGCGGGGTCAGGGTACCCACGGTGGCGGCAAAGGAGTGGAACATGGGCAGCACCACCAGCAGACGATCCTCTCCGGGCCGCAGCTGCAGGGCCTGAACCACGCTGTTGGTATTGGATACCAGGTTGCGATGGGTCAGCATAGCGCCCTTGGGGTTTCCGGTGGTCCCGGAGGTGTAGAGAATGGCCGCCAGGTCCTCCGCGGTATCGAACGCCGGCTCGGGCACCTGCCCATCGTTCGAGCAGAAGTCTCCGAAATCCAGGTCGCCTTCCGGGAAGGGTCCGGCACCGATGCCGACCGCGAACTCCAGGGTTTTCAACTCGCCGCGAAACGCCTCCACGGCCTCGGCAAACAACTGGTGATAGATAAGCCCACGCACCCCCGCGTCGTTCAGCACGTAGGTTATTTCCCGGGGGTTCTGCAGCAGGTTGACCGGAACCACCACGGCACCCGCCTTGACTATACCCATGTAGGCGATGGCAAAGGCATCGGAGTTGATACAGTAGAGCGCGACGCGATCGCCCTTCTTTATACCCTGGCCGGCGAGGGAGGCGGCCACCCCGTCGGACGCCAGGTCCACCTCGGCGAAGGTCACCTCGCGGTCGGGAAAACAGATAACGGGCTGACCCCCTCGCTCAGCAGCGGTTGCTCTGAATCGTTCGGGGATGGAGGGCGTCTGTTGGTCTGTCATTGTAATTATCCTGAGAACACCAGAGAGAGTGGCAGGATAAATCCAGACGATTGGAGGTGCAAATCGTGCTGGAGCGACTTCAGTAGCGATCTGAGCCTGACAATATGCCGATCGCGATTATCATCGCTTTGTTAAGGTGAGGAAATGGTGGGTTACGCTCTCGCTAACCCACCCTACCCGTGAACAAACTCAGCCGTCAGATCACCTTGGAGAAGTTCTTCTGCTGTGAGGCGGGCGGCAGGTATGCGTCGAAGGCCATGCAGATATTGCGGATCAGCAGGCGCCCCCTGGGCATTACGCGGATTCCCTTATTATCCATCTCCAGCAGGCCATCTTCAGCCATGCCCTCCAGCTTGAGCAGATCCTGGCCGAAGTAGTCATGAAAACCGATACCCCAGGCCTGTTCGATGGCTTCGAAATCGAGCACGAAATTACAGATCAGCTTGGTGATCACATCACGCCGGATCAGGTCATCCCGGTTCAGCTCGAAACCGCGGAAAACCGGCAGCCTCCCGGCATCGATTCGCTCGTAGTACTCTTCCAGGCCGCGCATGTTCTGGCTGTAGGTGGAGCCGACCATGCTGATGGAAGTGACCCCCATGGCCACCAGGTCACAGTTTGAATGGGTGGAGTAGCCCTGGAAATTGCGGTAAAGGGTGCCTTCGCGCTGGGCCACGGCCAACTCGTCGTCGGGGCGGGCAAAGTGATCCATACCGATATAGACATAACCGGCAGAGGTCAGGTGATCGATGGTCATCTGCAGGATCTCCAGCTTCTCCTGGGGAGCCGGCAGGTCATCCTCGTTGATGCGGCGCTGGGGTTTGAAGACATGGGGCAGGTGCGCGTAGTTGAACACCGAGAGGCGATCCGGACCCACATCGATCACCCGGTCAAGGGTACGGGTAAAACTGTCAACCGTCTGGAAAGGCAGGCCGTAGATGAGGTCGATGCTCACGGAACGGAATCCGTTGTCCTTGGCCGCCTGCAGCACTTCGAACGTACTCTCTTCGGACTGGATACGGTTGACCGCCTTCTGTACCTGCTCCTCGAAATCCTGGACACCGAGACTCATGCGGTTGAATCCGACATCGCGAAGCAGCTTGATGGTGTCTGCGGTGGCCTCGCGGGGATCGATCTCGATGGAGTACTCGCCGCTGTCATCATCGGCCAGCCTGAAGTGCTTGCCGGTCACCCTCATCAGTTCCGCCATCTGGTCATGACTGATGAAGGTGGGGGTTCCACCTCCCCAGTGGAGCTGATCCACGGTACGGCTGTTGTCGAACAGCTGCCCCTGCATCTCGATCTCCTTGAAGAGCCGGTCGAGGTAGGGTTGATTGAGGCCACGGTCCTTGGTCGCAATCTTGTTGCAGGCACAATAGAAACAGACGGTGTCGCAGAACGGAATATGGAAATAGAGCGACAGGGGTTGCCCGCTCTCGTTGCTCTTAATCGCCGCCGCACGGTACTCGTCCTCACCGAACTTCTCGTGGAACTGGGGCGCAGTGGGGTACGAGGTGTACCTGGGCCCCGAATAGTCGTACTTGTTGATCAGTTCAAGATCGAATACCAGTGACTGGTCCATTTATTCATCCTCACCCAGGTCGAGGCCACGACCATGGGGTTCATTTACACGTTGCAATGCCAACATTCACATTTATGCATCAAAAACGGCCTGGTATTCGTTCAGCTGGTCAGCGGTCAATACAAACACGCCATGCCCACCCCGTTCGAACTCAAGCCAGAGAAAGGGTACTTCCGGGTAGCGTTCGGCCAGCGCGATATCGCTATTGCCCACTTCGACCACCAATACCCCTTCTGGTTCTAAATAATCCGCTGCTTCACGCAATATCCTGGAGACGATATCCAGACCATCGGCTCCCGCCTCGAGCCCCAGAGACGGTTCACGGAGATACTCGTCCGGCAGCTCCTCCATCTCTTCGAGGCTGACGTAAGGCGGATTGCTGACAATAAGATCATATCGCCGCCCCTTCAGACCCTCGAAAAGGTCTGATTGTATGGGCTCCACGCGACCACCCAGCTCGTGCCTGGCCACATTCACCCTGGCCACGGCCAGGGCTTCCTGCGACAGGTCCACCGCATCCACGCTGGCATCCGGAAACGCGTAGGCACAGCCAATGGCGATACACCCGCTACCGGTGCAGAGATCCAACACGCGGCTGACCGCATCGGCTTCGATCCAGGGGGCAAAACCACCCTCGATAAGCTCCGCGATCGGCGATCGTGGCACCAGTACATGCTCGTTGACGTAGAAATGAATCCCGGCGAAAACGGCATCGTTGGTGAGGTATGCCGCCGGCAGACGCTCGTTGATTCGCCGCTCAAACAGGGCGATCACCCGCTCGCGCTCGTCAAGGGTGAGACGGGTTTCAAAATAGGGTTCGGGCAGATCGGAATCGAGGTGCAGAGCATAGAGCACCAGCACCATCGCCTCATTGAGGGCATTATCCGTCCCGTGACCATAATACAGACCGGCCTCGCTGAACCTGCTGGCGCCCCAGCGGATAAAATCCCGTATTGTCAGCAGTGTCTCAATCTCAGCCGCCATACCAGGGCCTGTCAGCACCATGCTGGACCATTCATCAAAGAGCGAGCATGATAGCTGATTTGAGCCAAAGGCGCTAAAGTAGCCGGAAATCCCGCCGCTACAGGAATAAATTTCTTGTTTTCAGGCTGGCGCTACAAGATTCCGCCAGGCCAATCTTGAAAGGTTGATTTGTTGAGCATTAATCCCGATCTGATCAGCAGTCGCATCCCCCTGCGCTTTCTGCCGGAAAGAGTCATAAACTACCTGGCACAACAGGCGTGGATTGAGGAAATGCCTGCCGGGGAAGAGCTTTACGATATCCGAAACGGCAGTGACAGCGCCTACCTGCTGGAGGGCCGGATCCTCGTCAGCTTCGAGACGGAAGAGCCGCAGCTGCTCGAACCCGGCGCTCCCATGGTGGAGTTCCCCCTCTGCGGCCCGAAACCGCAGAACGCCGTCAGCGCCCGCTGCCAGAGCAGCGTGAAACTTATCCGCCTGCCGAGGGAGCTGGTCGAGAGCGTCTCCTCCTATTTCGGCCAGCAATCCGACCAGCCCCATACCGGCATAGAACTCAAGGAAGATGACCCGGGAGACCGCATCTACCTCGACTTCCTGCTCAAGATCCAGTCCGGAGAGTGCGAACTGCCCAGCATCCCGGACATCGCGGCACGCATCAGCCAGGCAGTGGACAACCCGGACAGCGACGCACGAACACTCGCCAGGATCATACAAAGCGACCCGGCGGTGACAACGCGCATCATCAAGGTGGTCAACAGCGGCGCTTTCGGCGGTGAGCACAAGATCGACAATTGCCAGGAAGCGGTGGCACGCCTGGGCCTCGACAACACCCGCAATGTCGTCATCAGCTTTACGATGAAGCATCTGTTCCATACCGACTCATCACTGATCCAGAAGCGGATGAAGCAGCTCTGGCTGCACAGCCGCAGGGTGGCTGCGATCTGTTATGTGATAGCCAAGATGTCACCCGGCATGGATGCGGACCGCGCCATGCTCTCCGGCCTGATCCACGATATCGGCGCCATCCCCATCCTCGCAGCGGCAGCCGAGTACCCGGAACTGCTCGAGGATCCCCGGATGCTCGACAGGATCATCGCAGAACAGAATGGCGAGATCGGTGCCATGATCATGCGTACCTGGGGCATGTCGGGCGACCTCTCCAAGGTTGCCCAGCAGAGTGACGACTGGTTCCGGGACCCCGACGATGCACCTGACTACGTGGACCTGGTGATTCTCGCCCAGCTGCTCTCCTTCGTCGGCAGTCCCGAGATCCAGGATCTTCCACCACCTGACCTCTCCCCGGCCTACCACAAACTGGTGGCAGGCAGGCTCAACCCCGCACTCTCGCTGGCTGTGCTGAACGAGGCCGAGAAAGAGATCAACGCCATCGAGGAGCTGCTGGAGGGGGGCTGAAGCTGACGTGAACCTGCTGAACACGCTGAAATTCCAGATTGCAGCCGCCCTGACACTGCTGGCACTGCTCTTCGGTGCGGTCTTTTCCGTGAGCATCATGGCGCTGGAAGAGCAGCGTCGATACAACATCCTGCTCAACCTCACCTCCCGCCTCGAACACAGCGCACGCAACCTGGTCTCTCTCGGGGTGAGTTACGCGATGCATGCGCCCCAGGACAACCAGGCCTACCAGCGGGATATCAAGCTCTACTACCAGAGCATCAGGGAACAGACCAACCTGATCACGGAAATCACCAACGGCTTCATGCACGAGAAGTTCTCGCCGAAACTCACCAACATGGAGGAGATTTTTCAACCGGATCTCGATCCGGCCGTCTACCCGGCAGTCATGGCCATCGAGGATGCATGGGCAGAATTCCTTGCCGAACTGGAGGATTCACTCGGCTCCGATCCGACAATGCCGCAACTGAACCAGGCCGCAATCCACATCAGTTCCAATCACCAGCCACTGACCGAATCCATCGACGCACTCAGGTCACAGCTCATAAGGCTCGGCGACTCCCGACTCGAACAGGTCAATCACCTCTACTGGACCCTCCTGATCACAGCCTTGTTGATTACCTCGGGCATACTCGGCTGGTTCTTCCTCACCGTGCTGAAGCCCCTGAAAAGTGCAGTCATCGGATTCAACAAGGTATCGAAGGGAGACTTCGGTCACCAGGTACCGGTTGCCGGCAACAACGAGATCTCCTGGCTGACAGGCAGTTTCAACCAGCTCTCCATACGACTGCACACCATTTTCATGCTCATCGAAAGGATCCAGCAGGGTTCGGATGTGGAGGACACCCTCAGCTTCGTGGCCGAACAGCTTCCGGGGCTGCTGCCGCTCGACTGGATCGGCGCCCTGTTCGTCTCTGCGGATCACAACGCCATCAGCCTGGAACACAGTTTCTTCGATGGCAAGCACGAAACGGGATACAACCGGTATTTCAAACTGAACGGCACGATCCTTCAGCAGGCCCTCGAATCCGGAGAACCGATTCATATCTCCGACATGCTGCACACCGCAAAACAGAATCCCCAGTACCAGTTTCTAAACTACCTGGTGGAGAAGGGACTGAGGGACGCCATATTCCTGCCGATCACCGAGCAGAGCCCAGTCCCCGGCGTATTGGCCTTTGCCACGCGCAACCCGCAATCCTACACCCCCGAACACCTCGAACTGCTGACCAACATCGCAAACCTGGTGACCCACAGTTTCGGGCGCACAGTCAAACTGGTGGAGCATGGCCGCCTTGCGGCGATCGGAGAGTTTGCCTCGGGCATCACCCACGAGATCAGGAACCCGCTATCCACCATCACCATGGCCCTCGACTATTTCCGCAACGCCGGGATGGAGGGCTCTGCAGCCAAACGGGCCAATCTCGCTCACCAGGAGGCGCTGCGCATGGAGCGGCTGCTGGAGGAGATTCTGCTCTATGCAAAGCCGATGAAACTTGAACTTCAACAGCTTGACCTGCAGGCACTGCTGGCTGAGTCCCTGCAGCTCAGCAGGGAGATCGCAGAACAGGGCAACCAGGGCATGGTACTGCTGTCTGACGGCGCACATGTTCCCATCCAGGCAGATGAAGACAGGATGAAACAGGTCCTGCTCAACCTGTCGCGCAACGCCTGTGAAGCAGCCCCCGAAGATTCAGAGATCACCTGGCGGCTGAACAGCGACCCGGAGACACGTATTGCCCATATCGAGATCACCAACGGGGGAGCGGCAATACCCGAGGATCAGCTTGAGCGCATCTTCGAGCCCTTCTTTACCACCAAATCCCATGGCACAGGACTTGGACTGGCTATCGTCAGGCGTATCGTGGAGGCCCATGGAGGGGAGATCCGTATCGAATCCGGGGCTTCAGAGGGCACCACCGTTAAGATGCAGATCCCCCTGGCTTGATCGCCCCTATGGCTGGACAAAAAAAAGACCGCCCGAGGCGGTCTTTTCTCAGCTTTTCAGCTTCTCAGCTCATGCGACCTGCGAACTGGCGGGCATGGAGGGCATATCGGTCTCACCGGCCTTATCCTTCACGCATCCGCCCTCTCTCAGGCCTCCTCGCTCAACCAGTTCAGCGAGGGTGATACTGCTGAGGAAGTTGTAGATCTCGGTGCTCAGGTCATCCCACAGGTTATGGGTCAGGCAACGCTTGCCCTCCTGGCAATCCTGGTTTCCGCCACAGCGGGTGAACTCCACCCACTCATCAACGGCACAGATGATATCGGCAATGGAGATCTCGTCGGCATCGCGCCCCAGGTAGTAACCACCACCCGGGCCTCGAACACCCCTGACCAGTTGCTTGCCGCGCAGGCAGGCGAACAGCTGCTCGAGATAGGAGAGCGAAATGCCCTGGGTTTCGGAAATCTCCGCAAGAGTCACAGGACCATTGTTCCCGTGAAGGGTCAAATCCAGCATTGCGGTAACAGCGTAACGCCCTTTAGTTGAAAGTCTCATGGTCTGTCCCCTCCGGGAGATAATTACCTAGTTAATCACTTGGTAATAAAAACTAGCAGTTCCCTAGGGAAATTGTCAACATTTATTTAAATGATTCCGATTCCCAATTAGATTCAGGGACACACAGCGGTTACAAACACCGTATATCAGGCATTACTGATTGATTTATTGGGAATTTCCATCTCGGCCTGCCGGGCGCCGAAGCTGTGTCCCTGCTGCAGGCAGAACGACAGCCACTTGGATAAAAAAAGATTGGCCTTCCACTTCTGCTCCAGGCTGGGACTGTCAATTCCCCGCTCCAGGGGCAGGGCCTGCTGTCTCAGGTCGAGGACTTCAACCTGGCTGGAGTCGTAGTAGACCCGCAAAGTGGCATCGGGATCGGGACGCTGACCAGCCTCGTGGGCAAAATAATAGGTGAGATGTACCAGGCTTGTGTAAGGAGTCTGTTCCAACACCTCGAGATAAAGATCCATGCTTCCCTCGAGACGGGACAGATAAGCACCCTCCATCGATCTCAGGGAGGGAGCCAACTTCAACATCAGAAGATAGTTTTCATCGCACAGGTCCATCAGCCAGCCGACCGTCGGACGGCCTGACACCAGGGATCGCAGACTCCATGGATAGTACGGCGCTCTCATCTAAACCTGTTACCTGTAGTGCAGGGACAAGACACGTGTCCTGTTACTCATCGCTTATTCAGCATAAACACAGAAGCCGGAAAATAAAAAGCCCTGCTATAAAAGCAGGGCCTTGCGAGATACCGGAAACAAGGATCAGGACTTGCGGGGACGCCCTCTCCCGCGCTTTCCTCTGCCACCGGTTTTCTTGGCCTGTGCGGCGAGATATTTCTTCTCCCATTTCACAAGAAACTTGGCGATTGCCTCGTTACGTGCCGTCTCCATCTTGAGCTGCTGGGCTGCAAGCTTCTCCTCTGCCTTGCGCTCCTTCTCCATCCGGTCAAGGATCGCTATCGCCTCTTTCAGCTTGAGTTGCAGTTTTTTCTTTGCATCCTGTGCGGCAACAAGTTTCTTGCGTGCATCGATACGACGCGCCTTCTCCTTGGCCAATGCATCCTGTGCCACGGACAGTTTACGCTGCAGAACCTCAACGGACACGGGACGGCCACGTCGGGATGAGGCAGCGGTTGGGCTCGCTGCAACTTTCGCTTTTTTCTTGCTGACTTTCTTTTTGGTTGCCCGCTTCTTGACAGTTGCCGTTGCGGACGCTGCGGCCTTGGGGGGTCTTCCCCTGCGTACCGCTGTTTTTTTACGTGCTGAATTTTCTGATGCTGATGAAGACCGGGAAACGGCTCTCTTCTTGCTGACCTTCTTTTTTGCAACCATTAATTAATACCTATAAAACAAACCAGACAATTCCATTATAGAGACAATATTTATTTTTTCAAAAAAACCTTGGGAAAAATAATAATGAAATCAATGAATAAACAGATATTAGTATACATAAACCAAACATCACCCCTTTATGACAAGGCAATTTTTACCACTTTGGGCAATAAAACTCAGCCTATAAAAAAAAGCGTATCTTTCTGTTTTTAAAGGTTATTACTAACCGATATCACGCAATACCGGTTATCATTTGAACTGAAAAAACCGCTCATTCAGATGATATGCAAAACGGGATCAAATCATGTAAACCCGGATTCACGGTTACTGTAAAGCAGGCCAGCCTGTCGACACTCCAGGGTTAACGAGAGGCCAGGTACTATATCCGAGGCAAAAAAAAACCGGTCAGACGACCGGCTTTTTTCGCATGGCAAGGAAGTATCAGCCTTCGGCTTTCTCCTGCTCAATCTGCTTGTGCACCTCGGCCATATCGAGTTCGGAGGCCTTCTCGACCAGGTCGCGAAATGCGCCTTCAGGCAGTGCGCCCGGCTGGCTGAAAATGATCACGTTCTCGCGGAAGATCATCAGGGTGGGGATGGAGCGAATCTGGAAATGCATCGCGATCTCCTGCTCATCTTCAGTATTCACCTTTGCGAAGACGATATTCGGATTGTCTTCGGCAACCTTCTCATAGGTGGGAGCGAAGGAGCGACAGGGACCGCACCAGGGCGCCCAGAAATCCACAATAACGAAATCGTTATTGGTAATGGTTTCCTCAAAGTTTTCCTTGGTCAGCTCAACGACAGCCACGGGTGCCCCCTCGATATTAAGATAAAAGAGCGTGGATAATATATCAGAACACGCTAATAAACAAACAGTGCAAAGAAAAAGCCGGGCAGCGCCCGGCTTTTTCAACCACTCTATTCAGATCCCGGTTCAACCAAGACCATTGAAGATCTGATCGCGGATATCATCGACACCACCGACACCATCGATCTTCACGTACTTGCAGTCGCCGGCATCGGCCTCCTTTGAATAGAAGGCAATCAGCGGCTCGGTCTGATCGTGATAGACCTTGAGGCGGGCCTTGACGGTCTCTTCCTGGTCATCGTCGCGCTGGATCAGGTCCTCACCGGTGACGTCATCTTTACCCTCGACCTTGGGGGGATTGTAGATGACATGGTAGGTCCGACCGGAAGCCAGGTGAACGCGTCGGCCGGACATGCGCTTGATGATCTCACCATCAGGTACATCGATCTCGACCACGGCATCGATGGGCACACCGGCCTCTTTCAGCGCCTCTGCCTGGGGTATGGTGCGGGGGAATCCGTCGAACAGGTAACCGTTCTGGCAGTCATCCTCGGTAATACGCTCTTTGACCATACCCATGATGATGTCGTCTGACACCAGGCCACCCTCATCCATGATCTTTTTTGCAGCTACTCCCAGTTCGGTACCCGCCTTCACATGGGCGCGCAGCATATCGCCGGTGGAGATCTGCGGAATGTTGTATTTTTCCTTGATGTAGTTGGCCTGGGTTCCCTTGCCGGCTCCCGGCCCTCCGAGCAGAATCACGCGCATCTCAGTACTCCTCTGTTGATGGTTTTTCTTTAGATTAATCCGTCGAGTCTGCCATAGACTGGCCATTGATGGCTATTCGAGTATCTATCCGCTCCATTCAGCCGCCTTATGTTGCAACCGCACAAGAGACCAATCATGACAAAAATAAAGCCCGCACAGGAACATCCCCCGGTGCGGGCTCACAGTGCCTGACAGGAAACCGTCGATCAGGCCGACATGCTCAGCATCAACTTGTTGAGCTTGTGAACGAAAGCTGCCGGGTCATCCAGCTGACCACCCTCGGCCAGGGTCGCCTGGTCGAAAAGAATATTGGTGAGATCGGCAAAGACGTCCTCATCCGGTTCCTTGTCCATCTTTTCCACCAGGGGGTGGCCGGGATTGATCTCGAAAATCGGCTTGACGTCGGGTGCGTCCTGGCCAAGCTGCTTGAGCACGCGCTGCAGGTTTGCACTCATATCGTAATCGCCAACCACCAGGCAGGCGGGTGACTCGGTCAGGCGGTTACTGATACGCACCTCCTTGACCTTTTCGCCCAGCACACCCTGGACACGCTCAACCATCCCCTTGTGCTCTTCAGCGATCTTCTCCAGCTCCTCCTTGGACTCCTGGTCTTCGAGCTCACCCAGGTCGAGCTGCCCCTTGGCAACGGACTGGATGTGCTTGCCCTGGTAGTCACTGAGCTGGGATACCAGCCACTCGTCCACGCGGTCGGTCAGAAGCAGTACCTCGACACCCTTCTTGTCGAACACCTCGAGATGAGGGCTGTGCTTTGCAGCCGCGTAGCTGTCGGCGGTGATGTAGTAGATCTTCTCCTGCTTCTCCTGCATGCGCTCGATGTACTGGTCGAGGGAGACTGTCTGTGCCTCACCTTCCGAACTGGTGGTGGCGAAACGAAGCAGGCCCGCGATCTTCTCCTTGTTGGCGAAATCCTCCGCCGGACCCTCCTTGAGCACCTTGCCGAACTGGTCCCAGAACGTCTGGTACTTCTCGGCATCGTTCTTCGCCATCTTTTCCAGCATGCCCAGGATACGCTTGGTATTGGCATTGCGGATGGCGTCGATCTTCTTGTCATGCTGCAGAATCTCGCGTGAGACGTTCAGCGGCAGGTCATCTGAATCCACCACACCCTTCACGAAACGCAGGTAGTGGGGCATCAGCTTGTCCGCCTCGTCCATGATGAACACACGGCGAACGTAGAGCTTCACACCGTGTTTCTGGTCACGGTCCCACAGATCGAATGGCGCACGGGAAGGAATGTAGAGCAGCGAGGTGTACTCGTTGGTACCTTCCACCCGGTTGTGGACATGGGCCATGGGGTCTTCGAAGTCGTGCCCGATGTGCTTGTAGAATTCGCTGTACTCCTCGTCGGTGATGTCGGACTTGTTGCGCATCCACAGCGCGGTACCGCGATTCACCTGCTCCCACTCGGGGGTTTTCTTCTCTTCCTCTTCCTCTTCTTCCCCACCGAACTGCTCCTGGAGCATCTCGATGGGCATCGCAACATGGTCTGAGAACTTGCTGATGATGCTGCGCAGACGGAAACCCTCCAGGAACTCATCCTCATCTTCCTGCAGGTGCAGGGTGATGTCCGTGCCCCGACCCGTTTTTTCGATGGTCTCCACGGTGTAGGAACCTTCCCCGCTCGACTCCCAGCGCACCCCGTGCTCTACGCCCAGACCCGCACGACGGGTGGTCAGGGTCACTTTGTCCGCCACGATAAAGGCGGAGTAGAAGCCGACACCGAACTGGCCGATCAACTGGCTGTCCTGGGCCTGCTCACCGCTCAGGGCCTCGATAAACTTCTTGGTGCCGGAGCTGGCGATGGTACCGATGGTCTCGCTCACCTCCTGGCGGCTCATACCGATGCCGTTGTCGGAGATGGTGACGGTGCGGCGCTCCTTGTCTATGGAGACCCGGATTTTCAGGTTCGGGTCCTCTTCGTAAAGCGCATCGTCGGTCAGCGCCTCGAAACGCAGTTTCTCCGCCGCGTCTGATGCGTTGGAGATCAACTCGCGCAGAAAAATCTCTTTGTTGCTGTACAGGGAGCGAATGACAAGGTTCAGCACCTGGCTGACTTCTGCTTGAAAATCAAGAGTTTCCTTGTGTGAGTCGACACTCATAGCCGGCTATGCCTCCAATTTCTATCTACGGTATAAAGCGAATAAAGGGTACGAAATCCCTGTGCAAAGCACGGAATATCCCCACACAATGGGGACTGGCCACTGAAATTCAAGGGTCTTTTCACCCTCGATTCACCAACCTCCCTGTGATTGAATAGTCCGAAACAGGATTTCCAATTTCAAAGAAGTATCAAAAATGAATATCGAGCAGATAAAAACCGAACCGTTCGATGACCAGCGCCCAGGGACTTCGGGCCTGCGCAAAAAGGTCAGGACATTCCAAACCCCCCACTATCTCGAAAATTTCGTCCAGTCCATTTTCGATACCCAGACCGAACTCAAGGGTGGCACCCTGGTGGTTGGCGGCGATGGCCGCTACTACAACCGCCAGGCGGTCCAGACCATCCTGCGCATGGCGGCCGCCAACGGTATCGCCAGGGTGATCGTCGGCCAGGGCGGACTGCTCTCAACACCCGCCGCCTCCTGTGTCATCAGGAAATACGATACCCAGGGCGGCATCATCCTCTCGGCCAGTCACAATCCCGGCGGACCGAACGAGGATTTCGGTATCAAGTTCAACGCGGCCAATGGCGGGCCCGCAGCCGAGAAGATCACCGAGGCGATCTACCAGCGCACCCTCGAGATCGACAGCTATCGCATTGCTGAATCGGATGATGTGAACATCGATGAGCCGGGGGAAAGGATCCTGGGCGAAATGAGCATCGAGGTTATCGATCCGGTCAGTGACTATGCCGAACTGATGCGCGGGATCTTCGATTTCGACGCCATCCACAATCTCTTCAACTCCGGCATGTTCCATATGCGTTTCGATGCCATGCACGCGATCACCGGGCCCTATGCCACGGAGATCCTGGAGAAGATACTGGGGGCCGAACCGGGGACCGTGATCAATGGCGAGCCGAAGGAGGATTTCGGCGGCGGCCACCCGGATCCCAACCTGGTCCACGCCCACGAGGTTGTCGAGATGACCCACGGTTTCGACCCGGTGGATTTCGGAGCCGCTTCGGATGGCGACGGTGACCGCAACATGATCCTGGGCAAGAACTTCTTCGTCACCCCCAGCGACAGCCTGGCGGTAATGGCTGCCAACGCCCACCTGATCCCCGGCTATCGCAACGGTATACCCGGTATCGCCCGTTCCATGCCCACCAGCCAGGCTGCTGACCGGGTGGCGGACCGGCTGGGTATCGAGTGCTTCGAGACACCCACCGGCTGGAAATTCTTCGGCAACCTGCTGGACGCCAAGAAGATCGCCCTCTGTGGCGAGGAGAGCTTCGGCACCGGTTCAGACCATGTGAGGGAGAAAGACGGCCTCTGGGCCGTGCTCTTCTGGCTCAACCTGCTTGCCGTCAGACAGCAGTCCGTTGCGCGCATCGTGACCGAGCATTGGAAGAAGTTCGGCCGCAACTACTACACCCGTCACGACTACGAAGGGGTGGACAAGGAGGCCGCGGAGGGGCTGATGTCGGACCTGGGTGCCAGGCTGGCTGAACTGCCCGGGCAGCGTTTCGGCGAGTTCACGGTGGAGTATGCCGACGACTTCTCCTATACCGACCCGGTGGACGGCAGTGTCTCCAGCAACCAGGGGCTGAGAATCGGCTTTACCGATGGCTCCCGCATCGTGTTCCGGCTCTCCGGTACCGGCACCGTGGGCGCCACCCTGCGAGTCTACCTGGAGATCTTCGAATCCGATCCCGAGAAGCAGAACCGGGAGACTGCCGATGTGATGGCCCCCCTGGTGTCGATCGCCCGGGAACTGGCAGGTATAGAACAGCGCACCGGCCGTGCAGAGCCGGATGTCATTACCTGATCTGCCCTAAATTATCCGGGGGCGGCAGGCGTTGCGCCCCCGGAAGCCCCATTCCAGACCGTTTTCGATCAACATTTCTTACCGTAATCATAAATTTTTCTTCTTTTTGCATTGCAATAAAATCCAAAACCCGTACACTTTTCCACAACTGAAGCGCAGGGTTCCGGATTGACCGCCCACGGCACCGGAATCAGACTATTTTTCAGCACCACAGGGCAGACAAGCACTCAACTCTGGACCAACAGCCGACCCCGACTGCCATGCTCGATCTCTGCCCCTCTTCGCACACTCGAATCAAACACCGGACACCACATCCCCGTGGTGACGGCAGTCTCCATATCGGAGCCTCGCTCCAAAGCAGCAGTGACACACTAACCCGAGGGAAATCATGAACAACTATGTCCAATGGCTGAGCGAACTGGGGATGGATGACGTCGACAAGGTCGGCGGCAAAAATGCCTCCCTGGGTGAAATGATCCAGAACCTGTCGAATCTCGGCGTACAGGTTCCTGGCGGTTTTGCCACCACCGCTTATGCCTATCGTGAGTTTCTGGCCACCGACGGACTGGCGGACAGGATCAACGATGCCCTGGACAAGTTGAACGTGGATGACGTCAGGGCCCTGGCAGAGACCGGCGCCCAGATCCGCCAATGGATCATGGACACCCGGTTCCAGCCGGAACTTGAGAACGCCATCCATGAGGCCTACGCCATACTGGAGAAGGAGTACGGTACCGAGGTGTCATGGGCGGTACGCTCATCTGCCACCGCCGAGGATCTGCCCGATGCCTCATTCGCCGGCCAGCAGGAGACGTTCCTCAACATCTCGGGCATCGATGGCATCAAGCGGGCGATCCACGAAGTGTTCGCCTCCCTGTTCAATGACCGTGCCATCGCCTACCGCGAGCACCAGGGATTCGAACACAGCCACGTCGCCCTCTCGGCAGGCATCCAGAAGATGATCCGCTCGGACATCGGCGCTTCCGGCGTGATGTTCACCCTGGATACCGAATCCGGCTTCCGCGACGCCGTCTTCGTCACCTCCAGCTACGGGCTGGGTGAAATGGTGGTACAGGGTGCGGTCAACCCCGACGAATTCTATATCCACAAGCCCACCCTTGCTGCCGGGCGCCCTGCCGTGGTGCGCCGTAACGTGGGTCACAAGGCGATCAAGATGGTCTACGACACCGACGGCGACAGCCCGGTGAAGATCATCGACGTGGACGAGCACGAACGCCACCTCTTCTCCATCACCGACGCCGAGGCCGAGGAGCTGGCCCGCCAGGCGGTCACCATCGAGAAGCATTACCAGCGTCCCATGGATATCGAGTGGGCGCGCGACGGCCTCGACGGTCGTCTCTACATCGTTCAGGCCCGCCCGGAGACGGTACAGAGCCGGGTCGGCAGTGTCATCGAACGCTATGAACTGAAAGCGCGCGGCCAGGTGATCACCGAGGGACGCTCCATCGGCGGGCGCATCGGCGCCGGCACCGCAAAGATCATCACCAGCCTCGACGACATGGACCACATCCAGCCCGGTGACGTGCTGGTCACCGACATGACCGATCCCGACTGGGAGCCGATCATGAAGCGTGCCGCCGCCATCGTCACCAACCGGGGCGGACGCACCTGTCACGCGGCAATCATCGCACGCGAGCTGGGCGTGCCCGCCGTTGTGGGTTGCAACGACGCCACCCAGAAGATCCAGGACGGCCACGAGGTCACCGTCTCCTGCGCCGAGGGCGACACCGGCTTCATCTACGAAGGCAAGCTGGACTTCGAGTACAGCACCATTGAAATGAACTCCATGCCGGAGATTCCCACCAAGATCATGATGAACGTGGGCAACCCTGACCGCGCCTTCGACTTCGCCAGCACCCCCAATGCCGGCATCGGCCTGGCGCGCCTGGAGTTCGTCATCAACAACATGATCGGCATCCACCCCAAGGCACTGCTGGAGTTCGACGACCTCCCTGGTGACCTTAAAGAAGAGATCCAGCCGATGATCGCCGCCTACCCCTCACCGGAGGAGTTCTACATCTCCAAGATCGCCGAGGGTGTCTCCACGCTGGCAGCGGCCTTCTCCCCCGGACCGGTCATCGTGCGCATGTCAGACTTCAAGTCCAACGAGTACGCCAACCTGATCGGCGGCCCCCGCTACGAGCCGGAGGAAGAGAACCCGATGATCGGCTTCCGCGGTGCCTCCCGCTACGTCTCCGACGACTTCCGCGTCTGCTGGGAGATGGAGTGCAAGGCGCTGAAGCGCGTGCGCGACGAGATGGGCCTGACCAATGTTGAGATCATGATCCCCTTCGTGCGCACCCTGGACGAGGCAAAGGCGGTTGTCGATGCCCTGGCCGAGAACGGGCTGAAGCGGGGTGAAAACGGCCTGCGGCTGATCATGATGTGCGAACTGCCCTCCAACGCCGTGCTGGCAGAGGAGTTCCTGGAGCACTTCGACGGCTTCTCCATCGGCTCCAACGACATGACCCAGCTGACCCTGGGGCTCGACCGCGACTCGGCGCTCATCGCCCAGAGCTTCGACGAGCGTAACCCGGCGGTGAAAAAGATGCTGAGCATGGCCATCAACGCCTGCAAGGCCCAGGGCAAGTACGTGGGCATCTGCGGACAGGGTCCCTCGGACCACCCCGACCTGGCCAAGTGGCTGCTCGAGCAGGGAATCAGCAGTGTCTCCCTCAACCCGGATACCGTGATCGACACCTGGCTCTTCATGGCGGGTCAGCAGGCTGAATAATTTCTCTGCGTAAACACACCTATAAAAGCCCGGCTTTCAGCGCCGGGCTTTTTACATTCTGAAGTATTGAATACGTCCAACGGAACAGCATCGGCCATCGATGACGCCTGCCGCGGCATCTCTATTATTAACCCGGCAACCAAGTACCGCCGCTCATCCCGCAATCTCATGAGAACGCCGCACAACAATGGAGAACGAAAGGATTTAAGCTAATTTAATTCCGTAGAATCATTGATCCATCGCAATTAAAACGCGTGAAACGGGAATGTTCTCCCAATGTTCCATTGATCCGTTAATGTGTATGGGGATACTGGAACCAGAGCCCTCTCTTGGGGGCTCAAACGCCGCCCTCGGAATCGGAAAAACAACGCCTCCCAGGGTGGTGTTTCATTGTGCCGAATAAAAAGAGACCACCCCACGGGGTGGCGACCCGTACCTCTTCGCAGACAGCGCCTTTACGAATCCGCTTCAAGCTCTGCAACCCGTTTGCGCAGATAGCTCAGTTCGAGCTGGGTGCGCACCCTGACCAACAGCTCCTCCAGTATGATCGGCTTGGTGACGAAGTCCGATCCACCGGCTTCGAATCCTTTCGATCGACCTTCGGGCTCATCCAGGGCACTCAGGAAAATCACCGGCAGATCTTCTGTCACGGGATCACTGCGCAATCGCCTGCACACTTCGTAACCATCCATACCGGGCATGCGTACGTCGAGCAGGACCAGATCCGGTCTCTTGACCGAAATGGTCGTCAAGGCCAACTCTCCACTGTTGGCGGGGCGTACCCTGTATCCCTGGGCGGCAAGCATCTCTGAAACGAGCTTGAGGTTGGCTGCCGTGTCGTCGACAACCAGGATCTCACCACTCGCAAGAGTGTCAGACATAATCCAACCCCTGGGTGGTACGGGCAACAGTCCGAACCCGAAATATGACTGTTTGCATTCAACTATAACTTAGTGCAAATCATAATCAGCTGCCATACTTTGCAATATGGAATCACTCTGGCTGCTCATCCTGCTGGCGACCCTGATGGTGATATTCTTCGACTTCACCAACGGGTTCCATGACGCCTCCAACATGGTGGCATCGGTAATCGCCTCCCAGGCAATGACACCCCGACAGGCCATTCTCGTGGTGGGCCTCTTTACATTCCTTGGGCCGATACTCGGCGGCACGGCGGTGGCCAACACCATAGGCAAATTTGTCACACTCGACGATCTTCCTGCCGACATATCCCTGGCGGTGGTACTTTGCGGACTGTTTGCGGCAACGGCCTGGAATCTCTTCACCTGGTGGCGCGGCATTCCCTCATCATCCTCCCACGCCCTGGTCGGCGGCCTGGCCGGCGTGGTCGTGGTGGCCGCAGGCCCCGACCACGTGGTGTGGGGTTTCCAGCAGCTGCTCGAGGGGCACCTGACCGGTGTCACCAAGGTGCTTCTGGCCCTGGTGCTCTCGCCGATGGTGGGCTTCTGGGCGGGATTTTTGCTACACCGCATCACACTGTTCCTGCTGCGCAACGCCGCGCCGACAGCAAACCGCCCCCTGCGAAAGGCACAATGGGTAACAACCGCCGGCCTCTCCTTTGCCCACGGCGCCAACGATGCCCAGAAGAGCATGGGCATACTCACCCTGGTACTGCTGCTCGGCGGAGAGATCGACAGTTTCGTGGTGCCCTTCTGGGTGATCATGGTCTGCGCTATCGCCATCACCATAGGCACCATGCTAGGGGGCTGGAGAATCATCCGCACCCTGGCCTTCGCCATCTACCGGATCAGGCCGTTGCATGCCCTCAACTCCCAGATGACATCAGCTGGCGTGGTGTTCCTCGCCTCGCTGATCGGCGCCCCGGTATCCACGACCCACGTGGTCTCCTCTTCCATCATGGGGATAGGTGCATCCGAGCGCCCCCTGGCGGTACGCTGGTCGAAAGCAAGCGAAATCGTCTCAACCTGGATTGTCACCATCCCCGGCGCAGGTTTCTTTGCCATGCTGAGTTATGGGGTACTGACCGTGATCGGCCTTGTATAGGAGCAGATGAATGGATAACCAGAGATCTTCTTTCATGAGCCGGGTACTCGAACGCCTGGTACCCAAGCCACCGGATTTCTTTGCCCTTCTCGGCAACCAGTGTGGCAAGGTGACCGAGACCATGCGCAACCTGCACAACTACATGCTGACCGGCGACATGAAGCTCTCCGCCCTGCTGGCCCAGGACGAGCACGAGGCAGACAAGATAAAGAACCAGAATCTGCACGAGCTGAACAAGGCGTTCTCCACGCCCATCGACAGGGAAAACATTTTCCGCGCCATTGAATCCATGGACTGGATGGTCACCCACACCAAGAGCACGGTGAACGAAATGATAGACCTGCGGGTCTCCGCCGATGATCACATGGTGGCGATCAGCGCGGAACTGCTGGTGGGTACCGAGGCCCTGCAGGAAGGATTCACGGCTCTGTCAGAGAACCCCGCCAAGGCAGAGCGCGGCGCAGACATGGCGCGCCACGCCCACCGCCGCATCGAGCGTTTCTACCGCCACGCCCTCTCCGACCTGTTCGAAGGCGACGACCCGGTGGACATGCTGCGCCGCCGGGAGATCTACCACCACCTGATGGACGGCTCACGCCAACTGCACCGTGTCGCCAATGTGCTGCACGATATCATGGTCCAAATGGTCTGAAATCGTCTTCCAAGGCTGGCAAAACCGGCATTACATGCGATACTGCGGAAAACGCGCCAAGAACAAACCATGTATCGCAACCTGCTGCTGTTCATTTTATTGATGGGATTCACCCTCCAGGCTCACGCCTTCTTCTGCTTCAGTTTCGGCAGCAGCGGCGGTGCGCGGGGCGGCCCCTCGTTCAGCCGGCGACTGCCGCCTCCCCTGCCCCCACCGGGGTATATCAATCCCTATGGCTACCAGGGCGCCCTGATCCCCGGTTACCACTCACCCGTGCCGGCCCAGCGGCCTGCGGCCCCTTCGGACGCCCTCAATCACAAAACCGGCAACTGATCTCCCGCTCAATTTACGGGCTGAGAATTCCGCCTCCAGCGTATACAATCAGCGCATAGATGATTACGGGCGGTAGCCCGAACGGAACAGTCAGGAGAAGTACGTGGAAGAGAAAAACGTCGACGTCGCAATCATTGGCTCCGGTAGTGCCGGACTCTATTCACTGGGCAAGGTACGTCCTTCCGGCAAGAGCTGGGTGTTGATCAACGGCGGTGAGCCGGGCACCACCTGTGCCAGGGTGGGCTGCATGCCCTCCAAGGCGATGATCCAGGTGGCGGAGGATTTCCATCGCCGGCTGGTGATGACCCGCTACGGCGTGGATGGCCAGGAGCACCTGACCCTGGATGCCGAAGAGGCGATGGAATACGTCCAGGACATGCGCGACACCTTTGTCGACCGGGTGCTCTCCAACAGCACCGATAATATGAACGACGAACAGTTCATCGAAGGCTACGCAAAGTTCATCGATCCAAACACCCTCGATGTCGAGGGCCGGCGCATCCGTGCAGAGAAGATCATCATCGCCACCGGCTCCCGACCCGTCGTACCTGTCGCATGGGAACAGTTCGGCGACAAGATCATCACCACCGACGATGTGTTCGAGCAGGAGACCCTGCCAGAATCCGTAGCCGTGATCGGCCTCGGCGTGATCGGTCTGGAGCTGGGCCAGGCCCTGTTCCGCCTGGGCGTGGAGGTCACCGGTTTCGACATGCTGGAGACCATCGGCGGGCTGGACGATCCCGATGTGGCCAAGGCGGCCATAGAGATCATCGGCAACGAATTCCCCCTGCACCTGGGCCACACCGCCGAGATCACCGAAGAGGGTGACAAGCTGCGGGTGACCGCCGGTGATTTCTCCGTGGTGGTCGACAAGGTACTGGCCAGTCTCGGACGCCGTCCAAACACCGATAACATGGATATCGGGAATGCCGGCATCGCGCTGGATGGGCGCGGCATCCCGGTCTACAACCCCAACACCATGCAGTGCGGCGACAGCCATATCTTCATCGCCGGCGACATCAACGGCGAACGTCCCCTGCTGCACGAGGCAGGCGACGAGGGTCGCATCGCCGGCCACAACGCCAGCAGCGACAGCATCACCGCCTTCGAACGCAAGGTACCGCTCTCCATCAACTTCTGCGACCCCAATATCTGCCACGTGGGGGCACGCTGGTCGGAGCTGGACCAGGAGACCACCGCCGTCGGAGAGGTGAAATTCAATCCCGTGGGACGCGCCATAATCATGGCAAAGAACAAGGGCATACTGCGGGTATACGCTGACAAGGCCAGCGGCAGACTGCTCGGCTCCGAGATGTGCTGCGCCAAGGGAGAGAACCTGGCCCACCTGCTCAACTGGTGCATCACCCAGGGACTCACCGTCGGTCAGCTGCTGCAGATGCCCTTCTACCACCCGGTGATCGAAGAGGCGCTGCAGGCGGCCCTCTACGACCTGTACCACAAGGTCGATGCAAAGAACGACACGCCCATCACCGAACTTGTTCCTATGGGCTGACGGTCACCGGCCCGGCCACCAGGTGAGGCAGCGGGACGAAAGCCCCGCTGCCTGTGCCATTCGAAATACCCCCTACAGAAGATCCGCCAGCCTGCGCGCCCCCTGGTAAAAAGCCGATATGGCATCCGGATCCGTGCGCTTGGAGAGACGGTAGACCAGCAGGTCGCTGCCGCGGGACTCCACCATCAGGTCACGCTGCCCCGCGACATGATCGATCACCTCCTGTGAGAACAGCTGCCGCACCTTCTCGCCGTCACGCCCCAGAAGGATAAAGCTCTCATTGAATACCGGCTGGCCATCCAGCGTGATGCGCGCCAGGCCGAAGCGCCCGGCAACCGTTCGCTTGTGCATGCGCGTCGGGCTCAGATCGAAGTCGGGCAGCGACTTCTCCAGCTTCAGCCAGACAACCATCTGGATACGCTTCTCATTGATCTGATGATCATGCCCGAGAGGTGCGTCACTGACACCCTCCCCCCCTTCTTCAGCCTCGTAGGCGTAATCGAAGATGGCCACTTCACGACCGTCGATGAATCCCGACATCAGGTTCTTGATATTCGGCGCCCCCTGGGTGAAGAGGTCGAAGCCCTTTTTTCCCAGTTCGGCAGGCAGTTTCTGCTGTCCCGCGGAAAAGTCGAGGCCCATGCCCGATGCTATCTTCGCCATGCCGCTGGAACGGTTCCGCTCAAAATAGATGGCAGCTGCAATGATCAGAACAATGGCAACGACAATAATGATCTTGGACATGGGGCAGGACACCTGTCGGAAAAATAGGAAGCCCTATCTTACGGCATTTGGCAGGCGGTATCACAAGGGCAATTGCCGAAGAGCAATTTTCTGTCCGTACATCCTGTACATCGCCGCTCCCGCGCATCCCTGCGCCCGCGGCATACGAAAGCCAGGGATGGCTGGAGTGTAGAAAACGTCTGGAACGGTTTTCTACCGACCGCCATGGATGGCGGAAGTGCAGGTAATGCATGCCTACAGGGATGTAGGTATTAGAGCAACGCAGGAGCAGTTGCCGAGGAGCAATTACCTGTCCGTACATCCTGTACATCGCCGCTCCCGGCTTCCTGCCTCCCGCGGCATAAGCACATCCTTGTGCATGAGCCGCTCCTGCGCATCCCTGCGCCCGCGGCATACCGTACATCCTGTACATAAAAAAGCGGGCATGGATCCTTCCATGCCCGCTTTGCATCCCTTTGCCAACCTGGCTTTGTCAGCCCAGCGCGTCATCCGCTACGCGGTAACGGGGATCCTCGATAACATTCACCTCCACCAGGTCACCCGCCTTGCGCAGCAACTGGTGGCACTCAGCGCTGAGGTGGCGCAGGTGCAGGCGCTTGTCCGCTTTCATGTAACGTTCCGCCAGGGTATCGATCGCCTCGATGGCTGAGTGATCCATTACCCGCGAGTGCTGGAACTCGACCACCACATCATCCGGATCGTTCTTCGGATCGAACAGCTCCTGGAAATTCTTCACCGAGGCAAAGAACAGCGGACCGTGCAGTTCGTATACCTTGGAACCCAGGCGCCCCTCGTAGGTGACCACGTTGATGTGCTTGGCATGCTCCCAGGCGAACACCAGGGCGGAGACGATGATGCCCACCACCACGGCGATGGCCAGGTCGGTTGCCACGGTGACGGCGGAGACCAGCACGATAACGAAGGCGTCGGTACGCGGAATCTTGCCCATGATGCGCAGGCTGGACCACTCGAAGGTACCGATCACCACCATGAACATCACCCCGGTGAGTGCCGCCAGGGGGATCATCTCGATCAGGTCCGAGGCGAACAGGATGAAGATCAGCAGGAACAGGGCGGCAGAGATTCCCGACAGGCGTCCACGGCCACCGGAGTTTACGTTGATCATGCTCTGGCCGATCATGGCGCAGCCGCCCATGCCGCCGAAGAAACCGGTCACGGTATTGGCCACACCCTGGCCGATGCACTCGGTGTTGCCGCGACCGCGGGTCTCGGTGATCTCATCGATCAGGCTGAGGGTCAGCAGGGATTCGATCAGGCCGATGGCAGCGAGGATTACCGAGTAGGGCAAGATGATCTCCAGGGTCTCCCAGGTCAGGGGCACCATGGGGACATGGAATTCCGGAAAACCGCCGGCGATGGAGGCCATGTCGCCCACGGTGCGGCTCTCCATGCCCAGGCCGATCACGATGAGGCTGACCGTGATAATCGCCGCCAGGGACGAAGGGATCGCCTTGGTCAACTTGGGCAGGTAGTGGATGATGGCCATGGTCAGGGCCACCAGCCCGAGCATGATCCACAGCGAGTTGCCTTGCAGCCACTGCGCCTGGCCTGCTGCATCCTCCACCTGGAAGCTTTTGAGCTGGGCCAGGAAGATGACGATGGCCAGGCCGTTGACGAAACCGAGCATCACCGGATAAGGCACCATGCGGATGAACTTGCCCAGCTTGAGCATGCCGATCAGTATCTGGAACAGCCCCATCAGCACCACCGCGGCGAACAGGTACTCGACGCCGTGCTGGGCCACCAGTGCCACCATCACCACCGCCAGGGCGCCTGTGGCCCCCGAGATCATGCCCGGACGCCCGCCGATGGTGGCGGTGATCAGGCCCACCATGAACGCGGCATAGAGTCCCACCAGGGGCTCCACGCCGGCAACGAATGCGAAAGCAACCGCCTCTGGAACCAGCGCCAGGGCCACGGTAAGTCCCGACAGGATATCGTTTTTCGGGCAGCCGCGATCGGTGCATTCGAAGTTGAAGAACATGGAACTCCTCGGGGATCCTGATAAAAAGGGTGGCATGTTAGCAAATTAGGCATTACTAATAAAGAATAATCATGGCCATCTCGACATTTTTCTGGCCAGATAGGCAGCGCGACAACCAGAGGAGGAAACAGGACTGTGATAACCCGCATGCACCATGCCAGCCTGCTGATCGGGGACACCGACAGGTCACTGGCGTTCTACAGGGATATTCTTGGCCTGGCAGTCTACGGGGAGAGGCCCGACCTGGGCTTCCCCGGGGCCTGGCTTGAGGTTGGAGACCAGCAGATCCACCTGCTGGAGCTGCCAAACCCCGATCCGAGCAATGGCCGCCCGGATCATGGCGGGCGGGACCGCCACATCGCCTTTCACGTCTCCGACCTGGATCAGCTGGTGGGTCAGCTGGAGGCCCACAACATCGCGTTTACGCTCAGCCGCTCCGGCCGTCGCGCCCTCTTCTGTCGTGATCCGGATGGCAATGCGCTGGAGTTCATCCAGCAATAAGCGGCTATTTTACGGCTGAACGCCGGTAGAAACCGATCACCTTGCCGGCCGCTTCCAGCCGGGCACCCTGGTCTGCCGTCACGTTGAGTTTGAAGTGTTTCTCGATATCCGTGTTCTCGGCAAGCACACTCTGCAACCCGATCACCGCCCCCGACTCACCGGCCCAGAAACAGCGAAACGCGGCAGTCTCCTCGCCGGGACGGTAGATATCGGTCTTGCCATCGTACTGCACGTGGATGCGTACGAATCCGGACTCATCCCCCTCTGCCGGCACCCAGTTCCCGGTTGCGGGATGGGGTGCACACCCGGCCAGTAACAGCGCTGAAACAACCAGGGCGGAGAGCGAAGATCGGGTCATGGAGTTCACCTTGTCAGTTTTGAGTGTCAGCACTGTATAAAGCAGCCTCCGGAGGAGCGCCTTGATCTAGGACAGGTGCTCCCGGACGATCGCAAAAAGGTGAGCCGTGGCAGCGAATGTGCGAGAATCCCCCGTTCACTGAATTCAGGGTTTTATAAAAGAGACAGGTATGGCCCAGTACATCTACACCATGAACCGCGTCGGCAAGATCGTTCCGCCGAAGCGCGTCATCCTCCGCGACATCTCCCTCTCCTTCTTTCCCGGCGCCAAGATCGGTGTGCTGGGTCTGAACGGTGCGGGTAAATCCTCCCTGCTGCGCATCATGGCCGGTATCGACACAGAGATCGAGGGCGAGGCCCGTCCCCAAGCCGGAATCAATGTCGGCTTCCTGCCCCAGGAGCCCCAGTTGGATCCCGACAAGGATGTACGTGGCAACGTCGAGGAGGCGGTTGCTGACGTCAAGGAGGCCCTGGATGAGCTGGAGAAAGTGTATGCCGCCTACGCCGAGCCGGACGCAGATTTCGACGCCCTGGCAGCCAAACAGGCGGAGCTGGAGAACCTGCTCACCGCGAAGGACGGCCACAACCTGGAACGCACCCTGGAGATCGCCGCAGACGCCCTGCGCCTGCCCCCATGGGATGCCGACGTGACCAAGCTCTCCGGTGGTGAACGCCGCCGCGTGGCCCTCTGTCGCCTGCTGCTCTCCCACCCGGACATGCTGCTGCTGGATGAGCCCACCAACCACCTGGACGCCGAGTCCGTGGCCTGGCTGGAGCGTTTCCTCCACGACTACTCCGGCACCGTGGTTGCAGTGACCCACGACCGCTACTTCCTGGACAACGTCGCTGGCTGGATCCTCGAGCTGGACCGTGGTCACGGTATCCCCTGGGAGGGCAACTACTCCTCCTGGCTGGAGCAGAAAGAGGCCCGCCTGGAGCAGGAGCAGAAGCAGGAGCAGGCCCGCATCAAGACCATGAAGCAGGAGCTGGAATGGGTTCGCTCAAACCCCAAGGGTCGCCACGCCAAGAGCAAGGCGCGTATGCAGCGTTTCGATGAACTGCAGAGCCAGGAGTTCCAGAAGCGCAGCGAGACCAACGAGATCTACATCCCGCCGGGCGAGCGCCTGGGCGAACTGGTGATCGAGGCCAACGGCATCAAGAAGGCCTTCGGCGACCAGCTGCTCTACGACAACCTGAACTTCAACCTGCCCCAGGGCGGGATCGTCGGCATCATCGGCCCCAACGGTGCGGGTAAGACCACCCTGTTCCGCATGATCACCGGCGAGGAGCAGCCGGACGAAGGCGAGCTGCGCGTCGGCGATACCGTTCAGGTGGCCTACGTGGACCAGTCACGCGATGCCCTGGACGACAACAAGACCGCCTGGGAGGAGATCTCCGACGGTCACGACCTGATCACCGTCGGCAAGTACGAGTTCAACTCCCGCGCCTGGCTCAGCCGCTTCAACTTCAAGGGCACCGACCAGCAGAAACGCGTCGGCGACCTTTCGGGTGGTGAGCGCAACCGCCTGCACCTGGCCAAGCTGCTGCAGAGCGGCGGCAACCTGCTGCTGTTGGACGAACCCACCAACGACCTGGACGTGGAGACCCTGCGCGCCCTGGAAGAGGCCCTGCTCGCTTTCCCCGGCTGCGCCGTGGTGATCTCTCATGACCGCTGGTTCCTGGATCGTATCGCCACCCATATCCTCGCCTTCGAGGGCGACTCCCAGGTGGTCTGGTTCGAGGGTAACTACGCCGACTACGAGGCGGACCGCAAGCGTCGTCTCGGCGCGGAGGCAGACCAGCCTCACCGTATCAAGTACAAACCCATTACCCGCTGACAGGCCAGGAGGCGGGCACTGCCCGCTTCCTGTCTTTCAAACCCACGGGTATCATTGGTGCCGTAACGCGAATCACCGATCCCGTCATTCTGGCGAATGCCAGAATCCATATTCACAAGTTCGATGGAGGTGGTTACCGGATTCCGGCAGGCGCCGGAATGACACAGGCATCTTTTCCAGATGAACAAAAACGGACAAACGTCATGAGCCGCTACTGGAGCAAAATCGTTCACGAGCTGACCCCCTACGTACCCGGGGAGCAGCCGAAGATGACCGATCTGACCAAGCTCAACACCAACGAGAACCCCTACGGACCCTCCCCCCGGGCGATCGAGGCGCTGAAGGCGGAAGCGGCGGATACCCTGCGGCTCTATCCCGACCCCAATGCCGACAGGCTGAAAGAGGCGGTGGCCGGATACTACGGTGTCACGCCCGGCCAGGTTTTCGTCGGCAACGGCTCGGACGAGGTGCTGGCTCACACCTTCCAGGGGCTGCTCAAGCACGACCTTCCCCTGCTCTACCCGGACATCACCTACAGCTTCTACCCGGTCTACTGCGGTCTCTATGGCGTGGCGTACGAGACGGTACCCCTCAACGACCGTTTCGAGATCGATGTAGAGGACTATGCACGCCCCAACGGCGGCATCATCTTCCCCAACCCCAACGCCCCCACGGGACGGCTGCTGCCCCTCGAGGCGATCGAGAAACTGCTGCGCGCCAACAGTGATTCGGTGGTGGTGGTGGATGAGGCCTATATCGATTTCGGCGGCGAGTCGGCCATCCGCCTGGTCGACAGCTACAGCAACCTGCTGGTGATCCAGACCCTCTCCAAGTCCCGCTCCCTGGCGGGCCTGCGGACCGGTTTTGCTGTGGGCAGCAGCGAGCTGGTGGAGGCGCTCGAACGGGTCAAGAACAGTTTCAACTCCTACCCCCTGGACCGCTTCGCCATCGCCGGCGGGGTGGCTGCAATGGAGGACAGGGAGTATTTCGAGCAGACCTGTAGCAGGATCATCGCCAGCCGCGAGAAGATGACCGCCGATCTCGAGGCCGCGGGATTCCAGGTGATCCCCTCGTCGGCCAACTTCGTCTTCGCCCGCCACCCCCAGAGGGACGCCGCAGAACTGAGCGCCCAGCTGAGGGAGCGCGCCATCATCGTGCGCCACTTCAAACAGCCGCGTATCGATCAGTTCCTGCGGATCACCGTGGGTACCGACGAGGAGTGCAACAAGCTGACCCTGGCCCTGAAGGAGATACTCGCTTAAAAAGCGAACAGGGCCAGTCCCAGGGAGAGCAGGCAGAGCACCATGAAAATGGCGGCTGACTCCTTCCACAGGGTGAAGGTGAGAAAGGAGGCGTTTTTCCGGCTGGGTGATATCACCGCAAGCACCGCCAGCAGCAGGAACACCCCGCTGGCCACGTAGAGGAAGGTCTGCACGAACGCCAGCTTGGCGGCGTCGGAGCCGGTGACACCGCCGCCGATAATCTCGAACTTGTTCCCCGCCAGTGCCGGCTCCATGGCCAGGCATGCCAGAATCAATCCGAATATGAGGTAGCCGTATCTCTTCATAATGATGTCCATACCATCGTCTGATTGCCGTTGCCCATGGTAGCGGCCGCTGCCTCGGTTTTTTTAGCCCTACTGCCGGGGGGCGAGGAAAAACGGCCCCTGGTACTCCCGCTGCCACCAGGGGTCTCCGGCCTGTCGCTCCAGCGGATCCACGAACCGGTAGCGGTAGGCCTGCACCCGCAGGTATTTCGGCGGACTCTCCTGAAACGGATTGTGTCCCAGCAGCGAGGTCACGGCCGGTGAATTGGCGTGCAGCTGCTGCAGGAAACGGTCGAACCAGTGGTAGTTCATGGGGTGTCCCAGGGGCACGAACCAGACCATCCAGTCCAGCCGTGGGTGATGGGGAATCACCACCGGTGTCAGCACCGCGGGATCCCCCGGCTTGTAGCGGAATTCGTAGGGCAGCCACCGCTCTCCATCCCGGGACCCCTCGACAATCAGCTCGATACGCCGGGTGGTGACGGTGGGGAAGACATGGTACCGGTTGACGATATGAAAGGGACGCACCGCCTCCTGCAGCCGCGCCAGGCCGTAAGTCTCCGTCGGCCTGACGAAGAAACCGCTCACCTGGAACAGGCTCACCACGAGGATCACGGCCGCAGCCAGCCTGAAGATGAGTTGCCTTGTACCACTGCGTGGTACCACGGCAGGCACGATGAGCGCCTCCAGCCCCCGGTGCAGCCTGGCGGGCAGCAGGCTCTGCAGCGCCCTGTCGTCGATCAGAAACAGGCAGAGGACTATCGTCAGCAGGTTGAAGAAGTTGTGGTTGCTGGTCAGGATGATCAGGATCTGCATCAACACGGTGGCGCCGGCCGCAAAGAGCCGGAAACGCCTCGGCAGCAACATCATGAAAGGCACCAGCAACTCTACGAAAAAGACCGCACCCACCCCCGTCCTGAGTACCCATTCCGGCAGCTGGTGAGCGTACCAGGCGCCGATATGGGGCAGTGGCTGGGTCTCGAAGTAGTAGCCGAGGGCCGTGAACCCCGCCCAGGTGGGATCCTGGGTCACCAGCTTGGAGATGCCCGAGAGAAAGCGCAGCCGGAACAGCAGCCAGCGAAACAGCCAGATCACCAGCCGCGAGCCCCCGGGCAGAAAGATGGCGAGAAAACCGGCCTCCAGCAGCAGGTAATCCCACTGGAAGTTCATGAACACCTGCCCGGCATGGAACAGCGACAGGTAGCAGGCGAACAGCAGGACCAGGGAGCTGCGTACCATGCGATTGAACAGCAGGGTGAGCGAGAAGAGACACCCCGCGTAGGCCACGCCCTGGAGCATGAGATCGCTGCTGCTGAACCAGAACAGGGTCGGGTAGTGCCAGTATCTCTGCCAGCCCGGCAGTTGGGCGGCCTGCTGCAGGCGTTCGTGAAACGGCAGGATGCCATCCGCACCGGCCAGGCCGGTGATCTGCACCGCGAGCGAGGCGAAAGCAGCCAGGTAGATCAGCGCCAGCAGGCGCAGAAACAGCCAGCTGACATTACGGTAGTCATCCACCAGTTCACTGCCGACCACCGGCGAGGGCCTGAACCCCAGGCTGCTGCCGCCGATGCCATCCCCCTGCCTGTTCTGCAACCGTTGCATGATTCTGTTGTAATCTATGGTAATCGCTCAACTGCGCTCCACGTCACGGGGAGCGGTTGGACTTAACAGTGTCGCTACCCTCATTTTAGGCCGCGGATTCGAACAGGATGAAAGACAAGGACCAATTTCTTGCCCGTGCCGAGGCCCTGCTGGGTCGCCTCGAAGCGCTGGTCACCCCGCAGCAGGGTGCCCCCGACTGGAATCACATCGCCTTCCGCTGGCGTGGAAGCAAGGGATTGCAGGGCGTCTCCAGCCCTCATCGCGTCAACCTGAAAGACCTGCTCTGCATGGACCTGCAGAAGGAGGAGATCACCCGCAATACCCGGCAGTTCGTGGAGGGGCGCAACGCCAACAACGTCCTGTTGTGGGGCTCCCGGGGGACCGGCAAGTCATCGCTGATCAAGGCGGTCCTCAACGCCTTCGCCGGCCAGGGGCTGCGACTGATCGAGGTTGAGAAGCACGACCTGGTCGACCTGCCCGATATCGTTGAACACCTGGTCGACAGACCTGAACGGTTCATCCTCTTCTGCGACGACCTCTCCTTCGAGGCGGATGACGCCAGCTACAAGTCCCTGAAGGCGATCCTGGACGGCTCCATCGCCGCGCCACCGGAGAACGTGCTGATCTACGCCACCTCCAACCGTCGCCACCTGCTGCCGGAGTTCATGAGCGAGAACCTCGAGGCGCGGGTGGTGGATCGGGAGCTCCACCATGGCGAGGCGATCGAGGAGAAGGTCTCCCTCTCGGAACGGTTCGGCCTCTGGCTCTCCTTCTATCCCTTCAGCCAGGAGCAGTACCTGGAGATTGCGGACCACTGGCTCGCAGCCATGGGCGCCGTCACCACGGCGTCGGAAGAGGTCCGTGGCGAGGCCCTCCGCTGGGCCCTGAAACGGGGTTCCCGCAGCGGCCGTGTTGCCTACCAGTTCGCACTTGACCGTTCCGGCCGTGAATAACCCGCCGCGATGACATAGAATTCACAAAACAGTCACCGAGACGTCACCAGCACGACCAAGCACTACATGCCGGCCCCATCCAGAAAGAAGCGACTCCACTACCCAGCACTGCTGCAGGCAGTACTTCTGCCCTGCGTGCTTCTGCTGGTGATGGCCGCCAACACACTCGCTGCCGGCTATACCTCGAGAATCGTGCTCGAGCAGAACAGCGAGTGCTACGTGATGGGCATGCAGATGGATGTCCTGGAAGATCCGACAAGGTCCCTCACGATCGGGGATGTCATCTCCCCCGGCAACGCCGAACGTTTCACCCCCTTCCGACAGGAGGTCCCCAACTGGGGCTTCAGCGAGTCCGCGTACTGGTACCGCACGGTGATCAAAAACCCGCTTGCCACGGAACAGGAGCTGATACTGGAGCAGATCACCACCTGGATAGACCACATGACGATCTACACTTCAGACGTCAGCGGAGAGGGGGGATTCACCTCGTTCGAACTGGGTGACAAGCTGCCATTCCGGACACGCAAGCTGGCACACACCGATTTTCTCTACCCGATCACCCTGCAGCCCGGCGAGAGCCTGCAGCTCTACATCCGCATCCAGAGCCGGGCCGCGGTGTTCACACCGATCACCATCTGGCATAAAGAGGACTACTACCGGCACGACAGCAACACCTCGTACTTCTTCGGTGCCTTTTTCGGCATCATCGGCATCATGTTCGTCTACAACCTGTTCCTGTATGCCAATACCCGGGACAACAACTACCTCTTCTATGTCTGCTTCATCTTCGCTTTCGGCATCATGTTTGCGAACTCCAAGGGGCTTACCCTGGCCTACGTGTTGCCCGACCACCCGGAGCTCACAGAGCGGGTGCAGACAGCCGGGCTCAGCCTGTTTCAGCTCTGCGGCATCCTGTTCGGCATCAGGTTCCTCGACACGCGAACCTATACACCGCTACTGCACAGGCTGCTCACCATCGTCGCTGCCGGCCATCTGCTGCTGATCGGCCTGGCCTTCCTGGTGCCGGACGTGGTGCCCATCTCCCGCATCTCGCTGATCGGGGTCCAGATCAATGGACCCCTGCTCCTGCTGGCCGGCATCAGGGCGTGGAGCCGGGGCAGTCACAATGTCCGTTTCTACCTGCTGGGCTGGATGTCGGGCATCATCGGTTACATCTTCACGACACTCACCCTGCTGGGCGTCCTCGGCTACGATCGTTTCGTCTACAACGGCGCCTTCATCGGCGGCCTGATCGACATGGCCTTCCTCTCCTTCGCCCTGGCGGACCGTATCAAACAGCTCAACGAACAGCGCGAGGAGGCCCGGCAGATGGCCGAGGTCTCCATGCAGGTCGCCACCGAAGAGCTTGAGCAGAAGGTACAGGAGCGTACCGTCGACCTGATCTACGCCAAGGACGAGGCAGACCAGGCCAACCGCATCAAGTCCCTGTTCCTCTCCCGCATGAGCCACGAGTTGCGCACACCCCTCAACTCGATTATCGGCTTCACCCACCTGCTCTCGAAGAACAGCGAGCTGGAGAAAATGCCACAGGCCCAGGAGCAGATCTCGCATATCAACAGCTCCAGCCAGCACCTGCTGGCACTGATCAACGACATCCTGGACATCTCGCGCATCGAGTCGGGCAAGATGAGCATCAACATCGAGCCGGTCTCCATCCGCTCGACCCTCGACAACACCATCCAGCTGGTCAGGCCCATCGCCCTGAAGAACGATATCCAGATCATCGACCAGACACCCCAACACCACTTCTGCAACGTGCTGGCGGACCCGACCCGCCTGACACAGGTACTGCTGAACCTGCTGATCAACGCCATCAAGTACAACCGCCCCGAAGGTAGCGTCTACATCATGGCGTCGGTGGACGATCTGCGCTGCCGGCTCTACATCGCCGATACCGGCCCCGGCATCGCTGAACACCAGGTAGAAACCATCTTCAAACCCTTCGAACGCCTGGAGCATGGAAAAGGGGAGATCGAGGGCAGTGGCATCGGCCTGACCATCGCCAAGCAGCTCATGGAGTTGATGAATGGCAGCATCGGGGTCACCAGCAGCCCTGGAGAGGGATCCACCTTCAGCTTCGAACTGGAGGTGACCCAGGAGCAGCCCACCGGGAAACACAACGTGGTGGAGATGCCCCACATCGAACAGGTGCCCCCTCCCGAGCGCGAAGCCAACTCAGCAAGTGGTGAAGACGACGACAGGAACATCGTCCTCTACGTCGAGGACAACATGATCAACCGGACCCTGATGGAGCATATCTTCAAGGACCGCCCTGATATCCGGCTGATCATGGCGGAGACCGCGGCCGAGGGGATCAGGCTGGCACGCATCCGGATGCCACTGTTGATCATGATGGACATCCGCCTGCCTGACGCGAGCGGCTACGATGCCCTGGCGAACCTGCAGACCAATGAAAGAACCGCCCACATTCCGGTCGTCGCGGTCAGTGCCAACGTCACCGACAACGACATACAGCGTGGCAGAGAGGCCGGGTTTATCGATTACCTGGAGAAGCCCGTGGAGATCGATCGACTGATGAGACTGATCGATCTCTATCTCACACCCTCGGAGGTTTTGCCGAACTAATCAGGAGCACCCCCTGGTCCGTTGCCCGCTCCCTGCGTATCGCCTGCAACCGTTCCCGCACGATGGTCCGCACCAGCGGCCGCATACTCAGCACATCCATGCCAGGCTTCAAGCGCTGGTCGTAGAGTACCTGCAGAAACATTTTGTCCAGCGGGGTGAGCTCATCGAAGACACTCTTGTCGTTGAAGATGGAGGGGAACAGGTTATCCGAATCGTTGGGCAGTCCCAGCCCCTGGGTGATCTCTTCGATCACGCAGGCGGGCAGTTTTGCCCTGTTACGGGCCTTGTCGGGAGGTATGGCGATAAACACACGCCGTATCTCGCCCATGGCGGTGGCATGCAAGCGGGCAACGCAGACACTCTGGTCGAGCAGTTGCTCTGAGAAAGGCGGCCTTTGGTAGTAATCCCCGACTGCACGGGAGAGACGGCCCGACAGTTCGAACAGGATCACCATGTTGGCATCGCGCTTGTCGTCGACCCGCTGTATGGGGTGATCGATGAGGTGATTGAGTGTGGCGATATGCTCATCCACCAGGCGTCGCTGGATCTTTGGCAGACCGGCACGGCTGTCGATATAGATGCGCACCGGCTGGAGCCATTTGCGCAGTGGCTGGGTTTTGCCCTGCTGGTACTCCGCCTTCAGGGCAATCTCTTCAAAACCCCGGACCAGGTAATCCTCGTCCAGCCAGTTGAAACCCGTAGTGCTGATAAATATCCCGATCAGCAGTAACCTGCCGACCCATCGCCGCGCAATCGCCATCTGAAGTCATACTCGATCAGTCTCAGCCCCGGCGCCAACTGGTACCCTGGGGGCCATCCTCAAGGAGTATATCATGGGATTTTAGTTCATCGCGAATCCGGTCTGCCGTGGCCCAGTCCTTGTTGGCCTTGGCTTCCACCCGTTGCTGTATCAGGGCTTCGATATCCGCATCACTGAGGCCATCATCCCCGCCTGGCGCACCACCACGCAGGTAGGACTCCGCATCGTCCTGCAGGATGCCGAGAATCGCGCCCAGGCGCTTGAGTTCCGCAGCCAGCGCCGCCGCCTGCCGCTCATCCTCCGCACGTACCCGGTTGATCTCCCTCACCATTTCGAACATGGTGGCCAGCGCCTCCGGGGTATTGAAGTCATCGTCCATGGCCTCGTGAAAGCGCTCCACGAAGGCCTCGCCCCCGGCGGGCTCCACCTCGGGCAGACCGCGCAGTGCGGTGTAGAAACGGGTCAGTGCGCCGCGGGCATTGTCCAGGTGCTCGTCGTCGTAGTTGAGGGGGCTGCGGTACTGGCTGGTGAGAATGAAGTAGCGCACCTCCTCGGCCTGGTAGCGTCCCAGAATCTCGCGCACGGTGAAGAAATTGCCCAGGGACTTGGACATCTTCTCGTCGTTGATACGCACGAAACCGTTGTGCATCCAGTAGTTGACGAACTTATGACCGGTGGCACCCTCGGACTGGGCGATCTCGTTCTCATGGTGGGGAAAGGTCAGGTCCGCACCGCCGCCGTGAATATCGAAGGTATCCCCGAGGCAGCAGGTGGACATGGCCGAACACTCGATATGCCAGCCCGGGCGCCCCTGACCCCAGGGTGAATCCCAGGCGGGTTCGCCGGGCTTGGTGGCCTTCCAGAGGGCGAAATCCAGTGGATCACGCTTGATATCGTCAACCTCGACACGGGCGCCCGACTCCAGGTCGTCGATGGACTTGCCCGAGAGCTTGCCGTAGTCGGGAAAACTGCGCACATCGAAGTAGACATCGCCGTTCTCGGCCGCGTAGGCGTGGCCGTTTTCGATCAGTTTCTCCACCATGGCGATGATCTCCGCCAGGTGGGTGGTGGCCCGGGGCTCGTCATCCGGGGGCAGGATACCCAGGGCGTCGGAGTCCTCGTGCATCGCCCGGATGAAACGCTCGGTAAGATCGCCGAAGGGCTCACCGTTCTCGTTGGCGCGGTTGATGATCTTGTCGTCGATGTCGGTGATATTGCGGATGTAGGTGACATCGTAGCCCCTGGCCTTCAGGTACCGGTAGACCACGTCGAACACCACCATCACCCTGGCATGACCCAGGTGGCAGAGATCGTAGACCGTCATACCGCAGACGTACATCCGTACCTTGCCGGGCTCGATGGGCTTGAACTCTTCTTTCTGATTGGTGAGATCGTTGTAGACCTTCAGCATGTTGACTCCGAAACTGATCTGACCGGCAAGCGGCTGAAATGTAGGCCACGCATGGTAAACGAAACCCTGCCCCGCAACAAAGGACTGGGAGGGCAAATTGTCGAAAAATGGGGTTTTTCCACGGGCTGTGAACGATTATCATCCCATTTTCCCCGGAAAATACCCGATCCGCCCGCTAGAACGAGGATAAGATGATCAACTACACCACCCGTATTTTTGCAGCCCTGCTGCTGGGCCTGGCCCTGGCCACCCCATCCCAGGCCGACACCACCCGCGTCCTCATGAAGACCAGCATGGGGGAGATCGAACTGGAACTGGACGGTGCGAAGGCCCCCAAATCCGTTGAGAACTTTCTCAACTATGTCGACCGTGGCTTCTACAACGGCACCGTCTTCCACCGCGTGATCAACAGCTTCATGATCCAGGGCGGTGGTTTCAACAAGGGAATGAACAAAAAGCACACCCTCGACCCGATCAAGAACGAGGCCAAGAACGGGCTGAAGAACCTGCGCGGCACCATCGCCATGGCCCGCACCAGCGATCCCCACTCGGCGACCGCCCAGTTCTTCATCAACCACGTGGACAACGCCAACCTCGACTATCCCAGCTTCGACGGCTGGGGCTATGCCGTGTTCGGCAAGGTGACCCGGGGCATGGATACCGTGGACCGCATCGCCGACGTTCGCACCGTCAACAAGAGCTACATGAAGAATGTGCCCGAGACCGCCGTGGTCATCGAAAGCGTCACCCGAATTGAAACCATGGGAGCCTCTGATTAATTCTGGGTTGGATGGATCAGAGACTCCCACTACATAAGGAAGCGAAGCATGATTACGCTCAAGACCAACAAAGGCGACATCGTCATCGAACTGGATGAAGCCAATGCACCCAAGACCTGCGCCAACTTCAAACAGTACGTGCGCGACGGCCACTTCGACGGCACCATCTTCCACCGTGTGATCGACAACTTCATGATCCAGGGCGGCGGTTTCGAGCCCGGCATGATCGAGAAGCCCACCCGCGACCCGATCGAGAACGAGGCCAAGAACAGCCTCAGCAACCTCACCGGCACCATCGCCATGGCCCGCACCATGGAGCCCCACTCGGCCACCGCGCAGTTCTTCATCAACGTGGCGGACAACAAGTTCCTCGACTACCCGGGACAGGACGGCTGGGGCTACTGCGTTTTCGGCAAGGTGACCACCGGCATGGACGTGATCAATGCTATCAAGGGTGTCGACACCACCACCAAGGCCTTCCACCAGGATGTTCCCGTGGAGGATATCGTGATCGAGCAGGTGATTATCGAAGAGGCGGACGAAGAGTAGACAGAGCCCTCTCCCCATGGCCGACACACTGCTGATATCAGACCTGCATCTGTCAGGGGAGCGACCCGAAACCGTGGCCCTGTTCCTCCGCTTCCTGGAGGAGCGGGCTGCCGGTTCCAGGGATCTCTACATCCTCGGTGACCTGTTCGACGCCTGGATCGGCGACGACGACCGCGCCGAACCCATCCCCGGGATCCTCGACGCCCTGAAACGACTGTCGGCATCCGGCACGGCACTCCACCTGATGCACGGCAACCGCGACTTCCTCATCGGCGATGCCTTTGCCGAGTACACCGGCTGCAACCTGCTGGAAGACCCCGCCATCGTCACCCTCGCCGGCCAACCGACCCTGCTGATGCATGGCGACCTGCTCTGCACCGATGACCTGGAGTACCAGCAGGCACGCAAGTTCCTGCGCAGCCCGGCATTCATCGACGACATGCTCTCCAAGAGCCTGGAAGAGCGGGCCGCGGTGGCCGCGGAGTACCGCAGGCGCAGCCGGGAGGTGGTCTCGCGCAACCCGGCGGAGATCATGGACGTAAACCAGCAGACGGTGGCGGATTACTTGCGGGAGCATGACGTGAGGGTGATGATTCACGGCCATACCCACCGACCCGGCATTCACGACTTCAGGCTCGATGGTGAAACAGCGCGACGCTACGTGCTGGACCAGTGGCACCGTGACCGGGGGGAGTACCTGCGGGTCACGGAGGATCGAATCATACCGGAAACCATCGGCGCCTGACCCTCAACCCCGCTTGCAGATCGCTTCCAGCCGTTCCAGCTCGCTTTCACTGAACCCGGCCTCCCGCCTGGCCTCCTTGTGCAGGGGACAGCGGATCTCGTTACCGAGATACTCCTGCAGCAGATCGAAGTAGGTCTGCTCCGGTTCCAGACCACGCTGTTCGCACAGATGCTGGAACCAGCGGGAACCCATGGTTACGTGGCCCACCTCCTCCCGCAGAATGACCTCGAGCGCGGCGACAGTGGCATGGTCGCCGGCCGCCTCGAAGCGATCCCTGATGCCCGGGGTCACGTCAAGCCCCCGCGCCTCCATCATGCGGGGTATCAGGGCCATTCTCACCAGGGGGTCGTGGGCGGTCTTGCGTGCCATGTCCCAGAGACCGGTGTGGGCGGGAAAATCACCGTAGTCACGACCCGCCTCGAGTAACCGTTCCCGCAGCAGCACGAAGTGCTCCGCCTCCTCCCTGGCCACCTGGGCCCAGTCATCGTAGTAGCCATCGGGCAAATCCCGAAAACGGAACACCGCATCGCAGGCCAGGTTGATGGCATTGAACTCGATATGAGCCACCGCGTGAATCATCGCCAGGCGCCCCTCCTCGGTGTGCAGGGAGCGACGTTTCAGCTTGCGTGGGTGGACCAGTTCCGGGCGTTCGGGATGCCCGGCAATCCCGACAGCGGGCAATTCGACAGCGTCCCTTGCCAGTTCACCGGCCCGCCAGGCCCGCTCCAGCTCATGGGCAAGCCGCAGCTTCTCATCTACATCGGTTGCTACCAGGCAGGCGTGGGCCAGGGAGAAGAGGTTGTTTTCTAAAGAGGGTGACACGCGATTAATCCAGCAGCATTAAAAACCTTCGGATTATAGAGGAAAGGGGCATTGGCTGTGAAAAAAGTGTAGGTGAGAACTTGTTAGCGATTAGCCACAGAAATATGACCAGCAATCCCTGACGACCAAGAATACCGATTTTAAAAACAATCAGTTAGAACTCTTTTGTAATCTTGAAAATGCCGGTGTAATCCAAACGTAATAAAAGAAGGCTCTTGAGATGAACTCTTTTCATGATTCCTGATGATCTGCTTTCGACCGTGGTTTCATGAATCGATGCAACATCTAATCTCTAACGTTAGAGAGGAGGATGTTGAAAATGAAGCGACGCCCCCTTTTGCCCTTCAAGAACAAGCAGATCAACTTCCGAACTGGAACCGAATCTGACAACAGCGTTACGGATACTTTTGGATAGTTATGATTTCGGTTTGTCTTCGTTGATTTTTACCAGCTGTAGGCCCAGCACCAACTCCAAGGCTCCATCAAAGTCATATTGCTTTACTAATACAGAAACAGTCTTCAGCTGTTCAGATAGTGGATGCCCTTTAAGTTTCCCCCTCAACTCGTCAAGTAACGAAGCCGCTTGTAAATCCCCATCGTCAAGCAGTTCTGCAAGCTTCTTTAGCGTTGAGGCGATCTCTTCAGTGGCTATTGGAGGCTCTTCGGCACCGGTTACTTCCGCAACTTCAGCTGCAAGCGATTCAAAAGCAATTTGCGAATCTGTTTTTTCATCACTGGCCATTACGGCGATTTCAGTTGATTCTGGTGACAATGTCTTCTGCTCACTGCCTCTAGGCAGCTTGGTTGAAAAATGAAAGTTACTTCCTATTCCCAATTCGCTTTCTACGCCTATATCACCGCCCATCAGGTCAATTAGGCGCTGACAAATTGCCAATCCCAGGCCAATCCCGCCATATTTCCTGGTACTTGAACTATCGGCTTGGCTAAAAGCCTTAAACAGACGACTGCTCTGTGTCTCGCTCATGCCAATGCCAGTATCTTTTACATGGAATTGCAGGGTCACACCTGCGTCATCCTCTGACAACTGTTCCACCGAAATTGAAATTTCCCCCTGTTCTGTAAACTTGATCGCATTATCAACCAGGTTGATAAGGATTTGTCCAAGACGAAGGGGGTCACCCTGTAAGTAACTCGGCACATCCCGATCAATATAGAGACGGAATGCCAGGCCTTTCTTAGCAGCTTTTATACGGGAATTGCCAGCGACATCATTCAATACCTCGTGAATATCAAACGATACTGGCTCGATTTCCAACGCACCAGTTTCAGTTTTTGAAAAATCCAGAATATCGCTGATGAGACGCATCAAAGAACTTGATGAACTTAATATCTTTGTCAAGTAATCACGCTGAACGGCGGTCAATTCTGTATTCTGTATCATGTGGCTGAAACCAATGATTGCATTCATAGGAGTCCGCAATTCATGGCTCATATTGGCGAGGAATTGACTCTTTGCCTCATTGGCCACCTCAGCTGCCTTCATGGCGGTTTGCAGCTCAGCAGTACGCTGCTTTACCCTGGACTCCAACTCTGCGTTTAGATCCTTCAATTCTTGATTCAACGCATCCAGTTCATCATAGGAAGAATAAATCTCATTAGCCATCTGCTGATAGGCAGTAGCCATTACCCCAATCTCGTCACGTCGCCTCTTCGCTATCAAGTCCAGCTCACTTATTGTGTCTCGCTTCAAAATGGTCTTGGAAACTTTTGCCATGAGTGACAGGGGTATTATTACCCACCGTTGGTGGATGATGATCAGCAGGATAGTGAGCAAGAAGGCTTGAAGCAGACCGACGAACAGCATGAGTCCCGCCTCTTTAGAGAAATGACTCAATATCTTTTCGTGATCTATATGGACAATAAATTTACCGATATCGACCCCGGAACCCTCAGGGTCCGTGAGTACAATCTCTCGACGCACCGAAAATTCGTAGAACTGAAATAACCAGCTCTTCTCCTGGATTGGCTTCCCTGCTACCGAAAACTCGGATCCATTTTCATCTATGACTTCCACATAACGGATATTCCGGTACTTGATTGCCTCTGCCAGGAGGGATAGGGCACCCTCCTTATCATTATCAAACACTAAATGCTCAAGAGATACTTCCAGAGTATTCACCAATCTTTTGACTTCACGCTCCGTCTCCTGGAGTTCACTTTCAAAATCCCAAGCGATTTTGATGCCACTAAGGAGCAAGCCAACCACAAGCCCGATAACAGCAGCATTAATGGCAAGTTTTCTTCCCAAGCGCGAGATGATTATGTTCTTTAACATACTATGACCGAAGCTGCTTAACCCACTTGTAGAGCTTAAATAATCAGTATGGCGTTTAACAGTTAGAAGTCTGCAATTGGCCGAGGCTTACACGCAATGTCCGCGAACACTTCGAGGCTTTTGATCTAACTCAACAAGCTGGAGTTAGATGATTGTGATGACTAATTCGACACTCAAATCTAATGCATCATCGCGAAACATCGACATGCCAAATGATTGTTTCTTATTTTATTTCAGGCTCGTCGAAAACCAGATCACTCTCTTCCGGCAGTACTTCCTCTTCCAGTTGCTCAACCGCTTCAGCAACCGCTGTCGGCTTGGGGACACGGGCAATATGAAAAAGACCATCTCCCTCGTTGACCAGCGGCAGACTCGTGCGACCCAGCACAATACCAAGGTAGGGACTGGTTACTATCTGCTCATTGTCCCCGAATGGGTCAGAAATTGTGGCAAGCCGTGTCTCTGAGGTGACTTTTTCACCAAGACGTACATGCGTGCGCAGGATTCCACCCTGGGGCGAGCGCACCCAAAACGTCGAACGCGCCTCCACAGGCATGTGGCTACGGCGCTTGGT
>JBEVVY010000001.1:1640749-1767975 GCA_040506895.1 Sedimenticola sp.
GACGTACATGCGTGCGCAGGATTCCACCCTGGGGCGAGCGCACCCAAAACGTCGAACGCGCCTCCACAGGCATGTGGCTACGGCGCTTGGTCAGGGCATGTTTCGGCAACATCCCAAGCTCACGCATTACGTTCAGCACACCGGTAACACCTGCACGGATACTCATTTCATCAAAACGTAAAGCCTCGCCCGCCTCATACAGCAGCGTAGGTATCTCAAGCTCGGATGATGCCAGCCGCAAAGAACCATCCCGCAGATTGGCATTGACCAATACAGGCACCCCAAAGGCACGTGCAAGTCCTGCTGTCTCTTCATCATCGAGATTGGCACGGATATGTGGCAAATTGCTGCGATGAATGGCACCGGTATGGATATCAATGCCATGAGTGCACTTGGAGACAACCTCACGCATCAGCAAGCTGGCAAGCCGACTGGCCATTGAGCCCTTACCGGTACCAGGAAAGCTACGGTTCAGGTCACGCCTGTCTGGCAAATAACGCGAATGGTTGAGAACTCCAAATACGTTAACCATCGGCACCGCTATCAGCGTGCCCTTGAGTCGATTCAGAAGTTTTGTCCTGAGCAGGCGCCTGATGATCTCAACACCATTGAGTTCGTCACCGTGTATGGCAGCGGTTATAAACAGCCTGGGTCCGGCATGCTTTCCGTTTATTACATAAACAGGCATGTCCAAAGGGGTATGGGTATAAAGATCTGCGACAGGAAGGTTGATATTGCTACGTTTTCCCGGTGCAACTTCGAAATCGCCGATCTTTATCGCCGGCTGCCTGCTCTTATCCTTTTCCACGTGTCTTCGTCTTGTGAGGGCGGGCGTTCTTTTCCAGAAACTCCACGATCATACCGGCAACATCCTTCCCTGTAGCGGATTCAATACCTTCCAGCCCCGGTGAAGAGTTGACCTCCATAACGAGCGGCCCATCCTTGCCACGCAAAATATCAACACCCGCTACATTAAGCCCCATGACCTTGGCGGCCTTGACCGCTGTCGCCCTCTCCTTGGGAGTGATCTTGATCAGGCTGGCCGTTCCCCCCCTGTGCAGGTTGGAGCGGAACTCACCCTCAGGGGCCTGGCGCTGCATGGCGGCCACCACCCTGTTGCCGATCACAAAACAGCGTATGTCTGCACCCCCGGCCTCCTTTACGAACTCCTGCACAAGGATGTTTGCCTTCAGTCCCATGAAGGCCTCGATCACACTTTCAGCAGCCTTTTTCGTCTCTGCCAGAACAACGCCGATACCCTGCGTTCCTTCCAGCAACTTGATTACCAGTGGCGCACCGCCGACCATCTTGATGAGATCCTGTATATCACCGGGATAGTTGGCAAAGCCTGTTCTCGGCATGCCGACTCCCACGCGGGAGAGCAGCTGAAGCGATCGCAGCTTGTCCCTTGCCCTGGTGATGGCTACTGACTCGTTTGCCGGAAACACCCCCATCATTTCGAACTGCCGCACCACGGCGGTTCCATAAAATGTGATCGATGCACCGATACGGGGTATCACCGCGTCATAACCTTCCAACACCTCGCCGCCATAGTGAAGCTCAGGCTTGTCAGAGGTGATGTTCATATAGCAGCGCAAGGTGTCGATAACGCGGACCTCATGTCCTCGCTGTTCACACGCCTCAACCAGGCGACGTGTTGAGTAGAGCTTCTTGTTTCGTGAAAGGATTGCGATCTTCATATCAGGCCCATTGTATTCAGGAGTTTTTTTCGTATGACCAACCAATTGCATCTCCCGCACCCAATTGGTATGCAGCCATTTGTTCTAATTAAGAAACAAGCATCTGAAAACCATCTGCCGCTTAAGCGAGTATAGATGAAAGCGCATAAAAGGCCCGACTGCCAATCTAACCAGAGTGATGAAATACACCACCCGCCGGCAGCCCTTATGCACATTCCTCCAATCCCGCTTTCAAATGTCTTTACGGGGAGGGGTTTGCTTGTCACCACCGCATCTGAAAGACACCCCGGAGTCCACCAAAAAGCGCCCTTTCAGGGCGGTGCGCCCGAGGAGCGCGCGGAATTTCATATTGTCCCTGTTGGTCAGGGTCAACTCGATGGGCCAGCTTTCGCCCCCCAGGGTGAGTCGACTCTGTATTACGTAGCGCTCCTGGGTATGGCCACCCGAGTCTGTGACCCGCCGCCGATCGATCACAGGAGCTTCACACTCCACCACGGTCTCGAGGTCGCCTTGCCTCGGATGGATACTGAATCGAACCCACCTTTCACCCTTTCGTCGAAAAGCCCGTACCTTAAAGGCGTGTAGCGCCGAGGTACGCGCTCCCGTATCCACCTTTGCCTTGATCGGCGGGAGGCCGAGATCATCGAGAACAATCCATTCACGCCAGCCAAGCGTCTGCTTCTTTTTTTTCATAATCTCTTTGGCCCCAGGAGCAGCACAATGCCACCAGCTGCCGCGTCAATAAAGAGATGTAATTCTCTCTACAAAGGGAAATAAATCAATAGTTATTATAGTCACGATCAGGGCAACAAAACCTGATAACCGTTGACTCTTACTGCTTCAATTACATAGCAATCCTGGTGGTGACTGGAGGTCAATACTTACTGAGCCGGGCTCGAAAATATCGGTTCCAAGAAAGCCCCATTCAAATCGAAATAAATTCCTAATTCAAGAAGGCCAAACTCCTGCTTTCAACCACCAAGTTTCCATTGACAGAACCCTGCTCATGGTCCAACGTCAACGTATTATGCGCGGATCCTCTCCGTATCCTGGAAATAGAACAATGCAAGTCTTTTCTCGCCCCAATCCCTGGCTTTTCCTCATCCTGATCCTTGCCTTTTCAGTCATCGGCGCCCCTGTCAACGCCCAAAACAGTGAGATAGACGACACGACACTCGGCGATGCCCAAAAACAGGTAGCCGAGATTGAAAAGGCGTTTGAGCAAAAGAGCCCCGGCCTGGATCTCGAGGCCACCTGGAAATCCCTGACCCAGTTCCGACAGCTGGCCAAGTCCTGCACGATAGAGCAGAACAAGGAGTTGGAGAGACTTACCAATGCCCTGACTGAACTGGGTGAATCTGCCCAGGGAGAGGATAAAACGGTAAGTGACACCCGCCGGGAAATGGTGAAGAAAAAACAGGCCACCGATCTCACCCTCGCCAGTTGCAAACTGCTGAACGTCAAGAGCGAAGCACTGCTTGAGGAGCTCACGAAGCGGCGCGAAATGATCCTCAAGGAGCGCCTGCTGACACGTTATCCCAACCTGATAACCCTTCTGTTCGGGGAAGAGCAGGAGCCTGTCGACTGGAAAAGTCTTCTGCACCCCATCCAGGTTGGTGACCTCGGATTTTCGAAGCTGGGCAAAATGGAGTGGGGCTTTATGCTTCTACTCACCCTGGCGGGTATTGCCGTTGCCCTGGTGCTGCGAAGACTGAGTCGTCAATATCAGTCACGACACCAGGCGCCTGAAGACTTTACCGGCTCACTGCTCATCTCTGTAATGCGTACAGTCCAGCGCTACGGCCTCCCGTTGAGCCTGTTCACGGCATGGTCGATCTTCTGGATGGCAGTGTCCTGGCAACAGGGGGTGATTTTCCCGTTGCTGTCGCTCAACCTGGTGTTGCTCGGCAGCTTTATCGTGCTCACCCTGGGCAGGGCCTTCTTCGCACCTCTCCCCCCGGCTGCTCATTACCTGCCACAGCCTGAAACAGAGTGCAGACGCTTCTGGAACGGTTTGCGTCTTCTGACAGTTGTCGTGACAGGCATCCTGCTGGTCAACCTCCTGCCCATCACCTCGGGTCTCTCCACACCTCTTGAGTCTGCAGCACGCCTCGCCTTCGCCACCCTGATCGTATTTTCACTCAGCTGGGTGATCTGGGACGCCCTGCTTCTCTACGGCCGGCGCGGCCTGCACATGGCACGGTTTCTACTGTTGTTTGCCCTGGCCGTGAGCTTGATCGCCGAATTCATTGGCTATCGAAATCTCAGCGAGTACCTGATCGGGGGGATTTTCCTCTCGCTCTTCCTGGTCGGGATCGCATGGCTGCTCTCAATGCTGTTCAGTGATTTCTGCGACAGCCTGGATGAGGGGCGCTACACCTGGGAGGGGAGATTTCGCAAATGGCTCGGGGTGGGACCGAAGGGTTACCTCCCGGGTGTCTTCTGGCTGAGAATGCTGGGGGGGTTGTTTCTCTGGGGAGGCTCAGCGCTGATTCTGCTTAGAATCTGGGATGTTTCTGCAGCCAGAAGAGCCGAATTGCTTGCCTACGTCACCGAAGGTTTCACCATCGGCGAGATTGCGGTCAAACCGGCACGCATCATTATCGCGCTCGGTATCCTGGTGATACTGATGTCGCTGATCTCCTGGTCGAAAAAGCAGCTCGACGAACGCTGGCTGAAAAAGTCACGCATGGATGCCGGCGCCCGGAATGCGGTTGCCAGCGTAACCGCCTATGCAGCAGCGGCCATCGCCATTGTCATCACCCTGGGTTTCGCGGGCGTCGAGCTGAGCAACCTGGCCATCATTGCCGGCGCACTCTCTGTCGGTATCGGTTTCGGCCTTCAGAATATCGTCAACAACTTCGTCTCCGGCCTGATCCTGCTGTTCGAACGCCCCGTCCAGAAAGGTGACTGGATCGTGGTGGGAAACACCGAGGGCTACGTACGCAAGATCAGCATCCGTTCCACCCAGATCCAGACCTTCGACCGGGCAGACGTCATGGTACCCAACTCTGAGCTGATCTCGGCACAGGTGACCAACTGGATGCTGCGTGACCTTCGCGGCAGGGTTCGCGCGCCCATCGGTGTGGCCTACGGCAGTGACGTGGAGAAGGTGAAGGAGATCCTGCTGGATATCGCCCACCGGCAACCGGGCGCCATCCTCGATGGCAGCGTAAACATGCCCAAGGTACTGTTCCTCGGATTCGGCGACAGCGCACTCAATTTCGAGCTGCGCTTCATCATTCGAAATGTGGATGAGAAACTGCAGACCCTGAGCGACGTGAATTTCGCAATCGACAAGGCGTTCCGGGAAAACGACATATCCATTCCCTTCCCGCAGCGGGATCTGCATCTTCGGTCATCGCCTATCGATTTTCCGTCCGAATCGTCGGATTGAGGCCAGCTATGCTGCTGTTCGATCAGAGCAGAAACCAGGTAGCCAGACCGAGAAAACCCATGAAATCTGCGACGTCGTTCCCCGTGGCGGATATCACCGATAGCATCGGTCTTTTTCTATCAAAGAACACAGAACAAGTGCACTATTACCGCAGAGAAAATTTCCAACAGTTCCACGAAAAAAGATACACCCCGTTGCTTACCGTTGCATGGAGGATGCAGGCATGACCGACTCTACAACAGGATTACTCCTTGCCGTTCTGCTCGACGGCAAAGGAGGCGCCAAGCCAATGGGATGGGAGTCCATAAAGCAGTGGAAGCCGGAGAATGGCGTACTCTGGATTCATCTCGACTATACCGCACCAGATGCAGCGTCATGGCTGCAGCAGGAGAGCGGCCTGGACGAGATAGTCGTAAACGCCCTGCTTGCCGAGGAAACAAGACCACGCTGCGACCCTGTTGGTGACGGTTTACTTATCAGCCTGCGCGGCATCAACCACAATCCAGGGGAGGATGCCGAAGACATGGTCGCAATACGACTTTTTGCCGACACTCATCGCGTGATCAGCACCCGCCATCGCACCATGCTGAGTGCCGCAGAGATCTCAAACCACCTCCAGAGAAACCTGGGACCATGTGACAGCGGCGACCTGGTAGCCATGCTTGCAGACCAGCTCATCACGCGCATGAGTGATGTGGTGTCCGACCTGGAAGAGAAGATGGACACTCTCGAGGAGCAACTGCTGGAAAATGCTGACCACACCCTGCGGGGTGGCCTGCTTGTCCTACGTCGCAAAGCCATTCTGCTGCGTCGATACATGGGGCCGCAGCGGGATGCAATGCACCGACTCTATGGAGAGCGCTCGAACTGGCTGAGTGCAGAACATCGCCTGCAACTTCGCGAGAGCATTGACAGCATCACCCGCTACATCGAGGAACTGGATACGGTCCGTGACCGTGCGGCCGTTGCCTACGAGGAGCTGACAACACGGCTCACCGACCAACTCAACAGCCGAATGTACCTGCTGTCGGTGATAGCCGGCGTCTTCCTGCCACTGAGTTTTATCACCGGTTTGCTGGGAATCAACGTCGGCGGCATTCCCTGGGCGGAGACGCCACTGGGTTTCCTGATCGTAGTGATTCTGCTACTGGTGGCGGCAGCCGGTGAGCTCATCTACTTCAGACGCCGTAACTGGATCTGAATCGCCGGCGCTGCGGTATATTGATACACGTGGGGTTCTACCGGCGGTTGTGGCAGCAGCAGTAACTTGATCTATAATAATCATGACAACAAAACGAATTAAAAGGATGTAACGGGCAAGGTCTGATGAAGAAGCTACTTCGGCTCTACGTGGTAGGTCAAACACCCGCAGCTGCAGCTGCCATCGAGGCTCTTCGGTCGCAACTCAGCGACCCGGCGCTGAGTGATTGGGAGCTGGAGGTGATCGACGTGATCGAACAACCCCACCTCGCGGAGGAGGACCGGATCGTTGCGGTACCTGCCGTGATCAAGAAACTACCGCCACCCTTAAAGCGCTTCGTGGGAGACCTGTCGAACCAGGAGCAGGCCCTGCTGGGGCTGGACCTCCTGACCAGGGAACAGGCTGACTGAAGACAATATCCAGGAACAGGGAAAAACCGAACTTGTCTATTCGATTACCGGTCGTGAGAGCCGAGAACAGGACAGGAAGTACAGGAAGATGACAAAACTGCAACTGTTACGCGATTTCTGGCGCAGCCGTGAATCAGAAGGCGGCGTCACCAAGCTGGAATCCGGCATCAGGGGGTTCGATGAACTGCTCGAGGGGGGGGTTCCGGAGGGCAGGACAACCCTGGTGAGCGCCGGGCCGGGCTGCGGTAAGACCGTGCTGCTGGCTGAATACGTCTACCGGGGGATCGAGGAGTTCGATCAGCCCGGCATCTTCCTCACCTTCGAAGAGCGTCCGAGGGACATTATTCGCAACCTCACCAACTTCGGCTGGGACCTGGAGAAACACGCGGCAGCTGGAAAACTGCTCTTTATCGACGCTTCGCTGCCCGAAGAGGGCGAATTCGTGTACGGCAAGGGGGACTGGCTGGAGCCGATGCTGGCCCGCATCCGCTATGCAGTTGAAAAGAGCGGTGCCAAGAGGCTCTCTGTGGACAACCTGGGCGCGGTATTTCTCCGTTACGAAGGTAGCGATGACCTGAAGCTGACCAGGGAGCGCCTGTACCGCTTCGCCGACCGCATCAAAGAGCTGGGCCTGACCACCCTGGTCAGTAGCGAGCGGACCGACAGCATCGCCTCCCTGTCCCACTACAGCGTGGAGGAGTTCGTCAGTGATGGCCTGATCCAGCTCGATATCCAATCCGGTACCGGTTCCGATGTACGCACCATGTGGGTGCGCAAAATGCGTGGCTGTGGTTACCGAAGCGGCAAGGTGGTCTTCGATATCAACCACGACGGCATCGAGATCTACCCCAAGATCCCCGTCAACACCAGTGTGGGTGACACCGAATTCTCGGTCAGGGAAGGTTTCGGTATCCCTGCCCTCGACAGGGCACTTGGAGGTGGCATTCCCCAGGGGCACATCATGCTGGTGGCCGGCAACACCGGTACGGGCAAATCGACCCTGGCCATGCATTTCGTAACAGAGGGTGTCGACAACGGACAACCCACCGTCTGGGTCGCCCTGGAAGAGCCTGTCAAGCAGGTGTTGAAAACCGCCCATGCCCATGGCTGGGACCTGGAATCAAGCACACAGAACGGCTCCCTTGCGTTCGTCACCACCTCAATGTTCGACATCAATGCAGACAAGCTGCTCTACAAGACCATCGATGCCGTCAACCAAAACGGGGCCCGCCGTATCGTCGTCGATTCGATCTCCAGCCTGGAATCCGCCAGCATGAACAAGGAGAGCGTGCGGGATTTCATGATGCAACTGGCAGGGTTTGCAAAAACCCAGGGTATCACCGTCATCCTCAACTACCTCTCCGGCGAGGCCTTCGGCGCGTCCAAGGAACAACTGCTCGGCTCCATGTCCACCAATGCCATGCGCCTCTCCTCCATCGTCGACGCAATCATCCTGCTGCGCTACGTGGAGCGGGACCAGGGGGTACAGAAACTGCTCAACATCCTCAAGCTGCGCGGCAGCCACCACGTAAAGGACATCCTGCGCTACGAGATCAGCCAGAACGGCTTCTCACTGGGCGAACGCTTCGGGGTCAACGATTGACGATCCGCTACCTCATTGACACCCTGACAAATCACGCTGGCCAGGCAGACCATAGCGGACAGAAAGTCTCATCAACAACCCGGCCCCGGGATCTGGCGGATACCCTGCTGATACCTGGGTAAATAACCACTTTCCTTCATCTATACTCAGAGATTGGATGTAGAGAGGGGTATCAGAATGCCCAAATCGCTGCGCGATCTGCTATCGAAACCATTCAACCAGCTCGGCTTCCGCCAGGCGGTGGCGCTGCTGTCCGCCGTGGCCATCGTGGCAGCGGGCACTGTGGTATCCACCTGGCTCATGCAGCAGCGCTAGCAGTCCATCCTCGCCAACAACCTCCAGACCGTGTTGCTCAGCAGCGACCAGGCGATAAGGATCTGGGCCAGGGAGCACTACCAGACGGTACAGAATTTTACAGGCAACCTGACGCTGAGCTGGGCCGCCGAGAGCCTGCTTTTCGAGCAACGAGAGCAGAAGGCACTGCTCGGTTCACCTGAACAGGCGCAACTGCGCCGGTTCTTCCGCCCCTATTTACAAAAGGGACAGTATCGCGGCTTCTTTATCATCGGCCCGGACAATATCAGCCTGGCCTCGTCGCGGGACGCCAACGTGGGCACGCCCAATCTGCTCACAGATCAGCCGGACGTGTTGGCCCGAATGTGGCGGGGCGAGACCCTGCTCAGCCGCATCCAGAGCTCCGATGTCCCCCTGTATACAGATAGCGACGTCAAGCAGCATGCGACCCTGTTCGTGGGTGCGCCGATCAGAAACGAACTGGGCGAGGTCATCGCCTTGCTGACCCTGCGCATCGATCCCCACAACAGCCTCTACCCCCTGCTGCAGCAGGGGCGATTGGGGGAGACCGGCGAAACCTACATGTTCAACCAAGATGGCCTGATGCTGAACGACAGCCGCTTCGTCGAACAGTTGCTCGAGATCGGCCTGCTGGTAGAGGATGGGCCCCATTTACACGGTAAAGACAACCTCAGCCACCATGCCCACCTGCAGATTACACTGCGCGACCCCGGTGAGGACCTGACCCGCCTGAAAAGGCTCCCTCCAGGGCTGTCGGAGCGCCCCCTGACCCGCATGGCCGCCAGTGCCATCGCCGGCGACAGCGGTGTCGATCTGGAGGGTTACCGCGACTACAGGGGAGTCCCGGTGGTGGGGGCCTGGCTCTGGGACGATGAACTCAATGTCGGCCTGACCACCGAGCAGGACGTGGCGGAGGCCTATTCGCTTTTCTATTTCGTGCGTGGGCTCATATACGGCAGCGCCATGATCGTGATGCTGATCCTGCTATTGCTCACCCTTGTCTACATCCGGGGACGTCGGCGGCTGCTGGCATCCCAGAATCGGCTCAGTGCGGTGGTGGACAATGTCATCGACGCCATCCTGGTCATCGATCAAAACGGTATTATCGAGAGCGCAAACCCGGCAACGGAGTCGATTTTCGGCTACTCCAAAAAGCTACTGGTCGGCAACAACATCAGCATGCTGATGCCCGAACCCCATGCCAGTCATCACAACGGCTATATACAGCGCTACCTGCAGAGCGGCGAGGCCAGGATCATCGGCATCGGGCGGGAACTCGAGGCCAGGCGCGCCGACGGCACGCTCTTTCCCATCGAGCTGGCTGTCAGCCGGCTGAACCTGGGAGGCGAGCTCCATTTCGCGGGGGTGATCCGCGATATCTCGGTGCGCAAAAAAGCGGAGATCTCGCTGGAGAACGAGCGCATCTTCACGCGCGAAGTGCTCGACTCCCTCACCGCACACATCGCGGTGCTCGACAACAAGGGCACCATTGTGATGACCAACGAGGCCTGGGACCAGTTCGGGGAGGAGAATGGATTGCCGGCCGAGATGTCCGGCCCCGGCATCAACTACCTGGACATCGTGGAGAACGCCTCGGGCACCGACTCGGAAGAGGCCCCACTGGTGGCTGAAAACCTGAGGAAAATGCTGGCCGGGGAGACGGACGGCTTCAGACTGGAGTACCCCTGCCACAGCCCCGACGATAAGCGCTGGTTCTACATGCGAGCGAGCCAGTTCCTGCACGAGGGCTCTCCTGCCATCGTGATTTCACACCTGGACATAACCCAAAGAATGCTGTCCGAACAGCAGCTCAGCACCATGTCGCTGGTGGCCAGGAATACCGACAACGCGGTCATCGTTACCGATGTCGAGGGACGGATCACATGGGTGAACGATGGTTTCACCAGGATGAGCGGATACGCCCTGGAAGAGGTGGCCGGCCGCAAGCCGGGCGGTTTACTGCAGGGGCCCGATACCGACGCCGAGATGGTGCGGCACATCAGCCAAGGCCTGGCAGCGGGTGATCGTGTCGAGGGGGAGATCCTCAACTATGCCAAGTCGGGCCAACCCTACTGGCTCCATTTCGAGATCACCCCGGTGCTCGACGAGAACGGCAGGATCGTCGAGTTCGTGGCATTGGAGCAGGATATCACCGAAGAGAAACGGATAATGGAGGCCCTGAAACTGGAGAAGGAGGCCACGGAGGCCGCCAACAACCTGCTGAACCTGACCCGCGAGGCCCTGGAACGCACCGGCATGGGTGAGTTCTGGATAAGAGCCCGGGACGGCGGTGTCATCCGTGTCAATGACCATGCCTGCAACTACCTCGGATACAGCCGCGAGGAAATGCTCGAGCTCACCGTGCCGGACTTCGACATCAAGGTCTCTGCAGAGAATTTCCGGGAGCTGGCCGATTCCGTCAAGGAGCAAACCTGGGCCCGTTTCGAATCGGTACACCAGACCAAAGCGGGGCGCCGCATACCGGTGGAGATAACCTCGCTCTACTTACCAAACTTGCAAAACTACGGTGAGATCTTCATCTCTTTCGTCGCCGATATCACCCAGCGCAAGGAGGCGGAGATCGAGATGATCCTCGCCCGCGAGGAGGCCGAGCAGGCCAACCGCGCAAAGTCCACCTTCCTTGCGACCATGAGCCACGAGATCCGTACACCGTTGAACGGCGTGGTCGGCACCGTCGATCTGCTCTCCCATACCGCGCTCGACGAATCCCAGCAGGACCTGGTGGATACGGCCAAGGATTCCGCCGTGCTGTTGCAGGGAATCATCGATGACATCCTCGACTTCTCCAAGATCGAGGCAGGTCGCCTGGTAATGGAGCATGTGCCCCTCGACATGGAGCTGTTGGTGGAGAAGCTGGCCGGCAACCTTCAGCATCTTGCCAGGAGTCGTGACGTTGAACTGCTGATCTATTGTGATCCCAGGTTGCCTGCACTCCAGGGTGATCCGGTGCGCCTGCGACAGATCCTCTTCAACCTGGCGGGCAACGCCATCAAGTTCAGCGGAGGGCAGCGAGACGGCAAGGGCCGGGTAGTGCTCAAGATTATGCTCGAGGGTCTGGAAGGCGCCTCTGCCGCATTCAGCATGCAAATAGCCGACAACGGTATCGGTATGAGCGACGATGTGCTGGCACGGTTGTTCACGCCCTTCGTCCAGGGCGAGGGTGACATCACACGGCGATTCGGCGGTACCGGCCTGGGCCTGGTCATCACCAAGCGCCTTGTGGAGTTGATGGGCGGGCATATCGAGGTGGAAAGCACCCCAGGGGAAGGCTCCACGTTCAGCGTTCATCTCGCCTTAAAGCAGGCGGACGATTCCACGGCAGCGGACGGCTCCAGCCTGCAGGGGCTCAAGGTGGTGTTGGTCAGCAATGACGAGGCCGGCTGGATACTGGAAAACTACCTGGGACACGCAGGAGCCGAAATCACTTTCGCCACATCCGATGATCTGCTCGAAACCTGCCGGGATACCTGTACCGGGAGCAGCGAGCCCGTGGTGGTGCTCGACACCCAGGGAGAGAGGGAGATGGCGCCATCCCTGCGCGAGACGCTGCGCAGGGAGCTTCAGAACCAGCAATTGCGCTTCGTCCTGGTTGAACGGGGGCGGCGGCGCTACGCTCGCCCTGACGAGGACGACAGCATGACCCTGGACCTGAACGCCATGCGCCGGACGACCCTGCTCAATGCCGTGGCGTCGGTCGTCGGGCGGGAGTCTCCGCAACTTAAGATGATCGAGACAGAAGTCAGCCAGTTCGACATGGATCAGGCGCAATCAGTGAACAGCGCCCACAAGATCCTGTTGGCCGACGACAACGATACCAACCGGAAGGTGATCGGCCAGCAACTGGTGTTGCTCGGCTACCGTGCTGAATTTGCAGAGAACGGCTCCCAGGCACTGGACATGTGGCGGGAGGGCGACTATTCAATGGTGATGACCGATTGTCATATGCCGGAGATGAATGGCTACCAGCTCACAAGGGCGATACGCAGCGAAGAGCCAGACGGGACACGCATTCCGGTTGTCGCCATCACCGCCGATGCCATGAAAGGAACGGCCCAGAAATGCTTCGCCTCCGGCATGGACGATTACATGACCAAGCCCATGCAACTCCCGGAACTTCGCAAGACGCTAATGAAGTGGCTTCCCGTAACCGGGGTGCAGGAAGCGGAACAACTGCCAGCCGGGGAGGAAGAGAGTGAGGTGGAGCCTGACGAGTCGGTCGATTCCCATGCCCTGGAAAAACTGCTGGGAACTCAAGAAAGAGAGTCGCTGGCCGAATTCTATAGTATGTTCCTGGAGACAAATGCCGAGACCGCGACACAGATCCAGGGCGCTTTCCAGGGTGGAGACCTGTCTGCCGTGGGACAACTGGCGCACAAGCTGAAATCGGCTGCCCGTACCGTCGGTGCCAATAGACTCGCGGACTGCTGTATGCGCCTGGAGACGGCAGGCAAGGAGAAGGATGCGCAGGGGGTGGAGCAGGAAATGCAGCGCTTCCCGGAGCTGTTCGATCAAGTAAGGCACTGGATAGAGGCCTACAATAATAAGGCGTGATGCACGAGCTCTAAAGTTATGGAACCGACGACCTTTCCCAATACCGTACTCGTTGTCGATGACGAACTGTTCGTGTTGCGCACAACGGAGTTCGTACTCCGTCGCCTGGGTTTCTCCCATGTCGCTACTGCAGGCTCCGTCGCCATTGCCATGGAGACCGTCTCTTCGGCTGAGCCCCCCGTCGGCCTGGTACTCAGTGACCTCAACATGCCCGATGCCGATGGCCTCGAACTGTTGAGGAAGTTCGACGATATGGGTTACCGCGGTGATATCCTGCTGTTCAGTGGCGAGGACAACCAGACCCTCACCATGGCTGAATCCCTGGCCAAGGCAAGGGGACTCTCGGTGATCGGTGCCCTTCCGAAGCCGCTTCAGCCTGAGAAACTTCTTGAGAGCCTGTCGAGATGCACTGGTCAGGGCACATTGCAGAAGCGCGCTCACGAGGGTGTCGACGTAACGCCGGATATGCTGGACAAGGCGATTGACGCCGGGGAACTGAAACCCTGGTTCCAGCCCAAGATCGACATTGCCACCCGCATGCCGGTCGGTGTGGAAGCGTTGGCCCGCTGGCCTGACAGCAGCCACGGCACCATCTATCCCGGTGACTTCATCCCGGTAGCGGAACAGCATGGCCTGATCGACAAGCTCACTTTTGCCCTTATGGCACAGGCGGCCGGTATCGAGAATGGGTGGCAGAAAGAGGGCATCGAACTGAAGGTGGCCTTCAATATCTCCATGAACAGCCTGCACGATCCAGCGTTTCCCGATACCCTGGACAGGGTCGTCACCGATGCCGGCGGTCAGCTCAGCCACTTCCAGCTGGAGGTGACGGAGAGCCAGCTGATGGAGGACCTTGTTCGTCCCCTGGAGGTTCTGCTACGTCTGCGCATGAAGAAGATCAGGCTCTCGATCGACGATTTCGGCACCGGCCACTCCAACCTCACCCAACTGCGTGACCTGCCCTTCGATGAACTCAAGCTCGATCGCAGCTACGTAAACCCCGATGCCCACGGCGACAGGACGGGCGTGATCCTCGAATCCACGGTGCAGATGGCCAAGAAACTGGGCATGTCCATCGTTGCGGAAGGGGTGGAGAACAAGGAGGAGTGGACAAAAGTGGAAGCATTGGGTTGTGACCAGGTGCAGGGCTATTTTACCGCCCGTCCCATGCCCGGTGACGAGATACCTGCCTGGATGGCCGGCTGGCCTGACCTGAGAGAACGCCTGTTCAGCTGACACGCACAGCAGAGGCGTCGATCACTTGCTTCAATTCGTTTATCCGGTTGATCAGACTCTCTGTCAGCTTCTGTCCAGCTGAAATGAGCGTCAAGCCGGAGACCGAGTCGATATCTTCCAGCAGATGCATTCCGGGCTCAAGTTGTTCCAGCGGCAACTCTCTGCCTCCGGCCTCGCGGATTGCCTGGTCCTCCTCTTTCCGCACCATGGATGCATCGGTTTTTTTGCTCTCCTCTGCTGCGGCCTGGGCGAGGCTTTGCAGGTCGGTGTCGACCGACAGGTAATCCTCGCGATTCTTCAGGCTCATCTGTTCCTGTATGGCAATTCCGATTTTCCCGGACGCATCTTCAGCCGAAATCGGTTTCACCAGGAAGCCATTGACATCCAAAGCGAGACTGGCGGTCACCACTTCCATGGTAGAAAAAGAGGTCACCACAATCGTCCGCAGATCAGGTTTTGCGCCGGTCTTGCCGAGGCGGATCTGTTTTATCAATTCCAGTCCGTTCATCCTGGGCATTTGGATGTCCGTGATCAGCACATCCACATCGTTCTGCGCAAGTACGCTCGCAGCATCCACACCGTTTTCCGCTTCCAGAACGCCACTGATGCCCAGCGGCTTCAATACCTGAACCGTTACACGCCTGATAAAGGGCTCGTCGTCCACCAGCAGTATTCGAGGCGAAGATGGGATGTTCATTGAGGGCATTATGAGTGTTCGTCGCAATTACGCAGGGATGCCGGTATCAAAGCTATTATAGTGGTATTTTCCTGTAAGCGTAGCGGTCATCAACCCGTCATATTCCGGGTTATTCACCCAGCCACTGAATATCTCGCTTTAAGAGCTTCAAGGGTGTTTTTTCTCTGCCAACAGTTGATGAATCATCTGCTCGGCCTCGCCCTCGTTCAACAGTCCTGACTTTGCTTGCTGTTCAATGTTTTGTATCTGCGCATTCAATGAGAGCTGCTGCACCATGTAGCGCTGCTGTCCATCAGCCACACCGGGAAAAAGCTCCTCAATTGTGGCGATCTTTTTTTTTGCCTCCTCATGCCAGCCAAGGTAGATCTTGAGTACATCCTGCCTGACTGCCGCGGTTGTTTGATCAAGTTCCATCAATGATTCGAGCGTCTTCATCGCATGACCACTGCTCAGCCTTCTTGCCCATGCCGACAGATAATCCTGGGCGGCAAATTTCTCTCGGGGAGATGCGATAGGCAGGCTTGCCACGATGCGCTGCCAGAATGCAGGAATTCTTTTCAACAGCTCAAATTCCGGCCTGGGATAGTCATGACGCAGTGCTTCTATCTGATCCGTGAGACTGCGACGCAGCTGAATATAGTTTTTCGATGGCAGCAAACCCTGGTCGAAAAGCTTGTAAATGTAGGTTACCTCCAGTGACAGACCACGCATGAGGAATCGCTGCCACTCCCCGACCGGCCCCTCTTCTTCGCTGCGCCAGTGACTCAGCTGTTTCTGCAGGCTGGTCGTCTCCTCGTCCAGGCTCTTTGTATATTCTGCGGGGGCTCCCGTGTGTGCAAAGGGGGTATCAGCCAGGTCCACCAACTGCCTTTTTGCACTCTTCTTCGCAGACAACCAGCTTTCCGCCTGGGCAATTTTTTCGGGTGCCTCCGGGATGTCGAGTTTCAGCGAGTGTGCAAGCCTGCCGATGCTCAACCCCTGAACAATAATGGTGAAGAGCACTGCAACCAGGGCGATCGAAAGCAGGTGAGCACCACCGATCATGCTCGACAGGCCCATCGCAAGAGCCAGTGTCACGGCGCCCCGTAGCCCACCCCAGTTCAGGATGTGCCGATACGCCATACGCACCTTGCGGGGATGTCGTCGCAGGCGTCCCGCAACCGGCATCAGGCCGTAAATCATGACACTCCTCGATAACAGCATCCCTAAAATGACAACTGCCGCAACATCGAGCCCATCCAGCAAGAGTTCCGGTTTGCTGACCAGGCCCACCATCAAGAAGATCAGGATAGTTGCGACATAGGAGAGGAAACTCCATAAGCTGCCGAGATATTGCTCCACTCGATGGGGAATCGGCAAAGGCCGTTCTTTCGCCAGGACCAAGCCGGCAACGGCCGTCGAGATAATGCCACTGGTATGAAACAGGTACTCTGCACTCAGGTAACTGCCATACGCCAGCATCAGTGTCAGCGTGATTCCGAAAAATTGATCCTGGCGCAGGCGCACCAATAACCAATAGGCAAGCCGACCGAAAACCCAGCCGTTGACAACGCCACCGATCATCGCCCCCAGGAAGTGCAATGAACCGTCAATAAGCATGTGTTGCCAGGCAATACCGGTTCCCAGTGCCACCATCACAATCTTGGTCAGGACAATGGTGGTCGCGTCATTGAAAAGACTCTCACACTCCACCAGTAAATTGAGATCCTTCGGGGTGCCGAGTCGCCGGAACTCAGCGATTACAGCAGCCGGGTCAGTGGCACTCAGAATAATGCCGAGCAGCAGTGCCAATCCCCAGTCGAGGCTGGTCAGCAGACCGACAACAAGCGTGATTATCCCTGCAGAAATGAGTAGACCGGGGACAGCCAGGTAGAGAATTGCCTTGTAGTTGTCGAGCAACCGGTCAGTGTCGAGGCTTGCAGCGGTCTCGAAAACCAGGGTGGGCAGAAGGATCACCATGATCAGTTCTATGAAGACAGAACTCTCCGTCAATGCGCTCCAGGGAACCTCCCAATGGGTCGAGGTCAATCCCAGCCCCATGCCCACAACAACCAGCAGGACAGGGAATGGCACCCGAGATCGCTCTGCCACAGGCTTGACCAAGGCCGCTATCAGCAGCAGAACCAGGAGAGAAAGGGTGGCAGAAACGAAGGGGTTATCCATACTGTCAGTATGGCTCAATATGGATAAAGCCCCATTGGATCGGAAGTCAAAATATTTCGGATACTGAACTCAGTTTGACCATCCAAAAATCAATAAGTTCAACTTAAGTCATTGATATATAGCATGATATTGGCTTTTATTACACCTTGAAAACAACTCTTCCAGTCGCTATATAGAAATCGGAACCAGGTGGAACCCTAAGGAGAACAGCCATGACCAAGACTAAAGAGAAAAAGGGTCAAGTTGTTCCGCGTGTTTCACGGAGCTTGACCCCCTTTGAAGAGATGGATCGCCTTTTCAACCAGCTTTGGGACGGTGGCATGCTGAAACCCTTCGGCTCGCGTTGGCCGATGTGGGGTGAGTTCTCAGACATCGAAGAGCGTTTCCCCAAGGTCGACATCATCGACCGCGAGGATGAAGTGCTGGTAAGGGCAGAACTCCCCGGCATGAACAAAGAGGACCTCGATATCTCCCTCTCCGACGAGTACCTGACCATCAAGGCAGAGACACACCAGGAGAAAAAGGAGGAAGGTGAGTATTACCGTTCCGAAATCCATCACGGCAGTTTCACGAGAACGGTTCACCTGCCGGCCCAGGTCGATGGCACCAAGGCAACGGCCTCCTTTGACGAGGGTATGCTCGAGGTAACCATACCCAAAGCCGTACAGAGAAAATCGCACAAGATCGAGATCAACTGATCGACACTTGCTCCACTAGCGAGTGGCTTTGATTATTCCACCCCACTGCCGTGGGGTGTCTTTTGTGGAAAAGCCCCTATCTTCTATCATTGAGAGGGAAAATTGACGGTGTCTACATGGACCAGGAAACAGCCACAAGGCACAAACTGCGGAATCTCGGCCAAACTCTGCTGCTGATCGGCGGCATGTCGCTGCTGCTGGCCATGTGCAGCGAATTGCTGTTTGGTGGAGGCGTCTGGCTCTGGGTTTTTGTCGGAGTCGCCATCATCATGTTCACCCTTCCCGACGTATCGCCTCGCTGGCTTCTGAGAATGTACCAGGCCCGCCCCCTGTATTTCGAGCAGGCGCCGCAGATCGTTCTGTTGTCCCAGGAACTGGCAAAGCGTGCCGGCCTTGATCGCACCCCCAGTCTCTACTGGATCCCCAGCCGTACCGTAAACGCATTTTCCGTTGGCAGTAAAGACGATGCAGCGGTTGCCGTGACCGACGGGCTACTGCAGTTGCTCTCACCAAGGGAACTGGCAGGCGTTCTAGCGCACGAGATCTCCCATGTCACCAACAATGACATGCGCCTGATGGGACTGGCCGATGTCATCAGCCGAATGACCCACATGATGTCGATCATCGGATTGTTCCTGGTCCTGCTGTCACTCCCGCTCATGCTGTTGGGAATCGCCTCCATCTCTCTCCTGGCCGTTCTGTTGCTGATCGCCGCACCCACCCTGAGCGCCCTGTTACAGCTGGGTCTCTCCAGGATCAGGGAGTTCGATGCTGACCTGGAGGCAGCACGCATCACAGGGGACCCCGAGGGGCTGGCATCCGCGCTAGGAAAAATCGAGCAGCGCCATGGCAGCCTGTGGCAACAGATTCTGTTTCCGGGTTACCGGGATCCTGAGCCGTCACTTCTGAGAACCCATCCGGATACCGGCGAGCGGATTCAGCGATTACTGGTGCTGAAAGGAGAGCAGAGAAGGTTGGGGGAGCCTTTGACCCGCCTCTACTCCAACCCGCAAGTCCTGCCCAATAGTTACCGTGTAGTACGCAGACCACGCCACAGAATCATCTTTGGTGTTTGGCGCTAAGGATGATTTCTATTTGTCTTTGGACTTCCGTTTCTGGCCGATTCAGATATTTGTTTGAGAATTGGGATTGACGTAGGAACTCTGCGGGTACCAGTGAGTATCAACGAGCGGGATAACCAGATACCCATTGATCAGAACAGGTAAGCCAGGCCGTTTTACACGCCATGATCACGAACAGGTCCGCCCCTAAGAAAGAGCTGGACATCCTATTCGAGCTTGAGACCGATCATCAGGTCCATCACGTTGGTGCCTGTCGGCCCCGTGCTGACCAGGTCGCCACTCGCTTCCAGAAGGGATCCTGAATCTGCCCGGGCGAGACACTCCCCGGCGTCGAACCCCTGCTGGCGCCCCCTGCCCAGGGTGCCGCCATCCACCAGCCCGCCGGCATCCTCTCCGGGGCCATCTGTACCGTCGCTACCGCAGGAGAGAAAGCAGATATCCTTTGATCCCTCGATCACCGTGGCGGCCGAGAGGGCCAGGTGCTGGTTGCGCCCACCCCGGCCCGGTTTTTCCGGCAGTATCACGGTGGGCTCCCCGCCCCAGATATAGACCCCGGGCAGGGCATCCAGCAGTTCCAGTGCCAGGCGCCTGCCGCTGTTGGCCGCGTCGGCGCTGATGAAGGCGTGACTGACCCGTGTCTCGTAACCGAGCGCCCTGGCTTTCTCTGCAGCCGCCTCCCGGGCCTTTTTCAGATTGGCCACAATCTCGAGGCTGACATCGATACCTGGTTCGCTGGCTCCTTCCGGAACCTGCCCAAGCAGTTGCTCCACCCACTCCGGCAGAGCGGGCATCACGCTCTCTTCCCGCTCCCCGGCCACCAACAGACCCGAGCCGATAATGGCCGGATCGTCTCCGGGCACATCGGAGATTAGCAGACCCACCACCTTCCGTCGGCCGAGATAGCGCAGCAGGCCTCCCCCCTTGACCAGGGAGATCCGCTTGCGGATGCGGTTGATGGCGGTGATGGAGAGACCGCTGGAGAGCAGCCACTCATTGAGCCTGGCAAGCTGTTCACCCTCCACCCCGGGGGGCAGGAGTTCCACCAAGCTGGAGGTGCCACCGGAGATAAGGAACAGCAACTGCCTCTCTTCGGGCAGTTCCTCCAGGTAATCCACCATCCGACGCCCCGCCTCGAGGCTCGCCCCGTCAGGCACCGGGTGGCTGCTTTCGATCCCCTGAAACCGGCTGCCGGCGAGCCACTGCGGATCCAGGTGCCCCCACTTGGTGATGACCAGGCCGTCCAGCAGTCTCTCTCCGAGGACCTCCTCGGCGCCCCTGGCCATGGCCTCCGCCGCCTTGCCCACGGCCACCAGGGACCACTCCCCCTCCAGGGGTGAAGCCTGCAGGTGATCGCTGACCGCCCTGCGTCCGCCCACCGCCTCCACGGCGGCCTCGAAGATTTCGAGCAGGTCGGCACGCCCCTTTTCAATACTCCGCATCGGATAAAGCCTCTCTATCAACCTGAATACTCATTTTAATCGTACCCCAATATAAATGTGATAAGCTGATCAGCTGTTGCGCACTCCACAGGGGAACGGTTTTGGAAAGCATACAGTTTCGTAGCAATCTCAGCAGAAAAGTGCTGGTGCGAATGATCATCATCGCGGCACTCTCCGCTGCCTTACTGGTCTGGAAACTCGATTTTATCAACGACGTCTATTTCCGGGACCAGCTGACCGCCACCGGCCTGATCATCAACGGCTCGATCCTGGCGCTGTTCGTACTGGGTATCGTCAAGATCATCTGGATCCTTCTCGCCTATGGCAAGGAGGAGCGCAACATGAAGCGTTTCGTGGAGAATCTCGAGGATAACGCCAACCCCCTGACCGACGTGAACGAGAAGAGCATCATCTCCCACCGCTTCCGCACCATGGAGACCCTGCACCAGTCCAACACCCCGGTCAACCACAACGCCCTGGCCTCCACCCTGGTGGCCTCGGAGAGCACGCGCAACAGTTTTCCCAAGTTCATCAACAACATCCTGATCCTGACCGGCGTGTTCGGCACCATCGTGTCGCTCTCCATCGCCCTGATCGGCGCCTCCGACCTGCTGGCCTCTGCGGTCAACGTGGATGGCATGGGCCTGGTGGTTCACGGTATGTCCACCGCCCTTTCCACCACCATCACCGCCATCGTCTGTTACATCTACTTCGGTTACTTCTACCTGAAACTTACCGATGTGCAGACCAACCTGGTGAGCGCCGTGGAGCAGGTGACCAACAACTACCTGCTGCCCCGCTTCCAGGTACAGACCGAGAGCATCCTCTACGAATTCACCGGCCTGATCCGCTCCCTGCAGGGGCTGGTCAACCAGATGGAGGGCTCCCAGGAGTCCTACAACCAGCTGGCGGACGAGATGAAGAAGTCCCAGCAGGCGTTCGAGGACCTCGAGAACCGCATCGGCTCCGCCCTGGTGGAGATCTACAAGACCAAGATCCAGCCGGTGGCAGACGATATGAACGACATCAAGAAGCTGCTCAAGATCGGCTTCCGCCTGCCGGAATAAGCCATGCTACCCAACAGCAGCTTCACCGATCTGCGCCTCAACCGGCAGGACGGTCAGAACCAGGAGAGCTTCTGGCCCTCGTTCACCGACATCATGACGGTGATCGTGATGATCTTCATGATCGCCATGGTGATCCTGCTGCTGCGTAATATCGAACTGGTGAACCAGCTGCGCGCCACCATGGCGGCCGAGCGCTCGGCCATGGAGCTGGCCCGCACCACCGGCGAGGAGAAGGAGAGCCTGGCCCTGAAGCTGATCGACACCGAGAACAAGCTGTCGATGCTGCAGATCAAGATGATGCGCCTGGAAGAGATGCGCCAGCAGCAGGATGCCACCATCGGCAACCAGGACGTGGAGATCTCCAGGCTGATCGCCGAAAAAGAGGACCTCACCCTGCACCGGGACCAGCTGGCGGCGGAGAACTATACACTGGGTGAAAAGCTGAAGCGCTCACAGACACAGATCAACACCCTGCAGCAGAATTACAACACCATCCAGCAGAACTACAACATCACCCAGCAGCAGCTGACAGAGTCTCAGCAGCTGCTGGCGGAGACACAGACGACCCTGAGCGGCATGAAGGCCCAGGTCGAGGCGATCCAGCAACAGCTGGCCAGCCTGCAGGATCGCTACACCATCCAGTCGGAAGAGCTGCAGCAGGAGAAGAGCACGGGACGCCAGACCGTTCTCGAGCTGAGCTCCCTGCGCGGCGAGTATCGTGAGCTGAAGATCAAGTATGACAAGCTGGTGCGCCCGGCCCGTTCGCCGGAAGGCCGCTACCTGGTCGAGGTACGCTACAGCAAGGTGGACGGACAGTTTCTCATCGACGCCAAGACCCAGGACGAGGCGGGTTTCAGCCGCATCTCCCAGCAGGTCCTGGAGCAGAAGCTGAGCCAGTTGAAGGCGGTACAGAGCGACGGTCTTTATATCAAGGTGATCTTCCCCGAGAACAGCGGTCTCTCGTTCAACGAGGCGTGGAGCTTCACCAACAACCTGCACAACAGCTTCGACTACTACTACCAGGATGACGCACCCGGGATGATCCCGCTGCCGGCGGAGATCAGCCAGTAGCAGTCAAACACCTGCCAATAAAAAAGGGCGCCGATGGCGCCTTCAGGTCAACGTAACGCATTGGAACCGACAATACTCGTCATTCCGGCGTATGCCGGAATCCATAAATCACTGGAAATACTGGACCCCGACCTTCGCCGGGGTGACGGGTTATCAATTTCGCGGGGCGTTGAACAAAGCCATTCCCCCCGATCAAAAATTGATTTCCAGGCAAACAAAAACCCCGCAGCCAAATCATTGGCTCGCGGGGTTTTTCAGGCTTGCAGAACGCCTAAGCCGATGGCGCTCTATTTCAGGCTCGCCAGGTAGGTGGCCACCGCCTCCATATCCTCGTCACTCAACTTGAGTGCCACGCCGGACATCCAGGGGTTGGTCCTGCGGCCGGTACGGTCGCGGAACTCCTTGAGCATCTTCACCACGTAGTCGAAGCGCTGTCCCGCCAGGCGGGCGTAGCCCTCCTGGCCCTTGCCATCGTCTCCGTGGCAGCTGCTGCAGGTCTCCCTGTAGAGCGTTCTGCCCTGGGTCATCAACTCGAGCTTGCCTCCACCGGAAGCCTTCATCTCCATGCTGGAGTAGTAGAGGGAGATCTTGATCTTGTCCTCTTCGCTGAAGGACTTGGCCAGGGCGCTCATGAAAAAGTCGTTGCGACGGCCATCACCGAAACGTTTGAACTGGTCGACCAGGTAGACGGGGTTCTGCCCCGCAAGGTTCGGCACCAGCTCCTTGACCGCGATGCCGTCAACGCCATGGCAGGTCTTGCACAGGACCGTCCGGTCACGCCCCTCTTTCTGCATCTTCTCGAGGCCGCCCTCCTCGCTCTTCATCTGCTCGATGCGCGATTCCAGTCGCTTCCTGAGTTCCATTATCTCCCGAGTCTCTGGTGTCTCGGAACTTTGAGCCCATACAGCGGTACAGAGCACTCCGGATGCAATAAACACCGCTGCTGCTTTCTGGAAAAAACGCATAAATCCCCCCTTCGGATCTATTTCTGCTTCTGCTTTACCGGGTCAGCCGTTCCAACTATCGGCGTTTCAACTTCCATGTAACCCTTAAATGACTTATTCCAACACTGAAATGACCGTGTCACAAGTGATCGGCATGAATTATGCCGACTTTAATGATTTTTAACCTTTTTTTCCGATAAAGCGGGTAAAAATGTGCACCGGTTCCGCTCACTGCTTCGGCTTCGATGCCACCTGGTCCCTGAGGTAGACCGGTAACGCCTGTTCAGCGGACACCGCCTCCCCCCTGAGAAGACCCGCAACCCCCAGCAGGGCCACGTCGTGGGCGGCACAGTAGAGGTCGGGGGTCACCGATGCCAGGGCGGTGCCCAGGCGGGCTTTCAGCACCTCGGCATAGGTCCCCCAACCGGTACCGACAGCGTGCCAATCCTCCCCATCCGGCAGCGTCACCGCCTCCGGGGGTGCCACCTGGTCCCCTACCTGCTGTTCAACCAATCCCTGCTGATCCACCAGGTAAGCGCCCCAGTAGAGTTCACCCATGCGCGCATCGAAGGCAGGCAAAAGACGCTGGCACCCCTGCTCCCGGTAGTGGCGTTGCGCCAGGGCGGCCAGGGTGGAGACCGGCACCACCGGCAGATCGGCGGCAAAGGCCGCCCCCTGGACCACGCCGGTGGCCACCCTCACACCGGTGAAGGCGCCGGGTCCCCGGCCAAAGGCCAGGGCATCGAGCTGTGACAGGGCAATGCCGGCCTCGGCCAGCAGGCTATCCATCATCGGCAGGATCAGCTCGGTATGCTTGCGCGCCTGGACCTCGTAACGCTGAGTGATCTCCCCGTCGATGGAGAGAGCGGCGGAACAGGCCTCGGTGGCGGTCTCAATGGCGAGTAGTTTCATGGCTGGGCATTGTAATGGCTAGGGCCTGTTAACACTAATTCGATAGGCCCTGCCACGGCCCATACCGATCGATTCGTGCATGGCGTGCCCAATCAGGCGGTATCCGCAATATCATCGTCAAAAAAGCGCTCCACATCGGCAATATCGCGGGTTCGCGCCATGGGCGGCATGCTGTCGAGAAAGACATGACCGTAACCGCGCTTCAGCAACCTGGGGTCGCAGATCACCAGCACCCCGCGGTCGGTCACATCGCGGATCAGGCGCCCTGCACCCTGCTTGAGGGCAATCACAGCCTGGGGGACCTGGAACTCTTTGAACGGGTTGCCGCCCCGCTTTCGCAGCGCATCGATCCGCGCCTGGAGAACGGGGTCTCCCGGGGAGGAGAAGGGGAGCTTGTCGATCACCACGCAGGAGAGCGCCTCACCGCGTACATCCACACCCTCCCAGAAGCTGGCGGTGCCCAGAAGCACCGCGTTACCCAGGGCGCGGAACTCGTCCAGCAGCTTGGCCTTGGGCGCACTCCCCTGCACCAGCAGCGGGTAATCGAGGGCCGATTCCAGCAGTTCGGCCGCCTTGTGCAGGGCGCGGTAGCTGGTGAAGAGCAGGAAGGCACGCCCCCTGCTGGCGGTCACCACCTGGCGCGCGATCTCTGCGACAGCCTCGGTGTAACCGTCCCCTGAACGGGGATCTGGGAGCCCCTTCGGCACGAACCAGAGGGCCTGGTTGGGGTAGTCGAAAGGACTGTCCCAGCGGGCGGTCGTGGCACTGGAGAGTCCCAGCTGGTGCTGGAAGTGTTCGAATTTCTCACCCACCGCCAGGGTCGCCGAGGTGAACACCCAGCTCCCCGGGTGGCGCTCCATCTGGGCCTGGAACATGCCGGAGATATCCAGCGGCGTGCGGTTGAGCCGGAAGCTCTGGCGGTGGGTCTCGAACCAGCGGATCACGTCGCTGTCGTCATCGTCACGGATGGATGCCAGCACCCCCTGCATCTGCTGGCAGCGGTCCAGGCAGCTGTCGAGCCCCTTACCCCGGCCCTTCACCGACTCCAGCAGGTCAGACAATCCCTGCAGCTCCTCGCCGACACGCTGCAGGCTCTGCATGATGCGCTCATCCGCAGCGATCTCCTTCCAGGGCCCGCGGCGGATATCCAGCCCGAACACCAGGCGCAGGTCGCGCACCGAGCGGGCGAGAGTGTCGGTCCGCTCGTTGATCTCTTTCATATCACCCGCCTCGCGGTGATACTCCGTCTCGGTGTCCTTGGCCAGTTCGATCAGCTGGCGGCCGCTGAGGGTGACGCCAAAGAAGTTACTGGCCACTTCGGGTAGCTGATGGGCCTCGTCGACGATAAAACAGTCGGCCCCCGGCAGCAGTTCACCGAAGCCCTCCTCCTTGAGTGCGAAGTCTGCACAGAGCAGGTGGTGGTTGATCACCACCAGGTCCGCCTCCTGGGCCCTGCGTCGCGCCTCCACCAGGTGACAGGTGCTGTAGTCGCTGCACTCCTGGCCAAGGCAGTTGTCGGTGGTGGAGGTGACATAGGGCCAGATCTGGGCATCCTCCGGGATATCGTTCAACTCGGCGATATCACCGCTGGAGGTACGGCCCGACCACCCCTTGATGGCCATCAGCTGGTTCACCATCTCCTTGGAGCGCAGCCGTCCCTCCATCAGGGTGCTCTCCATGCGGTGGGTGCAGAGGTAGTTGGAACGCCCCTTGAGCAGCGCCACGTCGGCAGGCACGGCGAGGGTCTCGCGTACCAGTGGGAGGTCGCGGTGAAACAGCTGGTCCTGGAGATTCTTGGTTCCGGTGGAGATGATAACTTTCTGGCCCGAGATCAGTGCCGGCACCAGGTAGGCGAAGGTCTTACCCGTTCCCGTGCCCGCCTCGCTGATCAGCACGCCACCCTGGTCGATGGTCTCCGCGACCGCGGATGCCATCGCCTCCTGTTCCGGGCGGTAGGCGAAGCCCTCCACGGACTTGGCCAGCAGGCCATCCGGCCCGAGCACCTCTTGGATATCGATCATCGGTAACCGGACACCTCAACCCGCCTGGTTGTCCCAGACCTCGGGCTCCAGGCCATCCTCCCGGGTCCAGGCAAGGCGTCCTATGATCTTGAAACGTGCCACCGAGAGGGCGCCCCGCTTGGCCCGGCTGCTGCTCGACTTGTCCATGAATTCAAGCAGCTCGTCCCGCTCGGCCTCGTAGATCTCGAAAGGCTCGTAGTTCTCGTCCATCAGCACCAGCACCACGGCGTCCCAGTCCTGGTCCATCTTGAGCTGACCGATACGCTGCCCCGACTTGCTCTCGTCGAAGATGGTGCGGCTCTTGATCTGAATACGCAGATCACCCCTGGCGGGGTCTGTCGCGTCATAGCCGACCGCACCCTCTTCCGCCGGCACCAGCTCCAGCAGGTGGATGCCGTCGTGGAGTGCGATCTCGTTGCTGATACCCGGTAGTGGCTTGCCCATGGTACGGCGGTACTCGGCCGCCAGCTGGCGCGCCTGGGTGATCAGTTTACTTGCCGCGTAGAGGCTCATATCCGGTCCGCATATCCCGTGATAATCATTTTGTTATCAAGCCATTGTATCCCATAACGCCGGGTATTGGCTCCTCTTACCACCCATTCAGTGCAGCATCCTCGCCTTGCGCTCGGCACTGCGCGCACCGGCGATATCGCCCACCGAGCGCCGCGCATCGGCGATCAGCAACCAGTTGTCCCGCTTGAGCTCCAGGTCGCGCCCGGCAAGCGAGTTGGACTTGGCGGCCAGGTCGGCGGCCAGCCCCCGCTGTCCCTGGTCATAGCGCAGGTGAGCCAGCCGGTTCCAGAGATGGGCGTTGCGGGGCTCGATCCGCAGACCCCGCTCGATACTGACCACGGCAGCGGCCAGGTCACCCTTGGCCTTTTGCCGGTCCGCCTGCTGCATCAGGCTCTGTACCGCCTTGCTGTAGACCGGCCTGATGGCCACCGTCTCCGCCGGCTCGTAGGCCCTGATCCGGGTACCCGCCTCCTCGGCAGGTGGCGGCTCCACCGGCTGGGACTTCACGGGCGCAGGCTTGCGCACCGTGGCCGGCCGCTCCGTGGGAGGGGTGACACATGCGGCCAACAGCAGGGAGACTGCGACCCCAATGAAAAGTGTTCTCAACTTCATTCAAAGATACTCCGTAATATTCCGCCGATGGCGCCATCCCCATCCCGCACACAGGAGGATGATACCGCCGGTGCCGACCCGCTGATAAAAGGGTATTGTCGGGCCCCTTCGCAGGTCTCATCGGCCCGCAGGCCGGACGCCGGATCGATCCACACCAGCTCAACGGACTCCGGCCTGATCAGCTCTAGGGGCTGTGGATTCAACCGGCGCATCATATCACCCCAGACCTCCAGGGCACCCTTGCTGCCGGTCAGGCCCGCAGGCTTGTTGTCGTCCCGGCCGACCCATACCACGGCCACTTTATCGCCACTGAAACCGGCAAACCAGCTGTCCCTCAGCTTGTCGGTGGTACCTGTCTTGCCCGCGATGTTGAGTCTCCCCGGCAGGAAGGCCGAGAGTCGCTGGCCGGTGCCACTGCGTACCGCCTCCTGCAGGTTGCGGTTGAGCAGGTAGACGGCACCCCCGGGCACCGCCTGCCTGACGGTCAGCGGGTAACGCTGCAGGGGCTGCCCATCACTCGCCTGCACCTCGCGGATCGCCTTCAGCGGGGAGTGAAAACCGCCGGCCGCGAACCCCTGGTAGAGCTGGGCCACCTCCAGGGGGGAGAGAGAGGCGGCACCCAGCAGCATCGAGGGCAGCGGATCGACCGGCCGGTTGATCCCAAGCTCGCTGAGCAGTTCCAGCACCCTGTCCAGTCCAAGGGCCATGCCGAGGCGCACGGTGGAGAGGTTGTAGGAGTGGGCCAGGGCCTCGTGGAGGGGTACCTCACCGTGGGCCTGGCGATCGTAGTTTCGCGGCGACCACTCCTTTCCATCACTGCCCCGGATGGTGAAACGGGTGTCATCCAGCCTGCTGATCAGAGTGTAGTCGTCGTGCTGCATCAGGGCCCCGAGGTAGACCACCGGCTTGATCAGTGAACCGATCGGGCGTACCGCATCGAGGGCGCGGTTGAATCCCGAATAGCGGGCCTTGCGACCACCCACCACCGCCAGCACTTCCGCACTCTGGGAACCCAGTACGATGGCAGCGCCCTCCAGCTTGCCGGCAGGCAGCTTGTGGCGCTTCTCCAGGCGCTCCAGGCGGCCGGACACCGCCTCCTCGGCCTTCCGTTGTACCCAGGGGTCGAGGGTGGTGAAGATGCGCAGTCCTTCGGAGGTGAGATCCTCCTCGCGGTAGTCGCGATGGAGCTGCCGGCGCACCAGGTCCATGAAGGCGGGATAGTTACCCCTGCCCTTGCCGGAGCGCGAGGTCACCCCCAGTGACGATGCCGAGGCCTTTTTGGCCTGGGCCCGGGTGATCGCCCCCTGGTCGGCCATCAGTTTCAACACCAGGTTGCGCCGCTTGAGCGCCCGTTTCGGATGGCGCCTCGGGTCGTAGTAGGAGGGGCCCTTCACGATACCCACCAGCAGGGCCAGCTTGGGCAGGTCCAGCTCCCCCAGGGGGCGGTTGAAATAGAAGTGACTGGCCAGGCCGAAACCGTGGATGGCCCGCCGCCCATCCTGCCCCAGGTAGATCTCGTTGGCGTAGGCGCCCAGGATCTCGTCCTTCGGATAGTGGGCATCGAGCTGCAGCGCCATCACCGCCTCGTTGAGCTTGCGCCAGAGAGTGCGCTCATGGGTCAGGTAGAAGTTCTTCACCAGCTGCTGGGTCAGGGTACTCCCCCCCTGCACCAGGCCGCCCGCCCGCAGGTTGGCCCACATGGCCCGCGCAATCGCCTTCAGGTTGACCCCGTGGTGGCTGTAGAAATCCCTGTCCTCCACCGCCAGCAGCGCCTTTACCAACTGCCCGGGCAGCGCCTTGCGGGACACCAGCACCCGGTCCTCGTTGTGGTTGGGATAGATACTCCCCACCTGCGGTGCCTCGAGCCGGAACAGGGGCAGATCCCCACGGCCCACCTCCCGGATGGAGGAGAGCTGGTCGCCATCGAATCTCAGGTCCAGGTAACGGGCCGGCTCCCTGCCGTCCCAGAAGGTGAAGGGGCGTGTACGCACCAGGAAGCGGCCACCGTTGCGTGACCAGCTGGCAGCCTGCTTAGGATGTTTCACCTTGCGGTAACCGAGACGACTGAACTCCGCAGTCAGCTGCTGTGGCGTCACCGCGGCCCCCGGGTAGAGCTCCATCGGACGTCCGTAAACCCGGGCAGGCACTGCCCAGCGCTTGCCTTCGAAACGGGTTTGCACCTGGTGATCCAGGTAGAGGACATAGATACCGACAACCAGGCTGAAGAGAAAACCCAGGGCGGTCAGCCGCAGTAACCAGCGCCCCCTGCCCTGGCCGCGCCTGCGCTTTGCGGCCCTCGTCTTGCCGCGCTTGCGGGTGGACACCTTGCGGGCGGGCTGGCGCTTCTTCTTTACGGTTTTCCTAGCCATCGGCCTTCTGCCTGCCGGAATGTATGGTGAACAGGGTCAACGGCTACTTTCTGTGCAGTGGGAAACGGCGGATATTGAACGCGATGCGCTCGTTCAGCTCCCGGACCCAGTTGGGGGTATCGGCATCCAGGGGCTCAAGGGGGCGGAAACGGTAATCCCTGGGTGAGATCAGCACGGAGACCTTGTCGGCACCCAGCAGCGCGGTCATCACGAAAAGCTCCTCCATCGCGTTGTCACCCACCGCGATACAGCCCCTGGAGACCGTCTTGCCATGGATGAAGATATCGCCACCGAGATCGGTTCGTCCCTCGAAACCGGCCTGGGCCCGGTCGAAGGCGTTGGGATAGTCCAGCTTCATCGAGAGATGGTAGCTGCTGTTGGGGTTGAGCATGGTGATACGGTAGAGCCCCTCGGGCACCTGCCGGTCACCTTCACGCAGCTTGGGACCCTTGCCTCCACTCATCCCCTTGATGCGGTAGTCGCGTACATGCCGCCAGGCCCCCTTGCGGTCCTGGGCCCACAACTCCAGCAACCGGGTATCCTTGAGGGCGAGCAGTGTCACTGCCCGCGGCGGCCAGCTGACCTCGGCGAACTGAAACCTGGGCATCAACCGGGCGGCGACCTTGTCACCGAACTGCATCACCGCGTCCCAGACCGTGCGTGTCTCATTCTGCCCCTGGGGCGAGGCGGCGATAACCGCTCCATTGGCCAGGCATATTGCGAGAATCAGGACTATTCTTCGAATGATGATCATTTCCGTTTTACCGGTTATATGCCAGTGTGAAACACAACTTGGCGCAGATTGGACCATGATACCAGACCCTGGAGCCCCGGTAAGCGGTCACAACGGCAGCTCGGGAAATCGATCTCACGATATACGGATACAGATCATTTCCGAAGGAAGTGTTACAGCCCATACTAGGGCAATGACCATCACACCATGTTTCAGGACGACGAGGAGTGCAGCGGAAGGCCAATGAAAACGAATAACAGTGATCACGTGGACACCCTGTCGGTCGCCATCACCGGATCCGGTGGCAGCGGCGTCGTGACAGCGGGACAGATGCTGCTGAAGGCGATCGCCGCGGCCGGCCTGTTCGGCCTCATGACACGTTCGTCGGGACCCCAGATCCGCGGCGGGGAATCCGCCGCCATGCTGCGGGTGGGCGAAAGACCGATCAACAACCTGGATGACCATTTCGATATCCTGCTCGCCTTCGACTGGCTCAACGTGACCCGCTTCGTGGACGAGATACCACTGAAACCCGGCAGCCTGATCATCCGCGATCCGGATGCCGGCGAGATCCCGGAAGAACTGGCCGGTGATGACCTCCAGGTACTGGACGCCCCGCTGAAATCCCTCGCCAAGTCCATCGAGGGGGGCCGACCCAACATGGTTGGACTGGGTATTCTTGCGAAACTGCTGGGCCTGCCGGACCAGGCGCTGCTCAAGGTGGCGGCGGAACACCTCGGCAAGAAAGGTGAAAAGGCGGTAGAGGCGACCCAATCCTGTATCAGCCTCGGTTACGCCCAGCAGTGGGAGCAGCTGCCCATATCCCCCCTGGATCTGCCGGCCGAACCGCCGGAGCGCTGGAACATCTCCGGCAACGAGGCGAGCGGCATAGGCGCGGTACGCGGCGGGGTGCGATTCGTGGCGGCCTACCCCATCACCCCGGCAAGCGAGATCCTGGAATGGCTCGCCCCAAACCTGGAAAAACTGGGCGGCTCCCTGCTGCAGGCGGAGGATGAGCTGGCATCGGTGAACATGATCATCGGCTCATCTTTCGGCGGCGTACCCAGCCTGACCGCCACCTCGGGACCGGGCCTGAGCCTGATGATGGAAGGGCTTGGCCTGGCCGTGACCAGCGAAACCCCGCTGGTGGTCTCCAACGTGATGCGGGGCGGTCCCTCCACCGGCATTCCGACCAAGTCGGAGCAGTCGGACCTGAACATTGCCCTCTATGGACTGCACGGCGACGCACCTCACCTGGTCATGGCAGCCACCGATATCGGCGACTGCGCCTTCACGACCCAGTGGGCGGTCCATCTCAGCGAGGCTTTGCAGACCGTGGCCATCGTACTCAGCGACCAGTCACAGGGCCAGGCCCGCGCCATCATCTCTCCACCGGACGAGCCGGAAGCGCGTTACCAGCGCCTGCTGGCGAGCAGTCCGGCAGGAGAAGGCCACTACCAGCGCTATGCCCTGACCGAAGACGCCCTGTCTCCCATGTCGGTACCCGGTACCGAGGGATGCATCTACACGGCCGATGGACTGGAGCACAATGAACGCGGCACCCCCTCGAGCATGGCGGAAGATCATGGTCGCCAGCTCGACAAGCGCAGGGACAAGCTCGAGCAGTTCGACTACGGTCCCCGCTGGGCAGAACTGCAGGGCGAGGGGGAGCACTGCCTCATCACCTGGGGTTCGTCCTCGGGCGCGGTATTCGAGGCAGCCGAGCGGCTGACCCGCTCCGGCACCCCGACCCGCGCCATCGCCCTGCGGCTGCTGGCGCCGCTGCAGGATGAGAAACTGGCCGCTGCCCTGGAGAGGGTCTCCAGCGCACTGGTGGTGGAGCAGAATCACGGCGCACAACTCTTCCACTACCTCAATGCCTGCCAGGCACTGCCCGACGGCACCCGCTCCATGGCCCGTCCCGGACCATTGCCCATAAGGCCCAACGACATCATGGCGATTTTGAGAGAGGAGTCAGCCGATGACTGAACAGACCCAGCAACCATTGAAGGCAAAGGACTACAAGTCCGACATCAAGCCGGTGTGGTGCCCGGGATGCGGTCACTTCGCGGTGCTCAGCGCACTCAGCAAGGCCCTCGCCCACCTGGCACTGAAGCGTGAGGATGTTGCCCTGATCTCCGGTATCGGCTGCTCCTCCCGCCTGCCCGCCTATTCCGAGGTGTATGGATTCCACGGCGTACACGGCCGGGCACTGGCGGTTGCCGGTGGCCTGAAGGCTGCCCGCCCCGACCTGACGGTGATCGCGGCCGGCGGTGACGGTGACGGCTTCTCCATCGGCGGCAACCATTTCATCCACGCCTGTCGTCGCAACATGGATATCACCTATATCGTGATGGATAACGAGGTCTACGGCATGACCAAGGGACAGGCCTCGCCCACCACCTCACCGGACTGGGCTGCGAGCAAGCTGACCCCCCACGGACCCGGGGTACCCAGCTTCAACCCGGCGGCCATCGCACTCGCATCGGGTGCCAGCTTCATCGCACGGGGTTTCTCCGGAGATCCCACCAAGCTGACCCAGATCCTGGTGGAGGCTATTCTGCACAAGGGGTTCTCGTTTGTTCACGTACTCAGTCCCTGTACCACATTCCGTCCCGAGCAGAAGGGGTGGAAGAAACAGGTGCACGAGTATGCCGAGGAGGTCACCGCCAACCCCGTGACAACGGCCCAGGGCCTGCAGGCCGATGACGGCATGGGCACCGGCCTGATATACCGCACTGAACTGCCACCCTGGCAACCGGCATATGATGCAGTATGCGAGCCGTCCACGCTTGAGAAGGAGTTCCAGGTATGAACAGCACAACAGCTAGCAGACTGATCGAAACGGTTGAGGAGTTTCTGGCCCATGCCATGGAACTGGAGCTGGAGTCGGTGGAGCGCTATGAGCAGTTGGCCGACAGCATGGAAGTGCACAACAACCTGGAAACCGCGGCCCTTTTCCGCAAGCTGGCCCACTACGGTCAGAAACATGCCCACGAGGTGGAGCAGCTGTCGGCAGGCATGACACTGCCGAAACTGCCACCCTGGGAGTTCAAATGGTCCACCCCCGAAAGCCCTGAAAGCGTGCCCATGGAGGAGGCCCACTACCTGATGGACGCCTACCTGGCCCTGGTGCTTGCCCTACACAACGAAAAGCGTGGCCAGGATTTCTACGCCAAGGTGGCCGACAGCTCACCCAATCCCGATGTCAGGGCCATGGCATCGAAATTCAGCGACGAGGAGCAGGAGCACATCAACCTGATCAGCAGCTGGAAAGAGAATCTGAGGGATCCCGCCAACCGACCCCAGGAGGATCTGGATCCGCCGAACATGCCGGAATAACCCGTCCGTTTCTGGTCTATAATTGAGGTGGACGCCCGCTGTGGGCGTAGGGTTTTGTGCAATGTGGATTTTTATCAGCAATATTCCGGAACAGACAAGCCATAAGGAGCTGACCCAGTTCATCACCGAGGGTCTGCAATCCTGCCTCACCGAGTCGGTCCTTCCGTCAAGGAAATGGATCGCCCATTGCGAGATGATGCGCATCATCGACCGCGATAATGGCGCGGAGGAGTTTCACGGCCTTGCCGAGATTGAACCCGAGGTCATGCATCCCGGCATCCTGGATCAGCTCAGCAGCATGTCACTGAATGGCAAGCAGGTCGAGGTCCACAAGTACCAGCACCGCTCCCCCAACCGGGACCGCCGGGCCACCATGATCACCCCGCCGACCGAGATCTCCGATGAGCGCCGGGGCAGTGATCGCCGGCGGCGTCACCTGCGCATCGATATCCTGGAAGATTCCAAGAAATAATTATCAACCCGGCGCCTAGGCCACCCGGTTCTCCAATCTCCCTATACCATCGATCTGAACATCGATGCGGTCGCCCGCCGAGAGATAGACCTGGGGATCCCTTGCGAACCCGACACCGGAGGGGGTACCGGTCAGTATCACGGTACCCGGCAGCAGGGTGGTGTCCTGGCTCAGCTGGTGAATCAGGCTGGCGACGGAGAAGATCATGTCCGAGGTATTGCCGTCCTGCATCACCTCGCCGTTGAGGGTGGCGCGAACGGCCAGCCGCTGGGGATCGGGTATCTCGTCCGCCGTCACCAGCACCGGCCCCAGGGGACAGAAGGTGTCGAAACTCTTACCCTTGATCCACTGGCCGCCACCGCCATGCATCTGCCACTTCCTGGCGGAAACATCGTTCGCGCAGGTGTACCCGAAGACATGATCCAGTGCATCGGCCTGGGGGACATTGCGGGCGGCCTTGCCGATAACCACTGCCAACTCCGCCTCGTAGTCCACCTCCGGGCCATGACGGCTGCAGGCCGGAAGAACGATATCGTCGCCGGGATGGCTCAAGGCGGAGGTGGGCTTCATGAAGATCACCGGGTTCTCGGGCAGCGCGATCCCGGTCTCCCGGGCATGCTCCCGGTAATTGAGACCGATACAGAAGATGTTGACCGGCACCAGGGGAGCGAGTCGTCGACCTATATCAACAATCTCTCCAGTACCCCTGAGACCGCCGAAAAGATCGCCTTCCAGCAACTCGGCCTGTCCGGGATCCAACTCCCGGCCGAACCGGGTCTCACCCCTGTCATCGATGAAACGGGTTATCCTCATGACACCTCCAGGTTGTCTCAACATGCCCAACATGAACCGCCTGCGGGTATCCGGTCAAGGCTATCAGCTTGGGGCGGTGCATCATCATGTTAGAATGTCGGGTCACTGAATTCGAGGGTTATTTCCATGTTCACAGGTATCGTTCAGGGCACTGCCGAGGTTGTCGACATCCTGGAGAAAACGGATTTCCGCACCCACACCATCCGCATGCCGGCAAACCAGCTCGATGGGCTGGCACCGGGTGCATCGGTGGCCCATAACGGCTGCTGCCTGACCGTCGTGGCCATCGATGGCGACCGGGTCAGTTTCGACCTGATGAAGGAGACCCTTCGCATCACCAACCTGGGCGAGTTGGAGAACGGAGACCGGGTGAATTTCGAACGCGCGGCACGATTTGGAGACGAGATCGGCGGCCACCAGATGTCCGGCCATATCATCTGCACGGCCTTGGTGAGCCGGGTGATCGATAGCGAAAACAACCGCCAGGTCTGGTTCAGCATGCCGGAAGAGCTGATGAAATATGTCTTTGCCAAGGGCTACATCGGTATCGACGGAATCAGCCTGACCATCGGCGAGGTCGAGGGGAATGAATTCAGTGTCAACCTGATCCCGGAGACCCTCGAACGGACCAACATGTCCAGCAGGCAGCAGGGGGAAAGGGTAAATATCGAGATAGACCCCCAGACCCAGGCGATCGTCGATACCGTCGAACGGGTGCTAGTGTCCCGTTTGGTTAATTCGCATGACTAATGCGCCCCTGAGAACGTCCGGATCAAGGCGGCGTTGCGCCGGCATAGCCATCTATATCAAGCAACGCCAACACCGAGCCGGGCGTTCTCAGGGGTGCCCAAAGGGAGCGTGCCAGCGGCCTGTGGGCGTTGTTGCGGTACTTGAAAAGGGCTGGCCATTCCCTGCGCACCGCGCCTAGCCCACAGGCCGCTGGCGCGCTCATTAATTATGCGAATTAACCAAACGGGACACTAGAGAGCAGGTTGGATTAAGAATTGTGTGAAGGGGAGCGGATGCTCCCCACGGAAAAATCAGTTTTTGTCACACAGACCGCTGGTGACATTGGTCAGGTAGATTGCCTTGTGAATATCACCGAGGCTGAGCATGCCGACCAGCTTGCCAGCTTCCGCCACGGGGATCCTACGGAACTTGTGGCGCACCATTGTGGTGGCTGCACGCAGGATATGCTCATCAGGTGTAACGGTGATGACCTTGTCGACCATCAGGTCCCTGACCTTCAGATTCACCACGTCCTTGTAGCGCCCCATCATCTCGTCCAGGTCCACTGAACCGAAACCTTCTGCCATCATCTCTTCAAGTGTCGGAAACATGCGATGCAGTACATCTTTTTCCGCAATGAAACCGATCATCTTATCGTCTTCGAGAACGGGCAAGCCGCTATAACGATAGAGACACATCAATGAAACCACTTCCACCAGTTCGGTTTCCGGCGATACCGTGCGTGGTGAGCCGGACATAATATCTCTAACCAGCATCTTCTTTTTTCCTCTTTTGGTGTTTACAACTCCGGCTCTTTATCAGTGGCCGGTTAAGGAAATCGGGTCGGCGGTATTGTTTTTCTCTATCCGATCCCGCTTCCTGTTATACACATATACTACAAACAGGGACAAAGAGACATATCAAGATTGTTGATGGGCGTAATCAAAAACGCATGAGCCGCTGCAACTTGCAGCGGCTCAACACGCCTAATCAGCGTTTGCTGTCGTCATCCCCGAGGTCAAGACTGGGGATCTCGCGTTCTCCAGGATCCTGGTCCTGGTCCTCGTCCTCATCTTCCTTCTTGATGAGTACCGAGTCCTCATCCTTGAGTATCAGTTCGTCAATGGAGATATCGATCTCATCCACTTCACTGGAGAACAGGTTGCTGTCTTCATCCGCAGCGTCGTAAGCCCCTTCCAGTTCGTCCAGGGACTCCGCGGCCGGCTCTGACCGCCCTCCCAGGAGTGGATGATCAGGCACCAGGTCCCGTGCCAGGCCCATGGCTCGGTCGAGCAGGTCCTGGGGACCCTGGGAAAGCAGGGGGTGAATCTCATCAAGGTAGTCGCCGAAGCGCGCCCTGTCCTTTTTGAAAGAGTAGATCTCGAGCATCTTGAGCTTCAGCTCAAGGCTCTCCGGATGATCTTTCATCGCATCCTGAACCAGCGACTCGGACTGGCTGTAGCGACGATAAGCGAGGTAGATATCGGCCTCGGTCAGCACGGACGCAACATCAGTGCCACGCTTCGGCTCCTGCTCTTCGGGGAACGCCTCGACCGGCTGCTCAGCGATCTCCTCCTCCTCGTCTTCGAACAGGCCACCCAGGAAGTCGTCTGCAATCTTCTCCTCGGGCAGCGCTTCCTGCTCCTCCTGAAAGGTGTCGATCACATCCGCAAGCTCTTCGTGCTTGCTGCTGTTCCTGCGCACCATCAACACAATGATGATCAGTGCAAACAGGCCTATACCCAGCAGAATGACCAGGTTCCAGAAATCATCCTCTTCCGCCTTCGGCTCTGGCTTGGCGGGTTCCGGCTGCTTCACCGGCGGCGCCTCTGTGGCCACGCCAGCAGGGGTCTCGACTTTTGCCTCGACAACCGGTGGCTGTTCTGCGGTGGCCTCGGCAGCAGGCTCGGAATCGATACCGGCACTTTCAAGCTGCTGTCTCAGGTCTTCGATCGCCTTGTTCTTCTGCTCAAGGGATTTGCGCAGGGCGGCGATCTTCTCCTCCAGGGCGTCACGCAGATCGTCCAGGTCCTGGTTGATCTCTTTCACCGCCTCGAGATCCTCGGTGGAATCGACGATGGCCGCTTTCAGACGCTCCTCCTCGCTGACAGGGAAAGCCTTCTCACCCTGGGTACCCTCGAGCGGCAACTCCTTGCCGGTTTCCACAACCTGGAGCCGGCTCTCGTCAACCGGTGGCTCGGGGGCTTTCTCGGCCTCAGCCGGCGCTGGCGTGGGCGCCTCTTCAGGCTTGGGAGCGACAACAGGTTCAGGCTTCGGTTCGGTTCGAGGTGCCGGCGGTGGGGCAGGCCTGCCGGCGCGCATCGCCTTCCAATCGCGGGTCTGCTGCCTGAAGGCTGTCCTGGCCTCCCTGCGGTTCATCTTCAATGCCTCTTCACGAGCGGGCAGATCGAGAAGCGCTCCTGCCTTGAGCATGTTCACGTTGTTTCTGCGGAACGCGTCGGGATTGACCCGCTGCAGCGCCATCATCTGCTGTTCGACGGAGATATCGGAACCGGCACGGGTCTTGTCGGCAATCACCCAGAGCGTTTCGGAGCGACGGACCTTGTATGTCTGCCCGGGTGTGACCTCGGGCTCCTTGTCGGAAACGACCACGAAGGTTTCGGGCCGGGGCTTCTCCTGTACCGCTTTCGGTGCAGCGGGCACCACTTTGGGTGTGGGTGCCGCTACCCTCGCCATCGCCTTCCTGACCACCGGCGGATCGAGCAGAACGGTGTACTCCCGCACCATGGTTCCGCCCGGCCAGATCACCTCGACCAGGAAATTCAGGTAAGGCTCGCGCACGCTGGTACGGGTGGTCACGTTGATATAGGGCTTGCCGTCGGCTCCCACCATGGGCCTGAAACGCAGTTTCGAGAGATGGTAGGGACGCTCCACACCGGCCTTGTTGAACACGTCGATATCGGCAAGTCTCACCTTGACGCCATCGATATTGGACGGGTTTAAAGAGATCAGATCGATCCGGCCCTTCAGCGGTTCATTGAGCGCTGACCGGACGTTGATATCACTGAGCCCGAGAGCCAGAAGAGTGGTAGGCGCCAGCAACAGCAGTAACGCCAAAAGCGAATTCCTTGTAATCATTTATTCTTCTCTCGCCACGGATAACACCATTCCAAACACGACTGATCCATCATCTTCCCCGTAGGATCATATTCCCTTCGCAACTAAATGATTTTTCTGTTAAAGACATTCTAAACCAAAACGCGTACTTTTGTGTTCAATCTTTTTCAGTAAACCACCATGGGGATATCCCCGCCGGTTGCCAGGCGGCATTGCCTGCAGAACCGTTTCATAAAGCGAAAACACCGACTCGTTTAATTCCAGTCATATTTTCGTGCCAGGTTATCCCCCCGTTCGCAAAGACGGAAACCCAGATCCCTCAAACGCCTTGAGATATCGGTAAAAAGAGACTGGGTGGTGGGATTGGATCCTTTCAGTATCCTCTCCAGCTGGCAGAGTGAGAGCCTTATGTCACTGCCACAGATATCGATATTGAGATTGAAGCGCTGGGCAAAATGCAGAAGCTGCTCCCGCACATCGATATCGGGCCCCGGCCTGGGTTTGCCTTCCACCCGTTTAAAGGTTTCTCTGCAGATCACTTGCCCGGGTGTACAGTAAGGGGCACCGAGCCTGTCAACACCCCTGTCGCCCGAGATGACCGCACCCACGAGCTTGATGATCTCCCCGGCAATCTCTTCGGAGGGTGGGTGGGACAACAGGTTTGCCATCGCATCTCTCTGCCGGTCAGACATCCTGGCCGCGCGGAACCCTGCCATGCAGAAAGAATTGCTACCCGCCAGTTGTTGAAGGTAGCTCTCGGTATAGCGGTAGTATCTCGAGGTGTGGAAAAACAGCTCTTCGATAAAAGGAGCGAATCCCGGATGGCAATCGGCAAAGGGTCTGCCGCAGACGGAGACCGACGCCGATGACAGAAATTGTCCCTGGACTTGAACCCGGCGCTTTCTGAAAGGCAGGATCGACCTGCTGTTCAACCGACCGCTATCCGGTTTCTGCCGCCGCCCGGGAAACCTTGTCTTCACCCGCCGCAGGTCTACATGGTGACGTGATCGCAAGCTTACCTGCATATGACTCACTCCGGCGCTTCGCTGATCACCCTCCCTGGCTTGTAACCGTCTGGGCCAGCTGTGGCACCCAGAAAACAGGCACCATGATCTGCATACTCAGGGGACCGCGGCACCTGACCTGATTTTAGACCACCTGAATCCCCAGTACGCCCGCCTGCCGGTTCCAGTACGTTGAACTGCATGAAAAACCGGCAGGTAATCAAAAGGTTAGCCCTGGCTAAAAAATCCACGGGGAATAGGGATCCGACAGATTGCCGAATTGCTGAAACAGGTCCCAATTGCTGCGAAATGGTCTGCTTTGGGGCATAATCCGATCTCATTTCACCGACATCTTCCCCGACAGCTCCTGATGGCGAAAAAAACAGACTACGGCGAGAAATTCAGCGCCATTGCAGACCAGACCCTGCTCAGCAGGCTGCCCCCGGAGAGCCGGGAGTTTATCTCCGAGCAGGCATTCGCTTACCGCTTTACCCTCCAGGACCTGCGCCAGGTGACGGAGATAGCCAGGGACCTGCAGATGTGGGGAGAGCGCACCATCGAGTCGGTCTGGCCCGAACCCGGTGGTCAGCCGAAGAGCAAGCAGGAGAAGCAGCGGACCCTGCATGCCCTGGTGGAGACCTGGCAGCGCCACAAGGCGCAGGCCAATCACTACCCCCAGCTTGAGGTGGAGCCGGTCAAACAGGTGACCGCAGAGGTGGCGCTGAAGGAGAAGGGAAAGCTGGGGCTGGGTTACTGCCCGGTAGCCTCTCCCAAGACCCGCTGCTGCAACCTGCTCACTCTCGATGCGGTGGACAATTGTGGATACGGCTGCAGCTACTGCAGCATTCAGTCCTTCTTCTCCGACAACCAGGTCTTTTTCGATCCGGGATTTGCCGACAAGCTGGCATCGCTGGATATCGATCCGGAGCAGACCTACCATATCGGCACCGGCCAGTCTTCGGACTCCCTGATGTGGGGCAACAGCAACGGTGTGCTCCAGGCCCAGCTGGAGTTTGCGCGGCGCCATCCCAACGTCATTCTCGAGTTCAAGACCAAGTCGGCCAATATCGGCCACCTGACCAAGCAGGAACTGCCTCCCAACATCATCTGCAGCTGGTCTCTCAACACGCCGACAATCATATGCAACGAGGAGCATGCCAGTGCGTCACTGGAGAAACGCCTGGATGCAGCTAAACGGATTGCCGAAAAGGGGACGATCGTCGGTTTCCACTTCCACCCCATGGTCCATTACAACGGCTGGGAAGAGGAGTATGCCGCCCTGTTCGGGACGCTGCAGTCCGCTTTCGATCCACAGCAGGTGGCCATGGTCTCGCTGGGTACACTGACATTCATCAAGCCGGTCATCCGCCAGATTAGGGAACAGGGGGTCAGCAGCCAGATACTGAAGATGCCCATGGTGGATACGGAGGGCAAACTCTCCTATCCCCGGGAGATCAAGCTTCAACTCTTCAGTCACGCCTACAACAGTTTCAACAGCAGGTGGCAGGATGAGGTTTTCTTTTATCTCTGTATGGAAAACCACAATATCTGGCGCCCGGTGTTCGGGATAGAGTATGAATCGAACCAGGCGTTCGAACAGGCCATGAAACACGCCTACACCTGCAAAATCGACCGCCTGAGAGAGAGACAGGTTTGATGTTAGCGATGAAGAGATTACTCACACTGCTGCTTGTGTTCGCAATCCCCGTGCTAACCTGGTCGGCATACAGTGCCAATGGGCACAGCGGCCTGGTCGAGGCAGAAAACCTGGCCGAGGATGCACGCCAGGGCCGCCCCATCGTCCTGCTGGTCTCCCAGGACCACTGCCCTTTCTGTGTCCAGATCAAGCGTGAGGTTCTCAAGCCCCTGATCAAGTCCGGAGAATTCAGCGAGGAAATTCTGATACGCGAGCTGTTCATCGACCTCGGCACCGAGGTGACCGATTTCCAGGGTAAGAGACGCCCAAGCGCAGACCTGGCACAGGATTACGGTGCAGACCTCACCCCCACCCTGCTCTTCCTGGGCCCCGGGGGCGAGGAGCTCTCCGAACGCATCATCGGCATCAACACCCTGGACCTGTTTGTCCTCTACGTGGACAGTGCAATCAAGGAGTCCATAGCCGCACTGGTGCAACGACGCTGAACAGAGACCGGGACAGGAATTCATCCCGGCAGAGCGACTTGCATGAATATCTTCGGTTCAGCCATCAAGGAACCGGTAGCGAAGAAACCGGACATGCTCTACCCGGCCGACAAGGCCTGCGGCCCCTTTTTCGTGCACTTCTACCACCAAATCCCCTGCCACGATTTACCCGGCCTCTCTGCCATGGCCAAAAGCATATATACTCAAGGGAGACAGCCTATCAGTCACCGGTGAGACACTATGTCCTTTACCCTGTATGACATCTATTTCTCAGGCCAGGTCATCGAAGGGAATGACCCGGCCGAGGTTAAACAGAAGATTGCCCGCCTGTTCAAGGCCGATGCCGCAAAGGTGGAGCGGATGTTCTCGGGTACCCCGGTAAGGATAAAATCCGCCGTCGACCAGGAGACCGCAATCAAATACCGCGGTGCCTTCAGGGATGCCGGCGCCCTGGTCGAGGTCAGGCCCGTAGAGGATGAACCCGCCCCTCAGACCGAAGCAGAAGAAGCTGCCGTCCAACCGGGTGGGGAGAGCATGGACCTGCTGCCGCCGAGAACCGGAAGCCTCGAGGAGTGCCAGACACCAGTTGAACCTGCGCCGCTGCCGGATATCAGCGGAATCGATCTCTCCCCCGTCGGTGCCATGGTGGATGAACACGAACCCCCGGCAGATGCGGAGATCGACACGAGCGGCCTGAGCCTCGATCCGGAAGGCGTCACCATCGATGAGTCCGAACCGGCTCCGCAGGTGGACATCAACACGGAAGATCTCGACCTGGGCGAACCCAATAGCGGCTCACTCGAGGACTGCCACGTCCCCAAGGAGCCGGCCAAGATCCCCGATATCAGTGAGCTGAAGCTGGCGGATGACGAGGAAGAGCCGAAGCCGGAAGAGTGATCCCGGGCACGAAATAGCCCTCTAATTCCCTATTTCATGGAAAGCTGGCCTGAAACCTGCTAAATAGAGGGTAGTAACCGTTTTTTATCAAGAAATGCCGTGTTACCGGCACTTGTTGGAGAATTTATCGTGATCGGCCCAATCAGCAACGACAAAATTACGTCACAAGGCAGCAGTACCAATTCGACCGCCAACGATCAGCGGGTCGAAAAGGAACTCGCCAGTGAAAACTCAGAGGTCGAATCGGCCAACGCCCCCAGGCCCGCTGAAGAAACCGTTGAAGTGAGTGCTGCGGGCCAGCTGCTGAACCGTACCCAGGTAGAGGCCGGGACAGGAAGCCCCAGCGTGGAAAGCGCAGACGACGCGATAGACCTGGTCGGCCGCCTGAGAAGGCAGATAGAGCAGAATGCCGGGCAGACCCTTGGAGCCCAGGGCGGACTGAGCCCGAACCAGATCGCCGCCATCCTGGAAGCTGCACCCGCCTGATCATCGACCCTGAACATGACACCGGTCCGCCGGTGTCATGTCATCCCCCTTCAGAGAGTGAATCGCGGCGCAGCCGCTCTATCTCCTCACCCGGACCGATCACCACCAGCACGTCGTCCCTGTCCAGTTTGTGGTCCACTCCACTGGTGGAGAAGATGAACTCGTCGCCCAGTTCCCGGTCCACCACACCCAGCAACACCAGGTTGTAGCGCTTGGAAAGGCCCAGCTCCCCAAGTCGCCTGCCATCCAGAAAAGAGTCCTCTGTAACCGTGACCTCGGCAAGATTCAGGTGCTCGCGCCCGTACACGAGCCGCTCGATCGCCTCGGCAATCAGGGGGCGCTTCAGCATATCGTGTATCTTGCGCCCGCTGATCTCGTAGGGATCGATCACCTTGCTGACCCCCGCCGCTTTCAGCTTGTGAGCCGAGTCCTTGGACTGGGCCAGGGAGATGATGCGCAGGGAGGGCGCCAGGTCCCTTACCGAGATGGTCAGAAAGACGTTTTGCGCATCATCTTCGAACAGGGTGAAGACCACGTCCACGTCGAGACCGATACCGAGCCTTTTCAGCTCCTCATCATCGGTGTAATCCGCCTCGACAACCTTGAACCCCCGGTTCTGAACGCTTTCGAGACACAGCTTGTCCTTGGTGACCAGGGTAAGGTCCCAGGCACTCTCATGCAGCCTCAGTGCAACTTCCATGCTCAGGGCATTGCAGCCGAATATCACTACCTTTGATTGCACGTCAGCACCCTCTACAAGGAATCGCTCTCGAGGCGATCTTTAAAGTGGACAATACTGAACTGGTGCCCGAAGAGAACCAGGGTATCGTTGCCGCTGAGACAGAACTCGCTGTCCGGGTTGAAATGTAGCTGGCGGTTGAGCAGCGAATAGGCAGGCAGTTCAGTACCGGTCTCCCGCTCCGGATGGGTGATCACGCCGAACAGCACAAGTCGCTTGGCATTGAAATCGATCTCGCCGATCCGCCTGCCTTCAAGCGAGGAACCGGGTCGTACGATCACCGTGTCCAGCGCAATCCCGTCCCTGCCGGACAGTATGCCGTGAATCGCTTCGAAGGCCACCGGCTGGCCGATATATTCACCCGCAATCAGGCTGAATACGTGCGAGGTGCTGACGGTATGATCGGCACCCGCCTGGTAGAGCTTGCGCACGCTCTCCTCGCGATTGGCCCTGGAGATCACCTCGATCTCCGGGTTCATGTACTTGGCGGTGAGCGTGATATAGACATTGGCGACATCGTCATCGGTCAGGCAGAGTATCCGCTCGGCCCGTTCGCTGATGCCGGCGTTCTCCAGCAGGTCGCTGCGTTCGGCACTCCCCTCGATCACCAGGTAACCGAGCTTGCGCGCCTCGGCCACCTGCTCCGGATCGGAGTCGATGATGACGATGTTATCCCGCTCCTGGGCCAGCCGTTCCGCCACCACCTGGCCGATACGCCCGAAACCGCAGATGATGGTGTGCTTGCCCTTCCTCTTTTCGAGTTCGGCATACACCCGGTTCTCGCGCATCTCCTGCATCTTGTCGTTGAACGCGGCGACGATCACCGAGGTGGTGAAGGAGATGACCACGATACCGCAGATGATCAGCACCAGGGTGATCACCCTGCCTTCCGTGGTCACCGGCGTGATATCGCCATAGCCCACCGTGGAGATGGTGACCAGCGCCCAGTAGATGCCGTCGAAGAAGTTGTCGATCTCACCGCCTTCGTTCCTCGCTTCGAAGAAGTAGATGGCCGAGGCGGATATCAGGACCACGAAAGCGAGGAAGATACCGAGGGTGAACAGCTCGAAGCGCTTCTCCGATAGGACCTTGACGAACTCGTTGATGCTTCGGGCGTAGCGGAACAGCTTGAACAGTCGAAACAGCAGAAAGATACGCAGAAAACGCAGTGGCCGGTAGCTGGGGATGATGGCCAGCAGGTCGATGATGGCCAGGGGCGTGGTCATGTAGTTCCACTTCTTGAGCAGCATCTCCTTGAAGGGCGCACCCAGGGTGAACTTCTGCTCCAGGAACTCGGCCCGCTCGTAGTGTTCGATAAAGATCTGGTGACTGTCGTTGTAGATCCACAGGCGCAGCAGGTACTCCGCCAGGAAGATCAAAACGGCACAGAGTTCGAAGATTCTGCCGAACTCCCCGACATCCTCCTTGATCTCGTAGATCAGGAGATAGACGCTGGAGAGCACCAGCAGGATCATGAAGATGTCGAAATAGGGTTTGATCCTGGAGCGGGGGTTCTCCAGGAGATCGTAAAAGAACCGTTTGACCTTCTTGTAACGGTTCGAATCTTCCAGGGCGTAACAGCGCTGTACTACATATCGGGCAAACGACATGGACACCTGCTTTCTTGTATGGGATTTGCCAGGTTCCCCATCATTCTGGGGCCTGTCAACACCCATTCGATTGACTCTGCTTGGGCTGTTTTTTTATCCAGTAAGACTAAACGATTATAGTGTAGTTGCTCTACAGGGGTGAATGAAAACACCGTTGTGCGAAAAAACAGCCCAAGCCCTTCGGGTTGAGCCTGAAAAAGCCCCACTCTGCGTTACTCGTCGTTTATTTGGAACAACCAAACTGCACTCCTCGTGCCTTGATTGGTACTTTTTCAGGCTCAACAGCGCCTATCGAATGGATGTTAACAGGCCCTACCAGGAGATCGGCAAAAAAGGTGTCGCTATGAATTGACCGGATCAGTCGCCACCCAGTTCCAGGCGTTCGACCTCGGCCAGACTCACCTTGCGGCCCTCGGTGGTGACGAAGGAGCGCCCCTCGACATCCCCCTTGTAGGCCCGGTAGGAGACAGTGTTGCCGCTACGGGTATCGATAACCCGTACATTGACCACCTGGTTGGAATCCTGCCACTGGAAATAGACGTAGGCACCCGCGCCGATGATCATCAGTGCAACCACCGCGGTGGCCGCGATCATCATGATGCCTTTTCTGGGTGATTCCGGCTCGGACACGACCTGTACTGGAGCGGGTCGGGCCTGGGCACGCCTGCGGATCACAAGAACCGCGCCGAGTATCACCAATGCTGTGAGTAAAAGCTTCCAGATCATGGCCGGGTACCTTATCACGGCCTCCCGGCCAGTACCATGGCAGTGGAACTTGCAGCACGCTCCACTGAGGATTTACTATCTTTATCATATGAGATGGAAAGCGTTATTAACCGCACTGCTGGTACTGCTGCTCAACGGATGCGGCCAGCCTGATCGCCCCACCATTGGCCTCTACCTGGCCATCCAGCGTGGAGATATTGACCAGATCGAGCGTCATATCCGCTGGGGCGCCGATATCAACAAGATGGACGTGGACGGGCGCCGCCCGCTGCACGTTGCGGCCGATCGTGGCCGCTACGTTATCGCCAGGCTGTTGCTGAAGAACGGCGCGGACATCAATGCCCCCAACCGGGAGGGTCACCCGCCGATCCACAGCGCCCTGCTGGCCGGTCGCACCCAGGTGGCTGAACTGTTTCTGAAACAGGGGGCCGACTTCGATGCCGACCGCCTGCTGGAACAGATGGTCAGCAACGACACCTCGGACCGGGACGTGGTCGAATTCCTGCTGAGCCGCGGGGCTGACATAGATCACGTCGATCCCGAGGGCGCCACCCCCCTGACCCGGGCGGTGGGCAACAACCTGAGAGTGATGACAAAATTGCTGATCGCGGCCGGCGCCGATGTCAACAAGACCGACGCCGCTGGCAACCGCCCCCTGGATATCGCCCTGGGCGAGAACAACCAGGATATCGTTCGCCTGCTCAGGCGAAACGGGGCCCGTGAATCAACAAAACAGTGACCTCGCTGGCGACTTCTGATAACGTCGCCGACCATCCACCGGTAATTGCTGCCGGAATTTTTATTGACCCGACACGGGTTGATCGAACCAACTGACACTGAGTAAAGCGACAATGGCATCTACTGTTGACGAACTGACCATCAACTACAGCGAAGACGGCATCGATATCGTCAAGGAACTGGACAAGGTCGTCCTCTCGAAGGGGGCATGGTCCACCATCATGTACCGCTACCAGGAGTGGAACCGCGCCAAGGGCGAGTACGGCGCTGACAAGTACAGCATCCGCCGCTACCAGAAGCGCAGCGGCGAATATATTCCCAAGTCGAAATTCAACATCTCCAGCCCCGACCAGGCCAAGGCGATCATCGCCGCCCTGCAGAAGTGGACTGAAGAGTAACTACAAGCCGATTACACCGGGCCAGTCGGCCAGTTCCGACAGCACGGCCCGGTCGCGTTCACTGCGCTCCGGATCCACCATCATCCTCGCCAGCTGGCGACGGTACTCTTCAAGATTGATACTGCCACCGCCATCCGGCTCCTGCAGCCGCTCCTGCCGGTACTCGTTCCAGCGCGCGCGCTCGTCACTGTTCAGGGTGTCGGGCCAGTTGCGGGCGCGGTAGCGGAACAGCATCTCGGGAATCCGGGCATCGTCGAAGACCTGGGCGAAACCGGCCAGGTCGGCGGGCTCGGTATTGCGGATCATCTCCATGCGGCGGCGATCGGTGTCACTGAAGAAGCCACCTGAATAGAGCGCCTGGTCCGGATCGCTGACCGGCTCGAACTGGCGCATGGAGTGGACCTCCCGGAGCTTCTCATCCAGCCCCTGTGCTGCCTGGAGCCTCTCCAGGTTCCGGTAGCCTAGTTCCACGTCCACACCCCAGCGCTCGGCAGCCTCGTCACTCATGGTGTTGAGCGGCACCACCACGGGACACTTGTTGATGTGCACCGTCTTGAGGGGAATACGCTCCACACCCTCGGGCAGCTGGTCCCTGGGTGTGAAAAGCCGCTCATGGACCGCCTCCACTGAAAGCGTCATCAGCGGTTCAGGATCCTGCGACAGGTCGTAGACGATAACCCCGTTGTTGTTGGTGGGATGCTTGGCAAGGGGTACCACCATGGCGATACAGCCCCGGGTGGAGGGATACATCGCTGAGACGTGAAGCACCGGCTTGCGTTCCCGCAGGTTCAACAGCTGCCCCACCCTGCGCTTGTCGCGCAGTTGCAGAATGTAGTCGAACAGCTTGGGCTGGCGATCCTTGATCAGGCGCGCAATGGCGATGGTGGCGTGGACGTCCGAGAGGGCGTCGTGGGCATCCTCGTGGGCGATGCCGTTGGCCTGGGTCAGGTTCTCCAGTTTGAAACTCGGTACCCCGGGCTCCCGCTCCGGCCACTCGATGCCCTCGGGGCGCAGGGCGTGGGTGAGCCGTACCATGTCGATGATGTCCCAGCGTGAGTTGCCGTTCTGCCACTCCCGGGCATAGGGGTCGATAAAGTTGCGGTAGAAACCGTAGCGGGTGAACTCGTCATCGAAGCGGATGGTGTTGTATCCCACCCCGCAGGTTCCGGGATAGGCGAGCTCCTGGTGGATCAGGCTGAAGAACTCCGCCTCGCTTATCCCTTCCGCCAGGGCCTTCTGTGGAGTGATACCGGTCACCAGGCAGGCCTCGGGCTGGGGCAACATATCGTCCGCCGGCTTGCAGTAGGTCACCAGGGGCTGACCGATAACGTTGAGATTCTCGTCGGTGCGGATACCCGCAAACTGGGAGGCACGGTCCCTGCGGGGGTCTATACCCCACGCCTCGTAGTCGTGCCAGTAAAAGGTTAATGCCATGCTCTACAACTATGATTGGTCCAAAGAAATTGAATAATTGATATCCCGGCGACGCTGTCTACATCACCAACAGGTATATGCCCGATCGTATCTACTTCCCACAGCGTCCTTCCAGCCCCAGGTAGTAGGCTGCCAGTTCGAGATCCGGCGGGGAATCCACATCGACACTTCTGGACTCCGGCATGAAATAGGGCCTGATCGGTTTCGAATAGAAATGCCCGACCTCGAGATAGGATTGTACTGCAGTGATATAGAGAGCCCCGTTGGTATGCACCAGTTCCGGCAACAGCTGCCTGGGGGTTCCCAGGGTCTCCCGGTCGACAAAGGGTGAGAGCAGGCCATCTTCAAGCTTCATGGTCTTCATCGGGTGCATCCTGGGCGTCAGGACACTGATAACGCTGCCCTCGAGTCCACTCTCAGCGAACAGTGAGAGTGCGCTGGATATATCCCCGGTGGTGCGCAACGGTGAGGTGGGCTGCAGCAGCATCAGGGCATCATGGGATGACAGCTCGGCCTCCAGCTCTCCCAGGGCGTGGGAGACGACGTCATTGATACTCACAAAGTCGGTGCCGAGTTCAGCAGGTCTCATGATAACGTCAGCGCCATACGCCTCGGCCACCTTCGCGATCTCCTCACCGTCGGTGGTAACAACCGCCCTGGTGACAAGAGGGTTCTCGATAGCTGCTTCGATGGAGTATGCAATCAGGGGCTTGCCGCAGAGATCTGCAAGGTTCTTACCCTTGATCCCCTTGGAGCCTGCCCTTGCTGTAATGAGCGCCAACGCCTTCATCTCTAACCCTCCAGGTCGGTAAAGGCTTTCTGCAGGGGAGTAGACCAGAGACGCTCTTCATCGATGGCCTGTCCGAACAGTTTTGCGCTGTTGCCATAGCCGAATTCGACACTCTTGGGTACGAAGACCTGCTCTCTGGCCTGTGCTATGCCCTTCAGGATCTCCTCCCTGGAGTAACCGACATTGATTACCGACCTGGCGTGGGATCGCTTCTGCTGCCGGGTGCCCACATTGATGCTGGGCCTGGCACAGAAAGGCATCTCCCGCACACCGGCACTGGAGTTGCCGATCATGAACTTGGCGTTTTTCATCAGCACAAGAAAATAGGAGAAACGTATGGAGGGAAATACCTTGCAGCGCTCCACCCCCTTCAATCGCTGATATTCACTGAAAAGAAACTCTGACCCCGGGTCGTTGTTGGGCAGTATCGCAATATAGTTTTCACCACTCTCCAGCAGCGCATCCACGAAATCCTTCGCATAGCGCCTGAAAGCCTTTGCCTCCGTGGTTACCGGGTGCATGGTGGCGATGGCATAGTCATCGAATGTGAGGTCATAGTGCCTTTTCGCCTCTTCCAGGGGCGGCAGGCTCTCGGAGTTCAGGGAGTCCAGGTCCGGGGAACCGATCACGTGGATGGAGCTGTCGCACTCCCCCATGTGCTTCAGGCGTTTCTTGCACTCCTCGTTGGCTACGAAATGGATATGGGCCAGCTTGGTAATGGAGTGCCGGATAAGCTCATCGATGGTGCCCGACACCTCGCCCCCCTCGATGTGCCCCACCAGTATGTTGCGCATGCTGCCGACAATGGCGGCGGCCAGGGATTCGACCCGGTCCCCATGCACCACGATCATGTCAGGCGGACTCTCTGTCACGAACCTCGAGAGACCCATGATGGTGTTTGCCAGGATCACGTCCTGGTGATCCCCCGCCACCTGGTTCATGTACATGTGGGTGTTGGTCATCAGCACATCCGGTGACTGGGAGTGCTGGATACGGGACTTGATCACTTCGCGGTAGGTGCCGCCGTAGCGCTCCATCATGTGCATGCCGGTGACGAACACGGAACACTCGAAGCCGTCTCGCTGCTCGACCACCTCCATCAGGGGTTCCAGCTTGCCGAAATCGGCCCGGGTTCCCGTAACGAACAGAATCCTCTTCATTGATCACCACCTTCCACATCTTCCCAATGCAGCTGCACGTCATCCTCGAGATCGCGCAGGCAGCGCTTACCGACAATGCCCTCGAACCGGCTGGCGTGAATCCCCCCGAGACCGGGACGTTTCACCCAGATATTCTCTTCCGAGAAGCGCTCACCGGCTTTCACCGGCCTGATCGTCACCACCGATGCGAAGGCGAAATCGATGGTCGGCTGCTCTTCGGCGACCGCCCCCTTTGTACCCCCCCTGGCCTGCCAGAGAATGCGGCTCCCTTCGATCAGGCTCGCCATCTCAGCACCATCCATGGAACAGATGATATCAGGCCCCTCCCTCTCCTTGCTGTCGGTGAAGTGGCGTTCGAGGATCGACGCCCCCAGTGCAACGGCGCCCAGGCAGGCGTAGTTGTCCAGGGTGTGGTCAGAGAGCCCCACCACAGCGTCCGGAAAGGCTTCCTGCAGCTCGCTGATTGCGCCCAGGCGCACCAGGTGGTGGGGGGTTGGGTAGATGTTGGTACAGTGCAGCAGTGCATAGGGGATATTGCCTGCACGGAGTATCTCGACCGCACCGCCTATCTGCTCGATACTGTTCATGCCGGTACTGAGGATAACCGGCTTGCCGAAGCCTGCGATATGCCTGATGAGGGGATAGTTGTTGCACTCTCCCGAACCGATCTTGTAGGCCGGCACCTGCATCCTCTCCAGGCGCTCCGCGGCGGCCCTGGAAAAGGGGGTGCTGAGGAATATCGCCCCCCTGGACTGCACGTAATGCTGCAGTTCGGTCTCCGCCTCCTCGTCGAGGGCACAGCTGGCCATGATGTCGTAGATCGATATATCGGCATTGCCCGGAATGACCGCCCTGGCGGCCTTGCTCATCTCATCCTCGACGACATGGGTCTGGTGCTTTATCACCTCGGCACCCGCTGCCACGGCGGCGTCCACCATCTCCTTGGCGACAGTGAGGGAACCACCGTGATTGATGCCGATCTCCGCAATCACCAGCGGGGGATGGTCTGGCCCGATCTTACGGCCGGCAATCTCAAATTCCGGTGAACTCTGCATCTCCCCCCGATCCCGAACAGTGGCTGATTATTATGTGACAATTCCCTAACTATTAATCACGCGCACAAAAAAAGCCACCCCGCGGATGCGGGGTGGCTTTTTTAACAGGATTCAGATCCGCAGATGAAAGCTTAGATCTTTTCCTTGATACGGGCAGCCTTGCCGGTGCGGCCACGCAGGTAGTAGAGCTTGGCGCGACGGACATCACCGCGACGCTTCACCTGGATCTCGGCAACCGAGGGGCTGTAGGTCTGGAATACACGCTCGACGCCTTCGCCATGGGAGATCTTGCGAACGGTGAACGCAGAGTTGAGGCCACGGTTGCGCTTGGCGATTACCACACCCTCGAACGCCTGAAGACGCTCACGGTTGCCTTCCTTTACCTTCACCTGGACGACCACGGTATCGCCGGGGCCGAACTCGGGAACCTCGCGGCCCATCTGTTCAGCTTCAAGTTCCTGAATGATGTTACTCATGATCGTTTGCTCCTGTTACTCAACTGGCGTCAACCTGCGCCTGTATAAACTCGTCTAACAAAATCTGTTCTTCGGCAGTCAGTTCCCGCCCTTCCAGCAGGTCCGGTCTGCGCATCCACGTCCGCCCCAGCGATTGCTGTAACCGCCAGCGGCGTATCAGTTCATGGTTGCCGCTCAGCAGCACCTCGGGGACGGCTTCACCGTCAAACACCTCTGGCCGCGTATAGTGCGGACAATCCAGCAGGCCGTCCGTAAAGGAGTCCTGCTCCGCGGAGTCCGCCGCTCCCAGCACGCCGGGTATCAGGCGGATCACGCTATCCATCAGTACCAGCGCCGGCAGTTCGCCGCCGCTCAGTACGTAGTCACCGATCGACCACTCCTCGTCAACGTAGCGGTCGATGATGCGTTCATCTATCCCTTCGTAGCGCCCGGCAATCAGTATCATGCCGTAGCGCTTTGCGATCTCCCCGGCCACTGCCTGGTCGAAACGCCGCCCCTGTGGGCTCATGTAGGCAACCGCCGCTCCCGGGGCAGCCGCCTTGGCATCCTCGATGGCCGCTTCCAGCGGCTCGATCTTCATCACCATACCCGGGCCGCCACCGTAGGGGCGATCGTCCACGGTACGGTGGACATCATGGGTATAGTCCCTCGGGTTCCAGAGCGCAAGCTCGGCCTGCCCCCTGTCGATGGCCCGACCGGTGACTCCCTCGCCGATCATGGACTGGAACATCTCCGGAAACAGGGTCACCACATCAAATCGCATGGCTCTTCTCAGAACTCCGGATCCCAGTCGACGGTGATCAAACCCTCGGCCAGGTTCACTTCCAGTACGACGTCGGGTATGAAAGGAACAAGGCGTTGCCGCTCACCTTTCACGACCATCACGTCGTTGGCACCGGTCTCGAACAGGTGATCCACCCTGCCGAGGCTGTGACCCTCCCGGGTCCTCATCTCCAGCCCTTCGAGATCGGTCCAGTAGTACTCGTCCTCGTCGGTACCGGGCAACTGGTCTCGCTGGATGGCGATATCCGCACCGACCAGCTCTGCGGCCTGGTCACGGTCATCGCACCCCGCCAGCCTGGCGATGATGCCTTTCCCGTGGGCCTTGCCCTCTTTCAGTTCGACCTCCTGCCACTGCCCGGATCGGCGCAGGTACCAGGTGCCGTACTCCAATATATTGGTGCGTGGGGAGGTGTGAGAGTGAACCTTCACCCAGCCCCGGACACCAAACAGGCCGGAAATCCGGCCCAAGGTGACCCACTTGGAGTCAATATTCCGGTCCGCTGAAGCGTCAGCTCCAGTGGATCTTGGGCCCCTTTTATCCGGCATATTTCAGCTGGCCAGAGGCCCCACCCCTATATCAGGCAGCGGCTTTGGCAGCTTCCTTGACCAGCTGGGCTACACGATCGGAGGTCTGGGCGCCGGTGGCTACCCAGTGATCGATGCGTGCGCTGTCCAGACGCAGGCGCTCTTCGCCACCCTTGGCGATGGGGTTGAAGAATCCCACGCGCTCGATATAGCGACCGTCGCGAGCTCTGCGGCTGTCAGCCACAACGATGTGATAAAACGGCCGCTTCTTGGCGCCCGTCCGTGCAAGGCGAATCGTTACCATGTCCTACCCTAATGAGTTTAATCTTCCACGCACTGCCATCCGGCCAACCGGCGGCAGGAAAACGGGGAATTGTACTGAAATTGGCAGAAAAGTGAAGCCTTTTTCGCCATTGAACCGAAAATTATGGCAATTCCCGGCAGCCACGGAACCGACAGCGGGTGAAAATCACCTGAATTTATAAATTATTATATAACTATCAATAAGTTATAAACGACGTCGCGGCAATCACGGCCGCCGCGCCTCAACCACCGGTCAGAATGGAAATCCACCCCCCGGAGGCATTCCGCCCCCAGGCATACCACCGGGGCCCATGCGACCCTTGAGGCCACGCATCATCTTGGCCATTCCCCCGCCCTTCATTTTCTTCATCATCTTCTGCATCTGGGCAAACTGCTTGAGCAGCTTGTTCACATCCTGTACCTGGGTGCCCGAACCGGTAGCGATACGCCGCTTGCGCGACCCCTTGATGATATTGGGGAACTGGCGCTCTTTTGGTGTCATCGAGTTGATGATGGCGACCAGGCGGGAGATCTCCTTGTCGTTGGCCTGGTTTTTCACGTGATCAGGCACATCGCCCATCCCGGGCAGCTTGTCCATGAGCGCCCCCATGCCCCCAAGCTTGGTCATCTGCTCCATCTGTTCCTTGAAGTCATCCAGGTCGAAGCCCTTGCCCTTCTGCAGCTTCTTGGCCAGCTTTTCGGTCTTCTTGTGGTCGACCTTGCGCTGAACCTCCTCCACCAGGGTGAGCACATCGCCCATGCCCAGGATCCGCGAGGCCATACGTTCGGGGTGAAAGGGTTCCAGGGCGGTGGTTTTCTCGCCCACACCGAGGAACTTGATCGGTTTGCCGGTGATCTGGCGGATCGACAGTGCGGCACCGCCACGGGCATCACCGTCGGTCTTGGTCAGCACCACGCCGGTCAGGGGCAGGGCATCGTCAAAGGCCTTTGCGGTATTGGCGGCATCCTGGCCGGTCATGCTGTCGACCACGAACAGGGTCTCGACCGGGTCGATGCGGGCGTGCAGATCCTTGATCTCGCCCATCATCGCCTCGTCCACGTGGAGCCGGCCGGCGGTATCCACGATCAGCACATCCTTGTACTGCTTGCGCGCATGCTCCAGCGCAGCGGTGGCGATATCCAGGGGGTTCTGATCTCCGCGGCTGGGGAAGAACTCGGCCTCCACCTCCTTGGCCAGGGTTTCCAGCTGGTCGATAGCGGCCGGACGGTAGACGTCACAGCTGACCACCATGACCGACTTCTTCTGGCTCTCCCTGAGCCAGCGGGCCAGCTTGGCCACACTGGTGGTCTTACCGGAGCCCTGAAGGCCTGCCATCATCACCACGGCGGGGGGCTGGCTGGCCAGGTTGAGGGCCTCGTTGGCCTCTCCCATCACCTTCACCAGCTCGTCGTTGACGATCTTGATCAGGACCTGGCCGGGGGTGAGGCTCTTCATCACCTCCTCGCCCATGGCCTTCTCCTTGACCTGGTCGACAAAGGTGCGCACCACCGGCAGGGCGACATCCGCCTCCAGCAGCGCCATGCGGACCTCGCGCATGGTCTCCTTGATGTTCTCTTCTGTCAGGCGGCCCTGGCCGCGCAGCTTGGTGAGTACACCACCGAGTCGTTCTGTAAGATTGTCAAACATGAAGGCTGTTCACTTAATCCGGTCGAAAATCGGTCCATTATATAGGTAAGGGGTGGTTCTGTGCAGGGTGGCTATTCACCGGCCTCCCTCCATGGCCCGAGCACCCTTTCCATGACTGCCGCAGATATGAGATTATCTAGCCCGACATGAACAGTACATTAATCGCATTCCTCGCCATCGCCTGCTACCTGGCCGGCGCCATCGTCATCGCCATCCGCCTGTTCAGATCCGCGCCCGATAAGAAACTGCCGCGCGGGATAGGACTCGGCCTGATGTTCATCGGCCTCAATCTGCATGCGGCCATGCTGTTCCATAGCCTGATGAGCGACGGGGGAATCAATCTCAGCTTTTTCGGCGCCGCCTCCCTGATCGCCTGGACCGCCCTGCTGCTGCTGCTCTTTTCGAGTCTCAGCAAGCCGGTGGAGAACCTCGGCATTGTACTGCTGCCAATCGCCGCGATCGCCATCATCATGCAACTGCACTTTCCGGCCAAGCACTTCCTGTCGGCCGATGCCGCCTGGGGACTCCAGGTTCACGTGCTGATCTCCCTGCTGGCCTACAGCCTGCTGGCCCTGGCCAGTATCCAGGCGGTACTGCTGGCGATCCAGGACCACCATCTCAGGCACCGTCACCCCGGGGGCTTCATCCGCTCGCTGCCGCCTCTCCAGACCATGGAGGTTCTGCTGTTCGAGATGATCATCCTGGGCTTCGTGCTTCTCACCGTGGCGCTGATCAGCGGTTTCGCCTTTCTCGACGACATGTTCGCCCAGCGACTGGTGCACAAGACCATCCTCTCGATTACCGCCTGGCTGGTGTTCGGCACCCTGCTCTGGGGACGTTTCCGGTTCGGCTGGCGCGGTCAGAAGGCGCTTATCTGGACCCTGGTCGGTTTTGTCGTTCTGATGCTGGCCTACTTCGGAAGCAAGGCCGTCATCGAGCTCATCCTCTCCTGATTGCCGAACCATGAGCAGCCCGTCCGAGAACAAGCCCAGGGCACTGTTTTTGGACCGGGACGGCGTGGTCAATGTCGACAAAGACTATATTTTCAGACAGGAAGATTTCCACTTCATGGAGGGCATCTTCGAGGTCTGCCGCACCGCGCAGAATCTTGGTTACCTGCTGGTGATCATCACCAACCAGTCGGGCATCGCCCGTGGTTACTACACCGAAAATGATTTCAATCAACTGACCGAGTGGATGCTCGGGCAGTTCCAGTCCCGGGGGATTGGGATTGCCAGGGTCTACTTCTGCCCCCATCACCCGACCCTTGGTACCTCGCGTTACAGGAAATCCTGTCGTTGCCGCAAGCCAAACCCTGGCATGCCCCTGCAGGCCATGGAGGAATTTGATATCGACATGCAGAACTCGCTGCTGATCGGTGACAAAGCGAGAGATATCAGGGCCGGTTCCAGTGCCGGAATCGGCACCAACATACTGCTCAACCCGACAGCCGATGAAGCAAGCCCGGCCGAGGCAGAACTGGTGATAGGATCCCTCAGCGAGTTTGTCCCATGGCTGCACAACCACACCGGCACGTCTGAACGCAAAGGGAGCACCAGCTCATGAAACGGATCGTGATACTCACCGGAAGCGAGTTGCGACACCAGTATATGCGCAAGGCGCTGGCCCTGATTCCAGGCATCTCGGTTGCGGCGAGTTACTGTGAACAACCGGAGCAGACCATACGCCAAGTGGTAACAGACCGGAATGCCCCGAGGCTCCAGGAGGAGCTCGACCACCTGAACGAGAGGGACCGGGTGGAGAAGGACTTCTTCGGCAGCTTCTGCCAGCTCTCCCCTGACCTAAGCAACCCGGTGAAAGTCCGCAAGAACGCGATCAATGACCCGGAAGTGGCCAACCACATCATCGAAGAGCTGTCACCGGACCTGGTGATCGCTTATGGCTGCTCCATTGTCAGGGATCCCCTGCTGTCAGCCTATGACCGGCGCTTTCTCAATGTACACCTGGGCCTTTCCCCCTACTACCGGGGTGCGGGCACCAATTTCTGGCCACTCGTCAACGGCGCACCGGAGTACGTCGGTGCCACCTTCATGCACCTGGATGCAGGTATAGACACCGGCGAGATCATTCACCAGATGAGAGCCACCGTTAATCCCGGTGACGGTCCACACCAGATCGGAAACCGCCTGATTTCAGAGATTGCCCCGGTTTACGGCGCCGTGATCCGCGCCTTCGATCAACTGCCGCCGATGACACAGCCAGGCAAGTCGGACAGCGATCTCTATTACCGCAACAAGGACTACAGCGCCGATGCGGTGACCACCCTGCGCAGCCACTTCCGCAATGGCATGGTAGACGACTATCTGCAGGATTTTGACGCCCGAACAGGCAAGGTCCCCCTGGTACACAACGCCGCGGTTGTTCATGAGCTCGAGCTGATCAAAAGCGAGCTGTCCCAATGAGCAAGGCGGTGATGTATCACTATGTTCGTCATTCCGATCCGGACCTGCCCTTCTTCCGCTACCTCTCCCTGGACAACTTCAAGCGACAGCTGGACTGGTTTGCGGAACGCTACGGCTTTCCAACCAGGGATGAGTTTCTGCAATCCATCTCGAGCGGTAAGCCCTGGAAAGGGGTGGTACTGACGTTCGACGACGGATTTTCAGATCACTACGACCATGTGCTGCCTGCCCTGAAAGAGCGGGGACTATGGGGGTTATTCTTCGTAGCCACTGCACCGTACGGGAAGAAGAAACTTCTCGAGGTCCACAGAGTCCACATGATTCTCGGTCGTATAGGTGGCGTGCGAGCCATGGAGCTGCTCACGTCCATGCTGAAAGATGAAATGTTATCCGATGCCAGCGTGGTCGATTTCAGGAAGAAGACCTATCTCAACCAGGAGAACGATGAGACGACCAGGGAATTCAAAAGAATACTGAACTACTACGTCTCATATGACTTTCGAGAGGAGATCATCGGCCGCCTCATGAAGAGAGTATTCGATATTGACGAGGCCGACCTGGCGCAGCAATTCTACATGACGCCAAGCCAGCTCCGGTCAATGCACGAAGGCGGAATGCTGATCGGATCCCATGGCGCAAACCACCTGCTCTTCAGCAAACTATCGCGTACGGAACAGAACCGGGAAATCGCTGAATCAATCGAATTTCTAGAGGATGCAACAGACCACCCGGTATCCTTCTTCTGCTACCCCTACGGAGGATTTCACTCCTTCAGCGATCTGACCGAGGAACTACTCACCGAGAACAATATCCTGGCGTCTTTCAATGTAGAAGCACGCGACATCACAGACGAGGATCTGCAGAGCAGGCCCCAGGCGCTTCCCCGCTATGATTGCAACCAGTTCCCGTACGGAACAGCAGATCTTGGTTAACTCCCAGCTCCATCGTCCTGCGCAATTGAAACGTTTTTCACCCCACCAGCCATGGATGAAACCCATCCTTGGCAGGCCACAAGCCAATCACACATAAACAGAAGGTGATAAAACACGCCAACAGGATATTTACTTACCCCTCAATTCCTTTAAGCTTGATGGAAACGGTGAAAAGTCAGAGCTTTCGATGCGAATCCTACTTGTTATCTACGACAATGACTCTTACATGACATGGTTTCCCCAGGGCCCTGCATACATAGCCGCGGTACTGAGAGAGGCTGGCCATGAGATCACCATCTACAACCAGGATGTGCATCACTGGCCTGATGATCACCTGAGAGAGTACCTGGACAGAAACCGGTTCGACGTGGTTGGAATCGGTGTAATCGCCGGCTATTACCAGTATCGAAAACTCATTGGCCTGGCCAGGGCGATCAACGATTCCAGACAGCGCCCCTATTTCATCCTTGGCGGCTTTGGGCCCTCTGCCGACCCCAGCTACTTTCTGACGGTCACCCAGGCTGATGCAGTGGTGTGCGGTGAAGGCGAGCAGACCATGCTCGACATTGTCTCGGCGTTGGAAGACAACCGGTCAGTCAAAGGGATTGCCGGTAGCGTGATAAGAGATGGGGCAGAAATCATTCCCGGCCCCGAACGTCCCCTCATCGAAGATATCGATGCACTGCCACAACCCGCATATGACCTTTTTCCGATTGAATACTACCGCCTGCTGAGATTCCCCCATTGCGGTGCCTCGGACTTTGTGATGCCTGTGCTATCCGGCAGGGGATGCACATTCAAATGTACGTTCTGCTATCGAATGGACAAGGGCTTCCGCGGACGCTCGAACGAAGCCATACTTGAGGAAATTGCATTTCTACAGAAAAACTATGGCATAAGCTACATCGTCTTCTCCGACGAACTCCTTATGATCTCGGAAGAGAGGACTCTCAGTATCGCTGAAGCAATCATCGCCTCCGGTCTCAAGTTCAAATGGACCTGTAACGGTCGGTTGAACTATGCCAAGCCCCATGTACTGAAAGCGATGAAGGCATCAGGCTGTGTCTTCATCAACTACGGTATCGAGGCGATGGACGACGAGGTGCTGAAAAACATGAAGAAAGGCCTGAAGGTGGCGCAGATATACCCTGGTATAGAGGCGACCCTTGAGCAAGGCATCAGCCCCGGCTTCAATATCATATTCGGCAATATTGGGGATACCAGGAAGACCCTTCAGAAAGGTGTCGATTTTCTATTGAAGTACGATGATGGCGCACAGTTGAGAACCATCCGGCCGGTCACACCCTACCCGGGATCCCCCCTATACCATACCGCGATCGCCCAGGGAAAACTGAAAGACTGCGAGGACTTCTACAAGAATAAGCACACGAACTCCGATCTCCTCTCAGTCAATTTCACCGACATGAGTGACGAGGAGTTTCACGAGGCGCTGTTCGAGGCAAACTCCATGTTGCTTGAAAACTACTATGAGAAGCAGAAACAGCGATCCATCGAGACTGCACGACAGCTCTACCTGGAGAATGACAGTGGTTTCAGAGGATTCAGGCAGACCTGACCCGTAACATTTGGCACGACGGAATCCTTTCACTTAACAGAAAGAATAATCGACAAACAACGTTTTTAGCGAATTGCGGAACGGACTTTCCCATGAAAGCAGAGTACAGATACTACTTGAATTACGATCGCGCACTGGAAGCTGCCAACAGGCACCCAGTAGAAATCGAAAAACTGGACTCGCTACCATCCATTATCTACACAAACGTCCCTCTACCAGCAGAGCATCCGATAAACCTGGTTCACGTACCACTGGACTCACTCTCCTCATTTCTTACGAACACCAATTTACCTGCACCTGATCTGCTTGATACTGAAGGGGTTATGCTGCCACCACCAATCATCAACTCTTATAGAGAACAGTTCGTTCATCATATTGATCAAGCACAACAGATAATACAGAACAGTAAATTAGATGAGAGACATAATCGTCTAATCGAGGACACCTATTTTCTTGACCGCAATGTCGCACTACTGGTCTCCCTGATGGAAAACCGGGTTTATCTTGATCACCCTGACCAGGATGGCCTGCAAATGTGCTTTTACGATGGAGAACCATTCAACACGTCACAAAAAAATCTTATCAATGTTAAAAAGAATAATTACATTGACTACTTCACTCACACGACATACCGCATCCCCACGAAGATTGTCTTGCAGGCACAGATCACGGAGAACAGGAAGAGCGTACTCTCTGAGCAAATGAGGGACGCTGGGAAAGTAGTTGCTGACAATAGGGACGAGTTGTTCAATCACTATCATCAACTGTGTAGAAAAAGAGACCCGGGCAGAGCCGACCCTGAAAGGCTGAGAATATTCCTACCTGCAAATCGCCTTACAAATGTCATGCAATTTGCCTCGAAGGGTTTGGCAACAGCACTTGAGAAACTTGGACACGAGGTCTTGTATTTAGTTGAGAAAAACGACATGGAACAGCTACATTTCCATGTACTTAAAGCCCATCATGACTTTAATCCGAATGTCGTTATAAACATCAATCATATTAACAACGAATGGCTCCACGAAAATACACACAACATTGTTTGGTGGCAGGATCCCATGCCCGAGTTGTTTGAAAACGATGAAGACACGTATCGAAATAACGACATAATCTTCACTATCGATTCCAGGTGGATTGATAAGCTTCCAACATCAAAACAGAAAGAGGCATGTGTCCAGAGTTTTTGTATAGATGAAAATGTATTCCATCAAAATTACAATACACCCAGGCAGGAAAAAATTATTTTTGTCGGATCCTCCTATAGAAGGTGGTACGAGAACAGTCCTCAATTGATTCGAATGGCATTGAACTCACTGATCGACGAGTTCGAGTCAGGCTCTGAATTAACAAATGATCTTATTGAATTCCATGCAGATAAATACAACGTACTTGATCATGAACTGAAAAGGCATAGATTGACTTATGTTGTTCGTGACACATCAGTACGATGGATGTGTGAACAGGGAGTGAAATTTTCTGAAGTGTACGGGCGGGGATGGGAATACGACCCGACAATAAAAGAGCACTTCAGAGGAGAACTGTTGCATGGAGAGGCAGTCGCAGAAGCATACAATAACTCCGAATATGCCCTCTGCTGCATTCCGGGACATATTTATTCACAAAGACTTGCAGAGCTGACTGCCTGCGGTTGCACTCCAATAGTCTATGACTCGAGATATTCGGCTGATCCGCCTTACTTCGAAGATCAGTGCTTATACTACACGACGAAAGAGAGTCTCATTGAACAGCTGGAGAAAAAACCCAGCTTACCACCACATACCATTTCAGATAATTATACTTATATGGCATTCGCCAAAAGAATAGTTTCGGCAATAAGCCGACACTCCGGCACAGGCTATACATCCGACCAATAGTCGCCAATACCACCCTTGCTTATTGCGTAATCCACAGATCTTTTTATTTTGTCATCCGTATAGTGCTTGATGGCTGTAGCTGAAAAATGATCACCGACCTCATCCAGTGACTTGTTACGGCAAAACGTACAGGACGCGCATATGTCATTACCTGGCACCTTCACCGCGGCTTCAAACTGCTTGTAATCTTCGGAGTAAATGGCTGATTCAAGGCCATCTTGAAACATATTGGCTATACGCCTTTTCCCATAGCACGCGAACATCTCACCATCTTGGCGAACATAGATACGTTCTTTATACAGTTCACATTTGCTCTTGATTTGAGCATCTCTAACATCGAAAAGCTCGGTATCCAGATAGACCGTGGCATCCGATAATTCATCATTTAATTGTTTGATAATTAATCTGGCCCTCTCTTTTTCATATATGAGAAGTTCATTCAGAAGATCGCTATCCGGCCTCCTTAACTCCAGGAAACCTATTCTGATGCGACAAAATCCACTACCGCTCAAAAAGCGTGCCAAATCATGGAGCTCAGATAAATTGGAACGCATCGCCACAACATTTGCTGCAAGATGAGGGGTTCTACTGCCTCTTATTTTTTTTGCTTTATTAACAAGTTCAACTGCTTTTTTAATATCCGAAAATCCTATACCGTCCCGGATCTTCTTCATGGTTCCATCGGTAAAACCATCTACAGAGATACTTAGAAGATTCAAGCCCGAGTCAACGATCCGAAGAGCATACTCAAGTGTCCTTATTTTTTTTGCGTTAGTCTGGATGGAAACTTTTGGGCCATGATTTTCTATATGCGAAACAATCCTATCCCACTCCGGATTAATCAATGGCTCACTGCCATCACCGATATGGACTGAACTGAACAATTCCCACCCATCATGAATGTTCTCCAGGCTATTAAAACTCATAACCTGTGGAGTTACATGCTCATCGTGAAAAGTACACATAGGGCATCTGATATTGCACCCATAGGAGATCTCCATGTGGAGCCAGAGGGAGTCCTCGACACCGATGGATTTATAAAATTCAACCTCCCGTTTGTTCCTCATAAATTATCCACCAATAACAAATAGTCCAATCTGCAATACGCCAATTCAGATCAAAAAAATCATGTATCAATAATAACTATCCACGTCCATTGGAATGAAGCAGCTCATTAATTCCTGGCAACCAGTTTTCTATGCAGAAAAGTTTTTGGCTCGCTTCAACATTTGAAAGTAACACGTTGTAATCTACATCATTCAAATAACGAGGAAGATCTAGGAGTTCAGTATTATCCAACGCCACACCCAGACCATGCTGCTCTACCAGGGAAGCCATATACTTCAACTCTGCACTTACAATTACAGGCAACCCGGCAAAAAGATACGTAAACAGCTTACTTGCAGAGGCAGTCTCGACATGATCTTTACCGACCACTAGATTTTCTGTTTCATTGAACAGAACAAGGCCATAATCGTATGAACCACTGAGCCGCGTTATAAGATTCTTTACTGGTAGACGCGGATAAATTCTGAGATTTTTATTGACCCTCTCCTCCGACAGATATTCTGAAAATTGTGTCTTGTAATGCTGCTCATCTCTGCTGTATGAACAGAATATATCGACACCATAGCCTGACATGATGAACTGCTTGAATATCGGCAACAGGTACATGTCACCGAATATTGCTGGAAGATAATCTGAATTTTTTACTTGCCCGGCATAGACGAGTCGCGTTCTTGGATGAACCTGATCGTTCACAGGTTTTTGTGCAAAACTGAGAGGGGGTGCAGGCATTATCTGAAGCGTTTCAGAAATGGAATCCTGCAGAATTCCATTAACGACTGGGCCACCGTTTTTGTATACGACACCATCAATGAACGACAGCATGAACTTTTCAAAATATCTTATTAAATCAATTTCCGAATTGATAAATACACCCGCTTCGACAAATACCTCCTCTTTGCCGACTGGGATGAAAAAGGTGAACAAATCGTATAGTTCCTGCACAACCTTTATACTTGGATTAATTCCTTTGAACAGACTACCAAGGAAACTCCATTTTGAATGTGCCTGGACATATACTGATATATCCTTGATATTCTGTATTACATAACACAGATCGCCCAACGAGCCATTACAACAGAATGAGCGATCACCTCTTTCATCTTCAGTGTAATTATTTAAATAGACAGTATAGGCTGCGGAATAATTTTGCTCATAAAGGGCATCTCGAATATATTGTAACGTCGGTATATTTCCATCATGCAGCCCAATAAAAAGTACTACTTTACCGACGCTCGCCTCGCTGTTTATCTTGTCGACGAAGTCATGCAGATCATTCACCTGAGCCTGAGAAGCGACACGCTGACTCCAGTTTTTCCGAATAAAACGAAGCAATTCTTTCCTGATTGGAGCATCATTGACAAACTCCAAATCCGGAAGCTTATTGTCGTTTGAATCGTTTCGCATAAGTGATATTGGATTGAAAGACTCTTTACTTGAAGTAATCGATATATGATTCAATACAAGCCTGAAGTTCCTCCTCTTCTCCAACACTGCGATGACTCGGAATCACGTAATCCTTTGCTGGATTCCTTGCAAAATCATCCCAGAAATCATCCTTGAACACACCGTCATTCAATAATTGATAATAAAAATCCGTATCAGATAACGGAGTCAATACATTGAAATATGGGATATCTATTCCAAGATCCCTGATCTTTTCAGGAAGTTTTTCCCTATACTCAGTAGTCTCCCCAGGCGCTCCCATAATAAAATATGCGATCATCATCAAATCGTGCTTATTACAGCTTTCACAGAATTTCTCAACATGGTTGAGCCTTTGTGATTTTCTGAAAAACTCGAGAACACCATCATCCAAATGCTCAATCCCGACATGGAATCTACTACATCCAGCACTTGCAAGTGATTCAATCACATCGTCATGGACTTCGACGATTCCACGGACGCTCCAATCGATGAACACCTCTGACTTTTCAAGCAATTTACTAAATGACCTGACCCTGTCGCGCCGTATATTGAAAGCATCATCAAGAATATGAATAGAAGTAGCTCCAAGCTCTTCAACCTGCCTGAATTCTTCAAGTATTCGTTGTGGCGATTTGGTGATGTATTTCTTTTGCTGTACATCACAATAATTACAGCGCAAAGGGCAACCTTTAGAACTGAACAGCGGGAGTCGCAGCTCACCTGCATCGAACAAAAGTCCTTCTCGTTTTTCTATTTTATAATCATCCAGATTGGATAGCTCACGCGCAGGCAAAGGAATTGTATTTAAATCAGTTGGCTGCCCAAAATATATACCTGGCCTGCATCCATTTTTTATCCACTCAGAAAAAATAATTTCCGAATCGCCTACGAATACTGCATCCGCACCCTGGTCTAAGATGTATTTATGGTATTTTGTTGTATGCGGTCCACCCACGACTTTAACCGATGCTTCGGTATTCGATAGTATTTCCGTCATGGCCCAGGCCCTATAGGTAACTACGGACAGGCCAAGGATATCCGGTTCAGTTTCATTTATTTCTTCGATTGTTTCAGCAACCGTTAGGCCACGACTCGAAGCATCAATTATGCTCACCTCGTACTCATGCAAATTTGCCGAGAGGCTTAATAGACCCAAAGGCATATATTTCACAGCACTTGGCTTGTAAAAATTGTGTGTAACCCTGTCAATCACCTCTCCCTCATATGGGCACACAACCAAAGTTATGCGTGGTGATTTCAGATTACCAAGTGGCCTGTCTCTTTTAATCAAAACAATTCCAGCCTGAATGTTCAGTCATAGTGGTTTTACTTGCTGAAAATTTCATTAAATCCAACCTCATCAACTAAGGCCTTCATACCTGGAAAACGATCTTTGATAATTTTATCGATGAGTTGGTAGTGATCCTGCCCGAGTTCATATCTGTGCGAACCAGACTCACCTTTTCTGAAATGAGATCCCTTGTTATCCAAAACAGCCTGCGACTTCATTTTTCCAAATTCGGTACTTTCGACAATAGACTTCAATACTTCTGTATCATGATCGATGCTGAGAAATTTTGATATTTCAGTCACTTCCTTCATCTTGTTGTTTGTAAGCCGCTCAAAGGTAGTGATGTAAACATTGCTTCTCCCACTGTTGGATATTATTTTCTCTATATGTTCGACGTGAAGTTCTATTCCGCTCCATTTAAAGTCACTTGAATCATTTCCTTTTATTATAACTTCCATACCTTTCGACTTTGTAAACATCGAAAAGAATTTGTCCTTGTTCGCCCCTTTACCAATATCCTGGTCCACATTCAATGAAAAGTGATAGAAGATCGAAACAACCAGGTCGTAGATATTCCTTATCAAAAATATGCATTTACCATCGTGTTCATCGATTGCCTTCATCACCTCCGCTGATGGGATGAAATGCCATGAATAGAACTGATTCACCGAAGGTATTACGATATTCTCAATATCATAAGGCGTGGTTTTTCGAGAACTCAAATCAGGTTCTATCGGTGTCTTGTTTGTTAACTGCTTGACTATTTCTCTCAGCAACCAGGTTCCTGATTTGAAAACTGAACTCACAAATACCGGGCTATCTGTCATCATTAAGGCCACGAGAAAATTGGCGTGAACTATAATTCATAACCCAAAGACTGAAATGCACTTCGAGTCTCTGACGTTACAATCTTTTCATATGCGTCGATCTTCCATGACTCCCAGTTGCAATATTCTTCCCCGGGGACAATCCTGAGTTTATCCTCCCCTTTGAAGGGCACCCAGGCCATCGCATAGATATCATCTAATTGATTATCTGAAAATTTACACCGATCATGGGTCAGGTAAGAAACAACCTCATTGAAGATTACACGATCACTAACAATGTCTTCCATCAGATACTGCTTGATATCGGAATATATATCTTCAGCAATTTTGTTTAAATGAAACATCCCCTGGTATGTAGCCCATGTTTCTATATCGGACCTGTCATAACTTTTTAGCCCAAGGCTTTCAAAAAGTTCGTGGTTCGATATATTCCACTCATGATCAATCGGACCATTCTCACCATTCAGCATTCGCATGTTGTTAGTACGCCAAGTCACGTAGAACTTGAGCCATACAAATGGATGTCTATTGATATTGATGATACGTATATCATCTCCAAACTGCCTGATGATTGGCTCCATTTTATTGGCCCTATAGGAATAGCAATCGCCAATACCCTGGTATGTCATACCGACATCAGATAGAAATCGCGCATAAGTTACGACATCTGGACGCTCTGCACGTGAACGCTCTGCAAAATACTTAGGTCTTGAGCCTTCATTTGCGAGGTATGCGAGAATCTCGCTATGGCAGTTCAGCGCCTTTACAAACCATGAATACCAGTGATCAGCCGCATAGCCTCTTGATGTAACAAAAAACACATTATCGACTGATGGAGATTTCATAGTTAAAAATATCGAACTCAATGTTTCCGTATATCCGACACAATCTGATTCGCCCTTGCTCTCCAGGAGTGCTCATCTAGCGCAATACTTCTTGCCTTTTGCAGATCAAGATCACTTCCTTTTGGATCATGCAGGTACTTTTCTATTCCATGTGGATCGTCATCAAGCAAGAGGAAGTGCTTTCCAGGATCAAAATGGTTCCATAGCGCACCCTTTGATCCAGGCAGAACAGGTCGATGCCTGTACAATAGAGGCGCGCCACTACCAATACAGTTTATACTTCTAAAATGAAAGCCTACTCCATCATGAAGATTCATTTTTGAACTATGAAAGACATTATTGATAGCTTCAGAGGAGTTCAAATACTCAATGTACTTTGACTTGTACCTTGGCCAGTTTTTCCAATTTCCTGATCCATAAATCCTCAATGACTGCGACATTTCCAATGCCCTGTCGATCATATCTGTGCGACTCAGAATTCTCGATGTACGTACTTCGGTATCATATCTGAGCGTTGTATCATCAAAATAATCTTTCCCCGTGTACTTCGTCATTACACTGTGTACCAATGCGATATACTCTTTTCCGGTTAGCGAGTGCCAACCTCCCTTATTTTCACATTGTTCTGATATGTCATCCACAATAGACGAAAAACGAATATTATTGTTTTCGTCAACAACCCTTGATAGGTCATTGCTGTTCCACGGATTCGGAATATGCCCCACAAATGACATGTCAGATTTCTTATCCTTTACGGTTAGAAACCTGTACCTTTTTGGATCGAATCCTGGTGCAAGCCAATCATATAATTTGCTAGATCTGGAGTTATACACTTCACTCCAATCAGAATTGAAGAAGTATGTAATCTCGCTATCCTGGTAGTAATCCAAAGAGTATCCCCTGAGATCAACCACCCAACTTATATGGATTATATTTTTATCCAGTTCCGGTCTTTCGTTTCTTGAACGATTCATTTCAATAACGGCTGATATTTTGTTCTCCCTGCAGTATTCGTTCAATTGAAAATCGGTTAGATATTCCAGCGAACCTATGACAGAGACTCCAATCTCCTCAAAGCCTTCGCGCATACTATAAAATAGCTCGCGATAAAAATTATTATCCCTGGGCAGCAACAGACCAAGCCTATCCAGGTTCTTCTTTCGACAATTATTCATTTGAACGCACGAGCACAACTTAACTATTAAATAAAGTTAATATGCTCAGGAGGGTTCTTCAGGTCCCATAGAAATTTATTTACGTAATCCTGCCGACAACCAATTGCACAGTCCTTGTGTACGTCAACGGATTTCTCAATATCCGCATGGACATCCCAGTAGTGGTCGCTATTGACCAGATCATAAAACGACTCGTTATGAAGATCGCCTATATAGAATCTTTTCTTGTTAAAAAACGGCCCACATGGATAGACTTCACCGTTTCCTGAGATCTGCAGTAAAAAAGGTGTGCCAAGGCAGACATCATATTTCCTATAGCCATTTCGATAGATTTCAGTTTCACCAGCCGCATTTATCTTGTTCCACTTGACCTGAACAACATAGTCATCAGTACTCAACGACTCTGCTTCTTTCAACATATCTTCCAGTTTCAAAAACTCATCGTAATCGATATCGAGTTCCTTGTACTCCGAGTCAGAGCAATGCTTTATGACAAAGTAGTCTACACCGAGCTCAGCACCCAACTTTGCCTCTTCAAGCACCTGGTCGAAACATTCCGGGATAAGCACCATCTGTAATCCCAATGTACACTGATACCCCTTCTCCCTTTTGATTCGAACCATTTCACGGATATTGTCTACCAAAATGTGGAAGTTCTTTTCACCCGATTGATGTACTCTCCTGAATCCTTCTGGTGTACCAGCCGACAGGTTAAATCTGATCCAGCTCATGTTCTCCAGGAGAACATCCATTCTATCTCTATCCAGGAGAAGTCCATTAGTCGCCATTGATACATCTATACCCAATTCACCCGCCCGACTGGTTGCATCATATAGTGCTGGATTCAATGTTGGCTCACCATCACCAATAAAACCCAGGGAGCGGACTCCTAATCGACCACAGTCATCAATGAATCGCAATAATGACTCTCTCTCAATCATCTTGCCTTTCGTCATATTTTGAACAACTGCGTAGCAGTAGAGACATGCTGTATTGCAAAACTTCGTCAATCCCATATCGATATGTATGGGAGAAAATCTCTCACCATTATTCCACGCTTGAATCCGGTCGAGGTGATAGAGCATTTTGTGCCCGTCGAACCGGAATCGCTCTTTTTTATTTCTAAACGATGGGCCAGTAAACTGGTTTGGCACAGGCATTGAAGGAGTACCTGACTCAACGCGCATTATCCCTTCCTGTCCATTGAATTGCACATATTCAAGTGACTGCCCATCCAAACTCTCCAACTCGCTGGAGTGCAAACTATCATCAGGCAACTGTTCTCGATCGATTATCTTGCTTGCTGAACGAAGCTTGTGTCCCGGCTTATCCACAACCGAACTCTCGTTTGTAATGGACAAATCGGATTTGCCATCCCGATCCTTCTCTTTATCTGAAATCGACATCAGTCGCCCTCATACGCATATCTTTCAATGAACTCCGTAGCAGTCCATTCAGAATGGCCCTGTAAAGGTCCTATCGGGCTGATCTCTTGGGGATGACCTCCTTAGATCGTTGAGCATTTTTTCACGCTCACAGCTGATGCCAACTTTCAAAAGTGCCATTTCAGCAATATCAGCAGCATCAGGATAATAGTGATCAGCAAGATAATGACTTGTTGGAAGTGGTGAATTTGGCAGTGCTATGATATCCGGTGCTGATTTGAGACTGCTCATGCTCTTCCTCACGACAGAAGAAACCAGGTCAGCCGCTACACCGCCTTTCTCATGACCGGTATCGACAACTATCAGTTGCCCTGTTTTCTCCAGGGATCTTGAAACGGTATCAGCATCGAGCGGGGTCACGGTACGCATATCAATCACTTCCAGCTCTACGCCCAGCTTTCTCAGCCACCTTTCAGCTTTCAGGGCCTCGATCAACATCACGGAAAAGGTTGCGACCGTCAAATGAGAGCCATCAGTGACCACGCGTGCAGAACCAAAACCGAAATCCTCGGGACGATAAGACTTATCAACCAATCCCTTGGTGTGATGAAGCCACCTGTGTTCAATAAATATAACCGGATCATCATCCTCTATCGCCGCAATCATCATTCCCTTGGCATCATTGGCAGTAGCCGGCATGGCGACTTTGAGCCCAGGAATATGGCCAAAAAGCGCTTGCAGACTCTGTCCATGTTGAGGCCCCTGCCCCCAGCCTCGTCCGATGATCAACCGGATCACGATCGGAACGTGTACACGATTGTCGAACAGAAAACGTAACTTTGCAGCGTTGTTGACTATCTGGTCGAATGCAAGAAGTGAAAAATCAATACGCTGGTGAACCATCACAGGCCGCATGCCATTGAGTGAGGCACCAATGCATATCCCTGTCATTGCGTTTTCCGAGAGAGGCATGTCAAATACACGCTGCCCTCCGTAGCGTTCTCTCAACCCGGTTGTAGTACCAAAAATTCCTTTGGGGTCTGGCACCCCCTCGCCGATAAGGATCACGGATGGATCTTCATCCATAGAATGGATGAGACCTTCCCTGATGGCTTCTCCATAGCTCATCATTCTCGATGACTCTTCGATTGTCTGACCCTCACCGCCTATCAAAATCTATCCTCCGGGCCTCGCTCTCTGAACAGGCATATCAATGCCTATTGGTCAGAACTCAGTCGTCAATTGCCTTGTACACACCATTTTCGAGAGTTTCCGCTCCTGGTGCTGCGCTTTGCTCTGCAAACATGAATGCATCTGCAACCTCTTCCTCTATCTCTTTCAGCATCAGGTCCAACTGATTGCTGTCCAAGCCTTGATCATCCATAAGAAGGGCTAAAGTTTCTTTGATCGGATCCTGACCCATCCAATATTGCAGTTCACCTTCTTCACGGTATTCGAGATTGTCATCATCCTCAGGGCCACAATGCTCACGCCATCTATGTGTGAACAGCTCCAAAAACTGTGGCCCAGCACCTTTCCGCGCCAGTTGTTCCGCTTTGCAAGTTATATCGTAAACACTCTGCACACTGTTGCCATTACCACTCCACCCCGTCAATCCGTGGGCGCGCGCTATCTCCATAATCGCCCTATCCGGCTGCCTTTCCTTGAGCGAGGTATATACGGAGTATCCGTTGTTTTCGCAGACAAAGAGCACAGGCAGTTTGTGCAACGATGCGAAGTTCATTGATTCGTGCAGCACGCCTTCTTCGAAACATCCATCACCAAAAAAGACCACGGTGACAGAATTCTGAGCATTGAGTTTTGCGGCCCATGCATGCCCAACTGCCAATGGCACCGTGCCTCCTACGATAGGCGTCGATCCGAGAAAACCGTTATCGATATCGATAAGGTGCATCGAGCCACCCCTGCCACCAGCACAACCTGTTCGCTTGCCATACAGCTCTGCAACCAAGCTCCTCATATCGCCACCTTTTGCAAGGTAATGACCATGAGAACGGTGGTTGCTGAAAAAAACATCTGATTTATCCAGTGCGGCAGCAACACCAACCGCAATTGCTTCCTGGCCAATGCATAGATGCATAGGGCAACGCATTTTCCACTCGGCGTATCGACTGGCAAGCGTTTCCTCCAATACCCGAATGCGCAGCATCTGTCGATGAAGCGAATAAATTATGTCGTCATTTTTGCTCTGCGTATTCATTACACGGTAAATAACATTCTGTTATACGTGCTCTTTAGACCAACTGTCGCCAGACATGTCGATCAATGCATGGCAAAGCGTCATATGTGAGAGTTCTACACGTCCGTAATGGTCAGAAGTAACATAGTAATTCAGGTCACCTTTCGATCTGAGGGGGTTATCTGACCGGAAGCCCGACAGGGTCATCACCGAGCACCCCCTGGACCTGGCCTTCGCCACTGCATTGAGTATATTCTCAGACGCACCAGAACTGCTGATCGCGATCAACAAGTCATTCTTGTCGCCATTGAGTGCAACCTGGTGGGAAAAGACATGTTCATAGCCGAAATCATTACCAAAACAGGTGAGCGAGGTTGCCTCGTTGAATGTCATGGCAGGTACCCCGCCATTTCTTGCCAGGTCAATTGAAAGGTGGCTGGCAATAGCTGCACTGCCACCATTGCCGATGATCATCACTTTACCGTTGTTCCGGTTGACGGATCCAATCATATCGATACCGATCCGCATAGCCTCGTCCATACCTGTCTCACTGCCATCCGGGCCCGTAGCGATAACCGATCTCAATTGATCGTGCAGTTTCTGAATATGCTGAAAATAGTCCATAGTCATACTGCTCAAAATGGCTGGGTTCTCAACCACCCTCCTGTTCGTCGTCACCAAGATATCTGAACCAGTCCTCTGTCGCGTCGGCGATCTTACCTGGCGTCCAGACAGGGGCTTGCGACCAGTATTCGATATGCTGCAACATGCGCTCTACCCCCTCCTCGAAACTGACTTGAGGGTACCAGTCAAGAAGTTTCTGGATCCTGGTGACATCCGCAAAAGTGCAGTCAGGCTCTCCTGGGCGTTTGGGTATATTTACGACCGGTCCGTCCAGCAAATCTACCAGCCTGTTGACACTATAGGTATGCCCAGAGCCCACGTTCATGATCTCACCGGACAGGTTGCTCTCCGCAGCCTTTATGAACGCCTCAACGACATCAGTCACGTAGGTAAAATCCCTTGTCTGTTCACCATCCCCCACTACTGTGAATGGTTCACCGGCCAGTTTCTGCGCCAAAAAGACACCAAAAACCGCGCCATAGGTACCCGATGTACGTGACCGTGGACCATAAACATTGAACATCCGCAGGGACACCGCGGGGATACCGTATACCTGGCTCCAGTGCATGACACACTGCTCACCAAGCATCTTTGTCAATGCGTAGGGATATTGTGGACGGAATGGCGCCGATTCCGGGGTCGGGTATTGATCAGGGATACCGTAGCATGAGGAGGAGGCCGCATAGACCAGTCTCTTTACTCCAGCATTTCGAGAAGCTTCCAGAACAGCAACGGTTCCATCCACATTCGAACGGTAATAGGGAATCGGCTGTTGAATAGAGGGCACGATATCAGCCAGTGCAGCCATGTGAAAAACCCAGTCCACACCTTCGAACACCGACTCTATTCGCCTGGAATCCGTTATATCCGCGTGAACGAACTGCAACCGCCGGTTGTCCCGAAGGTGGGCGATATTCTCCTCGCGGCCGGTGGAACAGTTATCCACCACGGTCACATCCATGCCTTGCCCAAGCAGCTTTTCTACCAGGTGACTCCCTATGAATCCCGCGCCACCGGTCACCAATGCCTTCATTCAGCCTGCTCCCTCTTCTTCATATGAAGTTCTTGTGTTCAACCCGATCCTCCAACAGATCGAACAGGTAGTGGTTGATCGCATCCATGCGGCAGTTTCTCCGACACTCAGAAATATCCAGACTGCCGCGCACGATTTCATAGTTCTTTCTACGCATCTCACCTTCCCATATATCCCTGAAGGTATTTTCATTCAGGTTCCCCAGGCAGAATCTTTCATCCGAAAGGTAAGCGGAACAGCTGTATACCGCTCCATCAGACGCCACGTAGGCCCAGAAGGCGGGTGTTGCATAGCATGTCGTATAGCGCGGCGGCGCAGAGTTGGAGTATTTCTCCATCGTCTTGGCCCGGAAGATCAGGCTGAAATCATCTGTACTGAACGCCGACAACTCCTTCTCAAGCCCCAGATAATCGTCATAGTCCAACCCTTCATACTGGTTTGTATGACTAAAGCTGTGCTGTGAATAGGGCTTGATCACCAGGTAATCCAGGCCAAGCTGATCGCGGCAGATATTCGCCAACTCCCGCATCTCGCCACTGTTTTCCGGCAGAAGAACTGCCTGGGCGCCCAACGTGGTTTTCAGCCCTTCCCGGTTTCTATGCTCGACTGCACGTGAAAGATTCTCCAGCGCCTTCTCGAAATCCCCCGGCTTCCCACGGTGGATAAGATCATAGGTCTCGCTGCGCCCAGCATTTATTGATGCCTTGAGCCACTGTACATTCGCCAGTCCTTCCTCGATGAACCTGTCTGGTAGAACTGTGGCATTCGTCGTGATACCGATATCCATGCCTGCAGCACGCGCAATATTGATAATATCGGTCAAACGCTTGTGAAGAAGCGGCTCTCCCTCTCCGGCAAGATGCAGGCTTCGCACGCCGTGTTCAGCCATCTCACGCAACCGCTCTCCTATCAGTGCGTGGTCCATCATGATCGGCTTGTAGCCCATGTAATCGAGTGCACAGAAACTGCACCGGTGATTGCACGCGCCAACAGGGGAAATCTCGACATAGATCGGGTAGACCCGCTTCATCGCTTCCCAGTCATTGGCTGAATCCATGAAAGCAGCCACCCTTTTTGGGTGGTAGATAAGTTTATGACTGTCTATTTTATAGCGATCAGTCATCATGGCTTACTTCAGCAGTGATGTCAGATACTTTGCCAGGGCAGACTTTTGCACTGGCGACCTGTTACATACTATCTGAACATCCAATGCAGCCGCAGCCGCGGCTATAAGCATTGCCAATGGTGGTGCAACCTGCTTCGCATAACAGATACTGGCAACTGACAGAAAGGCATCACCGGCACCAATTCTATCGACCACCTTGGTTGAAAGTGCCGGAACTTCGACTGTATTCCCTTCTGCATCGACAAAGAGAACACCTTTCTCTCCCCGTGTAACAGCCAGCCATTTCGCGGAAAGCTGATCCCGGGCTTTATTGGCAAGCGCCTCCAATCCCGTTGTACGATCATGCAGGGCCATTCGAAGCTCAGGCTCATTGAGGGCGACAAAGTCCGCATTTGGATAGCGCGTAATAAAATGATATCCGCGATTACCGCTATTGATCTGGGTATTGACGCTCAATATATTCGCTTTAGAGCACAATGCCTCGATCATTGCAGGCGAAATAAAGCCATTGCCGTAATCAGGAACAACAACAACATCAAAATCCCTTGCATTTGCAATGAGCCAGTCCCTGATCTTCGAATCCAGGGCCTTATCGATTGGTTGGTCTCCACCGATATAGACTTCAAACAGCTTTTCTTTGCCAGAAACAAATCTCCGCTTACACAGCGTCATTGTATCTGCCTGGTAGAAAAACTGCGCCGCGATATTACGCGCCAACTTCGATTTTATAAAATCCTCATCGCTCCTGGCTTCACCAAGGCAGGACAGTAAGGTGACCTGGTCAGCAAATTCAGCGATATGATTTGCGACGGCCACTGATCCACCTGCAAAGCGCTCTTGCTTCCTAAACTGCGCTGCAAGCATATTGTTTTTACCGCTTTGCCCGAGAACCTCCACATAATGATACTCATCGATTATCGCATCGCCCACGACGAGCACACGCAGATCAGAGAGGCTTTCAAGGACATCCAGAATCGCGTCCGGCTTGTATGTTTTTCTTATTGTTTCGAGGTAGTTCTCAACTTCTGCCGGAAAGAGCTTGAAACTACTATTCAGGAGATTACTTGAACTGTATGTGATACCCCCGGTAAAAACGATCCTGCCACCACCCTCTTCGACAGCCCGTCTTTCATGCTCTATATTGCCGGTGACATCATCAGCATCATTTGAGTACTCTTCACCCTTGAAGTAGATATCCGGACGAACAGCATGTAGTACATTAACAGCTGTTTCAGCTTCATTTACGCTGACAGCATCGATAAACTCGAGCGCGGAAATATGCTCTGCCCTGAGATGATCTTCGAAAACAGGACGATCCGGACCTTTATTGACATACCTGTCCGATGTCACCGTGACAAATAAAACATCAACCTGGCTGCTCGCCTGCTTCAGATGCCTGATGTGCCCTATGTGGAGCAGGTCGAAAGTACCGTGACAAAGACCAACGGTCCTCCCTTCTTTTCGGGCTTCACCCGCTGCATCCGCCAGTTGCTCAAGGCTTAAGGTCTTATTGTGCAAAGTCATCCTCTCCTTCAGATCCAAGACAGCATATCAATGCCATCCAGGCCACCACAAGCTCCTTTTTTAAGGTTTCTCAGGCGTCAGTATAAGATGCATCCTTACGCTGGAATATCTCATGCAATACCCCTTCTCTTTGAGAGAAAAATTCAGTAAAACACAAGCGATTAGTATTTTTATTACTATGAGTCATCGTCCCGGGAAGACGATGAAGAGGTGATCAATTAACCTGAATTACTTTGCATGATTATTGATCGAAAACAGAAATCAAAAAAACGGAATACTAGCTTGCAAGCTCTTTTGACAACTCAAAATCAGGGGCAATTTTTTCTATTTCCTGCTGTATCTGCATGGCTATATCGATATTGCCGTTTTCCTTGTGCAGACAGCCAAGCTTATACATGGTCAGGGCATCACTGTAGTTCTCACTGAGATACGCTTCATAGACCGCAACAGCATTCTCATACTGCCCCAAAGCCCCCAGCAACTCCCCATACTGCGGTACATATTCAACAGACAGCGCCGCAAGAGACTCAAAACAGATAATCGCGTTCTCAAAATCACCCTGCTCGAGACACAGGGCTGCAAGACGTTTGAGTGCACGCTCAAGGACAGGCGAATCCAGGTACTCGAGAACCGCATGGTAATGCTGCATGGCCGACTGAACATCCTGCCTCACCTCGGCCAACATTCCGGCAGTGTACGCAATATAAGGGGCCGCCTCCTCTTCCGGGTATTCGTTGAGAATACGGAGAAGGTACTCGAAGCCATCGATATTCTTTGTATTGAAGAGTGTGCTGACCCGTTGAAACACGTTATCCAGGTCATTGCCTTTCTGTAGTTTTGCCGTGTAGTAGAAAACATCTGAAGACAGTGCGCTCTCAAAACTGTTAACCAGCTCATCCAACTTCGCCTTTACTTCCCGATCGATCTTGTCGATCGATGAGGGATTGTTTTCCAGCCACATCTTTGCCCTGGCAGGCTGATCATCCAGCATCCACTGCTTAATAAGGCGTTGGAAGTCCGGCTCAGGCAGGCACTCTTCAATTCTCACCCTGGCCTTATCGATAATGGCGCCAATGAAATTCTCCATCTTCTTCGAAGAGACAATAAACGCCTTGAAATATTCAACCTGGGCCGCTATCGCACTCTCGAGACTATCGTCGGAACCCTCGTAGGCTTCTGGCACACTGAGAAAGTCATCCCAGAAGAGGGTCACTATCGTGGCCGCTTCCGGAACCTCCTGGAAACTCTTCCTGGTCTTGCTTATCAGGTCGAATTCGGACTGTGCCAGCCTGCTGCCATCCTGGTGCTTCTCGAGTATCGCCAGCCCTTTCTCAGCCTTGCGCCTTGTTTTCTTTACCAGACTGTCGACCCGCTCAAACTCTTTTATAACCCTCTCTTCGTATTCTTCGACATCAACCTGGGGATATACACGGGTGAGAACGGAAGATGCTGCCTCGTCCAGTGGAGAGAGCTGAAGCTCTGCAAGACTGCAGAATTCCACATCCGGAATTTTTACCGCCTTGGGCGCGGGGTTGACTATGGAAACACCTCTCGATCTCCAGTTCCCGGCCTGTATAGCGAGCGCTTCTGCAGACCATGCATAGTCCTGGATACCGTACCCGATACTGCCATCGTTGGTTGGCAACTCAACAATGTCGGGATTGATAACCGGCGGTTTTGAACGCTCCGGGTTCCCTTTCGAATGACTGTGACCTTCAGGGCTATGACAGAAATCAACGCCCAGCAATATGATTCGCTCTACACCTAGCCAACCTGCCAGGTTGATTGCGATATTGGTTACCGTGGTTCCCACGTCGTAGAGAGACGTGTAGTCGTTGAGTTTACTGTTCCAGGGTACTCTGGGTGTGAGTGCTGCACGCATTCCCGGCCATTGCCCTGTCAGCGTGGGGTGCATGTAGGCAGTGTGTGCAAGCAGTACATCGGGAAACAGAAAAGCTCCCTTGCCGATCTCAAAGCCCTCGATAACGGGATCGGCGCCGACAATTATATCCGGCTTCAATCCTATCTCGCTGAGCCGTTCACAGATCCTCGTGATCGCTATTACGATAAGGTTATCCCTGTTCTCCTTTACCCAGGATATATCGTTCTCGAGGGACGGGCCTGCAGCCAGTATAACGGCAGTCTTGCCTGTGAACAGGTCCTCGAGAAACTCTGCCGATATGGCAGTATCCGGACAGTTTTCGATCTCCTTTTGAAGGTGCAGCGAGTTTGAAAAGCCCTGAATAACCCGGGTATGAAATCTTGAAAGGATCATGGCAACCCTTCCAGAAAAGTCCCTGTATTCAGGACGATGTCCATTCCTGGCGCCGATTGACTGCAAAACCTCTACATTATCCGAGTAGAAGTAATGTTCGGCGCCAAGATCACCCAGGGTGATCAGTATCGACTCCAGGTCATCTATTGAAGAGAACTTCAGTCTCTTGTCATCTGCCTGCAGGGATTCAGGAACTGCGCTGATAACGTCAGCACACTCCACAAAGATATATTTCGATCCCCTGGGTAAACCCTTATCCTGAATATATCCCGGAAGCAGGCCAGAATCGCTCCCGATTACGACATAGAGTTTCTTCTCCTGGAAGAGGGAGGTTTGGTAGTTTTCGTTGAATACCGCATTGGCACCCCTGGCCTCGAAGTCTCCCCTGTTGACCGAGTAGAGAAACCTATCCCCGAAGCCATTGATGACAAATGGCTCGTGTGCCTGTTGGCGAGCGGTATCGTGCGTGGTTCCATTCATTTTATTTTTTCAAAATGATGGACGTCAGTCATCGTCCATGTGAATGGCAATGAAAAGGTCCATTCCCTAGTCTAGGTATTGTCTTTATATGCTTTTGCTGCGGACTTCCGGTGTCTGAAGTCTATTATATTCTCACCAAGCCCCTTGCGCTCTTCATTGCCAAGAGTGACAGCCTGGTCTGTATTTGTCTTGATCTGTGTAAGGGCAGAGGCGGCATCGTCCTTGTCCATATGCGCCTTCTCTTTGGCTTCCCACGCTTTCAGGAAGCCCAGCATCTCATCATTTATTTCCTGAACGGTGCTCCACTCTCCCTCTTTTGCTTTATCCAACAACTTAAAGCTGAGAGAGAGGGCCTTGGAAAGATTGGGCGTGTTTGCCTCCATTCCGGATTAACTTTGAGATGAGCTTACCGCTTCTTCTATATTGGACGCATTTCGAATGGCTTCAGGCATTGCATCCCAGGCCTGTTTTATCTCTTTCAGAAGAGAGGCCACCTCGTCGAGTGCAGATGCGTCGTTCTCGACATCGGCCACCAGTAACTGCCTGTTCATGTAGGTATAAAGTGCGTCCAGGTTGGTGGCGATCTCCCCACCCTTGGAAAAATCGAGACTCGACCTCAAGGCATCGATAATAGATGTTGCCCAGGTCACATTGTTATGCCTCTCCTGAACATCCCCCCGCTCCAGTGCCCCTTTCGCGGTGGCGATCTTATCCAGGGCCCCCTCCATCAGCATCTGCACCAGCCGGTGGGGGGTTGCATAATTGGCCTCTGTGCTACCCGCCTTGAGGTATTCAGATGCTTGTGATCCTTTGCTGCTGTAACCCGGCATATACTTTTATCTCAAATCGTCAAAATGGACTGATAGTTCACACAAGCTTACTACCAATCAGCGGAACATTGCACTGAGCTGATTGGTCAGATAGGAGCTTGTCCCCTGTAAGCTTGCCACGGTCTGATCGAGGGCTGCAAATTGTTGAACGTAGCGCAATTCAATGCCTTCGAGCACAGACTCCAGCCTGAACTGCTCATCTTTCAGATAGGTCTGCCTGGTACTCAGACCATCCTCACGCACGCCGATAGCGCCGTTCGAGCTGATCAGGGTGCTCGCAAAATCATACAATCTCTCGGCATACCCCTGTGTGTCATCGGTAAAGAGTTTCATCAAGCCATCAGGATCACTGGCCAGGGCTGCCGCGAACTCATCCGAATCCAGGGTCATTGTCCCGTAGCGGTCCTTTGATATACCGACCTCGACCATGTAACCGAAATCACCTACACCGGTGGCCGGGGTGTTGATAACACTCAACAGGCCACGCTCGATGCTGCTGAGGGTGGAATCGTATCTCAGATCCGTCGAACGGAGGGACGATATGGTGCTGCGCAGGCTGTTGTAGGCATCCACGAAGGCCTGCACGGAGGCTTCGATGGTGTCGTCGTCCCTTGCGACGGTCACCGTTGCCGAACCGGCTGCCACCAGGTTGATGGTCAGGCCATCAACAGCACTGGTAAGGCTGTTCGATGCGCTGGTGATGTCGAAGCCGTCGATATTGACCTGGGCGTCGACCGCGGTCGTCACTGTCTCTGCGTATTCATCATCACCGGCACCGAAATAGAACAGCTTGGAGAGGCCGTTCTCGTCGGTGTTGTTGGCATCGTCTCCGTCCGCGAAGGTGACCGAGATGGCATTGGACGCCCCGGTATCCTCGGCTGTCAGAATCAGACGGGTACCGGCATCCTCGGTGATCAGGGAGGCCTTGACTCCCGGGTTGCTACTGGCGGTGTTGATGGAATCTCTTAGCCCCGCCAGGGTGTTGTTGTTCGAATCGACCGTGATCGCCAGGGAAGTACCATCTACGGTCAGAGTCATTGTCCCGGTACCCACGGTGGTACTGCTGTCCGTGTAGGCACTGGAGGCAATCTTGTGAGCGGTAGCAATATTTGTGACGGTAAGACTGTAGGAAGAGGCTACTGCAGAAGAATCTGCAGTAGCCCCTGCTACATCAGCATCACTGGTAGTTGCTGTCGTAGGATTGAAAGTGGGCTCATTGCGCAGGCTGCTCAGCGCGGTTCTGAAAGATTCCACGCTACTGCTGAGCCTGCCGTACGCGCTGATCTGCGCGGAAACCTCGGCCTGCTTGGCAAGAATACGATCAAGTGGCCTGCGCTGTATCGCCATCAACTGGTCGATAACAGCTCCCAGATCCATTCCTGCGCCGATTCCTGGTGAACCAATAGGCATTTCGATCTCCGGCTAACGCCCACTCATCCTACGTCATGCCTCATCACTGAAGATGAAGCTGTTGTTGTCCGGCTCGACCTTCAATTCCTTGATGATCTTTGCTAGAGCCAGAATTTCATCGGGCGGGAACTGGCGGATCAATTCCTTTGTATCCGCGTCGTATACCCGCAATACCGGCTTTCCGGTGTCCTCGTTTACACTGAACTGGAGTTTCCGTCTTGTCACCTGGAGCATCTGGTTCGCTTCATCCACCAGATCCTTCAGGTCCTCGGTACTTGAAAACCGCTTTTCAACCAGGGACTCAGATTCCTCTTTGGCCGCCGCCTGGTTGGCTGCAATCTTTTCAAGCGCCTCGGATGACTGAACAGCAGACGGTGCTTTCGCACCTTGAGTACTCTCAGGTCGGTTCGCTGTCACGGGACGCTTAGCCGGCAGTAGGCTACTTGCATTGATAGTAATATCAACTGCCATGGCTATTTCCTCGTTTCCGTTTCCCGTTTACCCCGGGCTATTTCAGCCCGGGGTCACCTGAGTTACCCAAGGAGTCCAAGTGCCAACTGAGGCAGCGTGTTGGCCTGTGCCAGCGCCGCTACACCAGCCTGCTGGACAACCTGCGCACTGGTCAGTCGTGCAGTCTCACGGGCCATGTCGGCATCCATGATACGTCCGTAAGCAGACCACTGGGCCTCTTCAACGGCCATTGCTGTCGTCAGTGCTTTTTCCAGACGGCTCTGGAAGGCACCGATGTCGGCCAGCTCGGTATTGACGTTGTCGATGGCGGTTTCCACTGTACTCAGGGTACCGATGGATGCGCCACTAACGGTCGGGCTGGCAACAGTGATGGAGATGGTGCTGCCATCGGGGCCGGCAACGATGGTTTTCGCGCCTGCGCCGAAGATGGTTGCGCCATTGAACTTGGCCCTACCCAGGATTGAACCCGCCTCTGTTTCCAGCTGGCTGAATTCGATGGACATGTAGCCCTTCTGGGTGGTGTTGTAGGTGCCGTTGGCATACTGAACCGCCAGTTCACGCATACGCTGCAGCAGTTCGTTGACAGTACGCAGGGCGTTGTCTGCCACGCCAAGATAGGAGATACCGTCACCGATGGTGCGCTGTGCAACCTCGGCACCGCGGCCATGCATCTCTGCATAACTGGCTACCGCCAGGCCGGCGGCATCATCTTTCGCCATGTTGATACGCAGACCGGAGGAGAGTCTCTGTACTGCTGTCTGAAGGTTGAGCTGGGAGCGGCTGATATTACGTTGCGCCGCCAATGAGAAGATATTGGTGTTGACTGTGATTGCCATTTTTCCAATCCTTTCGTTCTCCCGGCGCAGTGATTGTCAGATCGCGCCCTGGGAGTTCTTTTACCTAGCGGATATACCGTCTCTGACTGGATGGTATTTACCGCTTCCGGTATTTGTATCGGCTGGCTGAGTCATTACTTTAATCTTTTTCACTATTTTTCAGCTCTTGTGGATAAATAACAATAATCCATTAAATTCAATATGTTACATAACAAAAAACAGGTCTGTTTTCTGCCCGACCACGAAAGCCATAAAATCGTTTTATTCCATTGACTCTCAACCGCGGTCTCAAAGCCCTGCGCAGGGTGAAAATCATCCCTCCCTAAAAAAGGCGCACTCAGAGGCGCAGGAAGTTGAACAGCGACAGCTCCTGCATCTTGATGAACACCTTCTGCGCCGCCTCCAGGGCGATCTCGCTCTGGGTGAACTCGGAGATCGCCTTCGCATAATCCAGGTCCTCGACCTTCGAGCGGTTCATCTCCAGGCTGGTGCGGGTATTTTCGTTCTGCACCTCCTGCTCATCGATGGAGCTGAGACGTGCACCCACCCGCGAGCGGGTGAGCACGATATTGTCCATACCCAGTTCGAGGTCATCCAGGATCGATATGGGGGAGGTGCCCGCCTCCAGGGCCACCGCTATGGATTCGACCGTCTCGAAGAGGTTGCGTGTGCCTCCCGCGGCAGTGGGGATATCCATGAACACTTCGAACCCGGAATCGCTGTCAGCTATGGTGCGGTCTGCGGAGACCCGGATCTTGCGCTGCCCCATGTCGCCGTTGAAGACATAACTGCCCCCCGATATGGTGAAGGGCTGGGTCTTGCCCTGGTAACCGGCAAACAGGTAATCACCCGAGGTATCGGTGGAGTTGGCCAGGTCATAGACCCCGCTCAGGAGCTCTCTCACCTCCAGGGCAATGGTCGCACGCTGTGCCGTGGAGTAGGTATCGTTGCCACCCTGAATGGTCAGCTCTCTCACCCGCTGCAGCATGTTCTGAACACCGGTGAGAGCATTCTCCTCCAGTTCCAGGCGATTCTTCAGGCCGATGATGTTCTTCTGGTATTGCTCCACGGTCTCAATCTGCTTGTTGAAATTGAGCACCTTGGTGATACCGATGGGATCATCCGAGGGTTCCAGAATACGCTTCCCGGTGGCAATTTGCTGCTGGGTCACGCTGGCTTCAGCCTGGCGGGTGAGTATCCCGTCAAGCCCCCGTTGAAAAATCAGGTTTGTCGACACCCGTAACATAACTAGGCCCTCACTGCGTTGAGCAGGGAATCAAACACTGTATTGGCCACCTGGATAACCTGAGCAGCCGCCTGGTAGGCCTGCTGGAACCTGGCGAGGTTAGCCGCCTCTTCGTCGAGATTGACTCCGGATATCTCCTGCAGCCGACCGGTGTGGGCCGATAGCAGCCCCTCCTGGGTACCCAGGTTGATCTCTGCCAACCGGGTCTTGGAACCGATATCCGATACCAGCTCACCATATACCCCTTGAAAGGTAGTCGTCCCGCCGTTCATCAGCAACTGTGTCTGCAGCTGCCCCATGGCCAGCGCATTCCTGTTGTCAGCGCTGCCGCTGCTGTTGAATTCGACCACGAACTGGTCACCGGCAACGGGTGTCCCGTTGATATGGAAACTGAGCCCACCGAAGGCATCGAACTGCCCGGAGACCGTTCCGTCAGGAAAATCCTTTCCGGCAGACTCGGTCGCCGGATCATAGAGGATATAGCTGGTCCCCAGCGCCGGTGTGCTGGTGAAGGTGAAGCCGGGATTGCCCGAACCGTCGGCATTGGCCGAATAGGTCAGGGTCATGGTGGTGGCTGAAGAGAGACCGGTGGCACTGCTCGTTGCGATGGAACTGATGGCCGCGGTGCCGGTATTCACAGGATTGCCGTTGGCATCCGTCACCTCGTTGCCACGCAGTGCACCTGCAGCTGCCAGCAGGTTGGTGTCGGTAATCAGCAGGTTAACCTCCCCCGCCGCATCCCGGGTAGGCCTGATCAGGAAAGAGTCGCCGGCCACGGCTCCAGCCGTGATGGCGAGCTGGAATCCGTCGATCACCGGAATGGTGGTGGAGGTATCGATGGCCGTGGTAGTGCTGTCTGAGAGGCGGGTCAGTGTGTAGCTGGTGCCGCCATTGTAGACCAGGGTATAGTCGGACGAGGTCAGGTCTGCCATGTCATCAGCGGAGAAGCTGACGGAGACCGCGCCGGTTCCGGTGTTATTCAGATTATCCTCACCCTGCACTGTCAGCGGGGAGAAGAAGTTGCCGCCCATCTGGCCCAGCAGGTCCACACCCTGCACATGCTGATCGTTCATCACCTCGACGATGCCGACCGCCAGCTTACCCAGTTGGCTCTGCCCGTCATCCAGGTATTCGCTCCTGAAGTCCAGCAGACCGCTTAGCTTGCCACCGCTGAGCTGGCTGGTGATCACGACCGTGGAACTTGAACCCACGCTCAGGCTGATGTCGTGACTGGTCGGGTTGGACGCGTTGGCTGTCACCGAGAGCGTGGCGTACTCGGTACCCACGACCAACGGCTGGCCGGTACCGATCATGACATTGATCGCACCATCATCCTGCTCGACGGTCTGGACATTGGTCAGCTTCGACAGATTGTTCAGCAGCACTTCCCTTTGGTCGAGCAGATCATTGGCCCGGCTGCGACTGACATCGGACTCAGCCTTGACGATGGCGTCGTTGACGTCCGCGATATTGACCGCCAGTGCATTGATCTCTGCCACCGCCTCGCCCATCTCGCTGAGAATATCCTGGCGAAGCTGGTCATACATACGATCGAAGAATACGAAACGGTCGGCCAGGGCCTCGGCTTCCGCCAGTACCACCTGGCGGGCGGCGGCGGATCCCGGGTAATCCGACAGCTCCTGCAGTGCGTTGAAAAAATCCTGTATCGCGGGATCGAGTCCCGAATCGGGATCGGCCAACAGGTCGTCCAGCCGGCTTGCATAATCGTGGGTCACCTCGAGCTTCGAGGCGGCAGACTGGGTGCTGCGGATCTGGGTGGCAACGAAATCGTCGTAGAACCGCTGCACGGAGACCGCATCCACACCGTTGCCCATCCAACCGGCCGGTGTGATCTCCGGTGTCCGGGTGGCCATGTTGACGCGCTGGCGGCTGTAGCCCTCGGTATTGGCATTGGCGACATTATGACCAACCGTGGTCAATGCCTGCTGGTAGGCCAGCAGCCCTGAGGTTCCAATTCCAAAAATCGTTGCCATCTCTCTACCTCGATATCGGACGCACCCGTGCCAGGCACCGGTGGCGTCTCATAATCTATAGCGGCTCCTGCACTTCCGCCTTTAGTCCCGCCAGCGCTTTGCGCATCTCCGAACCCGACATTATCTTATTGATTTTATTAGCATAATCCGGATCCGTAGCGTAACCGGCCCGCTGCAGCTCTTCGAAATAACCGCTTGCGTCACCGCGCTTCTCAAGGGCCTTGCTGTAACGCGGACTGCTGCCCACGAACGCCGCATAATCCATGAAGCTTTCAGCCAGTGAGTCGTAGGCACGGAAAAAGGCGCGCTTCTTCACAGCCGCGCCACCCTCGTACTCCAGGGTGTTCATGGCTACCCGGTTGCCGTTCCAGCGCTGATCCGCCTTGATTCCGAACAGGTTGTTGGCCGGTGCGCCGTTGCCGAACCGCATCATGTGCCTGCCCCACCCCGTCTCGAGGGCCGCCTGCGCCAACAGGGCCTGGGGCTGCAGTCCCAGCATGGATGCGGCCTTGCTGGCGTAGGGCATCAGCTCTCTTACGAAATCGGATGGACTCCAGTTGCGGGTTTCAGTGGCAGCGGCAAGATCAACCTGCTTATCGTGGACGTCTGCTGAAGATCCAGGCACCTCTGACTTGCTGACCTCCTGGGGCGGCAGATATTGACGCACGCCATCGACCGTGTTGGATATGTTCTGTCCCCAACGGGGGTAATCCCCGATGCCCTTGTCCTTCGAACCGGCGCTACTGATACCGTCGCCGAGCTGACGCTTGATCACCTCTGCCAGGCCCAGGCCACCGCTCTCCGACAGGTGAATGGCGAGTTGCTGGTCATACATATCGCGGTAAAAGAGACTCTGGTCACTGTCCATCAGCCCCTCCCCAAGACTGGCCTGGCGCATCGCCTTCAGCATCTGTTGCATCAGCAGCGCCTCGAACTGTTTCGCCACCGTGTCCAGTGAACCCTTCTCATCATTGACCGCCTGGGCCTTGAGTGCCTCAAGACCCTGGAAATCGGTATAGATGGAAGCGCTTGCCAGGTTCATCAGATCACCACCAGTTCCGCTTTCAGGGCACCGGCCTGTTTCAAGGCCTCGAGAATCGCCACCAGGTCCGAGGGTGCGGCGCCCACCTGGTTGACCGCACGTACCACCTCGTTGAGATTGGCACCCGGTTTGAACAGGAACATGCGGCTTCCACCCTCCTCCACGGCCACCTGGGTCCTGGGAACGACGGTGGTTTCGCCGGGAGAGAGCGCGCCGGGCTGGGACACTTCAGGGCTCTCGCTGATGGTGACGGTAAGGCTGCCGTGGGAGACCGCTGCAGGCGAGACTCTCACCTGGTTGCTGATCACCACGGTGCCGGTACGCGAGTTGACGATGATCTTCGCGGCCGCTTCACCGGGTTGCACCTCCAGGTTCTCGATCAGGGAGACGAAGCTGACACGCTGGGAGGGATTGAGCGGACTGCTGACCTGGATAGAGGCGGCATCGAGAGCCTGGGCGGCACCGGGACCAATGGTCTCGTTGATGGACCTGACCACCCGCTGGGCGGTGGTGAAGTCAGCATCGTGGAGATTGAGGGTCAGGGAGTTGCCCTGGGCGAATGCACTGGGTACGGCCCGCTCCACCGTGGCGCCATTGGAAATGCGGCCAACGGTGGGAATGTTGATGGTGATGCTCGAGCCGTCATCTCCGGCGGCGCTGAGCCCACCCACAACCAGGTTGCCCTGGGCCACGGCATAGACCTTTCCGTCGGCGCCCTTGAGCGGGGACATCAGCAGGGAGCCGCCGCGCAGGCTCTTGGCATCGCCGATGGAGGAGGCCGTGACATCGATCTTCTGACCCGGCTTGGCGAACGAGGGCAGGTCCGCATGCAGGGTCACCGCCGCCACGTTCTTCGGCTTGATGGAGGTGCCGGGCGGTACCACGATGCCCAGCTGGTTGAGCATGCTGCGCAGGCTCTGGGTTGTGAACGGTGCGGCAGAGCTGCCGTCACCGGTGCCGTCCAGGCCCACCACCAGGCCGTAGCCGACCAGCTGGTTACTGCGCACCCCGGCGATGGAGGCGATATCCTTGATCCTTTCCGCACGTACCGGCGTGGTCAGACTGAGCATTGCCAGCAGCACCGCCAGCATCATGAGAACCCATCCCATGCGGCTGCTCATGCGTGAATAGGCCGGCTGCTGAAGCTGATGTTTAGGTGTAGGGCGTTTCATGATGTCACCTAGAAGGGAAAGAGCGCGCTGATGAAGAAGCGTGACAGCCAACCGACAGCGTTGGAATCAGCCACTGCACCGTCGCCCACGTAAACCAGCGTCGGATCGGCGAGCTTGGTCGACAACACCGTGTTGGTGGAGTCGATATCCGCCGGCCTGACGATACCGGAGACCTTGATGTATTCGTTACCCTGGTTGATACCGATGCGCTTCTCGCCGCGAATCGCCAGGTAGCCGTTTGGCATCACCTCGACAACGGTGACCGTGATATCACCGGTCAGGTTGTTGCTCTGGGCGCTGTCACCGGCACCTGCAAAGGATGAACTCGAGGATAGGCTGGTACCGAGATTGTTGTTCGAGTTGCTGGCCAGCGGAATGATGCTGGGGGTATCGAACTGCGGGGTCGATCCCAGAATGGTCGGATTGGTGATGGTGTTGGTGTTGGCCTTGGAGACATTGGTCGCCGTGGTCTTGGAGGCGTCGGTCTTCTCCACCAGCTTCACGGTCAGCATGTCGCCCACACGCCGTGCACGCATATCCTCGAACCAGCTCTGCTCGTAACCCGCCTGGTAGATGGCACCATTACTGTGTTGCGGCACCGGCATGACCACGGGACGCATCGGCGCATAGGCCGGATCACGCTTGGGTGCGGTATTGCATCCCGCAACCGAGAGCGCTGTGAGTATCAGCAGTGAGATTGCGCTTAACCGTTTCATCACGTCACCTGTTCATCATCAGAGCTGGCTGTTGAGGTAGCCCAGCATCTCGTCGGTGGTGGAAATCGCCTTCGAGTTCATCTCGTAGGCGCGCTGTGTCTCGATCATGTTGACCATCTCCTCCACCACGTTGACATTGGAACTCTCGAGGGAGCCCTGGATCAGGGTGCCGGTGCCTTCAGTACCGGGAGTGGCCGTGGTGGCCGCGCCGCTGGCGGCGGTTTCCCGGAACAGGTTCTGACCGATCGGGGCCAGGCCGGTGGAGTTGACGAAATCCGCCAGCTCGATGGTACCGATCTGCGTGGGGGTGGTATTACCCGCCACCAGGGCACTTACCACGCCGTCTGAACCCACGGTGATCGATACCGTGTTATCGGGTACGGTGATGGCCGGCTCCAGGGCGTAACCGTTGTTATTCACGATCTGTGCATCGGCGCTCAGGCTGAAGGTACCGTCGCGGGTATAGACGATGGTGCCGTCGGGATGCAGGATCTGCAGAAAACCCCGCCCCTCGATGGCGATATCGAGGGAGTTGCCGGTCTGGGTGATATTGCCCTGGCTGAAGAGCTTCTGGGTGGCCACGGTGCGCACACCGGTACCCAGTACCAGGCCGGAGGGCAGCTCGGTGCTCTCGGACGACTGTGAGCCCACCTGCCGGATGTTCTGATAGATCAGGTCCTCGAACGAGGCACGATCACGCTTGAACCCGGTGGTACTGACATTGGCCAGGTTGTTGGCAATGGTCGCCATGCGTGTCTGCTGGCCGTCGAGGCCTGTTTTTGCGATCCAGAGTGCCGGGTACATGGTCTACTCCTCAAAATACGTTTGACTGATAACTTGCAAGATACCTGCCATCAGGAAATTCTCATGATGGTGGTGGAGGCCTGGTCGATCTCTTCGGCCGTTTTCATCATCTTGATCTGGAACTCGTAACGACGCTGCAGCTCGATCATGTCGACCATCTGGTCGACCACGTTGACGTTGCTGCTCTCGATGGTGCCCGCAGCCAGCTGAATCTCCGCGTCCGCGAGTGCCGTATCACCGCTGCGCAGGCGCATCAGGCCATCATCGCCCTTGTAGAGCTCACGGTTGTCCGGCTTGACCATCTTGATACGGTCTATCACCGCCAGTTCAGTAACTGCCTGGCCCAGCGGGCGGATGGAGATGGTGCCGTCGGCGGCGATATCGATCTTCTCTGCCGGGGGTATGGCAATAGGACCGCCATTGCCCATCAGCGGCAAACCGTTGCCGGTGGTCAGGATACCGTTGGCATCGATCTTCAGGTCGCCACGGCGACTGTAGGCCTCGTTTCCGTCCCGTGCCTGTACCGCGAACCAGCCGTCACCGTTGATCGCCACGTCGAGCTCACGCCCTGTGTGGGTGAGGGAACCGTGCTTGAAATCGACGCCCGGGCGTTCGCTGAGGGCGAAGACCCGTGTCGGATAACCGTCGCCGAATACCGGCATGCTGCGGAACTGCTGCAGATCCGCCAGAAAGCCGGGCGTATTGGCATTGGCCAGGTTATTGTTATTGGCCGCCTGCGCCAGGAAAGTCTCCCTTGCCCCGCTCATTGCGACGTACAGCATGCGATCCATTATCGTTCTCCTCTACCCTAAAGCTTTGCCCCTCCCCGCAGGGAGGGGTGCAGACTCACTACCTGATGTTGATCACCGCCTGGGTGACCTGGTCAGCGGTGGAGATCACCTTGGTGTTGGCCTGGAAGTTGCGCTGGGCAACGATCAGTTTCACCAGCTGGGTGGCGATATCCACGTTGGAGAGCTCCAGTGCGCCGGACTGAATGGTGCCGAAGCTCGCGGTGTTGGCCTCGCCCAGCTGCGCATCGCCGGACTCGAAAGTCTCGGTCCAGTTGTTGTCACCCTCTTTACCCAGGCCGTTGGGGTTGTTGAACTTGGCCAGCACGACCTTGCCAAGGGATGTGGAGCGACCGTTGGTGAAACGTGCGAACACCACGCCGGTGTCACTGACATCGATACCGTTGAGACGGCCCGATGCATATCCATCCTGGCTCAGGTCATTCACGCCAAATTCACCGGCAAACTGGGTTGCCGTGGCGAAGTCGATATCCAGGTCGATGGAGCTGGCACCGTTGGTGAAGGTGTAGCCGTCGAAATCAAGGGTGGTGGTACCGGTCGGCACACCTGCCGCGGTGAATGTCAGGGTTTCCGGCCCCTGCAACTCGGTGGCAGCGGTGGCGTCGGGCACGTAGGTATAGACAGCCCAGGTATTGGCCGCGGTCTTGCGGAAATACATGGTCGCCGTATGCGCATCACCCAGGGTGTCGTAGATGGTGATGGACGTGGCACTGTTGTAGCTCGTCGGTGTCGACACGCTGAAAGCCGGTGTCGTGATGATCGAATCCGAGGCGTTGATATTCAGGCCCGCGGTGATCGTGGTCGACGCGTTGGGGGAACTGGGCTGTGTCTGCAGCTGCAGATCCACCAGGCTGCCGGTATCGAAGGTGGTGGTGGTACCGCTTACCACCGCATCGTAGACCTGCAGGCGCTGGCCCGCATGGTTCACCATGTAACCTTCACGATCGATGGTGAAAGCCCCTGAACGGGTGTAGAAACGGCTGCCCGCGGTGTCTTCCATCACGAAGAACCCTTCACCGTTCACTGCCAGGTCGGTGTTATTGGATGTGAACTCGATGGTGCCCTGGCTGAACTGCTGGGAGACACGTGAAACGCGTACACCGCGACCGGCCGCCTGGGTACCGAGATCCTGGATCGATGTGGCGTAGATATCCGAGAACTCCGCCCTCGACTCTTTGAAACCGGTGGTACCCGCATTGGCGATGTTGTTACCGGTGACATCGAGATCTGTGGAGGCGGCCTCGAGCCCGCTGAGTGCAATTCGGAATGACATGGTTGCTCCTCCTGCCTTTAGTTGATCTGCTTAACTTGGTTGAACGCAACGGGGCCCAGCCCCTCAAGATTCAGTGTCAGGCCCTGCCCTGAACTGCCCAGCACGACGCTCTCCACCGGGGCGAAGATCTGAGTCTGCAGACTCTCAGCGTTGCCGCTGCGGCGGGCTTCCACCTGAATTCTGTAATTTCCAACGGGGGCATATTCACCGTCACTGGTGATGCCGTCCCAGGAAAAGTGCACTGGTCCTGCCTGTTGCTGTCCCAGTGAAATTTCACGTACCAGCTGTCCCACGGCATCGGTCACCCTGACCTTGACCGTGGCACTCTGGCCCAACTCCACCTGGCCGCGGATCGCACCGCCCGCTGACAGGTGCCCCTGGTCCACGGGTACCAGTACCTCGCGACCGATCAGGGAGCCGGCCTGAAGTGCCTGGTCCGATGTCATGGAGGCGGAGAAGCTGTCGAACGATTCGTTCAGCTTGTCCAGGCCGGTGACCGAGGCGAACTGCGCCATCTGGCTCACGAACTGGGTGTTGTCCATCGGCTCGAAGGGATCCTGGTTGCTCAGCTGGGTAACCATCAGCTTCAGGAACGCATCGATTCCCAGTTCCGAGGCATCGTTAACCCTTGTCGCTGACTGCAGTGGCGTCAGACCAAGCTGTTTCAGAAAGTCGTTGTCGGCATTGACTGCGGTCATAACCTGTTACTCCTAGTTGCTGCCCAGTTGCAGGGTCGCCGTCATCAACGTCTTGGCCGTGTTCACCACCTCGACGTTGCTTTGATAGGCGCGTGAGGCGGAGATCATGTTTGCCATCTCCTCCACCACGTTGACATTGGGCCTGTAGATGTAGCCCTCCTCATTGGCCAGGGGATGATCTGGTGCGTACTCGCTGACCAGCGGTGCCTGGCTCTCGACCACGCCCTTCATCTGCACACCCATGGCCGGGTTATCCGGGTTCATCTCGTCCAGCACGGCGGCAAACACCGGGTGGCGTGCACGGTAGGTCTGCTCGATACTGCTGCTGACACTGTCCACATTGGCCAGGTTGCTGGAGATCAGGTTGAGGCGCAGGGACTGGACGCTCATCCCCGATGCGGCGGTATCAAATATATTGAACATCGACATGACTTATTGCCCCTTCAGTGCAAGCTTCAGCTTTTTGATCGAGCCGTTGAGGAACCGGAGACTGGCCTGGTATTCCAGGGCATTGGCGGCGTAGGCGGCATGTTCCAGCTGGCTGTCCACGGTGTTCCCGTCCAGGCTGGGCTGGTTGGGAACGCGGTAACTCATCTGGGCTGCTGGAACGATCCCGCTCTCCATCTGCATGTGACGCGAATGGGTGGTGTGCATGCGGACCGGCTGGGCCATCTCCTGGTTGAGAAGGGCGCGGAAATCGAAATCACGCGCCTTGTACCCGGGGGTATCCGCATTGGCAATATTGCCTGCGATCACCTGGGCACGGCGCGCTTTCAGCTGCAGGGCCTGTGCATGGATTCCTAACGCATCATCAAGTCTCATTCATCTGCTCCGGTGAATCGTTCTGACCCACAAGAAGCAGACTTCGTGCCACGTACATATATTATTGTTTTTACTTGATTTATTTCGCTGGAAGCAAGAAAAGAAGAAGAAAAGCGGCAAGTGGAAACCGCAAAAGCGGCAAGTGGAAACCGGGGCTTGCCTCTACTCAGTCAGACAGGCGGTACGCGATGCCACCTGCGGACTTGATCATCTCGAAGCGGTCGGTCTGGGCAGAGAGGGACTCGGTTGAACCCAGGAAGAGATACCCCCCCGGATTGAGGCTCCGGGTCAGCCGCGACAGGATCTCCTGTTTCTGCTGGGGAGAGAAGTAGATCAGCACATTGCGACAGAAGATGACATCGAACCGGCCCAGGGAATCGAGCTGCCGGGTCAGGTTCATCTCCTGGAATGTGACCCTGCGCCTCACCTCTTCCCTCAGCGTAATGCAGGCACCGTGTTGCTCGAAATAGTGCTCCCGCTGCTGGTGGCTGAGTCCCCTGGCAGCAGAGAAGCCACAGTACTGGCCTTCCCGGGCAATCTTCAGCATCGAGTGCGAGATATCGGTGGCCAGAATCTCCACCCCGTTGCGCAGTGAAGGCGTCGAATCCTGCTCGAACTCGTTGAGGGTCATGCTTATCGAGTAAGGCTCCTGACCGGAGGAGCAGGCCGCCGACCAGAGCCTGATCCTGCCCCTCCGGGCAGCACAGAGCTCCGGAAGCACCCGCTGTTTGAGCAGCTGAAAGTGGGCTCCGTCACGAAACCAGTAGGTTTCGTTGGTGGTCATGGCATCGATAACCGCAATCTTCAACGGCGAGGTGACAGCCGGATCGAGCTGCTTCAGCAGCTCACCGACATTTTCAAAGCCCCGCTCATGCATCAGTCTGGAGAGGCGGCTGGCCACCAGGTACTCCTTGCCGGGACCCAGCACGATCCCGCAGGCCTGCTCAAGAAAATGCCTGAAGTCCTGGTACTCCTGCTCACTCAGCAGGTGACTGTGATCTGGGGTTCTATCCATTGTTCCCACGCTTTACCGCTGCTGCAGCCGGATTCACTCTCCCTGTTCCAGCCCTGCGCCCAACGCGCCGAAGCGCTCTACAATCGTCTTCGCCAGTTCGTTCGGATCATACTTTGGAAGAAACTTGTCGGCCCCCACGGTCTCAACCATCACCTCGTTGAACATGCCACTGAGGGATGAGTGCAGTACAACGTAAAGCGAATCCAGCGCAGGATCACCACGGATCTCGGTGGTCAGTGTATATCCGTCCATGCGCGGCATTTCGATATCGGAGATCAGCATGGCCAGCCGGGAAGCGGGGTTTACGCCCTCCTCCACCCAACTCTTGAGCGTGTCCAGAGCCTCCCTGCCGTCGTTGCAGAGTATGGCCTCTATGCCCAGTTGGTCGAGTACACCCTTCACCTGGTTCCGGGCGACAACGGAGTCATCCACTATCATCACCTGTGACAGCATGCCTTCCGCCTGGACCGGGTTGTCGACCGGCTCGGTGATATCCTCCGAGATACCGACAATTTCCTGCAGAATCCGCTCCACGTCGATGATCTCTACCAGGTCATCACCAATATGGGCGACTGCCGTTACGTAGCTCTCACCCTGCTGGCCGGGGGCTGGTCCCACCTCTTCCCAGCTCAGATTGACGATATGCTCAACGCCCGCCACCAGGAAGCCGAGTACCTTCTGGTTGTACTCGGTGATGATGACGAAACGGCCTGCGCCCTCCGCCAGGGGGGCCTCCCCGATGGCCATGGAGAGATCGATGATGCTCACCGCCTCCCCCCTCACGGTGGCCAGTCCCTTTACCGCGGGGTTGGCACCGGGAAGACGCGAGAGAGAACCGGGCGCCTGGATCACCTCGTGCACCTTGAAGACATTGATGCCGTAACGCTCGCTACCCCCAAGATTGAAGAGCAGCAGCTCCAGGCGGTTCTGTCCGGCAAGCTTGGTGCGCTGATCCACATTATCCAGAATACCCGCCATTGGGCTGAACTCTCCTCTCAAACGTTACAGATCCAGGGTGTTCGACACCCTAAGCTTATGCAATTTAACGGCAATGAGCGAACAGAATTGACCCGGACCGGCCATTTACCCCACATGCATGATGAAAATACGGCATGCTGCTTGCATATTTCCTGGTATGAAGCAGAAACGTCAAAAGCCCGGCGCCGTGCGGGCAGCGGTACCCCGCAGACGGCCAGGGGTTCGTCTCTCTCACCTCCAGTGGCCAGCCCTGGTGGCCTGCCTCCTGTGGATCGCCACCAGCTTGCAGGCTGCGACCATGCAGTCTCATGAGAGTATTCGGCAGGCGGCGCGCAGCTACGCCGAGGGGCAGATCAGCCCATCCGATGCCCGCGTGGAGATCGAGGTGGGCAAGCTGGACAAACGCCTCAGACTGCACTCCTGCAGTGAAGCACTCGAGAGCTTCTCCCCCCCCGGCCGGCAGGGGGGCAGCAAACTGACCGTCGGCGTACGCTGCGAGGGCGACAAGCCCTGGACCATCTACGTGCCCGTGACCCTTGCCCAGTACAGGACCATCCTCGTCACCACCCGCGACCTGGCACGGGGAAGTACCATTGGCCAGGCGGATATCCGGCTTGAAGAGAGGGACGTCTCACGGCTTCGCCGGGGATACTTCATGCAACCCTCCGAGGTGCTAGGAAAAAAGGTAAAACGCACCACCCGCAGAAACCAGGTCCTGCTGCCCAGTCAACTGACAGCCGCCACCGCGGTAGAAAGGGGCAGCATGGTGACAATCATGGCGAGAACCGGTGGCATACAGGTGCGCATGAAGGGCAAGGCCCTCTCCCGGGGGGCCGTCGGTGAGCGTATCCAGGTACAGAATCTGAGTTCGCAGCGCAAAGTGGAAGCCACCGTGATCGAACCCGGTGTTGTAGAGGTGATACTCTAGGGAGTGTGACCCAGGTCCTGGTTCAGCCGGCCGGCAGGGTCTCGATTAAAGTTTTTGCCGATGAGTGCCGCTAATGATGTCAGGAAGATCCGTGAAAGGTTGAGTACATGAGTATCGATATAAAAAGTCTGACGGGAAGCTCGGTTCAGGAGACCCGGAAGCGCGAACAACCCACCCAGGTCGGCGGCAACAATGCGGGTGCAGCGGCAGCGCCCTCTGGCGGTGAGGACAGGGTGACCCTGACCGGCGCCGTGGCCAAGCTGCAGGCCCTCGAGGCACGCCTGGCGGCGCTTCCCGTGGTGGACAGCCAACTGGTTCAGAACGTCCAGCGGGCACTGGCAACGGGAAGTTTCCACTATGAACCCCAGACCGCTGCTGATAACCTTGTGGAACAGGAGAAAAACTTCGCCCTGATCAGCGGATCCAAATAACTGCCTATGAGCCTCACTGCCGACCAACAGCAGACACTGACAAACCTGCTCAATGCTGAAGTGACCACTGCCAGGCAGCTGAAACAGCTGCTGGAAAAAGAGTACGAGGCCCTCACTGCCGGCAACCCCGAGCAGATTCTCGCCGTAACCCAGGAGAAAGACGCTGCGCTGCAGCAGATGCTACAACACGACCGGGAACGCAACCGTTTCCTCGGCACCCTGCCGGTGGCAGCTGCAGCCGGGGAACTGGGCAAGATCCTGGATACCCTCTCACCGGAGAGTTCCGCCAGCAGTGCGTGGCAGGAACTGCAGGGACTCGCCGAAGCGCTTCACCAGCAGAACACCATCAATGGAGGGATGGTCGCCATCGGACAGCGACATACACGGCAGGCCCTGGATATACTGAGTGGCCGGACGCACGATGGGGACACCTATGGGCCTGAAGGAGAACAGCGCCAGGGTGCGTCCACAGACCCACTGGGCAAGGCCTGATAACAAAAACAACAACCCTTCAGTCTCTCCAGACCAGTAGTCGAAACATGATCAAGGCACTTCAGCGCAAGAAGAAACAGCCAAAGCGTTCAGACAGCGACGGCAACTTCATAACCAACGCGGGGCGTATCGCATCCCTTCTTCACCAGGCCAGCAAGGCTCCTATCCTCTTCAACGCCAAGTTCAAGACACATGGCGGCCCCTTCAATACCGCCGTCATGCGGGTCAAGGAGGAGGAGAACTACATCATCCTGGACGAGATCACCCCGAAGGAGAGCCACCAGCTGTTCCTGAGTGAAAAGCGTATCCGGATGCTGGGCTACTTGCACGGGGTCGAGATGAGCTTCGAGACCGAATTGCTGGACCACGGCATCCACGAGGGGATCCGCTTCTACAAGACCTCGATGCCGGAGAAGCTGTTTTACCTGCAGCGTCGCGCCGACCACCGTGTACCGACCACCGGGATACGCATCCCTTTCCAGGCGCGCCGGGCCAACGGGCTGGACCAGTACGTCCACGGCTACCTGAGCGACCTGTCGTTGGGCGGCATCGGTATCATTCTGGAGGAGGCGACCTACCTGCGCACCGGAGACACCCTGCCGACCTGCACCATCACCCTGCCGAATGAAGCGGGCGATGTGATCTTCTCTCTCGAGATACGTTTCGCCAGCAAGGCCCAGTACAAGCGCAGGGTACGGCTCGGTGGCGCATTCCAGAAACTGGACAGGGAATCAAAGCAGAAAATCAGGAAACTGATCAACGAACTGGAGCGTGCCCAGCTGAAACGACTCAGGGGGGGATGACAGTCTCAGCCTGTCCCGGCCAGCTGCCGGTAGCGGACCAGGTCTTCCGGCCGATCGATATCCCAGAGCGTATCCAGCTCCTGCCAACACCATCCGAGAGCGTCCAGCCTCTGACGGGTGAGTTCCAGCACCCTGCTGCCACCCCAGGGGATCTCCTGGAAAAGGGCGTTGTCGAAACGCTTCAGCCCGAGCAGCACATAACCGCCATCCTCCGCGGGCCCCAGCACGGCATCAGCGCCCTGGTGCAGCCATTGCAGCGTCTGCCGCAGGTGATTCACAGAGAGCTGCGGGCAGTCGCCACCGATAAGCACCACCGCATCGGATAATACCAGCGCATCTGCTGCCGCAAAGGCCATTCTTTCACCCAGGTCCGCGCCCTGCTGTACTTTCAGGTCAATGCCATGCTCCCTGCTGAACGCGTTGAACAGGGGGTGATCTGTATCCGGTGCACACCAGCACTCAACCGGCAGATCCGCCAGCCGTGAAAATTTTGTGACCGTGTCACTGAGCAGCCGGGCATAGAGATCCGCCGCCCCCTCATGACCCAGCAGAGGTGCGAGCCGTGTCTTGGCCAGGCCGGCCACAGGGGCCTTGGCAAAAATCAGGAGTTTTGAGTCGAGGAACTGCATTGACGGTAGAGTTGGGCCAGTTTGCCGGGATCGGCACCCAGCGCATAGGCCAGGCGCAGCCACCACATGCGCAGAACGGTTGCCAGGATCCCATGACGCTCCCAGCGCCGGCTCGATGTGCCGATGCGCTGGCGCAGACACTCGGGTCGTGCCATTTTCTTGAGCCGCTTGCTAAGAGCAATATCTTCCATCAGCGGGATCTCGGGGAAACACCCGGCACTGTAAAAGGCGTGTCGCCTGACAAAGATGCCCTGGTCTCCGGTAGCGATGCCGGTAATACGCGACCGCCAGTTCATCATGAACTCCACCAGCCGCAGGCCCCGCTGGCTGCCTGACAGGGCGACATCGAAGCGTCCCCAGCAGCTCTCCACCGAGGTCAACGTGGAAGCCATGGCATCGATTGCGTCGCAACAGATGGTGCTGTCTGCATGCAGAAACCAGAAAATGTCTCCACTGGCGGCCCGGGCACCCTCGTTCAACTGTCGCGCCCTTCCCCGCTGCGAGTAGATCAGCTGGTCCACATAGGGCACCGCCAGGTTAACGGTTGCATCACGACTGCCGCCATCCACGAGAATCAGCTCATGACCCGCATCACGCAGGGGCTGCAGGCTCTTGAGCAGACCCTGGATCACCGCCGCCTCATCGAGACAGGGTATTACAACCGAAAGCCGGTCGCCGTTCACGGTCACTCGCCCAATGCTCCACCGCAGCTGCTGCCCTGGCCTGCCGTGCAACCGTAGCAGTGTTCGGCCGTTTTGATCGGCAACATGGTCAGATCGACCTCCATGAGATCCGATATATGGGGCCGCTTGTTGCCATCCGTTTCCAGATGCATACCGAGCATCTGGTTGAAGTCGCAGTCGTAGACGTACCCCTGCCAGTCCACGCTGACCAGGTTACGGCACATCACCGTGGCCAGGTTGCAACTGCTGTAGGACTCCTTCAGCAACTGCATGTAGGGGTGAAACTCACCCTTCGAGAGCAGCATGCTGCCAAACCGGCTGATTGGCATATTGGTTATTGTGAAGAGCTGGTTGAAACGGATGCCATATTCTTCAAACAGCCGTTTCTTGTAATCCGCCTCCAGGTCACTCTGGGATGGTGGCAGGGTCGCCCCCTGGGGATTGAACACCAGGTTGAGTAGAAGACCGCTCCCCTCCTGGCCGTAACCCAGGGCATTCAGCCGTCTCAGGCCCGCAATACTCGCCTCGAAAACCCCCTTTCCACGCTGGTTGTCCACATTCTCTTCCAGGTAGCAGGGCAGGGAAGCGACGATCTCAACCTGTTGGGCGGCGAGAAAATCCGCCAGGCTCTCCTGCCCCGGCTCCTCGAGCACCGTGAGATTACACCTGTCCATCACCCGCACTCCCCGCCGGCGCACCTGCTCCACGAGGTATCGGAAATCGGGATTGAGCTCTGGCGCACCACCGGTCAGATCCAGGGCTGCCACCCCCTTGCGATCGATGAAGGCGAGTAGCGCATCCATCGTCTCACGATCCATCAGTTCAGTACGTTTCGGTCCTGCGTTGACGTGACAGTGCTTGCAGGTCTGGTTACAGAGGTAACCCAGGTTGACCTGCAGGGTCTCCAGCTGGGCTCTGTTGATTTCAGGAAAAGTGGTTGGAAAAAGGAGCTTGGCGGTATTGAGCATAGAAAATCGGTCAAACGTGATAATGGGCCTATGGTATTAGGCAACTTCGCCCACGACAAGGTTGCCAGCATACCGGTTACAGATGTTAAAATAGCCTCTCGCCCGAAACGCCCGATTGATTTTCACTTTGAAGTCTACAGGGCAAATCCAGTACGCCCCTGTAGCTCAGCAGGATAGAGCATCCGCCTCCTAAGCGGAAGGTCACACGTTCGAATCGTGTCAGGGGCGCCATTTAACATCGCAAGAAAATCAGTATCTTACCGGGTAGTAGACCGGGTAGGACCTGGTTTTCTTTCATCCAAACCTGGCATAGTTCTCTGATTCAAGGCAATCTGCCGGCCAGGAACATTCCGCGCCGTAGAATATCGATCTCCACTCAATCGCGACTAATCCCTTTTTTACTTTACGGTAATGGTGATCTTTTCCGAGTAAAGGGGAGGATCCTGAGGTTCATGATCCTCGTCTCCCAGCAAAAGCTGCAGCGTGTGCTGACCTGCCGGGAGTTCCAGGACAGTGTGCGTCTCCCCTTCATCAAAATGGAGAAAATGCTCATTCCTGGGTATCGCGTCTTCAAGATCAGGCAGGGCCGGAACATCAATCAATAGATGATGATGCCCCGCATAGTGACGAATCTTACCCTGAGTCCCGGCAGGCGTAATACCAAAGCCTTCAATACCGAACTGCACAACAAAAGGGCTTTCGACCACCGAGCCATTTTCAATCCCGATGAAGAACACTCTCGCGTCATCGGGAGGGGTGTGTGCCCATGCAGCGGGCAAGAGTGACATGGCCAATGCACAACCCATCACTGTCGAAGTATTCTTGCCCATTGTATTTCCTTTGTTATCAGCGGCTGGCATAGACAGATGTCTTGCCGCTTTCGGTGAATGTCACGATGTTGTAATCATCTTTTCTCGGCCCCTCCATGCCAGGTGACCCCATGGGCATACCAGGCACTGACAATCCCTTGATCTGCGGCTTTTCCCTGAGCATTTTTGAAATCAGATCGGCTGGCACATGTCCTTCGATAACATAGCCATTCACTTTCGCAGTGTGACAGGACTGCAGTCGGCGCGGCACACCCAGCTCCTGTTTTATTTCACTCATAATATTCTTGTCATGCGCCTGGACTGAAAATCCGTTTTTCTCCAGGTGCTTTATCCAGTCGTTGCAGCAACCGCAGGTTGGGCTTTTATATACCACTATCTCTTCTGCACTGGCCGTATTTTTAAGCGCCAGCCAAGCGCCAAGTGATAATGTAATGGCTGTAATAAACCATACAATTACATCGGGACGTACAAAGGTCTTTTTAGACGAGGTCGTTTGTTTCTGTTTCATACGAATAGTCTCTTGTAGTATTTATCGCCAGTTTGGGACTCGGAGCGTTTCACTCTGAACAAAGCCATGGCATTGCAAGGTCTCCCCACCATGGAAGGCCAATACCATGTCAAATCACCACATCGAAAGATGCAGCAAAAACGTTCTCAAGAGATGGCTAGGGGTGGTCGGAGTAAAGAGGAAATAACCGGATCCGGTAATGGACTGGAGATATAGACGGCAAAAACCTTCCCGGAGGTAAAGTCGTATTCCGTCAGGCTATGCAGACAAGAGGGTGAAGGCGATGATACGGCTTCGCAATGATCGCTACAGCAAGAGTCCTCAGATGAAGCATGATCTGTTTTCTCAGGGGACTGGGAGTGATCCATCGTAGTTGGCATTGCGGTATGCATGGACCCACTCATGCATTCATCTGAATGGATAACAAAGCTATACACGGAGGTGAACGGCATCATAACCAGCGTTATCGCCAGCAGGAAAATGATCTGTTTTCTGAAGCCGGTTCTCATATCCGAATTTGCAACAACCCCTGCATCTCATCAGGCTGTGGAATCGAGCAACCGACGCTCGATACTCTTCTGCCACATTTCATAATTAGGGAGTGGATCGCTCTGAAAGTTCCCTTGAACCAGGTACCAGTCCACTATATCTTTTTTGTAACTAGCTGATAAGGAATGATTCTGTTGAAAAACTCCATTGATGAAGACGGCCGGAGCTTCCGGCGAGTATAAATCGCTTCGTTTTTTCCCTTTCAGGGCTTGCCATCGGTTTTCGATGGCAGTTTTTGGATTAATCGGTTTGGTTTTGCCTCATGTAGGCGCACTTACCCCGTAATCAGGAGGTTTGTATCGCAATTGAGCCAGCTTTTTAAGGTTCTGTACCGTAGCTGCCAACAAGAACTCATCGTTCGCACCAGTGAGTCCTCGCAGCCTCAGCCGATCCATCTTCATAATGCGCTTGAGATGAGCAAACAACACTTCAACTTTCTTTCTGTCTTTTCGTGATTGCAGGTATTGCGGTGTTTCGGAGATTTTCCTAGCGGCATCGCGTGAGTCTTCATAGATGCTGCGGGCAATCTTCCGGAATGTAGTATTGGGACAGCATTGGGATTTAAGCTGGCACGACTTGCAATCTTGTATGCTGGCACGATAGATAATGGTGTTTGCTTTCGTGACAGTCGTACGAAGCTTTTTAAAATTACGCCGCCTGCCCTCTAAGCGTTTACCTGCCGGGCATTGATAACAGTTTGCACTTGCATCCCAGATAAAATCAGATCGACTGAACGTCTCTTTGTTTCTATCTGATTTATCCCATACTGGAACATGGGGCTCAATCTGTTTGCCCTTGACGAGCCATTCAAGCATCGGTGCAGTACCATAGGCTGTATCACCAATAAGTCGATCAGGCTTTAGTTCATACCTCGCTTCAACCCGTTCAAGCATCTGCTTGGTACTGTTGACCTCGTCGGTTCGATGAGCCGGTGTTGGCTCAACATCCAAGATAATATTGTGCTCGATATCAATCAGGTAATTGGTGGAGTAGGCATAAAAGGCTGGGCCGCCTGGCGCAGCTGTCCAGCGTGCCTGGGGATCCGTGAGGGATATGTTCTTGGGTGGCGTTCTAGTGGCGTTTTCTTTATCTAAAGCATCGAGATATTCACGTACCGGCCGACTGGCTTGTTCGATATCGAGCCAATCCATGGCCTTACTGCCAGGGACGCCTCGCTGGCGATTGGCATCTGCCTTGATAACGCTCGCATCAGTAGCGAAGCCTTCGCCCGCAACCAAGCCCTCTGCCATGCAGCGTCCAACAACATCTTCAAACAGAAACCGAAAGGTATCACTGTCGCGGAACCGGCCATGGCGGTTCTTTGAAAATGTGGAATGATCCGGCACATGGCCTTCCAGGCCGAGACCGCAAAACCAGCGGTAGGCCAGGTTTAAATGTACCTCTTCACAAAGACGCCTTTCTGAACGGATCCCATAGCAGTAACCCACAATGAGCATACGCAGCATGAGTTCTGGATCAACAGAGGGGCGGCCAGTGGTGCTGTAGTAAGAGGATAAATGATGACGCAGTTCGCTGAGATCAAGTACCTGGTCAATCTGCCTTAACAAGTGATCAGGTGGGATGTGTTGTTCAATGCAGAAATCGTAAAACAGAGTATTCTGATCTGGTGGTTGCTGCCCCATCATCAGTGACAATCCTCAGATTAATCAACTAGGAAAGATTATCTCATTAGAGCAGCCAGGTCGGGGAGTTTTTCAACAGAATAGAATATTATCAGCCCATCGAGAAAGGAACCTTATTCCTCCCATGCGAAAGACCACAGATTCGAATCGTGCAAGGAGTTATATGCTCAGAAAGATCGGTACCGAGCGGGACCGCTGGATACGCGGGATTCTCTCAGTTGTTGCCTCAGTTATGCACCTGGTGGAAACCGTACATTGCCTGGGTCTGAATGCTCGACCCTGTCGAGGCCCTGAGGTGGGACCTGCGCCGGTCGCCTTCCCTGCGCTCACTGTTCTTCAAAACGGAAGCATCGATATCGACTGTCCGACGATCCCGAACCGTTGTACGCTTGCGGTATTCGTGAAGTGACATCGGCTTTCCATTCAGCTTTTTCCCTACCAGCCGTTCAAGCACGTAACCGACCGGCTTGCTGGAATCGATCTCCACCAGGCCGTGATACTCTGCAACGCCGGTAAGGTCATCGACCATATGCACGATTTCGCAACGACTGACCGCGGCGCAGGCGAACATCGGCAGTTTCCTGAGGCCTGAATTCAGCCCATCCTCAACAAACGCGCGGAGTTCCTTCCGGCTTGTCTGTTTCGGCACCCTGCTGATGAATATCTTCATTGTGAGACTCCCTTACACCTATCAATCCCGGAAACATTCCCTGTACCCAGGTCACCTTGAAGTGAGACACTGGATCCGGGATCAGTCCGTCTGCCATACACCAAATATAATGACAAACTCAGGGGTATTCCATGGGTTTTTCCATAAAAGGTTAAAATAGGATTTAACATCCTTTTTAATGGGACACATTAGGCACTTTTATCTAATTATGTTGCGCTGCCATGGTAAGCACATTAATGTTATGAAATCAGTAGAAAAAGCACTGGATTCGACTCTGGCCAACCGAAAAATATGGAAGTTAAGGAATTCATCAAGGTATTGAGCCAACTCTATCTGCGCAGGGATGTGAGCGGCATCATCAATTCAATAAATGAGTACAAGAGCCAGCCGGGATTTCAGCTCATCTACAGAAAGCTGCTCAAGTCAAACCTGATCAGTGAATCCTCGTCGAGTATGGATGGCGTCATCAAGGCGTTACTCAAAGAGATCTCCCAGTCCAACGAGATCAGCAGGGGAAGACATACTGTCGACAACTTTTTCGAGACCGGAGAGCGGCTGAAGGCGCAGTACAGCAAAGCGCTGGCAGACATCTACCTCGAGACCCAGTTCCCAAGCGATTTCATTGTCAACGTCCGAAAGAGTGAAGAGGCTGGTGCCGAACTGCGACTCACCGATAGCCTTGTCACCCAGTACAAGGATGAGCTGATCAGGATCAAGAAAGGGCTGACGGCCATTATCAGTGCACTACAGCCCTTCAGCAATTTCCCCATAAAGAACTGCCTCGCTCTCAACGACGAGCTCACCCTGGTGTTCGCCGAGCTTCGGACAAACTACAAGTACCTGTTGATCAAACCCTACCTGTTGAAAATCATCGAGGTGGGAAGTAGCGAGTCAACGGATCTTTCGAACATAGACAAAGAGATCCGCGCAGACGGATATACCGTTTCGCTATTTCAGCAGTACATAAACCGCGGTGAGGAGCCCGAACTGTCCAGGCAGGTTGACCTGCACCTGGCCATCAAGCGTCTCTTCATCTATATCAAGAAGAACGCGCTTATGGATGAGGATGAGCTGCGCGAGTACTGGCTGCCGATCCTCAGCATACTCAATTACAAGAGCAAGTATGAACTGACCCCACAGGACGAGGATATCCTGATCAACCTCCTGAGACAGGTCAACCAGGATTACTCCGCCCTGCTGCGCAAACTTTCCCTGACCTTCGTGGATGAGTACCACGCCTCGCAGGACCTGATGAAGAGCCGCTACCGGATGATCAGGAACGAGTTGATCTATACCATCGAGTACCTGGGGCGTATCAACAGAAACAAGGAAGATTTCAACCCGATGCACGCTGCAAAAATCGAGCTTGCAAAAGACAAGCTCTTTTTCCTGCAGGACATCTTCACCGTAACCGACAGCCAGCTGAGCAAGGCCGCCAATGTCAATCTTCTGGAGCTGGAGAAAGCCGCATTCGGCATTACCACCGAGATAACACCGATCCAGCTCAAAGAGTGGATCAGGATCTACTCGATCATCTTCTCCAACGCCAGCTATGTCAGGCATAGCGACGAGAAGATCGACTTTACCGAAATGCGCGAGTTGATCTCACACCTGACCACTTACCACCTGATACAGAACATCACCCAGTTGAAAGGCATAATCGACCGCAACCTGGTCGCTTCGGACGAGGATAGGGAGAATCGCTTCAAGCTCTTCAACGAGGCACTGAAGCTCAGACTGCAGGGCCTGATCAGCACATCCAAGAGCAAGGACAAGTCCTTCCAGGAGATGATCGAAGAACTGGGTTTCATTCAGAATAAAAAGGTTCAGTTCGTTATCGCTGATACATTCAAGGGTTTCCAGACCATTGCCGATGCGTTCAACGACAGCGCAAACGACTATTTCGTAGAGGACAGGGAAGCGATCATCAAGGAGTCCAGAACGCTCTACAACGACATCTGTAACCAGTGCCTGAAAGGGCTGGTGGCCCGACCCAAAACGGAACAGGAGCTGGAGGCCGAGACAGAAGGATCAGGCCCTTCCATAGAGAAAAAATCCTGGTTCAGCCGGCTGTTCGCCACTTGATCGACAGCATCACATCGTCACCCTACCCGCCCCCAGAGACACCGTCCCTGGACCATGCTATACCCGGTAAAATTCACCAACCACTGGGATATGGAATAGGACAGCCTGCAGAACTGGATACCCCCGACTGATGAGACGGATCAACCCACTCCTTGTCGCCCTACTGTTTTTCGCCGCTGACGTGGTCGCACAGCAGCAGGAACTGGATGGCTATCCCATCAAAATCCTCAGCGTAGACCAGTTATTGTTGACGACTGGCAACAAAAAGGTCCACCGCATCAAGATACGGGGTATCCGGGTCCCTCCCCTCACCTCCTACCTGGGTCAATCGGCGAAACGCCATCTTCGCATGCTCGCCGCTGGACACCTTATCCAGGTGACCGATATCCGGCAGGATGACCCAGACCTGTTGAAGGGCAGACTGCGCTACGGGGGTTCGGACCTGGGCCTCAGAATGATCAAGGCCGGGCTGGCAGTAATCGAGGGCTCGGAATTGCGGGAACAGGATATCCCCGTCTATCAGCAGGCCCAGCGGCAGGCCCGCAACAGCGGCATCGGCATCTGGGGCAGAGGTTCTCGCTGATCCTCCGCCAATAACCGCATAGTACTCATTTCTTCGGACTTGGCTTCTTCCCCTTTCGGGAGACCGCCCGCAGGCGCTCGAGATGCTCGGTCAACGTCACCACGAGTTCCTGGCAGGCCCGCAGCTGCGCATCCTCGTAGTAGGTCTTGGGCTGATCGCTCAGCAGGGCAAGACGCGCATCAAAATAGGCAATATCCGCCTCCAGGGCACTGATACTGAGTGGCGGCACCCAACTTTTGTTTTCATCCTTGAGGCTTTTTTTCTGCCCCATTCAAGAACCCTGCTATTTCCACAAATTTATATACCAACTATATCTCATGCTCATCCTCTTGATAACCTTCAAAAAAAATAGATTGATCCAGTGCCGGGAAAGACAAAAAACCGATAAAACCGCGTTTTTTATTGGATGATCGTACTAAAACAATAGGAATCGCTTCCATAAAAAAATTCTTGTGCTACCATCCTTTTAATTGATCCCCACCACCGACAAAATAGGTCGATTGTCCAAAATGAGTGCACTACTGGATCTGCTCAGAAAAACCTCCGCCCTTTCGGGTGGCAACGCAGCGTTCATCGAAGACCTGTACGAACGTTACCTGCAGGACCCCGGCAGCGTGGACGAGGCCTGGCGGAAACGCTTTGACGACATGGTTAAAACCTCCGCCAACGAACCCGCGGATATCGCCCACGGCCCGGTCCGCTCCAACTTTGCCCGTCTCGCCAAGGAGAAGCGCCCGACGGGCAAGCTGGCTGCCGAGAGAATCTCCCCCGCCGGCGCCGAAAAACAGGCCGCTGTACTCAGGCTGATCAATGCATGGCGTGTGCGCGGCCATCAGCTGGCCAACCTTGATCCCCTGCAACTGCGTGACAAGGAGGAGGTGCCGGACGTCGACCCCGCCTACCACCGGCTCGGCGAATCGGACATGGATACCATTTTCAACACCGGCTCCCTGTTCGCCCCCGACCGCATGCCCCTGCGCGAGATCCTCAAACTGGCGGAAGAGGTCTATGGCGGCAATGTCGGCTCTGAGTACATGCATATCACGGATACCCGGCAGAAACGCTGGATCCAGAAGCGGGTGGAGGGCTACCGCGCTAAGCCCGAACTCACCCCCGAGGACCAGAGATGGCTGCTCACCCTGCTCACCGCCGCCGAAGGCATGGAGAAGTACCTGCACACCCGTTACGTGGGACAGAAACGCTTCTCGCTCGAGGGCGGGGAGTCCCTGATACCCCTGCTCGACGAACTGATCCAGCGTGCGGGTACCAACGGTATCAAGGAGAACGTGATCGGTATGGCCCACAGGGGCCGGCTCAACGTGCTGACCAATATTCTGGGCAAGCCGCCCTCAGAGCTGTTCATGGAGTTCGAGGGCAAGAAGAGCCCTGACCAATTCAGGAGCATGGGTGATGTGAAGTACCACATGGGCTTCTCGACCGACATCGAAACGCCCGGGGGGTTCTCCCACATAGTGCTCGGCTTCAATCCATCTCACCTCGAGATCATCAATCCGGTCATCGAGGGTTCAGTGCGCGCCCGGCAACAACGTCGCGGAGATCGTACCGGTGACGAGGTATTGCCGATCCAGATCCATGGCGACTCGGCGTTTGCCGGGCAGGGCGTGGTGATGGAGACCCTGCAGATGTCACAGGCGCGGGGCTTCTGCACCGGCGGCACCATTCATATCGTGGTCAACAACCAGATCGGCTTCACCACGTCGCACCCCATGGACACCCGCTCCACACTTTACTGTACCGACGTGGGAAAGATGGTCCAGGCGCCTATCTTCCACGTCAACGGCGACGACCCCGAGGCAGTCATATTCGTTACCCGCATGGCGCTCGATTTCCGCCAGCGCTTTCACAAGGACGTCATCATCGACCTGATCTGCTACCGTCGCCACGGACACAACGAGGCTGACGAGCCTGCGGTCACCCAGCCCCAGATGTACTCGAAGATCCGGCGGCTGCCCACCACCCGCAGCAACTACTCTGACCGGCTGATCGCCGCTGGCATCATCACCCCGGAAGAGAGCATGGAGATGGTTGAGGACTACCGCTCCTCACTGGAACAGAACTCGGTTGTCGCCAGGCCCACCCTGCAGGACCTGGAATACCCCTACCACGTGAACTGGGAACCCTATCGGCATATCGGCTGGGAACACCCGACCGAGACGGCGATCACCGACGAGACACTGTTCCGCCTATCCGACAGCCTGCTGGTACTGCCCGACGAATTCGAACTGCATCCACGGGTGGCCAAGATCCTCCAGGAGCGCCACAAGATGGCGAGCGGAGACCAGTTGGTAGACTGGGGTTTCGGCGAAACGCTGGCCTACGCCTCGCTGGTGGATGAAGGCTTCCCGATCCGCCTCTCCGGCCAGGACTGCGGTCGCGGCACCTTCTTTCACCGCCACGCCGTCCTGCACAACCAGCTCAACGGGGAAAGCTATATTCCGTTGCAGCACCTGGGCGAGCACCAGGCCAACTTCCTGGTCATCGACTCCCTGCTGTCGGAAGAGGCGGTTCTGGGCTTCGAGTACGGTTACGCCACCGCAGAGCCCAATGCCCTGACCATCTGGGAGGCGCAGTTCGGTGACTTTGCCAACGGCGCCCAGGTGGTGATCGACCAGTTCATCAGTGCAGGCGGTGCCAAGTGGGGGCTCTACTGCGGCCTCACCATGTTCCTTCCGCACGGTTACGAAGGCCAGGGCGCGGAACACTCCTCCGCCCGCCTGGAGCGCTACCTGCAACTCTGCGCTGAACAGAATATCCAGGTCTGCGTACCCACCACACCGGCCCAGGTGTTCCACATGCTGCGCCGGCAGATGCTCCGCCCGATGCGTAAACCGCTGGTGGTGATGACACCCAAAAGCCTGCTGCGCCACCGCCTGGCCACCTCGCCGCTCGAAGACTTCACCTCGGGCGGCTTCCAGCCCGTAATACCCGAGGTCGATGATCTCGATCCGAACGAGGTGGAGCGGATCATCGTCTGCTCCGGCAAGGTCTACTACGAACTGCTCGAGGCCCGGCGCACCCGCGGCATGCGCAACGTGGCCATCGTACGACTGGAGCAGATCTACCCCTTCCCGCGGGGGCAGTTCGATCGCGTCATCAATGAATACCCGAACGTGAAGACCCTGATCTGGTGCCAGGAGGAACCCCAGAACCAGGGGGCCTGGGACCAGGTGAAGCACCGTTTCCACACACAACTCGATCTGGGCAAGAAGCTCTACTACGTTGGCCGGCAGGCATCTGCCGCACCCTCCGTCGGCTACTACCCGCTGCATGTCGAACAGCAGGAGACCCTGATCGATGAGGCCCTGACCGGGCGTATCAACCCGTCCATGAACCGGAGGACTCCTGAAGAATGAGCACCAACATCAATGTCCCTGCCCTACCGGAATCCGTTGCCGATGCCACCATCCTGGCGTGGCATAAGAAACCGGGTGACCCCGTCAAGCGTGACGAGAACCTGGTTGATCTTGAAACCGACAAGGTGGTGCTGGAAGTGCCCTCACCCAGTGATGGGATAATGGGACAGATCAGCGCCGGCGAAGGCGATACCGTACAGGCAGGCGATCTTCTTGGCGTGGTCGAGGCCGGCAGTGGAAAGGCGGCCGCCCCCCAGGCCGCGTCGACGGCAGAGGCGGCAGCAGCTGACGAGGAACCCGTCCTGACCCCGGCGGTACGCCGCCTGGTGAAGGAGATGAATGTCGATGCACGGGAGATCAACGGTACCGGTAAGGATGGTCGTATCCTGAAATCCGACGTGATGGCCTACCTCGACGCAAAGGAGGCGGAACCCCCCGCCCCCGTGGAGACTGCCCCCGCACAACCGGCAGAGAGCGATATCACCCGGTCCGGCATGGAGGGCGAACGCCCGGAACAGCGGGTTCCGATGACCCGTCTGCGTGCCCGTATCGCCGAGCGGCTGCTGGAGGCCCAGTCCAATGCAGCCATCCTCACCACCTTCAATGAAGTCAACCTGCAGGCGGTGAACGATCTACGCAGCAAGTACAAGAGCAAGTTCGAGAAGGATCACGAGGTCAAGCTCGGCTTCATGTCCTTCTTCGTGAAGGCGGCGGTCGAGGCTCTCAAACAGTTCCCGGCAGTCAACGCCTCGATCGACGGCCAGGACATCATCTACCACGGTTACTACGATATCGGCATTGCCGTGGGTGGTGCGAGAGGACTTGTTGTGCCTATCCTGCGCGATGCCGACCAGCTCTCCTTTGCAGAAACCGAAAAGGCGATCCGCGTATTCGGCCAGAAAGCCCAGGACGGCTCACTGAGCTACGAAGAACTGACCGGTGGGACGTTCACCATATCCAACGGCGGCGTCTACGGCTCCATGCTCTCCACCCCCATTCTCAACCCGCCCCAGAGTGCCATCCTGGGCATGCACAACATCCAGCAACGCCCGGTAGTGGAGAATGGAGAGATCGTGATACGTCCCATGATGTACCTGGCCCTCTCCTATGATCACCGGATCATCGACGGTAAAGAGGCAGTGCAGTTCCTGGTCACTATCAAGAACGTCCTGGAAGACCCCGCGAGACTGCTGCTGCAGATCTGAATGAAGCAAAACCCAAATCCCCCTTTGAACCCGGAGCGCCAGGCTCCGGGATTTTTTTCTCCTGTCTCCGGAGGGCAGACCCGCTTCGCGGGTAGGGATAGAGGGTTATAATGCACACCATTGAACAGCTGCTGCTGACCTCTCGGACACCCAAGGGACGGCCGCAGCCTTAACTCGAGAGCGAATTCCCGACCATGGCCACGATCAAGCAAGAAGACTTTATCCAGAGCATCGCCGACGCCCTGCAGTTCATCTCCTACTTCCACCCCGCGGACTACATCAAGGCCCTCACCGAGGCCTGGGAGCGTGAAGAGTCTCCAGCCGCGAAGGACGCCATGGCCCAGATACTGGTCAACTCCCGCATGTGCGCAGAGGGTCACCGTCCCATCTGCCAGGACACCGGCATGGTGGTCGCCTTCGTGGAGGTTGGCATGAACGTGAACTGGGAGACCGAACTGAGCCTCGAGGAGATGGTCAACGAAGGGGTTCGACGGGCCTACAGCCACCCGGACAACGTACTGCGCGCCTCCATGGTGGCGGACCCCGCCGGTGAGAGAAAAAACACCCGCGACAACACCCCCGCCGTGATCCATACCCGCATCGTCCCCGGCGACGAGGTGGAAGTAAAACTGGCGGCCAAGGGTGGCGGCTCGGAGAACAAGTCGAAGTTCACCGTGCTCAACCCCTCTGCCAGCCTGGTGGACTGGGTGATCGAGACGGTACCCCAGATGGGTGCCGGCTGGTGCCCCCCGGGGATGCTGGGCATCGGTATCGGCGGCTCCGCCGAGAAGGCGATGCTGCTCGCCAAGGAGTCCCTGATGGAACCCATCGACATCCATGAACTGATCGCTCGTGGCCCCGAAAACCGGGCCGAGGAACTGCGCCTGGAGCTGTTCGAAAAGGTCAATGCCCTGGGTATCGGCGCCCAGGGGCTGGGTGGCCTCACCACCGTGCTGGACGTCAAGATCAGCGACTACCCGACCCATGCCGCCTCCCTGCCGGTGGCCATGATCCCCAACTGCGCAGCCACCCGCCACGTGGAGTTCACCCTGGACGGCTCCGGCCCGGCAGACCTTCAGCCGCCCAGGCTGGAAGAGTGGCCCGAGATCGCCCTGGAAGGTGCCGGCGAGGCACGCCGGGTCAACCTGGACGACATTACCCGGGAAGAGATCGCCAGCTGGAAGGCCGGGGACCGGGTACTGCTCTCGGGCAAGCTGCTGACCGGACGCGATGCGGCCCACAAACGCATCCAGGATCTGCTGAGCCGCGGCGAACCGCTTCCGGACGGTGTCGATTTCAGCAATCGCTTCATCTACTACGTCGGCCCGGTGGACCCGGTTGGCGACGAAGTGGTGGGCCCCGCGGGACCCACAACATCCACCCGCATGGACAAGTTCACCGAGATGATGCTGGGCGACATCGGCCTGATCGGCATGGTGGGCAAGGCCGAGCGGGGACCCGCCACCGTGGAGTCGATAAAACAGCACGGCGCGGTCTACCTGATGGCCGTGGGCGGTGCCGCCTACCTGGTGGCCAAGGCGATCAAGGGATCACGCCTTATCGCCTTCGAGGATCTGGGCATGGAGGCGATACGGGAGTTCGAGGTGGAGGATATGCCGGTCACCGTCGCGGTGGACAGCAACGGCACCTCCGTACACCAGACAGGCCCCGCCGAGTGGCGGGTGAAGATCGGCAAGATCTAGCGGGCCCTGAACAGACTACCCCCTCTCCCCTTATGGAGAGGGGGCTGGAGACCCGCCAGGGCGATTATCTCTGCAGTTCGCCTTCCCGGTAATGGACATCCACCCAGCACTTGGGCAGCGCTTCCCCAGACATGAACTGGAGATCGGATTTTTCGAACTTCTCGGGATCCGGCAGCTCCTCGCCGACATGGAAACGACCGACAAGCTGGGTGTGATTGGGGTTGAAAAGGTCGGTCAGGCTGAGCACTTCGACCATTTTCCCACTCGAAACATGCTTGAGGAACATGACAACCTCCTTTTGGCATTCATACCTGTACCCGCCTGATTCCCCTTGTTTTTCAGTTCTTTAAAGGGCGGCGGTTCCGCAGTACCTAATGCAAGTATGGTCCCCAGTCCGGGGTTTGCAAGATCGGCATGATCAGCCTTGCCGCGGTAACAGGGTACAGATCGCTTTAAATCTGCAGATTTTCCATTTGCCCCATGGAATTACCTCAAGGCTCGCTTGTCACAATAGACCTGGCAAGCTGGAAAACTGCGATAATTGCCCGGCACCTTCTCATCCGGCAGGTAAACTGACCCGGGATTCAACACACACTTATGGACAGGCATTACTGATGCGACAAACCAGGAACTTCAAAAACTCACTTCTGCTGATCTGCATCCTCGCCCTGGCTGGCTGTACCCAGGAGACCCAAAACAAGGTCGGACGTGCCATTCAGAACTGGACCGGGACGAACGGTATCCTGGAAATATATGCCGGTGAAAAACTGGTCAGGCGGTTTATCGATATCGACAAACTCTCTACCGCGGAGGCGACACAGAGTTCCGAATCAAGGCCCTACCGGTTCGGCTACGGCATACTCGATGAGAATCTGAACATGCGGGCAGACGACGGTGAAGAGAGGGTCTATTTCGAGTTCAGTGACTACTCGACGTTCTATATCTTCTTTGAGCAGCCCCGGTAAGCCCGATCTTCTTCGTCCCGCACAGGGCCTGCTCAGAAGTGACAGGCCCTAGCGGGTTGCCGCCCAGCGCTCAGGGGTGTAGGTCTTGATGGAGAAGGCGTGCAGTTCATTGCTCTCGAGCTGCGCCTTCACGGTGTCCTTCACCATGCGGTGCTGTTTCAGAAGGGGCATGCCCTCGAAGGCATCCGAGATCACTTCCACCGAGAAGTCACAGCCTTCACCGGCCACATGCACCTCGCAACCGGGTATTCCTGCCTGAATCAGTGCCTTGACTGCATCGTGTTCCATTTTTTACCTCCACAATCCGCCGGTCAGGTCTGCTCCAGGCCGGCAAGCTGGTATCTCGTGTTGATATTTAAAGCTCGCGGGTGTCCAGAAACTCAACCTCGGGCCAGCGCTCCATGGTGAGGTCCAGGTTGACCCGGGTCGGGGCCAGGTAGACCAGCTGATCATCGCCATCGATGGCCAGGTTCTCGTGGGCCTTCACCTTGAACCGCTCGAGTATCTTGGGATCGTCGCACTTGACCCAGCGCGCGGTGGCCACGCTCACCGCCTCGACGATCGCCTCCACGTTGTACTCGGTCTTGAGGCGTTCAGCCGCCACGTCGAACTGCAGCACACCCACCGCACCGAGAATCATGTCATTGTTCTTGAGGGGCCTGAAGACCTGGGTCGCCCCCTCCTCGCACAGCTGCAGCACACCCTTCTGCAACGCCTTCAGTCGCAGGGGATCTTTCAATACAACACGCCTGAACAGCTCGGGCGCGAAGTAGGGAATGCCCTCGTACTTGAGCTCCTCGCCATCGGTGAAGGTATCACCGATCTGCATGGTGCCGTGGTTGTGCAGGCCGATGATATCCCCGGGCCAGGCCTCCTCGACGTGCTTTCGCTCATCGGCCTGGAAGGTGATCGCGTTACTCACCTGGACCGTCTTGCCGATGCGTACGTGGCGCATCTTCATGCCCTTCTTGTAGGAACCGGAACAGACCCGCAGGAAGGCGATACGGTCGCGGTGGGCGGGATCCATATTGGCCTGGATCTTGAAAACGAATCCGGAGAACTTGCTCTCTGCCGGTTCGACCACGCGCTGCAGTGTCTCCCGCGGGATGGGGGTCGGTGCATACTCGACAAAGGCGTCCAGCAGCTCCTTGACACCGAAGTTGTTGATCGCCGAACCGAAGAAGACGGGGGTCAGCTCACCCCGGCGGTAGGCCTCGAGATCCAGCTCGTGGCTGGCGCCCATCACCAGCTCGATCTCCTCTCGCAACTCATCCGCCTGGTCGCCGATCACCTCGTCGAGACGGGGGTTGTCGAGCCCCTCGATCACCTCACCCTCCTGAATCTTGCCACCATGGGTGGCGGAAAAGAGATGGGTCTTGTCTGTGCGCAGGTCATACACCCCCTTGAAGCGCTTGCCCATGCCGATGGGCCAGGTGACTGGGGCGCACTTGATCTTCAGTACATCCTCCACTTCGTCGAGGATCTCCATCGCATCGCGACCCTCGCGATCGAGCTTGTTGACGAAGGTGAGAATGGGGGTGGTGCGCAGGCGGCACACCTCCATCAGCTTGATGGTGCGCGCCTCCACGCCCTTGGCCACGTCGATCACCATCAGGGCGGAGTCCACCGCGGTGAGGGTACGGTAGGTATCCTCCGAGAAGTCCTCGTGACCCGGGGTATCCAGCAGGTTGACGATGGCGTCGCCGTGGGGAAACTGCATCACCGATGAGGTGACGGAGATACCGCGCTGCTTCTCCATCTCCATCCAGTCCGATGTCGCATGACGCGCCGCCTTGCGGCCCTTGACGGTACCGGCCATCTGGATGGCGCCACCGAACAGCAGCAGCTTCTCTGTCAGGGTGGTCTTACCCGCATCCGGGTGCGAGATGATGGCGAAGGTACGCCGACGGTTCAGTTGCTCAAGCAGTTCAGACATCTGGAGAGTTCGGGTTATCGCGAAAAGCGGCGATTATACAGGATCTCGCCGGAAAATCTCTTAACAGAGGCTGAGGGCGAGCACGATGGCGTCTTCTCTCCCTTCCGGGGCAGGATAGTACCCGCGACGGCGGCCCACCTCGTTGAAACCGAGGGTATCGTAGAGGTGGATGGCCGCCGGGTTGGACGATCGCACCTCCAGGAATATGGTATCGGCACTGCGCTCCCTGGCGAGAGTGATGAAGCGGTGCATCAGCCGCCTGCCCAGGCCCTTGCCCTGCATCTCGGGGTGTATGCAGATGTTCAGTATATGGGCCTCGCCCGCGGCTACCGACATGATGGCGTAGCCGATGACCCGCTTATCGAGTACGCAGACCCAGCAGAGGTACCCCACCCGCAGGCAATCCCGGAAGATCCCCTCGGTCCAGGGAAACTCGTAGGCCAGCTCCTCGACCGCCATCACAGCCTCCACATCGGCCGTTTTCATGGGCCGGATCTGTAACATAGGATCTTTGAGTATGGCGCTCATCTCGCTGCCTGGATTCCTTGCATCATGAAAAAAGTATAAATGATGGGCTGCGGCCCGATGTGCCGCTGGTCCCGGGAAACCGCATCGCTTATCGGGGTTTTGAAGCAAAAACGCCTGATCAGAGCTTTCTCACGGCGGCCTGGAGATCCTGCCACGCCTTCCCTTTCTGATCGGGGGAGCGCAGCAGGTAGGCCGGGTGATAGGTCACCACCACCGGGATATCGTCGTAGCGGTACTCCCTGCCCCGCATTCGGCCCACCGCCTCTTCGGACTTGAGCAGGTTCTGTGCGGCCACCCGCCCCACGCAGAGGATCACCTTTGGGCGTATCAGGGCGACCTGGCGCCTGAGATAGGGCTCACAGGCCACCGCCTCCTCGATACGGGGATCCCGGTTTCCCGGTGGGCGGCACTTCAGGATATTGGCGATATAGGCCTGTTCACGCTGCAGGCCGATCGCCTTCAACATGGCATTGAGCAACTGCCCGGCACGCCCGACGAAGGGTTCTCCCTGGCGATCCTCGTCCGCCCCGGGGGCCTCGCCGATCACCAGCAGGTCCGCCTCCCGGTTTCCGACACCGAAAACCGTGTTGCTGCGACTGCTGTGCAGTTCGCACGCCTCGCAGGCGGCGACCCGCTGTTCCAGCTGTGGCCAGTCCAGCCGATCGAGATCACTGCGTGTCCCTTGAGAGGATTCGATGCCGGGCGGGATGTCATCGGTCTGCTCGACAGGTGCGAAATCATCCGTCAGAGGCGGCATATCCTCCATCCAGGGAGGCATCTCGGAAGCATCTGGCTGAGAGGCCTTTGCCTTGACCGGATCGGGCGTGGCGTTTTCAGTCGGAGCCTCTGCAACGGGAGTCGCCGGCACCACCTCTTCCACCGGCGGTTCCTGCGGCGCGTACTCGCGGGAGACCCAGTCCTGGATCCCCATGGCATCGAGATACTGCTGCCTACGGGCCTCTTCCATCACCTAGGGCCTGTTAGCACCATGCGGATACCCAGCGTTGGCTCTCAAATGAGCCCAGGCAAGGCGCGCAGAGTGCGGTTTGGTTGCTCCAAATAAACGATGTGCAACGCTGAATGGGCTCATTTGAGAGCCAACCCGGAGGGACGGGACCATTTTCCCGCATGACTGTGTTGCACTTTCGCTTGTGTACGGCTGGTACATGGCGCTCAGTGCGCCTTGTCCTGCGAAAAAATGGTCTCCGTCGATGAATATCCTCATGGTGCTAACAGGCCCTAGACCTCGCCCTTCTGGGGGTGGGCCCGCTGGGCCTCCTGCTGCAGCTTGTTCACGGCGTTGATATAGGCCTTGGCGGAGGCGATGACGATATCGGTGTCGGCACCCTGGCCGTTGACGATACGCCCCTCCTTCTCCAGCCTCACGGTCACCTCGCCCTGGGCGTCGGTGCCGCTGGTAATGGCGTTGACCGAGTAGAGCTGGAGTTCCGCTCCACACTGCACGATCGACTCGATCGACTTCAGGGCCGCATCCACCGGACCGCCGCCCACCTCGGACGCAGATTTCTCCTCGCCATCCACGGAGACGACGACACTGGCATTGGGAACCTCGCCGGTCTCTGAACAGACCTTCAGGGAGACCAGCTTCACCCGCTCGTTCTCAGCGCTGAACCCGGCATCGGTCACCAGTGCCTGGAGATCGTCGTCGAAGATCTCGTGCTTCTTGTCCGCCAGATCCTTGAAACGCCTGAAGGCGTCATTGAGTTCCTCTTCGGAATCGAAGGTGATATCGAGCTCCTCGAGACGGGTGCGGAAGGCGTTGCGCCCGGAGTGCTTGCCCATCACCATGCGGTTCTGTGACCACCCCACATCCTGGGCCCTCATGATCTCGTAGGTCTCACGGCTCTTCAGCACGCCGTCCTGGTGGATGCCCGATTCATGGGCAAAGGCGTTGGCGCCCACGATCGCCTTGTTGGGCTGCACCGGGAAGCCGGTAATACTGGAGACCAGGCGTGAACAGTTGACGATCTGGGTGGTATCCAGGCCGGTGTCGCAGTCGAAGAAATCAGGCCTTGTCCTCACCGCCATGGTCACCTCTTCGAGGGAGGCGTTACCGGCCCTCTCCCCCAAGCCATTGATGGTGCACTCCACCTGGCGGGCACCGTTCTTCACTGCTGAGAGCGAGTTGGAGACGGCCAGGCCCAGGTCATTGTGGCAATGGACCGAGAACACCGCCTTGTCCGAGTTGGGTATGCGCTCGATCAGGTTGTGGATGGTCTCGCCGAACTGCTGGGGCATGGCGTAGCCCACGGTATCGGGGACATTGATGGTGGTGGCACCCGCCTTGATCACCTCTTCGAAAATGCGACAGAGAAAATCGAGCTCGGAACGACCGGCATCCTCGGCGGAGAACTCCACGTTATCGGTGAACTGACGTGCGCGCTTCACCGCCCAGACCGCCTGCTCCACCACCTGGTCCGGTTGCATGCGCAGCTTCTGCTCCATGTGGATGGGCGAGGTGGCGATAAAGGTATGGATACGCCCGGAGTTGGCATCCTTCAACGCCTCGCCGGCACGGTCGATATCTTTCTCCAGGGCACGGGCCAGGCCGCAGATAGTGCTCTCCTTGACCGTCTGGGCGACTGCCTGCACGGCTTCGAAATCACCCACGCTGGCGATAGGAAAGCCCGCCTCGATAACATCCACCCGCATCTTCTCCAGGGCCTTGGCGATGCGAAGCTTCTCCTCCTTGGTCATGGAGGCACCGGGGCTCTGCTCGCCATCCCGCAGTGTGGTATCGAAGATAATCAGTCTGTCTGGGCTGCTCATAATGCTGTTTCCTGAAACGCTCAATCCACCTGCCCGGCAGATTGCAATAAATCTATTAGAACCGGTGAATTACGCCTCACCGCCCTCGTCATCCTGCTGATCGCTCTCCCTGCCTTCACGCTCCGCCCTGCGACGCTTGAGGTGCGTCACTGTCAGAACCAGTCCCGATACCGCGTAGGAGAAGAAGAGCAGAAACAGGACAAGTGGCGGCTGAAGCAACAGCACGGCGAAACCGAGCATCACGACAACCACCATGAAAAACGGCACCTTGCCCCGGAAGTCGATCTCCTTGAAGCTGTTGTAGCGGATATTGCTCACCATCAGCAGGCCGGCGCCGACCGTCAGTATGCCGGCGATATAGGAGACATCCCCCCCCTCGATACCGTTATCCACGGCCACCCAGACGCTGCCGGCGATGATCGCCGCCGCCGCTGGAGAGGGCAGCCCCTGAAAATAACGCTTGTCCGTGGTACCCACCTGGGTGTTGAAGCGGGCCAGACGCAGAGCCGCCGCCGCGGTATAGACAAAGGCAGCCAACCAGCCGAACTTGCCGAGTCCCTGCAGGGACCAGACATACATCACCAGCGAGGGCGCCAGGCCGAAGGCAACCATGTCGGAGAGACTGTCGTACTCCGCACCAAATGCGGTCTGGGTGTGGGTGAGACGCGCCACGCGCCCATCCAGGCCATCCAGCACCATGGCCACGAAGATTGCGACCGAGGCCTGTTCGAAGCGACCGTTCATCGCCGCCAGCACGGCGTAGAAGCCACAGAACAGCGCGGCCGTGGTAAATAGGTTGGGCAGCAGGTAGATACCGCGGGGACGCCTTTTCTTGTGATTTATCTCTTCCATCGGAGAAATCGGCCAGGTGGTTTTTAATCACCAGATTATAAGTGAGATCTGCGGGATACGCACAACAAAGAAAAACGCCGGCACAAGGCCGGCGTTTTCTGATCATTGAAGCCCCGAACGATCAGTTCTTGGACTTATCAACAATCTTTTTGATCCAGGGGTGAGACAGAACCGTTTGCCTGGGGGGCAAACGCAGTCTGTCGAACGACCGGCCAGGGAAGGCCGGGCCGGACTGAACACCATGGATGGGTTAGCACTCAGTTCTTGGACTTATCTACGATCTTCTTGATCCAGGGCATCATCGAACGCAGTTTCTCACCGGTCTGCTCGATCGGGTGAGCCGCATTGAGACGACGCTGGGCAGTCATGGAGGGGTAGTTGGTCTGCCCTTCCAGGATGAACTGCTTGGCGTACTCGCCGGTCTGGATGTTTTGCAGCGCCTCGCGCATGGCCCAGCGGCTCTCGTCGTTGATCACCTTGGGGCCGGTCACGTACTCACCATACTCCGCGTTGTTGGAGATGGAGTAGTTCATGTTGGCGATGCCGCCTTCGTACATCAGGTCGACGATCAGCTTCAGTTCGTGCAGGCACTCGAAGTAGGCCATCTCGGGGGCGTAGCCCGCCTCGGTCAGGGTCTCGAAGCCTGCCTTGACCAGTTCAACCGCACCACCGCAGAGAACGGCCTGCTCACCGAACAGGTCGGTTTCGGTCTCGTCCTTGAAGGTGGTCTCGATGATACCGGTACGGCCACCACCGATGGCGGAGGCATAGGAGAGCGCGGTGTCCTTGGCGGTACCGCTGGCGTCCTGGTAGATGGCGATCAGGTCAGGGATACCACCGCCACGTTCGAACTCGCTGCGCACGGTGTGACCGGGAGCCTTGGGGGCGACCATGATCACGTCCAGGTCGGCACGGGGCACGACCTGGTTGTAGTGGATGGCGAAGCCGTGGGCGAAAGCCAGGGTGGCACCCTGCTTCAGGTTGGGCTCCAGCTGCTCCTTGTAGAGTACGGACTGGAACTCGTCCGGGGTCAGAACCATGACCACGTCTGCACCGTCTACCGCCTCTTCGACGCTCTTCACGGTGAGGCCGGCGGCCTCGGCCTTGGCGGCGGAACCCGAGCCGGGACGCAGTGCCACAGTGACGTCAACGCCGGAATCCTTCAGGTTATTGGCATGGGCATGACCCTGGGAACCGTAACCCACGATGGTGACCTTCTTACCCTGGATGATGGAGAGGTCGGCGTCTTTGTCGTAATAGATGTTCAAGCTGCTCATTTAAAAATTACCTTCAGGTTTGTTATCTGATTCGGCAGCGTGCATCCCGGCACGCTGAATAAACTGTTTACACGGTTACAGGGTCAGACCCTTGGCGCCACGGGCGATGCCGGAGGGTCCGGTGCGCACCACTTCCACCACCAGGTCTTCATGCACCGCGCGGATAAAGGAGTCCAGCTTACCGGCGCTGCCGGTCAGCTCCACGATGTAGCTGGTATCGGTGACATCAATGATCTTGCCGCGGAAGATATCCACCAGGCGCTTGATCTCCTCGCGGTGAGAGCGCTCGGCCTTCACCTTGATGAGCATCATTTCCCGTTCGATGTGGGGGCCGTCGGAGAGATCCAGCAGTTTGACCACCTCGACCAGCTTGTTCAGCTGCTTGGTGATCTGCTCGATGATTGCTTCGTCACCACTGGTCACCATGGTCATGCGCGACAGGGAGGGATCCTCGGTCGGCGCCACGGTAAGGGATTCGATGTTGTAGCCACGGGCCGAGAAAAGACCTGCAACCCGGGACAGCGCACCGGACTCATTTTCCATCAGGATAGAGATAATGTGTCTCATTGTTCTTATACCAGCTCGCTTTCCGGGGAGAGTTGCATCTCGTGGTGGCCCTTGCCCGCCTCGATCATCGGGTAGACGTTCTCGGTGGGATCGATGATCACGTCCATGAACACCAGGCGGTCCTTCAGGGAGAAGGCCTCTTTCATGGCCCCCTCAAGATCCGCGGGGTTTTCGATCTTCATGCCGACATGGCCGTAGCTCTCGGCCAGTTTCACGAAATCGGGCAGCGCGTCCACGTAGGAGTGGGAGTAGCGCCCGTCGTAGAAGAACTCCTGCCACTGGCGAACCATGCCCATGTAGCCGTTGTTGAGCAGCATGATCTTGATCGGCAGGTCGTGCTGCTTGCAGGTGGCCAGTTCCTGGATGCACATCTGGATGCTCGCCTCACCGGTAACCAGCGCAACGTCAGCCCCAGGGTGTGCCATCTGGATGCCCATGGCTGCAGGCAGGCCGAAGCCCATGGTGCCCAGGCCACCGGAGTTGACCCAGCGGCGTGGCTTGTCGAAACCGTAGAACTGGGCGGCGAACATCTGGTGCTGACCCACGTCGGAGGCGACAAAGGCATCACCCTTGGTCACCTTGTGCAGGGTCTCCACCGCAAACTGGGGCTTGATCACCTCGCTCTTGGTGTCGTAGCGCAGGCAGTGCATGCCGCGCCACTGCTCGATCTGCTTCCACCACTTGGCAAGAGAGTCCTTATTCGGGCTCTTCTTATGCTCCTTGACAACCTTCAGCATATCCTTGAGCACGCTCTTCACCGGGCCCACGATAGGCACGTCGACACGTACCGTCTTGGAGATGGACGATGGATCGATATCGATATGAACGATCTTGGCGTTGGGGCAGAAATGGGCCACGTGACCGGTCACCCGGTCATCGAAGCGGGCACCGATGGCGATCAGCACATCGGTATCGTGCATCGCCATGTTCGCCTCGTAGGTACCGTGCATACCCAGCATACCCAGGAACTGCTTGTCGCTGGCCGGATAGGCACCCAGGCCCATCAGGGTGCTGGTGATGGGGAAGTTGAGCTCCCGCACCAGGTCGACAAGGCCCTTGGAAGCGTCATCCAGCACCACGCCGCCACCGGTGTAGATAACGGGACGCTCGGCGGAGAGCATCAGGTTGACCGCCTTCTTGATCTGCCCCAGGTGGCCCTTGGTGACCGGGCTGTAGGAGCGCATCTTGATCTTCTTGGGATATTCGTAGGGGATCTTCACGTTGGGATCGGTGATGTCCTTCGGAATATCGATGACCACCGGACCGGGCCGGCCGGTGGTGGCGATATAGAACGCCTTTTTGAAGGTCTCGGCGATATCGCGTACATCCTTGATCAGGAAATTGTGCTTCACGCAGGGACGGGTGATACCGACGGTATCCACCTCCTGGAAAGCATCGCTGCCGATGAACGGGCTGGGCACCTGGCCGGTGAGCACCACCATGGGTATGGAGTCCATGTAGGCCGTCGCGATACCGGTCACGGCGTTGGTCGCCCCCGGACCGGAGGTCACCAGGGCCACGCCGGGCTTGCCGGTGGAACGAGCATAGCCATCAGCAGCATGAGTGGCGGCCTGCTCATGGCGTACCAGGATATGTTTCACATCATCCTGCTGAAAAATCGCATCATAGATGTGCAGAACCGCCCCACCGGGGTACCCGAACACATGCTCGACGCCCTCATCCTTCAAACACTGAACGATGATATCGGCACCACTCAATTCCACGTTAACGCCTCCAGAAACTGGCCGGACTGAGAAACAAAACCCCACCCGGACCAAAGAATTAGGTGAAAATTATCCAAACAGCACAAGGTACTTATTATGGCAGTACAGGTCAAGCTGAAACCCAATAATAACGGGGGCTGAGAGGCGAAATTGCCCCGTGCCCAATCATGCCCGCAACACCCCCCTGGGCCCGAATGCCGTTACAACTACCTGCCTGACTGACACGCTCGACCTGGCACCCATTTCAGTTGCCCCAGCACAATGTTTCTCCAATCACCGTCTCATTTCCGGAGATTTCAGATGATTTTAGCTTGCTATCTCTATGAACTATTTCATAATTAGCTACTGAGACTGGATTTCACTGCAGGGACACAAACATGCGTTTTCAAGCCTTTGCCGTCGCCGTTGCGCTTACCGTTACCGCCTTCCACGCATCCGCCCAGGTCTACCGATGGGTGGACGAAGACGGGGTGACCATCTACTCCCAGACCCGCCCGGCAGGTGGTGGCGAGGTGACCGAGATCAAGACCGCCACGCCCCGCGGCCCCGCGGCAGCCAGCAGCACCCCGACAGAACGGCTCGACAAGGAGCGCGAACAGTCCGATGCCGCCAGGGAACAGGCAGAGAGTGATGCCCTGAAGAGAGAGTATGAAGCCGAGCAGGCCAGGGTCCGGACGACCAACTGCCAGGCCGCCAGGCACAATCTCCAGCTCTATCAAACCCTCGGCAACAAGATCGTGAAACGCCCTGACGGCACCTACAAGCGCTACACCGAAACCGAGCGACAGGCCAAGATCGCCGAGATGGAGAAGCAGATCGAACAGTTCTGCAACTAAAAGCAAACACAGATGCCCGTACTCACCATACGCACCAACGTCCCGGGTGACGGGGTTGAGCACAATGCGCTGCTTGCCGGCGCCTCGGCCACGGTTGCAGAGGTGCTGGGCAAACCGGAGCAATACGTGATGGTCAGCCTGGAGTGCGACCAGGCGATGATGTTCGCCGGCAGCGATGCACCCCTCGCCTACCTGGAACTGAAGAGCATCGGCCTGCCGGGTGACCGCACCAGTGAGATCTCGGCGACCCTGTGCGACTTCATCAACCGCCAGCTCGGTATACCCCAGGAGCGGATCTATATCGAATTCGCCGATGCCGCCCGCAATATGTTCGGCTGGAACGGCGGCACCTTCGAACGCTGAGCGACCGGACAGCCCATCGCCATGCTCAGCCCCGAGACCCTGCTGCTGTTCCTCACCAGCTCTACCCTGCTGGCCCTTGCGCCAGGCCCTGACAATCTCTTCGTTCTGGCCCAGTCGATGGCCCACGGCGCCCGTTCCGGCCTGTTGATCACCCTGGGATTGTGCACCGGCCTGTTGGTCCACACCTCGGCGGTGGCCTTCGGCCTGGCGGTGGTCTTCCAGACCTCAACGGTGGCATTCACGGTGCTGAAATTTCTCGGTGCTGCCTACCTGCTCTACCTGGCCTGGCAGGCCCTTCGCCCCCATCACAGTGATGCCCCGAGGGCCGGCAGCCAGCGAATGAAGCCGGGGCAGCTCTACCGGCGCGGCATCATCATGAATATCACCAACCCGAAAGTGTCGATCTTCTTCATGGCCTTTCTGCCACAATTCACCGACCCGGCGCAGGGAAACGTCACCCTGCAACTGATACTGCTCGGCGTACTCTTCATCCTCTCCGCCCTGGTGGTGTTCGGCATCATCAGCCTGCTCTCAGGCTCCATCGGCAAACGGCTCAGGCAGACACCCGGCGTGGAGACACTGCTCAACAGGCTGGCTGGGACGGTATTCGCGGCATTGGCAGTGAAACTGCTGGTCAGCGAACGCTGATACGCGGGACGATGGTGGGTTACGCTGCGCTAACCCACCCTACACCCGACGTTCGGATTCCGTCCCTCATAACATTGCAGGGTGCAATAGCGAAGCGTATTGCACCGATAAGGCCCATGGTGGGTCACGCTGCGCTGACCCACCCTACACCCGGCGTTCGGATTCCGTCCCGCATAACATTGCAGGGTGCAATAACGAAGCGTATTGCGCCGAAAGGAGTCAGATCTCGTCCGGGGCCGGGGTGACCCGCAGCACCTCTTCGGTCGTGGTGAGGCCCTGGTGGATCTTGGTGGCGCCACTGATGCGCAGCGACTTCATCCCCTGCTTGATACCCTGCTTGCGAATCCTGTCCAG
>JBEVVY010000001.1:1768175-1826254 GCA_040506895.1 Sedimenticola sp.
TCGTGGTGAGGCCCTGGTGGATCTTGGTGGCGCCACTGATGCGCAGCGACTTCATCCCCTGCTTGATACCCTGCTTGCGAATCCTGTCCAGGCTGCAGTCGGGTGTGACGAGACTCCTCAGCTCGGGCGTGTAACGCAGGATCTCGTACAGGCCGGTACGACCGAGAAAGCCGGTCTTGCGGCACTCCACGCAACCCACCTCACCCATCGCCTGCTCAGGCAGCTTCACATCCCAGGGAGCGACCAGCGCGTTCCATGCATCCTGATCGATCTCCACCGGCGCCTTGCAGTGGGGACAGAGAGTACGCACCAGTCGCTGGGCCACCACGCCCAGCAGGGTGGCGTTGATCAGGTAGGGCGGCACGCCGATGTCCATCAGGCGCGTGACGGCCGATGCGGCGTCGTTGGTGTGCAGGGTGGAGAGCACCAGGTGGCCCGTGAGCGCCGCCTGGATCGCCATGTTGGCGGTCTCCAGGTCGCGGATCTCGCCCACCATGATGATATCCGGATCCTGCCGCAGGAGTGTCTTCACGCCGGCGGCGAAGTCGACGCCGATGGAGTGATTGACCTGCATCTGGTTGAAGGCCGGCTCCACCATCTCGATGGGGTCCTCCACGGTACAGAGGTTGAGCTCCGGACGGGCCAGCGCCTTGAGGGTGGAGTAGAGGGTGGTGGTCTTGCCCGATCCGGTGGGACCGGTGACCAGGATGATGCCGTGGGTCTGGCTGGTCATCTCCTGCCAGTGGACTGCATCGGAGCGTGAGAAGCCGAGTTCGTGCAGCCCCTTGACCACGATCTGCGGGTCGAAGATGCGCATCACCAGCTTTTCACCGAAGGCGGTCGGCATGGTGGAGAGACGCAGCTCGACCTCTTCACCGCTCGGCGTCTTGGTCTTCACACGTCCGTCCTGGGGACGCCGCTTGTCGACGATATCCATGCGGCCCAGGGCCTTGATACGGGCCGTCACCGCGCCCAGGATGGGGGTCGGCATCTCGTAAACGGTGTGCAGATCGCCATCGATACGGAAACGTATGTTGCCGTTATCGCGCCGGGGTTCCACGTGGATGTCGCTGGCGCGCTGCTCGAAGGCGTATTGCAGCAACCAGTCCACGATGCTGACGATATGGCTATCATTGGCGTCGAGCTTGCCTGCCCGCCCCAGCTCCACCAGGGCCTCGACATTGTCGATCCCGGCCACCGGTTCCATGCCCTCGCCCTTGCGTGCCTTGCGCAGGGATTGGGTCAGGCCGAAGAATTCATCCTGGTAACGAACGATATCCTGGGGATTGGCCACCACCCGGCGGATATCACGCTGCAGTACGTGGCCGAGCTCCTGCTCCCACTCCCGTTCGAACGGTTCCGAGGTGGCGAACACCACCTCGCTGTCGCTCACCTCGACCGGCAGAATGCGGTAACGCACCGCGTACGCCTTCGGCACCACCTCGGTGACGGCATCCACATCGATGTTGAGTGGATCGATACGCAGGTAGGGAAGACCACAACGCCCTGCCAACCACTCGGTGAGGCGTTCCAGGTTCAGGGGCGCATGTGGGGGCCTGGAGGATGTGAGATGGCGCTCCGACAGCCAGACCAGGGGGTGTATCTCGCTCAGCTGCTGGGGCGTCTTGAGATGGCTGAGCTTCTTCAACTCCCTCGATTCGGACTGATCGATCATGCCGTCGTCCGACAACTCGTCGATGAGCTGCTCCAACTGCAGCTTGGGAAGGGTCGATCTGTGACCGACGAAATCCCCCCTGTCTTCGCGGGGTGGGGTGAAACCGGCTCCGGGACGTTCCCCGTTATCGACTTTATCACTCATCCGGTGGTGAACCCCTGGGGATTCATTCCCTCGACCGCCTCGCAGGATACCGCGCTGACGCTGGCACCGTCAGGGCCCTTGACGAGCCAGGCCTTGAGCTGATCGATAGCCGCAGGCTCACCGCAGGTCAGCACCTCGACCCGGCCGTCGAACAGGTTGTTGGCGTAGCCGGTAATGCCCAGTTCCTGGGCCTGGTAGCGCGCGGAGGCGCGGTAGAAGACACCCTGCACCCTTCCGGATACCAGGCATCGCACACATATGCTCATAGAGGACCCCGATCCCTTTGGCCATCCCGACACCGTCCTATCCGAGCGGACAGGCACCCTTCGTTCAAGCAACCCTATTCGTTTATGCGAATCACTGCAGGCAGACCGACCCTTGGGGCCAGTGTCTGCGGACGCTTAAAAACTACACCTAATTCGTACAGGGGTCCACGCTCATTTTCCGCTACCGGCTCCAGCCCGACATGCACAACCTTTCCCGCACTCCAGTCACCCGCCACGCCCACGTCGGCAGTCTGCCCGGGGCTGATCCCTTCGAGCCTGTCAGCGGAGACCAGTGCGGTTGCCCGCAGCCGGCTGTCATCAGCCAACACGATCAGCGTCTGCACGTCCATCCGGTTCACAACCACCTGGCCCGGATTGGCAGAGACAGTGAGTACCACCCCGTCGAAGGGGGCCAGTATGCGGCTCTGCTCCAGGTCGACCCGGGACTCGGCCAGCGCTGCCCTGGCGGAGTGCCACAGCGCATCTGCCCTCGCCTTGTCGATCTCCGCAACGTTCCGGTCGTAATTGGAGATGACCGTGCGATCATAGAGATCGAGCGCTCTCTCCAGCTGCCTGTCGGCCTCGGCCCGATCCTCTTTCGCCTCTGCCAGCAGGGCGCTCGCCTTGTTCCGGCGGGCCTCGAAGCGGCGCTGATCGAGCAGCAGCAACTGCTCCCCCGCCTTCACCCGCTGACCCGGTTTCACCAGCACCTTGCCAACCACGCCCGAGAGGGGGGTGGCCAGTTCCACGCGTTGCGCCCAGTCCAGCCTGGCCTCGACTTTCTCGGCCGCCGCGATCGCGCTGACCGAGAGCGCCGATATCAGTACAAGTACACGAATCATTCCCCTTCCCCCTTCGAAACCGGCTCCCCGGCGGTAACCAGGCTGCCCCGCAGGGCATCCAGACGCGCCCAGGCCAGGGCGGTATCAAACTCTGTCTTCATTTTCTGCAACTGGGCATCCACGATCCTGCTCTCCGCGTCCCCCAGGTCCGACTTCACCTCCAATTCGTAAAGTGCCCGGCTGCGGTCGAGGTAGAGCTCACGGTAATCACCCAGTATCTCCATTTCGGACACCTGGAGTTTCAGGGACTTCAGCTCCATCCAGAGCTCCAGCACCGCCTGGCGAACATCCCGTTCAGCCTGCAGCAGGGCCGCACGACGCTCCCTGAGCTGCGCCCGTTTACGCGCCACCCCGGCATCCACCGCCCCACCGTTCGAGAGCGGCAGCTCGAGAATCAGCGCTGCCGCAAGGGGGTCCCGTGAACCGGTCACCTTGTTGTAGGCAGCAGCCTCGACCTCTCCGCGAATCGTGGGACCGCCACCGGCCCGGGCATACGCCACATCATGCTCCGCCGCCTTGACCCTTGCCCTCAGCGCCTTCAGCCGCGGATTGTTATCGAGGGCCTGGCGGGTCAGCTCCTCCAGCTCTCCCGCCTCGCGCTTCAGTACATCAAGAACCGGCTGTTCCAGTTCCGAGGGCAGCTGTTCCGGGCGGTTGAGGCTGATGGCCAGGCGCGCCCGGCTCACCCGCTGCATGTTCTCGGTCAGGGAGCGTTTTTTCAGCTCACGCCGGAAGATGCTCTCTTTCTCCAGCAGATCGATATCGGAGACCTTGCCGGTCTCCTTGGTATCCTGGAGTTTGTTCCAGCGCAGGAATGCCATGGTCATCACCTCGTTGTCCCTGAGGTACTGGAGATCCGCCAGGAGCACCTTGAAGTAGTTGTCCATGATCTCCAGGCGACGCTGCTGACGGGCGTCGATATAGTCCCAGTGATTGCCCTGGATGGTAAACCCTGCGGCCTGGCGGGCAGCGTCACTGCGTCCGAAGTCATACAGCCGCTTCTGCAGTTTCAGCTTGAGACGGCTGTCATTGCTGGAGTTGTTGGTCGCCTTGTAGGAGGGCTCAACCACTCTCAGCTGGGCCTCGAGACCGAATTTCAGATCATCCGCTGCCGCAAGCTCGTCGTCGTGGGCACGGGCCCCCTCGAGCCGTGCACGGTACTGCTCCAGTTCAGGATGTGCTTCATCGGCAAGGGAGAGGGCGTAGGCGAGGGTGAGCGGTTCCGGCAGGCTCTCCTCGCCGGCATGGAGCATGGTATTCAAGAGCGCCAGGGCCAAAAACAGTGCCCATCGCCGGCCTGGAGATGTCATTGCGGTAACCATCCCTATTGCTTGTTTTTCTGGGAGCGCTTGTAACGGGTGAAACTCATCTTGTTGTAGATCCCGTCCTTCACGTAGCGCCCCAGTAACAGAAATTCTTCAGGTGTATTGGTGGCCCCGGTAAAGCGGGAGCGCTTGATCGGTTTCCCATCGAGGGTGAAAAAGAGGAATACCGGCGTGGCTCTCACGCGATACTGCTTGGCTGAGAAATCCTTCTCGCTGACCAGTTCACCCTTGAAATCGGTGATCTCCACGTCGCCCTCGATATCCACGCTGTAGATCTTGAAGTGCTCCCTGAAGTAAGCCTGCACTTCGGGCTGGTTGAGGACCCGCTTTTTCATGCGGTCACAGAAAGGACACTCATCCATTTCGAACATGATGAGGATGGCGCGCTTGCCCTCCTCTTTCGCCACTTCGAGCTCTTCACTGAAATCGCCAAGACTCTGGTCGAAAAAATCGGCTGCTGGCACGGAGGCCCCGTTGACAGCACCTGCAGCAAGCAACAGGAGCGCTGCTATAAAACGTTTCACCGGTATCATTCCCTCTCCTTGCCCTCTTTATCTTGATAGTTCGCTATAAAGCGCTCCAGCATATCCTTGCTGACAGTCCCCACCTGCCGGGCCACCACGTGGCCTTCGGGGGATACCAGGTAGGATGTCGGCAGACCCGGCACCTTGCCGAGTGCGGTCCGGTGAGCAGGCGGCGTACGCAGTACCGGATAGCTGATGAACTGGTCCTCGACGAAGTCCTTGAGCAGCTCCACGTCGATGGTCTCCATATTGATGCCCAGCACCATGGCGTTGCTGTCCTTGTTCTGGCTGTGGAAAAGCTCCAGTTCCGGCATCTCCTCGACGCAGGGTGGGCACCAGGTGGCCCAGTAGTTGACCACCACCCACTTGCCACGGAACTCGGAAAGCTTGACCGTGCGTCCATCGAGGTCCGGCAGCGAAAAGTCCGCCGGCTCCGCGAACAGCACGCCCGACATCAAGGCCAGCAGCAACAGCAGGCGGTTGAGAATGTTTGTCGATCTGTGTCTCTCGTATACCATTATCCAACTTCCGGATGGACCTCCAGGCTAAAGTTCCTGGATTATCGTCCGCTTGACTGCAAAATCATAATTGTCTGCCGGCATCACAAACCGGCGATACAGCCCTATACTAAGAGAACCGAGGGCTGATAGAACGCAACCGCTGCCAGGGATACATAACTATACCAATGACGAGGTTACAATTAACGGTACCCACAACCGCGCCTGTGGAAAACCCCAACGTCATCACTTCGCCTCGTCAGCTTGCCGAGTGGGTCGAAGATCTTCCCTATGCAAATCCGCAGGTTACCGCCAAAATGCTGCTCGACTCCCTGCAGCAGCTGGTGCGCCAGCCCGGCACCCTCTCCCAGTTCCACCGGCTGATGATCAACTACCTCCCCCCCTTCAGGACACTCCAGAATGCGGTGGCCAAATCCGCCCAGCGTCAGCACAGCGTTACGGGACACCGGAGAGAGGCGGAACTGGCCGAACTGTTCGAACAGATCAACAAGGAGATGGCACACGGGTTCAAGCGGGCGATACTCGATGGCAACTTTGCAGCCTCCTCCCGGCACAGTGATAACGAGGTCGCCGAGACCCTGTACCACGCCATCGAGTGCCTCTCCCTGGATCTTGTCTTCTCCTACTCCCGCTATAGCCAGGCTTCTGCAAACGTCTGGCGCGAGATACTGCAAATCTACCTCCTGGCAGAGCACCGCGGCGTCTCCCAAACCAGCGTCGAAACCATCGACTGCGCTGACGAGGTGAACACTGATATCCGCCTGATATTCAAGCGTATACTGCTGATCACCCTGCTCGATCCCTACCGCCTGCAACAGGGTGACATCTGGGCCTGTTTCAACTATCTCACCTGCTGGGCACAGCACGCACAGCTCTCCAACTTCAAGGCGAGGCAGAAGGCCAGCAGCTGTTTCCTGGTCGACCTCCAGGGCGCCCAGAAAGCCACACCCTACGACCCAGAGGAGCCACCCGCGGAAGCCTCCCGTTTCCTGATGCTCGATATCTACCCGCTCAACAAGGAGATCAATCAGCAACTGAAGGTCATGCAGAACCCACCGGCATCCGCCAGTTCGGATAAGCGCAGCGGCATGGTCTCTGAACACCTGATGCGGACCATGCTGCTGGCCTGGTACGTGAAGCCGAAGCGCCGTCATCAGAGAGAGGAGCGATACGACTGGCTGGTCTCTGCATGGGGTATTGCCGCCATCCAGCACTTTCTGCTGGAGGGGAAGCTTGTTTCCGCCGGAAAGGCACACAGCGAGCTGGATCCGTATGACCAGGAGACCATCGAGATAGGTGACGTCAAGCAGGACCCGCTGACCGCCTCACGCTTCGACACGCACCGCTGGCGGCAGGTCAATATGAGTGACGGCGGTGTCGGCATGGTGATGAACCCGGCAGACGCCTGTGGCCTGCAGGTGGGTCAGATCGTTCTGCTCGAAAGCGAACGCATGGAAGGCGAGGGAAAGTCGATGGTCGGCATCGTCCGCCGCCTGCTGCAGCGTGACAAGAGCACCCTGGAGGCCGGCATCCAGTTCGTCCACGGCATCATCCATCCGGCCACCATCCGGCCGGAGGTGTTCGGAACCGAGGAGTCCGCTGATCGACAGCCCGCCCTGCTGCTCAACACCAGGGCCCACCCGAACGTGTTACTGGCACCCCACCTGATCTATCGCAAGGGCAGGCAGTACGTGGTCGAGGACCACGCCGGAAGAACCATGAAGGTGACTGCGGACAACCTGCAGGAGTCCACCCTCTGTTTCGACCGCTTCGAGTATCTTACGGTCCAGCTTCATGGGTGATCCTGCCGTGAATAGAGCTGCTCGAGGGGTATCGACATGGACTCCCCCATATCACCCCTGACCCGGGCAAGTACCTCCCCCAGGGCGGCCTCGCCATCGCCGGCGATCGCCTCCTCGTCCGGCAGTACGAAGTGGCAGGCCATGTAGAGCTCCATCAGTGGCACGTCCGAGAGATCCCTCGCCAGGGCCCACCGGCCGTTGTCTGTACGCAGTACCAGGCGGGCCTCCTGCAGTTCGATAAGCAGGTGTTCCAGCTTCTCCTCGGGATAGTGTCCCTGGAGCTTCGACAGACGTGTCAGGGTGAGCGCCCTCCCCCCTTTCTGCGCCCTCCAGAGATCATTCATCACCCGGTAGGCCAGCAGCATCTCGCTGCCACGCCGTCTTGAGCCCTGGAAATCTTCGTCCCGGTAGATGCCGAGACAGTGGGCGAACTCGGCACCGACCAGGGTGATCACCCAGGTGAGGTAGATCCAGACCAGGAAGATGGGCACCACCGCCAGCGCCCCGTAGATCGCCTCGTAGGTGGGGAAGTTGGTGATATAGAAGGCGAATCCGCGTTTTGCCGATTCGAACAGCAGCGCCGCGAGCACCCCCCCCGCCAGGGCGTGCTTCAACGGCACCCGCCGGTTGGGCACCAGGGCGTAGAGCAGGGTGAAGGCGACGACCGAGGCGAACATCGGCGCCAGCCCGAGCAGGGAACCCACCTCGAGGGTTTCGGCCGCGTCACTCAGCAGCGGTATCGACACCAGGTAGGAGGTCAATGCCACACTGGCACCCATCAGGATCGGCCCCAGGGAGAGGATCGCCCAGTAGACCATGAACATGCTCAGTGGCCCCCGCTTGCGCTTCACCTGCCAGATGGTGTTGAAGGCGCGGTCGATATTGGCCATCAGCATCAGGGCGACGACCACCAGGAAGATGAAGCTGGCCCCGGACAGCCTGGACGCCTTGGCACTGAACTGCCTGAGGTACTCTTCGAGCACCTCGCTGGAGGTGGGCACGAAGTTTTCGAACAGGAAACCCTGGATCTGCTCCTCAACCCGGTCGGAGACGGGAAAGGCGGCAAAGATGGCCAGGCTGACCGTCATCAGCGGCACCAGGGAGAGCAGCGTGGTGAAGGTGAGCGACGCCGCATTGGGCAGACCCTGGTCCTCGATGAAACGACTGACCAGCAGTTTGATGAAACGCCCAACCCTGAGCAGAGGCGTGGGCAGGCGGTTTTTCCATTCGAGAGCGTTAACGTGCATTACATTTCAAATCCGACTACTTGATAACCTCAACCACAGTCTACCAACTGTTTTCAATCGCACCCTGTCGGATACAATAGCGCAATCCTTGGACCGCACGAGAAAAAACTTCATGAGCGTGGAAATCTATCACAATCCCCGTTGCAGCAAATCCCGTCAGACCCTGCAGCTGCTGCAGGAACAGGGAGTGGAACCGGAGATCACCGAGTATCTGAAAACCCCGCCTGACGCTGCCACCCTCGACAGCATCCTGAAGATGCTCGGACTGGAACCCCGCGAGCTGATGCGCAAGAAAGAGGCTGAATACAAAGAGGCCGGCCTCGACAACCCCGATCTCAGCCGCGAGGAACTGATCGACCTGATGGTGGCTCATCCGAAAGTCATCGAACGCCCCATCGTCATCAAGGACGGCAAGGCTGCCATCGGCCGCCCCCCTGAGCAGGTTCTGGACATCCTCTGATGAGCTATATACTCGTACTCTACTACAGCCGATACGGGGCCACTGCGGAGATGGCCAACCAGGTCGCCCGGGGTGTCGAGGAAGTGACCGGCATGGAGGCCCGCCTGCGCACGGTGCCCGAGGTCTCAAGCGTCTGCGAGGCCACCGAGGAGAGCATTCCCGACCAGGGAGCGCCCTACGTCACCCTGGAGGACCTGGAGCAGTGCGCCGGCCTGGCCCTGGGCAGCCCCACCCGTTTCGGTAACATGGCAGCCCCGCTGAAATACTTCATCGACACCACCAGCCCCCTGTGGATCTCGGGGGCCATGATGGGCAAGCCCGCCGGGGTGTTCACCTCCACCTCCAGCATGCATGGCGGACAGGAGACCACCCTCACATCCATGATGCTTCCCCTGATGCATCACGGCATGCTGATCGTCGGCCTCCCCTACAGCGAGACCGAACTGCTGCACACCCAGACCGGCGGCACACCCTACGGGCCAAGCCACCTGGCGGGTACCGACAGCAAGCTGCCGCTCTCTGACGAAGAGACGAGCCTCTGTCGCGCCCTGGGCAGAAGACTCGCCACCACCGCAGCCAAGCTGGAAAAATGATCGGCCGAAGACAGGCTGCACCATGAGCCGTCAACTCGCACTGGGTATCAGCCTGCGTGAAAGCGCGAGCCTGGACAACTTCGTTCCGGGAGGGAATACCCAGGCCCTCTCCCACCTGCGCCACTGTGTCGAGGGGCGCGGTGAGCAGTTCCTCTACCTCTGGGGTGGGGATGGCAGCGGCAAGAGCCACCTGTTGCAGGCGGCCTGCCAGTACGCTGACGGCCTGGGACGATCAGCCGCCTACGTCCCCCTCTCCCTGGCCGAGCAGTTCCAGCCGGAGATTCTCTCCGACCTCGACAGCATGAACCTGGTCTGTATTGACGATATCCACCTGGTCGTCGGTAACGGGGCGTGGGAGCAGGCCCTGTTCCACCTCTTCAACCGCCTGCGCGACCAGGGGGTTGCGCTGATCACCACCGCCGACCGGGGCCCGCACGACCTTCACGTTGGATTGCCCGACCTGGGATCGCGCCTCACCTGGGGACTGAGCTACCAATTGAAACCCTTGCGGGATGACGAGAAGATCCAGGCACTGATTGACGGTGCCGACCGCCGTGGCCTGAGTATGAGCTGGGAGACAGGCGCCTACATCCTGAAGCATGCGCCGCGGGACATGGCCTCCCTGCAGCGACTGGTGGAACACCTTGACCGGGGCTCACTGGAGGCCCAGAGACGGCTGACAACGCCGTTTGTCAGAACATTGCTGGAGACTTTCGAGTAGCCGCTATTTCTGGCCCTGCTGGGCGGCACGATGGCTCCAGACCCAGACATAGTTGACGCCACTGGCCACGGTGGTGACCGCCACCGCCCATATCATCGCCAGGATATAGAGATCCGGCAGCCCCATCAGTCCCTCGTCCAGTACCACCGAGAGCACGAGTACGATCTGGGCCACGGTGTTGACCTTGCTGATCATGCTGGGCTCGGCCTCCAGCTCCTCCACGCGGAAGTTGTAGACCAGCGCGCCGGTAACGATCACCAGGTCCCGAAGAATCACCAGCATCACCAGCCAGACCGGAATCATGCCGACCACGGCGAGGGAGAGAAAACTCGAGACCAGCAGCACCTTGTCCGCCAACGGGTCCAACAGCCCACCCAGGCGACTGGTCCAGCCATAGTGCTTGGCCAGGTAGCCATCGAGACCATCCGACACCCCCGCCACGAAAAACAGCACCAGTGCGATATCGAACTGCCGTTCCAGCAGCATCCACACCACCGGCAGCGTAAGGAATATACGCAGCACGCTGATCAGGTTGGGGATATCTTCTCTTTTCACTGACGCAACCGGTAGAAGAGGTCCACGTTTTCGGCAACCGCCTCATCGCCCATGACGATATCGTCATCAGGCTCGATCAGCCCACCCAGGGCAAGCCCCTGCTCAAGCACCTGCAGTCCGCCCCGCACCTGCAGATCGTAGATCACCGCGCCGGAATCCACCTCGGAAAGCTCGGCCTTTGCCACGGAGCTCTGGGTGGAGAGAAAACTGCCCACACCCGCGTACTCCTGCAGGGAGGCGATTCCACCCACCCTCAGCCGCACCTGCGTCAGTTCACTGCCACCCCCGATCGGTGCGAAGCGGTTTGCCAGCAGGTCCGCGGCATACTGAACACCATCACTGAGCAGCTGGTTGCGGGAGGTTCCGTCATTGTTCCAGGATGAGACATTTTCTCCCTGAAACAGGCTCCAGCTTGAGCGCCACAAGCCATTGGAGACCCTGCTCAGCCGCGCGGTAAGGATGAAATCGGGGGTGTAGCGCTGGGAGGCACCGGAGATGTTGCGCTCGAAGTCACCCCACAGATCGGAGACCTGCATCCGCGACTGGTCTTCAAGGTCCATCAGGGGGTACAGCAGGGGCAGGCCGCGTTCTCCTGCCGCCCAATCCAGCACCTGCCAGGCGCTGCTCTCTGCTCCGACCAGCCGTCGTTGACGGCCCTTGCGCTCCTCGCCGAGCCAGACCAGTCCACCAGGCCTGTTTTCACCCCATACCGGCAGGCGGCTCTGGCGCAAAAGGCGGTTTATCGCCTGGGAATCGAAGGTGACCTGCAGAAACCTCGCCGGCTCGACCGCATCGCCACCTGCGCCTTCGTTCTGCGGCTGCTCATCGGCCAGGCGATAGCGGTACTGCTGCACGTAGCGTGGCGCCCTGGAGAACTCAGGGGCGAGTTCCGAGCGGCTGGCGATATTGCGATTGCCGGTCACTTTCACCAGCACCTTGCCAAATGCCCGCCCGATTGCCTCGTTGCGCTGGCTGGCCTGTTGGCCCGCCACCGGCACCTCGGCCTGGTAGAGCCCCTCCACCTGGACCCCGTGCACCGGGGCCAGCGCTGCAAAAAACAGCAGAAGAAAGCCCGAGAGAGCGCCCAACGCAGAGCTGGTGTACCTGTTGTTCATATAGAAGCTCGTTGCTCTTGTTCCTGAATCAGGCGAATTCTATACCTGCCACCCTTTGCCTGTCTAAAAACTGCCACATCTCCCCAATGCAATTTGGTAGAATAGCCCGCTGCAAACACACCCAGCCTGGAGTATTCAGTGGACCAGAACAAGCCAACCGAATCCGCCTCTCTCAGTTATCGCGATGCCGGTGTCGATATCGATGCGGGTAACGACCTGGTGGAGAGGATCAAGCCCATCGTGAAAAGCACGTTCCGCCCCGGCGTAATGACCGGTCTCGGCGGCTTTGGCGCCCTGTTCGAACTGCCCCTGGACCGCTACAAGGAGCCGGTGCTGGTCTCCGGCACCGACGGTGTAGGCACCAAGCTGAAGCTGGCCCTGGAGCTGAACAAGCATGACACCATCGGTATCGACCTGGTGGCGATGTGCGCCAACGACATCATCGTGACCGGTGCCGAGCCGCTCTTCTTCCTGGACTACTACGCCACCGGACACCTGGACGTGGATGTCGCCACCGACGTGGTCAAGGGCATCGCCAAGGGGTGTGAACTCTCGGGCGCCGCCCTCACCGGCGGCGAAACCGCCGAGATGCCCGGCATGTACGGCGAAGGCGATTACGACCTGGCCGGCTTCTGCGTGGGCATCGCCGAGAAGAGCCGGATCATCGATCCCAGCCGCGTCAGGACAGGCGATGTACTGCTGGGCCTGGCCTCCTCCGGGCCCCACTCCAACGGCTACTCGCTGATCAGAAAGGTGCTCGAGGTGAGCGGCGCCGATCTCGGCCAACCGATGGGAGACACCACCCTGGGCGAGGCGCTGCTGGCCCCCACCCGCATCTACGTCAAATCCCTGCTGGCACTGCACGAGCAGGTCGATATCCACGCCCTCGCCCACATCACCGGCGGCGGCCTGCCCGAAAACCTGCCCCGCGTGCTGCCGGAAAACAGCAAGGCGGTGATCGACGGAAACGCCTGGCAAAGACCCGAGGTGTTCAACTGGTTGCAGCAGCAGGGCAACGTGGTGGAGTCCGAAATGCTGCGCACCTTCAACTGCGGTGTCGGCATGGTAGTCTGCGTGGCCGAGGCGGATGCCGCACGCGCCACGGCCCTGCTGGAAGCGAACGGCGAGACCGTCTGGCAGCTCGGCAGTATCGAGGCCGCCGAGGGCGCTCCCGTGGTGGAGGTCACCGGTCAATGAGCAACCGGCAGAAGCTGCCCCTGGTAGTACTGATATCGGGCAGCGGAAGCAATCTGCAGGCGATTATCGATGGTGCCGCCGGTGACCTGCCGGTAGAGATCCGGGCAGTCGTCAGCAACCGGGAAACCGCCTACGGGCTGGAGCGTGCCAGGCAGGCCGGTATCCAGACCCGCGTGCTGGACCACAAGGAGTTCCCCGACCGGGAGAGCTACGACCAGGCGCTCGGCGACCTGATCGAAACATTCGAACCGGGACTTGTGATCCTGGCCGGCTTCATGCGCATCCTCTCTCCTGAGTTCGTAACACGATTCCACGGCAGGATGTTCAACATCCACCCCTCCCTGCTGCCGAAATACCGTGGACTGCATACCCACAGGCGTGCCCTGGAGGCGAACGACGAAATCCACGGCGCCAGTGTTCATTTCGTTACCGAGGAGCTCGACGGCGGCCCGCTGGTGCTGCAGGTCAGGGTTCCCGTGGAGAAGAACGACACCGAGGAGTCCCTTGCAGCCCGGGTACTGAGCCAGGAGCACGTCATCTACCCCACCGCCATACGCTGGTTTGCAGAAGGTCGCCTGAAGATGGATGGCAACCGGGTGGTAAAGGATGGCATGGCACTCAACGACCCGGTCACCATGAACTACCAGCAGAGCCCGCCGGCATGAATGCCACCCGGCAGAGGATCAGCCCGCTCATTGCAGGCCTGATGCTGCTGCTCTCCACCCCCCTTTCAGCCAGTCCGGATATGGTGCTGACCCCGTTCAGCGCCGAATACAGCCTGAACCGTAACGACACCACTCTTGGCAAGGTGCTCATCACACTGGAGCTGACCCCCGGCGGGGATTATCGCTACCGGGCCTACACCGTCACCAGTGGTCTTATTTCCCTGTTCCGGGACGACCAGATAACCGAACAGAGCCAGGGCGTGGTCAAGAATGGAAGTGTCAGGCCGGATAATTACCTCTACCACCACCGGCGCAATAAAAATCCGCGCAAGGTGACTGTCGATTTCAACTGGCGGACCGGCAGGGTGACCAATCACAGCGGCGAGAACAGGTGGAGCATGAGAGTGCCCCCGGGCACCCAGGACAAATTCAGCACCCAGTTGGCCCTGATGATGGCCGTAGGCAGGGGGGAACGGGATATCGCCTTCAAGGTGGCCGATGGTGGCATGCTGAAGAACTACCGCTTCTCGACCAACGGCAGTGAGCGGGTCACCACGGGCAACGGTTCTGTCAACTCGGTTCGGGTGGAACGCGTAAAGGAGGACCGCCCTTCCGATTCCACCCTCTGGCTCTCGCCCGAGCTCAACTACCTGCCGGTGAAGATCAGCAAGCAGAAGAGTGATGAACAGGTGATCATGCTGCTTCGATCCGTCACCTGGAACTGAACAATCAATCCATCGTATTCAGGCAGCGACTCATCACCTTCTTGAAGAAACCGCCCGGGGAGACGGTGACCTGGGCATTCTCGGTATTGATCTCGTCCAGCTCGTAGGTGGTGAACTCGACCCCGGCCTCCCTGTACATCTGCATGGAGAGCTCGAGATCATCTGCCCAGCGGGAGAGAAAGTCATCGCTTGGCGCTATGGAGACGATTCTCGCCACCTCTTCCTGGATCAGCTTGGACGCGCAACGCGGACAGGGCGGATGGGTGACATAGACCGTGCAGTCGGTGAGATCACGCTTGGCGAAGATCATGGCGTTCTCTTCTGCGTGAATGGTGAGATTCAGCTTGGTGTTCCTGTCCTCCAGGCGATCGGGGGCATCCACCACGCCGGCGGCGAAACCGTTGTAGCCCAGGGAGACGATACGGTTGCCGTCGGTAATGACCGCACCCACCTGGGATGAGGGGTCCTTGCTCCAGGCCGAAATGTGGGCGGCCAGCCCCAGAAATCGCGTATCCCACTTGCCACTCATCGAATCGATCCCATCAGCTAAAGTTCAGGTTCACGGCATGGTACAGGCGATCCCTGCCAAATTCATCTACTGCAGCAACGATCCACACCAACAAAACATTCGCCATACCGTATAAATTCCATGGTTTTATGAGTCGTTGCATTCCCGAAAATAGCTTTCTCACCAACTGTTTAGAGTTATACTTTGGAGATTGCGGTGTCTATTCCAGGATGAAAATCACTATAAACAAGAGACCGTCACCGCAAGTGGCCCTGCCACCTACCCGATAACAACCCGTCTCTTTCTTGCAGTAGAAGTACCGATAACCCTGATCCGTGGCCACTCCGGTGATCACTCAGTAAGGAGGCTGTTCTTTGTCTGCTGAATTGTTCATGTCATCCAACCCGATCACGCTGAAGTCCGATGCGAAAGTGTCGGAAGCCCTGCAGCTGATGTGCAATCACCGCATTCACAACATTCCGATCATGGACCCGGATGGACGCTTCATCGGCCTGTTCGGGCTGCGCAACCTGTTGCGCGCCCTGCTGCCCAAGGCCGCCACCCTCTCCCCCGCCCTGGCCAACCTCGATTTCCTGGCCGACAACCTGCAGGAGGTTGTCGAGTGCCTTGAACAGGTCATTGATCATCCTGTCGAAGAGTACCTGGTGAGGGACAACATCACCGTCTGCCGGGCGGACGCCCCCATCATGGAGGTGATCCGTGAACTCTACGAGGCCCCGTCGAGCCTTCCCGTGGTGCTGGTGGAAGGCGATGACTACCGCCTGGTCGGCATGATCTCCAACTGGGACATCCTGTCAAAACTGGCCAGACAGCTGTTCAAGGATGACGACCGCTTCAAAGGGGACTGCCTGTTCAGAAGGGGAGACCGGGAGGCGTGATGGATACAGCGACAGCGGTACCTTCAGGCATCATCTTCGGCTGGGACCCCTTCTGGGTCTCCGGCATCCTGTTCGTGACCACCTACCTGGTGATCGTTACGGAGCGGGTCAACCGCGCGATTGTCGCCCTTCTGGGCGGCACACTCATGATCCTCACCGGGGTGCTCAACCAGTACGCCGCCCTGCAGGGGGAAGATCTCAACACCCTGGGACTGCTCACCGGCATGATGGTGATCGTGGCCATCACCCGCCGTTCCGGCGTCTTTCAGTTCGTCGCCATCTGGTCGGCGAAGAAAGTCCGTGCCGAGCCCTGGGGAATCATGCTGATGCTGTCGCTGTTCACCGCCCTCTTCTCGGCCCTGCTCGACAACGTGACCACCGTGCTGCTGATCGCACCGGTCACCCTGCTGATATGCCAGGAGCTGAAGGTCCCACCCTACCCCTACCTGTTTGCCGAGATCCTTTCGTCCAACATCGGTGGCGCGGAAACCCTGATCGGCGATCCGCCCAACATCATGATCGGCTCGGCGGTGCATCTCTCGTTCAACGATTTCCTGCTCAACCTGGCTCCCATCGTCCCGGTCATCATGCTGATCACCCTGGCCATCATCTGGGTGGTGTGGGGCAGAAAACTGCAGACCGATGAAGAGTCGAAACAGCGGGTGATGGGATTCAACGAAAACAGCGCCATCACCGACATCCGGTTGCTGAAACAGTCTCTGTTCGTGCTCGCCCTGGTGATCCTGGGCTTCACCCTCGCCCACCAGTTGCACCTGGAACCTGCAACCATCGCCATCTTCGGTGCGGCGTTTCTGCTACTGATCACCAACCTGTTCAAATCGGCGGAGTCCCAGTCCAAGAATGTGCACGCCTCGTTTGCCGAGGTGGAGTGGGTCACCATCTTCTTCTTCGTTGGCCTGTTCATCCTGGTACACGGCATTGAGCAGGTCGGCATGCTCGATATCTTCGCCAAGGCGATCTCCGATCTGACCGGCGGAGACCTGGTCTACACCGCGATGACCATTCTCTGGGGCTCGGCGATATTCTCCACCCTGGTGGACAACATCCCCTTCGTCGCCACCATGATCCCGGTGATCAAGAACATGGCCCCGGTATTCGGTGGCGCAGACCAGCTGGAGCCCCTCTGGTGGTCCCTGGCACTGGGTGCCTGCCTGGGCGGCAACGGCTCGCTGATCGGCGCCAGTGCCAACCTCATCGTGGCGGGTTACGCAGAGCGGGCCGGTTTCCCGATCCGTTTCCTGCCATTCATGCTGATGGCCTTCCCTATGATGCTGATCAGTATTATGGTCTCCAGCGTATACATCTATTTCCGGTACCTTGTATGACGGATGGAGTCCGCGGATGCAGCTGAATGAAATATTGATACCCTCCGGCGTGGTCACTGACGGCATGAAAGTGAGAGATGCCTTCAGGCTCTGCCTGGAAGCCAACGTACCAGCCGTTCCCTATATCGACAGCAGTGGCAGACCCGCCGGCTTCATCAGCTACGATGGCGTGATGCACCGGGGCTGCCTGCCCAACTACATCGTCGACATGGCGACGGTACTGGGCAACCAGCTGAGCTGCGTGAACGACGCCGAGGCGAAGATCAGGGAGGTGCTGGATAGCCCGGCTACCGAATATATCAACACCCCCCTGCGCACGCTCAGTTCAGATTCACTGCTGATCAAGGGACTGGCGATACTGGAAAAATTCAGTTCAAGCTACCTCTTCGTGTTCGACGGCGAGGTATACCGCGGCGTGGTCACCTCCCAGGCCATTGCCCACCACATGCTGCAGATCGACGGGGAGAATTGACACATCTCCACAGACACAGACATCAGGGCCCCGCTGTATCGGCCCTTTGGCATATAAAGACAAAGGATGTATACAGTGGCTTTCCAACTTGGCGAAAAACTTTCCAATCTCTTCAATGCCCTGCATACCGGCAGTTTGACTGCCGATTCGGAAGGCATTCATCCCGATATTATCGAGTGCGCTCTCGACCGGGTCATCGAAGGCACCGACGCGAAGATCCGACTGGTGCCCGCCTACAAACGGAAGCTCTGGCGCGCCATAGAGTCCTCGGTGTCGTACGCCGACCAGCTGGTGGATCACCTCCCCGAGGCGATCTACATCGACAAGAACAGCTTCTCATCCAACCCCTACATCAACGCCTTCTTCGTCAATCCCCAGGATATGCTGCAGGCGGTGGTCCACAGCTCGGAGCTGAAAGAGTTTTTCAGCGAACCTGAAAACCGGAACCTGGATGAGTGCCACGCCTTCCTCTGCATGCAGAAGATCGAGAAGAGCATCCTGGGCAGTGAACTGGTGGGTGAGCAGGTGGTCAGGGATGTCCCCCAGACATCGGTCTCTTTTACCGACCACCGGCTCTACTCCCCCGCCACCACCGAGGAGCAGATCCGCCTCGATATGAGATGCTGCTTCTTCGAGGGTCTGATCACCAATGCACTGGCAGAGATCATGGAGTGCAGGGGGCAAAGGAATCATCTCGAAGCCCAGCACCGGAGACTGATGGTAAAAGCGAGAAACCATCCGGACGAGGCACTGCGTAAAGAGCTGGCAGAGACCGAGCGGCAGCTCGCTGAACTCGGCTACGTAACCCCACAGGTCTGCCTGGAGAAGGTACTGGATGTGTTCAGCAGGCCGGAGCGTTTCATCAAACTGCAGCAGATCTCGATGGCGATCGACAAGGTCGGCATCAAGGTGGAAAGCGACTCGGACCGCCCCTCCAATCAGTTGGAGCTGACCGAGGTGACCATCAACTCCCGCATTCCAAGGATCGTGGTACTGACCCGTATCAAGCGCGAGGACTGGCTGCACTGAGATGCCAGTCACCCACCCCGGGGATCCTTGGGACAGAACAGAAGCCCCGGCCGTCTGCCATCACCTGAGATAGCGACCGCATCGCGTCGAAAGCCGATGAGATGTCACTTTAGATCCGCCTGCAGAGCAGGTACGATCTGGCAAACCGTCACCATCAGAAAGAGGAAAAAATGAAACGTTTTGGAATACTCGGTTTGATCTTCTGTGTCTTCCCGCTGTCCACCGCCATGGCCGACAGCGAAGGGGATGAGATCTATCTCTATCGCTCGAACGTGATGGAGATGTCGTCCGGCCATCTCAAGGCCCTGAAGGGCTACGTGGACGGCAAGCTGGCGATAAAAAACCATGTCCCAGGCCATGTGGATGCCCTGCTGGCCCTCAACGGCATGTACCAGGACCTGTTCCCGGCGGGCCCACAGCACCCCGAGTCCGAGGCCCTGAATTCGATCTGGAGCGACCCGAGAGGTTTTCAATATGCCATCGAGAACAATCGCCGGAAGATCATGGCCCTGCAACAGGTCGACCCCGGGGATGTCGATACGCTGAGACGGGCCGTCAACGCGGTTCGCATGAGTTGTGGCGATTGCCACTCCTATTTCAGGGAGCGCTGAAACCTGCCCTGGCAGGATAAGGAGATCCTGTACCAGCCAAACAGTAGTGGACCAGAAACGAAAAAGCCCGCATCGCTGCGGGCTTTTTCACTGATGGCGCCTGTCGGCGATCAGTTGTTCTGGATCACGATATTGGGGAACTTGGCCGCGTAGCTCTTACCCTGCAGGGCCAGCTTGGCCGCGGTCTTGCGGGCGATCTCGCGATAGATCTGGGAGATGCGCGCATCGGGCTCCGCCACCACGGTGGGCTTGCCGCCGTCGGTCTCCTCGCGGATACGGATATCCAGGGGCAGCGCACCCAGAAAGTTCACACCGTACTGTTCGGCCATGCGGACACCGCCGCCTTCACCGAAGATATGCTCCTCGTGGTTGCACTTGGAGCAGATATGGATGCTCATGTTCTCGACGATACCCAGTACCGGCACCTCGACCTTCTCGAACATCTTGAAGCCTTTGCGGGCATCCAGCAGGGCGATGTCCTGGGGAGTGGTCACAACAACGGCACCTGAGACGGGCACCTTCTGTGCCAGGGTCAGCTGGGTGTCACCGGTGCCCGGGGGCAGGTCGATGACCAGGTAGTCCAGGCTGTCCCAGTTGGTGTCATTGAGCAACTGTTCCAGGGCCTGGGTGACCATCGGGCCACGCCAGATCATGGGGGTCTCTTCATCGACCAGGAAGCCGATGGACATCGCCTGCAGGCCGTAGTTCTCCATCGGCTCCAGGGTCTTGCCGTCCTTCGACTCGGGCTGACCGGACACGCCCAGCATGCGGGGCTGGGAGGGACCGTAGATATCGGCGTCCAGCACACCCACCTTGGCGCCCTCGGCGGCCAGGGCCAGGGCCAGGTTGACCGCAGTGGTGGATTTGCCCACACCACCCTTGCCTGAGGCAACGGCGATGATGTTCTTGACGTTGTCGATGGGCTTGAGGGACTTCTGAACCGAGTGGGCAACCACTTTCCAGGTGACGTCCACATCCGCGGAGGAGACGCCATCGACGCCTTCCACCAGGGCTTTCACGGCAGCGGCGAGCTCATCCTTCACGCCCTCGCAGGGGAAACCCAGCTCAACGCTCACCTTAACGTTGCCGCCGTCGATATCGACGCCTTTGACACAGTTGGCGCTCACCAGGTCTTTCTCCAGGTGGGGCTCGTTGTAGCCCTTGATCGCCTCTTCAATCAGCTCTTTTGTCAGTTCAGCCATTATGGTCTCCTGCCAACAAGGCCCTTTACTCAGGTGCCTTACGGAAATTTGCTATGGGTAATGGCGGCGCATTCTACACCAAAAGGGGCGTCATTTACCAACCATTTTACTCGGTTTTTTATCACTCCACCCAGGATACCTGAAAAAGCCCGGGTTTAATCTGCCAGATAGTCAGTCACATCGGGTCATTACTGTGCGATAATGATCAGCTTTACCGAACTTCGCACCAGAATTTCTTAACAACCTGATCAGCCTGAGAATAATGAGCAACCAACCGCGTAAAATCTTGGTCACCAGCGCCCTTCCCTACGCCAACGGCCCGATTCATATCGGACACCTGGTGGAGTACATCCAGACCGACATCTGGGTCCGTTTCCAGAATATGTTTGGAAACAACTGCATCTATGTCTGCGCCGATGACGCACACGGTACGCCCATCATGCTCCGCGCACGCCAGGAGGGTATCGAGCCTGAAGCGCTGATCGCACGGGTTGCAGAGGAACATAAGGCCGATTTCGGGGAGTTCAATATCGGCTTCGACAATTATCACTCCACCCACTCGGAGGAGAACCGGGTCTGCGCCACGCGAATCTACGAGCGCAACCGGGACAAGGGGCACATCGCCAGGCGCACTATCACCCAGGCCTACGACCCGGTGGAGAACATGTTCCTGCCGGACCGTTTCATCAAGGGCACCTGCCCGAAATGCGGCGCCGAGGACCAGTACGGCGACAACTGCGAGGTGTGTGGCGCCAGCTACTCCCCAGCCGAGCTGAAAAACCCGGTCTCCGCCATCTCCGGCGCCACCCCGGTGGACAAGGAGTCGGACCACTACTTCTTCAAGCTGGGCGATTTCGAGCAGATGCTCAAGGAGTGGACCAAGGGTGGTCACCTTCAGGCAGAGGTGGCCAACAAGCTGGACGAGTGGTTCGAGGCAGGCCTGCAGGAGTGGGACATCTCCCGCGACGCGCCCTACTTCGGCTTCGAGATTCCAGACCATCCGGGCAAGTTCTTCTACGTCTGGCTGGACGCCCCCATCGGCTACCAGGCCAGTTTCCAGAATCTCTGCGATCGCACCGAGGGACTGGAGTTCGATGACTACTGGGCCACGGATTCCGATGCCGAGCTCTACCACTTCATCGGCAAGGACATCATCTACTTCCACGCCCTGTTCTGGCCCGCGATGCTGCACGGCGCGGATTTCCGCACCCCGACAGCGATCTTCTCCCACGGCTTTCTCACCGTCGATGGACAGAAGATGTCCAAGTCCCGCGGCACCTTCATCAAGGCGCGCACCTACCTGGACCACCTGAACCCCGAATACCTGCGTTACTACTTCGCCGCCAAGCTGGGCTCCGGCGTGGAGGACATCGACCTCAACCTGGAGGACTTCTCCGCCCGTGTGAACTCGGACCTGGTGGGCAAGGTGGTGAACATCGCCAGCCGCTGCGCCGGCTTCATCAAGAAGCGCTTCGACGGCAGACTGTCAGACAGCGTATCCGAGCAGGCGCTGTTCGACGAGTTCGTACAGGCCGGCGCATCCATCGCCGAGCGTTACGAGAAGCGCGAGTTCAGTCGCGCGGTGCGCGAGATCATGGCACTGGCCGACCGTGCGAACCAGTACATCGACGAGAAGAAGCCCTGGGTCATGGCCAAGGAGGAGGGTCGCGACCAGGAGCTGCACGATGTCTGCTCCATGGGCATCAACCTGTTCCGCCTGCTGATCGGTTACCTGCGCCCGATTCTGCCCACAACCGCAGAGAAATCAGAGGCCTTCCTGCAGGTCGAGCCCCTCACCTGGGAAGCCCTGGCCACCCCCCTCACCAGGCACCAGGTGGCCAAGTTCAAGCCGCTGATGACCCGTATCGAGCCGAAACAGATCGAGGCGATGCTGGAGCACTCCAAGGAGGACCTGGCCGCCCAGGACGCTAAGAAGACCAAACCTCACGAGACCACCACCGAGGGCCATCTCAGCAAGGACCCCATTGCCGATACCATCGATTTCGGCGATTTCGCCAAGGTCGACCTGCGTATCGTCAGAATCGCCAAGGCTGAACACGTGGAAGGGGCGGATAAACTGCTGCAGCTCACCCTGGACCTGGGGGAAGAGACCCGCAACGTCTTTGCCGGCATCAAGTCCGCCTACAACCCCGAAGACCTGGAGGGAAAACTGACCGTCATGGTAGCCAACCTGGCTCCCCGCAAGATGCGTTTTGGCGTATCCGAAGGGATGGTGCTGGCAGCCGGCCCCGGGGGCAAGGACCTCTTCATCCTCAATCCCGACGAGGGCGCCGAGCCGGGAATGAAGGTCAAGTAATACAGCTGTAGGAGCCCGGTCCTCCGGGCGATTTATCTACTCACCCCATCTTCACCCAGAGGACTGGGCTCCTACCGTAATCCCAGCTACCATTGATGTAGCAGGGATTTAGAATAATCAATGTATAACAGGTTCGAATCAGGGAAGATGGCCCCGCAACGTCAAGCACCTATAAAACACCGGTTGTTTACCCCCACGTAAACTTCTACCATTTGCTGGTCTTACCCCGATAACCAAGAGCAGATGAAAGAGTACGCCCTCATCCTCATCAGTACCGTGCTGGTCAACAACTTCGTCCTGGTGAAGTTCCTTGGCCTGTGCCCGTTCATGGGGGTCTCGAAAAAGCTGGAAACGGCCATCGGTATGGGCCTGGCCACCACCTTTGTACTCACCCTGTCATCGGTCTGCAGCTACCTGGTCAACGAGTTCATTCTGGCGCCCCTGGATATCGAATACCTGCGCACCATCGCCTTTATCCTGGTCATCGCGGTGCTGGTGCAGTTCACCGAGATGGTGATGCACAAGACCAGCCCCGTGCTCTACCAGGTGCTGGGTATCTTCCTGCCACTGATCACCACCAACTGCGCGGTGCTGGGCGTGGCCCTGCTCAACATCCAGGAGCAGCATAACTTCATCGAGTCAGCCCTCTACGGCTTTGGCGCCGCCGCCGGTTTCTCCCTGGTACTGGTGCTGTTCGCAGCGGTTCGGGAGCGGGTCACGGTCTCCGATGTGCCCCTGCCGTTCCAGGGCAGCGCCATCGCCCTGATCACCGCAGGGCTGATGTCCATGGCCTTCATGGGCTTCGCAGGACTGGTGGCCAGTTGATGTTGGTAGCCATCGTCGCCATTTCGCTGCTCGCCCTCGGCTTCGGCCTGCTGCTGGGCTACTCCTCCATCCGCTTTCACGTGGAGGGTGACCCGATTGTCGAGAAGATCGACGCCCTGCTGCCACAGACCCAGTGCGGCCAGTGCGGGCATCCCGGCTGCCGTCCCTACGCCGAGTCCATCGCTGCGGGAGAAGACGAGATCAACCGCTGCCCGCCCGGCGGCGAGGCGACCATGATCGCGCTGGCCGACCTGCTGGGCAAGGACCCGGTGCCCATGGAGGGCGATGCAGGCGTCGAGAAACCCAAGGCCACCGCAGTCATCGATGAGAAGGAGTGCATCGGCTGCACCCTCTGCATCCAGGCCTGCCCCGTGGATGCCATTCTCGGTGCCGCCAAGCAGATGCACACCGTAATTGGGGATGAGTGCACCGGTTGCGAACTCTGCCTGCCCCCCTGCCCCGTGGAGTGCATCCACATGGTGCCGGTAAAGGTGGATACCGGGAACTGGAAATGGCCCTTTCCCGATAGCAGCGGGAAGCCGGTAACAACAACAGAACAGGCGGCAGGCTGATCACACATGCATCATCCCTCAGCTGACAATCCGGCCCGCAGACTCCACCGTTTCCACGGCGGACTGCACCTGCCTGACAACAAGAGCCAGTCCAACGGTCAACCCGTCACCAGGGCCATACTGCCCAAACGGCTGACCATCCCCCTGCAGCAGCATATCGGCGAGATCGCCCACCCCCTGGTCAATGTCGGCGAGCGGGTACTCAAGGGCCAGATGATCGCCCGCGCCCAGGGATATATCAGTGCACCGGTGCACGCCTCCAGTTCAGGCACCGTCATCGAAATCGGCGAATCGCCCATCCCCCACCCCTCCGGTCTCACGGCACCCTGCATCGTGATCGAAACCGATGGCAAGGACGAGTGGGTGGAACTGCCGGATGCCACGGTCCACTTCGCCCAGCTCGACCCCAGCGAACTGCGAGAGAGAATCCGCAATGCCGGTATCGTCGGAATGGGTGGAGCCGCCTTCCCCACCAGCGTGAAGGTGACCCCGGGGCCCGAGACCTGGATCAAGACACTCATCATCAACGGCGCCGAGTGCGAACCCTATATCACCTGCGACGATATGCTGATGCGCGAGCAATCGGACAAGATCCTCGCGGGTGTCGGCATACTGCAGCACCTGCTGGAGCCGGAGCAGGTGCTTATCGGTATCGAGGACAACAAGCCGGAGGCGATTGCCGCCATGCGGGAGGCCCTGGAGACCGGCGGCTTCAGCAACGTGGAAGTTGTCCCCATACCCACGCTCTATCCCAGTGGCGGCGAGAAGCAGCTGATCCGCGTCCTCACGGGCAAGGAGGTCCCTTCCCACGGCATACCGGCGCAGATCGGCATCGTCTGCCACAACGTCGGCACCGCCGCCGCCATCGCCGATGCGGTGCTGGAGTGCAGGCCACTGATCTCCCGCTATGTCACCATCACCGGTGAGGGCGTTGCGGAGCCGCGCAACCTGGAGGTGCTGATCGGCACATCCGCCGCAGAGCTGATCGGCCAGGCCGGCGGCTACACCGATGCCGCTTCAAAGCTGATCCTGGGTGGCCCGATGATGGGCATCACCATGCAGAGTGATGCGGTACCCATCACCAAGGGGGCGAACTGCCTGCTGGTTGCAAGCGCCAAGGAGGCGCCCGATCCCGGCACCGCCCTGCCCTGCATCCGTTGCGGCCAGTGCGCCGCTGCCTGCCCGGTCCAGCTCCTGCCCCAGCAGATGTACTGGTATGCCAAGGCCAAGGACCTGGAGAAGGCCCAGGAGTACAACCTCTTCGACTGCATCGAGTGCGGCTGCTGCTCCCATGTCTGTCCGGCCCACATCCCCCTGGTACAGTACTTCCGCTATGCCAAGATGGAGAGCTGGTCGGTCGAGCAGGAGAAGCGCAAGTCCGAACACGCCCGCAAGCGTCACGATGCGCGGGTGGCACGCCTGGAGAGACTGGAGGCCGAACGCAAGGCAAGGCTGGGCAAGAAGAAGGCCGGCCTCAAGAAGAAGACCGCTGCCAAGAAGACAGGCGGCAAAGCCGCCGACCCCAAGAAAGCCGCGATAGAGGCGGCGATGAAGCGTGCTGCAGAGAAGAAAGCCAAGCTGGCTGAAGAGGGGGTGGCGCCGAAGAATACGGAGAACCTCACCGACGCCCAGCAGAAGCAGATCGACAAGGCGGACGAACGTCGAGCCGACAGTGCGCCGGATGCACCTTCGGCAGCGCCGGAAAAGCCTGAGAAAGAGTCACAGGACGGATAGCGGATGCAATTTCCAACCCTAACCTCACCCCATACCACGCGTACCAACAGCGTCACTACGACCATGCTGTGGGTGGTGGTGGCCCTGCTGCCGGGCATCGTCGCGATGACCTGGTACTTCGGTTGGGGCATCCCGGTCAACATCCTGCTGGCGGTCGTCACCGCTATCGGCTGCGAGGCCCTGGCGATGAAACTGAGGGGCCGTCCGGCAATGCCCGCGATAAGTGACCTGAGCGCCCTGGTCACAGCCCTGCTGTTCGCCATTGCGATCCCGCCCCTGCTGCCCTGGTGGCTCACCGTTCTCGGCATGGCCTTTGCCATACTGCTGGTGAAACACATGTACGGCGGCATCGGCTACAACCCGTTCAATCCCGCCATGGCCGCCTACGTGCTGCTGCTCATCTCCTACCCCACGGACATGACCCTCTGGCTGCCACCGGAGATGCTAAACGAGCACCCGCTCTCCCTGGCACAGACCCTGGCCATCAAGTTCGCAGGTGTTTTCCCCCAGGGACTGGGCATCGATGCACTCACCATGGCCACACCCCTGGACGAGATGCGCACCAAGCTGGACCTGAACTACACCCTGACCGAGATCAAGCAGAGCCCCCTGTGGGGTGATTTCGGTGGCCACGGCTGGGAGTGGGTCGGCAACTGGTACCTGCTCGGCGGACTGATCCTGCTCTACAAGCGGATTATCAGCTGGCACATCCCGGTCGCCATGCTCGGCTCCATGCTGGTACTCGCCACCCTGTTTCACATCCTGGACCAGGACGCCTTCCCCACGGGGATGTTCCACATCTTCACGGGAGCCACGCTGCTGGGCGCCATCTTCATCGCCACCGACCCGGTCACCGCCAGTACCACGAAGAGGGGGCAGTTGATCTACGGTGCAGGTATCGGCGCACTGGTCTACGTGATACGCACCTGGGGCGGCTATCCCGATGCCGTGGCCTTTGCGGTCTTGTTAATGAACCTTGCCGCCCCAACCATTGATTACTACACCCAACCCCGGGTCTTCGGACACAGGAGCGGTAGTAATGAATAAGCACCCGATTCTCATCGCCGGGCTGCTGCTCGCCATGTTCGCGGTTGCCGGCACCGGGCTGGTCGCCTTCACCCAGGACCAGACCAAGGCGCGCATCGCCGCCAATGAGCGCGAGGCACTGCTGCGCAGCCTCAATGCCCTGGTGCCCGCGGACTCCATCGACAACGATATCGTCACCGACACCCTCTTCGTGAACGATACCGAACGCCTGGGCGGCGACCATATACAGGTCTACCTGGGCCGCAAGGGCGGTTCCCCCGTGGCCGCGGTCTTCGCCTCGGTGGTGCCGGACGGCTACAGTGGCCCGATCAAGCTGCTGGTGGCGGTAAGAACAGACGGCAGCCTGGGTGGCGTGCGCATCGTTTCACACAAGGAGACACCGGGACTCGGCGACAAGGTCGAGGAGAGACGTTCCGACTGGGTGCACAGTTTCAGGGACAAATCCCTGACCAATCCCGACATCTCCCGCTGGAAGGTGAAAAGGGACGGTGGCGACTTCGACCAGTTCACCGGCGCAACCGTCACCCCCCGCTCCATCGTAAAAGCGGTAAAGAACACCCTGCTCTACTTCAGGGACAACGGCCTGGCGCTCTTCGAACAGCAGAACGATAAAGCGCCCCAGAAGGTCGCATCCAGATAGGTCGAGAACATGGCGGATACTGGCTACGGAAAACTGATCAAAGACGGCCTCTGGAGCAACAACCAGGCACTGGTTGCACTGCTCGGCCTCTGCCCCCTGCTGGCGGTGACCAACACCGCCATCAACGGTCTGGGGCTGGGACTGGCCACCACCCTGGTACTCACCCTCTCCAACACCACGGTCTCCCTGATACGCAACCTGGTACGCCCCGAGGTGCGCCTGCCGGTCTTCGTGCTGGTGATCGCCTCGTTCGTCACCGCGGTGGAGCTGAGCATGAACGCCTGGTTCTTCGAGCTCTACAAGATCCTGGGCATCTTCATCCCCCTGATCGTCACCAATTGCGCCATTATCGGACGGGCCGAGGCGTTTGCCTCCAAAAACAGGTTACCCAAAGCGATCGTCGACGGACTCGCCATGGGTATCGGCTTCACACTCGCCCTTGTCGCACTGGGCGCGATGCGCGAAATAATCGGCATGGGGACACTGTTTTCCCAGGCCGACCTGATGTTCGGCCCGGCCGCTGCCGGCCTGGAGATCAGCCTCGGCAAGGACTTCCAGGGCATGCTGTTGGCGATTCTGCCACCCGGCGCCTTCATCGGCCTGGGATTTATGATTGCCCTGAAGAACATCATCGACAACCGTGCCACCAGTGCAAAGGCTGTAAAAGCGGATAATGAAGTCAAAGACGCTCAACCAAGTGCGGGATAATTCTTGCTGAAGATTGATATAGATCTGAGAAAAGATTAAATACAATCTGACCTCATTTACCATTCCACTACTTCGCAATTCTAAGAGCGTTGACATTTGCACGATTCCCCTGACAGCCATCAACTGCAAGAGATAGTTTCTTATCTGCCATCCATGAAGAAAGGACTACACTAGTCAATGTTTTAAATGCCTCTGGGCCAACCACGTTCAATTGAATATTCGCAGCAGTATTCCAGCCGCATTCGTGAAAAGGTCTTTCCATTGTCAAAACAATGCGGTGAGCATCACCACTCCCTTCAAAGTAGTTACTCGTTATAACCATATAGTCTTGCCAGCCATTTGATGCTAACGACATTAATGGAAAAAAAGCGATTGAAATAATCAAAAATCTAAAATCCCTCATACACCACCCCTACTCTATATGTAATAACTGCTTTATCAATTAAAGCCTCGAAAATTAAAAAGCCAAGCAATTCCCGGTGTATATAGATACCGTAATCCAATTACACCGACTGGGAATGCTATTCTTTATTCGAGGTAAAATTTTTTCCACTAACGATCTATATTAAAAACGTCTACTCTGATCCCATTTACTCACTCAACCATTACATGCGAGATATCTTCAGAATCACCATAAACAGTACAGTCCCCAGAACCAACAACATGAACAAACGAATTAGTCGCTTTTGCAGTCACTATAATTGACATAAGCGCTTTCCCTTTAGGTTGCCTCACATCAATCGCATATCTACCAACAGGACCAATAGTGTCACATGACGGCCTAGCAATCTTATTCTCTACTTCAAAGATAAAATGATCACTAAAGTGATGCATCCAATAACGGAGAACTCCCCCCTGGCTTTCACCTGCAATTACCTGCGAAACGGAAAAGCATAAATAAAGTAAAATTATCGTTATGATTCTGTTCATTTGACTACCTCCATTAAATTGAATTCACCCCTAAACCGAAACAAAAAATGCGCCAATAAAGACAATCAGACTATTTCTGAATAATAACTTCCTCTCTAATTACTGATTGATGGATAAATGGGGTCAGTGGATAAATGGAGTGTAAATGGGGTCAGAGTAGACTTTTTGGATATACTTCTCATAACAAATCTATCCACTTTATTCTCTCGAAATAATTATCAATGCAATCCCGATCTGATTTATATACTGCAGCCTAAGTCGCGCCGACCAAGAATATAATTCCTTGTTTAAGGCAAAATTTTTTCGCTAGCGATCTATCTCAAAACTCCACTCTGACCCCATTTATCCCATCACACATTTATCCGCTCTGACCCCATTTATCCGCCTTTATCCTTTACAAATATCAAATACGTTAGAAATAATCGATAACAATACACCCCCAATCCATGAAATCAAGAATAACGGCCACCACTTACGACCTAAACTGTTCAAGTATTTATTAGAAAAAAACGAATAAAATGGACCCATTATTTCGTTTAAATAATTAATTTTTTGACCTTCATCCTCCTTGTTCATAAACACAACAAATGAACTAATTAAGGCCAAAAAAATAAGAACTATAGATAAAACAAATAAAGTAGCATCCAAAAATCCATCACAGTATGCATAAAACATTTACATACCCTCAATTGATGTCTCAGTACCTATTGAAACGTTTATTTGTAGTGGCATAGTTAATTTGGCCACCTGAACCTGGGTGATATGATGTCCCAGGAGTGGAACAGGTGGCAAGATGAGTAAGAGAAACAGAAACTACAGCCCGGAATTTCGACTGGAAGCCGCGCAGCTAGTTGTAGACCAGGGCTATACCCTCCAGGCGGCGGCTGATTCGATGGGTGTGAGCAAAGGCTCCATGGAGAACTGGGTTCGACAGTTGCGAGAGGAGCGCCAAGGCAAGACGCCTAAGGGCACGGCACTGACGCCCGATCAGCGACGTATTCAGGAACTGGAGAAACGCTTACGCCAGGTCGAGACGGAGAAAGAAATCCTAAAAAAGGCTACCGCGCTCTTGATGTCCGACTCGCTGAACAATTCCAGATAGTCAGACGACTGCATCGAGAGCGCTACCCGGTCAAGCAGTTGTGCCAGGTATTTGATATCCATCGCAGCAGCTACCGGGCATGGTTATCCCGGCCAAAACAGATATCGGCACTGGAGAGGCAACTCAGGGCAGAGATCAAGACCGTCCATGCGCTTAGTAATGGTTCTGCAGGAGCCAGGGCAATTGCCCGGATGGTCACTGACCGGGGGATCCCGCTGAGTCGATATCGCGCGGGGCGGAGGATGAAGGCACTGGGTCTTGTCAGTACCCAGCAACCGAAACATCGCTACAGGAAGGCCGAGCAGCCGTATCTTGGCATTCCGAATCGGCTGGATCGACAGTTTGATGTCGATGCACCCAACAAGGTCTGGACAGGTGACATCACCTATGTCTGGACCGGTAAACGCTGGTCGTACCTGGCAGTGGTGCTGGATCTGTACGCACGACGCCCGATTGGCTGGGCACTATCGCTGAACGCGGATAGTGCGCTGACGAGAAAGGCATTGATGATGGCCTATGAATCACGGGGCGAGCCGGAGGGCGTGATGTTCCACTCTGATCAGGGCTGTCAGTACACGGCTCTGGCGTTTCGACAACAGCTATGGCGTTATCAGATGAGCCAAAGTATGAGTCGTCGGGGAAACTGCTGGGACAATGCACCGATGGAGCGATTCTTCCGCAGTCTAAAAACCGAATGGGTGCCGGAGGTCGGTTACAGCTCATTCGAACAAGCGAAGCGCCATATCATGGCGTATGTAATCGGGTATTACAGTCGGCTCAGGCCGCACAGTCACAATGGTGGAATGCCACCGATTGTGGCCGAACAGCATTACTGGAATACCTATAAATCCGTGGCCAAAATGACTTGACCACTACAATTATAGGTGACTTGTTTATATTATTAAGAACTTTACCAAGCACATTTGGCTTATAACCTATCCCAAAGCCTACCCCAACAAGACCATCCTCAGAAAAATACAGCCTGCCACCAAATCCAACAAAGAAATCGACAGTATTGATATATCCTTCATGATCAGCAATAAAATCTAACGTCGCTGTCGCATACCCTGTATTTAATCCCTTATCATGAATTACAACCTTATCTGACGTAATACCTGTAATCTTGCCATTATGATTATGGTTTACAGTAAGACTAACTCCAATCCCTGTGGGAATTTTTTCATCTGCAACCAAAGACACTAGTGATACACCCGGAAGCTGAATATCTCCCGAAATCCCCACACGATACCCTGAACGCTTAATCCCATTCATACTCACGCTTTCTGGATCCCTATATACAGAGACTGAACTCACTATCCCATTAGAGAGTTTTCTGGATAAATGGGGTCAGAGTAGACTTTTCAGATTTATTTCCCATAAAAAATCTATCTACTTTATTCTCTCTATATAATTATTGACGAAATCCCTAACTGATTTATTTGCTGCAGCTTAGGCCACACAAACTAAGGATATAATTCCTTATGCTGGGTAAAATTTTTTCGCTAACGATCTACCTCAAAAAGTCTACTCTGCCCCCATTTATCACTACTATCGATCTATCTTAAAAAAGTCTACTCTGACCCCATTTATCCTCCTCTGACCCCATTTATCCTCCTCAAAAAGCCTACTCTGACCCCATTTATCCCCATTTATCCCAAAAGTCTACTCTGACCCCATTTATCCCTCCATTTATCCCCCCTGTAATCTAACTACGCCCATTAGGAATTATTTTCTTTATTCGCGGTAAAGTTTTTTCGCTATCGATCTATCTTAAAAAAGTCTACTCTGACCCCATTTATTACCATTTATTACATTTATCCCTTTTATCTTCAGTTATCCTTTTTTAAAGGCGGAAGCCCTACCTTCCGGCGACTATCAATAATATATTTTATGTATTTTTTCTCGTTCTCTTGGTGGCCTTCATTTAGGTTATCAATACTGCGATACCAACGCTCATCCCATGATTTCGCACCACCAGGCGGTTTTTTACCAGCTAACTCATCAGCAATTTCAAGGTCTATTATTGTTATCCAGGTATCCCAATTATTAGGTGTATCTAACAATATAACCTTGCCATGCCCATCATGCTTGGAGTCAATACCCGAACTGAAAAATCCACTTCCACATCCAGTCATAGAAACAACCACTAGTGCCACTGGAACTAAATATCTATTCATTACCATAACTAAGGCAGTCCATTCGCTGCGTGTGTACAAAACCCACAAATGATATCACCTACACCCGATGCAAATCTTAGCGGATTTAATGATGGAGCCCAAAGATTTGCGCCGTCACCCCACGGCTGATCATATGATAAATGGGGTCAGAGTAGACTTTTCAGATATACTTTTCATAACAAATCTATCCATTTTATTCTCTTGAAATAATTATCAATGCAATCCCAATCTGATGTATATGCTGCAGCCTAAGCCGCGCCGACTAAGAATATAATTCCCTGCTTAAGGCAAAATTTTTTCGCTAGCGATCTATCTCAAAAAGTCTACTCTGACCCCATTTATCCCTCTCTGACCCCATTTATCCCTCTGACCCCATTTATCCCTCTGACCCCATTTATCCCTGACCCCATTTATCCATTCATCCTCTTTATCGATTTATCACTTTATTATTAGAGCTCTTATAGCCTCTCCTACTTGAAACCCGAATCCGCCAATTAATAACATATGCAAGATCACAATCCATAATATTCCATTAACATCAATCCCAAGAAAATTAGACACTAAAGGAATAACAAATATTGGGGTTAATCCAACAATACACCGCCATAATAACCCCTCTATTATTCCAGGGATAGCTATTAAAATACCTAATATAATCGGCAGTATGATGATTTCTTTACCCGAATCATATAAATAGAAATACGCAATAACATATACTGCAACAGATAGCATAAAAAAAATTATTCTAGAATGACTCATTATCTATCATACCCAAACACACCAATAATCACTGTATCAGCAAATCCTTCAGGTGTAGCCACATCAATCCCAGCTTTAACAGACTCACTTACTCCGTGAGTAAAGTCACCAATTGTTGCCAGACTACCTACTGGACTGAAAACCATCCCCCATGATATCCGAGCATTAACATAAGCTTTTTCATACTGAGCCATTTTATTAGCTAATCTATTGTTAACTTGATTTCGAAACCATCTATTTTTTACATATAGTTTGATTGCCTGATCAACAATTAGTGATTCCGCCTTCCAATATGCATATTCTTTCTCCCCAAGAAAACCTGTGCCTCGCCCAGCGAATCTAACAGACCTTTTTACTCCTATATACAATGAACCAACACCCTCTAAGTAAGGAACCATAATTTCATCATATAACCCCGCGAATTTTTTACTTGAATAAATAATATCATTCCAATAGCGTTCTTTTAAAAGTCCATTTTCGTCGTACTCGACCATATCAACTTCCAATGCCCCGTAATTTAGAGGATTAACTGTTACCTGACTCGTGTATCCATACTCCTCATTCAAACCAATTGCCAGTGGATTTACAGTTATAAAATCCGCACCTCCAGAATCACTCCACTGACGATCTACTGCATTTGTTGCATATAGCATTGACCCTGTAATGACTTCAGTCGTAACTGTGAAACTCTCACCTGTTATTAAATTCGTCCAGGTAGCTTCGTATGTTTCTGTAGTTAGATAATGTGCAGTTGTCCCGCCACCACCAGCGTTACTCCTACTATCCCCAGCATTAAATCCTCCGTTATCAGCCCAACCATTGTTATCACCCCATCCCCCATCATCAACCCAATACCCACTCGGATCCGTATACTTCAACGGATTGTTCTGCACATAAGCGTACCGGCTGTACCCCTGGGTGCTATAGGGAAACTGCATAGTAGGGTCTGCTGAGAGGAACCTACCAAGCTCCGGGTCATAAACCCGCCCATTCATATGAATTAGTTCCAGCTCATCGATATGCTCATGCCCGGTAAAGCCACGGTTGGTAAACAATGCTAGATGGAACTGCGAGGTATTAAGCGGATCGTCGATACGCCAGTCACCACCTCTGCGTTTGCCCCAGGGGTCGTAGCTCATGCGCTCAATGACTTTGCCTTTGCCATCGGTGATGGTGTCGATACTGCCCAGGGCGTCGTAGTGGAGGTAGCGGGTCTCGTCCGCCCCACCCTGCTGATGTTCGATGTGGATGGCCACCAGTTGCCCATCGGCATAGATGTGGTGTTTGTGGTCGATGGCGCTTTGGCTGGTCTCCTTTTCGTAGAGTTTGCCGAAGTAGTCGGTGGTAATGGTCTCACCGTTGATTCTGGCTACCTTGCGGTAGCGGTTGTGTTCGGCGCCGTAGTTGAAGCTGACGGTGTTGTTGCCCTTTTGCAGTCGGATGGGTTTGTTGTAGCTGGCCCACTGGAAGCTTCTGCCACCACCCTGAGTGATGTTGCCGTTGGCATCGTACTGGTAGCCGATGTGTTTTGTGCCTGCGCTGGTGAGCTGTTGGCTGCGGTTGGGGTCGTAGTGGTAGTCGCCTACGTCTGATTTGTGGGTGATGTTGCCCTGGGCGTCGTAGCTCTGGCTGACCTCGTAGTGGTAGTCGATGGTGCCGATGCGGCCGTAGACGCTGGTGTGGGTAAGCCGTTCGAGACGGTCGTAGCTGAACTGCTCGTAAAAACCTGTGCGTTCGTCGGTACGCTCGAGCAGGTTGTTGGCCTGATCATACTGGTAGCTGATGTGGCGTACGCCGGCACTGAAGTTGAACCCGGTCATGGTGGTGTGGAGCTGACCGCTGGCCTGGTCGTAGTGGTTATGGGTGATCAGGCCGTTGCCGCTGATGTGTTGGGTGAGACGCCCTGCGGCATCCCTGGCGGTGGCGCGCCAGAAGGTAACCTCTTTCTGGCCACTGTGGTAGGCGGTGATGCTCTGGGTGTATGCCTCGCGGGTCTCTTTGAGGGCGCTTGCGGTGCGTGCCTGTTCACTGCGTACGGCTTCGATGCGCCGTTGCTGGTGTTGTTGGTATTGGAGGCGCTGGAGGTAGTAGGCGGCCAGTGTCGGCATGTCGCTGTGACGGAAGTCAGCGGCCTGGTATGACGCCAGCTCCTGGGTGTTCAGGGTGTTGTGGGCCGTGGGCTTTGTAGGGTCTGTGGGGATAAAGGTGGTGATATCACCCACGTTGATGGGGACCCAGATCTTGGTGTTATTGGCCTTCAGGGTTTGGTAGTTGGCGTTGGCACCGGCCATTTTGTCCCTTACATGCTGCTGTTGGCGCACGTCATCGGCCAGGGTGTTGAGCAGTGTGGCGGTGTCCTGTGCCCAGAGCGCGATCGCTTTAAGGTACTGGCGCTCTTTGGTGTTGAGGGTGCGCTCGATGCTGGAACCAGGTTTGGTCTGGATGAAGGTGGTGATGCCACCGACCATGATGGGGGTCCAGACCCGTGTGTTGGACTCGGGGTGGATCAGGCGATAGTGCTCGACGGCGTAGGCAACGATGTCGCTGTAGCGAGAGAGGGTATTCTTGAACCAGTGGTCCTGGTAACGCTCAGGGAGGTAGCTGAGCAGGGTGTCGGCGATACGCTGGTACTCAGCGGCCTTCTGGTTGAGCTTGTTGGCGAAGTCGTAGAGGCTGGTGGAGGCCTGCTGGAGTGATCTGATGATCTGTTTCAGGCTCTGCTGGTTGTCGCTGAAGGCGGGCTTGAGGGGCTGAGCCTGGAGCTGAAGCGCCATGTTGCCGTAGAGCTTGGCCTGGTCGCGGTAGACGTTGGCACTGGCCATAAGGCGGTCGGCCTGTTGTTGGGCGTCCTGGAGTTGTTGTTCGAGCTGGGGCTGGAGGATCTCCCAGGTTTTGCTCAGATGGAGGATGTCGTAGTCGCCGATCTGGACGGCGGGGGCACGGATAGCCTCGAGGTAGCCCTGTGCATTGTAGTGCTTGGTTAGGATAAAACCGTTGGGGCGGGTCTCTTTGTTGATGCGGCTGTACTGATCGTATTCCAGCTGGTGATCCAGGGTGGTACCAGCGGCGTGTTGTTCGGTGCGTTGGGGCCGACCGAGGCTATCGTAGGTGTGGGTCTTGGTGTAGCCGTCGGGACCGGTGACCTTGTGCAGTTTACCGATGCCGTGGGCTGCGGTGTCATATTGCCAGGTGGTGGTGCCTTCGGGCTCTGTGCGCTTAATCATGCGCCCCAGGGGGTCGTAGGCCATGGTAATGGTCTGGCCTTTGGCATCTGCTTGACTGGTGAGCTCACCGAAGGCGTTGTAGGCGTATGTCCAGCGCCCCATGTTGGGGTCGTTCATGGCGGTCTTGCGCCCGCGCAGGTCATAGCTCAGTTCGGTGATGCTGCCGTTGCTGTCGGTGCGGGTGAGATTACCGGTGGGGTCGTAGGTGTAGTTGACCCAGGCGTGCTCTTCCTGTTCGACCCGGGCGATCTTGCCCTGGAGGTTTTTGGTGGTGGTCTTCTGGTGACCGAGGGGGTCGGTGGTGACGGTGGTGCGGCCCCGATGGCTGATGTGGGTGGTACGGGTGGCGCCGTTGCTCTGTTGGCTGTCGGTGCGGGTGACCCGGCCCAGGAGGTCGTAGGTGTTGGTGGTCCAGTAGGCGGCTTCGCCGGCAAAGTATGGGAGAGAGACACGTTGGATCCGGCCCAGGGCGTTGTACTCGGTGTCCTGGTAGACGGGGGTACCGTCGAAGCCGACGCGCTGTTCTCGGATGACCCTACCGAGTCTGTCGGCGTAGGTGGTTACGGGGGTAGAGCCAGCGCTCTGGGTGGTGGTGACCAGGGCGGCGTTCCAGGGGGCATCTTGGGGGCAGTCGCCATGTTGGCAGAAGCCGCGGGTGATGGTGCTCCAGGTGCCGTCGGCACGATCCTCGCTGGTTTTGCGTCCGAACCGGTCGTATTGCCAACGGGTGGTGAGGCCGTTGGGGCCTCTGAGACTGGTCATGACACCGTGGAGTGGATCGTAGGAATAGGTCTCGGTGTGGCCCAGGGCGTTGGTGGTGCTTTGGGGGAAGCGCCCGTCCGGGGTGTAAGTGGTTGTAGTGGTACGCGGTGCCACGCCGTTGCCGTGGGTGGTGGTTTTGATTTTGTTGCCGAAGCGGTCGTAGGTGGTGTCGGTGACGAGGCGCAGGGCGGGTTTGTCGGGCTCGACGATCTCCTGGCTGAGCAGGCCGTTGGCGTTGTAGGCGAAGGCGGAGGTTTTGGTGAGGCTGCCCTGATCGGTGGCGTGGGTGACGCCTGCCTTGGTGAGGCGGCCGAGGTGCCATAGATCAGTGTTGTTGAGGTATTGGCTGAAGCTCGCTTTGACCACCCGTTCACCACCGCCTTCGGTGGTGATGCGGATGAGGTTGGGGTTCCCATAGCCGTCATACCAGCTGGTTGTGGTGGTGGTAGTAATATGATGGCCGTCGAGTTGGTATTGGTCATCGACGCTTTGGCTGATGTAGGGGAAGTGTGTCTTGCCACCGTGCTGGGTCTTTTTGGCCCAGGTGGCGGTGGTACGCCCGAGCAGTTTGCCGTTGGCCTGGCGCTGTTCGGTGGCGGCGACTTTGCCGGTGTAGGGGAAGTCCTGGCGGTAGGTGGTTGTGGTGGTGATGCCGGTCTGGGTGTCGGTGGCCTTCATCCACTCAAAGCCGAGGAAGCCCCTGCCTTTGAGGTGGGTCTTACCGCCGCCGTAGCGGTAGGTTGTTCGCCGTGTGCCACCCAGGCCGTTGTCGGTGTCGACAGCACTGACGATCAGGGCGGGATAGCGCATATGGCGGGTCGGATAGGCGGGGGAGCCGGCCAGGGTGTGCATGCCTGGGTCGGTGGCCTTGGCGTAGCTTATGGTGGTGAGGTTGCCGAGGCTGTCGGTGATGTGGGTGAGGCGGTCGCTGTCAGCGGCTTTGCCCAGGGCCACTTCGATCATCCCTTGGTTGGCGTTGCCTGTCAGCTTGGCCCGCACCACATCCTCGATGCCGTCGCCATTGACATCGCCGAAGCCGAGTTCGCAATCTGTACAGCTCTGGGCTTTTTTGGTGGCGGTGTATTTGTTGTTGGTTGCGGGCAGAGTCCGGTAGGGGCCAAACCCACGGGATGTGCCCAGGGCGACTTCGGTTTTGTTGTCTGTGACTCTGATGGCGTCGGCCACACCATCGCCACTGACGTCGCCGATATCGAGGCGGCAGCTACGACAGGCGCTGAGGCTGCCTGAGGGGACAAACCCATTGCCTGTGGATTTGAACAGCTTCCTCTCGATATTGTTCCAACCGACCGCCTGAGCCCTGGCAACCAGATCGAGTTTGCCATCGCCATTGAGATCGACCAGGTCGAAGCGATAGGGTATATTTTGGTTATCCCCATTGCCGTCGGTAATGCTGTAAGTCGGGTAGCCGGATGAGAGCCATGTCCGGAAGCCGCCGAAGCCATTGCCTGTACCCAGGGCCACTTCAACCATCCCATAATTGTCACTGTTCGTTCTTACCGCATCGGCCAGTCCATCGCCGTTGACATCGCCAAAGGCCAATGGAAACTGCTTATGGGCCACGACCTTGCCGGCAGAGGAGAAGCCCGAGCCGGTGGAGAGATAGTAGGGTCTTTCGTCGTTGACCCATGAGTTTATTGGGCCACCAAAGCCGACAACCAGATCCCGCCGTCCATCACGGTTCATATCGACGAGGTCGAAGGCTTTGGGTTTGTACTTGTGCCCAGCATAATCGCCGTTGGGGGTAACTTGCATTATGGGATAGCCTGAGCCGATCCAGGGCCGGTAGCCGCCATAGGTCGTTTGTTCGGCGGCTTCGTGCCAGGTGAAGTGTATCGGGGGCAGGCAGTCGCCAGCCCCATCGCACTGTTCGACCGCCTGCAGCAGAGCCTGTTTGTCTCTGCGGGTTTTGTAGGTGAGCGCGTAGTGATGAACGAGGCGGTTGCCCACATAGGTCTTTATGCGGTTCAGGCGTTTTGTGGATTTGATCTTGGCATTGGCGATGTAGCTGTCGCCCAGGTCCGGCTTGTTGACGTACTCGAAGCGTACGGAGACACCACTGTAGTCGATGCGCAGGGGGTAGTGCTCGGTGTTGGCGTTGTTCTCCCGGTAGGTGACCGTGAGGCTGTTGCCTGTGGCATCGGTGACGCGGTTCTGGGCCCAGGTGAATACCTCGCCCCGGCCCTGTGCTTCGATGCGGGAGTCACCGGTGTTGCCGTACTGGAGGGTCTGGCCCGACTTGGTCTGTACGCTGAACCAGGCGGGACCACTGCCCTGGCGGCCATGGGAGACGATGCGGGCAAAGCGATCGATCTCGGTGCGGTACTCGGTACCGCTGTGGCCATAGACGCCATTGACGGCGACCAGGCGCTGGCCATCGAGGCAGTAGCGGTCGTTGTCGGTGAACTCGATACCGCCGCTGGCGCCATCCTGGACGAGGGTGCGACCGCAGCGGGTAATGGCGGAGAGTCCTTTAAGGGACCAGCCCACACCCATAAGTGAACGTCCTGTGCCGATCAGGCCGTTTGCCTTGCTGTTGTAGCTGAGACTGAGGTTGGGTTGCATGCCGGCGGTACCCGGTGGGACGACCAGGGGAATGGTGTAGTGGGCCGCGCCGATCTGGGTCACGCTGAGCTCGCCGGGGAGGATGCCGGGTACTTCTGAAGCCATCAGGCCGTGCTGCGGGAGCAGTAGTGAAAGCATCAAGCAGAATAATGAACGAGACACTACCTTGTTATCCTTACGCAGTTCGGCGCTCACGATTTTTATTCCTATTTCTTGCCGCCAAGAGACCCATGCAGTTAAGAAAAGATGGGATTTAGCTCACCAGGGGGTTTTCAGCTGTTTCAGAATTCGCCATTGGGTCCCGACAATAACGGCAAAATCTACGCGTGATTAGCTGGCAACTTTGACAGTGATATTTATTGAGGGAATGTGGTATTCGAAGCCGCCGGCAACCCGGCGTGTTAAACTGCCGAGCCGAAACCTGGTAGAGACAAATACACTAAATAACCAACGGATGAATAAGGAAAAACGACAGCAGATATTTGAACGGCTGCGGGATGCAAATCCCAACCCGGAGACGGAACTCAACTACAGCTCCCCCTTCGAGTTGCTGATTGCCGTGATCCTCTCTGCCCAGGCCACTGACAAGGGGGTCAACAAGGCGACTGCAAAGTTGTTTCCGGTGGCGAACACGCCGCAGGCGATCTCCTCCCTGGGGGAGGATGGCCTGAAGGATTACATAAAAACCATCGGCCTCTACAACAGCAAGGGTGCCAACATCATCAAGACCTGCCGGATACTCACTGAAGAGTACGACGGCGAGGTCCCCGAGGACAGGAAGGCCTTGGAAGCCCTGCCAGGTGTGGGGCGCAAGACCGCCAACGTGGTCCTCAACACCGCCTTCGGTCACCCCACCATGGCAGTGGACACCCATATCTTCCGTGTCTCCAACCGCACCCGGCTGGCACCCGGCAAGACGGTGCTGGAGGTGGAGAAGAAACTTCTGCGCTTCACGCCCAGGGAGTTTCTCGTCGACGCCCACCACTGGCTGATCCTGCATGGGCGTTATACCTGCATCGCGCGCAAACCCCGCTGCGGTTCCTGTATCATTGAAGACCTGTGCGAATTCAAAGAGAAGACAGAAGAGTGATCAACGGAGATAGCAATGTTCGGTAATGACCGGCTCCAGATGCGCCGGATGTTTACCGACTCCTGGCAGAAATCGAAACAGGGTACCCCCCTCGAACCCCTGGAGCAGATGATCGTGGAGATCATCCAGCAGCATCCAGAATACCACAAGATGCTGGAGGACCCCGACGGCTCGCTGGACAAGGACTTCATGCCTGAAGAGGGCCAGACCAATCCGTTTCTGCACATGGGCATGCATATCAGTATCCAGGAGCAGATCAGTACGGACCGCCCTGCCGGTATCCGCCTGGCCTACCAGAAGCTGTCGCTGAAAACTGGCGATCATCATGAGGCCGAACACAAGATGATGGAGTGCCTTGGCCGAATGCTCTGGGAGGCCCAGCGAAGTGGCGGTATGCCCGATGAGAATCTCTACCTGGAGTGCGTCCGGCAGATCTGACCTGTAACTGTTTTTCTGTTATAAGTTGTCGTAACGAACAACAAAAAGATCACCGCCTGAAAATAAAAAGGAAGGCCCAACCCAAGGAGCGCTGATCTGGTGCAACCTCTTCGAATCGCCAGTTACCTGCTGCTGTTTCTGGTCGTAAACGCCTTTATCTGGTGGGGCGTCAACAGCCACCACGAAAGCCTCAAACAATCAGAATTAGACTCTTTCTCCGCGCTGGAACTGACCCATGTCAGGGATATTGCCCGGGCGACCGAGGCCTGGATAACACACAGATCGGGCGGGAGATCCTTCGAAGAAACCCTGCAGGAGGCAATGAAACTCATCATTACCCCACTGAAACTTGAACAGCGGGGTAATACCTGGATCTATCTCAACGGCCGCTCGATCCACGACACCAGGCCCGGATTTCCTGAAAGCTATCGAGGAAAGAATATCAAGCAGATCTTCGATCTGCAGAGGCGTTCAGGGGCCGACCACTACGAGAGCCTGGTCAAGGGCATACTGCAGGGCAATGAAGATAGCGACTGGTTTGTCTGGTCGCAGGACGGTGGTCGTGAACTGGCTGCCTGGACCTCCATCAAGATCAATCAGCAGATACTCACTATCGGTACCTCCAGTCCCGAGGCGGCGATTCTCAGCGCTACCGGCCTGGAGCAGGAACTGGAGCGCGATGTGATGCTGGGCATGCTGCAATCCGGCCTGCTCCTGGTACTTGTGATGATCCTGTTCTACGCACATCAAAACTCCCTCAGGCATATTCAGGAGCTGCAGGGCGAGATCGGTGACCGTGCAATAGTGGAGACCGCTCTGCGAGAGAGTGAAGACCGTTATCGCCGCCTGTTCTCCGAGAATAAGGCGGTTCAGCTGATATTCGATTCCGCTACAGGCGACATCCTCGATGCCAACGAGGCCGCCATCGACTATTACGGTTATCAGCTGGAACAGATCAGGACCATGAGCTTCGACAAGCTCAGCGCCGACAGCAAGGCCATGGTCCACAACGAGGTGATATCCGCCAAGGAGGAGGAACGCCCCTACTACCTGTTCCGCCACCGCCTGGCGACCGGAGAGGCGCGGGACGTGGAGATGTACACCACGCCACTGCGCATCAAGGGCAACAACGTGCTCTATGCCATCATCCACGACGTCACGGAACGTCGCCAGATGGAAGAGGAGATCAAGCGGCTCGGCAACTTCGATGTGCTGACCGGGCTGCCGAACCGCACCATGCTGTTCGATCGCATGCACATGGCGATCGAACAGGCCAGGCGGCATAAACAGCACCTGGCGGTACTCTTTTTCGACCTGGATGGCTTCAAGGCGGTTAACGACACCCATGGCCATATCGCCGGAGACCGCCTGCTGCGGGAAGCGGGCAGGCGGTTGCTATACTGCATCAGGAAATCGGATACGGCGGCGCGTTTCGGTGGTGACGAGTTCGTGGTGCTGCTGACCGATGTCAACGAGGATGATGCCGTTGTGTCAGCGATTGAGAAAATCCAGGAGACCCTGAGACAGCCCTTCGAACTCGAGGATGCCCGGGCCCATATCGGCTCGAGCGTGGGTGTCTCTTTCTTTCCTCACAACGGTGAAACGGCGGACCAGTTGCTGCACGCAGCAGACTCGGCAATGTACAAGGTCAAACAGGAAGGGAAGAACGGCTACAGGTTCGCCTGATCCTCCAGCTCCTCCCTCTCCTCGCGCTGCTTGCGAAGGTCGTCGGTCTGGAGCCGGATTACGTGACGGATAAGCACATCCCGATCAGCATCTCGCAGGTGATTGAAGTTCACCCGCAGGTTGTAGCGGTAGTCGCCGTCCGGCTCTTCCAGCTCACTGCATGACACCACCTCTGCCAGGGTAAGGATACCGGTGAAGCTGGGGAGCAACAGCAGCTTGAGTTCCAGGTGCGTGCCCTTTTCAAGGGCCTCCACGGTATCGAACGCCATACCGCTGGCACTGAGGTTGACGGGATTTGCAGGCCGCTCGGAGAGGTCGGTATTCTGGATCAGAAAGGCGCGGCCCAGGATATCGATCTTGCGGTTCAGTGCCTTCAGGTAACTGGCCACGTCCGGATAGTCCGCCTCGACCTTGTGCAGCACGCCCGCCATCTGCTGGGTAACGGCCGCCAGGTTGCTCATGATGGTAAACTCGGCGTCGAGGTCGCCATCGAGGCGCTCCATGTGGCGTGGCAGGTCTTCCGCCGCAATGGGGCTGTAGCTGATATTCATCGTATCGTTGATACGGAAGAATCGTCTGCGCTCGTCCCCCGGGGCTGGCAGTTTATCGTTATTTTCCATAGCTCTACTCTGTTAGCCTCCCTGGGACTCCAGTCTGCGCACAGCCTCCTGCTCGATATCGTCTGCACGTTCGATCACCAGTTCCACGCGGCGGTTCTTGGCACGCCCCTCGGCGCTGTCGTTTGACTCCAGCGGCTTGGAATCGGCGTGCCCCTCGACCACCAGGCGACCAGCATCCACGTTGGGATTCTGCAAGAGCGCCTGTAACACGGTCACCGCACGGGCCGAGGAGAGCTCCCAGTTGGAGCGGAAACGTTCGGTCCTGATGGGAATATTGTCTGTATGGCCTGCCACCACCACCCGTCCAGGTGAATTGACCACCGCCTCGCTGATACGGTCCATGACGTCATAGAAGCCGGGATTGAGGCGATCGGTACCGGAGGGGAAGGAGCCCTTCTCCTGGATGCGGATGATCACCCTCGCCTCTTCGGTCTCGACACTCACCAGGTTCTCTTCGATCTCCTCCTTGAGCGCCTCCTGCAGCTCTGCGGCCTGCTGCTCGACCTCCTGCTGAATCTGTTCAGCAGCGGCTTCCATCGCCTCTTTCATATCCAGGTGCTGCTTCTCAACGTCGGTGGTCTGCTGGCGCACCTCGTCTATGGGACTTGGCTCCGGGATGGTGGAGGGGCTGAACTCCTGCTTGATCACACTGGTGCCCATGACGATCTCGGCTGCGGGTATCTCACGCTGCACACCGAAGGCGTCCTTCATCGATTCCGCCATCTTCTTGAAGCGCACCGCGTCAATCGTAGCGAACGAAAGCAACAGTACGAAGAAGCACATCAAGAGGGACATCAGGTCGGCGAAGGTCGCCAACCAGGCAGGTAACCCTTCAGGACATTTGGGACATTCGTCAGCCATCGACCCGCTCCCTCAGGGATCCCTCACTCACCCTCTTTGACCCGCTTGCTGGACGGCAGGTAGGTGGAGAGCAGTTGCTCCAGAACCCTTGGATTCATGCCTTCCTGAATACCCGCAATGGTCTCCAGGATCAGCGACTTGTTGGTCTTCTCGAGCTGGCTGGCGCGGGCCAGCTTATCCGCCATCGGCTGGGCGAAGGCGTTGGCGATAATCGCGCCATAGAGCGTGGTAAGCAGTGCAACGGCCATGGCGGGACCGATGCTCGCCGGGTCGGACATGTTGGCCAGCATCTGCACCAGGCCGACCAGGGTACCGATCATGCCCATGGCGGGGGCCATGATCGCCATGTTCTTGAACATGGTCTGCCCGACCTCGTGGCGCTGAATGGTGAGATCGATATCGGATGAGAGCAGTTTCTGCACCAGGGCAGGATCGTGGCCATCCACGCAGAGCCCGATGCCCTGCTTGAGGAAGTCGTTGCTGATCTCCTGCCCCTCCAGGGCGAGCAGACCGTTCTTGCGCGCCACGTCGGCAAGCTGTACCGCCTCTTCGATCAACCCCTGGGGCGCATCGACCTTGTAGAAGAAGGCCTTCAGGCCGATGGCGAAGGAACCCAGAAAATCTCCCAGGGAGACCTGCATCAGCGTCACCATGAAGGTTCCACCGACCACGATCAGGATCGATGGCATATTCACGAACAGCATCACGTCACCGCCGGTCGCAATCGCGCCGATGATGATACCGAAACCGCCAAGCAAGCCTATTAGAGTTGCAATATCCACTCAGACTACCTCTTGATCGTCATCCCCTTCCTATGAGGGAGTGCGACATGTTTATTATTCTGCCTCATCCACCGCTGAATATTGTAGCGGAAGAGGAAAAAAAAACTTTAATGCCTGATCCACACACTGGAGAATCGGCGTTCACTCGGTGAAAATAGCACGCATCGATTGTGACATACATCAGGATTATGCGGTATGAACTCTCCACACTCCAGACCTGTATTGATCACCGGCTGCTCCAGCGGCATCGGTCTCTGTTGCGCAAGGGGTCTGAAGGCCCGGGGTTACCCGGTATTCACCACTGCCCGCAGGGATGAGGATCTGGAGATGCTCCGCTCAGAGGGGCTGCAACCGGTCTATCTCGAACTGGAGGATCCGCAGAGCATTGAGCGCGCCGTCGATCATGTGCTGGAACAGACCGGTGGCAGGCTCTATGCCCTGTTCAACAACGCCGCCTATGGACAACCGGGAGCGGTCGAGGACCTCCCGACCGATGTCCTGAGAAGACAGTTCGAGACCAACCTGTTCGGCTGGCACCAACTGACCCGCAGGTTGCTGCCGGTGATGCGACAGCAGGGCGAAGGCCGGATTATCCAGAACAGTTCAGTGCTCGGTTTCGTCGCCATGAAGTACCGGGGTGCCTACAACGCCAGCAAGTACGCCCTGGAGGGCCTGAGTGACACCCTGAGACTCGAACTGGCAGGCAGCGGTGTCCATGTCAGCCTGGTGGAGCCGGGCCCGATCACCAGCCACTTCCGGCAAAATGCCTACCGCAAGTACCAGGAGAACATCGATCCCGCTGGCAGTCCCCACGAGGCATCATACCGTGCCATGGAGGCCCGCCTGACCAAGCAGGGGCCCGCGGTACCCTTTACACTGCCGCCTGAGGCGGTGCTGAAACGGGTTATCCACGCCCTGGAGAGTCCCCGGCCCAGGCCCCGCTACTACGTCACCTTTCCCACCTACCTGTTCGGGTTTCTCAAGCGGATACTCTCCAGCCGCGCCCTGGACTGGCTAGCCAAGAATCACTAGGGGCTGTTGACAGGCCCCTGGGAATACTCTACTGGCTGAAGTAGTCCGCCAGGAAGGTGTCGAAACTGACGTTGTCGGCGGCTTCGATCTCGGCCTGGCGCTGATGGGAGAGAGCAGCCTCCCGCTCAAACTCCCCCCGTTGCGCATCGGAAAGCCGAATATTCTCGAAATAGTCGCGATGCTGAAGAGACATCCTGCGTGCAAACTGGAAGAAGCCCTCGCCCTCCCTCTCCATCTCGGCGAGCATGCGGGCAGACGGGGTCAGGTCGGGGTCCCGCACCACGGCCTGTTGCGTCTCCAGCGCCTCGTAGTATTCACCGTCGGCTGATGCATCCAGCATCTCGGCGATGCCGGACATCGCCTCCAGCAGCTCCAGGGCCCAGTCCCTGAGCCGGATCTCGCGTCCCTGGCGGGAGAGCATCAGCGAGGGGTCCCGGCCGCGGTGGGCTGCACCACCGATGTTCTGGTCGATCTCCCGCTGCTCCTGGAGGTTGATCGGCGGACTGTCCTGCAGGGTACAGAAGAGCATGAAGATCCTGAGGAAACGCAGCTGCTCTTCACTCACCCCGAGGGGATGGAAGGCGTTGACATCGAGGGAGCGCAACTCGACGTAGCGCACCCCCCTGCTCTTCAGTGCGTTGACCGGCTTCTCCATCCCCTCCAGAACCTGCTTGGGCCGAACCGTACTGTAGTACTCGTTTTCGATCTGCAGGATGTTGGCGTTGAGCTGTTCATAACGGCCATCCACCACCACACCGATCCGCTCCCACACCGGTGACGGGGTGTCGATGGCGTGCACCAGGCTCTCGATATAGGCATCCAGGCTGTTGTAGCAGGCCTTGATACCGACACCTTTCTCCTTGCTGTTGGTATAACCGATATCCCCCATGCGCAGGGAGGTGGCATAGGGTTCGAAGTAGGTGGTCCTGTCGAACTCCTGCAACTGGGTTGGCTTGCCGCTCAGAAAGGATTTGCATACCGCGGGGGAGGCACCGAACAGGTAGGGGATCAGCCAGCCATAGCGCTGCAGGTTGCGGGTCAGTCCAAAGTAGGCCGCATCCGTGAAGTGGCGCAGCTCACAATGGGTCTTCTCCATATCATGGAGTACGGGCCAGATGGCCGGATCCAGGGAGAAGTTGAAGTGAACACCTGCGATCACCTGCATCGCCCGCCCGTAACGGTGCCCCAGTCCACGCCGGTAAACGGTCTTCATGAGGCCCGCATTGGAGTCGCCGTAGCGGGCGATGGGAATGTTGTCCCCACCGGCCAGCACGCAGGGCATGCTGGTCGCCCAGAACACCTCGTCGCCCATGGACTGGTAGACGAATTTCTGGGTATCCCGCAGAAAATCCAGCGCCTCTTCCCCGCTGGCGAAGGGCGGTGTGATGAACTCCGTGAGTGCCTCGGAATAGTCGGTGGTGATGTAGGGGTGTGCCAGCGCCGATCCCAGCACGTGCGGGTGGGGAGTCTGGGCGATACCGCCTTCGGAAGAGACCCGCAGGCTCTCTTTCTCCAGGCCGATGGCGCCGCCACCGAGGAGGCCGACATGGCCTCTTTCAGCAAGTTGCTGCAGGCGCTTTTCTACCGACTTGTACAAAAATTCCTGTTCCTTTGGCGACCCATGCTGATACGTCAAGAGTAGGTGGGGCGGCCCAAAAGGTGGTTATTATACCTCCCCAACCGTTGTTTGCATTCATACAACCGCTGGTTCAAGATATTTACCAGCCCACCAATTTCCAGGTATTTTGTATTGAAAAAGGCACTGCTTTTCCTTCTGCTACTGTTACCGGCCGTTACACTGGCGGCCAGCCAGACCGTGCCCGCGGCTGGCACGTCTGCAAGCGACACCGAGTGGGACAGCCTCAACCCCAAGCGATTGAAGCTGCGCTCGAAATCGGCCCTGGTGATCGATGGATCAGGCCAAACCGTTTATGCAAAGGATATCGACCAGCCGAGACCCATCGCATCCATCACCAAGCTGATGACCGCCATGGTGATCATCGACAGCGGGCTCTCCCTGAAGGAGAAGATCCGCATCGGAAAAGCGGACCGCGACCTGCTCAAGCTGACCGGATCACGCCTGAAGTACGGCGCCACCCTGAGCCGCGGCGAACTGCTCCGGGTAGCCCTGCTGGCTTCGGACAACCGGGCAGCGTCCGCCCTGGGGCGCACCTTTCCGGGTGGCCACGAGGGGATAATCGAAGCGATGAATCACAAGGCAGCCGTACTGGGCATGTCGACCAGCCGCTTTACCGACCCCACGGGGCTCGATGCGGGCAACATCGCCTCTGCCAGGGACCTGGCCAAGATGGTCCGCGCGGCCATGGCCTACCCGCTGATACGCCAGGCCACCACGTCGAAGAGTGTCGAGGTCTACCCCTATAAAGGACGGGGCATGCTGCGCTTCGGCAACACCAACAGGCTGCTGAAGAACCGGAAGTGGAAGATACGGCTGAGTAAAACCGGCTACATCAATGAATCGGGCCGATGCCTGATCATGATGGCCGATATTGCCAAGAAACCGTTGATGATCGTTCTGCTGGACTCATTCGGCAAACTGACCCCGTTCGGAGACTCGAACCGCCTGCGCAAGTGGATCGAAAGCGAACTCAGCAGCTGATTGTCCGGGGGCTACTGAACCATCGCGGCCCGCTGCTGCCCTTCGATGAAATCGGAGAGGATACGGGCGGTCTCGTGAAGCATGATGTTGTCCACGGGATCCTCCTCGTCCTGGTTGTCTTCGGGCTCTGACTCCTCTTCATCTTCGGAATCACTCTCTGGTTCGAGCCCTACCGAGACCAGGAAGCGGTTCTTCAACTGCTTGCGTTTCTCCCTGCGCTCGTCCCGCTCCTGTTTGCGACGGCTCTCCTGCAGCGTAACCACTTCCCGATTCCTGGCCTCTTCGAGCATTTCCGCTTCGGCCTCCAGGTACTTGAAGCCGGCATCGCCCGCTACACGTTGCCGGTGCAGCTCCGTGTACTTGACCAGGGAACCCAGTCCATGGGGTGAATAGCTGGCCGCGGCAATTCGCGCCCAGGGCAAGGCGTTCTCCAGGCCGCGTTCACCATGCTCGTCTGCAGTGGCAGCCGAGGGAAAGACGATATCCGGTACGACGCCCTTGAACTGGGTGCTACCGCCATTTACCCGGAAGAACTGGGCCATGGTGAGCCGCAGGCGTCCAAGCTTCTCTCCGCCGCGCCGGACAAACCGCCCGAGATCCACCAGGGTCTGAACCGTACCCTTACCGAAGGTGGGCTCACCGATAACAATGCCGCGGCGGTAATCCTGGATTGCGCCCGCGAAGATCTCGGAGGCCGAAGCGCTGTTGCGGTCCACAAGGACGGCCAGGGGCCCGCCATAGACCAGCTCCGGATCGGGGTCGCGCTCAACCTCCAGGTCGCCATCTGCATTCTTCACCTGCACCACGGGACCGGAAGGGATGAAGAGACCGGTGAGTTCGGTGGCCTCTACCAGGGAGCCGCCACCGTTTTCCCGCAGATCGAGGATAACGCCATCCACACCCTTGGCCGTCAGCTCCTTGAGCAGTTCCCGCACATCACGGGTGGTGCTGCGGAAATCCTTGTCGCCGTTGCTGGATCCACTGAAATCGCGATAGAAGGCGGGCAGATCGATAACACCGATGCGTACCGGGCCCATGCTATCCAGCCCCTCGATAATTTTGCTCTTGGCCGCCATGTCCTCGAGCTTGACCTTGTTACGCACCAGGGAGATCTCCATGGCCTGCCCCTCTTCCCCCTCGCTCTCGGGCAGAATGCGCAGCCTCACCACGGAACCTTTCGGGCCGCGTATCTTGTCGACCACGTCCTGCAGCCGCCAGCCCAGCACATCTTCCATCTCGCCGGATTCACCCTGGGCCACACCGGTGATTTTGTCACCGGAGTGTACCTTGCCGCTCAGTTCGGCAGGTCCGCCTGCAACCGTGCGCACGACGATGGTGTACTCATCCTCGCTGCGCAGTACCGCCCCGATGCCCTCCAGCGACAGCCTCATGTTGATATCGAAATTTTCCGATACCCTGGGTGACATGTAAGCGGTATGGGGTTCCAGGCTCCGGGTATAGGCGTTCATGAAGGACTGAAACACGTCCTGTGACGCCAGCTGGTGTGTACGACGCCGCATGTCGCCATAGCGCTTGCGCAGGGTTTCCCTGATCTTGTCGATCGGCTTCTTCCCGAGCTTCAGGCTCAGTACATCGTTCTTCACACGCTTGCGCCACAGCTCATCCAGGCCCGCCCTGTCAACCGGCCAGGAGACCTCGGTACGATCGAAGCGGTACTCTTCGTCCAGCGTAAAGTCGAACTCCTGTTCCACAAGCTGCAGCGCGTGTTCGACACGCTCATCCATTCTCTGGCGAAACACCTTGAAGATATCGAACGCGGGCTCGAGCCGTACCTGGTGCAGGGCGTCATCAAGGTGGTTACGGTAGACCTCGAAGGTCCTGATATCGCGCTGGGTAAAAAAGCTCTTGTTGGGATCGAGCGCTTCCAGATAGCGGTCGAATATCTCGGAGGAAAATCTATCGTCGAGCCGCTGATCCTTGTAGTGATACTTGTCTATCACGCGGGTGATCAGCAGAACCGCCTGGCGCTGTTCACGGGTCGGCTTCAGCTCACTGACGGAGACCTCTTTGACACTGGCTTCAGCCAGACTTCCCAGCAAAAGGAAGAGCATCCCGGCAACAAGCGCGACTTTATTTCTCATAGACTGACTCGAAAGGTGGATATCAGGTCATTTGACCGGCAAACGGCCTGTATGTTTCATCTTTTACCCTGGCAACTCACAAGGCCGCCGGATTAATAGTAATAATAAACAGCAGTTTAGCACGTTCAGAGCGGTAATAGCGGAGGATGAAGCCCCTCGACAATCGCCAGGTAGTCAGGCTCTTCCGGGGTCAGGTAGCCGTGGCGGATCAGAAAATCGATAACCACCAGGTTGCAGTTGAGTTTGAAACGGTCGCTGTCCCGTACCAGTTCCATCACCTCCTCCACCGGCATCAGGTAGAACGCCTCCACCTCGCCGTCCGTGCAACTGGGCTGAAATCCGACAGGCAGCTCCAGGTCGTAGCAGTAGAGGGTATCCGGTTTGAACCCCTTGGCAGAGTCGGCATTGTAGGTCAGCGCCCCAACCGGCACTGCCTGTGCCGCCATCTCCACCGGAATTCCAGCCTCCTCCCAGCATTCCTTGGCAATATTCTGCTGCAAATCAATACCATAAGGGAGACCACCGGCAGCAAGGTTGTCCAGGTGGCCTGGAAAGACTCGCCGGTCGGACGCCCGCTTACCGATCCACATTTTGATACCGTCCGAATCACGGACATAGCCGTTGAGATGCTGCCCGAAGGCCCGGGTCCCGAAATAGGGTGCAGCCGCCCGATCGATCAGCACCACACCGTCGTTCAGCCCCCCGGGCGTCGCCACGTACTGCTCGCCATGGAGATGACTGATGAGGTTGTGATCGTCAAGCTCCGCCAGCAGTGCCGAAAAGCGTTCGCTGCGCTCCTCGAACCGGTCATCGGGGAGACTCAGTTCCAGCCGACCCTCCCGGAGGCTGAAATGATCGGGCCAGTCGCGAAGGCGCTCTGCAAACCCCTGCAGCACGCGCCCGACCGTGATCCCGTTGATGGAAAAAATGAGGTATCGGGAGGGATCATGCCGGTTGCATGCCCTGATATGATCTAGAAATGCCATCGATTCACACTGCGCTGTCTCTACCGGGAGGGATCACTCTACCACCCTCGCCCTGACAACCGATACCCGCCAGCCTTTCAGCTTGTCTTTATTTGGTAACGCTATGCCTGTGGAGACTGTCACCCGCTTTCCCGCCGGCACGGTGCCATCGACACGCAACTGGCGCTTGCCCTTCGGGCTGATCAGCGACACAGCGAGATCCCTGACGGCAACCGGCGAGGCGTTACCGATCACCACCATCAGCCTGCCGTTGGTGACCCTCAGACCGCTCTTGATATAGCGTCCCGGATTCGAGGGCAGATCGAGACGCGCCAGGGCGAGGGCAGACTCCTTGCCAATCCTGGAGCCGGACGATGAGGCTTTTCTGAAATGGGTGATCGCGGACTTGCGATCACCCTCTGCCAGGGCGATCTGTCCCAATGCATGGTGTGCAGCTGCGGTAGGCAGCAGCTCGATACTCTTCTGCAGATCGCGCCTGGATCCAGGCCGATTCCCCAGCTTGCTCCTGACCAGACCACGCTGGAGATAGTGCCTGAAGAAGTCACTGTCTTTCTGAACGGCCCTGTTGTATGCCCGGGACGCCGAACGGTACTGCTTCTTACGCGCCAGCACATCACCCTTCAGGGTGTGGAACAGCGCCTCCCTCGGTTCAATGGCAATCGCCTTGTCCGCAAGCTGCAGGGCCTTTTCGGTCTGCTTCTTCTTGAGTGCCGTAACCCCTTCGCCATAGGCGTCGTAGGCAGGTTTGACGCGTTTCAGGTAGGCGATACGTTTCTGATAACGCTGGCGGCCCACTTCACCACCGCCGCCCAACGCCTTCTCTGTCTCCCGGTTCTGATCAACGCGCTCCTGGGAAGGGGGGTGACTGCTGAACAGACCTGCAAGCCAGTTGCTCTTGCGTTGCTCGTTCAGCCGCACGAAGGTCTTCTGCAGCTTCACCGCGGCCATGGGATCGTATCCGGCCCTGTGCATGTAACGCATGCCGTAGGCATCGGCCTCCAACTCCGCCCCCCGCGAGTACTTCTGGTTCAACAGGCTGGCGCCCACTGCCGCGGCACCCACCGCCAGCTTTGAGTAATCGCTGTCCCTGGTAGCGACACCCGTGGCGATAACCGCACCCTGCAAGAGCAGTCCCCGTTCGATATTCTTGGCGCCGTGACGTGCGGCGGCATGGACGATCTCGTGGGCCAGTACGGCCGCCAGTTCTGCCTCGCTATCCAGTTCGAGCAGCAACCCGCGGTTGACCGCGATCTTGCCCCCAGGAAGCGCCCAGGCATTGGGTGTCGAGTCGTTGATGATTACAAATTCATAGGGCAGCTTGCGATCGCTGACCTTTGCGAGTTTTCCGCCCACTTCCGATACGTAACGGCTGAGAGCAGGATCCAGCTTGTAGTCCCCACCCTGCATCTGCCGACTGGGTCCAAACTGCTTGCTGCCGGTCTGCAGCTCCATCGATTCGGAGACCAGCCCCATCTCCCGTTCGCCGGTCACGGGGTTGGTCGCACAACCGGTGAGCAGCAGCCCACCAAGCAGCAGGGGAACAATCCATTTTTTCAACATGAAACTAACCTTCCAATACGGTACAGATCACCTTTCGCTCACTGCGCGGCCCGTCGAATTCACAGAAGAAGATATTCTGCCAACGGGAAAGGCCCAGTTCGCCATCCACCAGGGGTATGCTCTCGGATGGCCCTACAAGCCCCGACTTGAGATGGGCATCGCCGTTTCCATCCTGGGCATCGTGAAGCCATACCCCCTGGGGTATGGCTGTGCGCAGGTAATTGAGCACATCTGTCTGCACGCTCTCGTCCCAGTTCTCCTGGATCATGATGGCCGCGGTCGCCCCCTGGGCGTAGACCGAGACCAGCCCGTTTCGGATCCCGCTGCGGGATACCGCATCCCGCACCTGGCCGGTGATATCCACCAACGCTTCACGACTGTCGGTGGCGAAACGTAACGTCTCCCGCATCACGAATCTCCCTGTGCTTTGACACGTTCCCACACCTCGTCCATCTGCTCCAGTGATACATTGTGCAGGTCACGCCCATCTTCCTCCAGCCCGCTCTCCATGGCCCTGAAACGCCCTTCGAACTTTCCTGTGGCACCGCGCAGGGCATGCTCCGCATCCAGCCCCAGGTGACGGGCGAGGTTGACGCAGCTGAACAGAAGGTCTCCCATCTCGTCGCTCACCCTGCCAGGCGGGCCGGCGCCATCGAGCTCCTGCTCAAGTTCATCCAGTTCCTCCCTGATCTTGGCGATGACATCTCTCCTGTCGGTCCAGTCGAAACCCACCTTGGCCGCCCGCTTCTGTAGCTTCTCGGCCCGGACGAGCGCCGGCAGCGCCCTGGCCACGCCATCCATATGGCTGTGTTTCTCTTCGCCGGCCTTCGTCTTGCGCTCCTCGGCCTTGAGCTGCTCCCAGGCCTCGGTCTGCTCCTCTGCCGTGTCGATGGAGACATCACCAAACACGTGGGGATGACGGCGCAGCATCTTCTCGCAGATCGCCTGTTCGATATCCCGAAAATCAAAATCCCCCTGCTCCTTCGCCATCTGGGCATAGAAGACCACCTGGAAGAGTAGATCCCCAAGTTCGTCCTTGAGTTCCATCATGTCGCCGTGAGCGATGGTATCGGCCACCTCGTAGGCCTCCTCGATGGTGTGCCTGGAGATTGACTCGAAGGTCTGTTCCCTGTCCCAGGGACAACCGTTCTCCGGATCGCGCAGGGCGGCCATTATTTCCAACAGCTGTTGCATTGATTTTCACCAGCTCGTTTTATTCAGATGCAAACATCATAAGGGGAAGCGGACAAAACGCCTACCTCCGGAAATGAGAACGCCGGCTGAAACAGCCGGCGCTCTCTTTGGAATGTAGGGTGGGTTAGCGAAGCGTAACCTCCCATCAAGCCCCTGATTGGTGCAATACGCGACCCTATTGCACCCTACGGGCCAACGGAATCACCACTCAATTCGTTCCACACCGTCGAAAGTGAGCTCGGAACCGTCAGAGAAGGTGATGACACCACTGGCATCGGGATCCAGCGACAGCGCATGGTCCGCAATGTCGTACTGCACCTGCTCGCCATCCACCTCGATGGTCCAGGGGGTGTCGGGGTCTGAGCCGGCAGGTACCCCGTCCGCATTGAGCTGGATCACGTCGGTCCAGCCGCCGCCTTCGCCACCGGAGAAGTAATCCGAACCGCCGAAGGGGTCGGCCTCGAAGAGATCGTTACCCTCGCCACCTTCTGCGCGATCGTTGCCTTCTCCTGCAACGAATCGATCGTCGCCCTCGCCGCCCCGCATCTGGTCATTACCGGCACCGGCGATGAAGGTGTCGTCTCCCTCACCACCTCTCATATCGTCATTGCCTTTGCCGCCGACGAGGTAATCGTTGCCCTCTTCACCCTCAAGCTTGTCGTTGCCTTTACCGCCCTCCAGGCGATCGTGGCCTTCGCCACCCTCGAGATGGTCGTTACCCTTGCCACCCAGCAGCACATCATGCCCCTCCCCGCCATCGAGGTGGTCATTACCTCGCATGCCGTCGATCACATCATTTCCGTCATCACCGTCTATGTGATCATTTCTCCTGGTACCTTCATGGGTGGCGCTCATCACCTCCTGAACATCATCGACGCGGATACTCACAGTTTCACTGTAAGTATTGCCTGTCGAGTCGGTGACCTGGATGGAGAGTTCGTGCACTGTTTCCGACTCGTAATCGATATCGGCTCCCTCCTTCACCACCAACTTGTCATCCACGATCTCGAAATGACCGGAGTCGTCACGTACCAGTTCGTAGCTGAACGTGTCGCCAGTGGATTGATCTATGGTCTGGAGTGTAGCCACAACGGTGCCTGCTGCAGCACCTTCTTCTACCGTGGTACCGGAGAAGCTGATATCCGTGGGTGCTTCATCACCTGCAGTCTCCGTAGTTTCGTCAGCACCTCCAATGTTGACCAGGTAGGGTTCACTGCCGGCCTCGAAGCCGCGTTCGTCGATGCTGATCACCGACATGTCGTGGTCACCCACCAGGTCGGGAATGACACCGTTTTCGAGAGAACTCATATCCCAGTGGGCCGCAGGCTCGCTATCCTCGCTCACATCGTCTGTGTGATAAATCTTGACGTCGGAGATCTGCCCTTTGAACACCTCGTCATCATCGAAACGGGAACCGACACGATCCTGTTCCTGGCCAATGATGAGTACGCCATCGTCCCTAGAGGCATTGATGACATGTCCTCTTTCAAAGTTATCGGTGGCCACCTCTTCGCCATCGATCTGGTAACTGAGATCGCCATTGGCGCTGATGGAAACTGTAACCTCGTGAAACTCGCCATCGAACAGCAGATCGGCATCCAGGCGATCACGACCACCGGTCTCTTCCGCATCGCCGGCTGAATCCACGTGAAATTCGAACTTGTCACCGCCCCTGGGTTTGAGCTCGATTCGAAACTCGTTGTTGTTTTCCGAGGTGGCATACGAGATCAATGGAGTCGTATCTTCCAGTCCATCACCATCAAACTTCACATTGAGAGTGATAGTCAGCTCTTCCTGGCCAGCCAACAACTCTCCGCCGTCCTCGATACGCAGTCCGTCGTTGTTACCCGACTCGTTGAGAACGATCGCCTGCCCTTCGGAGGAGCTGGCTGTCTGTGTTACCGCCTCTTCAACATCGCTGACATTGATGGTGACAGTTTCCTGATGGGAATTGCCTCCGCTGTCAGTCACCTGCAGGGTGAGGTCGTGGCTCTCGGCCGATTCGAAGTCGATATCGGCGCCTTCCTTGACGACCACCTGGTTGCCTACAATCTCAAATAAGCTTGAATCGCCCACGATCTCGTAGGTGAAGGTTTCACCTGTATCCGGGTCCACAGCATCCAGTGTGGATACTACCGTTCCCGCCTCGGCGCCTTCGGTCACGGCGGTACCGGTCACAACAATATCTGTTACCGCATCGTTCTCGCCCTGAACGGCTACCGATACGGTTGCGGTATCGGTGCCACCTTTACCGTCACTGATGGTATAGGTAAAACTGCCCTCTACCGACTCACCATCCGTCAATCCTTCATATTCTGCATTGGCAGTAAATTCGACCTTACCGTCAACAACCTCGGCGGTGCCGATCACGTTGCCATCGGCGTCAATAACCTCGCTTACATCCGTAATAGTGAGTGTGTCGCCATCTGCATCAGTATCATTAGCCAGCACGTCGATGGTGATGGTACTGGTTTCAACAGCTGTGGCAGCACCAGACCAGTCTTCACCCGCAACCACCTGCAGGTTATCGATGCGCATACCCTCATCTCTACCGGTAGCATCAGTATGAAGCTCAAGGGTGAGCTGTCCGTTTTCATCCAGCGTGGCCTGGAAAGTGTGCGACTCTGAGCCTCTTTCCGATGTATTGATTACTTCGTTACCATTGGCATCAACGGTAAAAACATCCTGCAGCCTTCCACGTTCATCCCAGCTACCCTTGGTCTGGCTGTCGAAGGAGACGGTCACCGTCTCACCGGCATGTTCAGAACCGAAATCGAATGTTTTCGATGCGGTCTCATCCTTGCCGATCTCCATCCGTCCGCCCCGGGCTGAAACCTCATCGCCCCATCCGGATACGCCACCACTGAAATCTTCGGAGACCAGTACATCACCTGCACTGCCACTGCCGGTGTCATCAACAGCAACTGGCGCTTCATTCAGTTCGATAACCTCGGTTGTAGCCGAGGTGGCACTGACAGCGAGCTGTTCATATCCGCCACCCGACGTATCTGAGATAGTGACCGACAGGCTTGACACGTCTGTCACATCATCCGCAGAAACTGACACATCGACATCGCCTGAGGTCTCGCCAGCTTCGATAGTAATCGTCTCTCCGTTGGAGAGTGTGATCTCAAGATCGGATGCAGGGGCATTGTCCACGGTCGCTGTGTAAGTAACCGTACCGCCCGCCTCGGTAATCTGGCCGGTAGCGCCCAGGCTCACGGTGGTGGTATCGGTGGTATCGATGATGTCGGTGGTTGCCGGAGAGGCATCGACGGCCAACTGCT
>JBEVVY010000001.1:1827101-1948147 GCA_040506895.1 Sedimenticola sp.
GTGGCGTCGGCGATGGCGTCTTCGTCTGCGGCTACTGTCACATCGACCGTGCCGGAGGTCTCGCCGGCTTCAATCGTAATCGTTTCACCGTTGGAGAGGGTAATCTCCAGATCGGATGCAGGGGCATTGTCCACGGTTGCCGTATAAGTAACCGTACCGCCTGCCTCTGTGATCTGGCCGGTAGCGCCCAGGCTCACGGTGGTGGTATCGGTGGTATCGATGATGTCGGTGGTTGCCGGAGAGGCATCGACGGCCAACTGCTCATAACCGCCGCCGTCTGTACCGGTGATGGTAGCCGACATGGAGGTGGCATCGGCTATGGCGTCTTCATCTGCCGCAACGGTGACATCCACGGTGCCGGAGGTCTCACCGGCTTCGATGGTGATGATCTCGCCATTACTCAAGGTAATAGTGAGGTCACTGGCCGGTGCGTTATCGACAGTGGCCGTATAGGTCACTGTACCGCCCGCCTCGGTGATCTGGCCGGTGGCGCCCAGGCTGACCGTTGTCGTATCGGTGGTATCAACGATGTCTGTGGTTGCAGGTGTGGCATCGACTGCGAGTTGCTCGTAACCACCTCCGTCGGTACCGGTGATGGTGGCCGACATGGAAGTGGCATCAGCGATGGCATCTTCGTCTGCCGCAATGGTGACATCTACCGTACCCGAGGTATCACCCGCCTCGATGGTGATGGTCTCGCCATTGGAGAGGGTGATCTCAAGATCGGATGCAGGGACATTATCAACCGTAGCGGTGTAAGTCACTGTACCACCGGCTTCGGTGATCTGGCCAGTAGCACCCAGGCTAACCGTTGTCGTATCGGTGGTATCGACAATGTCGGTGGTTGCTGGTGTTGCATCTACGGCCAACTGCTCATAACCGCCGCCGTCGGTACCGGTGATGGTGGCAGACATGGAAGTGGCGTCGGCGATGGCGTCTTCGTCTGCGGCTACTGTCACATCGACCGTGCCGGAGGTCTCGCCGGCTTCAATCGTAATCGTTTCACCGTTGGAGAGGGTAATCTCCAGATCGGATGCAGGGGCATTGTCCACGGTTGCCGTATAAGTAACCGTACCGCCTGCCTCTGTGATCTGGCCGGTAGCGCCCAGGCTCACGGTGGTGGTATCGGTGGTATCGATGATGTCGGTGGTTGCCGGAGAGGCATCGACGGCCAACTGCTCATAACCGCCGCCGTCTGTACCGGTGATGGTAGCCGACATGGAGGTGGCATCGGCTATGGCGTCTTCATCTGCCGCAACGGTGACATCCACGGTGCCGGAGGTCTCACCGGCTTCGATGGTGATGATCTCGCCATTACTCAAGGTAATAGTGAGGTCACTGGCCGGTGCGTTATCGACAGTGGCCGTATAGGTCACTGTACCGCCCGCCTCGGTGATCTGGCCGGTGGCGCCCAGGCTGACCGTTGTCGTATCGGTGGTATCAACGATGTCTGTGGTTGCAGGTGTGGCATCGACGGCCAACTGCTCGTAACCGCCACCGTCGGTACCGGTAATGGTGGCCGACATGGAAGTGGCGTCGGCAATGGCGTCCTCGTCTGCTGCAACGGTAACGTCTACAGTGCCGGAGGTCTCACCAGCTTCGATGGTGATGGTCTCACCGTTACTCAGGGTAATAGTGAGATCGGATGCCGGTGCATTATCGACAGTAGCCGTGTAGGTAACGGTACCACCCGCCTCGGTAATCTGACCGGTAGCACCCAGGCTCACGGTGGTGGTATCTACCGTGTCAACGATCTCGGTAACCGCCGGATCGGATTCGATGGTCAGTTCGTCATAGCCACCACCACTGGCGCCCGTGATATGCACACTCAGTTCAGTGGCATCGACAATCGCATCCTCGTCCGCCTCAACCACGACATCCACGGTACCGGAGTGCTCACCGGCAAGTATGGTGATGGACTTGCCGTTGGATAGCGTGATGACCAGGTCGCTGGCCGGGGGAGTATCGACTGTGGCGGTATAGGTAACGGTGCCGCCGGCTTCGGTGATGCGGCCTGTCGCCCCCAGGCTCACTTCACCCTCAAGAGGCTCCCGCTCTTCTTCAGCTTCTTCTGACGGCTGGGCTGCAGCCTGCACAGCTTCTGTCTCGACCACAGTGGCTTCCACTGTAGGAGCAACGGCCTCTGCAGCGACCTCTCCTGGCACCTCACCCGCAACCTCGTCCTGAACGGGGGGTTCTGGCTCCTCGCGTGCCTCAACCTCGGGTGTCTGCTCCTCACGCTCTTCACCCGCAGGTGCCGCTTCGAACTCACGACTTTCTGCCGCGGCAGCCGTGGAGGCTGTCGTCTCTTCAGCAGTCTCTCTCTCTTCACGGGCCTGGGGAGGAACACGCTTGTCACTCTCCTCTTCCGCCACACCGGAGACCTGGTCTTCCTGGCCAGGCATGGCCACGTCTGCACGAGAGACTTCTACATAGTCTGTCCCGAGAAGTTCATCCTCTTCCCGCTCTTTGCGCTCGAGGTCCTGGGCCAAATCCCGTTCGAACAGGTCCTTGGTAGCCCGTTTCCGCTCGTCACCAAACTCATGTTTGTCATCGCTGTGTTCAGCCATGCTGATCGACCTCGTTCAAACCCAACAAAGCCTTGCCGAAATGGCAATGCCTTGAAAAACAAATAAAAATCCCAAATTTCTTCGCCTATTATCTAATGTATATATCGGCAATTCGGTCTACTTCTTGATGTGAACGGGCTCACACTTCCAGACAACTTTAAATTCGCAGCGAGATTGCCCATACATGTGATAACATCGGCATTTAATGCCCAAACCTGAACCATGGCAGAACCATCAAAAAATATGATGGAAAATATAAATACAACAACAAATGCAGGTAATACTGGGTTTCGCACACCTTCCAGCTGGCGGAGACCCGATGTCCTTCTCGCCTCGCTGGGTATCAATCTCCTTGCCCTGATGCTCCCCATGGTGATCCTGCAGGTATACGACCGGATCATCCCCAACCAGGCGCTCGACACCTTCCTTGTGTTGATGCTGGGCATGATCGGGGTGGCGATCCTGGAGGCGATACTGAGGATTTTCAGGTCCATCATGCTCGCCTGGAGCGGATCCCGGTTCGAACACCGTGAGAGCAAGAAAGCGCTGAACCACATCCTCCATGCGGACACCCTGTCGTTCGAGGACGATGCACGCGGCAACTACCTGGGCAGAATGCAATCCGTGGAAGAGATCCACCAGTTCTATTCCGGCCAGTCGATGCTGCTGCTGATGGACTTCCCTTTCGTGATCCTGTTTCTCGCCCTCATCTGGTTTATCAGTGGCGACCTGGTCCTGGTACCGCTCTGCCTGCTGCTGCTCTTTGCCCTTGCCTCGCTGATCCTTGGAAACAAGCTCCACAAGGCTCTGATAGTAAGACAACGGACCGACAAGCACCGTCAGAACTTCCTGATCGAGATCCTCAGCGGTATCCATACGGTCAAGTCCATGGCCATGGAAGCGCTGATGATGCGTCGTTACGAGCGACTGCAGGGTTCATCGGCAGAGAGTGTCTACAAACTGGCCCATATCAACAGCGTGGTCCAGGGGTTCGGCACCACCTTCTCCCAGCTCGCCATGGTGAGCTTCGTCGGTCTCGGCTCGATCTACGTGGTGGCAGGCGACCTTACCGTCGGTGCACTGGCTGCCGGCACCATGCTCTCCGGGCGTGTGCTGCAACCCGGCCTGAAAGCCATGGGCCTGTGGACCCAGTTCCAGAGCGTCCGCCTGGCACTCGACGACAGCAAGGAGATCTACGACCTACCCCGGGAGATATCCGGCACCATCGATGGTCCGGAACCGGTCAGGGGAGAGATCAAGCTGGAGGATGTCCACTTCAAATACCCCTCCCAGGAAGAGATGCTGCTCAAAGGCGTGTCACTGGAAATCCCTGAAGGTGGATCGGTTGGTATCACCGGAAAGAACGGCGCTGGCAAGAGTACACTCGTCAGCCTGATGACCGCCTTCATGCACCCCCTGGAGGGCCGCATACTGCTCGATGGCAACGATCTCAGGGAGTATGACCAGGAGTACCTGAGACAGCAGATCGGTTTCATGCCCCAGCAGGGAATGCTCTACGAGGGCACCATACTGGAGAACATGACCCTTTTCCGGGAGGGCAATGCGCTGGATCACGCCATCGAGCTCTCAAGGGAACTTGGCCTGGATGAGATCATCGCCCGCATGCCGGACGGCCTGGACACCCAGATCGGCGGTTCTGCCGTGGACACCCTGTCTGAAGGCGTGCGACAGAAAATCGTCATCGTCCGCTCCCTGGTAGGGCACCCACAGGTCATCATGTTCGACGATGCCAACGCCAACTTCGACATCAAGAACGATGCCAAGCTGATGGACCTGGTCAAAAAACTCAAGGGCGACCGAACCATGGTCATTGTTTCCCACCGTCCTTCATTTCTGCGTATCTGTGATCGCCAGTTCGAACTGACCGACGGTGTGCTTAGGGAGAAGCAGGAGAAAAAACTGAGGGTCGTATTTAATCGCTGAGATGGTTGATGGAAAAAGAGACTCAACAACCTGCAAAAAATGAACGGCCACCGATCCTGAGTGAACAGCTGGCCGACGCCCTGCGTCATAACCGCCTTGATGACTTCAAGACGGCATCACCCTTTGCAGCCAGCATGCTGCCCCTGCTCAAGGTCCTGGGGTGGCACCAGTACGCCCGAGAACTGATCGAGGCACTGCCCCACTTCACAGACACCCTGGACCTGGTGGACCTGCGCAACATCCTGGTCACCCTGGGTTACGAAAGCAATGAACGGGTCATAAGACTCGACAAGCTCGATACGGAACTCTACCCCGCCCTGTTCGTCGGAAAGAAGGGCGAGGTACTCGTGATGATCGAACGCAACGGCGACGAGCTCTCCTACTACGACGGCAACGCGGGGGAATACAAGACCCAGCCTATCCAGGGACTCAGTGGCACCGCCTACCTGTTCACCGACACACACATCACCCATGGCACATCCGAACAGCCGCAGGCGGGTGAAGCCTGGTTCATCACCCTGCTGAGGCGCTTCCAGGGACTGATCTGGCATCTCTTTGCGATGACCTTCCTGGTCAACCTGGTGGCCCTTGCAGTACCGATCTTCATCATGATGGTCTATGACAAGGTGATCGGCGCAAAGTCTCTCGAGGCACTGCCCTGGATGATCGGCGGCATTCTCTGCGCCCTCGTCGCGGACATGGCACTGCGCTTCCTGCGCGCCAACATGATCGGCAGGGTGGCCGGCCGGCTGGACTACCTGATCGGCGTGGAGACGTTCAGGCAGATTCTCCACCTCCCACCCCTCTTCACCGAGCGCTCCACCATGGCATCCCAGCTCTCCAGGCTGAAACAGTTCGATACGGTGCGTGACTTCTTCACCGGGCCCAATGCCTCGTTGCTGATGGAACTGCCGTTCGTGGTGATGTTCGTGCTGGTGATCTGGTTGATCGCCGGCCCGGTAGCCTATGTTCCCATCGTGATGCTCGCCATCTACATCGCCTTCGGCGCCCTCTGGCTGCCGGCCAGTGCAAACCGAGTGATGCACTCCGCCCGATCCCGCACAGAGAAGCAGCGCATGCTGATTCAGACCCTCAACGGTCGGCACGAGATCAAGGGTGTCGGCAGCGAGACGGTCTGGAGCGAGCGCTTCCGCGAATTTTCCGGCGAATCCGTCACTGCCAACTACCACACCACGGTATCCAATGCCGTGATCCAGTCATTCGCCCAGAGCGCGGTGATGATCGCCAGTGTCGCGGTACTCGCCATCGGCACCTACTCGGTCATCACCGGCGACATGACCATCGGCGCCCTGATCGCCACCATGGCCCTGATCTGGAAGGTCCTCGCCCCCCTGCAGAGCGCGTTCCTCAGTTTCAGCCGTTTCGAACAGGTCTCCAAGGCGATCCAGCAGATCAACCAGCTGATGCGTCTCGACCCTGAACGCCATAGCGGACGCTCAGCCCTGATGCTGACAGAGCTCAAAGGGCGTATCGAAGTGGACAGGGTCAGCTTCCGCTATGGCCCCAACAGCGACCCCGCCCTGCTGGGCATCACCTTCAGCGTCGAGCCGGGAGAGATGGTGGCGATCCTGGGCCAGACAGGCTCCGGTAAATCGACACTGGTAAAACTGATCGCCGGCATGTACAAACCCCAGGCCGGATCCCTCAGCCTGGACGAGTTCGATATCCGCCAGCTCAACGCCATGGACCTGCGCAGGGCTATCGCCTACGTCCCCCAGAAGGCCAAGATGTTCCACGGCACCATTGCCCAGAACCTTCGTCTGAACAACGTACTGGCCACCGACGAGGAGCTGCGCGAGGCCTGCGAACAGGCGGATGTGCTGGACGACATCCTCGCCATGCCGGATGGTTTCGAAACCCGCATTGGTGACAACGCAACCGACCGCCTGCCGCCGGGCCTGATGCGCGGACTCTCCATGGCGAGGGCATTCCTGCGTCCAGCCCAGATCGTACTGATGGATGAGCCCGGCGCCTCGCTGGACATGGAGAGCGATGAGCGCTTTATGGCACAACTGAAAAAGCTGAAAGGGAAGAAGACCATCGTCATGGTCTCCCACCGTCCCAGCCACGCCCGCATCGCCGACAAGGCCATCATCCTCGACCAGGGTTCGATGGTCTTCTCGGGTAATTCAGAAGAAGCGGTGAAGCTGATTTTGGAGAGTGCAGCATGAAAGAAGACAGCATTGTATTCGCCGAAGAGAGTACCGCCGGCCTTCCCAGAGCCCGCGCCCACTACCTGGCACAGGCGATTCAGCTTGAAGAGAACGCGCCAAGGCGGGTCATCACCCTGGCCGTGCTGGTCAGCATGTTCCTGCTCGCCTCGGCAGTCGCCTGGGCGGCACTGACCCAGGTCAGCGAGGTGGCCATAGCCGAGGGCGAGGTCATTCCTGCAGGCCATATCCACAACATTCAGCACCTGGAAGGCGGCATTGTCAGCAAGCTCCATGTCAGAAACGGAGATGCCGTGAGAGCCGGCGATATCCTGATCAGCTTCGACCCGGCAGCATCCACATCGGAACTGCAGCAGATGCTCACCCGGCGCGCCAGCCTGCAGCTCCAGGGCGAACGCCTGCAGGCCCTGGTGGAAAAACGGGAACCGGATTTCAGCAAGTTCGACGAACAGTACCAGGATCTCGCCACCAAGCAGCACACCATCTACCTGGCACAGGTCAACAGCCTGGAGAGCGAGTTGTCGGTGATCGAAAGCCAGATCGAACAGCGTCGCTCTGAGCTTACCAGCCAGAAGAACCAGGCGGTTGCCCTGCGCAAGGAACTCGCCATCTACCGCGAACAGGTGAAGATCCGCGAGGACCTTTCCAAAAAGGGCACCGTATCCAGAACCGAACTGCTCGGCGCCCGCTCACGGCTTGCCGAGGCCGAGAGTGCACTGCGCAAGGCGGTGGACAGTATCGCCGTGGCCAACACGGCCCTCGAGGAGAGCCGTCAGCGCCAGTTGGAACTCTACGCACGCCACAACCGCGAGGTGGAACTGGAGATCGGCAGTGTCGCCAATGAACTGGCCGAGGTCGAGGGTGGACTGATCCGCCTGCGCGACCGGGTCAACCGACTGGAGGTGACGGCACCGGTGGACGGCATCGTGCAGGGGCTGATGATCAGCAGCAGCAGTGCGGTTGTGGCACCGGCCGAGGTGATGATGCAGATCGTACCGGTCGAGGATGAACTGATCATTGAAGCCAGGATCAGCACCGAGGATATCGGCCACGTACACGTCGGACAGACCGCCGAGGTGAAATTCACCAGCTATGACTCCTCCCGCTTCGGCAGCCTGGACGGCAAGGTCCTGCGGTTGTCGGCATCCACCTACCTCGACCCGGAGCAAAACCCCTACTACAGGGCGGAGATCGGGCTCGACAGAAATCACCTGGGAGACGACCCCACCCGCTTCAAGATACTTCCGGGCATGACCGTGACCGCAGATATCCGCACCGGGCAGAAGAGCATCCTCGACTACCTGCTGCGCCCGGTCACACGTGGTTTCGACAGCGCCTTCAGGGAGCGGTAAAAACCCTCTTTCGCATGACTTTAATTTCCCAGGAATCCGTCTAAGCTTGGATGTAATGCAGTAACCGGTCCATGGAGTGGACGGTCAATCGTGACCAGCCACCTCCAATCTGAACTGGGAGATTCGCATGGATTCCAGCAGCGGTATGCAGGGCTTTCTTTTCGGCGTTCTGGAAATCTTCACTGCCATTGCGGTGTTCATCTTCGTCGCCCTGGTCATCGCCGTCATCGTCACCTACATCTACGACGTCACCCAGACCAAGACGGCAATCCGGCGCAACTACCCTGTCATCGGCCATTTCAGGTATTTCTTCGAACATCTCGGCGAGTTCTTCCGCCAGTACTTCTTTGCCATGGATCGCGAAGAGCTCCCCTTCAATCGCGCCCAGCGCTCGTGGGTCTACAGGGCCGGCAAGAACCTGCCCAATACCGTGGCCTTCGGCTCCACCCGCGATATCCGCAGACCCGGCTCGGTACTGTTCGTGAACTGCCCCTTCCCCACCCTGGGTGAGGATGCGGTACCGCCTGAACCGAGAACCATCGGCAAAAACTGTACAACCCCCTATACCACCGACTCACTGTTCAATATCTCCGGCATGAGCTACGGCGCACTTTCCAAGCCGGCGATACTTGCCCTCTCCAAGGGCGCAAAAGCGACAGGCAGCTGGATGAACACGGGAGAAGGCGGTCTTTCGCCCTACCACCTTGAGGGTGGTGCCGATATCGCGTTCCAGATCGGTACGGCTAAAAACGGCGTACGGGACCTGGATGGCAACCTGAGCGATGAAAAGCTGAGGGAAGTGGCCGCCCACGATGCGGTCAAGATGTTCGAGATCAAGATGAGCCAGGGCGCCAAGCCGGGCAAGGGCGGCATTCTTCCGGCAGGCAAGATAACGGAGGAGATTGCCAGTATCCGCGGTATTCCGATGGGCAAGGATGCGATCAGTCCCAACCGTCACCCGGACATCAACTGCAATGCGGACCTGCTGAAAATGATCCGCCGGGTGCGCGACGTGACGGGCAAGCCTGTCGGCTTCAAGACCGTGATAGGCGGCCCCCACTGGCTGGACGCCCTGTTCCGCGAAGTCATGGATTTAGGCCCCGAGTACTGCCCTGACTTCATCACGCTGGACGGCTCTGATGGCGGAACCGGCGCGGCACCCATGCCATTGATCGATGCCGTGGGACTCTCCCTTCGCGAGAGCCTCTACATGCTGGTGGACAAGCTGAACGAGTACGGCCTGCGGGACGAGGTGACGGTCATCGCCTCGGGCAAGTTGATCACCCCGGCCGATATCGCCTGGGCGATGTGCGTGGGCGCCGATTTCGTTGCCTCTGCAAGGGGGCCCATGTTCGCCCTGGGTTGCATCCAGGCCCTTCAGTGCAACAAGAACACCTGCCCCACGGGCATCACCACCCACGACCAGGACCTGCAGAAGGGCCTGGTACCGGAGGTCAAGGCGGAACGCGTGGCCAACTATATACGCAACCTGGAGTACGAGGTGGGTATCATCGCCCACTCCTGCGGCGTGCGATCACCCAGGGAACTGCTGCGTCGTCATGCCCGTATCGTCTGTGCAGACGGCCCATCCATGGCCCTGGATGAAAGGTACCCGCCGGTGCCCAATCCGAAACGTACTCAGCCCGATGAAGAGTCGAGAAAGTTCTAGTGTCCCGTTTGGTTAATTCGCATGACTAATGCGCCCCTGAGAACGACCGGATCAAGGCGGCGTTGCGCCGGTATAGCCATCTATATCAAGCGACGCCAACACCGAGCCGGGCGTTCTCAGGGGTGCCCAAAGGGAGCGTGCCAGCGGCCTGTAGGCGTTGTTGCGATGCTTGATAAGGGGCTGGGCCATTCCCTGCGCACCGCGCCTAGCCCACAGGCCGCTGGCGCGCTCATTAATTATGCGAATTAACCAAACGGGACACTAGCGGTGCATACCAATCCGCGCACCCGGATGGGCGTCGGTAATCATCTGCCTTAGATCACCGGCTTCATGTTTCGGCACATCAGCCAACAGCAGAATCTCCCCCCGCGCGAGCGCGTCCTGGTAGGGGTCCAGGCGACGATTGTGTTCACGACTCGAGATAAGGGAGGATGCAGCAGCACCAACGAAAGCACCTGCAAGCGAGAGCGGCAGTAGCAATGAGTTATCGAAGATCACCCCGGCGGGAGGAAAGTTGACCACCAGCAGCCCACCGACAAGTCCGGCTGCACCGCCTACAACTCCCCCCTTGATGATGCCGTGAAGCAGCTCTGTCTTTTGCAGGACATTGGCCTCGGGCAGCTCCTCGATGGTCGTTCCCAGGCCGGCGATAACATGCATGTGACGTTCGGGAACACCTGACTCCCTGAGACGGGAGAATACTGCAGTACACTGCTCGACATCCGAAAGCAGGATAAACAGTCGTTGCACACTCCCCCCCTTAATGCTGGCTGGACCTCGTTCCCACCCATTTTGCCAGATCATCGAACTGCATGGGATGTCCGATGAGGAACCCCTGTCCGGAATCACACCCCAGCCTGGACAGCAGTGCCAGCTGGGACTGGGTTTCAATACCCTCGGCGACAATATCCATCTCGAATGAGCGGGCGATGGAGACTATGGCACGCACCATGCTCTCTGCCTGCTGATGTCGCAGCATGTCGCGCACAAAGGTACGGTCGATCTTGAGTGTATCGGCCTTGAGATGCAACAGGTGCGAGAGACTTGAATACCCGGTGCCGAAATCATCGATGGCCACCCTGAAACCGTGGGACTTGGCCTCCCGCACCCACTCCATGACATGGGTGATCTCCACCAGCTGACTCTCGGTGATCTCCAGCTTGATCACATCAGTGGAGAGTTCTGCATTGCTCACGATATCCGCGATACGCTGAAACCTGTTCAGGCTGTTCACCTGTTTTGGGGAGACGTTGACCCCTACGTAAAAGTCGTCCTGCCGGCTATCGCCGTGATCCTTCAGAATCTGCTGCAGGCGCGGATAGTCAGAGACCACCTGCTCTATGACCATCTCGCCGATACCCTCGATAAGCGGCGTCTCCTCCGCCAGGCAGATGAAAACACCCGGCATCACCACGCCCCGCTCCGGATGATCCCAACGAAGCAGTGCCTCGAAGCCGGCAAACCGGGCACCGTCGAGATCGATGATCGGCTGGTAATAGACACTCAACTCGCCATGATCGACTGCCGCCCACAGATCCGCTTCCAGTCGCAGTTTTTCGACGGCCCGCCCCCTGAGCTCGGGGTCGATATAGTATTCCGGCTTTTCCTGCGACGTGTGGGTTCTGCGCACACTCTCGAGATTGCCCCTGAAGCGAAAAGCCATCAGCTGGAAGATATGCTGCATGGCAGGATCCAGCTTCTCCAGCCGCTGGCTGATCTGCTCGCGCCTGATGACATGCAGCCGCGCATCTTCCACGACAGTCGCCTTTGCACTCCTGGGCTGGTTGTCGATGATGGCCATCTCACCCAGCAGTTCACCTGGAGTCACACTGCCAAGGAACACCTTTTTTCCCATATCGGTGATAGAGATCTCCACGCGCCCCGACTCGACCAGGTAGGCGCAGTCACCCTCCTCACCCTCATTGAACAGCACGGTATCTTTAGCTACCTCGATAATCTCAAGATCATCCAGCATCCACGGTCACCCTTTTTTAAGCCAAGTATATCGCCACCGAAAATATGGCAGACATCTTTATAGGATAGTCTCTGGAGAGCATTTTTCCTGCATTACGCCTGAAGTAAGTTCTGAAAATGTGATCGAATCGTAACCCAAACCATTTCCAGCTATATTAGGGCGAGCCATTCAGCCCAAACAATTAAAGCCACCCAGTCAGGATCGGGTCGCCTGGGGCCTCAGCCGGGAACAACCATGGATACAGACTGCAATGTCCTGCAGGACAACATCAAGCTGATGCGCGATCTGGACAAAGCGATCATTCAGCACTTTGTATGGATAGACCAGACCCACAAGCTGCTCATCTGCAGTGATGAGGAAGTTCAGTCGGGATACCTGGAAGAGGATGCACACCTGCGCTGCGAGTTTGGAAGATGGTTCTATGACAGCGGCAGGGACAAGCTTAACGAGTACCCGGCCCTGGATAAGATCGAAAAACTGCACAAGGACCTCCATCTCCAGGCCAGGTTCCTTATCGAAACCCATAACCGGGGCAAGGGCATCAGCAGCAAGGACTTTTCCGATTTCACAGACAGCTCCCTCTCGTTCAAAATCGAACTCAACAACCTGCAGTTCAGCATCGTCAACCAGATCTGCTCGGTCGATCACCTGACAGGCATCTGGAACCGGCAGTCCATGATCTACCGCCTCAACCAGGAGTATGAGCGCGTGGTGCGCACCGGGTCGGGCTGCGTGATCTGCATGATCGATATCGATCACTTCAAGGAGGTCAACGACCGCTTTGGCCATCTTGTCGGAGACATGGTACTCAAGCGGGTCACCGAGATCTGCAAGGACCAGCTGCGCAAGTACGACTCCATCTACCGCTACGGCGGTGAGGAGTTTCTGCTCTGCCTGCCCGACACAAGACTTGAGAACGCCAGCACCCTCATGGAGCGCCTTCGCCAGACCATAGCGGATACTGACATGGGAATAGATGATCAGCCCGATTTCCGCATCACGGCATCCTTCGGGGCCACGGAGATGACTAAAGAAAAGGGCCCCGCTGACGCTATAAGTGAAGCGGATCACGCCCTGCTGACCGCCAAGGCCAAGGGACGCAACCAGGTGGTGCTCTGGCAGGAAGAATAGACAATTCGGCATATCGAGCTCGATGCCACGGGGAGTGCATGAATGGATTGGCTGACGAACAGCATACGCAACAAGTTACTGGCTATAGCCGCAATCGGCACCCTGCTCGTCATCGGCACCGCATTTTCAGGTTTCTGGATCACCCGCACCACCCTGCAGGAGTTCGAACAGGTCATCTTCCAGGAAGCGGCCCAGGAGAGCGCCATCCGCCAGCTCACCCTGGATTTCAAGAAGCAGGTGCAGGAGTGGAAGAACACACTGCTGCGCGGCCATAACCCCGAGGATTTCGACAAGTACTGGAAACGTTTCCAGAAACTGGAGGCGAAGATCCAGGAGGAGGGCAAACAGCTCCTGTCGACACTCCACAACACCTCCATGGCCCAGGGCCTGGAGCAGTTTCTGGCTGAACACAGGGAGATGGGCAGGGCCTACCGGGAAGGGCTGGAGGTGTTTCGCCAGGCCGGCTTCGATCCCAGGGCAGGCGACAAGGCGGTACGGGGCATCGACCGGGCACCCACGGCACGGCTGGAAGAGTCGGCAGACGCGATCCTTGCACATATCGCAGAACACGGCCAAAGCGAGATCGTGGAAACCCACACATCCATTTCAACCAGCATTATCCTGATTATCGTGGCGACACTGATCGCACTGGCCGGCTACCTCTACTTCATCAAGCAACAGATCACCGGACCTGCCCTGCGGCTGGCGGAGGGGATGAAGAGCATGGCGGAGGGGGATTTCTCCAACCCCATAACCACCAGCACAGGTGATGAACTGGGCAAGATCGGTCAATCCGCAGAGGCGATACGCGAGACACTTCGGGAAGAGCTTATCGGCGTCACCGACGCCTCGGAAAACCTGGGCACAACAACCTCCAGGCTCACCGAAGTGATCAGCTCCACCCGTCACGGCGTACTCTCCCAACAGCAGGAGATCGAACAGGTGGCCACCGCCATCAACCAGATGACCGCCACGGTCCGCGAGATCTCGGCCAACGCCCACGCCGCTGCTGACGCCGCCTCCGAGGCCGACAAGGAGGCGCATACCGGCAGGGACATCGTGGAACAGACCATACAGGATATCGACCAGCTCTCCAGCAAGATCGGTGATGCCTCGGCCACCATCGCCCAGTTACAGCAGGAGAGTGACAACATCGGCGCCATCATCGACGTGATCCAGGGCATCTCCGAGCAGACCAACCTGCTCGCCCTCAACGCCGCCATCGAGGCGGCACGGGCAGGCGAGGCGGGACGCGGTTTCTCCGTGGTGGCAGACGAGGTGCGGGCACTTGCGGGCAGGACCCAGGACGCCACCCTGGAGATCAAGGATATGATCGAGCGGCTGCAGACAGGCTCCCAGACCGCGGTGACCGTGATGACCGACAGTCAGAAGCGGGCCGAGGACTCCGCAGACCGCGCATCTGCTGCCGGTTCCGCCCTGAGTAACATCACCCGTTCCGTTGCCCATATCAACGAGGTGAACGACCAGATCGCCACCGCGGCGGAAGAGCAGTCGATGGTGTCTGAAGAGATCAATCGCAACGTCATGACTATCAGCAACGTGGCCGAGGGTTCAGCCGAAGGGGCAAACCAGATCAACGACGAGAACTCCCGGCTCAACGACATCACCGAGCAGTTGCGCAACATGATCGGCCAGTTCAGAACCTGATCAATTGCCCTCTGGAGGCAGTGGCTCCCGAAATAAAAAAGGCCCAACAAAAGGCGTAGGGTGGGTTAGCGAAGCGTAACCCACCGCCGGCCTTGTTATCGGTGCAATACGCTGCGCTATTGCACCCTACTGAAACTCTTCCGAGCGAGATGCCTGTTCAATTGCACCGGGAAGGCTCCCAATATAACCGTAGGGTGGGTTAGCGAAGCGTAACCCACCATTAGGGCGGCGCAATACGCTGCGCTATTGCACCCTACAGATGCTCCAAATCCGGATATGACGGGATAAAAAAAGGCCCTGCCGATGCAGGGCCTTTATATTTCAGGTGTCCCGTCCTGAAATAAGTTTACAACCAGAGGACTTATTGATGGACAAGCAATCCCCCTCAAGAAGAAAGCGCACCCAGCGTGATTATCCGCTAGGCTTTAAATTGTCGGTTGTTGATCGCGTTGAAAAAGGCGAGATGAGCTACAAGCAGGCCCAGAAGCTATATGGTATCCAAGGTCGAAGCACCGTATTGGTGTGGCTGCGTAAGCATGGAAAACTAGATTGGTCCCCCCCAAGAGAGCTGCCTATGGCAAAAGCAACAGAGACCCCCGCTGAGAAGATCAAACGCCTGGAGCGGGAACTCGAGGATGAGCGGGCGAAAAACTGGATTCTCAATGGGATGATTGACCTTATGGATCAGCAGTACGGAGCCTCTCTGAGAAAAAAGTACTTATCCAAACTGCGAGAAAAGCCCAAGCTGAAGGAAAGGTGAGTTTGAGCCGGTCATGCCGGCTGTTTGGGATCTCTCGCCAGAGTGTCTACCAGTGGATCAGGCGTCAGCGCCAGAGACAGGAGGATCTGAGGCCGGTCATGGCCTTGGTGCTGGAGTTGCGTCGGCGACTTCCCCGGCTGGGAACCCGCAAGCTCTATTACTTGCTCAAGCCCCGATTTGAAGAGCTAGGAATCAAACTCGGTCGTGATGGGTTATTTGATTATCTGCGTCAGCACAACTTGCTGATAAGAGCGCGGCGCAGCTATACCAAAACAACAAACAGCCGTCATTGGATGAAAAAACACCCTAATCTTTTGAAAGATATGGAGATATGTAGAGCGGAGCAAGTCTTTGTCAGTGACATTACCTATCTTGAGAGTGAGCAGGGAGTCCATTATTTATCGCTAGTGACAGATGCCTACTCTCGAAAAATCATGGGTTATGAGCTGAGCCATGACCTGAAAGCGCACAGCACGGTTAAAGCATTACGCCAATCGGTAGTATGCCGAAGAACCCACAAAGAGCTGGTTCATCACTCAGATCGTGGCATACAGTATTGCTCAGAGCCCTACCAGCAGGCGCTGCGTGAAAATGGCATTAGGCCATCGATGACCGATGGTTATGATTGTTATCAAAATGCCCTGGCAGAGCGGGTAAATGGAATATTGAAGCAGGAATTTTTGATCTATCGCTGCAAGACGTTCGAAGAGTTGCGCAGGTTAGTGGCAGAGTCGATAGATGCCTACAACCGTATCAGGCCGCACTTGAGCCTGGGGATGCAAACGCCTGAACAAGTGCATGAAAAAGCCAGCTGCCCGAGGCAGCTGGCTGTGTAAAAAAACGTCAACGTATTTTAGGACGGGACAAGGCCACTTTTCTTTCTAAAGGACAGGCCTCACTTGAAAACGCAATGCTTGGCGAAGTCACCCGCCTCGTTTGCGCTCCACTCCCCTTTCGGCTTCTCCTTCATCTGGTTGCACCATTTTTCGGATCCGACCTCCGGTGCGCAACCGGATACCAGCAGGGCGAAGCCAGCCAGCAGAGTGGCAATAGCGATCTTCTTCATTCTTGTTTCCTCCATCTTCTCATCAAACCATCAGCCGACCCAGTGGCGGCCGTTGCGGAACAGTCTCAGCCAGGGGCCGTCCGAGCCCCACTCCTCGGGATGCCAGGAGTTCTGCACACTCCTGACCACACGTTCCGGATGGGGCATCATGATCGTCACCCTGCCATCTTCACTGGTGAGACCGGTGATCCCCTCGGGTGACCCGTTGGGGTTGGCGGGGTAGCGTGTTGCGACCTGGCCGTCATTCTCGACATAGCGCAGGGCGACGAGTTGACGTGCATCCTCCAGGTGGCCGGCATCACGGAACTCGGCGCGGCCCTCGCCATGGGCCACCGCGATAGGCAGCCTGGAGCCCTCCATACCCTGCAGCAGCACCGAGGGAGAGGATTCGATCTCAACCGAGACAAAGCGCGCCTCGAACTGCTCGGAGCGGTTGCGCACGAAGTGAGGCCAGTGCTCGGCTCCGGGAATCAACTCATGCAGATTGGAGAGCATCTGGCAGCCGTTGCATATACCCAGGGCAAAGGTGTCCTGCCGGTTGAAGAACTGTTCGAACTGCTCACGCGCACGGCCGTTGAAGAGGATCGACTTGGCCCAGCCCTCGCCGGCCCCCAGCACGTCACCGTAGGAGAATCCGCCACAGGCCACCAGCCCCTTGAAGCGGTCAAGCTCGACCCTGCCCTCGATGATGTCCGACATATGCACGTCGACAGACTCGAAACCGGAACGGTGGAAGGCGTTGGCCATCTCGATCTGACCGTTGACCCCCTGCTCACGCAGGATCGCCATGGCAGGACGTACACCGCTGTTGATCATGGGCGCAGCCACGTTCTCTTCAGGGTCGAAGCCCAGCTGCACCTGCATGCCGGGGTCGGTGGTATCGGCGATACGCTCGAACTCCTCGGCCGCGCAATCCGGGTTGTCGCGCAGGGCCTGCATCTCGCGGGTTGTCTCGGACCAGGCCTGCTGCAGCTCGATACGACCCATGTTGAACAGCTCGTTGCGACCACGGGTGACAACGATGCGATCTTCCGGGTTGAGTTCACCGATAACATGGCTGTGGTGGCCGAGACCGTTATCCTTCAGCTGTTTCAGCACCTCGTCGGTATCGCTGTGACGCACCTGGATAACCGCACCCAGCTCTTCGCTGAACAGCACAGCCAACTCATTCTCACCCAGGTCATCGATCCGGATATTGACACCGCAGTGACCGGCAAAAGCCATCTCGGCCAGGGTGGTGAACAGGCCGCCGTCGGAGCGGTCGTGGTAAGCCAGGAGCTTATCCTCGGCATTGAGGCCCTGGATGGTATCGAAAAAGCGCTTCAGCATGGCAGGATCATCGAGGTTCGGCCCGCGACGCCCCATCTGCCCGTAGACCTGGGACAGAGCGGAGGCACCGAGACGGTTGGCCCCCTTGCCGAGATCGATCAGCACCAGGTCGGTATCACCCTTGTCGGTGCGCAGCTGTGGCGTCAGGGTACGGCGCACATCGCTCACCGGGGCAAAACCGGAGATGATCAGGGAGAGCGGCGAGCTCATCACCCGGTCCTCGCCATCCTGCTGCCAGACGGTCTTCATGGACATGGAGTCCTTGCCAACGGGGATGGAGATATCGAGCTCCGGACAGAGCTCCATACCCACCGCCTTGACGGTCTCGTAGAGCTTGGCATCCTCACCGGTGTATCCCGCCGCCGCCATCCAGTTGGCCGAGAGCTTGATATCACCCATCTTCCCGATCGCCGCAGCAGCCAGGTTGGTGATGGTCTCACCCACCGCCATGCGGCCTGATGCCGGCGCATCGATAAGAGCGAGCGGGGTGCGCTCACCCATGGCCATCGCCTCGCCGTAGTAACCGACATAATCGGAGAGAGTGACCGCCAGGTCCGCCACCGGCACCTGCCAGGGCCCCACCATCTGGTCCCGGGCCACCTGGCCGGTGATGGAACGGTCACCGATGCTGATCAGGAATGTCTTGTTCGCCACCGTGGGCAGGCGCAGCACCCGCAGTGCAGCCTCCTTCAGATCCACACCGGTAAAATCGAGTTCCGGTTTGTGGAAGGGCCGGTGCTTCACATCCCGCAACATGCGCGGTGGCTTGCCGAACAGCAGCGGCATCGGCATGTCGATGGGATTGTTCTCGAAGTGGGCATCGCCCAGGATCAGGTGCTCTTCATCGGTCGCCTCACCCACGATGGCATAGGGGCAGCGCTCGCGCTCGCAGATCTGCTGGAAAGTCTCCAGTTTCTCCGCGTCAACAGCCATCACGTAGCGCTCCTGGGACTCGTTGCACCAGATCTCCATGGGTGACATGCCGGGTTCGTCATTGGGCACGTTGCGCAGTTCGAAACGTCCACCCTTGCCGGCGTCGTGCACCAGCTCGGGCAGCGCATTGGATAGCCCGCCGGCGCCCACATCGTGGATAAAGAGAACCGGGTTGTCATCGCCACGGGCCCAGCAGCGGTCGATCACCTCCTGGCAGCGCCGCTCCATCTCGGGGTTGGAGCGCTGCACAGAGGCGAAGTCGAGATCCTCTGCAGAGGTGCCGCTGGCCATGGACGATGCGGCACCGCCCCCGAGGCCGATAAGCATGGCCGGTCCACCCAACACCACCAGGGGTGAGCCCGCGGGAAACTCGGTCTTCTCGATATGCTCTTCGCGGATATTGCCCAGGCCGCCGGCGAGCATGATCGGTTTATGGTAACCGCGCAGCTCTTCGCCATCGGGACCCGGCACCTTCTGTTCGTAGGTGCGGAAATAGCCGCACAGGTTGGGACGGCCGAACTCGTTGTTGAAGGAGGCGCCACCGATGGGCCCCTCCAGCATGATGTCCAGTGCGGATACGATGCGCGACGGCTTGCCGAAGTCCTGTTCCCAGGGCTGCTCCGCACCGGGAATACGCAGGTTTGATACCGAGAAGCCGGTGAGACCCGCCTTGGGCTTGGAGCCTTTACCGGTAGCTCCCTCGTCGCGGATCTCGCCTCCGGAGCCGGTGGCCGCGCCGGGATCGGGGGAGATGGCGGTGGGATGGTTGTGGGTCTCCACCTTCATCAGGATATGGATGTTCTCACGGCTGTAGCCGTAAGCGTGATCGCCTGGCCCGGGGATGAAACGTTCACCCTCGTGGCCGCTCATCACCGCGGCGTTGTCCTTGTAGGCGGAGAGGACGTTCTCGGGCGACTTGTCGGTGGTGTTGCGAATCATCTTGAACAGGGAGCGTTCCTGGGGCTTGCCGTCGATGATCCAGTCGGCATTGAAGATCTTGTGTCTGCAATGCTCGGAGTTGGCCTGGGCGAACATCATCAGCTCCACGTCCGTGGGGTTACGCCCCAGGCCCTGGAAGCTCTCCACCAGGTAGTCGATCTCGTCATCGGAGAGGGCCAGCCCAAGATCCGAATTGGCCTGCTCCAGTGCCGGCTTGCCGCCATCCACCACGTCCACCGTGGTGAAGGGTGCCGGCCGGGCATGGCTGAAGAGGCAGGCCGCCTCTTCGAAATCGCTGAAGACCGCTTCGGTCATGCGGTCGTGCAACACCGAACGGGCCGCCTCGATCTCCCCGGATGCCAGCGCATCGCCGTCGGGAACCAGGTAGTAGGCCACACCCCGCTCCAGGCGCTCGATTTTCGAGAGACCGCAATTGTGGGCGATATCCGTCGCCTTGGTCGACCAGGGGGAGATGGTTCCGGGACGGGGAACCACCAGCAGCAGGGTACCCTCCGGTTCGTGCTCCTCCAGGTGGGGACCATACCTCAGCACCCGGTCCAGAACAGCTGACTCATCATCGGTCAGTGACTGTTCCAGTTCAGCGAAATGCATGAACTCCGCGTAGAGACTGACCGGCCGGCCTAGGACCTCGGCCAGGCGACGCTGGAGTTTCTGGAGACGGAAATCTGAAAGGGCGGGGGCACCACGGAGACTGAGCATCGTTTACCTTGTTGGATAAGCGGAAAAACAGAGGCGTAATGATACTCCAAGCGGCGATGAAATGCCGCCAGAAAAACGTTCAGGAACCGCTGATGCGGAACTGGGCGAGCAGTCTGTGCAGCTCCGCGCCCATGGTGAGGATTTCACTGCTGATCTTGCTGGTCTCGCGGGCCGTCTCCGAGGTCTTCCTTGCCTCCTCGGCCACCTCCGAAATGTTTCTGTTAACTGCCTCGCACACCTCGCTCTGATTGATGGCGGCATCGGCGATTTCACTGCTCTTCAGGCTGATATCGCTGACCGTGCTGGTGATGGCGTGGAGCGAACGGCCCGCACCGGCCGCCAGTTCAGCCCCCTCCCCAGCCTGGATACAGCCATGCTCCATGGCGGATACGGCTGCCGAGGCGCGCTCCTGCAGGCGGCTCACCATATCCTGGATCTCCTCGGTGGACTCCTGGGTACGCTGCGCCAGGGAGCGCACCTCGTCGGCCACCACCGCAAAGCCCCTGCCCTGCTCGCCGGCCCTGGCCGCCTCGATGGCGGCATTCAACGCGAGCAGGTTGGTCTGCTCGGCTATCCCACGGATCACATCGAGCACGGTACCGATATTCTGGCTCTCACCATAGAGTTCGCGGGTCACCTCGGCGCCGTCGTTGATCTCCCTGGACAGCTCCTGCACCGCGGTAATCGAGTTCTGTACCACCGACACACCCTCGCCGGCCTCGTGATCCGCATCCCGGGTGGAGCCGGCGGTCTCACCGGCACTCACGGCCACCTGGCGAGCCGTTGTGGCCAGGTCACTGACCGCCTTGGCGGCATGTTCAACCTCGGCCTGCTGGTGACTGGCTCCCCTGTTGGTGGTATTGGCCAGCTCGACCAGCTTGCTGGCTGCCGACTCCATGGCAGCCACCGAGCGCACCACTTCCGTCACCAGGCCCTCGACCTTGGAGACGAAAATATTGAACGCCTCGGCAAACTGGGCAATTTCACGATCCGCATTGGTATCCAGCCTGCGGGTCAGATCACCGTCACCATGGGAGATCTCCTGCATCGCATCGACGGCGGACTCCACCGGGCGCAGGACGGAGAGCCGCGTCAACTGGATCAGCACGACGATCACCAGGCCGCCGATTGCGGTGATCCAGATCATCCACTGCACGGCACTGTCGATCTCTTCATCCAGCTCGTCGGCCTCCTGCAGGGTGAGTTGCCGGTAGTGCTGTTCGAGTACCTCGAGGCCGGCAATGGCAGGCTTGTCGTCGATCTTGACGACCTTGTCGATCATCTCGGGGGTCTTCCCCGCCGCCACCATCTCCCGGGCAATCGGAATCATGCTGAAATAGGACTCGAACACCTGCTCGACACTTGCCAGCGCCTCGAACTCCTGCCGTGACAGGCTTGCCAGCTCGCGGTAATCGGAGAACTGGCTGCGTGAAACCGCCATGTTCTTGTCCAGCCATTCAAGGTACTTGTCTTGCCCGCGCAGGACGTAGTTCTTGAAGTTGTGGATCGCACCGCCATAGCCGAAATTCTTGCGTATACCCATCAGCAGTACCTCACGCTTCTCCACGTGGGAGCGGTACTCCTTGAAATCGGCACTCATGGGCGTCAGGGTCATGTAGACAAACCCCAGAACCCCCACACCGAGCAACATGAGCACGAACAGCAGCAGGTAGAATTTCAGGCTGAGAGACAAGCGTCTTGTCATATCCATCTCCAGGAGGGACCGATCGCCTGGGTGTGAACGGCAGTCAGGGCCCGAGGGCTCACATCAGTATCATCGGCAGCATCCTGCGCCGCTTTAGAAGTTATCTTCCCTTACTTTTTTACAGGAAATCGATTTGCCGTCTGTGATAAAGGGAATAATAGCGGACCCTGGCGGGTGCGTGGGCAATCCAGCCGGATATGACCACCACGAGAATGAACAGCAGCAGCTTCGAATCCGGCAACCAGAAGGCCATGGCCAGCAACAACAGCTTGAGCAGAATCATCTGCCCCCGCAGCTGAACCAGCCATATGCCATTGGCGTAGACGGAGATCAGTACCAGGGCGAAACCAGTGGCAAGGGTCAGTTGCAGGTAGAGTCGCCAGGTATCGTCGGCAGCGGCGTAGAGGAAGCCGGCCCCCAGCCCCGCCATCCCCACCAGGTGCAGGGTACGCAGAAAGACATTGAGCCAGCGCTCGCCCGGAACGATCCTCGATTGCCGGGGAAAGAGTATCGACCTGGGCGCCATCAATGCATCCTGTTGTGATGGGTCACGGCATCAGACATCGAACCAGCCGGTGACACTGTCCTGTGCAGCCAATGAGAGTCTCCCCTCCATCTCCGGCGCAGCCTCCAGCAGCGCCTCCCTGACCAACTCCGGCAGATTGTTCTTTTCGCTCATGTGGGCCGCGACCAGGTTCCTGAGGCGACCGGTCTCCAGCTGGGCGAGCAGTCCGGCGGCCTGGGCGTTGCTCATGTGCCCGTAGTTGCCACCCACCCTGCGCTGCAGGGCCGGGGGATAGGGGCCGTTTCTGAGCATCCCCTGGTCATGATTGCACTCGAGCAGCAGGGAATCCGACGGTGCCAGCACCTCAACGATATGGGGCGTCACCATGCCGGTATCGGTCAACACACCCAGCCGGCCCGCTTGTGTCCTGAACAGGAACTGCACAGGCTCTCCGGCATCGTGGGGAACGGTAAAGGGGGTGACCTGGATATCTCCTACCTGAAAATCACCCTGGTGACTGTGAAAAAGGTGCACTTCAGGCAGTTCACCACAGCGGCCTTTTCGATAGGTGCCATGGCTCAGCCAGACCGGGAGCCCGTAACGACGGGCCATGGCCCCGACCCCACGGATATGGTCCTGGTGTTCATGGGTAACGAGGATGCCATCAAGGGTATCGGCCGCCACATCCAGCGAGGCCAGGCGCCGCTCGATCTCCTTGGCGGCAAAACCGCAGTCCAGCAGCAGTCGGCAGTTATCAGACTCTATCAGTGTCGCGTTTCCGCGACTGCCGCTGCCCAGCAAGGCAAAGCGCATGTCAGGACTCCAGGAGGAGCAGGGGCCCCGCCCTCACCGCTATTTTATCTGCTCATTGAGCAAGGTGAGGATACGCAGTGCCGTCTCGGAATTATCCCTTACACCCTCTTTGTCCAGTACCACGACCTGGGTCCGCGGGCCATCCGCATTGAGGCTGACCTGGTACTGTCCCTCTTTATTGATATCCTTGTCACTGTCCCGCCAGAAGGCGAGTTTTTCCAGCAGACCGGGCTCTTCCACATCCTTCAGCGGATCGTTGTAGCGGACATAGTAGACACCCTTGGTGCGGTCCCGGTCCTCTACGGCAAAACCAACACGGTCCAGGGCGACACCGGTGAGACGCCAGGCCCGTGAAAAGCCTTCATCGATCAGCAGGGCCACCGCGTTACTGCTGCGCCTGAGCTGGGAGCGCTGCTTGATATCACCACGCCGGGCCAGGGAGCGGCTCGCCTCCTGGTCGGACACGCCCATGTAGACCATAAGCCGTCTCAGCATCTCCGCCTCCAGGCCGTGGTCCGTCGGGCGCGGGTTCCACACTGCCCGCTCCACCTTGCCGTCGGTCGAGAGAATAGTCTCCTCCATACCGCGGTGCGTCAGGTAGAGCTCGGTTTTGCCGGTACCGTTGACCGGTTCGATACGGATACGGAACTGGTCCCGGGTGGAGGCGGAATAGGCCCCTTCAAAGATCCTGCGTATCGCATCGGTGATGAAATCGTTCTTGATATCGGCAGTATTCTCCAGCCAGTCGGTCAGCATGATACCGACAGTGGGGTCCTGTTCCGCGAGGAGGATGCCGTTGTCCTGCCAGAAACTGACGGTTTTGAACCATACATCCTCGGCAGATCCATTGATCACCAGCCAGCGCTGGTCGGCATCACGCATGACCTCGATATTCTCGATCTCAGGAAGCACGTTGACCTGTCTCGCGGTACGACCCTGTACCCGCTCCTTCTCCATGAAACCGGAGAGCGTGGAAGAGCTGCTGCGCTGGGCATCGGGAATCACCAGCTCGTCGCTGATGGAACTGCGGGTCAGATCGGGGGGAACTTCCAGGTCATTTTCAGCCTGCCTGGATTTTTTGTACTCCACCTTCTTGTCAGGCAGAACATCATCCACCTGGGGAAGGGAGTCGCAACCGGCAAGGCCAGCCATTACAAGAGAGGCGATGAACAACTTCAGGGAATTTCTATACATTAACACTTAGCCTGTGATCTTTGGTTCCGGCCCGTCTCCAGCATGCAGATGCAGAGCCAGGTCCCTTTTTCGACCGTGATATCCGGAAAAGTTCTAAATGACTTCCGCCTGCACCATGGCCTGGCGCAGGGTCTCATGGTGCTCTTCGGCAAACCAGGTCAGCGGCAGCCTGATACCGACAGGAATCCGCTCCATCTCCGCGAGCGCCCATTTCACGGGTATCGGATTCGCCTCCAGGAACAGCGCCTGGTGAAGGCCGGCCAGTTTCTCGTCCATTCCGGCCGCCCGCGCACTGTCGCCGGCCAGGGCAGCAGCGATCATATCATGCATCAGGGCAGGGGCGACGTTGGTGGTGACAGAAATCACCCCGTGGCCACCGAGCAGAACGAATTCGCGACCGGTCGCGTCATCACCGCTGTAGAGTTCGAAATCATCGCCACAGAGCGCCTTGATAGCCGTCACCCGGTCGAGGTCGCCGGTCGCCTCCTTGATGCCGATGATATTGGGAATCTGCGCCAGCCGAGCCACCGTCTCCGGCAGCATGTCGCAGGCGGTACGCCCCGGCACGTTGTAGAGAATCTGCGGGATATCCACCGCCTCGGCCACCGCCTTGTGGTGGAGATAGAGTCCTTCCTGGGTGGGCTTGTTGTAGTAGGGGGTGACCAGCAGGCAGGCATCCGCACCCGCCTCCTTGGCACAACGGGTCAGCTGAATCGCCTCGGTCGTGGAGTTGGCGCCGGTTCCGGCTATCACGGGCACCCGGCCCGCGGCGAACTCGATCACCTGGCGGATCACCTTGCAGTGCTCCCCCTCGTCCAGGGTTGCGGACTCACCGGTGGTCCCGACGGCCACGATGGCATCGGTGCCCTGATCGATGTGCCACTCTACCAGTGCACGCAGGCTATCTACGTCGACACTGCCGTCCTCCCCCATGGGAGTGACCAGCGCCACCATGCTGCCTCGAAACATGTACGAACTCCAGAAATGAATACCGAATCGCTCATTCTAAATCGCCACTGGAGAGACTGACAAGGCATGACAGGGTCTGGCGGAAATTATTTTCCCGCGGCAGGCAAATTGCCCACATATTAAGGGGAGACAACCCGGCCTCCCCGGCGTTACACTCAAACCATGAATCACAGGGGAGTAGACGACTGAAATGTCCGCTAACAACAATTACCTGGTTATCTCGGCACTTGGCAACGACAAACCCGGCATCGTAGACAACCTTTCCAAGGCAGTTTTCGACAACAGCTGCAACATCACTGACAGCCGCATGACCGTACTGGGGGGCGAGTTCGCCATCCTGCTGATGGTCGAGGGGCAGTGGAATACACTGAGCAAGCTGGAAGATGCCATCCCGGGCCTCGAAAAAGAGCTGGGTCTGACCATCATTGCCAAGCGCACCGGCGAGAGGACCACCTCCACCGACCTGCTCCCCTACGGTGTCGAAGTGGTATCACTGGATCATCCGGGCATCGTTCATCACCTGGCCAGTTTCTTCTCCCGGAACCATATCAACATCGAGGACATGGCCACCAACAGCTATGCTGCCGCCCACACCGGCACCCCGATGTTCTCCGTCCACATGACCGTGGGAATACCGGCGGATATACATATCAGCACCCTGCGCGAGGAGTTTCTGGAGTTCTGCGACTCGCTCAACCTGGATGCCGTACTTGAACCCCTCAAAGGGTAAAGGGCCTATCGAATTAGTGTTAACCGACCCAAGGAGACTGCTGCATGCCCAAAGCAGCCATCGGTAAGAAAGTTCCTGACCTGAACCTGCACATCACCGGCGACAAGACCGTAAAACTCTCGGACTACCGGGGCAAGACACTGGTACTCTATTTCTACCCCAAGGCGAGCACCCCCGGCTGCACCCAGGAGGGCCGGGACTTCAGCGAGGCGATCAATAAATTCAGACGCCAGTCGACCGTCATTCTGGGTGCTTCCCGCGACAGCCTGAAGGCCCAGGACAACTTCAAGTGCAAGCAGGAGTTCCCCTTCGATCTGGCATCCGATCCTGACGAAAAGCTGTGCGACCTGTTCGACGTCATCAAGATGAAAAACATGTACGGCAAGAAGGTGCGCGGCATCGAGCGCAGCACCTTCCTGATCGACAGTGACGGCGTTTTGCGCCAGGAGTGGCGCAAGGTCAAGGTGAAGGGACACGCCGACGAAGTACTCGACGCCGTCAAGGCACTGAAGAAAGCATCGAAATAACCATAACAATGACCCGCAGCACCGTGATAGTCCAGACGCCCCGTTTCAAACGGATGGGGCCCTGCACCCCCGTGCGCCCATTACACCAAAGGTGATCCACCGTTATGACAGATACCGCTGAGCGCCCCCGCCTCTACGTTCTCGACACCAATGTCCTGATGCATGATCCCACCTCCATCTTCCGTTTCCAGGAGCACGACATCTTTTTGCCGATGGTGGTTCTCGAAGAGCTCGACCGTGGCAAAAAGGGCATGTCGGAAGTGGCTCGCAACGTACGCCAGGTGTCACGTTTCCTGGATGACCTGATGCGCGACGCGAGCAGTGAAGAGATCGATGCCGGGCTGCCACTGCCGGGCCCGATGAACGGCGCACCCAACGGAGAGCCCCCGGAGCACGGCCGGCTCTTCTTCCAGACCAAGCACCTGCCCAAGGTGCTGCCCGATACGCTGCCGGGCAATATCCCTGACAACAATATCCTGGGGACCGCCATCGCCCTGCAGGAGGAGTATCCGGATAACGATGTCACCGTGGTCTCCAAGGACATCAACCTCCGCATCAAGGCCGCGGTACTCGGCATCAGGGTCGAGGATTATCACAACGACCAGGTGCTCGACGACGTCACCCTGCTCTACAGCGGTGAGCAACAGCTCGAGCCCGACTTCTGGGAAGAGCACAGCAAGGATATCGACTCGTGGCAGGAGGAGGGACGGACCTTCTACCGTATCAATGGCCCGGGAACCGAGAGCTGGTACCCCAACCAGTGCCTCTACATGGAGGGCGACAACGGTTTCGAGGCGATGGTACAGCGCCGGGAAGGCGAAGACGCCATCATGGAACTGGTCAACGACTTCCGCAACGAAAGGCACTCGGTGTGGGGCATCACCGCCCGCAACCGGGAGCAGAACTTCGCCCTCAACATGCTGATGGACCCGGAGACCGATTTCGTCAGCCTGCTCGGCACCGCGGGTACTGGCAAGACCCTGCTCGCCCTGGCAGCCGGGCTCGCACAGACCCTCGATCAGAACCTCTACCGCGAGATCATCATGACCCGCGTGACAGTTCCGGTTGGCGAGGATATCGGCTTTCTTCCCGGTACCGAGGAGGAGAAGATGACACCATGGATGGGTGCCCTGATGGACAACCTGGAGGTACTCACCCAGACCGAGGGCGGCGAGTGGGGGCGTGCAGCAACTGATGACCTGCTGCGCTCACGTATCCGTATCCACTCCCTGAACTTCATGCGCGGGCGCACCTTCCTCAACAAGTACATCATTCTCGACGAGGCCCAGAACCTGACGCCGAAGCAGATGAAGACGCTGATCACCCGTGCGGGGCCCGGCACCAAGATCGTCTGCCTCGGTAACGTGGCCCAGATCGACACCCCCTACCTCACAGAGACCACCTCGGGCCTGACCTACGCGGTGGACCGCTTCAAAGGGTGGGAGCACAGCGGACACATCACACTGCTGAGGGGTGAGCGCTCCAGGCTGGCGGATTTCGCCTCAGACACCCTGTAGCGCGAGGATGGCATCGCGGTTGGTCCAGGAGGTGGCCAGCCGCGCGGCCCGAACGATCGGCAGCCAGCGCAACTCGCTGTGTTCGTCGGGGTTCAACCTGATGATGCGCCGCCCGGGCAGCTGCAGGCGGAACCAGTGTTCCCGGTTATAGTGGGTCCCCGGTGCATAGCGCCTGCGCCAGGGATGGATAATGGGAAACCGCTCGCCATGGCGCCAGTCCATCAAGCGCCCTGCCCCACGCAGCCCGGTCTCTTCGAACAGTTCACGCTCCGCCGCCTCGCGGGGTGTTTCACCCCACTCCAGGCTGCCGGTCACCGACTGCCACCAGTGATTGGGACGGGTACGCCTGAGCATCAGCACCTCTCCAGCGACCGTATACACCACCACCAGCACAGATTCCGGGCGTTTGTACTCGCGCATCATTGACCTGCTCCGCTTAATTGATTGCGTAGGGGGAATAACGAAGCCTAACCCACCTTCGTAGCAACGCCGCATCCGGTGCAATACGCTACGCTATTGCACCCTACAGTTCCAGGGTATAAAAGCCCGCCTATAATCTGTCCAGCCCGTAGGGTGGGTTAGCGAAGCGTAACCCACCAACACACCGAGAATCGGTGCAATACGCTGCGCTATTGCACCCTACAGTTGCAGGTTACAAAAAAGCCCCGCCAGGATATCCTGACAGGGCTTTTCCGAATAGCTGAAAGTGAGCGATCAGCCCGCTTTCTTCTCCTCAGCCTGGGGCAGGCGAACGCGCAGCGAAAGTTCGCGCAGCTGTGCCGGGTTGGCATCGGAGGGTGCGTTGGTGAGCAGACAGGCGGCAGTCTGGGTCTTGGGGAAGGCCATCACCTCGCGGATCGAAGTGGCACCGCTCATCAGCATCACCAGGCGGTCGAGACCGAAGGCGAGACCGGCATGGGGAGGACAACCGTACTTTAGAGCGTCCAGCAGGAAGCCGAACTTCTCCCTGGCCTCCTCTTCACCGATACCCAGCAGGCTGAATACCCGCTCCTGCACCTCGCGGCGATGGATACGCACCGAACCGCCACCCAACTCGGTACCATTGAGTACCATGTCGTAGGCGCGGGAGTGACAGTTCTCGGGATCGCTCTCCAGGATATCGAGATGCTCCTCCTTGGGGGAGGTGAAGGGGTGGTGCAGGGAGTTCCAGCGATCGGTCTGGCTGTCCCACTCGAACATCGGAAAGTCCACCACCCAGAGGGGGTGCCAGCCCTCGTCCATCAGGCCCCGGTCCTCGCCCAGCTTGACTCGCAGTGCACCCAGGGCCTCGTTGACCACGTTGGTCTTGTCGGCACCGAAGAAGACGATATCGCCATCTTCAGCGGCGGTACGCTCCATGATCGCCATCACCACATCGTCCGGCAGGAACTTCAGAATCGGCGACTGCAGACCCTCGACACCCTTGGCCAGTTCGTTGACCTTGATATAGGCCAGGCCCTTGGCACCGTAGATACCGACGTACTTGGTGTAGTCGTCGATCTCCTTGCGGCTCAGTTCGCAACCCCTGGGCAGGCGCAGTGCAGCGACACGACCCTTGGGATCCTTGGCGGGTCCGGAGAAGACCTTGAACTCTACATCGGCCATCAGGTCGGCCACATCCACCAGTTCCAGGGGACAGCGCAGGTCGGGGCGGTCGGAGCCGAAGCGCAGCATCGCTTCCTGGTAGCTCATGCGCGGGAAGGGGTTGGGCAGATCCTGGTCGAGTACATCCTTGAACAGCTTGCGGATCATCTCCTCCATCATCACCAACAGCTCTTCCTCATCCATGAAAGAGGTTTCGATATCGAGCTGGGTGAACTCCGGCTGGCGGTCTGCACGCAGGTCCTCGTCGCGGAAGCAGCGGACGATCTGGTAGTAACGATCCATACCCGACATCATCAGCAGCTGCTTGAACAGCTGGGGCGACTGGGGCAGTGCGTAGAAGTGACCTGGATGGGTACGCGAGGGCACCAGGTAGTCACGTGCGCCCTCGGGGGTCGCCTTGGTGAGCATCGGGGTCTCGACATCCAGGAAGCCGTGGTCGTCCAGGTAACCGCGCAATGCACGGGTCACAGCGGAGCGCATCTTGATCTTGTGCAGCATCTCGGGGCGGCGCAGGTCGACGTAACGATAGCGCAGGCGCACCTCTTCGGAGACCCGCTCATGCTCGTCGAGCTGGAACGGCGGGGTGTCGGCACGGTTCATCACCTCCAGCTCCAGGCCAAGCACCTCGATCTCGCCGGTGGGCAGATCGGGATTGACGGTCCCTTCGGGCCGTGCGCGCACCCTACCCTTCACCAGCAGCACAAACTCGTTGCGCACCTGCTCGGCGATATTGAAAACCTCGGGCAGGTCGGGATCGTAGACCACCTGAACCAGGCCTTCCCGGTCCCTGAGGTCGATAAAGATCACGCCACCGTGGTCACGGCGACGGTGAGCCCAGCCACACAGTACGACCTCCTGGTCGATATGAGAGGCGTTCAGTTCTCCGCAATAGTGGGTACGCATGGAAATTTTCCGTTACAGACAAGGCAGTGGCCGATAAACGGCCGTGAAAAGGCGGAAATGGTAAGGTTTAGAGGGCCCTGGCGCAAGTATCAGGATGTATTAATTCTGCTCGGTTTCAGCAGTCAAGGCCTCTTTTTGCGCGTCCGGCACCACCGCACCCATGGACATCAGCATTTTCAGCCCCTCGTCGACGCTCATATCGAGCTCGATCACATCCTCCCGCGGCACCATCACGAAATAACCGCCGGTGGGATTGGGGGTTGTGGGCACGTAGACGTTGATCACGTCCCTGCCCGTCTTCTCCTGCGCCTCTCCGTGATCGGTGCCGGTGAGAAAAGCCAGCGTCCACAACCCCTTACGGGGAAACTCCACCAGCAGCACTTTTCGGAATGACTGCCCGGCATCGCTGAACATGGTCTCCGCCAGCTGCTTGGCGCCGGAGTAGACGGAACGGACGAGCGGTATACGCGCCAGCAACCGCTCCCAGAGGGCAATCAACGAACGACCGAACAGGTTGGCAACCAGCACACCGGTGACGAACACGATGAGGATGGAGAGCACCACCCCGAGCCCCGGGATGGCGAACCCGAGCAGGTTTTCAGGCTGGTAGGCTTCCGGCAGCAACAGCAGGGTGCCGTCCAGCCAGCGCACCAGCATTCGAACCACCAGCAGGGTCACACCCAGCGGTACCCAGACCAGCAGGCCGGCAACCAGGTAGCGTTTCAGGTATGACATGGTTCAGCGAGGCTCCAGCCGAGTGCTACTTGCAGGCGTTACAGCCGCCCGTTGAACAGGCAGGCGCGGCGTCTTTGCTGCCGCTGTCGTGAACATTCTTCTTGCTACCACTCTTGAAGTCGGTCTCGTACCAGCCACCGCCCTTGAGGCGGAAACCTGCAGCGGAGATCATCTTTTTCAGATCCGGCTTGCCACACTCGGGGCAGTCGGTAAGGGGGGCATCCGCCATCTTCTGCATTTTCTCCAGCTCGTGGCCGCAGGCTTCACAGCGGTATTCATAGATAGGCATGAGATAATCCTCTTGATTCAAGCCCTTACATGCAGGGCTACGAAAAATTGCGAGGATTCTATCACAACTGGGAATGGTCTTGCCTGTCAGGGTACAGGCAAGCGGAGAAAAGCCTCTTTATCAAGCATTTCAAAGTAATTTCAATAGGTTACGATACACTCCGCCACTGATCAGAGCCCGTAATCAAGTTCATCTACACCCGCCTCACGCCGATCCAGTTCCCTGATCTTGTTCACCAGGCGCTGGAGATGGGTGTGCTCCTCTTCCGGCAGACCGAAATGCAGAAATCGCTCGATGCGGGTCAGCATCTCCTCCAGCAGCACGCTGCGATCCTGCAGATAGATCAGGCAGTGGGCAATATGGTGCGGGTCCACATCCGCATCACGCATACGCCTCGCAGCCTCCAAAGCGATTTCCATCTCTTCAACTGTAGGTTTCACCTTGATACCCTCCGGTCGGTCAGCCGTCACCTTAAATATATGCCAGCCAACGGGTTTCTACCAGAATCCGTGAGCCAGTCATGGCTCCCGGCCACACCGGTCACGGTTGTGTTTGCTCTTCAGCAGACGGACAGCCTCCAGGCAGGGTCTCATCTGAAAAACTCCTTCACCACCTCCTTCGCCATCTCTTTGCAGGCACCCTCCAGCTCCCGCCTGAGCAACTCATCATCATCCCTGAACCATTCAGAGCTCTTCCTGGCATCACTCACGTACAGAAACGAGAAGTCTGAAGGTGCGATCCCCTCGACCATCATCACCAGCCTGACTCTCGCCTGCACGGTGAGCGAGATTTCCGGATCCTCCCCCCTGCCACCACTCAGGACAAGGTCGGTTATAGCGACCTCAAGAACCGCTGAGTCTGACGGCAAAGGCAGATGCCGGTAATCTCCGACTGAATCAGGATCAGCGGGGCCCGGGTGAGCCGATGCATGGAAAAGGGGGCGCTCCAGCTCCCCGCCTGCCGCGAGAATTTCGCGGCGGAACAACTCCTGAACACCGGGGCCACTCGCCAGGCGTTGCAGGGATGCGTTGATCTCTGCAACCCGCTCCTCCGGGATCGAAACCGCGGCACCGTAGATCCCCCCTGAAATCAGCCCGATTCCGATGGTGATCGGTGCGATATAGGGATAGACGGCGATCATATATGGGGCTGGATAGACTAACGTGGACAAAGGCGCAACCGCCCCGATCAGGGCGCCATCCGCGGCCCCTTTCCCCAAACCGCTACCTCTTCCGATGATCGCCTCGGTAGCGTAGCTGTGAGCCGGCAGGTAGACCGCGTGTACGACCTGGACCTCCTCGATGGGAATCTGGCGATAGGCGCATCCGGATGCAAACGCCATTCTCGACGGCTGGCCTTCACTCACGAAGACCTTTACGCAGTCATCTTTCTTAAAGGCGGGAAACAGGCTCTCAACAGTGAGCAGCTGTCCATCCAGAAGTGCCACCTGGTACCTCCAGGCATCGGCAGCTTCCGCACTATCCGAACGGCGCTTCGACACGACATGGCCGTGATATTCCAAGGCATCAGTGTCGTAACCCGGTGAATAGCCAGGAGAGACGAACAGGGACTCACACCCTGTCAACAGGATGCACAACAGGCATACATAGAGGATCTGTTTCACGGCTGCAACTCCCATGACAGCGGACTATCAAGTGAGCCTGAACTGAGCATAGCACCAGGGCCGACAGAAGACGTTGAAGCGAACCGAACAACCTGGCGACCACTACCGAAAAGTAGCTTTTTTATCTTTTCATACAGTATGTTACGCGTATCAACAACGCCCAGGACCCCACCTCTGCAGAGGCAGATAACAAATTGGTTTTATCCCCTATACTTAAAGTAAACAGATAAGGGGTCTGCCCCTGATCCCGAGCCACACGCGGAGCCTATCGGAATTTTTAGCTGGCCTTGGACATTTCAATAACAGATCGTTGCCAAGTCGCCAGTGCCAACCAGAAGGAGGTAATACTATGAGTGCAGCCTGGGTTGTTGTCGCCGACACTAGCCGAGCCCGAATCTTCTCTGCAGATAAACCAGCCAGTTCACTGGTAGAAATCCAAACCCTCGCACACCCCGAAGCCCGCTTGCACGAAGGCGACCTTGTATCGGACAAGGCCGGGCGGGATCGCAATTCCGGGATGAGGTCCCATGACATGGGCCATACGAATGATGCAAAACAGGAAGAGGCTTCACGCTTCGCCTCCCAGGTCTGTGAGACCATCGAGTGCGGACGCGCCAACGGGCATTTCAAAAAGCTGTACGTGATCGCGGCACCGAGTTTTCTCGGCATGCTGAGAAAACAGCAGAGCAACTCCGTCCAACGCCTGATCGCAGGAGAAGTATCAAAGAACCTTTCGAGTCACGATCCAAATGAGATCCGCAAGAGCCTGCCGGAGTATCTCTGAAACAGGGCTTACTGTTCTATCTATGCAAATGAAAGGCGGCTGAGAAGCCGCCTTTCTCATGGCCTGATGCCTGGTTCCGCTCAAGCCTGCCCGGCATAGGTAAAGCCCGCATCCTCTACCGCCTGGGCGACCAGGGCATCGTCATCCACGTTGGATACGGTCACCAGGCCACCTTCCAGCTCCACGCTCACATCAGCTCCCGGTGCAGCCGCCTTGATAGCCTGCTCCACCGAGCTGGAGCAACCGCCGCAACTCATACCTTCCACCTTGTAAGTTTTCTGCATCATTCTCTCCGGAGCATTCCGATGAACCAGGCATCACATTTCCATGACCGGACATTATATATCCCAGCGGCCCGGGAATGTCACAACTCAGAATGCTTAGGAGTCAACACGGGTGTTGGCTCCACGCCACAAGGCGTAACTACTTGGTAAATACAGCGTCTTCCACGATCACCGGATAAAAGTAACCGTAGCCAAAATCCTTGTTGAGATATAAAACCCCTTTAGCCACAACCTCATCACCAACAGCTATACCTCCTTGAGATGTACGGAAGATAAGCTTGTTGTTTTTGTCCTGTTTCGTTCCCGTGCCATCTTCAATATGAACCCAGTCCCTTCCCATAATCTGCAGGGACAGCTTTGATGTTTTCCCCTTTACCTCGATAACCTTCCCGACCAACTCATCCTTTTTCTCGAAGACTTCTTTAACGGTAAAACTTCCTACAGGAGTTCCCAGCTCTTTTGGCTTCTCCATCTCAACGGGCTGCTTGGGGGGCTCCTTGTTCGGCGAGGTTTTTGCGACGGCCTGTGTCGGCAGCTCAGCTCCCTTGTTGATCGCCTCGACAAAAAGAATTCTGTCAAAGGTTCGATTGAGTGACCTGCTGGTAAAGTTCTCCATGAGCATCTGCTCGTAAAAACTGATCTCTTCACCAACACTGACCTGGGTTTGAGGTAGCGCAATCCAGAACGCCTTGCCCTCCTCTTCAACACGAATATAGGTATAGCCAGCACTGGACATGGTTTCCAAAACCTTCGCCGTGTGAGGAATGGGTTCAGGCTTGGGGGAAGAGACGCTGCTGCCGAAAGAAAATGCCGGGGCGCTGGCAATGACAAGAAGAATTGAAAAAATCGAGCTGATTAGTCTCGAGGCACTCATAGTTGATTACTCCAGGTTGAAAACTTAGTGCAGAAGTCGGTTATTGACCAACGCCTGACACCACCTCGTTTCTCGCATGCAAAAAACGGGCACAATTTTCGCAGTGTAACCCAAGTCACTGGTGTCTCTAAGTGGCATTTGATTTTTACAAATTTACAAGGTTATTCTGAAAAAGTATCTGTGAGAGGTTATTCAAGCCATGCGAAATTTTCTGTTTTATGCTGTTGTATTGATGCTATTGACTGCGTGTGGCGAGGACAAACCGCAAGCTCCGGCGACAGAAACAACAGACCCGGTGGTGCAACAGCAAACCCCGAGATCGTTGAGTGGCAACGAATCCAACGCGGGACCCAATCCTCACGCCAGGCTCACACCTGAACAACACATCGCGGTGGCCATGCAGCATGCCGATGAAGGCAGGCTCGATGAAGCGCTGGATGTGCTGACCAGGGCCATTGCCGAAAGCCCCGAGGACCCCAGTTTAATAGGTACCCGTGGCAGCCTTCTGCTTGCCAACAACCGCGCTTTTGACGCATTGGTGGACCTGGAAAAGGCGGTAACCCTGGCGCCTGACAGTGCTCTACTGTTGATCAATCGCTCCCAGGCCTATCGTAAATTCAATCGATACCAGGAAGCCATGGTTGACCTCAACAAGGCTGTCGCCTTGAAACCCGAACTGGTTCCAGCACGATTCAATCGTGGGACTTTGTTGTACGGCGAAGCCAAATACCAGGAGGCCCTGTCTGACTTTGATGTCTGTGTTCAGGTCGCACCGGAAACCGCCGGCCCTTATTTCAACCGTGCAATTACCCGCGATGCCATGGGGGACCAGGTTGGCGCCGTGAGTGATCTGAACAAGTTCATTGAACTCTCTGACAATCCCGAATGGAAGAAAGTGGCACGGGATACCCTGGCCGATTGGGAAAAAAGAGAACAATAAAACAAGCAGATCAATTGAACGATTTATTCATGTCATCGCCTATTGATTGAACAATTCGTTTAATATCTGCCGACCTTTACCCGCTCAACAAGGAATCTACCCCCTCTCGGGGGTAGATCGAATTACACCCCATCAATTGAGCCCCTGGCGTTCCCTGTCCCCCCTCCGGTGGGCATTTGTACAGCTTCAGGGCGTCTCCCTGAGCCGGCATATCATCACCCCCTGCCTTCAATAAGCCATTGGCACTCTTTTTGCTAAATAACACTGTAAATCGAAGACAGAGGCTTGTTCCGTGGTTGGCGATAATTAGGGTGTCCTGAATCGAGAGCGGAAACATCCGTCCCTGGGTAAAGCCTGTAGAAGGCGTTTTATGGTGAAAAGGCACTGCCGGATGCAGTGCCGCCATGAGGCAGGATTCCGCTCGAGCGACTGTCCGGTTTTTTGGGAACCATTTCCCTGGTCAGCGTGTCTGATTTCCGGGAGATTTTTCCTTATAGTAAGGTTTTGTTCGGAGTGGCATTTGCCCCTCAGCAAGTTTTAGCTTAGGAGATTTTTTGATGAAGAAGTTTGCCCTGATTGCCCTGGCTGCTGTAATAGCATTACCGATGGCCAGCACGAACGTAATGGCAATGGATGAAGCCAAAGCGATCAAGAAGATGGTCAAAAGAGGTAAAAAAGTTGCCGTCAAGCAGTGTTTTGCCTGTCACGACATCACCGCAGAAAAGCAGAACCGGGTTGGCCCGCCTCTGTGGGGTATCTTTGGCAAGCCCGCCGCTTCGGTTGAAGGCTACGAATACTCCGACGCGCAGAAGAGCAAGAAGGATTCTATCGTTTGGGATGAGGAGACCCTCCACGCCTATCTGCAGGATCCCAAGGCAATCGTTCCCGGTAACAAAATGGCCTATCCCATTTCCGGCATGAAAGTGATGAGCGAAAAACAGCGCAAGAACCTGATCGAATTCCTGAAGTCGCTGAAGTAATCATCCTTTTTCAACTCCAACCATAGCGAGAACGTAAATCATGCTGTACCGATTACGCCCCCTGGTTATATTACTTCCTTTACTGGCCATGCTTATCTCCCCGTCCGCCATGGCGGACGCCGGGGATGTGGTCAAGATCGACGCTAAAGGCTCCGCAACAGAAACCGTTGAGAAGCTCAAAAAGCTGATCGCGGAACAGCGCTTCAAGATCTTTTCCGTTCATGACCACGGAGACGCAAAATCCGTAAAGCAGGTCATTACGTTCGGCAGCACGAGCCACAGTGCACGCATCATGTGGCACGACCCCGCCGCCGGCCTGGAACTGCCCCTGAAGATGGCTGTTTTCCAGGATGACGTGGGTACGCGGGTGATCTATCGCAAACCGACCTCGCTGCGAAACACCTATAGCGTAAACAACTGCGGCCTGCTGGATGAGCTTGACGAGGTTATGGCCGCGCTGGCTCAGAAATCAGCCCAGTAATGCTTTTGAAACTTCGCTATCTCCCGCCCATCCTTCTTGGACTTCTTGGACTTCCTTCGGCTGCGGTCTCAGAGCCGCAGCCACCGGGAGTGTGCGAAAGCCGCTCCTTCGGGAGCGGCCAGTTTCGCGCCTACTCCAACCCGAAGCCGGTATCCAAGCAGGCGTTCACCACCATTGGCGGTAAAAAGATCCATCTTGATACGCTTCCCGGACCTCGTGCCCTGCTGGTTAATTTCTGGACCACCTGGTGCACACCGTGCAAAGAGGAGATGCCCTCGATGGACCGGCTCCAGGGACGCATCTCCAGTGACGAACTGCTGATTCTGCCCCTGGTCCGGGACGGTAAAGGGTTAAAGGAAGCGATCCGCTTCTATAAAAGTTACGACATAACCAACCTGCCTGCCGCTGCAGACCGTTTTGGCAAAATATCCCACGATCATAAAATCGGCGCGCTACCGATGACGCTGCTGGTAGACCAGCAAGGGCTGGTAAAGGGCGTTTTGATCGGCGCCGTGGACTGGGAGAGCGAGCCTGTTCTGGATTTGCTGAACAGCTGTTTGAACGTGGAAATCGACCCACAGGCAGCTGAAACCGGCTAGTTGGCCATGGCTTCCTGGTTCAAGCGCTCTTTCACTCGTGATTCATCACCGGCATACTCTTCGCGAGTGCCATCAACTCCATCATGCTGCCATCTTCGAACTCGAGTGTCAGCGGTACCGAATCGCCATCATTGATGGCCTGTTTCAACCCGATCAGCATCACATGCAATCCGCCAGGCTCCAAGATCACCTTGCTGTTTGCCACGAGTTCGATCTCATCGATGCGCCGCATCTCCATCGTGCCGCCCTTGTTTACGTAGGCATGCAGCTCAACCGTATTGGCCAGCGGGCTGTACGCCGCGGTCAGGGCATGGTCTTCACACCTGCAGTCGTTCTCCAGCTGCATGTAAGCGGCACTGTTGATCTGCCCCTCTGATGTTGCGAGGACCTGAAGCTGGGTGACTGTAATATCCTCCGTGGCTCCACCCGCCACCAGGGAGGCGGTCGAGCACACCCACAGACAGAAGCCCAGCATTATCGAATGTAACGTCCTTACCATGGAGCGTCCTTTAACGAATGCGAGAAACCGCCTGCAGGGTCGTCCTACTTGCTGGCAGCGGCAACCTCTACACACTTGAGCAGCGTGATCATCTCCTGGTTCTCCAGCTTGTTGGCCAGGTCACAGGCATTCGCCTCTTTCTTACCCATCTTCAGGTAATCGGGGGTCTTCATTTTTTGCGAGGTATCTGCCCCGTTCTCCAGAAGCAGTGCAACCAGCTCTTTATTTCCGGAGTTCACTGCGTACATCAGCGGCGTAAGATCCTCGTCACTCACCCGGTAGTTGACGTCCACGCCGTTATCCAGCAGAAGCTTTACCGCATCCGTCTTCTCCTCGCTGACCGCCTCCTGCAAAACAGTCCTGGTGAACATGGTCGTGGCATTGAGATCCGCACCGAGCTGAATCGCCTTTTTCAGTTGGGCGTCACGATTATCGATACCCGGCTCGTACAGCACATGCTGAAGCAGCTCACCATTCTCAATCGCCGCCTTGTAGGCGTCACAGGCCGCCGCAGAGCCATTCTCGCAGGCGAGCCTGGTGTACTTGTAGGCTTCAACGATATCCCTTGAGTCGATACCGAGCTTGCTTTCACCTTCAAAGTAGGCTGATGCCAGGGTGAGGCAGAGTTCGCCAACTCTCTTTTCAACACAGTACTCTTTTATCTTCTCACCCGCTTCCTTGTACTTCTGATGTGAAACAAGTGAGATAACCTCACTCTGCCACTTTGGAGGAACGCCTGTAGCCATTGACATGGCAGGCAGGACGGACAGGGCCAAGATTGATACCAGTACTTTTTTCATGATTCACCTTTCCAAGCTGAAATCGAGCAAATAACAAACCCAACAGGGCCTATCAAATGAGTGTTGACAGGCCCTGGCTAGCGTTACATACCACCCTAGCCGATCGGACCACCCATATCATCGGTGCTGTCATGCACCTCGCCGCCCCTATCGATCCACTCCACCATGGAGCCGTCGTAGAGTCGGGCTTGCGGATTGTCCAGGAGCTGATGCAACACGAACCATCCCAATGCCGCCCAGATGCCGGTATCGCTGAACGTGGCAAGTGAGCCCCTGGTGGAGATGTCGTATCGGTCGAACTCCTGCCGGATGATTTCCGGGGGCTGAAACCGTCCGTTATCACCATCCAGTAGTCGATCAGGCGGAATTCCCACACCATCGTAAATCGTACCGCCTTGTGGCACCTGCGGGTCCCGCTTGTAGCCCTCGAAATAGAGGGTGGGCCGTATATCAATCACCGGCCTGTTGTTACCCAGCAGATCTTCCACCCGATTGCTGTCGGCCAACAGATCATGTCGGAACCGGATAACGCACACCTTCGGTTCCACGGGTGATGTCCCCTTGACCAGGTCGGTAGTGGACAGCGACTCAATACCGCCATCCAGAAGAGCGACCCGCTGAAAGCCTGCCATCATCAGGCTCCATACAACACGAGCCGCTTCAGCGATCTGCCTGGGTTGCCCTGCCGAACCGACCACGACCACGGATTCGCTACCCTCCAACCCCACGCTGCCCAACAGCACCGCCAGTTTTTTCTCGTCTGGCAGGTAACCGGGGAGGCCGTAGCGATCAACCTGCCATGGGAGCTCCCTGAATCCGGCCCAGCGCGCTTGCGGCCAGTGGCCATGCATGTACTCGACGCGGGACCTGACATCCAAAACGACAACTTCGGCCCTGTTCTTGGAGAGCCAGGCGCCATCCACCAGGGCAGGAAATGGCGCGGCAATAACAAGCGAAGACCAGACACAGCCCAGCAAGGCCAGGATGTACCGAGGGACAGATCCAACTATCCGTGATCTCACTTCCTGCATGTTCCTGTTACTACTGCAAACAGTGCAAGGCTTTACGATAGAACGCTTCCTGCATCCTATCCCAAGCGCTAAGAGTTCGTTATACAGCTATTGAGCTTCGAGGCCAGTTTGCCAAACCACTCAAAATAGCCCCCCGTGGTTCTGGGCATCTGCAACCCGACCGGATCCAGTACAACACTGTTCAAACTGGCCTGGTCCAAAACGGATTTAAGATGCTGATCCAGGGGTTCGGTAGCAACCACGCACTTGACACCCCGGGCCCTGGCCTTGTCAACGATATCCTGTGCGCTTCCGCCGGCCGGCACCGTGGTCAGCTTGTAACGCTGCTCAAAGTACTGGAACTCGTCCTGCAACACCACGAAGGGCTTGTCGAGGGCCTCGTGCATCAGCTTGTTGACGCGGATATCCAGCTCCCACAGGGCCTGCACGATCTGATCCGAATTGGCCTGGTAGGCCCAGTGGTTGCGCTGGTCCAATCCCTGGTAAACCATCGTTATCGCTTCAAGTGCGGCCATGGCATTCAAGGGGTCGAGCCAGTAATTGGTGTCTATCTCCCCTTCGGGCCGGATGGTCTGCACCATGCCGTATCCCTTGCCCAAAGACTCCATGTGCGGGTCTTCATCTTCATTCGGTCCTATCCAGTCTACCGGGGTCCGCTTGGCCAGCTGGTGTACCCCCGCAGCGTCGATCAGTGAAACGGCTGCCTGGCCGGATTCCGTCAACTGCTTCCCAAGCCGGGGCTCCAACGTGGCGCCACTCCAGAAGAGGACGGTGAGACCGTCGGGAACCTGCCAACGCCCCTTTTCATCCTTCTGCACCAACACGACATCCACCGGACTGCCGTAGGCCAGGGCGGACGCCAGCGTGTACATGGGAACTTGTGTGACACCCACACGGAAGGACGTTTGCCGGGTCTCTTTTTTCGGCATGTCACCGGCGACGACCGGCGCTACAACACCCAAGCAGAGCGCGATGACTCCCGCAACGAATCTGGTACCTCGTTTCACCATAACCACTCCAAACCTTTTTATTTACTATTCAGCACTGGCAGCCTGGCTGTTTTTCGCCATATGCACTTTAACTTTTGCCAGCAGCTCTTTATATGCCCCCAGTTCGGCCAAAGTCAGGTGACGGACCCCGCTGTGAGAGTTGAAAGTGAGGACAATCTTGTTTCCGCTCTCCATCTGCTGGAGGATGGTCTGCGTGACCTCCGGACCGATCATCAGGTTGTTGCCTTTCGGCGCGGTGATCTTGTGGCGATCGTGTTTATCGATTCCGATAGTGACCGTCGTGCCCTCCTTGAATCCCAGATAGGTTGCAACCACGAACCCGGCCGCATCGGGGGAGAATGCAGGCCCGATCTGGACAAAGTTCTTGGTTTTCCACTCACCGAACTGTTCAATGTGGAACATGCGGCAGTAGACCTTGCTGTCTTCCATCTCGTCACAGGTCGCCTTCCAGGTACCTGCCCGCTCTTCAAACAGGTGATCTCTCCTCATCGGCATGGACATCTGCTGTTGCTTCATGGCGCCCATGCCTTTGTTCTCGGAATCCATCGCCTTGGCATCCGCCTCTGCTGCCAATGCGATTCCTGTACCAAACCCGATCACCGAGGCCAATACAGCCGTGATTGCATACTTCTTCATCAATCCGCCTCCGCATCATTGCGCGCACCGCGCAGTACCCAGTTACTGACCAACTGCAGCTGCTCCGGGCTCATCTTGGTGTAACGGCGCATCTCTTTCAGGTTATTGCGCCAGTCGAACATGATCCACTTGTCACGCGGGTAGGTCTTGTGACACAGGTTACAGTCCAGGTCGTAGAGATCGGTTACGTAGTCCCAGAACTTCTCTTCATTCGGCCCCAGGGCTGAGCGGGGTACCCAGCCGGTGAGCTTGATACGGTTCCAGGTCAGCTCGTACTCCGGTTCCAGCTTGCTCTCGATCTTTTCCACCCGGTCCATGCCATCGAAGTTCATCTTGGCCAGAATTACGGCGCGATTGAAGTCGATGTAGATCTGGCTGCCCTCCTCGCGGTCCCAGCCCTCGCTGACGACCTGGACCCACTCGCCTTCCTTCTTGACAACCGTCAATGGTGTGCCGCCATAGACCGTCGCCAGCATGTCTTCTCCACCAGCGGTAGCCGTCATTTCCACTTCGGGCAGAATCAGCACCGCCTTGTCGGCCAGTTGTGCATCAAGGGCCTCGGCCTGGTATGCGGTTTCCATCTCACCGTAGAGCTTCTCCATGTCAGGCAGGTTATGGGCAATCCCCTTGTGACAGTTGATACAGGTGGCCTCTCCCTCCATGAGACGCTTGTGCATCTTCTGCGCCGTAGCCGACTGTTTGTCGGTCAGCATGGTCTCGTTGGTGTGGCAGTTGCGGCACTCCCTGGAGTCACTCTCCTCCATGGTACGCCATACGTTCTGCGCAAGCTGCAGACGATGCTCTTCAAACTCCTCGGGGGTATCGATGGTTCCCAGCGCCCAATGGTACAACTCCTTGGTTGCCTTGATCTTGCGCACCAGCTTGGCACCCCAGGGTCTCGGCACATGACAGTCTGAGCAGATTGCCGGGACACCGGAGGGGTTATGCGCATGAGCCGACTGCTCATACTCTCCCTTCACCACGTTCATTTCGTGGCAGGAAGTGCAGAATTCATAACTATTGGTGTATTCCATAAAGGTGTTGAAACCACCCCAGAGAATAATACCGGCCACGATACCGACACCAAGAGTCGCCCAACTGAAAGCTTTTTTAACCATCACATTCTTACCGATTGCAGTTTTGAGTTTCACTACTGAAGACCGGTGTCTTCAGGAACGCCTATTCAACAGTTTATATGAGCAAAAAGCATGCCCAAATAATCATTAACTTCTCTGGCCAACAACACAATCGATGGTGGCCGTTATTCCGGAAGCCACATCAAAACCAGCGCGCCCGCTGATTTTGAGGTGGTTTCTAAAAAAGTGGGGGTGAAAAAATGGAGCCAGCCCAAAGGACTGGCTCCATCCAGTCAGGTGATAATCACCTGGTTACTGCGCGCCCTTACTTCTTCTGGGCAGCAACAGCCTTAAGCGCCTTCTTCATGAACTGCTGGTGTTCGAAGCTGTCCATCACGCCAGGCTGGGCAACTTTCTTCCAGAAGTCAGGATTGAAGCGTTCCTCGTGACAACCGATGCAGACACCGGTCTTCTCGATAGCGTCACGCTTCTCGTCAGGCAGAGGACCTGTCAGCGGCCAGTGAGATCCAACGGAGCTCAGCTGTTCGCCATCCTCAGTAACGATCGCAGACCAGTCATAGGTCAGGCCGGGGATACCGGGGATCTGAACCTTGGTCTTCTGAGGAATGATCTGACCAGTCGCCTGGTTTTTCAGATCCAGGACGAAGTCCTTGTCGGCACCCAGCAGGAAGCGACCGCCTTCAACACCGTAGCCCAGGGCCTTGGGGTTGTCGTGGCAGGACTCACAGCTACGGGCACTACGGCCAGCGGTATGAGGCTGTACGGCAGCGGTATCGATACCGGGACCTTCAGGAGTTTCCCAGATCTTGTTGTTGACCAGAGTCTTGCCGTCCTTGTCGATAACCGTGGTGGTTACCTGGCAACCAGGCATCATCGGGCTAACACGACCTTCACCGTTCATACCCAGAACCGGAGTCTCCCAACGCAGGTAGGAGCGGGTCTCCTTGACCTTACCAGGGCTCTTCATGCCGTTGGTGTTGGGCGGTGCATCCGGGGTCAGACCGGTCTTGGGATCGCGGTTGCTGGCGTTGACCAGCCAGTCGGTTCCCTTCTGGTCCTTGGAGTAGTCAACAGTGACGTGACAGCCGTAGCACTGGGGAACCCAGTCGGCGTGACAGGCGTAGCACTCCATGTTGTTCTGATGCTGAGGGATCAGGAACATGGATACTTTGGCCAGAGTCGACTTGAAGGTGCCTTCGTCGCCGATGCGTTTCAGCAGCGGTACTTTGAAGTCCAGGCCAGTCGCCGAGTGAACGATGACTTCCTTACCCTTCTTGACGACGTTACCCATGGGGTTGCCACGTGCGGTCAGCAGGTAACCGTCTTGAGGCTCGTACTGGGTAGCATCTTTCATGAACTCGGGCCACTTCTTGCCGAGGCCACGAGCAGGACCGGCCGGCTGACCGTTCTTCATCTCGCCGAACTCTTCACCACGACCCAGGGGCATATCCCAGGGAAGTTTGTCGAAGGTACCGTGGCAGTCTTCACACTCGACCTCAACCTGGGCCAGGGTGGTACCGGGGATGTTACCGTCACCGTGCAGGTCGATGGTGGTGTGGCAGTCCTGACACAGCATGCCACCCTTCGGGTTACCCGCAATTGAGTTCATCTCGTGGTGGAGATCCTCTTTGATGAACAGGTAACGCTTGGTGTGCATCTTGGGCTGTTTATTACCCTTTGCGTCGAAGGGAGAGCCGTAAGGAGCTTCCATAATACCCTGGTAGCTCACACCAACACGCTTACCGCGGTTGTGACAGGATACACAGGTCTCTACGGGAATACCGGAGTATTCAACTTCGCCAACCTTGACCTTGGTCTTGCGGGTACCCTGCATGCGGTGAGTCAGCACGTGGCCAGCCTCGTCCTTCTTGATGGTGGGGTCGCCACCCTCGTAGAAGCCGTCATTGGAGTAGGGCACGTGACATGCGGAACAACCGGCACCACGGTAGTCACCACGCTTGTCGCGACCGTTCACGCCAACATGGCAGCGCTGACAGTCATGACGGGAGTAGGTGTAACCCGCGTGGTTGGGGTTGTCGGTCAGCGTATCCAGGTTAACCTGGGGCAGCTGCTTCAGACGCTTGGGCATCTGATCCGGATGCTTCTTGACGAAGTCCTTCATGTACTTCTTGTATGCCTTGGTACCAACCAGGGGCACAGGACCATCTTCGTCAATAACGTCGTAGTTACCCCAGACGACCTTCATGTCTTTCTGAACACCCCAGGACCACATGTTACCCTGCAGCTTACCGGCTTCAGTGTTCATCAGGGACTTGTTCAGACGATCAAAGTATCCTGAGTGACACTGGCCACAGGCCTGGTCGTTAACCGGCATTGCGCCGGGATCGGGCAGAAAGTTCTTGGGTCCGCCTTTCTTGGCGAGCATCTTCGGGGAGCCCATGTGAGCTTTCGCTTTGTCTTTCTCTTCAGCGGGATTACCACCATGGCAGACCACGCAACCCGCGGGATCCCCCAATTCGGCACCCATCTTTTCGATGTCTTCCTGCATGACACCGTCACTAAAGCGTTCTATGCCCTCGTGACATGCCAAACAGGCTTTGCCTGCAGCGCTGGCGGATGAGATGAAGCCTCCCCATCCGACTAACGCTGCTACGGCAAGTAGTGCTAGGCGTTTCATTTTTATCTCCCAGTAATTTAAAAATACTTCTTGTTTGTTCATTGCACCTGGAAAATACCCGCAATGAACGTCAGGGATAAGTGCAAGATCTGTACCAGAGCACATCCGGAAACGCTGGAGAACGAGAAATCCTGGAGAAATAAAGTCGCATGGACCGCACTGAATGTTGAATGGCCAGGGGCCAGAGAGCAGTACACCGACTACCTACTTGGGTGTATTTCGATCTACCCCGAAAGAGATTGTTCCGCTGCAGGGTGTGTCACGGACCAAAAGCATTGAACAAACTGTTCAATCGACATTGGCCGATGTGAATGAACTGTTCCAACACCGGCTCCACTGGTCTACACGTGCAAACGGGACATCTCCCATGCCGGGAAACGAGCCGCCGGCATCATCATGGGCTAAGCCGCACAGAGACGGCATGCCCCCGGTTTACCCACGGGGATGTACGGCGTATCATCGCTGCCCATCCAACGGAAGCACCCGTCACGGGTGCCCCGGACAGAAGATCCCCGACGAGGAGACGTGGCGTGAAGTTGTTTGAAAAACCATTTGCATACAAACACTCGTTTTCAGCCCTGGTTGCCGTCCTGGTGCTCCAGGGATGCATGAGCACGCCACAGAAACCCACGGAGTCCGCAGAGGCATCCCAGGCTGCAGAAGAACCCGCATCCGAACCCATCACGGACCTCATTGGAGAGTGGTGTTACGTGAGAAAGCGCAGGGTCACCAAGTACACCGTCAAGGAAGGTAAGCTGCATATCCGCAGTGGTCGCAGCGGGCAGTACTACGAGGCGGATCTTACATGCAACGAGGACTACACGGTGTGCGAGGCCAAGACCGTGCGCGGCTGGCAGACACCGGTGACCGAAACCCTGCGCCTGGACGGCAACACAATGAGTCTGACCCGGGTCTGGGGTGGCGCCTGGAAAGACAAGACCTATAACTTCACCTACACCCGCTGTCCCAAGTGGTGAAGTAACTGCTCATGCCATTCATCTTATGCGCCATTTAGGCGTTATTTACGTACTCGAATGGTTACATACTGCATGCATGCTCACATTCTGCGTGCGGAATGCCTTGAACTGACACAAAATCTAAACGGCATGAGCAGTTACTAATTTCAAAGGCTCAGATCCACCGCAAAGATCAGCATACCCAGCAACAGCAGCAGGCCCAAACCTACCATGGCCAGGCCAAAGCCGAAGAAGGCGATCTGCACTGCCCGGGGCGGCTGGGCAATGATGCGCTCCTCCAGCTTACCCTCGGCCCGCATCCTCTCGATCCAGGCCGGATGCTCCTGCTCCAGCGTCTCAAGCTCTGCCGCGCCATGGAATATGTGGGCGTTCAGGGGAAAGGCGCTGGGCCGGTAGCTCTCGATGAAAAAGTGCACGATGAAGATATGGGCCATGGCCAGTATCGCCTCCACCTTGTGCACCCAGCGGGCCACGTTCATCATCCAGCCCGGAAGCACGGAGGTGGTCAGCACTGAATCGAACATCACCAAGCCGGTGGTTCCGACGATGACCAGCCCCCACCAAACAGCCCAGTAATCGAACTTCTGCCACCAGGACCAACGATCGAAAACCGGGTGCTCCCTGCGCCCGAACAACCAGGCCATGTGCTGATGTACCGCCTTGAAATCACTCCAGGTCCAGACCAGGCTGTCCGGTCCACTGAGGTGACCCCGTTTCCCTCCCAGCGTGGAGCGGACCAGGTAGGCGATGTGGGCGATGAAAACGGCCATCAGGGTCAATCCGAACAGGCGGTGCACCCATACCGCACCATCAGCTCCCCCAAAGGGCAGCGCCAGGACCTTCCCCAATCCTGTCTCAATGTACATCCAGGCGACACCGGTCACCGACAGCGCCATGAAACAGATGATGAGGATCGTGTGTGTCCAACGCTCACTGCGGGTGAAACGCTCCACCAGCACGCCCACTTCCGGCGCTTTCCTCTCTTCACGCCCGGCCTGGAGATGCTGCCTTATCTCCCGCCATGCCCAGACAGTGGTATAGGGCATGAAGAAGACGAACACCCCTCCCGCCAGGGTCAGCATCAATACCACGGACCAGTAGAGTGCGGGAAAGTCTTTTCGGGTATGTTTCGACCAGGGAAGTTTCTCGTGAACCACGTAGCTGCCCATGCCGAGACCGGCCCCTTCATGGCACTTGGCGCACACTTTCTCGTGGCGGTGCTCCGCGTAGGCCGCAGCGTTGGGGTTGTGTATACCGGCAACGGGCTTGGAGATGTGACAGTCCCTGCAGATCAGTTCCGTACGGGCGTAATGCAGGTTGTTCTGCTGCCCGTCGTGACAGCTCAGACAGTAGCGGGCGTGGTAGAACGACTCGACGTCTTCATGCACGTCCGTTTTGGTGGAGTTCTGCCGAACCGGGCCCTGCCCGGGACCGATGGCGTCCAACCAGCCCTGGTTCAACTTCCGGGAGGGGACAAACAGGCTGGGGTCGTTTGGATCCTCGAAACCGCTCTCCGCCAGGGCCGGTGAGGAGAACAGCGCCAAGAGGCACAGGACAGATACAAGCCCCGCAATAAAAACACGGATGGAGTCACGGCTGGGTTTAGCAAGTAAAACCATGTTCGACTTCGACCTTTTTCACTCAAGGATCCCCTTGACCCGGGTGTAGTGTCCCACACTCGGATTAGCGGTCAACTGCAGAAAATCCCTTGATAAATAACGGTTTTCTGATTACAGGGAATCAACTCATGCCTAGTCATCGTCGGAGCCAATGGGTGGCTGCAGGCCAAACTGTTCAATCATGCGCCGCAACCGGGGGCGGGAGATACCGAGGATTTCACAGGCCTTGCCACGATGCCATCCCACCTTCTCCAGTACATTGGAGACGTGGAGACGCTCCATCTCTTCCAGGCTCAACAGGCTGGTGTCCTGTACCTGGGGCTCCGGTACCTGGGATGCCATCTCGGGCGGAACCAGGTCGAGGGTCAGCGTGTCCCCGGGACAGAGCGCCACGGCCTTCATCAACAGGTTCTCAAGCTCCCGCACGTTACCCGGCCAGCGATACTCCTCGAAGCAGCGCAGTACATTCTTGCTGATCTGGACCACATCCCGACCCAACTCCTTGTTGACACGTCCGAGAAGGGTCTGCACCAGGTCCATGATATCCTCGGTTCGTTCACGTAGCGGCGGCAGGTGGATCGTCACCACCTGCAGGCGGTAATAGAGATCCTCCCTGAACTCACCATTGGCAACCTTTTCTGCGAGGTCCACGTTGGTGGCCGCAATAACCCTGGCATTGGTGGTCTGCACCTCTTTCGCCCCCAGGGGAGTGAACTCCTTGTGCTGCAGGACCCGCAGCAGCTTTGCCTGGATGGCTGGTGAGAGCTCGCCGATCTCGTCGAGAAAGATGGTACCGTTCTCGGCCAGCGCGAACTTGCCAGGCTGGCGCGAGACAGCGCCGGTGAAGGCCCCTTTCACATGGCCGAACATATCCGACTCCAACAGGTTCTCCACCAGGGCGGCGCAGTTCACCGCAACGAACGGACCGTCCGGATGCTCTCCGCTACGATGGATCGCCCGCGCCACCAGCTCCTTACCGGTTCCCGATTCACCGGTGATAAGAACCGTGGCAGGGTTCTTTGCCACCAGTCCAATGGTTTTGAAGACCTCTTTCATGGCCCGGGAACGACCCACCATGGTGAGCGGACTCCCGCGCGCCTCATCCGCACTGATGAACTGGTGGTCACCACCATTGCGCTGCATGAGCTTGTCGATAGCGGCATCCAGCTCATCGATGTCGATGGGTTTGTGGATGTAGTCGTCAGCGCCGCGCTGCATCGCCTGGATGGTGCTCTCCATGTCATGGAAGGCGGTGATCATGATGATATGGACTCCGGGCTGGGACGCCTTGAAATCAGGCAGTCCTTCCAGGCCAGAGCGCCCCGGCATACGTATATCGAGGATGATCAGTTCCGGATCCAGATCGGCCGCCGCCGACAACCCCTCATCGACACTGTTGGCCAGTTCCACTTCGTGTCCCTGGGCAGAGAGATGCAGCTGCAGAGTGCGTCCGCCGGCCACGTCATCGTCAACGATTAGAATTCTAGGCATAGTCCTCTCGTACCTCAGGGTTTCAGACAGTCAGCCAATTAGTGTTGCACATTGCGTGCCATATCACTCCGCAACCCGGTTGGCCGACCGACCCCCACCTGCCCCCCTTCGCCCAGAGAATTTTCTGTCCTTTTTGTCAGCAACATGCGGTCGGCAGAAAAAATATGCCGCCAGGGCATCCCTTACTCATTGGGTCGGTGCATCGGCTGGTACAGTCGGAAGCACCACAGTAGCACAGGTGCCGCCATTCTCACGCTGTGACAGGTCAATCGTTCCCCCGTGTTGGTCGACGATCTGGCGGACGATGGCAAGCCCCAGTCCCGTCCCCTGGGCACGGGTGGTGAAAAAGGGTTCGAACAGTTTTTCAGTGTCCGCTCCGTCGAGCCCCTTGCCGTTGTCGCAGATCTCCACCTTTACACTGGTACCCGTGTCATTGAGATTGACTGTTGTGGCAACCTCCAGCAGTCGCTCATCCTCTCCCTTCTCCTCCAGCGCCTGCAGAGCGTTGGATACCAGGTTGTTGAACAGGCGGCGCAGCTTGTCCGGGTCGGCCGGTACCGTTGGCAGACCCGACTCCACCTCGATCACCGGCGTAACATTGACCTCGTCCAGCCGGCCCTGCATGCCACTCATAACACTCTCCAGCAGCTTGCCCATGTCTATCCATTCGGACTTGACCGCTTCGGGACGGGCATAGGCGAGCATATCGGTGAGGATATTCTCCATGTAGAGGATCTGGCCCATACCGATCTCGGCCAGCTCCCGGCGTTCATCGCCTGCCTGGCGCCCGAGAATCTGCATGCTCATCTTCACCGATGAGAGGGGATTACGCAGATCGTGGGCAATCATGCCAGCCATCCGCCCCATTGCGGCCAGGGCCTGGTGGCGGGCCATCTCCTTGTGGTGCTGTTCGATCTCCGCCTCCAGCCGCTTGCGTTCGGTAATATCCTCTTTTACCGCTACGTAGTTGGTGATCTCCCCATTCTCTCCGCGTAACGACGATATGGAGGCGGACTCCCAGTAGAGCTCCCCGTTCTTCCGGCGGTTGTGGAACTCACCTCGCCACTCCTCGCCCTGCATCACCTTCTCCCAGAGTGACTTGTAACCCTCGGGTGAGATCTCCCCCGACTTGAGAATACTGGGATTACGGCCCTGCACCTCTTCAGCGGTGTAGCCTGTCACGTCGGTAAACTTGGGATTCACGTATTCGATCCGGCCATTGCGGTCGGTGAGCATCACGATACTGGGACTCTGTTCCACGGCCCGGGACAGCTCCCGTACCCGCGCCTCGGCCTTCTTGCGTTCGGTGATGTCCTCGCCGATGCAGGTTACGCCGGATATCTTGCCGCTGCTGTCGAAGGATGGGGTGTTGTGCCAGGAGATAAGGCGTCTGCCCCCATCCCTGGTCATCACCTCAGCCTCCACCTCCCGGGGATATTTTTTTCCCTTCTGCAGTTCGGAAAAGGCCTTTCCGACCAGTTCCCGCCGCTCAGGGGCCACAAACCGGTCGATCCACTCGCCATGCAACACCTCCTCGCGCTGCCACCCGGTCAGCCTCAGGAAGGAGTCGTTGCAGAAACCGAGTCGTGCTTCCTTGTCCACCGTCACCGCCGCGAGATCCATGTTCTCCAGGGTGTGGCGAAAACGTCTCTCATATTCACTCTCCAGTTCCGCCCGGTGATGCCTCAGGCGGGCAGACGCCAGCAGCCAGGAACCCACCACCAGAACCACCAGCATCAGCAGGTAGAGTGGTGAATTGCGGGTGACGAACCCCCAGAGACTCGGGGCATCCTCGTCTGGCGCGATCTGGGAAATGACGACCCAACGCTCCGCCGGCTGCTGGGAAGTGGCGGTAGAAATACCCGCAGAGGGGATGGTCTGTGCGGCGACGGCCAGGGGCGTCACTGTTTCAAAGGTGAACATTCCCTTCTCCGTCCTTACCTGGCCGGTCCCCCGCTGGGTGATCTCCCACCACGCCTGCGGAAAGTTCGTCGAGAAGCGCCGCTGGTGGGGCAGCATGAATCCCCATGCGTCGTCATCCCGGGGGGAGTGAAGCCAGTAACCCTTGGCATTGAGCAGATGAACATGGTTTGCGATATTGGCCGAGGCACGCTTGAAACTGCCGAGCAGACGTTGCCCAAGGTAGTTGAGCACCAGGATGCCCTGCTTGGTGCCATCACGGGAAAACACCGGGGTGGCAAAACGCATGACAGGTTTATAGGGCTCCTCCAACTGGCCCTGTTCCATATTGAGATCGAGGGGAGAGATATAGAGCGCCCCCTGGTCCAGGTCGATGGACTCCCTGAAGTAGTAACGATCCGCCTTGTTTTGCAGTGCGTCTGCGGCGACCGCCCTGGATTCACCACCCTGGAAGTTGATGCGTATGATCTCCTGGCCCTCCATGTCCAGGAAGCGAATCTGGTCATAGAGCTGTTTCTGCTTACTGAAGCCAAGCAGCAGCGCCGTCACATCGGTTTTGTTGAGACCGCCGATGGGATCGAAGGCCTGGGTTTGAAAGTAATCCGAGAGAAAGGTCAGGTCCGAGATGACAGCGACCAGGTCGTTGTTCAGCGCACTGCGGGCCAGGCCGACATTGAGAATCTCACGGGTCTCGGTGGTGACCAGTTCCGTGCGGTAGACGCTGTAGTAATGGGCTATCCCACCTACCGTGAGAATTGCCGCGAAGGGCAGGAAGACGAACAGAAACTCACGAACCCTTTCGATTAAGCTGAACTCTCTTTGCCCCTGGGCCTGCAGCATCAACCTGCACCTCTATTCGAAAACTGACTGCTGAGCTTATTCTGCAGCACACGCATAATACGCGATGATAACGCAATACCTCGGGGCATGTGTGCGCTCCAATATCACCACACCGGAAAAGCCGACCCGTTTGGGTTGAGCATCCTTGCCTCAATCAGTTTCACTACCCACTTCCACGCCAACGTTTCAGCAGCAGCGAGTTGGAGACCACGCTTACCGAAGACATGGCCATCGCCGCCCCTGCAATCACCGGGTTGAGCAGCCCGGATGCGGCCAACGGAATGGCAATGACATTGTAGATCAGCGCCCAGAACAGGTTCTGCCTGATCTTGTTGTAGGTGGCATGGGATATGGAAAGCGCATCCGCCACCAGTGACGGTTCACCGCGCATCAGCGTGATACCCGCGGTATGCATCGCAACGTCCGTACCCCCTCCCATGGCCATACCGACATCTGCAGCGGCCAGGGCGGGCGCATCATTGATACCGTCGCCAACCATGATCACCCGCCTGCCCTCTCGGCGCAGCCGGTCGACCTCTGCCGCCTTGTCCCCGGGCAACACCTCGGCTATCACCTTGTCGATACCGATCTCGTTGGCAATGGCTGTCGCCGCCTGATGGTTATCGCCGGTCAACATCACGGTATCCAGGCCCTGGCCGTGGAGATCGGCCACCGCTGACCCGGCGTCCGCCCTTACCGTATCACTCAGTGCGATGTAACCCAGCAAGCGTGGCGACGAACTCGTATCGGCGATCCACACCAGGGTATGCACGTCATCCTGTTGCTGATCTCTCCACCCTGACAGATCGACACCCCGCTCTTCCATCAGCCGGCGGTTGCCGATCAACAGGTCCCTCTCTTCCACCCGGGCCTCGAAACCGCGACCCGGCAGATTGCTCAATCCGCTCACCGCCGAGAGTGCCAGGCCCTGCTTTTCGCTTGCTGAAACCACTGCCCTGGCCAGGGGATGCTCGCTACCCTGCTGGGCGGAGGCCGCGATACGCAGAAGTTCAGTCTCATCCCCGTCAGTGGAAACGCAGGCTTCAACCCCGGGGGTTCCCCGGGTCAGGGTGCCGGTCTTGTCGAACACCACGGTATCCGCCCGGTGCGCCTGCTCGAGGGCCTCTGCATCCTTGATCAGGACGCCATAACGGGCAGCCATACCGGTGCCCATCATGATGGCCGTGGGGGTCGCCAGACCCAGGGCACAGGGACAGGCGATAACCAGTACGGATACCGCCGCGAGAAATGCGGTTTCAGGATCATTCGCTCCGAGCCACCAGCCGAGGAACACCAGCACGGCAATGGCGGCCACCACGGGAACAAAGATGGCGGATATCCTGTCCACCAGCCTCTGCACCGGCGCCTTGCTGGCCTGCGCATCCTCCACCAGCCGGATGATCCTGGAGAGGGTGGAGTCTGCTCCCACCGTGGTCGCTTCAATCTTCAACAGGCCGTCACCATTGACGGACGCGCCCGTGACAAGCTCTCCCACACCCCGGGCCACGGGAATCGGCTCACCGGTGATCAGCGACTCGTCCAGCTGACTCTCTCCCTCCAGGATGCGCCCGTCCACGGGCACCCGCTCTCCCGGCCTGACGATAACGACCTCGTTCTGGACAACACTTTCAGCCGGTATCTCGATCACCAGGCCTGCGCGTTCCACTCTTGCCGCATCCGGTCGCAGATCCATCAGTGCATGTATGGCCGATGCCGCATTGCGCTTGGCCCGCCCCTCCATCCACTTGCCGAACAGCACCAGGGTGATCACCATGGCGGAGGCCTCGAAGTAGAGTTCACCCCCTGCGCCACCGAGGAAAGTGACCCAGCTGCTCAGTGCCCAGGCTGCCGTGGTGCCCAGCACCACCAGCACATCCATGTTGCCTGCACCCCCGCGCAACGATTTGAAGGCCCCCTCGTAGAAATGCCATCCGATCCAGAACTGCACGGGGGTGGCTAGCAGGAACTGCCACAGGGAAGGCAGCATCAGATCCACGCCGAAGGGCATGAAAAGCATCGGCAGGGCCAGGGGCAGTGTCAGCACCACCGCCAGGATCAGCTTGTTGAGTTCAGCCCGGGCACGGCGCTGCTCCTCCCTTGCCTGCGCCTCGCGCTGCGCCCTGGCAGTGACCCTGGGTCGAGCATCGAACCCCGCTTTTTTAACCGCCGCGATCAGGGTCTCACGGGGAACCGCACCCACCGGCACGGTGATGGATGCCCTTTCAGTGGCCAGGTTCACCGCCGCACTCTCCACGCCGGGCACCCTGTTCAGCACCTTCTCCAGCCGGGCGGAACAGGCTGCACAGGTCATGCCGGTGATATCCAGGTCGATCACCTCGGAGCGGACGGAGAAACCCGCCCTGGCAATCGCCTTCGCCAGTTCAGCTGCCGTGGTCGCACCCTTGTCGAACACCACGCTGGCACTGTTTCCTGCCAGGCTCACCCGCGCCTCACCAACCCCTGGCTGCTTGTTGAGCACCCGCTCGAGGCGGGTCGAACAGGCGGCGCAGGTCATGCCATCCACGGGCAGGGCCAGGCTGCAGGTGTTGTCTTGGTCGGCTCTGTTCATGCTTTAAGCTTTTCCGGATCGGGTAAAGTTTTCGAACGCCCGGGGGGTGATATGTTCAAAGTGGCCTATTCTGCTTGCTTGGCAGCCCCAATCCAATCACTATTTCAGTACAGCCAAGCGCACTCTCTGGCCTATTCCAATCCATAAGAGTATACTTCTCGGCCATTAATTTTACATATGCTGCGCCGCAGTATCCTTATAACTGAAGAGCGGTAACCATAATGAGCATCACAGACTACGACAGCATAGTTATCGGTAGCGGCCCTGGCGGCGAAGGTGCCGCCATGAAACTCGCAAAGTCGGGGCACCGGGTGGCCATCGTGGAGATGCACGAACAGGTGGGCGGCGGCTGCACACACTGTGGCACCATCCCGAGCAAGGCGCTGCGCCACAGCATCCAGATGCTGGTGGACTACAAGCGCAACCCGCTGTTCAGTCATACCCTCGAGCAGGTCAATGTCGACTACCCCCAACTGCTCAAGGCGGCGGATTCGGTCATCCAGGATCAGGTCAGCACCCGTTATCGCTACTATGGGCGCAATGGCGTGGATGTGCTTTTCGGCCGCGCCAGTTTTGTCGATGCCCACTCCATCGAGGTGGTTGCCGCAGACGGCAACGCCGAACTGTACAAGGCCGACAATTTCGTCATCGCCACCGGCTCCAGCCCCTACCATCCGCCGGATATCGATTTCAGCCACCCCCACATTCTGGACAGTGACACGGTACTCGGCCTGGAACATACCCCCAAGTCCCTGACCATCTACGGCGCCGGTGTGATCGGTTGCGAATACGCCTCCATCTTCTGCAACCTCGACGTGAAGGTGAACCTGGTCAATACCCGCGACCGGCTGCTCTCGTTTCTCGACGACGAGATTACCGATGCCCTGAGCTACCACCTGCGCAACCAGGGAGTGGTGATTCGCCACAACGAGGAGTACGAACAGGTTGAACCGGTGGAGGATGGCGTCGTACTGCACTGCAAGTCGGGCAAAAAATTCAAGACCGATCTGCTGCTGTGGGCCAATGGCCGCTCGGGCAACACCGCCGGCATGAACCTCGAATCCGTGGGTGTCCAGGTCAACCGTCGCGCCCAGATCGAGGTGGACAAGAGCTACCAGACCTCGCTGCCCCATATCTACGCGGTGGGAGATGTGGTCGGCCCTCCCGGGCTTGCCAGTGCCAGTTACGACCAGGGTCGTTTCGTGGGTGCCCATATTGCAAAGGGGGAGTGTGACTGGAGCCTGATCGAGGAGTTTCCCACCGGTATCTACACCAACCCGGAGATCAGTTCCATCGGCCGTACCGAGCGGGAGTTGACCGACCAGCAGGTGCCCTATGAAGTAGGCCATGCCATGTTCAAGAGCATCGCCAGGGCACAGATCACCGGCCATACCGTGGGCATGCTGAAGATCCTCTTTCACCGGGAGACCCTGGAGATACTCGGCATCCACTGTTTCGGCGAAACCGCTGCAGAGATCGTGCATATCGGCCAGGCCATCATGGCCCAGAAGGATGGAGCCAACAGCCTGCTCTACTTCACCGAGACCACCTTCAACTATCCCACCATGGCGGAGGCCTACCGCGTGGCGGCACTGAACGGTCTGAACCGGCTTTTCTGAACCCAGTTCAAAGATTTCAGCTGACCCTTGGGGCTACAATTCCCGGCACTGAAACCCGGAGATTGACCCATGTGGTGGAAAAAACTGATATGCATGCCCCTGCTGCTGCCCGCCATCGCCCTGGCGGAACCTGTAAGCACACAGCAGTTCGATGAACTCGAGTCCAGGAAACTGAAACTGGAGGAGGAGCAGAAGGCCATAGAAGAGGCACTGGAGATCTCTGAAAGGCGACTGCAGGAACTGGAACAGCTGATCCGGATGCGTCACCGGGAGAACAGCCAACTCGATCTCAAAATCAGCCAGACCGCACAGTTTGTCGACCTGCCGAAGCCGACCCGGGGAAACTGACCTTTCACCCCACTGAAAACCGCCTGAAAACGGTTTTTTTCAATGCTGGCCACCGGTTAGATTTTTTTCCACATTCCCTGTGGATAAGAATGTGGAAAAACTGCTGAAACAGGGGATCAGCCCTTGTTACACCTTACCCCCCTTTAGATTGTGCATTTTTTGTACAATCTTCATTTTATCTTATTTTTCAAAAAGTTAACCGTTACACACAGATTAACGTCTGATTTAACATTGTAACAACAGGGAAAAAACCGGTACCCCGCCACTCTGTGCATATAAAACCGCACAAAGAGTAGCCTTTCAGCCCAATACATTACCGACAACTAATATTTCATTACTCACACACCCCGCACTCCCCACCCCCCTGAAACAGGCACAATTTTGTAAGATATCGGCCAGTAAAACGGATAGAATGGCCCATTTTCCCGGACAGGCCCCGATGCCCCGACCAACAGCCCCATCCTGGACAGAGAAAAGCCTCTCCGAGCTGACCCCCGATCAGTGGGAAGCGCTCTGCGACAGCTGCGCGAAATGTTGCCTGCACAGGTTCGAAGACGAGGAGACCCGGGAGATCTACTTCACCAACGTCTGCTGTCGTTACCTCGACCAGGCAGACTGCCGATGTACCGATTACCCGAACCGCTCCGTCAATGTCCCCGATTGTGTCACCGTCACCCTTGACGTATTGGAAGACCCCTACTGGCTCCCGGAGAGCTGTGCCTACCGGTTGCTCGCAGAGGGGAAGCCCCTGCCGGAATGGCACCCCCTCGTCTCGGGCGATGCGAACACCGTTTTCGAGTCGGGCAACTCGGTCTGTGGACGGGTGATCAGCGAGCTGGATGCGGACGACCTTGAACACCATATGATCGATTGGATCAGCTAGAGTTTGCCTACCGGCCCTGGACCAAAGAACACCATGAGCGACACAAACCCCATCAGCACCATCACTGAATTCCTCGAGACCACCGGTGCACGCCTGCGTCTATTCGACATGGGCCGACGTATCACCAGGATCAGCCGCGACCAGTTCCTGAAGTTCGAAAAGACCGAACTGCCCTACCCTTACCCGATGCAGCAGCAGGCCTGGTTCGCCCTGCTGTTCCAGGATGAGGAGCGCAAGATCGAACCCTTCATCTGGTTTCTGCGCTTTCCCCTGGACGAACAGGGCAAACTGCTCCAGGCTGCACGGGACGACTTCATGCACCGGCTGGTGGAACGGGTGGGTGAAAACCTGCAGGCAGCCGAGAGCGGCGAGCAGCTCGATGCGGTTCTGAAGGACAACCCCTACACCTTCAAGCCCAGAGACGACCGCATGGCAGTCTTCCATGCCAAGGCCACCCGCCTGCTGAAGCAGCCCCACTCCCAGTATTTCGATCATGCCAGGGAGTATTTCAGTGGCGACCTGGGCTGGGACCAGTGGTCGTTCGTCGGCTACCAGGGTATCGCCGAGATGGCTTCGCTCCAGGACGAAGATGAGTTCGGGCAGATCCTGGCTTCCGCCATTCCCCAACTACCCGAGCGCCCCCTGGAGGCACTCTGCCACTGCCTGGAGAACGAACCCCTCACCCTGGCCATCACCCGGGCCGTGCTGGAACGGATGAAACAGCTGCTGTGCGAGCCGGAACCCGACCTGATGCTGGTCGCCGCCGGGATCCGCGCGGTCTCCTGCTCCACCTCCCAGAACCTGAAGCGTGAACTGATCGAGGCCGTACTGGCACACCCCTGTGCCAGTAGGATCGAACCCCTTGCCGCCATCAGTGGCCGGGCCTGGGAGATACTGCAGGATGAGACCGTCCGCAGAAACTACCTGGAGCGGCTGGCGGAGAACAGCGAGGGCCAGGAGTTCTTCAACCAGTGTCTCAGCGACCTGCTCTTTCTGCCCGGCATGCGAGCACCCCTGCTCGGTGCCCTGCGGGATCCTGAACGCTCGGAACGGCTGAGCCAGGCCATCGGCGCCCTGTTCCAGCGCATACAGGGACAGTAGACAGACAGCGGTCGATGGCGGACAAGAGCACCATCTACAAGGCTCGGCTGAACCTCTCCGACGTCGACCAGGGCTGCTACCAGCAGCTCGACCTCACCCTGGCCATGCACCCCTCGGAGACCGAGCATCGGCTGGTCGTCCGACTGATAGCCTACGCCCTCTGTTACCAGGAGGGCCTGACATTCACCAAGGGAATCTGTGACGGAGATTCGCCGGATATCTGGCTGCAGAATCCAGGCGGGAAGTTGAGTCAATGGGTCGAGGTGGGCCTGCCCATGCCGGAACGGATCGAGAGCGCCTGCAGGCGATCGGATCATGTTGCCCTGTTCATCTATGGCAGGCAGCGCCACCGCTGGGAGCGGGCAAACCTGGATCGGCTGGGGAACCTCGACAACCTGACCGTGATCGCCCTCCCCGACATGCTGCTGGATGCCCTGACGGATGAACTGGAGCGCACCATGGCCTGGTCACTCACCATCACGGACGGCATCCTCTACCTGGATACGGCAGAGAACCATTACTCTGAGCAGCTCACCTACCTGCTCCGACCAGCCGTTTGAAGCCGGGGCCACCGAGGAGATATAGATCAAGGAGCATGCAGCGAATCGGGTTATACTCTCCCGCCTGCGAACCTGGGATCCGTAATACCATGAACTGGAAAGCTGTACTTCTTGGCACCGCCTCCTATCCCCTGCTCTGGCTGATATGGCTGTTTCTCTCCCCGGGCTATGCCCACACGGCTTCCGAGTGGCACGCACTGGTCTACAACGTCTTCTTATTCGTGATGCCCTTTTTTCCGGGATTCCTGGCAGGTTACATCGCAAGAGAGCGGGGACTGCTGCATGGTGCCGTGGTCGGGGTTGTCATCTCACTCCTCATACTCACGCTCTGGACAGCGCTCGACATGCTCGACAGCACCATACTGCTCTCCGTTGCGGGCGCCCTGGCGCTGAGCTCAGCGGGAGGCGCATTGAGCCAGTGGGGCGAGTCTGAAAAACCGGGGAAAGAGGCCTGAAGCCGAATCAGTTCTGAGGGGATTTTTCCGGCAGATCGAGCCGCTCACGCATCTCGACCAACTTCGCCTCGGCCGCCTTGAGCTGTTCAGCAGTCATCATGCTGGCTGCCGCACCCTGGTATCCCAGGGCATAGCGGTCCCCGCTGAGTTCGCTCATGCCGAACCAGACATAGGCCATGACATAATCCCTCTCTGTACCCACACCGTAGAGATAGAGACCCGCCAGCTTGCCGAAGGCGCGTTCGTCCCCCAGCAGGGCAGCAGCCCGGTATTCTGAAAAGGCGGTCTCGCGATCCCCCGCCCTGTTGGCCTTCTCTGCCTCATCGAAGCCGGCCGTGGCGAGCAACGGCAACAGCAGTATCAGAACGGTGAGCGTCTTGACTGTTATCTTCATCGGCGTGATCGGTGGCTGGTGTTTATTGAAATGGATGGATGAAAGATACCTGTCACCCGCCTCGGCTCCTTGATCCTGGTCAAACGCTTACAAAGTGTGCGGGGTGAACGGGTATAATGGTTACATACCAGCATCCCATGCAAGAGGCCTCCTTGTCTGCACAGCACTTCGAATGTCACGTCGAGATACCCGGGGACGGGGGCAACGCCGTGGATCTGTTGTCCGGGGCATCGTGCCTGTCGAAACAGCGCATCAAGTCAGCCATGCAGAAAGGGGCAGTTTGGCTGAGCAGCGGCAAACACACCCGCCGCCTGCGCCGCCAGGCCCGGCCTATGAAGACAGGCGAGCAGCTGCATCTCTATTACGATGAGAAAATTCTCGATACCGAACCCCCTCCCGCCCACCTGATCGCGGACGAGACGTCCTACTCTGTCTGGTACAAGCCCTACGGCATGTTGTCACAGGGTTCAAAATGGAGCGATCACTGCACCGTAAACCGCTGGGCCGAACAGCACCTGGAACCCCAGCGCAACGCCTTTATCGTTCACCGGCTCGATCGCGCGGCATCCGGACTGATCCTGCTTGCCCACAGCAAGAAGAGCGCCCAGGCCCTGGCCCGCCTGTTCCAGGAGCGGGCCATCACCAAGAAATACCGGGTGATCGTTCACGGTCATTTCGATGCAAGCGGAGCCCCTCTCCTGCTCAACGACGAGCTGGACGGCAGACCGGCAGCCACCCATGCAGAACTCGTCGCCTATGATCCCGCGAGCGACCGCTCACTGCTCGACATCACCCTCGATACCGGCCGCAAGCACCAGATCCGGCGACACCTCTCTGGCAGCGGGTTTCCGGTGGTTGGAGACCGGCTCTATGGTCGCGATACGGACCGCGAAGATCTGCAACTGACCGCCTATCACCTCTCGTTCATCTGCCCGATAAGCCACCAGGAGAAGATTTTCGAACTACCCGAAGAACTCCTTCCCGGCCTGGCAGATGAAAACCAATCCGCACATCTTTCACCTCCTTAAGAAGACACCCCTGTATTCACCCCACCCTGCATTTGCTTTTCAACACGGTTAGCAGCAAACTCCGGCATTCCCAACGCACCACGACCGGAGAACACCATGCCGACAATTGGAACCCCTTTCTCTTCCACCGCCACAAAGGTTCTGTTGTGTGGTTCCGGCGAACTGGGGAAAGAGGTCGTCATAGAGTTGCAGCGGCTCGGTATTGAAGTCATCGCATGCGACCGCTATGAACACGCGCCCGCAATGCAGGTTGCCGATCGCGCCTACAGCTTCTCGATGCTCGACGGAGATGAACTGCGCCGGGTGATCGAGCTCGAAAGGCCCGACTATATCGTGCCGGAGATCGAGGCCATCGCCACCGACACCCTGGTGGCGCTGGAGAGTGAGGGCTTCAACGTGGTGCCCACCGCCAGGGCTGCCCAGCTGACCATGAACCGCGAGGGTATCCGTAGACTGGCCGCTGAGGAGCTCGGCCTGCCCACATCGCCCTACCGGTTCGCGGACTCCAAAGAGGAGTTCCTCGAAGCGATCGGGGAGATCGGCATCCCCTGCGTGGTGAAACCGATCATGAGTTCCTCCGGCAAAGGGCAGAGCCTGGTCGGCAGCGAGAGTGATATCGAGTCCGCCTGGGAGTATGCCCAGGAGGGTGGGCGCACCGGCGCCGGCAGGGTCATCGTCGAGGGCTTCGTGGATTTCGATTACGAAATCACCCTGCTCACCATCCGCCATCGGGATGGCACCAGTTTCTGCCAGCCTATCGGCCACCGCCAGGAAGGGGGAGACTACCAGGAGTCATGGCAGCCCCAGCCGATGAGTGACAGCGCAATGGAGAAGTCCCGCGGCATCGCCGAAAAGGTGACCGCCGCCCTGGGCGGCATGGGTATCTTCGGAGTTGAGCTCTTCATCAAGGGAGAGGATGTCTGGTTCAGCGAGGTCTCGCCACGCCCCCACGATACCGGCATGGTGACCATGATCTCCCAGGACCTCTCCCAGTTCGCCCTGCATGCAAGGGCCATACTGGGACTGCCGGTACCCAATATCGTGCAGCACGGCCCATCCGCCTCTTCCGTGATCCTGGTCGAGGGTGACTCGCCGGATGTCCGTTACGGCAACCTCGCCGGGGCGCTGTCTGAAGCTGACACCCAGCTCAGGCTGTTCGGCAAACCCGAGGTGAAGGGCAAGCGCCGCATGGGCGTGGCACTGGCGAGGGATAGCGATATCGATCGCGCCAGGGCGAAAGCGACCCGGGTCTCCAGCAGCGTGGAGACGTCTATCGGTTGATTGCGCAACAATCGGGTGGCCATGGCCAGACTGCGTGTTAATCTCAAGGTGAGTGCAACATGCAGGGGCAGACCATGCCATCCGACTACCAGCGTATCGAACGGGCCATCCACTGGATCGCCAACAACACCGGTGCACAGCCGGAGCTTGGCGACCTGGCCCGCTTCCTGGGTCTCAGCCCCTACCATACCCAGCGGCTCTTCAGCCGTTGGGCCGGGGTGAGCCCCAAGCAGTTCCTCCAGTACCTGACGGTAAACCATGCAAAACAGCTGCTGGACGAATCCCACAGCGTACTGAGCGCCTCCCTGGAAGCGGGACTGTCAAGCCCGGCCCGCCTGCATGACCAGATGATCAGCATCGAGGCGGTGACTCCCGGGGAATACAAGCGCGGCGGCGAAGGGTTGAAGATCGCCTATGGCTTTCACGACACCCCTTTTGGCGGGTGTCTCCTGGCCACCACGCCGAGGGGCATCTGCCACCTGGCGTTCACCGGCTCACTCGACAGGCATGAAGCGGTTCAGCAGCTGGCGGCACGCTGGCCCAATGCACAGCTCTGCGAGGCGCCGTCAGAAACGGACCCGCTGGTGAAAAAGGCGTTCGACCTTGGAGAGAAGCGGGGCCGGGAACTGAAGCTCCTGGTAAAGGGCACCAACTTCCAGGTAAAAGTGTGGAAGGCGTTGCTGGCCATCCCGCCGGGCTACGCCCAGTCCTACCGGGAGGTTGCACAGCGGATCGGTTCACCCCGCGCGGCACGTGCCGTGGGAACCGCCAACACCAACAATGCCATCGCCTATCTCATCCCCTGCCACCGGGTCATCCGCGGCAGCGGCATTATCGGTGAATACCGCTGGGGCAGCGATCGCAAGCGGGCGATGCTCGCCTGGGAGGCGGGCCACAGCAGGCCAATACACCATAATTGACAAGAGTTCCTCCATGAACTTAGCTTCCTAAAGGAGATAAAAAAACCAACCTGGACCGCCCGTGAAGCGAAACATCATTCTGAACCTGCTGATTGCAGCAGCTTATGTTGCCGTGGCGCAGCTGGGACTGATGTTCGCAGTGGTCGAGCAGAGCATCACGCTGGTCTGGCCTCCCACCGGTCTCGCGTTCGCCGCGATCATGCACTTCGGCTATATCGCCTGGCCCGGGCTGGCAGCAGGCGCCTTTATTGCCAACGCCCTCTCTCCCGCCCCCCTGGGCTTCGCACTGTTCACTGCCGTGGGCAACCCCCTGCCGGCGGTCTGCGCCTACTACCTGCTCAACCTGCATGGCCGATTCAACCCGATGTTCACCCGGCTGCCTGATCTCTTCTGGTTTCTGCTTGTACCGGTGCTCCTCACCACCACGCTGAGCGCTGCCATCGGCGTGGGTGGACTCTGGTACACCGGCATCCTCCCCGCATCGGCAGTAACAGGCGCCGGTGTAACCTGGTGGCTGGGCGATGCCATGGGGGTACTGCTCTTCGCACCACCCCTGATGCTGCTCGCAACATCCCACTGGTCAGAGGCCAGGCGTCGGGACCGCCTCTGGGCACTACCCGCCTTCACTATCCTGGTACTGCTCTCATGGGGTGTATTCCTGGAAGGTTTTGGTCATAACGTGGCTCATCAGCTCCCTTATGTCGTACTGCCACCCGCGATCTGGATCGCACTGAACTTCCGTCAAAGCGGCGCCGTCCTGGCCACCCTGATCATCACGGTGATTACAGTCGCCTCATCCACCCAGGGAATCGGACCGTTCGGTGAAAAAGACATGATGCTCAATCTTGTCTATCTCCACGGTTTTCTCGCCGTTTCGTCGCTGATGCTGTTGGCACTGGGTATCGCAACGGATAACAGCCACGCATCGCAATCCGATCTGAACGAAGCCAATGAAGAGTTGAAACGCTACCAGACCCACCTGATGGAGCTGGTGACCGAGAGGACCCGGGCCCTGAGCGAGTCCGAAGAGCGACTGCGCAACGCCCAGCGCATTGCCCGTTTGGGAAACTGGGACTGGGACCTGGCAACCGACAAGCTGATCTGCTCTGATGATATCCACGACATCCTTGGTATCGAAAAGCGCCCTGAGTACGCTTTCGACGACCTGTTGAACTCCATTCACCCTGATGACATGGGCATGGTCCACGAGGCCATCAACAACGCCCTGCAGGGAGAAAGCCTGGATATCGAACATCGCATCATACTGCCCAATGGAGAGATACGCTTCATCCACCAGCAGGGGGAAGCAAGTATAAGTAAAGAGGGATACCCCCTGCGCTTCCAGGCGACCTTCTCTGACATAACGGAACATATGGCCGCAGAGGAGGAACACCGCCTGGCCATGGCAGTCTACGAGAGCACCATAGAAGGGGTGATGATCACTGATGCCCAGGTAAAAATCATCGCTGTAAACCGGGCCTTCACCGACATCACCGGGTACACGGAAGAGGAAGCCCTCGGAACGAGCCCCGGCCTGCTCAGCTCAGGCCACCAGGACGACACCTTCTACAGAAGCATGTGGAAATCCCTGGATGAACAGGGGCGTTGGCAGGGGGAGATCTCCAACCGCAGGAAATCCGGAGAGATCTATCCTGAATGGCTCACCATCAGTGCCGTCAGGAACAGAAAGGGCGAGGTCATCAACTATGTCGGCGTCTTCGCCGATATCACCACCCTGAAACAGTCCCAGAAACAACTTGAGCACATGGCCCATCACGACACCCTCACCGGGCTTCCCAACAGGCTGCTGCTGACCGCACGTATCGACCATGCAATCAATGTCGCGAAACGCGAAAGACGCAACATGGCCTTGCTGTTCCTTGATCTTGACCGCTTCAAGCATATCAACGACACCCTGGGTCATCCCGTGGGGGACATCTTGTTACAGGAGGTTGCAAAACGGCTAGTCGAGTGTGTGCGCGCAAGTGACACCGTTGCCCGGCTGGGTGGTGATGAATTCATCATCGTCCTGGAAGGAAGCATAAATGAGAAGGACATTTCACGATTGGCGGAAAAGATCATCAACGTCGCGTCAACGCCTTTCACGATAAAAGGCTCGACGCTCTACGTGGGTGCAAGCATCGGCATAAGTATTTTTCCTGACGATGGAGACAACACCACAACCCTGCTGAAAAATGCCGATCTCGCGATGTATGAATCGAAAGAAGCCGGGCGCAATATGTATCATTTCTTCAACCGCGAGATGAGCCGCACCACCCTTGATCGGTTCGAGCTGGAATCAGAGCTGCACAACGCGATGGAGAAAGAGGAGTTCACGGTACACTACCAGCCCCAGTTTGAACTCAGCACCGGCCGCTGCGTTGGCGTTGAAGCCCTGTTGCGCTGGCAACACCCGCAAAGGGGACTGCTCACTCCCGTATCATTTCTCTCGGTGGCGGAAGAGTCGGGCCTGCTGCTGCAGATCGATCACTGGGTACTGGCCACGGCCTGCAGGCAGCTGAAGCGCTGGAGAGAGAGCGGGTTCGATGTACCGTTGATTGCGGTGAACGTTGCAGGCCGACAGTTGGAGAACGACGGCTTTCTGGACCTGGTCGCGTCCACGCTGGATCAGAATGGATTGGCCGGCAACGCCCTGGAGCTGGAGATCTGCGAAAACTACATTATGCGGCAACCTGCACAGACCATCGCACTGCTGAAGAAACTGCAGGCGATCGACGTGCGCATCGCCATAGATGACTTCGGCACAGGCCAGACCTCCCTCGGACAACTCAAGCGCTTACCTGTCGATACGCTGAAAGTCGACCAGAGCTTCGTCCGTGACCTGCACAGTGACACCGACAACGCGGCCATTGTTTCGGCTGTTAACGCCCTTGGAAAAAACCTGGGATACCAGGTCATCGCCGAAGGCGTCGAGACCGAAGAGGAGAAGCGCACCCTACAGCGCCAGGGCTACCTTATCGGCCAGGGATACCTCTACGGCCGACCCGAGGATGCGGAAAGCCTGACCGGGCAACTTGAGGAGATGCTCAGGCGATAGGCATAACCGCCTTTACTCGACCACCTTCTCCGACAGCGCCTCGTCCCCGACATTCCAGACCTGCCGGATCACCTCGCTCACCGCTTTGATCAACGGCTCACTGCCACGCCTTTTCTGAACCGCGAACTGCAACTCGATACCCGGGGTATCCCCCGACCAGCAGCAGCCGTACCCCTCCCGTTGCGCCCGTTGCGCATCGTCACGCCGGAGCAGGGAAACCCCCACCCCCGAGCGTATCAACTCCCTCACCGCGTCCTCGCTATCCACGAAGGCCACCTTGGCCGGCTCCACGTCCATATTCTCGAACAGCGTCATGCTCACAGCGTGGAATGGACAGGTCTCCGAGGTGTAGACCCAGGGCAGTTCTGCAAGCTGCCGGATATCGGCACCCTCGATGCGCTCGCGACAGTCCACCGGCGCCACGATCGTCATCGGCACATCCAGCAGGCGGGTGACCGACAGGTCACCGAAGTTGCAGGGGCCGAAGAAGAAACCGCCATCCAGGTTACCCTTGCGGATATCGGGCACGATGATCGAGGACATGCTCTGTATAAAGTGAGGCCGCAGCCTGGGATAGGTCTCCGCCAGCCGGTGATGCAGGCCGCCGATGCGCATGAACTCGAAGTCGGTGTGAACACCTAGGCGTACATCCCCCACCAGCTCGTTCTGCAGGGCACGCGCCTGGATCTTCAGGCTCTCGGCTGCCTCGAGCGTCTGCCGGGCCTGCTGGTAGAGCAGCTCACCCTCGGGCGTCAGGATCATGCCCTTGGGGGTACGCTGAAACAGGACCACGCCGAGTTCCTCCTCCAGTGCCTTGATATGGGCGCTGATGGCAGGCTGGCTGGTAAAGAGCTGCTCGGCAGCACGGGTGAGATGCCCCTCGTCCGCCACCTTGATGAAGGTCTTGAGCTGGTAGAGTTCCATTGGCCTGCTCCGGCTTTTCTAATCCGATAGGTTCAATTGAAGCAGATTTCCCGACCAGGGTGCCATCGTATTTTCTGAACGGCCCGATCCGATCTTACGATTGGATGCCCGTGGCGGTCGCTGCTGTACTCCAGGCATGACTTACCCGAAGAGGCAGCCCGACATGAACACCCAGACCATCCTGCTCAGCGGAAATCACACCCGGCACCTGCTGAAAACGCACCTGTCGTTGAAAAGCATCGTGACGGCCCTGCCGAAACAGATCTATTTGCTGTGGCAGCGCCAGTGCCAGCGCAGGCAGCTGATGACCCTGGAGGATCACCTGCTGAAGGATGTCGGCATCAGCAGGGCTGACGCCGTTCGCGAAGGACAAAAACCGTTCTGGAAAGATTGAACTGCGGACCGATCGGCAACCCGCTAGGTATCCTCGGAGGTGTTGAAGATCTTCAGGCCGGGATGGTTGGGTTCGTGCTCGGTCCTGTTGCGCATATGGTCGGCAGTGCGCCAGAACCCCTGCAGCAGGTGGGCACGCAGCTCATCGCTGATGGGCATGTCAGCAAGGGCCTTCTCCATGCAGTGCATCCACTGATCCCGCTCCGCCTGGCCGATGGAGAATGGCAGGTGACGGCGCCTGAGCTTGGGGTGACCATACTTCTCCTCGTAGAGCCCGGGGCCCCCGAGCCATCCCGAGAGAAACATGAACAGCTTTTCCCGAGAGACCTTCAGACTCCTGGCATGCATGGCGCGGATAGTCTGCACCTCTTCCAGCTGGTCCATGTAGTCGTAGAAGCGGTCCACCAGTTCGCGCACACCAACCTCGCCGCCCAGTTGTTCGTAAGGGTTTGGAAGATCATTCATAACTATCGATTCAACTGATCAGCGAGCGAGTGATCAACGCCTTGTCCAGGTCATCGAGCACCGGCAACGGCAGCCACATGAAGTGACCGGCCCCCGGGGCCACGTCGGCATCCATGCCGTCCTTGTTGTGCATGTGGTCGAGGATGAAGCGGTGGTTGCCTGACGGGGTCAGCAGTTCCAGTTCATCCCCCACCGCGAAGCGATTTTTGACATCCACCAGCGCCATGCCCTTGTCGGCATCCACCTCCATCACCTCGCCGACGAAAATCTGCTGGCTGTTGGTGGAGATACCCTGGCGGTAATTCTGCAGTTCGGCGGTCTCGTGGCGCTGGTAAAAACCGTCCGTGTAACCGCGACTGGCCAGGCCTTCCAGGTCGTCCAGCAGCGCGGGTCGGAAGGGCCTGCCTGCCACCGCATCGTCGATAGCCTGGCGGTAGACCTGGGTGGAGCGGGCGGTATAGTAGTGGGACTTGGTGCGCCCCTCGATCTTCAGGCAGTCGATGCCGATCTCCACCAGCCGATGAACATGCTCCACCGCGCGCAGGTCCTTGGAGTTCATGATGTAGGTGCCCTGTTCATCCTCGTAGATGGGCATGAACTCCCCGGGTCTCCCCTTCTCCTCGATCAGGTAGACATCGTCCGCCTCCGGGTGGCGGGACTGGCCCGACTGGGATACGCCGGTCATCTCCTCGCCCAGCTGGGTCTCCCCGATCTTGTACTCCCAGCGGCAGGAGTTGGTGCAGGTGCCCTGGTTGGCATCGCGGTGGCTGAAGTAGCCCGACAGCAGGCAGCGTCCGGAGTATGCGATGCAGAGGGCGCCATGGATGAACACCTCCAGCTCCATGTCGGGGCACTCCTGGCGGATCTCTGCAATCTCATCCAGCGACAGCTCCCTGGAGAGAATGATGCGTGTAAGGCCCATCTGCTGCCAGAACTTCACCGCTGCCGCATTCACCGTGTTGGCCTGAACAGAGAGATGGATCGGCATCTCGGGCCAGCGCTCGCGCACCATCATGATCAGTCCCGGATCGGACATGATCAGGGCATCCGGCCCCATGTCCACAACCGGAGCGATATCATCGATGAAGGTTTTCACCTTTGCACCGTGGGGCATCAGGTTGCAGGCCAGGTAGAGCTGCTTGCCCTGGGCATGAGCCTCGGCGATACCTGTCTTGAGGTTGTCTTCCAGGAAGTCATTGTTGCGTACCCGCAGACTATAGCGCGGCATACCGGCGTAGACCGCGTCTGCACCGTAGGCGAAGGCGTAGCGCATGTTCCGTATGGTACCGGCGGGAGAAAGTAATTCAGGGCGTTTCATTAAAACGATTGTATGCTCGGGAATCGGGCAGGTATTCTAACGCAAATAGTTGATCTATTGAGCGTAAAATGGAAGAATTCAAATCCCATAATCACAACTATAAAGCGGATGAATCGATAAGGTAAAGGATCTATCCCTATGCAGAAGTATCTTGCAAGACTGTTTACCCTGGCGCTGCTCACACTATTCCTCAGCGGCTGCAACACCACCCTCCCCAAACACAAGATCCACCACAAGATCCTCGGCGACCAGAACTACCAACAGCCTGAAAAAGTGCTGTTGCTGCCCTTCGATGTAGCGGTCTACGAGCTCACCTCCGGCGGACAGAAGGAGGAGGTCGGCACCTGGACAGAGAGCGCCAGGAAACATATCGACGATGCACTGATGAACGACAGCCACAACATGTCCGGCTTCCGATTCATGAGGATGCCCGATTTGACCGGGGAGGAGCAGCAGGCGGTAGACCAGCACCTGTCACTGTTCGACGTCCTGGCCGGTAACGTGATCATCTATACCCGCTTCCCCTCAGCTGCCTGGGCACACAAGACGAGAAAATTCGACTACACCCTGGGACCCGGACTCAGTTTCCTCAGGGAGAAAACCGGTGCCGATACCGCGTTCATCATTTATGCCGAGGACACCATATCCTCTTCCGGGCGGATGGCCGCCTTCATCTTTGCTGCGGCATTCGGCGTTGCCATTCCCATGGGCAACTCGTTCATGGTCGGCAGCCTGGTGGACCTGAAAACCGGTGATATCCTGTGGATCGACTACAACGTGGATCTCGGTTCCAGCACACTGCGAGAGCGGGAAGATGTCACCATACTGATGAACAGCCTGCTGAAGCAGTACCCCGGCACCGATGCCTACAAGAACCTGCCCGAATAACCGGCAACTGGTGCAACATGCGGATACCCACGACACTGTTGATGACACTGCTGTTGGCGGCGTGCAATACCACGCCCATAAGGGATATCACGGCCAGTTCGACAGCCACGCCGCAGACTGAAGAGGAGCAGCGGCTCTGGCTCGCCTCCAGCAGACTGAATAAACAGATCAGGCGACAGGAGCTGATCTACCGGGACGAGACGTTACGCAGCTACGTTGAGAGTATCGGTAAGAAGCTCTATCCGGAGCTTGCCGACGCCCTGAAATTCCAACTGCTCAACTCCCCTGAACTCAATGCCTTCGTACTGCCCAATGGCAGCATCTACATCAATATCGGCCTGCTGGCGCGCCTGGACAACGAAGCACAGATGGCGACAATTCTTGCCCATGAAGTCTCCCACTTCACCCGGCAGCACAGTGTCAGGCAGCAGCGCAACAGCAACTCCTCCTCGGTTGCCGCCCTCGGCGTCACGCTTATCACGGGCATCCCCCTCTCCGGCCAGCTATTCGCTGCCACGGCCATTACAGGTTATTCAAGGGAACTTGAAAAAGAGGCTGACCTGCTGGGCTTTGAACGCATGCAGACTGCAGGTTATGCCACAACGGAATCGGTAAAAACCTTTGAACATCTCCTTGCAGAGGTGAAGGCACTGGAGATCGACCGCCCGCTGTTTTTCTCCAGCCACCCCAGGCTGGAGGAGAGAATCAAGAGCTTCAACCAGTTGATCGATGAGATGGCGCCCCACAATGGGGCCACTCACGAAGAGCGCTACCTGGAAAGAACCGCGAAGCTACGGGCGGAGATCCTGGAGCGATACCTCTCTCTGCAACAATACAAGACACTGATCCTGATGCTCGGCAAAAATGAACAGATCGACCACTATCCGGCCTACTGGCCCTATTTTCTGGGTGAGGCTTATCGGCTGCGCAATGAGGAGGGAGACCTCGAAGCGGCCAGGCAGGCCTTCAACAGGGCCCTATCCCAGGCACCGGATTTTGCGCGCTCCCACAAAGGACTCGGCCTGCTGGACATGAAACAGGACGACAAGCCGGCAGCCATCTCACATTTTCAGCGTTACCTGGAAATGGCACCCGACACCAAAGACCGTACCTACATCGAAAAGTACATTGCATCCCTGAAAGAGAAGGACTGACATCACCATGCGACGTATTCCCGCCCTGATTCTCCTTTCCATCCTGCTCACCGCCTGCGTGCCGCAGTGGAAACTGATCGATGAATCCTCCAACAGGATCGAAACAGAGAAGTTCAGCTTCACCGCACCGCCCGGATGGATTCAGATACAGCTCGACAACCAGGTGGTACTGACCGTCGACGGTCCGGGACTGCAGAAAATCTCGGTAAAGTACCTGGAACATGAAAAGGCCTTTCCCAATCTCGAACGGAAATCCAACCCCGAGATGCTACCCTCGGAACTGGCTGACCTCTATATCGCCGAAATGCGCAAGAGCGATGCCAATGGCCTGCCCAGTTTCAAGCTCAGCAGCAACACGCCCCTTGTCATTGATGGCAACGAGGGATTCCAGATCCACGCCAGCTACACCATCAAGAACGGCCTGAAGTACCAACACATCGTGAGTGGTTTTACAGCGGAAAAGGGAATCACCGTCATCGAGTACGTGGCCCCGGGCCTGCACTATTTCGACCGGCACCAGGCGGTCTATGAGCAACTGCTGAACGGTTTCAGGCAGAAAAGCTGAAGGGAGTGCCCACCCCTGATTCACGATGCCTGTGATTGAACAATCCTATTTGCTACAGTCTCTCCTATCACGGAAGCGAGAAAGTATGTATGCCAAAGCAGGATGTGCTGCCAACCATCATCGACATCGAGGCATCGGGCTTTGGCAGGGGCAGCTACCCCATCGAGATCGGTGTCGCCCTTGCTGACGGCTCGACCCACTGTTTTATCATCTGTCCCGATAAGAGCTGGACCCACTGGGACGCCTCGGCGGAATCCGTACACGGCATCCCCCGCCACACCCTCTGCGACCTCGGCTCGTCACCCGTGCAGGTGGCAGCGGAGCTGAATCGCCTACTCAAAGGCACGACCGTCTATAGCGACGCCTGGAGCTACGACCTGGCCTGGCTTGGAAAGCTCTACGACGTGGCGGAGATGCCCCAGCTCTATCGGCTGGAGACCACCCGCAAGCTGATCACGGAGGAGCAGTCGGAGGTTTGGCACCCGACCAAGGAACAGGTGATCAATGATCTCAAGCTGAAACGCCACCGGGCCAGCACCGACGCCCTGATCATCCAGGAGACCCTGAAACGAATGCTCTCCCAGGCGAGCTGATCAACCCTTCTGCGACGAGATCAACTGAACCAGTGTCACCCCATCCCGGGGATTGAGCGAATGGCCGGCAGCCACCGACATCACCTTAGACCGGCCTTTCAGTGCCGGAATATTGTTCATGTCCTGGCTGAACAGGGGCACCAGTTCATCGCCAAGACCCACGGGGCCCGTACGTACGATGGAGTGGTAGGCGATATCCGGATGCTTCTGGCTATTGAGCCAGAACAGCATGTTGCCGGGATGAGCGGGGGTGAGTTCAACCAGCGCGCCCCAGGAGTGTTTCACCGTGTGGTAGAGGTCGCCGCCGAAGAAGTCCTTGATCCAACCGATCGGGCCTGAGCCATCGGTCTCTTCCAGCGCCTCGATGGCGCGGGCGGTACCCAGGTGGGGAGAGGCGATCGTCACCAGTGCATTTGCGCTGATCGATGGATCCCTGACCAGGGCCAGCCGGGCCACGACGCCACCGGCAGAGTGACCGGCAATGTTGAGCGGTTCGCCGGGATGACGGGCAGCCAGCTGCCGCAGCATCGCCTGCAGTTGTTGCGCCTGAAGTGTCAGCGGGGCAATCGAGGGGAGCTCGACAGTGTAGACCTTGTTGGCCGACTGCTGCCCCGGTCCGGCAATGATCTGGATGCCGGCGGGACCTGCATGGACCACGCCGGCCCGCTGCCATCCATTCTGTTCCAGTACGTTGTTGATACCACTCACTTCCCAGGAGTGGGCATTGCCGAGATAGCCGTGCACGAGCACCAGCATATCGGCCTGGGCCACCAAGCTGAATAAACCAAGGACCCAACCTGAAACAAGCAGACTCAGTTTTTTCATAGCAACTCCTTTGTACATCAACACCGGCCGGACAGGGTTTCCCGTCAGGCCATGGACTGGTAGTAGAGATTCTGGGGATGCTTCGCCTCGGCGAAGAAGAACCAGCGCTCGGCAAGCAGCCCGAGGTATTGCACGGTAAACGCCACCATGGGCAGTGCGCTGGACTCCATGATGTAGGCCGCCGCGATCAGTGCCACCGGCACAGGGAAGACCAGCACCAGGAAAGCAATCTTCACCGCCTGCACGGTAGCCTCAGTTTTCCCATGGAAGTATTCGCGGGTGTTGAACGAACCGCCCATGAAGCCCTGGGCCTTCTGCTGCATGCTGCTGTGGCGCATGCCGATGGCTGACTTGAGCTCGATCTTGCGACGCAGTCGCATGTTACGGATAAGGGAGGCACCACGGGTGATCAGGGCCATGAGGGTGAAGATCACCGCCCAAGTACCGAAGAAGGCCACCAGGTCCACGCCGGTATAGGCGGAGAAGGCGGCGGCCAGCATGAAACCGGAAGCGATACCCAGCAGCATGTAGTTGGCCACGGTCAATGGGTGATGCCACTCCTGCAGGAACTTGAGGCTGGCATAGATCATGGCGGTGCAGATGAACAGTGCGAAGGCGGCCACGCTGGCCAGGAAACCGATGATCAGGGTCATGTCCACCGGCAGGGCGTCGGAGACCGTGAACAGCGGCATGGTCCAGCCCAGGTAGTGGATGGCACCATACAGAAAGACCAGGCCCATGAAGGCGGGCAGCACGATCACCTCGCGGGAGAGCCAGGAGGTGCGCCACTGGCTGGCGGCACGCCAGGCCCGCTCGGGATGACCCAGGTGAAAGAACGAGGCCACCAGGCCCGCAACCAGGAACAGCATGGAGAGCAGACTGCCGGTACCGTAAAAAGCGGTGCTGTCCTGGGCCGGCAGCAGGTTCGCCAGTGAATAGACCTGGCCGGTGTAGAGCGCCAGGAACAGGCCCTGGCCGACACCGATCAGGGTGGTTAGAAAAATGACTGAAAATGCAGGATGCATCGTTAAAACCTCGTGATTGTCGGGCCGTGCCCGACCAGCAATCTGTTACCAGGCCACGTCGTCCAGGGTCTCGCCCTCGACCGGCAGCTCCAACTCTTCGCGCAGCGGGTTGTCCGCGCGCACCAGTTCATCCTCGCGGATGTGCATGCGGGTCTTGCGGCGCGGCAGGTAGTGGTTGGCCGGCTGGGTGCCCCACTCGGGCTGCAACTGGTAACCACCCTGCTCGCGGATCGCGATGGAGACTTCCGACTCGGGGTCGTGCACGTCACCGTAGATACGGGCACGGGTGGGACAGGCCAGCACGCAGGCGGGCTTGCGCTCGTTCTCGGGCAGCGACATGTCGGTGATACGGTCGATGCAGAGGGTGCACTTCTTCATCACCTTGTTCTTCTCGTCGAACTCGCGGGCGCCGTAGGGGCAGGCCCAGCTGCAGTACTTGCAACCGATGCACTTGTCGTAGTCCACCAGCACCACGCCGTTGTCCTCGCGCTTGTAGCTGGCACCCGTTGGGCAGACCGGCACGCAGGGTGGATCCTCGCAATGCAGGCAGGACTTGGGGAAATGCAGCGTTTCGGTGCAGGGGAACTCGCCCACCTCGTAGGTCTGCACGCGGTTGAAGAACACACCGGTGGGATCGGCGTCGTAGGGACGCTGATCCGGCATGGGCCCTGCCCAGCCGGAGGTGTTCCACTCCTTGCAGCTGGTGACACAGGCGTGACAGCCCACACACACGTTAAGATCGATTACCAATGCCATCTGGCTCATTGTCTTATCACTCTTCTGCGGGCGTCGGCGTTGCGTGACGCCGCCCCTTTCAACTCAGTTACTCGATGTTCGCCTTCTTGCGGAACATGCCGGCGAAGTAGGCCTGCCACTTGCCGCGCTTGGGATCCTGTCCGGGCAGGCGCTGCTGGGGCTTGAACTGGGGCCACGACTGCTCCGGCTCCTCGGGGCCTGCCTTGTAGATCTTCACCTTCACGTCGAACCAGGCGGCCTGGCCGGTGACCGGATCGGAGTTGGACATGTACTGGCCCGCCTCGCAGGGGGGCAGTTCCTCCGGGATCAGGTGGTTGAGCAGGAAGCCCTTCTGGGACTCATTTGCCTTGGGCGAGAGACCCCAGGCCCCTGCCGCCTTGCCGATGGCGTTCCAGGTCCAGACCGTGCCAGGCTCCACCGCCTCGGAGTGGCGGCACATGCAGCGCACCTTGCCCGAGGCCGATTCGGCCCAGATCCAGTCGCCATCCTCGATACCCTGGGCCTTGGCCGTCTTGGTGTTGACGAACAGGTAGTTGTGGGTATGGATCTGGCGCAGCCAGGCGTTCTGGCTGTCCCAGGAGTGGTACATCGCCATGGGACGCTGGGTCAGCGCGTTGAGGGGATACTCGTGGGAGTCACCCAGGCGTGACAGCAGCGGCTCGCTGAAAAACGGCAGCGGGTCGAAGTTCATTTCGATACGCTTGCGCAGGCGCTCCGGCGGCCTGCGGTTGGACCACTTGCCCTGGGCAGCGAGGCGGAACTTCTGCAGCACCTCGGAGTAGAGATGGATGGTGATCGGCTCGGCATAGCGGGTCATACCGTGAGCACGTGCCCAGTGCAGGTAGCCCTTGTTCCAGTTACGCATGTACTGGTAGGACTTGGGCAGGTGGTAGTGGTAGACACAGTCGTTCTGCTTGTACATCTCCAGCTGGCGGGAGTTGGGCTCGCCCTTGAGGAACTTCTCGCCGCTTTTTCCGCGCCAGCCCGCCAGGAAACCGATACCGGAACCGGGGGAGGTTTCGTAGTTGGTGATGAAGTCGGGGTAGTCGCGATACTTGCGCTCGCCATTCTCATTGACGAATGCGGGGAGCCCCAGGCGGGAACCCATCTCGATGAGCACCTCCTGGAACGGCTTGCACTCGCCCTTGGGCGGAACGACCGGGATGCGCACCGAGTCCATGGGACCCTCGTACTCGGAGATGGGACGGTCCAGCATGGAGAGGGCGTCGTGGCGCTCCAGGTAGGTGGTATCCGGCAGCACCAGGTCGGCGAAGGCGACAGTCTCGGACTGGAAGGCGTCACAGACGATCAGGAACGGGATCTTGTACTCACCGTTCTCATCCTTGTCCACCAGCATCTCGCGTACCGACTTGGTGTTCATGGAGCTGTTCCAGGCCATGTTGGCCATGAACAACAGCAGGGTGTCGATCTTGTAGGGGTCGCCGCGCCAGGCGTTGGTGATGGCGTTGTGCATCAGGCCGTGTACCGACAGCGGGTACTCCCAGGAGAAGGCCTTGTCGATGCGCACCGCCTCGCCCTCTTCGTCCACGAACAGGTCTTCCGGCTTGGCCGGCCAGCCCAGGGGCATACCGTCCAGGGGGGTATCGGGCTGAACACCCTCAGGACCGTTGGGCGGCTTCGGGCAGGGCGGAATCGGACGTGGGAACGGGGCACGGTGACGGAAACCACCCGGGCGGTCGATGGTGCCCAGAATGGTCATCAGGATGCTCATCGCACGAATGGTCTGAAAACCGTTGGAGTGAGCCGCGGTGCCACGCATGGAGTGGAAGGCCACCGGGTTGCCGGTCACCGAGTTGTGCTCGTTCTCCCAGCAGTCGGTCCAGGAGATGGGCAGCTCGATCTTCTGATCGCGGGCGGTCACACCCATCTCGTGGGCGATGCGACGGATGGTCTCGGCGGGAATACCGGTGATGCCCTCGGCCCACTCGGGAGTGAACTGCTCGACGCGCTCTTTCAGCAGCTGGAAGGCGGGCTTCACGGGTGTGCCGTCCTCCAGGGTGAATTCGCCCAGCAGACGGGGCTCGGTGCCCGGGGTGTGGGTGGAGATCTCGCGGTTCAGTTCGCGGTCCCACCAGAGCTTGTTCTCGGGATCGAAACAGCCCTCTTCGATATGGGTCTCAAAGCGTTTGAACAGGCCGTGATCGTCGCGGATGGGATCATCGATCACCAGCTCGGCAGAGTTGGTGTACTTGATCAGGAAGTCACGGTCGTAGAGCCCCTGCTTGATCAGCTCGTGGATGAAGGCGAGCATCAGGGCGCCGTCGGTACCGGGCTTGATCGGTACCCACTCGTCCGCCACAGCAGAGTAGCCGGTACGGATCGGGTTGATGGAGATCAGGCGGCCACCCCGGCGCTTGAACTTGGAGATGGCGATCTTCATCGGGTTGGAGTGGTGATCCTCGGCGGTACCGATCATCACGAACAGCTTGGCCCGTTCCAGGTCGGGGCCACCGAACTCCCAGAAGGAGCCGCCGATGGTGTAGATCATACCGGCGGCCATGTTGACGGAGCAGAAACCACCGTGGGCCGAGTAGTTGGGGGTACCGAACTGCTTGGCGAACATGCCGGTGAGGGCCTGCATCTGGTCGCGGCCGGTGAACAGGGCGAACTTCTTGGGGTCTTCGGCGCGGATCTTGGAGAGGCGCTCCTCCATCATACCGAAGGCCTTCTCCCAGGAGATCTCCTCGAAGGCGGACTCGCCGCGCTCGGCGCCCTGTTTTCTCAACAATGGCTTGGTGATACGCCCCGGGGAGTACTGCTTCATGATGCCCGAAGCACCCTTGGCACAGATGGCTCCCTCGTTCAGGGGATGGTTGGGATTTCCTTCAATATGACGCACCTCACCGTCGCGCAGGGTCACACGGATGCCGCAGCGACAGGCGCACATGTAGCATGTGGTTTCCTTGGTCTCGACGCGTCCGACATCTTTGTCAGAGCGGGCAGTTGGGTCCTGCATGTTTAAAAAACCTTAAAAATTGAGAAAGTTACGCCAGCATAAATATTTCGACTTATTCTAATATTCCGTGGTGCTTATTCGCAACCACATGCCGCCTTATACCCGTATGCGCCTGGCAAATATCGGGATGAAAACAGGCGGACATCCACCTATTTACTCACTGTTTTAATGGTATTTACAGTCGAAATGGCTGACAAAGCCGTGACAGCCCCATAGGCCCTGGTCACAGGGGGGCTGATTCAGAGGGAATGGGGTTCCACTGCAATCAACCGTCCTGCAGTGCTTCGAGACTCTCCCATCGCTCGAAGGCCTCGGACAGCTCCGCCTCGAGTGTCTCCATGCTGGCTTTCGCCTCGGCGATGACCCCACCCTCCTGCTGGTAGAAGGCCGGGTCGGCCATGCGGTTCTGCAGCTCGTCCAACTGGGTCTCCAGCTCCTCGATACGCTTCGGCAGCGCCTCGAGTTCGCGCTGGTCCTTGTAGCTGAGTTTCCTCGGCTTCGACCTTGGCTTCTCCGCCTTTGGTGCGGGCTGGGGTTTTGGGACGGGCTTCTCCTCAATCACGGGCTGGCGCTGGCGCAGCCAGTCGTCGTAGCCGCCCACGTATTCGTTCACCCGGCCCTCCCCTTCGAAGACCAGGCAGCTTGTCACCACGTTGTTGAGAAAGGCGCGGTCGTGACTCACCAGCAGCAGGGTGCCCTGGTACTCCAGCAGGAGCTCCTCGAGCAGTTCCAGCGTCTCCATGTCGAGGTCGTTGGTGGGCTCATCCATCACCAGCACGTTGGCCGGCCTGGTAAAGAGCTTTGCCAGCAGCAGGCGGTTGCGCTCTCCACCCGACAGCGCCCTGACCGGCTGGCGCACACGGTCCGGGGTGAAAAGGAAATCCTGCAGGTAGCTGATCACGTGTTTTGAACTACCGCCTATCTCGACCTTGTCACTGCCGTCGGCAACGTTGTCGCCAACGCTCTTCTCCTCATCCAGTGCGGCACGCAATTGATCGAAGTAGGCGACCTCGATCTTGGTACCCAGCTTGACCTTGCCTGCGTCCGGCGAAAGCCTGCCAAGAAGCAGATTGAGGAGCGTTGTCTTGCCACAACCGTTGGGCCCGATGATGCCGATGCGGTCACCGCGCAACAGGGTGGTGGTGAGATCCCGGATGACCGGCGCGCCCTCCCAGGCGTAGCTGATACCCTCCACCTCGGCCACCAGCTTGCCGGAGCGCTCCGCCTCCTGCATCGACATCCTGACCTGGCCGGTCCGGTCACGTCGCTCACTGCGCTCCTCGCGCATCGCCTTGAGTGCCCTCACCCGCCCTTCGTTGCGGGTCCGCCTGGCCTTTATCCCCTGGCGTATCCAGACCTCCTCCTGGGCCAGCTTCTTGTCGAAGCGCTCGTTGGCCTTCTCCTCGGCATTGAGCATCTCCTCCTTGCGACGCAGGAAGTTCTCATAATCCCCCGGCCAGTCGGTCAGAACGCCACGATCCAGCTCGATAATGCGGGTTGCCAGCTTGAGCAGAAACATCCGGTCATGGGTTACGAACAGCAGGGTGCCGCCGTAACCGAGGAGGAACTCCTCCAGCCAGTCGATGGAGTCGATATCGAGATGGTTGGTAGGCTCGTCCAGCAACAGCAGGTCGGGCTCCTGGACCAGCGCCTGGGCCAGCAGCACCCTGCGCTTGAGACCGCCGGACAAGGCGGTGAACTCCACGTCGGGATCCAGCGAGAGACGCGATATGACCGACTCCACCCGCTGTTCGGTCTGCCAGCCGTCAGCCGCCTCCAGTTCGTGCTGGATACGCGAAAGCTGCTCCAGCAGCTGCTCGCTTCCCTCCTCCGCGAGCTTCACGCTGACATGGTGATACTGGCGCGCCAGCTCACCGATCTCTCCCAGGCCGGCGGAGACCACATCGAAGACGCTGCCCCCCACACCGGCCGGTACATCCTGGGTCAGCCGGGTGATACGTGCACCCTGCTGGACTGTCACCTGCCCGTCGTCGGGCTGTATTTCGCCCGCCACCATCTTCATCAACGTGGACTTCCCCGCCCCGTTGCGGCCGAGCAGGCAGATACGCTCGCCACGCCCTATGGAGAGGTCCACGTCATCGAGCAGCAGCGGACCGCCGTAACCGAGCTGAACCTTGCGAAGCGAGATAAGTGCCATTGAATAACCAGGGAATATCGGGTGACTGGAGATGACGGCGGATTGTACCCCAGGCGCAGACTCTCGCACAGCCGGGCATTTCAGGGGCTGAAGTCTGCTATCATTCCACCCCGGTAGCTGCGTTGTCTTCAGCGCAAATATGAATACTGAGAGCCCGGGGCACCTGGATGTCGAAAACCTACATTGTCACTCCCGTCTACAACGACAGGCAGTCCCTGGACAGGCTGCTGCAGGAACTTGTCCCGGTACACCGGGACCACGGCCCCATACTTGTCGTGGTGGTGGATGACGGCTCACTCCACGAGCCCACGGAAACGACCCATCTCGAGGGCCATCCCTTTGAAATCCGGCTGGTCAAGCTGCAGCGCAATGTCGGTCATCAACGCGCAATCTCCATCGGTCTGAGCCACGTTGTCCAGCAGGACGATGTGCAACGGGTGGTGGTGCTAGACGGTGATGGCGAAGACCGCCCCCAGGACATCCCGCAACTGCTGGATGCGCTGGAGCGATCGGACGAGACCATGGTCGTCGTCGCCCAGCGGCGCAAGCGTGAAGAGAGCCGGGTATTCAAGCTCTTCTACCAGATCTACAAGCGCCTGTTCAGACTGCTTACCGGCAAGCTGATCCAGTTCGGCAACTTCTGCGCCATGACACCGGATGCCGCGAAGCTGCTGGTACAGATGGATGAGCTGCCGATGCACTTCCCCGCAAGCATCATCAAGTCGGGACTCAGAATCGAAGCCTTGGAGGTGGACAGGGGCAAACGCTACTTTGGAAACTCGAAGATGAACATGGTATCGCTCATCACCCACGGACTGAGCTCAGTCGCCATCTTCACCGAGAGCGTACTGACCCGCATCATCATCTTCTGCGGCATTGTTGCGCTGACCAGCGTGGTTCTGATACTCGTCGCCCTGGCCATCAAGCTCATGGGATTCGCCACCCCGGGGTGGTTTACCGTGGCTGTCGGCGCCCTGCTCGGACTGCTGGTCCAGACCGCCACCATCACCCTGATCAGCCTGCTGATCGCCATCAACAACAAGCGGACCTCCACTCTCACACCCCTGAAGGTTTCGGCGGACTATATCCAGAGCGTAGAGCCGATCACCGCCACGACAGAGTGACCATGCCGAAGCATCAATCAACAGAGAGACAGGTCAGGGCGAGAGCATGCGGCAGCTGATTTCCCGTGGCAGCAGGTTTGCACTGGTCGGCATTCTGGCCACCCTGGTGCACTACCTGGTTATCGTGATGCTCGTAGACCTCCTTGGCTGGACGGGACCGACGCCTGCAACGGTGGTCGGCAGCATATTCGGTATCGCTACCGCCTATGCCGGCAACTACCTCTATGTCTTCGGCCTGTCGGACCGCAAGCATGACCACTATGCCCCCCGCTTCGTTTTCACCTACCTCTCCGTGATGGCCATCCATGCCGGCATGATGTACCTGTTCGCCGATATTCTCGGCCTGAGGTACGAGTACGGTTTCGTGGTTGCCACGCTCTTTTCAGCCACCACCACCTTCATCGCCAACCACTTCGTGTTCCGTGGCCCCGGCGAGGAGCAGGCATCCGAATGAGGAGAGCGGGCGAAAGGTGGATCAGGCACAATCCTGACCGGCTCTTCTGGGGTTTTCTTGTTCTGCATCTCATGTCGTGGACCCTGCTCCCCGCACTGTTGAATGCAAATCTGCCGCTGGATGTGATAGAGGCCCTGGCCTGGGGCCGGGAGTGGCAGTGGGGTTTTCACAAGCACCCGCCAATGTCCGCCTGGCTGGCTGAGCTTGCCGGCCAGCTCAGCGGGGGGGCGGACTGGGGACTCTACCTGCTCTCCCAGCTTTGTGTCGCCGTCGCCTTCTGGTCTGTATGGCAACTCTCCAGGGACTTCCTGAACCCGATGCAGAGCCTGGTCTCGGTGCTGCTGCTGGAGAGTATCGCCTACCACACCCTGACCAGCCCGGAGTTCAATGTCAACGTGAGTCTGCTGGCATTCTGGGCATTGACACTGTTCACCTTCTGGCGCGCTGTCAGCCTGGATTCGACCGGCTATTGGATCGCCTGCGGTCTGTTTGCGGGAATCGGCTTTCTCAGCAAGTACCTGGTCGTTTTCCTGCTGGTCCCCCTGCTGCTGTTCCTGGTGGCCGACAGACTCTCGCGCAAGAGTTTCAGATCCCCCGGCCTCTATCTTGGCGCAGCGGTTTTCATCCTCGTCATTGCACCCCACATGGCCTGGATCTGGCAGAACGACTTCATCACCCTCACCTACGGGCTTCGGCGGGCAGGATCAGGTGCCGGGGCCAGTTTCGAGCTGGCGAAACACCTGATCAATCCACTGAAATTCCTCGCTTCCCAACTGGTCCTGCTGCTGCCCACCCTGCTGCTGTTATGGGCCCTGGGGAGTATAAGAATGGGATCAGGCGATGATCACGATGCCCGGCAGACACGGTTTCTCCGGTTCGCCTTTATCGGCCCCTTCGCCTGCTACCTGCTGCTATCGGCACTCACCGGCATGCAGATCCGCTCGATGTGGGGCACGACCCTGTTCATACCCGCTGGCCTGTTCATCGTCTATCACCTGAAGAACAGGAACGACTGGCGCCTCGACCGCTTCATCCCGGCCTGGATCGGTGTAATGCTGCTCCTGCTTTCACTCTACAGTGCAGCCTACCTGCTCTCCCCGGAGATCAGGGAGAGAGGCAAGCGCACCCATTTCCCCGGCGAGGCACTTGCCGCTGCAGTCACCACCAAGTGGCATGAAACCTATCACCAGCCCCTGCGTTTCGTCGTCGGTGACGAGTGGCTCGGAGGCAATGTCGGCTGGTACAGCAGCGACCGCCCATCGGTCTATCTCGATGCGGACCGAAGGCACGCCCCCTGGATCATCGACCGCCAGCTGAGCGAGGCCGGCGGAGTGATCCTCTGGTCGGTTCCCGGTGGCAACGCCGGCTATCCTGATGAGAAGATCGAATCCCTCAACAGGCGCTTCGGTCGCGTGATACCGCAACCCCCACTGTCGCTGGCGTGGCAGACCCCAACACCCATTCCCGGGCTGACCATAGGATGGGCCCTTATCCCGCCGGGCGAAGACCGCTGAAGCCACGACCAGGCGCATCTTACGTTTACGTAAAGGTAGCGTTAACCCTGCTGACTGTGTGATCATTGCCCGACGCCCCCTGGCTTACGCCCCGAACAATACCTACAGCGCCAGGACCGGCAGATCACGCGAAAGAACCGATACCTGGAGAGAGAACGAATGAAAACCAAGATCCTGCTCAAAGAAGCGGACATGCCGACTCACTGGTATAACGTCGTTGCCGATATGCCCAACCCGCCAGCCCCACCGCTTGGTCCGGATGGCAATCCCATCGGACCTGATGCCCTGGCGGCCATCTTCCCGGAAGAGCTGATCAAGCAGGAGGTGAGTGCAGAGCGCTGGATCCCCATCCCCGACGAGGTCCGGGAAGTACTCAGGCTGTGGCGCCCCTCTCCCCTGTATCGTGCCCGACATCTCGAAAAGGCGCTCAACACGCCGGCGAAGATCTACTACAAGAACGAGGCTGTCAGCCCCGCGGGTTCGCATAAGCCCAATACCGCCGTGGCCCAGGCCTATTACAACAAGCAGGCCGGCATCAAGCGGCTGACCACCGAGACCGGTGCGGGACAGTGGGGCTGTTCACTCTCCCTGGCCGGCCAGCTGTTCGGTCTCGATGTACGCGTATTCATGGTGAAGGTGAGCTACAACCAGAAACCCTACCGCCGCTCCATGATGCAGACCTGGGGCGCCGAGGTCTTCGCCAGCCCCACAGACATGACCAACGCCGGCCGCCAGATCCTCGCCGAACATCCCGACAGCGACGGTTCGCTGGGTATCGCCATCTCCGAAGCGGTGGAGGAGGCGGCCGGACGCGATGACACCAACTACGCCCTGGGTTCAGTGCTCAACCACGTCCTGCTGCACCAGACCATCATCGGCGAGGAGGCCAAGAAGCAGTTGGAACTGGTCGGCGACTATCCCGACATGATCTTCGCCCCCTGCGGTGGCGGCTCGAACTTCGGTGGCATCGCCTTCCCCTTCTTTGCAGACAAGGCGGCAGGCAAGGATGTGAAGCTGGTTGCGGTGGAGCCCACCTCCTGTCCCACCCTGACCAAGGGCATCTACACCTATGACTTCGGCGACGCCATCGGCATGACGCCGCTGCTGAAGATGTACACCCTCGGCCACGATTTCATGCCGCCCGGAATCCACGCCGGCGGCCTGCGATATCACGGTGATTCCGCACTGGTCAGCCAGCTGCACAACGAGGGACTTGTGGATGCCGTGGCGGTACCACAGCTTGAGACTTTCGAGGCGGGCGTTCTGTTCGCCCGTAACGAGGGCATCATTCCGGCCCCCGAATCGACCCACGCCATTGCCGCCACCATTCGCGAGGCGCGGCGTTGCGCGGAGACCGGCGAGGCCAAGACCCTGCTGTTCAACCTCTCCGGCCATGGTCACTTCGACATGACCTCCTACGACCGCTACTTCGCCGGCGAACTGGAGGACTTCGACTACCCGGAAGAGGCTATCAAGGAGTCTCTCGCCCATCTCCCCAAGGTCGGCTGACCCCTTCACGACCGCGTCCATGGGTGGGGATTCGCCCCACCCATGGACGCGGCGTGGTATCTTCCCGTCCGATTGCGCGTAAACTAGCCTCCATACGCCTTTTAGGACTAACATAGCCTGATGAAGCTGATCACCGACAAAGAGGCCTGGGAGGGCGAGGCCGACTGCCTCAGCTGCACACTGCGCAACTCCGTGCTATTCGCCGGCCTTGAAGAGGGTGACTTCGACAAGATCCACCAGCCTATCGACCTCTACAACCTGCCGCCGGGCTCAATCCTCTACCGCGCCGGCGACCATGGCGACCGCATGTTTACCATCCGCAGCGGTATCCTCAAGCTGGTTCAATACCTGCCGGACGGCACCCAGCGCATCGTCAGGCTGGTACGCTCGACGGATGTCACCGGCCTGGAGGCACTGCTCGACCAACCCTACCAGCACGATGCGGTGGTGCTGCAGACGACCGAGGCGTGCAGTCTCCCGATAAGCGTGGTGAAGGCCCTCTCCCAGACCAATCCTGCCCTGCACCAGGAACTGCTGAGCCGATGGCAACGCGCCCTCACCGAGGCGGATGCCTGGCTGACAGAACTCTCCACCGGTTCGGCGAAGCAACGCGTGGCCCGCCTGCTGCTGCGGCTTGTGAGGGACGAGGAGGCCAGCGAGTGCGAACTCTTCTCAAGGGAAGACATGGGCGCCATGCTGGGCATCACCACCGAAACCGCCAGCCGGACCATTGCCGAGTTCAAGCGCCAGAGCCTGCTGGTCGAGACCAGGCCGAACCACTTCCTGCTCGATATCCGCAATCTCGAGCGCCTCGCCGAAGACTGATCTCCCTGAAAAATTGCCAGGGCATTGCGATTTTTCAATGCCATTTACTTCCGGCTTCTCTAACCTGCCGCCCAGGTACCGTGTTTACCGGGGAATGATCGATGAAGCAGTCGCTTCAGCAGCAAGAGTACGCCGTCTACAGCCTGGAAGTGGACAAGACCGAGTGCAGATTCGGTAGTGTCGACCAGATCATCGAGTATTTGAAAAAGTGTATCGACGAACACAACACCGCCCGGTTCATCGCACTCTACAACCACTACGAACACACCAGCTCGCTGCCCGAAGGCCTGGTCAGCGACGAGATACTGGCAGCCAAGCATATCGTCTTCTGCTTTGGCATCACCCTGCCCGACCCCCTGATGATGGCGGTACGCCCCCGCTCCATAGGCGTCGTGGAACTGCAGAATCAGTTCATCATCACCTTTCTGGAGGCACCCATGCCGGTGGCCAACGTGGCCATGGAGAACTGGGCCCGCGGGATCGCAAACCCATAGTATCTCCCTTCCCCGTTTCCGGCAGGCGGGAGTCGCAGCAGAAGGAAATTACTTCGCTATCAGGATCATGGCTGTGTTAGCCTTAGGCCATCCCAGCTTGAAACCCCCAGTCCGACCATGAGCCTGTCAAAAAAAGCTGTTCTCACCATCAGCGCCCTGCTTCTTTCTGCATGTGCGAGTACCGCTCGCTTTCCGGATAACCCCCCACTGGAGCAGGCGGTACAGACTGAACCTGCAGCAACGGACGGGGCGGGTCAGAACCCAATCATACTGGTACTCAGCTTCTCAGGTGGTGGCAGTCGCGCATCCGCGCTCTCCTACGGCGTTCTCGAAGCGTTGGCCGAAACCCCTTTGCAGCATGACCGGGAACAGAGACTCATCGATGAAATCGACATGATCACTGCGGTGTCGGGGGGAAGCATCACCGCGGCCTACTACGGTCTCTATGGCGACAGGCTGTTCGAGGATTTCAGAGCGCGTTTTCTGGAGCGGGATGCGGAGGCTGACATCAGGGCCAAGCTGCTCGATCCCGGAACACTGACCCGCCTCAGCTCACCCACCTTCGGCAGTGGCGATGTGCTCGATGAGTATTTCCGCAGCAGCCTGTTCGCCGACACCCCGCTGGACAGGCTGGTCGATGGCGAGGGGCCCTATGTTGAAATCAATGCCACCGACCTGTTCAAGGGGGGGCGTTTCGGTTTCACCCGTGATCAGTTCGAACTGATCTGTTCAGATACCCGGGGATTTCCCGTGGCAAGAGCGGTAGCCGCCTCCTGTGCCGTGCCCCTGCTGTTCACCCCCATCACCCTGACAAACAGGGCCGGTAGCTGCAACTTCGTACCGCCCTCCTGGGTGTACAAGGGTTTGAACGAGAAAGGCGAGAACAACCGGCTGTACCGGAGAGCAGTGCAGTACAGCACCTACCTGGACAGAGACAACCACCCCTATATCCACATGCTGGACGGCGGCCTGGCAGACAATCTTGGACTGCGCGCGGTGATCGACCGGATCATCGAGTCGGGCGGCATGTGGGAGACACTCAAGAGATTTCACCAGCAGGACGCCAGGCATATCGTCATGATTGCCGTGGATGCCTCCGCCACGCCACCTTCGGAGTGGGAGCGCTCTGCCGACAGGCCACCCACCAGCGCCATCCTGGATGCCGCCACCACCACGCCCCTGGCAAACTACAACTTCGAGACCCTGGAGTACCTTCGGTCACACACCGGCCAGTGGCGTGACGAGATCAGGGCAGGCCGTTGCAGTGACGGTGAACCATGCGAGATTCCCGAGTTCTATCTCATCGAGATCCGCCTGGAAGATATCGCTGACGAGGCGACACGGGAACGGCTCACACGGGTACCCACCGGGTTCACCCTGGAACAGGGCGCAGCCCAGGCACTGATCAGTTCCGGGAAAGCGCTGGTCAACAACCACCCGGAATATCAACGCCTGCTGAGAATGATCAGTTCCCGGTGAAACTCCCGGCAGGGCACAGCCCCGGCCGGGATTCTGAACAGCATCAGCCGTTAACGAACTGATCGAAGTAGGGAATGGTCTTTTCCAGCCCCTCTTCCAGCTTCTTCAGGGGTTCCCAGCCCAACTCCCTTTTAGCCAGGCTGATATCGGGCTGGCGCTGACGGGGGTCGTCATGGGGCAGCTCCTTGTACACCAGCTCCGACGTCGAGTTGGTCATCTCGATCACCTTTTCGGCCAGCTCGCGAATGGTGAATTCGCCCGGATTGCCCAGGTTGACGGGACCGGTGAATTCGTCCGGGGAGCCCATCAGTCGTACAAACCCCTCGATCAGATCGTCCACGTAACAGAAAGAGCGGGTCTGGTTGCCATCGCCGTAGATGGTAATCGGATCACCTGACAAGGCCTGAACGATAAAGTTGGAGACGACCCGGCCATCGTTGGGGTGCATACGGGGACCGTAGGTGTTGAAAATGCGCGCCACCTTGATATTCATGTTGTGCTGTCGGCGGTAATCGAAACAGAGGGTCTCGGCACAGCGTTTTCCCTCGTCATAACAAGAACGTACGCCGATGGGATTGACCCTGCCCCAGTAATCCTCGGTCTGGGGATGGACCTCGGGGTCTCCGTATACCTCGCTGGTGGAGGCCTGCATGATCGTGGCCCGGGTACGCTTGGCCAGGCCGAGCATATTGATCGCCCCGTGAACACTCGTCTTGGTCGTCTGCACCGGATCGTGCTGGTAATGGATAGGGGATGCGGGACAGGCGAGGTTGTAGATCTCGTCAACCTCCACGTAGAGCGGGAAGGTGACATCGTGCCGCAGCAGCTCGAAGTGGGGACTATCCATCAAGTGTGCGACGTTATCCTTGGTGCCGGTAAAGAAATTATCCAGGCAGATAACGTCATGACCATCGCCCACCAGGCGCTCACAGAGATGGGAGCCCAAAAAGCCGGCTCCCCCGGTAACCAGTATCCGTTTTCTTATATGCATCTAGATTGTTCTCAAAAAATAACAGCCCTGACCATCAGCCTGTCTACATGTAACCGGAACGGATTCTACCAAAATCAGCAGCGCCTTGGTGAAACAATCCTGGGCGTCATCGCACAGCCTCTTCAGAACTGTTAGCATTCGCACAGAAAAGTAAAGACAGACCAGACCATGTTTGCCAGCCAAAGCCCAGCAGTACAGCCTTCAGACACCGTCGCGGCGATAGACCTCGGCTCCAACAGCTTCCATATGATCGTCGTCCGCGTGACCGATGGCGACTTCCAGGTAATCGACAAGCTCCGCGAGATGGTGCGGCTCGGCGCCGGTCTCGACGAGAACAAGAATCTCACCCCCGAGGCCGAAACCCGGGCGCTGGACTGCCTCGAACGGTTTGGCCAGAGGGTGCGGAGCCTCCCCCCCGGAAGCGTCCGGACGGTCGGCACCAACACCCTGAGACAGGTGAGAGACTCCGCCCACTTCCTCAAGGCAGCCGAACAGGCACTGGGCCACCCGATAGAGATCATCGCCGGCCGCGAGGAGGCCCGCCTGGTCTATCTCGGTGTTGCCCATGGCCTGGCGGCAGGCACTGAACGTCGCCTGGTGGTGGACATCGGCGGCGGCAGCACGGAGCTCATTGTCGGAGATGGCTTCACTCCCAGGCACCGCGAAAGTCTGCACATGGGGTGCGTCAGCATGAGCCGCTGGCATTTCGAGGAGGGTGAGATCACCCAGGAGGCCATGCGGGCCGCTGAATTGAGGGGTGCCCTGGAAATCCGCCCGGTCAAGAACGAATACCGCGGTGCCGGCTGGGAGCTGGCCATAGGAAGCTCCGGCACCATCAAGGCGATCCGGGACGTGATCTGCGAGTCCGGCTGGTCGGACCCCCGCGACGGCATCACCTACGGCAGCCTCAAGAAGCTGCGCAATGCCCTGGTCGATGCCGGCCATATCGACAACCTCGACCTGCCCGGCCTCAGTGCAGAGCGCCGGCCGGTATTTCCCGGTGGAGTGGCGGTGCTGCGCTCGGTGTTCAAGGCGCTGAAAATCGAAAACATGCAGGTCTCCGACAGGGCACTGCGCGAGGGCCTGATCTACGAGATGCTCGGGCGCATACACCACGAGGATGTCCGTGAAAACACGGTCCGCGCCCTGTGCCGCCGCTACGACGCGGATATGGAACACGCCGGCAGGGTCGAGACGACTGCCCGCATGCTGTTCGCCCAGGTGGCTGGAGAGTGGGGCCTGCTGGCATCCGACTACACCGCGATGCTCGCCTGGGCCGCCAGGCTGCACGAGTGCGGGCTGACCGTCTCCCACAGCCAGTACCAGAAGCACGGCGCCTACCTGGTGGCCAACTCCGACCTGCCGGGTTTCAGCCGCCAGGAACAGACGGTGCTGGCCGCCCTGATCAGGGGCCACCGCCGGAAATTCCCGCAGGATGTGTTCGACGAGCTGCCGGAAGACATCAGACTGTGTGCGAAGCGCCTCTGTGCCGTACTCAGACTCTCGGTGCTGCTGCACCGTTCACGCTCGTCCACGCTGATGGTCAGCGCCATGTTCAGCGCTGACGACAACACCTTGACGCTCCAGTTTCCCGAGGAGTGGCTCGAAACCCACCCCCTCTCCCAGATGGAACTGGAGCAGGAGAGCAAGCGGCTCAAGAGCGCAGGATTCAAGTTGAAATTCGGATAACCACTGCGGACACAGTGGTGAAGAGAAGGGCCGCTCCCCGACGGGAGCGGCCGAATGCCTATCGATCAGTTATCGTCGTAGTGCTCGGCATAGTTTCGGACCTGGTGACCCAGTGCATCTATCTTGTCCGCCACCTGCTCCAGGTTGTCAAACACGGCCGTCGTAATGGCCGACTCAATCAGCACCTGGAGCTGCCCGAGATTCTCCTCGCCGATAGCGCTGAGTGTCTCTTCGTCCAGCATGCTTCTCAAGCCGTCTACAACTGACTGGGCGTGCTTAATATAGTGATCGGTCATTTACAGCTCCCTTTCGTCTCATACGGAATTGGGTTTGATATGGTCCACGGAGGGGTCGATCACCAGCTTGGGGTCAGGTGGACAGGCGATCTTCTCGTCCTTGTTGGTATAGGGCAGTGTATGAAGAATATGCCTGATCGCGTTGATTCTTGCACGCTTCTTGTCATCGGACTTGACCACGGTCCAGGGTGCATCGGCGGTATGGGTGTAGAAGAACATGTTCTCCTTGGCCTCGGTATAGTCATCCCAGCGTGCCAGGGAGGCGAGATCGATGGGGCTGAGCTTCCAGTGCTTGAGCGGATCGTTCTCCCTGGACTTGAAGCGCCGCAGCTGCTCCTTGCGGGTGACCGAGAACCAGAGCTTGAAGAGATGGATGCCGGAGCGGACCATCATGCGTTCGACCTCGGGTGTCTGACGCATAAACTCCAGGTAGTCCGAGGAGGAGCAGAAGCCCATCACCTTCTCGACACCGGCGCGGTTGTACCAGGAGCGGTCGAAGAGGACGATCTCGCCGGCAGAGGGGAGATGCTTCAGGTAGCGCTGGTAGTACCACTGGCCCTGCTCGTACTCGGTGGGCTTCTCCAGGGCGATGACATGTGCACCACGAGGATTGAGGTGCTCCATGAAGCGCTTGATGGTGCCACCCTTGCCGGCCGCATCGCGACCCTCGAACATGATCACCACCTTTTGACCGGTCTCTTTGACCCAGTTCTGCATCTTCAGCAGTTCGATCTGAAGCTCGTACTTGATCGCCTCGTATTCGGAGCGCGCGATCTTGGTCTTGTAGGGATAGTAGGCTTCCGCATCTTTCTTCAGCTGCTTTTTATCCACATCGATCTGGATCCGAGATTTCTTCTCGGCCTTCGCTGCAGACTTATCGCTGCCAGATTTTCCCGTCGCCTGCTTGCTCTCCTTGGACGGTTTCGCCTTGGTATCGGGGGAAATCATTGCAATCTTCTCGGCCATCGTGCCTCCCAACAAAGTAATACGCAGATAAGAACCCTCAATGATACGACTTTAAGGGGAGTTAAACACTGACAAATTGTCAGTCTTCGCCTTCCCATATCAACAAAAAGTGGCTACCGTACTCCTGCGAGGCAGCGGAGAAAAGGCTACAATGGAGCGAACTCCGGGGAAAAATAACCGAAAACATGGAAATTACACTGGTTCTCCTCATTCCACTCTCCGTCTGGGCAGTGGTGATCTACAACAACCTGGTGAGGGACAGAAACCGGGTTCTCCAGGCCTGGAGCGATATCGACGTCCAGCTGAAGCGCCGTCACGACCTGATTCCGAAGCTGGTGACCGCGGTCAACGCCTACGCCCGCTACGAAAAGACCACCCTGGAGGAGATCACCGAGCTGCGCCACCGCGCAGACACCCTGCAACAACCCGCCGAGAAGGCGGGGGTGGAACGCGACCTCGGCGGCCGGTTACGGCAGCTGGTGGCGGTTGCCGAGGCCTATCCCGAGCTGAAGGCAAGCGACCAGTACCTCGACCTGCTGCAGCAGCTGAGCGACGTCGAAAACCATATCCAGTACGCCCGCCGTTACTACAACGGCAGCGTGCGCAATCTCAACGTGCGCATCGACTCCTTTCCCGACCTGCTGGTCGCCCGCCTGTTCCGCTTCCGCGCGGCGGAGTTCTTCGAACTGGAGAGCGCCCTGGAGACCGACCCGCCGGAGATACGATGACCATGCAGCGCCTCCTCGCCATCTGCCTGCTGTTGCTGGGTACTGTTGCGTCAGCCGATGAACGCATCCTCGACTACTACAGCGATATCCAGGTAGAGGCAGACGGCAGCATGACCGTCGAGGAAACCATCCGCGTCCGCGCGGAAGGCCGGCAGATAAAGCGAGGTATCTACCGGGTTTTCCCAACCGACTACCAGGACAGGCTTGGCAACGACTACCGGGTCGGCTTCGAACTGATCGACGTACTGCGGGACGGCGTTTCGGAACCCCATCACACGGAGCGCATCGGCAACGGCATTCGCATCTACGCCGGCAGCCGGGATATCTTCCTGCAGAAGGGCGTCTACACCTACACCTTCAGCTACCGCACCACGCGGCAGCAGGGGTTCTTCGACAACCACGATGAGCTCTACTGGAACGTCACCGGCAACGGCTGGGCCTTCCCCATCGACCGGGCCACAGCCAGGGTCACCCTGCCCACCGCCATACCGATCGACCAGGTATCGCTGGAGGCCTACACCGGCCTCCAGGGCGCGAAAGGCCGGTCCTACACCGCAAGGGTCGATTATGACGGCAGCGCCCTGTTCGAGACCACCCATCCCCTGGCCAGAAACGAGGGACTCACCATCGTCGCCGGCTGGCCCAAGGGCCATGTCCATGAACCGGATGCCCGCGAGCGCCTCGGCTGGTTGCTGGCCGACAACCGGGAGGGGGTCATCGGCCTTGTCGGTATCATCATCCTGCTCGGCTACTACCTGTTCGCCTGGCAGCGGGTGGGGCGTGACCCGGAGGCCGGGATCATCATCCCCATCTACACCCCGCCCAAGGGCTACTCTCCCGCCTCCATGCGCTTCATCCGCAACATGGGCTACGACAAGAAGGCTTTCAGTGCCGCCCTCGTGAACATGGCGGTAGCCGGTTACATCACCATCTCCGAAGACAGCGATGGAGAGTTCACCATCAGCAAGACCGGCAACAACGCGACCCTTGCCGCGGGGGAAGGGGTTATCGCCAGCAGTCTATTCGGTGATGGCAGTACAAGTGTGGTACTGAAGCAGAAAAATCACGCCAAGCTGGGCAAGGCCATAAAAGCCCATCAGCGCTCACTGAAACGCGACTACGAGAAACAGTACTTCCTGACCAACAGCGGTTATATGCTGCCGGGATACCTGGTCTCCGTGCTACTGCTGGTGCTCTGCGTGCTCAACCTGGATTCACAGGATCAGATGATGGTGGTGGGCTTCATGACCCTCTGGCTCTCCATCTGGAGCATCGCGGTGTTTGCCATGGTGAAAGGGATAATCATTCACTGGAAGAGCGTAATCTCCAGCGGGGATGGACTGGGCAAGGCGGTCTTCAGCAGTCTCTTCGCCCTGCCCTTCATCGCCGGTGAGTTCTTCGGCCTCGGCATTCTGCTGTTCGAGGGCTCCTTTATCCTGGCCCTCGTGCTGGGTGTGGTGCTGGTGATCAACATCCTCTTCTACGAATGGATGAAGGCCCCCACCCTGATCGGGCGACAACTCCTCGACAGGGTCGACGGTTTCCACCTGTTCCTCAGCGTGGCGGAAGAGGATGAGCTGAAACTGAAGCACCCCCCCGAGAAGACACCCGAGCTATTCGAGCGCTACCTCCCCTATGCCATCGCACTGGATGCTGAGCAGCCATGGGGGGAAAAATTCACCCGCATTCTGGCCAGCGCCAGCAGTGGCGAGGAGGCTTACCACCCACGCTGGTACAACGGTCGCAGCTGGCATCATGACAATTTCGACAGTTTTGCCAACACCATGGGCGGCGCGATGAGTTCGGCCATCGCCTCCTCCTCCACCGCCCCGGGCTCCTCTTCGGGTTCCGGCGGTGGAGGCTCCTCCGGTGGTGGCGGAGGCGGCGGCGGAGGCGGCGGCTGGTAATCCAATCGACTCGATACCTACCCCATCACCAGATTTTTCCTACAAACACCGGCGCGATCCCTGATGGCCGAAAAGGGGTCCCTGCATCATACTTATAACCGTCAGAGGACAAGGACAGGGAAACACCGCAGGATCAGCGGGACAAAGGGAACTTGATCAGGGACGAACGGCTTCGCCAACAGGGATACAGGCACACGGCCCCGGCAGCATGGATGTTGCCGGGGTCAGTTTTTTTGTGGCATGAAAAAGCTGCTGCCAGCCGGCAAACAACTACTCAGGACGTCCGATGTAGTAACCCTGGCCGCCATCCAGATCCAGGCCCGGCAGCAGATCCCAGACCGCCTCTGACTCGATCGACTCACCCAGCACCTTGATCTCGAGACCATGTGCAATCTCGGCCAGTGCATGAACGAAGAACTGGTTGTCCTGGCTCTGATCCAGGTCGCGCATGAAACTGCTGTCCACCTTGAGATAATTGGCCTTCACCGAGCGCAGGTAGGCAAACGAGCTGAAACTGCGGCCGAAGTGATCGAGGGAGAACTGGCTGCCATGCTTGTCCAGCACGTTGATGAATGCGTGGACCTGCTCCAGCTGGGAGACCGCGCCGTACTCGGGCATCTCGAAGATAATCCGGTTGGCAACCCCGGTGTGCTGTGCCAGCAGTCGATCCAGCCAGACGAGAAATGCCGGTTCCTGTAGTGACGAAGGCGAGATATTCACCGCGTAGAGCCCGCTGGAGCCGCTCTCGTTGCTGAGCTTGTCCAGGATCTTGGCAATCACGGCCCGGTCGATGGCAATAGCCAGTCCCACGCTTTCGGCCTGGGGCAGAAACATCCCGGCCGTCATCTGGCGCTGTCCGCCCTCTTCCGTATCCTCCAGGATCCTCACCAGCACCTCCTGGTGAAGCAGGCTTCTGTCACAGGCCACCACCGGCTGGTACTGCAATACCAGGCGCTCTTCGGTCAGTGCCCGTTCAATAAACTCACGCCATTCGGAGGCGGCGCGGGCACCTCTCTTCTCCCCGGCATCGGGCAGATGCAGGTGCCAGCTGTTGGCCCCTTTGCCCTGGGCACTGCGCAGGGCCATATCTCCCCCGGAGAGCAGATCCTTGAGACTTTGGCGGCCATCGTAGACCGTGATACCGATATGCCCCGCATCCGGCACCATCAATTTGCCGGTACCGTAGAGCCCGGCCAGTGCCGCTGAGAGCTGATCGCCCAGTTGAGCGGCCTGCGCCTCCTCGCACTCCTGTACCAGCAGGCAGAAATCGGCGCCCGCCAGGTGGGCGAGCAGCTGACGGGGATACTGTTCCGCCACCTCAGCCAGCGCCTTGGCAGTATCGGTGAGTAAGGCGTCCCCCGCCTGGTAGCCGTTCTCGTCGTTGAAGGCCTTGAAGTCCTTCAGCTGAATCATGCAGAGCAGGCCGTGGGAGAACTCCTCTTCCGACTCCATGAGACTCTTCAGCGTGGCCACGAAATAGGTTTTGTTCGGCAGGTTGGTGACCGGGTGTTGATGGGCCTGCTTGCGCAGACGCACCACCAGCCTCTCCAGCTCATCGAGCATTTTCTGAACCTTGACCGAAAGCCGGTTCATGGCATCCACGATCAGCCTGAGATCGCGGGTCCGGGGCAACCGTTCGATCACCGGGAACTCCCGCTTGCAGATGGAATCGGCCTGCCAGGCCACCTCCCGGAGGGGTTTGAGCACAGCATGCAGCAGGGAGATACCGATAACCAGCACCATGACGGCGCTGGTGACGAACCACCAGAACACCTCTTCAACCGTCGACCAGAGCTGAACGTAGGCGTAACCGGGGTGACTGCGCACCGTCACCACGCCGGCCTGAACCCAGCCAGACATCACGGTGGCTTCTCCGGCCGGGGTTTCAAGCGGCAGACGTTCGATGAACCAGTCGGGCACACCCTCGATCTTCACCGGTTGTATCCGGTCCACCAGGGGCTTGCCCTCCATATCCTCAATACGCACCATGCGATAGAAGCCGCGATCGAAGATGGCGTCGGTCATGGAGGTGACGGTGGCCACGTCCCCCTCTGCCAGGTGCGCGGAAATGGAGAGTCCAAGGGAGGTGGCGGCGTCCTGGGCATGGGACTCGAGCTGATTCTGCAGGTATGACCTGGTGTTCTGCACACTGATAAAGAAGGTGCCGATAAAGACCAGCATCAAGAGAAAAATAACCAGTAGCACCAGCTGCCTGGATAGGGTCATCTCTGCATCCCCCTCAAGTGATCCGACCTGTTTACAATCTGAAGCCCAAGCAGGGCTTGCCAGAAGGCATTCGTATTCTCGATCATTTATCCATCTCTTCGGCCAACCTGGCCTTCAGCTCTTCCCACAGACTGATGCGTTTCGAGGTACCCACCTTCTTACCCCCACCACGGCTCTTGGCCAGCCAGAGGCCCTCGGCATTGAAACTGTAGACAGGCGCAAGGTCGGTACGTTTTGTCGCCGACAGTATGTTTTTCTTGAGATTGTCGAGCACCAGCGGCACGGAGCCCGGCGTTTCATAGTAAGTCAGCACCATGTGGGGCTCGTTCAGCTCCAGTGCCTTGACGTACATGATCCGCAACTTCTTCTCGTCCACCCCGAGCTCACGCAGGGTGAAGTACTTGGCAATGGAGTAGTCTTCACAGTCCGCCCCATGGATGCCCAGCGCTTCGATCGGAGTGGCCCAGTAGTCCTCTTTTTTCCATAGCCGCCAGTCGGAATGATAGGGCAGACGGTTGAAAAAGTCGTTCACCAGCTTGAGCTTACCTTCTTCGCTCTTATCGCCATTCTGTTCCATCAGGCTCTTCCAGGCAACGACCCGCTCCCTGGCCTCCTCGCCGTACTTCTTACCCACCCACTGGACCAGCTCGGAACTGACGTCCAGGGATCCGGCATAACTGGCGGCAGCGAGACAACAGAGAACGACCCACACCTGCCTGAACAGGTGCGTCCGCTCCCCTTGCCTGCCTGAGCGTTTCATTCCGCGCCAAGTCGCCATCATCTGTACTGAATACCCGAACAGCTGTTGAACCCCACTATGATTGGTAGCGTCAGCAGCTGAAAAACATTCAATAAACTCTCCCTTATCGGCAGCCGCAGGTTCTCCAGCTTCACTACCCTGAAAGACCTGCCTGATTCCCTCTTCCACCGAGCATACAAAACTTGTTGCGGCTCAGCGAAGGATTTTGCCCGGATACGCACCCGGGTCTCATACAAGAAGACCGGAAATCAACCTGATTTGTTCAGACCATGCCCTACAGATAGAATATATGGTTTTGTAACCAAGGCACGAACAGAAGATGCGCACATCACAGTTCCCTCTGCAGACTCTCAAGGAGACACCGGCGGATGCCGAAATCGTCAGCCACCAGCTGATGCTTCGGGCCGGCCTGATCCGGAAACTGGCCGCCGGGCTCTACACCTGGCTTCCGCTTGGCCTGCGGGTGCTGCGCAAGGTTGAGAATATCGTCCGCGAGGAGATGAACCGCGCCGGAGCCCTGGAGGTCCTGATGCCCGCGGTCCAGCCGTCGGAGCTATGGGTCGAATCGGGCCGCTGGGAGCAGTACGGCCCCGAACTGCTGCGCATAAACGACCGCCACAACCGCGATTTCTGTTTCGGCCCCACCCACGAAGAGATCATCACAGACCTGGCCCGCAACGAGCTGCAGAGCTACAAGCAGCTGCCGATCAACTTCTACCAGATCCAGACCAAGTTCAGGGACGAGATCAGGCCCCGTTTTGGCGTTATGCGCGCCCGCGAGTTCCTGATGAAGGACGCCTACTCGTTCCATGCCGACCAGGAGTCCCTGCAACAGACTTACGAGGTGATGTACGACACCTACTCGCGCATCTTCGAACGCTGCGGCCTCGATTTCCGTGCGGTACAGGCGGACACCGGCAGCATCGGCGGCAATGCATCCCACGAATTCCATGTTCTCGCCGACTCGGGTGAGGACGCCATCGCCTTCTCCACCGACAGCAGCTACGCCGCCAACGTGGAACTGGCGGAGGCGGTATCGCCTGCCGGCGAGCGCCCCGCTCCCGGCGAGGAGATGCGACTGGTGGACACCCCGGATGCCAAGACCATCCAGGAACTGGTCGATCAGTTCGACCAGCCCATCGAGCGTACGGTCAAGACCCTTATCGTCGCCGCCTCGGACGAGATCGAGGCGGAGTACGTTGCACTCCTGGTGCGCGGTGACCACGAGCTCAACGAGATCAAGGCTGAGAAGCTGCCCGAGGTGGCGAGCCCGCTCTGTTTCGCCAGCGACGAAGAGATCCGCGACACCATCGGCGCCGGTCCGGGCAGCCTGGGACCGGTCAAGCTGCCGATCCCCTGCATTGCGGACCGTGCAGTGCTGGGCTGCGCCGACTTCAGCGCCGGGGCAAATACCGACGGCAAGCACTACTTCGGCATCAACTGGGAACGCGACCTCGAACTGCCGGCGGTGGCCGACCTGCGCAGTGTTCAGGAGGGCGACCCGAGCCCGGATGGCCAGGGCACCCTGACCATCGCCCGGGGAATCGAGGTGGGCCATATCTTCCAGCTGGGCCAGAAGTACAGTGAGGCGATGAACGCCTGTGTACTGGATGAGAACGGGCGCTCACTTGTCATGACCATGGGCTGTTACGGCATCGGTGTCTCCCGCGTGGTCTCCGCCGCCATCGAGCAGAACCATGACGACAGGGGCATCATCTGGCCGGCCGCCATTGCACCCTTCCAGGTGGCGCTGGTACCGATGAAGATGAACAAGTCCCACCGGGTACGCGACGCGGTGGAGAAGCTCTACGATGAGCTCACCGCTGCCGGTATCGAGGTGCTGCTGGATGACAGGGATGCCCGCCCCGGCTTTATCTTCGCGGACATGGAACTGATCGGCATCCCCCACCGCGTGGTCATCGGCGAGAGAGGCCTGGATGAGAACAAGGTGGAGTACAAGGGCCGCACTGACGCAGAAAACAGCATGATCGAATTCGATGCCATCGTGGATTTCCTCAGGCAGCGCCTGGATGAAGCGATCAAGCCCTGAGGGCTATCGGAGATCGGACATATTTACGGGACCGACCCGCTCCCGACATTGAACATTACAAGACAAGGACAACAACGAATGGCTAAGACAGAAAGTTTCGATCGCGAGCAGCTTCTCGCCTGTGGCAGGGGCGAAATGTTCGGGCCAGGGAACGCCCAGCTGCCAACCCCCAACATGCTGATGATGGACCGCGTGACCAGGATCAGCGACGAGGGCGGCGCCTATGGCAAGGGAGAGATCAAGGCCGAGCTCGATATAACCCCCGATCTCTGGTTCTTCGACTGCCACTTCCCCGGCGATCCGGTGATGCCCGGCTGCCTCGGGCTCGATGCCATGTGGCAGGCGGTGGGTTTCTTCCTGGCCTGGATCGGCAACCCCGGCCATGGCCGCGCACTCGGCGTGGGTGAAGTGAAGTTCACCGGCCAGGTCCTGCCCAAGGCGAAGCAGGTGACCTACCAGCTCGACATGAAACGCATCATCACACGCAAGCTGATCCTCGGTGTCGCCGATGGCAGTGTCTGCGTGGATGGCCGCGAGATCTATACCGCCAAGGATCTCCGGGTCGGTCTCTTCCAGTCCACCGACAATTTCTGAACCTCCGGCCGTGGTCCGTTCCAGCGGGCCGCGGCAATCCCCTGCGACAGATGGCCCAGACAACCGCCAACACCACCCACCAGGGCGCAATCCGGGTTCTGCAGATCTCGGACAGCCACCTCTACGCGGATCCTGACCGTGAACTGGCCGGCCTGAGAACCCTGGAGACGTTCAACGAGGTGATTGAACTGGCCATCTCGAGAGAGAAGTCAGCAGACCTTGTGATTGCGACCGGCGACCTGGTGCACGACGCCTCCGAGAGAGGCTATGAAACACTGCGCGAGGGATTCGAACAGCTCTCGAAACCGGTCTTCTGCATGCCGGGCAACCACGATGAGCCTGAAACCCTGAACCGCATGTTGCACCAGGGCGATCTCTCCACCGTAAAGTGGGTGACGCGAGGGGAGTGGCTGCTGCTGTTCCTGGACTCCACCAAGCCGGGCCAGCCGGGCGGGCACCTGGATAAGGACGAGCTTGCCTTCCTCGACAGTTGCCTTGGCAAACATCCTCAACACCAGGTACTGGTCTGCCTGCACCATCAGCCGGTTCACGTGGGCAGCAGCTGGATCGACAGCATGGCGCTGGAAAACCCGGGTGAGTTCTTCGACATCATCGATCGCCATCCCGGGGTGCGGGGCATTCTGTGGGGCCATATCCACCAGGCATTCGAAGAGCGGCGAAATGGTGTCAGGTTGATGGGCAGCCCCTCCACCTGCATCCAGTTCGCCCCGCGGGAAGAGAAGTTCAAACTCGAAGCCATACCGCCCGGCTACCGTTGGCTCGAGCTGTTGCCCGACGGTGAAATCAGAACCGGTATCGAGCGACTGGAAATGATCCCCCGGGGACTGAACCTGGAAAACGGCGGTTACTGAAGCGCTCGCCCCAAACCGTCCGCAGAGCCGGCACCCGTCACAGCTCCACGGGAACCAAACCTTCGCCCCGCATGCCGGTATCGTCATGATGGATACGCAGGGCATACGCCTCGACACCCTCTTCCATCACCTCCGCCAGCGTCTGTGCATAGACAGGATCGATATCCCCCTCCGGTGAAAAGCACGCCCCTTCAGGCCTGTTGAGAGCGAACAGGATCACCCCCCTGAAACCGACCTCCACCGCATGCCGGAGCGCTTTCAGGTGCTTGGTCGCCCTTTCACTCACCGCATCCGGAAAACGCAGCCGCTCGCCATCCCAGAGGGTCACGCTCTTTACCTCCACCAGCGCATCGGGTCGGTCGCCCCCGCTCAGCATCAGGTCTATCCGCGAGGCGGGATGCCCCGGCACTTCGAACTTCACCTCCCGCTTCAGCTGTTCATACCCCGACAGTGACGGCACCTTGCCTTCGATCACCGCCTCGGCCACCACGGCGTTGGTACGTGCCGTGTTGACACCTACCCAGCCCTGTCCCATATCGACCCGCTCCAGGGTCCAGGCAAGCTTTCTTTTCGGGTTGTCACTATGACTCAGTTGCACCGGCGCATCGGGCTCCCAGCATCCACGCATACTCCCCGTGTTGGGGCAGTGAGCCGTGACCTGGCTGCCATCATCCAGCACCACGTCAGCCAGGAAACGCTTGTAGCGTTTGATGATGCGACCTCGGGTCAGGGGGGGCAGAAGCATGGAATACCTTTCGTTTTACAGCGTTATTTTGTTCAGGTGGCGGACTCATTATCGGTGGACTGACCGCCAGCTGGGCACTCGTATTGATCGATACGCGGGAATTAAATCCGCACAGAGAATCAACTAGATCCGGAGAGCTGGAAATCCGCAGACGGTTTCCGCGGCACCAAACCGGACCGCAATTTTATTAACCCGGCAATATAATATGTCTGATTCAGGGCTCCAAGAATGGCCTTGATCAAGGCGAGCTTCGCAGTTAATGGCCACCCGCATTGACAAGAAGCGCAACGCAGAGCAAGGGCATTCTTGGAGCCCCTAACAGATTGAATTTAATAAAGTAGGCCGCTATGTGCCTGCCTGCAGACTGCGTTATCAAAACTTACTGCAGGTGTGCTACAGTGGCGTTTTGATGCCTTGCTGCATACAGGCGAATAGCGACTGAACCAGATATATTATGTTGCCGGGTTAATAGTGCAAGGAGTACCTTCATGAAAGCAATACGCTGGATCACTGCCTGCTGCGTCGGCATTGCCGCCTCCCAGGTCAGTGCAGACAACGGCTACCCACCCCCCACCGGACCCTACGGCGTGACTCCTGCAGTTCCCGAGCAACAGGGTGGCTGGCAGGCACCCCCCTCTACTGCCCAGGCACCGATGCCCCAGGGCGGCGGTTACGGCTATCAGCCCGCACCGGGCGGTTACCCCGATCAGCCGCCGGCACCCGGATACGGAGACCAGTACTACGGCGCACCGCCCACCGACTCCGGCACCAAGGGCTTCAATCCGTCCAATATGATGGACAAGATGAAAGCCCCCATGAACAGCATGATGAACCCCATGCGCAACATGTTCGGGAAGAAAGACCAGGCAGCCGATTACCGCGACACGCCTCCACCGGGACAATGGGGACAGGGTGGTCCGGGTTACGGCTATCCCCAGCAGGGGTCTGGATACGGTTACCCGCAGCAGGGGCCTGCCTACGGCTATCCCCAGCAGGGTCCTGGGTACGGCTACCCGCAGCAGGGTCCCGGCTATGGCTATCCGCAACAGGGACCCGGTTACGGTTATCCCCAGCAGGGCCCCGGTTACGGTTACCCGCAACAGGGCCCCGCCTACGGCTATCCCCAGCAGGAGCCAGGCTATGGTTACCCACCCCAACATGACCAGTATGGCGCCCCAGGCGGATATGGTGCACCAGGTCAACCCGGGATGGACGCCGCCCCCGGATACGGATACCCGCCCCAGGACGCCCTGCCGGGAAGCCGGGAGGGATTCCCGGCTGGCAGCCCACCGGACTATCCGCAGATGCAGCCACCACCGGGGGGCTATGGCGGTGCACCGGATATGGGGCAACCGCCGATGACCGGGGGTTTCCCAAGCCAACCCATGGGCATCGGACAGCCCGGCGGGCAGGGTGGATTCCCGCCCCCCGCTCCGGAACAGGCCATGCCAACCCCCCAATACCCCGGCGGCCTGCCCCAGCAGGGAGAGATGCCCCCTCCACAGCCCCAGGGAGGCAGCATGATGCCACCCCCCATGCAGCAGGCACCCATGACCCCACCACCCTCGGCTCAGCCCGCGCCCCAGGCACTGCCCAACGGCCAACCCCCAGTGTTCAGGCCGATGATCGAGGAGGAGCCGGAGACAACAATTGAAGCACCGGTGGGCGCAGAAACCTGACCCCTCCAGCCGGCTGCCACGAGGCAGCCGGCAGCCATTGAGAAGCGCGCTGAACCATCCCGCCCCGGAGCGGGCGCAATGACCATGAACCAGAGCCCTCCGAGTCTTACTGAATTCAATTCGCAGGTAGCAGACCTGGTCGAGCGGCTGGGTGCAGGGGCATTTTGCGCCTCCCCTGGCCAACACCCTGAATACACTCTATTCGTTGAAGACAACCAGGTGATTGCAGAACCGAGGAGTGCGCCGCGCCATCCCTATGGGATCTACTGCAGCATCAGCGCCGGATTATCCGCAGAAAAAATGGCTGAACGGCTCAACAAGTGGCTTACGACAGGAGAGGCCTACCAGGAATTTCTTGCCATGAACGTTTGTCGCTATAACTGCTAGTGGGCCATTCATAAGAAGTTACAGATGCGAAAAACCCCCTCCCTCTGAAACAGCCGTTCAAGGGAACCTGAAAAATTTTCTCGCAGGCTTCCTGAAAGCCAGCGCCCATCCCCGGTCAGTTATTCATAGATGCCTGCGCCTGCAAACATCTCCTGCCCGGAAACCCTGTAGATGTAACTGACCTTCTTGAGTGAGACTTTGTAATCACCGCCTGGCTTGGGGTACATATACTCGACCCACCCTTCGCCATCTGTCTTTGCCAGCTCGACCATCTCCCGGATTGGATATTTTGGTGGGTTGCTCTTGTCCTGCCAGTTCAGAAAATTCTTTCCGACAGTCTTGTCTGTCCTGAAGCTGCGGGCCAGCATTGTTCCGTCGAAATGGATGACAAATACATATGTTCCCTTCCAGGTAAACTTTCCATCCTTGTCGTTGATCTCTCTGAATGCAGCTTCCTGTCCTTTCTCAGCAACCAACGCCGCGGCATCTTTCACCTTTGAAACGATCTCGTCCCTTGTCGGTTTGTCTGCGAGGGCGCCAACTGTGAACAAAAGAGAAAACACGACCAGCAGAACGCTCGATATGAGTCTCTTCATGACTCGTCCTCCCTGTCAGTGAAGATCTTCCCTTGGCATCCCAGCTGCCTCATTGCGAGGCCTGAAACTTTGCGTCCCTGCCTCACGGCAGGTTTGCCTTTATCAGGGGCATAACTGCTCAATCACTTGATTTTGCATTTTAAACATAGTCATACCAGCACCCATAACCAATCAATTTTCACGCAACCTGATTAATAGAATTTATCAACTGTGTCCAATGGTTACTGATGGCATCCCGAGATCCCGTGGCCAATCCCTGGCAACCGTATCATTCCCACCCCCGACAAACCCAAACACGCTGGCCCGTGATGCAAAAAAGCCAAACCCGCCCTATTCTTATGAATAGGAGCAAAGCAATCGGGTGAACAGACGATGATTCATGTCAAACGGGTTGTGCTGGATGTACTCAAGCCCCACCAGCCCAATGCACTGGAGTTTTCCCAGGCCATCGCCGAAGTGGGCCCTGACTACTGTGTCCGCCTGACAGTCATCGAGGTGGATGAGAACACCGAAACACTGCAAATGATCGTAGAGGGAAGTGACATCGATTTTGAGGCCATTCAGACGGCGATCAACGAGCTTGGCGGATCGCTCCACAGCATCGATGAAGTTGAAGTTCAGAGCAGTTCTGACGTTGACTAGAGGGTAGCTTCGTGGACCTGTTGAAGCAGGTGGCTTTTTTGCTGCGCATCACTCACTCCCGCAGTATTGCACGCCGCTATTTCGTAGTGAATGGTTTCGATGGCGCACTGACAATGCTGGGCATCATTCTGGGATTTCTGGTCAGCACCCCAACCGAACTTCCGGTTGTGATCAGCGCCTGCATGGGTGCCACCATAGCCCTCGCCGTGAGTGGGATCAGCAGTGCCTATGTGAGTGAAATGGCGGAGCAGCGCAATCAGCTTGCAAAGCTGGAGGCGGCCATGGTGGCGGACCTGCAGGAGAGCGCTCACAACAAGGCCGTACGGCTGGTGCCGATTTTGATCGCATTGGTTAATGGTGCAGCACCACTCTCAATAGCCCTGGTCATTCTTACCCCGCTGTGGCTGGCGATAAACGGCATCATCACGCCTGTCCCACCCCTGCATTCGGCTATTCTGATCGCCCTGTTCATCATCTTTCTGCTGGGCATCTATCTGGGACGGATATCAGGTATTTCATGGTTGAAAAGCGGCCTTCAGACGCTACTGGTCGCCCTGCTGACGATCATCCTGATCTATCTTTTTGCAGGAGTTTATTGACCCGGAAAACAGTGCAAGCTCTTACAGGTAAATACAACTTGATCAGTACAGTAGACTCAATCTCAGTTAACCAACAAGCCGTGTGGTCACGAAATGGAACGAGTACAGATTGGCAAGAACTACATCACTCAAAAAGGGTGGAAACTGTTTATCGGCATTCCACTCATCTACATCCCCCTGCTGATAACAGTCCCCTTTGTACTAATAGGTGTTCTCCTGGTTAAAGGACACTTGAAACTCATTGGCGCCAGGAATGTACGCTCTTACTGGGACTTTGTTCCCCGGTGGGCCTCTCACCGCTATCGGCTGGACAACCAGATCACCTATTCGACCGGTGCCACCTGGTTCAACCTGCGCTCCTACAGGATTTACTGGATCTTCAACTGTAAACTCTACTGCCCATTGAGCGTCGCGCTGTTCAGATATGCCGCCTACCTGGTCAAGATCGTGGAAAACTGGTGGTGCCCGTTTGTTCACGATAAAAAAGAGGCTTACCGGGAAGGGGCTATCGACAGGTCATACTGGCACCTGCATACAGAGGAGCGAAACAGGCTTTACGGGGACGACCGGGATAACCCGATATGGAATGAAGAGAGCGGTGATAGAGACTGAGGCATCCCTACCCGGTTCTGGTTGAGCGGTAGTGCGGACTACTTGCCGGGCCTTACCAGGCCACCGAGCCCCATCTCCTCCAGCACGTTCTCCATGTAGCTGCGTACCTGCTGGGCGTTCTCCATGCGCAGCACCGTCTTGAGCAGCTGGCTTGCACTGGCGCGACTGAAACTCCTGATCACCCACTTCACCTTGAGCAGGCTGCCAGCGGACATACTGAGGCTCTCGACCCCCATGCCGAGCAGCAGAACCGCTGCAAGCGGGTTGCCGGCCATCTCGCCGCAGACACTGACCGGGCGGTTGTAGACCCTGGCCCCCTCGACGACCTGTTGCAGCGCCTTCAGTACAGCGGGATGGAGATCGTCATACAGCTCCGCCACCCTGGGGTTGTTGCGGTCCACCGCCAACAGGTACTGGGTGAGGTCGTTGGTGCCGATGGAGATGAAATCCACCCGTCGCGCCAGGGCTTCTATCTGGTAGACCGCCGCCGGGACCTCCACCATGATGCCGATCGGCGGCATGGTGACCGCCATCTCTTCGTCGATCAACTCATCGTGGGCCCGGTGAATAAGGGACATCAGTTCATCCACCTCGGTGACGGTACTGATCATCGGCAGCATGATCTGAAGATTCCGCCGGTTGATCGCGGCACGCAGCATGGCGCGGATCTGTGTCAGGAAGATCTCGGGATGGTCGAGGGAGATGCGGATACCCCGCCAGCCGAGGAATGGATTGGACTCCTCCACCGGAAAATAGGGCAGCGGCTTGTCACCGCCGACATCCAGGGTGCGCAGGGTGACCGGCCGGGGATGGAAGGTGGAGAGCACCTTTGCATAGTTATCCATCTGCTCCGACTCGCTCGGAAAGCTGTCGCGAATCATGAATGGCAGCTCGGTACGGTAGAGCCCGATGCCACCGGCCTCCTCGGCACCCAGGGTACTCATCTCCGAAACCAGCCCTGTATTGAGAAAGAGGGAGACGGTGACCCCGTCGGTGGTCTCAGAGGGTTCCCCCCGAAGAACCTCCAGCTCCTGGGAGAGGCGCCGCTCGTCCTGGGCCAGCCGCTCGTACTCTATGCGCACCGATGGCGCGGGCGAGACGTAGACCCTGCCCCGGTAACCGTCAAGGATGACCTCCCTGCCCTCCATCCGGCCTACCGGGAGATCGGTAACACCCATCACGGCCGGGATCCCCATACCCCTTGCCAGGATGGCGACATGGGATGAACTGGAGCCGGTGGCGGAGACGATACCGGCGATCTTGTCCGCCGGCACCTCTGCCAGGTCCACCGCACTCACCTCCTCACCCACAAGGATGGTGTTTTCCGGGTAGTCCTCCTGCAGCGGCCCCTCGCTCTGGAGATAGGTCAGGATCCTGCGCCCCAGGTCGCGGATATCCGACGCCCTTTCCCGCAGGTAGACATCGTCCATCTCATCGAACACCCTGGCGTGATCCTCGATGGTGTGATGCAGGGCGCTGGGCGCCCACTCACCTTGCCGGATCCGTTCGATGGTCTGTGTCACCAGGGTGTCTCCACCGAGCATCAGCAGCAGCGCATCGAACAGTGCACGATCCTCCGCCGGCAGCTGTTCACTGAGCTTGGCCTGGAGATGGCGGAGATTATCCTCGACCCGCTCGACCGCCTCCCTGAAACGGGCGATCTCCACCTCCGGCTCATCCGTGGTGCGATCCGGCACCACATCGAGATCGGCGCGGCGGTAGATGACCACCACCGGCCCCATGGCCACACCGGTGGCTCCGGCACGCCCCTGCAGAAAGCGGGTGGGCGCCGTTTCGTCGGCCTCGGCCGCACCATTGAGTTCACCGCTCGCCTTGGCATGGGTGATGGCTCCGGCCAGTTGGGCCGCCAGGGTAAACAGGAAGGTCACCTCCCCGTCATCGAACTTACGCGGCTCACGGTGACGTACCACCAGTACCCCAAGCACCCGACGGTTCTGGATGATGGGCACGCCAAGGAAGCCGTGGTAGGCGGTCTCACCGGTCTCGGTGACATACTGGTAACGTGGATGACTGGGCGCATCGTCCAGGTTGATCGGCTCGGCCCTTTCACAGACCAGGCCGATCAGGCCGCGGTGAAGGGGCAGACTCACCTTGCCCACCGCCTCTTCCCTGAGCCCCTCGGTAGCCTGCAGAACGTGCTGGCGCTGTTCGAAGTCGGTGAGATAGACCGAGCAGACGTCGGTGCTGACTGCCTGTTTCACCTGCTTGACGATGATCGCCAGGGCAGCATCCAGGTTGGGGGCGGCATTGACCGCGTGAACGATACGGTGCAGGGTCTCAAGCATCGGCTTCAGACTCCGTATGAAACCATCGGCAAGCGCTCCTCACCGTCGGTTCTGGCGCAGGTAGTTGGTCGAGCTGCGACTCGGCGAACCCTCGGGAAACAGCAGGGGTGCCAACTCTTCGAGGGCGCTGGCATAGACCTTTCGCTTGAAGTAGACCACCTCCCGCAGGGGCTGCCAGTACTTGACCCAGCGCCAGTGGTCGAACTCCGGTTTCGGTGAGCTTGTGAGACAGAAGTCGGTCTCCTCGCAGAGCACCTTGAGCAGGAACCAGCGCTGCTTCTGGCCAATACAGAGTGGCTGACAGTTGTGACGGATAAATCGTTTGGGCAGACGGTAGCGCAGCCAGTCACCGGTGACGCCCATCAGCTCCACCTGGTGTGGCTTGAGGCCGACCTCCTCCTCCAACTCCCTGTACATCGCCTCCTCGGGAGACTCATTGGGATTGATACCCCCCTGGGGAAACTGCCAGGCGTTCTGACCGACCCTGCGGCCCCAGAACAGCCTTTTTTGATTGTTGCAGAGAATGATGCCGACGTTTGGTCTGTAACCTTCCGAATCTATCAAATGAAACCTGTTTGAAATGTTTTCTATTAGGGCGATTCTTCCACAATCCGGCAGGGGCGGGCAACCTCTCACCGGGCAGGGTCAGCCAAAGGGTATTGGGATTCTGGTAGAATTGGGCGCTTTTCAATCACTGACCATGGAGTCTGAAACGTGGCACTGGCCATTTTCGATCTGGACAATACCCTGCTGGGAGGGGATTCCGACTACCTTTGGGGCATTTTCCTTGCCCAGCTGGGGGTTGTTGATGGCGAGGCCTACCAGCGGGAGAACGAGCGCTTCTACCAGGCCTACAACGAGGGCAGACTGGATATTTTCGAATTTCTGCGCTTCTCCCTGAAGCCCCTGAGCGAGCACCCGGTGGAAGTACTGCACGACTGGCGCCAACGTTTTCTCGAAGAGATGATCGAGCCCATCGTGCTACCCAAGGCAGAGGCCCTCGTTGAAAAACATCGCCAGGCGGGCGACACGCTGATGATCATCACCGCCACCAATGCCTTCGTCACCTCGCCCATCGCCAAGCGGCTGGGCATAGCGCACCTGATCGCCACCGAACCTGAGATGGTCGACGGGCGCTATACCGGCGAGGTCACGGGCACCCCAAGCTTCAAGAACGGCAAGGTGGAGCGTCTCGACCAGTGGCTGGAGAGCACCGGCAACACCCTTGAAGGCAGCAGTTTCTACAGCGACTCCCACAACGATATCCCGCTGCTGGAGCGGGTCGACAACCCGGTCGCCGTGGACCCGGATGAGGCGCTGAGCCACCACGCCACGAAACAGCAGTGGCCCGTCATCAGTCTCAGGGAGTGATCCCCGCCATCGGGGAGCGGCAGAGATGGCGGTTCTCGTATATGCTTAAACCTGATCAGATATAGGATTGCACCATATGCAGATAAAACCGTTCTTCCCGGTCTTCATCGCCATCGTGGGTGTCGTGGTCTACGTCCACTACAATGCTGAAAAGGTGCCCGAGCGCCCCTCGACCGCCACGCCCAAGGAGTACATCGAGCTTGTGGAGAAGAGCAAGCGGGAGCGTATTCAGCAACGCGATGCAGAGCTGGAAGAGGAGAAGGAGAAGATGGCGGAAGAGGTCCCTCAACCGCCCAACTGATCAACGCCGGCAGATAGACCGTTCGTCCGGGTTCTCCACCGCGTCAACAATGGCGCTCACGAAACACCCCAACTCATCCGTACTCACCACCTGCAGGAGACGGCCCAACAGTTCCGGCTCCACCGCCGCCTGTACTGTCCGCCCGTCATTGAGAGCCACACTTACCCCCGCGGTATGCAGACGCTCACCCTCCTGCTCTGCCGAGAAGAGGGCCTCGTTCATATCCAGCAGCTCGTCATAGCGGGTCTCGATGGCATCCATCAGGCCATCATCCGTATCCTCCGGCAGGCGTACCATGTAGCCCTGCTCCTCGTGATCGGAGACCGGATCGAGCCCTTTCTGCCGCAGATACTCGACAAAGAGCGTCCAGGGCCGTTCATGAAAGAAGATGTATTCAAGCATTGATCTGTTCACCCTGGCAGCCGTGCCGGACGCACTTTGTCACGGGCAGGTTCAGCCCCATCTCACCTTTTCCCGAACACCAAACCGCCGTTTTCGACCTCGACCCTGATCACGTCATCCGGGCCGAAGTGACCGGAGAGTATCTCCTGGGCCAGCGGATTCTCCAACTGCTGGCGGATCGCCCGCTTGAGGGGCCGTGCCCCGTAGACCGGGTCGAATCCCGCCTCGCCAAGCTGGTCGAGGGCGGCTTGCGAAACCTCGAGGCCGATATCGTTCCCGGCAAGCCGCTGTCGCAGGTAGCCGATCTGGATATCGGTGATCGCCCGGATCTGTTCGCGACCCAGGGGGTGGAATACAACGATCTCGTCGACGCGGTTGATGAACTCGGGACGGAAATGACCACCCACGATCTCCATTACGGCCGCCTTCATCTCGTCGTAGAGCTCTTCGGCGGCCATGCTTTGGATCATGTCGGAACCGAGGTTCGAGGTCATGACGATCACGCTGTTGCGGAAGTCAACGGTCCTGCCCTGGCCATCGGTCAGGCGTCCGTCATCCAGCACCTGCAGCAGCACGTTGAACACGTCAGGGTGGGCCTTCTCGACCTCGTCCAGCAGGATCACCGAGTAGGGACGCCGACGGACCGCCTCGGTCAGGTAGCCCCCCTCCTCGTAACCGACGTAGCCGGGAGGCGCACCGATCAGCCTGGCCACCGAGTGCTTCTCCATGAACTCCGACATGTCGATGCGGATCATCGCCTCCTCGGTGTCGAACAGGAACTCCGCCAGCGCCTTGCACAGCTCCGTTTTGCCCACGCCAGTGGGACCGAGGAACAGGAACGAACCGTTGGGCTGGTTTGGATCAGAGAGCCCCGCCCTGGAACGGCGGATGGCGTTGGATACCGCGGAGATACCCTCGTTCTGGCCGATCACCCGTTTCGCGAGCGCCTCTTCCATGCGCAGCAGCTTGTCGCGCTCGCCCTTGAGCATCTTGCTGACCGGGATACCGGTCCACTTGGAGACCACCTCGGCAATCTCCTCGTCTGATACCTTGTTGCGCAGCAGCTGCATCTCCTGGGTCTCGGCCCTGGCCGCCGCCTCCAGCTGCTTGATCAGCTCCGGGATACGGCCGTACTGCAGTTCCGACATCCGCGCCAGGTCGCCTGCCCTGCGGGCGGTCTCCATATCCAGGCGGGCCCGTTCCAGCTCCTCCTTGATATGGGTCGTACCCTGCAGCGCCGCCTTCTCGGACTTCCAGATCTCCTCGAGATCGGAGAACTCCCGCTCCAGCTTCTCGATCTGCGCCTCCAGGTCGCCCAGGCGGCGCTTCGAGGCGTCGTCACTCTCCTTGGCGAGGGCCTCCCGTTCGATCTTCAGCTGGATCAGCCGGCGCTCCAGGCGATCCATCTCTTCGGGCAGGGAGTCGATCTCCATGCGGATATGGGAGGCCGCCTCGTCCACCAGGTCGATGGCCTTGTCCGGCAGCTGACGGTCTGTGATGTAGCGATGGGAAAGGGTCGCAGCGGCAACGATGGCGGGATCGGTGATCTCCACCCCGTGGTGCACCTCGTAGCGCTCCTTCAGGCCACGCAGGATGGCGATGGTGTCCTCCACCGTCGGCTCACCCACCAGCACCTTCTGGAAACGGCGTTCGAGTGCGGCGTCCTTCTCCACGTACTGGCGGTACTCGTCCAGGGTGGTGGCACCGACACAGTGCAGCTCACCCCTGGCCAGGGCGGGCTTGAGCATGTTACCGGCATCCATGGCACCTTCGGCTTTACCCGCGCCCACCATGGTGTGCAGCTCGTCGATGAAGAGGATGATCTGCCCCTCCTGCTTGGCCAGGTCGTTGAGTACCGCCTTGAGGCGCTCCTCGAACTCTCCGCGGAACTTGGCACCGGCGATCAGCGCGCCCATGTCCAGGGAGAGCAACCGTTTGTTCTTCAGCCCCTCCGGCACCTCGCCATTGACGATACGCTGGGCCAGCCCCTCGACGATGGCGGTCTTGCCCACGCCGGGTTCACCGATCAGTACCGGGTTGTTCTTGGTGCGCCGTTGCAGCACCTGCACCGTGCGCCTGATCTCGTCGTCGCGGCCGATAACCGGATCCAGCTTGCCCTGCTCTGCCCGCTGGGTCAGGTCTATGGTGTACTTCTCAAGGGCCTGGCGCTGATCCTCTGCATTGGGATCATTGACGTTCTGGCCACCCCGCAGCTGATCGATAACCTGCTCGATGGCCTGTTTCTCGGCACCCGCCTTGCGCAGCAGTTCGCCCAGCTCACCCTTGTACTCGACCCCGGCAAGCACGAAAAGCTCGCTGGAGATGTACTGGTCCTTGCGCGCCTGGGCGAGCTTGTCGGTCTGGTTGAGCAGGCGTCCCAGGTCGTTGGAGATATGCAGATCCCCCTCCGAACCCTGCACTGCCGGCATGCGGTCCAGTGCATCACCCATGCTCGACCTCAGGAGATTCACATTAACGTCCGCCTGGGCCAGCAGGTGACGAACCGTTCCGCCCTCCTGGTCAAGCAGGGCGGTCATCAGGTGCACCGGCTCGATGAACTGGTGATCCCGTCCCACGGCTAGGCTCTGGGCATCGGCCAGCGCCATCTGGAACTTGCTGGTCAGTTTGTCCATTCGCATGAGATAACTCCGTAATACTTAAGGTTATTCATGGATGTGGGGCAGCGCCTGGAAATTTCAAGTTCGGCGAGGAAAAAACCGGGCACACACTGATCGGTCAATCAATGGGTGAGAGTATGTCGCCCAGTTCAGTCGTGATCTCCCTGACCGACTTTCCATCGCCATCGAGAGCACGGAAAAAGGCGATCTTGGCCTGTGACCTGATGATCACGGGAGTCAGGACATGTCCCGGCCTGCTTACCCCGGTAATGCGGGCAGGATAGATCCCGGCACCGGTCTGCTGTGCCAGCCAGGCAACACCCGGCTTGAGTCGTTTCGGCGGATCGCTGTCCAGGTGGATCTTGCCATGGGGAAAAAGCGCGATCACCTCTCCCGCCTGCAACGCCGCAAGGGCATCCCTCAACGCCCGCTCCGGCCGGCTCTGGCGATCCACGGGGATAGTACCCACCGCCCGGAACAGCCACTTCAGGCCGAAGCGTTCATACTGCTCACGGGCGATCATAAAGCGCAGGGGGCGACGTGCCGAGGCGATCAGCAACATCGGGTCGAGTCCCGAGATATGGTTCGAGACCACGATGGCCCCACCGGTCCTGGGCAGCCTGATACCGGCCACGTTCAACCGGTGATAGCGGTAGCAGAAAAGCCGGTTGAGCCCGTCGAGGAAGTTCATCCAGCCTCTTCCCCAGTCCACCCTGTTGGCCCTCATGCAGGCCTGGTAGAGTGCACGCAGGGCGACCACAAGGGCCATCAGGACACAGATTGCAAACCACAACCAACCGTCAGTCATATCCAGTCTTACCTATAGAACACCGCTCTCATAATCAGGCCATGCAGCTTCAATACACCACAAGATAACCGATCCAGTTATTTGAATTGTCGCATAGAAAATAGGACCGGGTTGATGCAAACTAGTGCAAATCTCAACTATTTTCATGACAAGAAAAAATGGCAAACCGATGACATCTACCATGGATAGCGTGCAAGAAGCAGTGCAAAGGATTTCAAACTCACTTTCCCGGTTATCGGCGCACCTGGAAGAACATCTGGTTACCTACGCACGACTGTACGCGGCCAGCCTGTTGATTTTTGTACTCGTTTATCAACTCCTTATGCCCATTGTCAAAGGTGATACCGATATGTGGTATCACCTCAACGGGGGACGCTACTTCTGGGAGACGGGAGTTGTACCCATCACACCATTTTTCTCATTCATCGATCAGGATCGTGAATGGATAAACTACTTCTGGGGATTCCAGGCACTCATTTACAAAATACACCAATGGTTCGGATATCAAGGCCTGGTCATTACCCGGGCTCTACTCGTTGTCTCAATGCTCTTTTTCGTAGTCCGCTTCCTTGTGGAAGACGTAAAACACTATCGAAACCTTATACTCTTTCTAATTCTGACATCGGCTTTCGTTATTTTCCTGGAGTCACGCGGGTTCCAGCTAAGACCACATCTGGTCTCCTACCTGATGATCAGCGTTTTTCTGTTCATTCTTGAACTAAGGCCAAAATGGATTCCAGTACTGCCGCTGCTCACGGCAATTTGGGTCAACATACATGGCGTTGAATGGGTAGTCGGCGGCCTGATCTGCGGCGCCTACTTTATTGAGCATATTGCAACCAAGGACAATCGCTCTCATTTCATGGAGAACCGCCCAAAATTATTCCCCTACTGGTTACTCCTGTGCGGAGCGGCAACTTTGATTAACCCCCACAATATCGCCATTCTTGCATCCTCATTCAAGACACCCGAGCTGACTACGCAATTCATCAATGAGCTGATGCCTTTGAACACGGAAATTCTGCACACTCTCACACTGAATGACTTCATACTCCTTCCGACCGAAGGCCTGACCATCATCAGTTTTATTGCACTTTTCGCTACCCTAAAACTGGCCTTGATGCGATCCCTGCGCATCAGCCACCTAGTATTATTAATCGGCGGCGCCTACCTTCTCACCAGAGGCACCCGCCTGGCCTGGGAGTGGTCATTGCTGATACTGCCAATGGTCTCCGCCTGGAGCCGGACGTTCAAATGGAAAGTCGATATCCCAGGAAGGGGACACCTTGCATTGTCTGTTATCCTCGCAATATCGATAGTCCCCTTTACATCGTTTGGTTCGAAGATCGATCTGTCCCGGACATACCCTTTTGACGACAGCGGCCTGCCGACCGGAATCACACAATTTCTATCCGATTACGGCGCCAAGGGAAACATCATCATTCCTCCAAGCGATGCCGGCCATATCCAGTGGATGCTTTATCCTGATGTCCTGATTCACTCAGACATGGAGTATCCACCATTCAATGAAATAGATTTCATCGAGGTAAGTACCGCGTTTAACAGCAAAGAGAGTCTTTCCAGAACCCTTCAGGCATACAAAATAGATTTCATTGCGGCTCCTAACTACCACACCCCGTTTGCAGAAATCATCAAAGCCACACCCGAATATACCCCTGTATTTATAGGAGATGAATACATCCTCTACGCCAACAGGCAATTCCAAACGGAGATGGTTGATGAATATACCATTGAGATAATCAATCCTTACAACCTGACAGACAACAGCATTGACAATAACAAGGCTATCGAAGCACTAAGCTCCATTGCTGACAGACACCCCGGGATTTTCAGGACCCACCATGCACTGGCACGCCTATTATTGATTGAAAAGAGGTACAAAGAGGCACTATCAGTCACCAGCACAATGATCAAACGGTTTCCGGATAATCCAAACAGTCATTTCTTCCATGGGAATGCCCTAGAAAACACAGAGCGATGCAGCGAAGCCATAAAACATTATGAGCACGCAAAAAAAGATGCGGACGAGACTTCAAGTCGCTATATCAACAAGCACATTGGATCCTGTCATTACGTTCTACAGGACTTCACGGCCGCATACGGGTATCTTAACGAAGCGATGAGACCTTTTAATTCAAACGAGCCAATCGAGAATCTGTACCAACTCGCATTTACCGGCTTGATCATGGGCGAAACAATGCAGGCAAGAGCCGTGATTTATTCAATCCTGAAAAAAGCCCCTGATGACAAGGCCAATATAAGGAGGCAGGCTGAAGATCTTCTCCGAAAAATCGACGAGGGAAGATTCGAGGTTGGGCTCCTTGACTGGCTAGGTCAATTATCAGACTAGGATGACAACACACAATTATTATTCGAATAAGATCCAATGAAGATATTAAAAGGCATCCTTCTAAGCAGTCTATATGTAATCACGTTACTGACGACCTACTATGTGCATGTCACATACTTCAAGGTTGACGTGGTTTTTTACAGCGCCCTGCTTGACAGTGCAATTGCCGCATCACTGATGCTCTTCCTGCTCTTTTTTATCAACTTCAACAGCTTTGAAAAAACACTACTACTGATTGCGTGGCTGCTCGCCGGCTACTCCATAGCAATCTCGGTACCAACGGTCATCGACAGATCACTGTCATTCTATATCTTGGAAAAAATCCAGCAACGGGGCGGCGGCATCAAATTATCAGGAATCGAGGATGTATTTACAAAAGAGTATATTCACGAACACCGTCTTATGGATGTACGCCTGACGGAACAGCTCAGCTCGGGTACAATAACCATTGAAGACAACTGCGTAAAGCTAACAGACCGCGGGAAAGAACTTGCCAGTTTCAGCCGCTTCTTCAGGAAACACTTCCTACCAAAAAAGCGCCTGTTAATGGGTGAGTACAGCGACACGCTTACCGATCCGTTCCGGAACAGCAAACAGACCGAGCATTATCTATGCAAGTAGCAACACCAAACTATAAAGAAAATCACACATATTGATTATGTACTTATCGGACCATTTCCATTTTTTTTAATAGTAAAATTCCATACTTATTATCAACAAGCGGCCTATTTCCAATCAACTCAAGGACCTGATAATTGCGACTAATCCAATCACCCAGACCAACAGCATAATCCCTGCCGAAATAGTCATAACCGTATTCTGACGTGACCTTGTGAACAACGGCCATATAATCAGGCGGATTTTTTTTAAAGCTATCTATAATCTTCTGCTCACCAAACATTAAAACCTCAGGAGGCATTAGATTAATATAAGGCGTCGAATTCTCCATTCTTGCAAGATAGTTAATCATGACCCCTTCCGGAAGCACTGCAAGCGTGTCCCCTTGCTCAGCCAATGCGGCGAGTCTATTTAAAGCATCCTGAACATATATACCACGCCAGTCCGCACGAATTTTTTCTTGTGAATTTCCAACAATGACCGTCTTCTGACTGAAAAGAACATCTGCCTTTTCAATATGCCAGTGAATAAATAGCCCAAGAATAGTTATAACAAACACTTTTAAACCAAAATAAACAGGCTTATCAAGCGCCACCTGCCTCGGAAAAAAATAGATGACAGATATTGCTATTACCATTACAGATGGCAACAACAAAGCAAATCCATAGTGGAACACTGTTGCAAACAAGACAATCTTCAACATCAGAAGAAATGAGAATACAGAGAGCACTATGAACATAGCCGCCTTGTCCTTGTCCTTCTCTTTCTCATGCCGAAAGTAATAAAAAACTGCCACCCCAGCAATGATGCAGATAATGAGAGGAAAACCACGAGCAACAAAAGACCAGTCTATTTGGCCCCGAAAAAAAACAGCCCCAATAATACCCACGACAAGCAGAAAGTAAAATAGCTCAACTTTATTCCTGCCTGGTCGCGATGTTACAAACCTGGCAAGTAGAGAAATCACCAATAAAAAGGAAACAAAAATCGCAGCACTTGCCACAAGGGTTACAAGATTTCCTTCAACATCAAATAAACCGCTCACCAACTTGTAATAGTACAAAGATGAAATATCGGCATTGAATACATTGATGTATCCGAAGAATATACCCATCCCTCCCGCAACACTGCCTGCATCCATACTTAAACCAACAAAAGCGATTAACGGGGCAACTAGCATGGCAACTATGAAAATCAGCAATACTTTCGACCTACCCCACCAGCCCATATTTTGATCAAGAAGGATCAATCCCAAACCAGTCAGGGCTGCACCAATAAATGCAAAAAACACTTCCAGCTTAGTAAGGAATACCAATCCTGAGAGCAATCCCGTCACAAAAAAACCAAGCGTACTTTTATCCGCCAGGAGTCGTCTGATAGCAAAAAAACCAATGAATGAAAGGATGATCCCATGGGTTAGCTCATGAGAATAAGGCGCAATAAAATTGTAATTCCCTACATCTGCATACTGAGAAAAAGCAAACACGCTTAAATATAAGACACCAACCAATAACCCAGTAAGCCAATTGGTCAGGTAGACTGTAATATTGGCAATCATGACTGCCAATAGATTGACCAGAATAAAATTTGAAAACGCCAGAGCAGAGATGGAAACCCCGAACACACTGAAAATCAACGCATTGAAATAAGCTGACAGGGGTCCGCTGAGATAAGCAATATCTGTATAAAGGGTACTACCATTAAGCAACTGCCAGGGAACATAGAGTTCACGACCAAAATCGACGATTATGTCCGGCCAGGCATTCCAACTCCAAGCCATCAGTACTGTAGAGCAGAAAAGTATTGGCAGAATGGTTAAGAGTTGCTGCCCAACCCTCTCCTTGACGGGGAGTATGTTTTTTTGAATATCACCCATAACAGCCAGCTATCCGGAACTTTTGTCCCCTCTAGCTTTCTGGTAGACCTTACGCCTGAAAAGATCCGTACGCCTGCTGACAACACGATCAGTAAAAAGCATGCCGTCAAGATGGTCTAGCTCATGCTGAAGCGCACGAGCCTCAAATCCCTCTATTTTATACTCAAGCACTGCACCTGAAGGGTCCTGGGCTTTAACCCGTATATGAGTAGCACGTATCACGTTGCCGGTATAGTCAGGAACAGAAAGGCACCCCTCGCGCCCCATCTCGTAACCGTCCCAGTGAACGATTTCCGGATTTACCAGAACCATATAACCGTGATTGGGCACCGGCTTACGGGTATTAGAAACATCAATGATAATTATTCTTTTGAAATAGCCGACCTGTGGCGCCGCTATACCAACAGCCCCTGGACCGTGCTGCCGAGTCTCTTCAAGGTCTGAGATAAACACCCTCAGTTCATTGTCGAATTTTTCAACAGGCTCAGAGACCTGCTTCAGACGCTCGTCGGGAATTTTCAGGATTTCAAGTACAGCCATTGTTCAACCGATCATTGTTTCAATGGCCGAGACATTCACATCTATATCGCCAAGCCCGTCCAAAGCATCTTCCAACCGCTCTATAGGTGCCTCGGCAATTCCTTGGATATTCATTATATAAACCGGACTCTCCTCTGTTCCTGCAACATCGGATTCAAGTTCGAGAATATTGAAACCCACTTCCGCAAGAGCAGCTGTGACCTGCGCAACTATACCTGCCCTGTCTGCCCCGACAACTCTAACCTGGATATTTGGTACCACGTGCTGATGCAGCCCCCCGGCAATATCATCAACATGCAAGCGCAAATCCATTGCTTCCATTACAGGCGATAGCACAGCTTCAACATCCCCCTCACCACGCACCATCATCATTATGGTGAAGTTGCCACCCAAACGCATCATTGAAGCTTCGCCCAGGTTCCATCCATACTGATAAAGGGCTGCTGTCACCTTGGCTACAATCCCGGACCTATCTTCACCCACCAGGGTCAGCATTTTCCATTCACTCATTTCAAATCCCCTTAGTTAGACTGTTGCTCAATTTCTTTGGCAACGTGCGCCTACCGCTGTATCCAGACCAAAGATGCCATGCGACCGGTAACAACATCACGGCGGTAGGAAAAGAATCGGTCCGTCTCGGTAACTGTACAGTACTCCCCACCACCGATATATGACACTCCTTGTGCTTTAAGCCGCAATTTTGCAAGTTTGTAGATATCTGCCATCCAATGGCCCACTCTTCCCGGCATGAATGCCGCTTCCGCTTCCTCGCCCCCCAAAACAAACATTTCCCGCACTTCAGGGCCCACTTCAAATGCACCTGGACCAATAGCGGGTCCCAGCCAGGCCAAAAGCTCTTCACCCGGCTTCTCGAAGCGCGCAACCGCAGCCTCGATAACGCCTGCCGCCAGCCCTCTCCAACCGGCGTGAACCGCAGCCACCCGGTCACCCTGGCGGTTACACAACAACAGGGGGA
>JBEVVY010000001.1:1948347-1989680 GCA_040506895.1 Sedimenticola sp.
GCAGCCTCGATAACGCCTGCCGCCAGCCCTCTCCAACCGGCGTGAACCGCAGCCACCCGGTCACCCTGGCGGTTACACAACAACAGGGGGAGACAATCTGCGGTCAGCACCGCACAGACCTGTCCACGTTGGGATGCCACCACCGCATCGGCAGCAACACCTTCCCGGTCGGTTCCACAGCTTGCAACCGTGCAACCGTGGACCTGGTTCAACCAGAGGGGCGTCGAGGGCAGTTCCAGACTTTCCGCCAGAAATTCCCGGTTCCGCCTCACCGCAACCGGATCATCGCCCACGTGATCCCCCAGGTTCATGCTCTCGTAGGGCGCCCTGCTGACTCCTCCCTGCCGGGTGGTGATCACCGCGCGCACCCCTGCAGGCGCCGGCCAGTCCGGGTAGATCCAGTCATTCATCGGCTGCATCTTCCCGCATCTTTAGCAGCAGCGACTCAAACGCCTCCGGCAGAGGCGCCTTCCACTCAATCCATTCACCGGTTTTCGGATGTTCGAGCCCCAATGCACGGGCATGAAGGGCCTGGTGCCGGAAGCCGCGAAGTGCCTCGATCAACCCGGGGGAAGCGCCGGCAGGTATCCTGAAACGTCCACCGTAGAGCGGGTCGCCCACCAGGGGATGCCGGATATGGGCCATGTGAACGCGAATCTGGTGTGTACGCCCGGTCTCCAGGTTCACCTTCAGGTAGGTGTGCGCCCTGAACCTCTCAAGCACCCTGTAGTGAGTCACCGCCGGTTTACCTGATTGGACGACAGCCATCCTGATACGGTGCACAGGGTGCCGCCCAATCGGCTCATCGACCGTGCCGCCGGCGGTCATCACCCCCATCACCAGGGCACGGTACTCCCGCTTTATCTCCCTGGCCTGGAGCTGCTCTATGAGTGAGCGGTGGGCACCGGTCGTCTTGGCGACAACCAGCAGACCGCTGGTCTCTTTGTCCAGGCGATGGACGATACCCGCTCTCGGCAGCTGGATAAGGTCGGGAGAGTGATGCAACAGGGCATTCTGCAGGGTACCGTCAGGATTCCCTGCCGCGGGATGCACCACCAGCCCCACCGGCTTGTTGATCACCAGGATCTCCCCGTCCTCGTACAGAACGTCCAGGGGTATCTCCTGTGGAACACAGGCCACCTGGTCATCCAGGTGAGCCTCCAATTCCACCCGCTCCCCGCCCATGACCTTCTCCTTGGCCTTGCAGGTACGCCCATCGAGGGTCACCAGCCCCTCTTTCAGCCACTGCTGCAGCCGGCTTCGGGAAAAATCGGGAAACAGGGCCGCCAGGGCCTGGTCCAGCCGCTTGCCAGCCAGCTCGATGCCAATCACGGCCGAATGATTTTCTGTTCTTCCGCTCAATACGCCTCCATCACACCGGCAACACCCCGGTGCCCAAAAAATCGCTTTGGGTTATACTCCCGCACTCTATGAATAGTAATGATCACGGCTTCCATAAATGAAGGCAACCACCAGACTCCTTGTTTTTCTGAGCGTACTGCTGCTCTCCGCCTGCTCCCTGCTCCCGAAGGAGGAGGATGAAACCAAGGGCTGGAGCGCCCAGAAGTTCTACACGGAAGCATCGACCGCCATGGCCGACAACGATTATGACACGGCGATCAAGTACTACGAGGGCCTGGAGGCCCGATACCCCTTCGGCCGCTACGCCATGCAAGCACAGCTCGACGTGGCCTACGCCTACTATAAAAACTTGGAGTACGAATCGGCCCTTGCCGCTGCAGACCGCTTCATCAAGCTCCACCCGCGCAACCCGTTCGTGGACTATGCCTACTACCTGAAAGGCATCATCAACTTCAACAGGAACATCGGCTTTCTGTCACGCTTCGTGCCCACCGACACCTCCCAGCGTGATCCTGGCACCACGTTCGATGCCTTCAATGATTTCGCGGAACTGGTACGGCTCTTCCCTGACAGCGAGTATGCAGAGGACGCCCGCAAGCGCCTCGTCTACCTGCGCAACAACCTGGCCATGCATGATGTCCACGTCGCCCGCTATTACATGAAAAGGGGAGCCTACCTGGCAGCAGCGAACAGGTGTGTGAACGTTATCGAGAAATATCAGCGCACCCCGGCGGTGAAAGAGGCACTGATCACCATGATTGACGCTTATGACAAGCTGGGCCTGGAGCAGCTCTCTGCAGATGCAAGACGCGTCCTGGAGCTTAACGAGGCCCAGGGCAACTTCGACATTCCATCAGAAGAGCTTGATCAAGAGCCGTCAATCGGCAGAAAGCTGTGGGATTACCTGGAGCTTGATGAGAACTGATCCGGCGGTTCCTGCAGACAGGGGACAGGCCCGGATCTCTCTCCGGGCCCGGAACCGGTGCCGGATCAGATAGCCGCCTCGTCCTCTTCGCCGGTGCGGATACGCACCACCTTTTCCACGGAAGTGACGAAGATCTTCCCATCACCGATCTTCCCGGTGCGGGCAGCATTGGTGATCGCATCGATGCACTGGTCGAGCTGGTCTTCGTTGATCACCACCTCTATCTTGACCTTGGGCAGGAAATCAACCACGTATTCAGCACCACGGTAGAGCTCGGTATGGCCTTTCTGGCGACCGAATCCCTTGACCTCGCTGGCAGTCATGCCGGTGATACCCACGGAAGAGAGGGCTTCACGAACGTCATCCAGTTTGAAGGGTTTGATAATCGCGTCGACTTTTTTCATTGCTCTTATGCTCCTGAATCCGGTGCCCGCAGGCATGCGCAGACCCCGTTCTAATCACTCTTTAGCTGGGTATCTTAGCAGGCCCTTGGGGGATGGCACAGGTCTATTTGGAATTTGAGTGGGGCCGCCTCCCTGCGGCCTAATGATTAACTCATCAATTCCAGCATACGCTGACCGATTTCTGCAGGAGAGCGGACCGTGGCGACACCGGCTGACTCCAGTGCGGCGAACTTGCCATCCGCGGTACCCTTGCCGCCACTGACGATGGCGCCGGCATGGCCCATGCGTTTACCGGGAGGTGCCGTGACACCGGCGATATAGGCCACCACGGGCTTGTTCACGTGCTGCTGGATGTACTCGGCAGCATCCTCCTCGGCCGATCCACCGATCTCACCGACCATCACGATACCCTCGGTCTGGGGATCCTCCTGGAACATCTCCAGGCAGTCGATGAAGTTCATGCCGTGAATCGGGTCACCTCCGATGCCGACGCAGGTGCTCTGGCCAAGACCGGCCTTGGTGGTCTGGTGCACCGCCTCGTAAGTCAGGGTGCCGGATCGTGAAACGATACCGATCTTGCCCGGCTGGTGGATCATTCCCGGCATGATGCCGATCTTGCACTCTCCCGGCGTGATCAGGCCGGGACAGTTGGGTCCGATAAGCTTGCAGTCGTAGTTGGCCAGGGCCGCCTTGACCTTGAGCATGTCCAGCACCGGGATACCCTCGGTGATACAGGCGATCACCTTGATCCCCGCATCCGCAGCCTCGAGAATCGCATCCGCGGCGAACGCTGCAGGCACGTAGATCATCGTGGCATCGGCCCCGGCCTTCTCCACGGCTTCGTGGACGGTGTTGAAGACGGGCAGATCGAGGTGGGTCTGACCACCCTTTCCGGGGGTCACGCCACCCACCATGTTGGTGCCATAGGCAATGGCCTGCTCGGTATGGAAAGTGCCCTGTTTACCGGTGAACCCCTGACAGATCACGCGGGTGTCTTTGTTTACGAGAATACTCACAATCTATTTCCTCTGTCCGGTGTTCAGCTCTTTGCGGCAGCGACGACTTTTTCAGCCCCTTCGCTGAGATCCGCCGCGGTCTCAATGGCCAGTCCGCTGTTGGCCAGTTTCTCCAGGCCGGCCTGGGCGTTGGTACCCTCCAGGCGGACCACTACCGGAACCTTTATATCAACCTCCTTGACTGCCTGGATGATGCCGTCGGCAATCAGGTCGCAGCGCACGATACCGCCGAAGATATTGACCAGTACCGCCTCAACCTTTTCGTCAGACAGAATCAGCTTGAACGCCTCGGCCACACGCTCGGCGGTGGTGCCGCCACCCACGTCGAGGAAGTTTGCGGGAGAACCCCCTTTCAACTGCACCAGGTCCATGGTGGCCATGGCCAGGCCGGCGCCATTGACCATGCAGCCGATATTGCCGTCCAGGGTGATGTAGTTGAGGTCGTGCTCCTTGGCCTTGGCCTCACGCTCATCCTCCTGGGCCACATCACGCAGGGCCACCAGTTCGCTCTGACGGTAGAAGGCGTTATCGTCCAGGTTGATCTTGGCATCCAGGGCGATCAGGTTGCCCGACTTGGTCACCACCAGGGGATTGATCTCCACCAGGCTGGCATCACTCTCGACAAACAGGTTGTAGAGTCCCTGCATGAACTTGTTGAACTGGCGGATCTGCTGCCCCTCAAGCTCAAGGGCAAAGGCCAGCTTGCGGCACTGGTAGCCTTGCAGTCCGGCAGCGGGATCGACATGGATGGTCTCGATCTTCTCCGGGGTCTCTTCGGCCACCTCCTCGATATTCATGCCACCCGCGCTGGATGCCATGAAGAGTATCTTCCGCTCTGCACGGTCAACCAGGGCGCTCAGGTAGAGCTCCCGGTCGATGTCCGTGGGCGCCTCGATCAACAGGGTGTCGATGGGCAGTCCGGGCTCACCGGTCTGCTTGGTGACAAGACGGCTGCCCAGCAGGCGCTCGGCCTCTGCCTCGACGGCATCGAGGGTATCGACCAGCACCACACCCCCTGCCTTGCCGCGGCCGCCGGCGTGAACCTGTGCCTTTACCACCCACCGGTCGCCATCGATAACCTGGGCGGCTTCACGTGCCTTGTCCACCGTCTGGGCAGGCTTACCCTCAGGGACCGGTATGCCCTGTTTTTCAAATAACTGCTTGGATTGATACTCGTGTAGATTCATTGGTGCTAGGACCCGTCAGTTAAAAAAGGTGCTATTCTGTTCCAAATTCGAGAAATTATCAAAATAATTTACAGCAACAATAAATTATTATTATGGGCTTGCGTTTTCTTCTGGTAATTCTCGGGGTGTGGATTGTATACCTATTTGCCCGGCGCTACCTCACAGGCAAATCGGACAAAGGTACTAAAACCACGCGCCCGGTAGAGAAAATGGTGCGCTGCGAGCACTGTGGAACCCATATCCCCGAGAGCGAGGCGGTTTCAAGGGAAGGGAAGAACTACTGCTGCCCCGAGCATGCCGACAAGGATCAGAGGCCGGAAGAGTAACCGGTTCCAGGACCCCAGATGGAGAGCATGGACAACACCAGTACCCTCGCCAATGCCGGCAGAGCCCCCTTGGCGCGCAGGTCACCCCGCAGAATACTTCAGTATTTTTTCGCCTACCGCCTGCTGATCGCCGGCCTGCTGACCCTGATGTTTTTCAGCAACAGCGGCCCCGCCCTGCTGGGTCAGCAGCACCCGGTTCTGTTCGGCACCACGGTCGTCATCTACCTGGGCTTCGTCACCGCCAACGGCCTGCTGCTCAATCTACTGCACAGCACCTCGCTGCAGTACCACGCCCTGATGATGGTGGCGACGGATATCGCCCTGATCACCATCCTGATGCACGCAAGCGGTGGCGCTCCGTCCGGCCTGGGCATGTTGCTGGCGGTATCCATTGCCGTGGGCAGCCTGGTGATGCACGGCATCACCGCCCTGCTGCTCGCGGCCATCGCCAGCCTCGCCATCCTCGCCCAGCAGATCTACACGCAACTCTATGTCGATCCGTCCCTGACCGCCTATGCACAGACCGGCCTCCTCGGCGCTTCGTTCTTTGCCATCGCAATCCTCGCCCACGTCCTCTCACAGCGTCTGAAGGAGAGTGAACGTCTCGTCAGCCAGCGCGACATCGACCTGGCCAACATGGAGCAGCTCAACGAGTACATCATCCGAAATATGAGGACCGGTATCCTGGTGGTGGATGCAGAGCAGAAGATCCATCTCATGAACGAATCCGCCTGGCACCTGCTGGGCATGCCCGAGGGGAGGCGCGGATCCCCCCTGGAGCAGGCCTCCCAGGAATTGGCCCAACAGATAGCGCAGTGGCAGAGTGACTCCGAATTCGAATTCAGGAATTTCCGGCCACTGCCCAATGGCAGGGAGTTGAAACCCGGTTTCTCCCGGCTCGGCACGGAAGATGACCAGGGCACCGTCATATTCCTTGAAGACGCCGCCTCGATCACCCAGCAGGCCCAGCAGATCAAGCTCGCCTCACTGGGGCGGCTCACGGCCAGTATCGCCCACGAGATCCGCAACCCCCTGGGTGCCATCAGTCACGCCACCCAACTGCTGGGCGAATCCCCGGAACTACCGGGCACAGAGCAGCGACTGCTTGGCATCGTCGAGACCAACTGTGGCCGGGTGAACGATATCATCGAGAATGTGCTGCAGCTCTCGCGGCGCCAGAGATCCAGGCCGGAAGAGATTCAACTGAAGTCATGGCTGGAGAAGTTCACCGCCGAGTTCCAACTGGCACAGCAACTCGCCCCGGAGAATATCCAGCTGACGATCGAACCCGGGGAGACGATCATCAGGGCCGACCCTTCGCAACTGCACCAGATCCTGGGCAATCTGTGCGAAAATGCCGTGGTGCATTACAAGGAAGAGAGGAGTATGTTTCGCCTGAAACTGATCGGTGGAATGACACGGGAATCGGGGGGACCCTTTCTGGATATCATCGATAATGGACCGGGCATAGACCGGGAGTCCCTGCGCCAGATATTCGAGCCCTTCTTCACCACGGTCAACGCCGGCACCGGCCTGGGGCTCTATATCGCCAAGGAGCTGAGTGAATCGAACCAGTTGCGGCTGGAGTACCTCCCGGTCCCCGCCGGCTGCGCCTGCTTCCGTATCAGCTTCCCAAACTTCATACCGGAGCAGTCTGACTACAATGAATAACCCTGTCGCACTGATCATCGATGACGAACCGGATATCTGCGAATTGCTGGAGATCACCCTGGGACGCATGGGCATCGATACCCGATCGGCCGGCGATATCAGCTCATCCAAAAAACTGCTGGAGACAGAACGGTTCGACCTCTGCCTCACCGACATGCGCCTGCCCGACGGCAATGGCATCGACCTGGTCGAGCACATCGATACCAACTTCCCGGATCTGCCGGTGGCCGTGATAACCGCCCACGGCAACATGGAGTCTGCCATCCAGGCACTCAAGGCTGGCGCCTTCGACTTCGTCTCTAAACCGGTCGACCTGAAAGTGCTGCGCAAACTGGTGACAGCCGCCCTTAAACTGGAGGCACCTCTCCATCCTGCCGATGAGACCGCACCCCAGCAGGAGAGCTCCGCCGTTCTGCAGGGCAAGTCGGCAGTCATCGAGCACATCCGAAAAATGATCTGCAAGCTGGCACGCAGCCAGGCTCCCGTCTACATCAGCGGTGAGTCCGGCACCGGCAAGGAGCTTGCGGCCCGCCTGATCCACGACCAGGGCCCCAGGCGAGACAAGCCCTTCGTTCCGGTGAACTGCGGTGCCATTCCCCACGAACTGATGGAGAGCGAGTTCTTCGGTCACAAGAAGGGAAGCTTCACCGGTGCCGTGAATGACAAGCAGGGCCTCTTCCAGGCAGCCGATGGCGGCACCCTGTTTCTGGACGAGGTGGCCGACCTCCCACTGCATATGCAGGTCAAACTGCTGCGCGCCATCCAGGAGAGAGGGGTACGCCCGGTGGGAGCCCAGCAGGAGGTTTTCGTCGATATCCGCATCATCAGTGCCACCCACAGGGATCTCGCCGCCCTGGTTGAACGGGGCGAGTTCCGCCAGGACCTCTTCTACCGTATCAACGTCATCGAGCTCAGTGTCCCGCCCCTGAGGGAGAGGCGGGAAGATATCGCACTGCTGTGCGACAACATACTCACCCGGCTCGCCAGCCAGATGGACACCGTCAAACCGAGGATAGATAAAAAAGCCCTGCAAGGGCTTCTTGATTATCCGTTCCCTGGAAACGTACGAGAGCTTGAAAACATACTCGAGCGGGCACTCACGCTGTGTGACACGGAGACCATCACCCTGGAAGATCTGCAGATCCCCAGCGTCAACACAATGAAAACCGATCTGCCGGACAACCTCACCCTGGAGCAGCATCTCGAAGAGGTGGAACGTGAGTTGATCAAAAAAGCGCTGGATGAAACCCACTGGAACCGCACCGCCGCAGCAAAACGCCTGGGTATCAGTTTCCGCGCCCTGCGTTATCGGCTGGAGAAACTGGGTTTGGAAGAGGGTGAATAACGGGCTCTAATGAGGCCGCCATAGGCAACGGGGACCCACCGGAAAAGGCCCGCTCAAGAAGGCCCGCTTACCCAGGCAGCCTTCATCATCTACCGCCCGGACAGAAATACTCCCACGTGGAATTTGACGGGCATCACACTTTCAAAATAACAGGGTGACAAAAAACGTCACATTGTGACAATCTCGATACGGATATTGAGAAAAATAACCCACACGATGAATCACCAAATCGCCTTCACCCCCTCTCTTTATTGGCTATACTCTAAGGCGGAAAGGGGTTCCAGCCAGGTATCTGGCCAACGCAGAGGAAGCTGGCACCAATATTGCGTAATAGCCAGTGAGAGAGACCAGAACTGACACTTCGGTGCTTTGGATTTCGGACCAGACGATTTCTCAGGAATTTGCACAACCAATCAAGATAGCATCCACAAGGAGCAGAGAAATGAAGAAACAGACAGGCTTTACGCTTATCGAACTGATGATCGTGGTCGCGATCATCGCCATCCTGGCAGCCATCGCCATCCCGGCATACCAGAACTACATCAAGGAAGCGCGCATCTCCAAGGTCACCGACCACTATGATGAGGCTATCCGTGTTGTACGCGCCGAAATGGCCCGTGTTGCTGCCAACAACTCCCGCGGCGGTACCGACACTATTCCGAACACCAATGCTGGCTGGATCGCACTCATCGACCCAGACAACACCTCTACCTCACCTGAAGGTGGTGTTCGCGGCTATGCAGCCACCAATAGTGTAACCAACGGTACTATCGGTATCGAAAGTGTTTCCAACACTTCCGTCACTGTTGTACGGCCCGCATACCTCGGTGAGATTAATGCAGCCAGCACGACCATCAACTCCACAAACATCTAACGCATAGATATGAGGGGCATACCACGGTATGCCCCTCCAACATGGACAGTAGCTATGACAGGCAATCGGCAGCGCGGTGTAACCCTGGTTGAACTGATGGTGACGGTCGCCATCGTCGCTGTGATTGCAGGCATCGCCATCCCCCTCTACAACGGTTATATCCGCGAGGCACGGCTGAGTGCAGCCCGGGCCAATGTTGAACCCCTGCGCCTCGCCCTTGAAGACTACTGGCTCGACAACGCAACCTATATCACCGGTGTTTGGGTACCTGGTGGCAGCCAGACCCTTGAAACCGGAGCTTTGGGCTGGAAACCCGATGGCGATGAAGACAAGTTCAACTACAGTGTAACCGCCGCGAACGGTGGCAATATCGTGAATTCCTATACAATCTCTGTAACCCATCGCGATCTACCCAGCGACCCGGTCAATTTCACAAAAACCCCCTGATTTCCCATTCCTGCGCATTCTTTCCTCGCCACAAGTGATTGAACCTGACTTGAGACTCAGGTATTGTCTTATTCACCAATAACTTGTGAGATCTATCTACAATTCGTCTCATTTTTTGTGCCGGCGCCAATTAAGCCGCGATGAATCTGCTATAAATAGGGTATCGTGGCCCTGTTTGCGCACATGCGGAGAGACCTGGATACGACAGGACGCACTGCCTGAGCCGATGCACCGTAGATAACAGACAACAACGGGTAACACCTTCAGATTGATACCATAAGATGGTCACCGCCAAGTCCCAAATCCACATTACCGGCCTCGCCCGCCGGCTGATACAGGACAACCTCCTGTCAGAAACCCAGGCCCAGGAACTCCTGCAGGAGAGCCGTAAGAAGCGGATACCCTTTGTAAGCCACATCGTGGAAAAGAAGGTGCTCCAGAGTGACCAGATCGCCATCGCAGCATCCCAGGAGTTCGGTGTCCCCCTGTTCGACCTCGAAGCCCTCGACATTGAACACGCACCGGTGGACTTGGTCGATGAAAAGCTGATCCGCAAACATCATGTACTACCCCTGTTCAAGCGGGGCAACAGGCTTTTCCTCGGCGTCTCCGACCCCACCATCCAGGGACTGGACGAGATCAAGTTCCACACCGGTCTCACCACCGAGGCGGTGGTGGTTGAGGAGCACAAACTGGTCACCGCCATCGACAAGGCAATGAGCGCAGGCGAGCAGGCCATGTCGGACCTGCTGGATGCCGACCTGGACAACCTGGATATCGATGTCAGTGACGAAACGGCCCCCAGCGACGACAGCCTGGACGTTGACGACGCCCCGGTGGTGCGCTTCGTCAACAAGATCCTGCTGGATGCCATCAACGGCGGCGCCTCCGACATCCATTTCGAACCCTACGAAAAGAGTTTCCGCATCCGCTTCAGGCAGGATGGCATGCTCCATGAAGTGGCCAACCCGCCGATCAACATCGCGTCACGGCTTACCGCGCGCGTCAAGGTGATGTCACGCATGAATATCGCGGAGCGGCGGGTACCCCAGGACGGCCGCATCAAGATGGTGCTCTCCAAGAACCGTTCCATCGACTTCCGTGTCAACACCTGCCCCACCCTGTACGGCGAAAAGATCGTGCTGCGTATCCTCGACCCCACCAGTGCCCAACTGGGCATCGAGGCCCTTGGATTCGAAGAGGAGCAGCGGGAGGCCTTCATGAAGGCCATCGGAAAACCCTACGGCATGATCCTGGTCACGGGACCGACCGGTAGCGGTAAAACCGTATCCCTCTACACCGCCCTGAACCTGCTCAACAAGCCGGATATCAACATCTCCACCGTCGAGGATCCCGTGGAAATCCAGGTGCCGGGGATCAACCAGGTCAACATGAACCCGAAGACCGGGCTCACCTTTGCGGAAGCACTGCGCGCCTTTCTGCGCCAGGATCCGGATATCGTGATGGTGGGTGAGATCCGTGACCTGGAGACCGCGGAGATTGCCGTCAAGGCTGCCCAGACCGGTCACCTCGTACTCTCGACCCTGCACACCAACGATGCACCCCAGACCCTCACCCGCCTTGCCAACATGGGTGTCCCACCCTTCAACATCGCCTCCTCGGTACTGCTGATCATGGCCCAGCGCCTGGCCCGCCGCCTCTGCGAACACTGCAAGGCCCCGGACGACCTCCCCAGGGAAGCACTTCTCGAAGAGGGTTTCAAGGAGAGCGAGGTCGGCAGTATCTCGGTCTACAAAGCCGTAGGATGTGACATGTGCACTCAAGGATACAAGGGTCGTGTTGGTATCTTTCAGGTGATGCCCGTCACCGAGGAGATGGGACGCCTGATCATGGAGGGAGGCACCTCCATCCAGCTGGCGGAAGAGGCCTCCAAGGAGGGGGTCGCCACGCTCAGGGAATCGGGCCTGAGAAAGGTCAAGGCCGGCGTCATCAGCCTTGAAGAGCTCAACCGTGTAACCAAGGATTAAACCTCATGGTAGCAAAAGCAGCCGCACCTAAACCTGAAAAAGCAGACGTCTTCACATGGGAAGGCTCCGACAGACACGGAAAGAGGGTCACGGGCGAGAGCAGGGCAGAGAGCATTGCCATGGTGCGCGCAGACCTGAGGCGCCAGGGCATCAACCCGCTCAAGGTGAAGAAGAAAGCCACCTCCTTTCTCACCAATCGCAAAAAGAAGATTCGAGCCGGGGATATCGCTGTATTCAGCCGCCAACTGGCCACCATGATGGCTGCAGGTGTACCGCTGGTGCAATCTTTCGATATCGTCGGCAAGGGACATGAAAATCCCGCCATGCAGGACCTGATCCTCTCCATCAAGGCCGACGTGGAAGGGGGTACCGCCCTGGCCGAGGCGCTGAAGAAACACCCACTCTATTTCGACGACCTCTTCTGCAACCTGGTCTACGCCGGTGAGCAGGCAGGTGTGCTGGAAGACCTGCTGGACAAGATCGCCACTTACAAGGAGAAGACCGAATCCCTGAAGGGCAAGATCAAGAAGGCGCTCTTCTACCCCGCCGCGGTCATCATCGTCGCCTTTCTCGTCACGGCGATCATCATGATCTTCGTGATCCCCCAGTTCCAGGATCTCTTCTCCAGCTTCGGCTCTGACCTGCCCGCCTTCACCCAGATGGTGATCACCATGTCAGAGTGGATGCAGAACTGGTGGTGGGCACTGCTCGCCGGACTGATGGCTGGTGGCTGGGCCCTTGGATACATCTGGAAACGATCCCGCAAGTTCAGGCAGATCGTCGACAAGACGCTCCTGAAGACCCCAATTATCGGCTCCATCCTGCACAAGGCGTCCATCGCACGCTTTGCCCGCACCACGGCAACCATGTTCGCAGCCGGTGTACCCCTGGTGGAAGCCCTCGAGTCCGTTGCAGGCGCCACGGGTAACGTCATCTACAGCGATGCCGTTCTGCGCATGCGTGAGGATGTCGCAACCGGCCAGTCCCTGCAGCTGACCATGAAACAGCAGGACCTCTTTCCCCACATGGTGATCCAGATGGTCTCCATCGGTGAAGAGTCCGGCTCCATCGACAGCATGCTGTCGAAAGTGGCCGACTTCTACGAGGAAGAGGTGGACAACGCGGTTGACGCACTGAGCAGCCTGCTGGAACCCCTGATCATGGTGATTATCGGCACCCTGGTCGGTGGACTCGTAATCGCAATGTACCTGCCCATCTTCCACCTCGGATCGGCGGTTCTCGGTAAATAAAATAAGACAGCCTCTTCGAGATGACACTTGATCCGATTCTGCAGCTGCCACCGGCAGTGCTCTATCTCTTTTGCCTGCTCGTCGGCGCCGCCATCGGCAGTTTTCTGAACGTGGTGATCTATCGCCTCCCGGTAATGCTGGAGCACGAATGGGGCAGCCAATGCCGCGAACTGCTGGAACTTGAACAGCCGGAAGACGAGCCGAAGAAACTCAACCTGGTGACACCCGCTTCCCGCTGTCCGCACTGCGGCCACGGCATCAGGGCGTGGGAGAATGTTCCGGTTGTCAGCTACCTGTTTCTGAAAGGGCGCTGCTCGAGTTGCAACGCAGCCATCTCGCCCCGCTACCCCCTGGTGGAGTTCTTCACCGCCACTCTCTCGCTGCTGGTGGTGATGCACTTCGGCTTCACCCTGCAGGCCGCGGCAGCCCTGTTTCTGACCTGGGCACTGATCGCACTCAGCCTGATCGATTTCGACCACAAGCTGCTCCCTGACGTGATCGTCATACCCTTTGTCTGGCTCGGTCTGCTGCTCTCCATGTCCGGCATATTCACTGACATGGAATCCGCCATCATCGGCGCCGTGGCAGGCTACCTCTCCCTCTGGATCGTATTCCAGCTCTTCAGGCTGATTACCGGGAAAGAGGGAATGGGCTATGGCGATTTCAAGCTGTTCGCCCTGTTCGGCGCCTGGTTGGGCTGGCAGCACCTTGCGCAGATCATCCTGCTCTCCTCCGTGGTAGGCGCCGTGCTCGGCCTGGCACTCATTATCGTACGTGGCCGTGACCGCACGATACCCATCCCCTTCGGCCCCTACCTGGCGATCGCAGGTTGGATCAGCCTGCTGTGGGGTGACGAGATAAACCTCGCCTACCTGACCTGGGCCGGCCTGGCCTGAGATCCTTGATGTTCACTGTCGGTCTCACTGGTGGTATCGGCAGCGGCAAATCGGTTGTTGCCCGTCGATTTGCCGACCTGGGAGTACCCGTCATCGATGCCGACCTGGTCGCCAGGGAGGTGGTCGAGCCCGGCCAGCCGGCGCTGGCGGAGATCACCGCACGTTTCGGTTCACAACTCCTGGATGACGAAGGGAAGCTCAGGCGCAAGGCGTTGCGGGAGATCGTCTTCAACGACAACAAGGCAAGAGAGGACCTCGAGGCGATTCTTCATCCCCGGATACGACAGCGGATGCAGCAGAAGCTTGAATCGTTGAGCGCCCCGTACACCATACTCGCCATTCCACTGCTGGTTGAAACGGCCCAGCAGGACCGTGTCGACCGGGTCCTGGTGGTGGACTGTGCCGTGGATGAACAGATCAGGCGCGTCAGCCAACGGGACGGCATCACTTCCGAACAGGCGCGCGCCATACTCGATACCCAGGCCACCAGGGAGCAACGCCTCGGTGTGGCGGATGACATTATCGACAACAGTGGAACGATCGAGGACCTGGATGCCTCCGTTCTGGCGCTTCACCGACAATATCTTGCGCTTTCAGAAAACGCTTCCCAATACTAGTGTTAACCCCTGTTTACCAAGCGCCCCGAAATATACGACAATAGCTAATCGCCCCAGGGATAAAGGCTTATCCCGCCGTAGAAACAGAATAGGGATCCGTCACACCTGCCATGCAATCTGCCGTATCTGACAAAATCATATACGAGCATCCGCTCAACGAAAGGACACGGACCTTCCTGCGCCTGGAACACCTGCTCAGGCAGACCACCCATCACCTGACCAACGACGACACCTGGAGCAGCCGCGCTGCCATCGATGCCCTGCTGGATATCATCAACATCTTCGGCAGGGCGGATATCAAGGCCGACCTGATCAAGGAACTGGACAGACACAGGGGCAAGCTGGGCGCGATCCGGCAGTCCTCGGGTGTGGACGTGGAACGCCTGGGCCAGATACTCAACGAGCTCGACAACATCACCCGCCAGCTGCACCAGATCAACGGCCAGGTCTGCCAGGATCTCCGTGACAACGAATTCCTGAAAAGCATCATGCAGCGCAGCAGCATCCCCGGTGGAAGCTGCGCCTTCGACCTGCCCCTCTACCACTTCTGGCTGGAGCAACCGGCAGCCGAACGTCATGCAAAGCTGAACGCCTGGGTGGAAACCCTCTCACCGATTCAGGCCGCAATCTCACTGATCCTCTCACTGATCAGGGGTAGCACAAGGCCCACCCGTGAAGAGGCAGCGAACGGCTTCTACCAGCACAGCCTCGATTCCCAGTCACCTGTTCAGCTGATACGTGTCGGCCTGCCCAGGGAGAGCCGCCTGTTTGCCGAGATCAGCGGTGGCAAGCACCGTTTCAGCATCCGTTTTCTGGAACCGGGGGAGGCAGAGCGGCCTCTACAGACACAACAGGATGTGACCTTCTTTCTCAACTGCTGCATCCTCTGAAGATGGGCGACGACAAACAGTACGGCCGCTGCCCGACCTGCAAGAAACGATTCGAGTGGGACCGCGAATCGCCCTGGCGCCCCTTCTGCAGCGAACGCTGCCAGCTTATCGACCTGGGAGAGTGGCTTGACGAGGGATACCGCATCGAGGAAAAACGTCCTGAACAGCCGTTCCTTCCACCCGACGATGAAGGAAAGCCCTGACCCGCTTCCCCTGGCACCTCAGTCAGACCAGAAGGCGCTTATAGCCGCAATCCCCTGACCGCCATGCCGGTGCGCCTGGTCGATCTGTTCCGGTCCCATACCGCCGAGGGCATAGACCGGCATAGCCACTTCATCGACCAACGCCTGAAACCGCTGCCAACCCATCGGCAAGGCATCCGGATGACTCGCCGTTTTGCAGACCGGCGAAAGAAAGGCGAAATCAAGGCCCAGCGTTTCTGCTTTCTTCAACTCTGACAGCGTATGACACGAGGCGGAGACCCAGAGCCCGCCAGGCAATGGCCGTTGCTGGATGGCTCCCAGTCTGCGGCCGTTGAGATGAACACCATCTGCCCCGACCTCCTGCACCAGGGACGGCTCAGCATTGAGCAGCAGCCTGGCACCGTCGTACTCCCTGCAGAGAGCGAGAGACGCCTGCGCAAGTGAACGGTAGGTCCCGTTATCGAGCATGGGGGCGCGCAACTGTATCAATCGCTGCCCCTTCTCCAGGGCGTTCTGCAGACGGGAAAGGAAACGGGAGCGCCGGGAGGGATCTTCGCCGGTGATCACGCAGGTTGAGGGAAGTTTTACCGCATTGACGATGGGATGATCCGCTTCCGGCAACGGGTAACGATGCAGTACATCCGGTGCAACCCAGGCCATGGGCTGCCCTTCGAGCCCCCTGGGTTCCCCTTCGAAGCTGGTCACCCGGTGAACGTCGAGCAGCACCGATTTGTCACTATAGCTATGCTTCACACGGATCAGGGGAAAGTGGGCACTCACATCGATACCCAGCTCTTCACGGGCCTCACGGATGAGAGCCTGTGCGACATCCTCCCCGGGCTCCACCTTGCCGCCCGGAAACTCCCACAGCCCTCCCTGGTGCAGATGATCATGCCTGCGGGTCAGAAGGATTCGGCCCTCGGCATCTTCGATCACCGCAACGGCCACATGAACATGTTCCATTGAGCACTCGACTATTGAAAGTTATGGCAGCGTCTGAGAGAGACTGGAACCGTCAGGTCCTGTACTCGGCATTGATTTTTACGTAGTCGTAGGAGAAGTCACAGGTCAGCACCCGGGCCTCCGCCTCCCCTCTGCCAAGGGCCACCCGGATGGTGATCTCGTCACGATCCATCACCCCCTGGCCAGCCTCTTCGGTGTAATCAGGTGCACGGCCGCCACCGGTGACGATACAGACATCCCCGAGCCAGATCCCGACCCGGTCGATATCCAGGTCGGCAATACCTGCCCTGCCAACGGCGGCCAGGATCCTGCCCCAGTTGGGATCCGAGGCGAACAGGGCGGTCTTCACCAGGGGCGAGTGGGCAACCGTGTAGGCCACGTCACGGGCCTCGGCCTCATCCATCGCCTCTTCAACCAGGATCTCCACCAGCTTGGTGGCCCCTTCACCGTCTTTCACGATGGCACGCGCGAGATCCATGCACACCTCACGCACCGCATCACAGAGTGCCGAGTATCCCTCAGACCCGGGATCATCGATCAGTGAACCGCCAGCCGCTCCCGAGGCCATCAGCACACAGGCGTCATTGGTCGATGTATCGCCATCCACCGTGATCGAATTGAAGGAGGGGGCTACCGCCTGCTCGAGACAGGACTGGAGCAGTGCGGGGTCAACTGCAGCATCCGTCGCAACGTAGGCCAACATGGTCGCCATATCGGGACGGATCATGCCCGAGCCCTTGGCCATGCCGGTGACGACAAGACGCTGTCCATCGTGTTCGAAATGGCGCGACACCAGCTTGGGGACCGTATCGGTGGTCATGATCGCCCGGGCGGCATCCGCCCAGCCCGCTTCGCTCAATGCGCTGAGCGCACCCGGTACCGCGGCATCGATCTTCTGCACCGGCAGCAGCTCACCGATGACGCCAGTGGAGAATGGTAGCACCTGGTTGATGGCACAGGCCCGTGCCGCAGCGACCGCCTTGCAGCTCTCCCTTGCGGCACGCATGCCCTCATCACCGGTACCTGCATTGGCATTGCCCGAGTTGATCAGCAGGTAGGCGGGGGCGGTGGCCGCAAGATGTTCCCGGGCGACCGTCACCGGTGCGGCACAGAATGCGTTGCGGGTAAACACCGCGGCGCAGGTGGCGGACTCGGCAAGCTCCACGATCACCAGGTCTTTACGCTCGGCATACTTGATACCGGCCTCTGCACTGCCCAGCCGAATACCGGCTACGGGAAGGAACTCAAGCGCATCCTCGCCCATCGTGCCTCCTCAGCTGATCACTGCAGCTTGCCGTGACACTGCTTGTACTTCTTGCCTGAACCGCAGGGACAGGGTTCATTGCGGCCGATCTTGCGATCGCCACGCACAAAGGGCTGATGCTCGGATGTCTCCGCATCGGCGGCCGGCGCAGCTTCGCCCTCTTCGAAACCGGTGAACTCCTCGTGCTGGAACTGGAAGTCGTTAGACTGGTCCTGGCGATCGACTGTCATCTCCTCGGGCATCTGCACCTTGAGCTTGGCCAGAATTGCGACCACCTCATGCGTAATGCTGTTGAGCATGCGGGAGAACATCTCGAACGCCTCGCGCTTGTACTCCTGCTTCGGGTTCTTCTGGGCATAGCCCCGCAGGTGAATGCCCTGGCGCAGGTAGTCCATGGCCGCCAGGTGCTCTTTCCAGTTGGAATCCAGGATCTGCAGCATGATCGCTTTCTCGTACATGCGCAGCTGTTCGCTCCCCACGAGCGCCTCTTTGTCGGCGTACTCGCGCTCCATTTCGTTGATGATGCGTTTGCGCAGGGTCTCTTCGTGCAGGGAGTCATCCTCGTCCAGCCACTGCTGAACGGGATAATCGAGTTCATACTCCGCCTGCAGCGCCTCGGTCAGCCCCGGGATATTCCACTGCTCCTCCAGGCTCTGGGGCGGGATATAGCGATCGATCAGTTCGTTGACCACCTCTTCGCGAAGCGCCTGGATGGAGTTGGAGACATCATCCATATCCATCAGTCCGTCGCGCTGCTCGTAGACCACCTTGCGCTGGTCGTTGGCAACGTCGTCGTACTCCAGCAGCTGCTTACGGATATCGAAGTTGCGTCCCTCAACCTTTTTCTGGGCGTTGGCGATGGCCTTTGTCACCCAGGGATGTTCGATCGCCTCGCCCTTCTCCATGCCCAGCTTGGACATGATGGCGGAGACGCGATCCGAGGCGAAGATACGCATCAGGTTGTCTTCCAGGGAGAGATAGAAACGGGTGGAACCCGGATCACCCTGGCGTCCTGAACGGCCACGCAGCTGGTTGTCCACGCGACGGGATTCGTGGCGCTCGGTGCCCACCACGTGCAGACCGCCCGCCTCCAGTACCGCCTTGTGACGCTCCTTCCAGTCGGCGTGGATCTTCTCGATCTCGGCATGATCGTGGTTCGGGTCGAGCTGGGCGATCTCCGATTCAGGGTTGCCACCCAGCACGATATCGGTACCACGGCCCGCCATGTTGGTGGCGATGGTCACTGCCCCGGCACGACCCGCCTCGGCAACGATCTGCGCTTCACTTTCATGCTGTTTCGCATTCAGCACCTGGTGGGGGATCTTGGCCTTGTCGAGCAGCCCGGAGATCAACTCCGAGGTCTCGATCGAAGCCGTACCGACCAGCACCGGCTGGCCGCGTTTCACGCAATCATTCACATCAGTGATGATGGCGTTGTACTTCTCTTCCGCGGTCAGGTAGACCAGGTCACCCATGTCGTCACGGACCATGGCCTTGTTGGTGGGAATCACCACCACTTCCAGGCCGTAGATCTGCAGGAACTCCGGCGCCTCGGTATCTGCGGTACCGGTCATGCCGGAGAGTTTCTCGTAGAGGCGGAAAAAGTTCTGGAAGGTGATGGAGGCGAGAGTCTGGTTCTCCTGCTGGATCTGCACCCCCTCCTTCGCTTCCACCGCCTGGTGCAGGCCATCGGACCAGCGCCTGCCCGGCATGGTCCGGCCGGTGAATTCGTCGACGATGACGATCTGGCCGTCCCGCACGATGTACTCCACGTTCCTCTGGTACAGTGCATGGGCACGCAGGGCGGCGTTCACGTGGTGCATGAGCATGATGTTGCTGCTGTCGTAGAGGCTCTCCCCTTCAGCCAGCAGTTCCATGTCGGAGAGCATCTCCTCCACCTTCTGGTGGCCCTCTTCACTGAGGTAGGCCTGGCGCGCCTTTTCGTCCACCGAGTAGTCGCCGGGGCCGAATCCGGGCTTGCCCTCCTCGTCCGCCTCGATCGGCTCCTGGCGGGTCAACAGCGGGATGATCTTGTCGATCTGGGTATAGAGATCGGAACTGCTCTCGGTCGGCCCGGAGATGATCAGCGGGGTACGGGCCTCGTCGATCAGGATCGAGTCCACCTCGTCCACCACCGCGAAGAACTTCTCCCTCTGCACGCGCTGGTCGGCGGAGAAGGCCATGTTGTCTCTCAGGTAATCGAAGCCGAACTCGTTGTTGGTACCGTAGGTGATATCGCAGTGATAGGCATCACGCCGCGTGATCTTGCTCAACTGGGGATAACCGCCGGCCTGGCCATCGTATGCCGGATCGAAACGGTAGGATGATTCATCGGGCCCCATGCCGCCACCGGAATTGATGACGCCGACACTGAGGCCGAGGAAATCGTAGATTTTGCCCATCCAGGCCGCATCGCGACGCGCCAGGTAATCGTTGACCGTCACCACGTGCACACCCTTGCCGGGCAGTGCATTCAGATAGACCGCGAGGGTGGCGACGAGCGTCTTGCCCTCACCGGTACGCATTTCGGCGATCTTGCCCTGGTGCAGTACCATGCCGCCGATCAGCTGCACATCGAAGTGGCGCATCTCCAGGACGCGACGCCCGGCTTCACGTACGACGGCGAACGCCTCCGGTAAAATGTCATCCAGGCTGGAACCGGCCTCGAGCTGCTCTCTGAAACCAGCGGTTTTTGATTTGAGCTCATCATCGGAAAGGCCCTGGAGCTGGCTCTCCAGACCGTTGATCTGGGCAACAACCTTCGACATGCGCTTGATCAGGCGCTGGTTGCGGCTGCCAAAGACCTTCCTGAGAATCTTACTGACCATGAAATTTCAGTTTCCGTTAGTGGTGGCAAAAAGATACGAAATCATACCCCAAAACAGACAGGGATAGCAGGTATCTTTAGTCCGGAAAAGGGGATTTAAGTTCAATTCCCGTGCGGCACGGGAATGGGGATCAGTTGACCCGTCGGAGATATTTCGAGGGATTGAGGGTCTTGCCGTTGCGGGCGATCTCGAAATGGACATGGGGCCCCGTGGAACGGCCGCTGGAGCCCATGCTGCCGATGACCTGCCCCTTGCTGACCAGGTCTCCGGTCTTGACCAATATTTCGCTGTTGTGGCCGTACTTGGTGGAGTAGCCGTCAGCATGCCTGAGTTCGACCAGGTAACCGTAACCGCTCTGCTTGCCGGCGAAGGTGACAACCCCCGAGGCCACGGCAATCACGTCGGAGTGTTTCTTGCCCGCGATATCGACACCATCATGGAACGCCTTCTTGCCGGTAAAAGGGTCTTTCCGGTAGCCGTAGCGGGAAGAGATCCATCCCTTCTTCACCGGTCTCCCGGCGGGTGTCAGCTCTTTCTGCAGCTCGAGACCGATCAGCATATCCTCGAGAAGTTCCAGTTTGTGCCGACGGTCTTCCAGTGTCCGCTCAAGCCCCTCCATCTCCGCGACCAGCTCGCCGGCCCTGATGGACTGGGCCGATTCACCGGCATCCACACCACCGCGGGCGGGAGACTGGGAGAAATCGAACTCATCGGGATCCAGCTTGCCCAGTGCCGCCAGGCGTTCACCCAGGGCGTCCAGACGAAGAACATGGGACTGCATCTCCCCGAGACGCAGGGCCAGTGCATCGAAATGCTCTCGGCTCGATGCGCGGGTTTCGTCGAGGGAAATCTGCTGCTCACGGATCATGTCATGCAGTATCTGGTTTGCCCGCTCGGATTCGCCCTGGGGCTGCTGTGCCTGCAGGCCCAGTTCGTAGCCGGCCCAGAGAGAGCCGCCGATCACGCCCGACAGTACCACGCCCATGCCCAGCAGCAGCACCGGAAGGGAGAGTGCCTTGCTGCCCGATTTCTGGCAAAACCTTGAGAGGAAAATAACTTTCATATTTTTTTAAAGCATGAAAACGACAAAATTCGCGTTTACAATAAACCGATCCGATCCTGTCATATCCCCAGACCCCATGGCGAAGCATCCCCGCAAAATCAGTGATTTTCTGCGAACCGATTCAAAAATCAGGGAACTGCTGTCGAAAAACCGTTCGCAGCAGGAGTTGCTGATAAAAGTCCGCAACCTGCTGCCATCTCCCCTGAATCAGCACTGCCTCGCCGCGGTGTCCCAGGAGCGGCGCCTTATTATCTATACCGACTCGTCCGCATGGGCCAGCCGGTTTCGTTTCTTTTCAAAAGACCTGAGCGTGCAACTCAGGCAATCCGGACTCAACTTCGACAAGATCACCATCCGGGTGATGATCGGCAACCGTCCGAAAAAAACCAGACTTCACGAAACCAGGCATCTCTCCCGGAATAACGCGAATCTGGTCAGGGAGACGGCCAGGGCCATCTCCGATCCTGAACTGAGCGCAGCCCTCGAGCGCCTGAGCAAGCACGGGCGCTGAAAGCGAGGATCAACCCGGTTCAGGTTGCCTGTACAGGCTTCATGTAGGAGATGGGAACTGCATCTCCCTCTTCAAAGGTAACCTCTTCCCAGGCGGACTCATCCGCCAGCAGGGCTTTGAGCAGCTTGTTGTTCAGGGCATGCCCCGACTTGCAGCCACTGAAGGCACCGATCAGGCTGTGGCCAAGCAGGTAGAGATCACCGATGGCATCGAGGATCTTGTGCTTGACGAACTCGTCTTCGTAACGCAGACCGTCTTCATTGAGAACACGGTAGTCATCCACGACGATAGCGTTGTCCATGCTGCCTCCGAGCGCCAGTTCGCGCTCCCGCAGCATCTCGATATCGCGCAGAAAACCGAAGGTCCTGGCGCGGCTCACCTCTTTCACGAAAGAGGTGGACGAGAAATCGATGGATGCATACTTGGTCCGGTCTGCAAAGGCAGGGTGATCGAAATCGATGGCGAAGGCCACCTTGAAACCGTCGAAGGGTTCGAAGGCGGCAGTCTTGTCATCCTCTTCGACAACGACCTTGCGCTTGATACGGATAAACTTTTTCGGGGCGTTCTGCTCTTCCACGCCGGCCGACTGGATCAGGAACACAAATGGACCGGCACTGCCGTCCATGATCGGCACCTCGGCGGCACTCACATCGACATAGGCATTGTCGATGCCGAGTCCGGCGAAGGCGGACAGCAGATGCTCAACCGTTGAGACCCGGACACCATCCTGAACCAACGTGGTGGAGAGGCGGGTATCACCCACGTTGTTCGGACAGGCCTTGATATCCACCGGATCTTCGAGATCGACACGGCGGAATACGATCCCTGTATCAGGCGCAGCAGGCCTCAAGGTCAGGTAGACCTTTTCACCTGTATGCAGTCCCACACCAGTGGCACGAATCACATTTTTGAGCGTACGCTGCCTTATCATGTTGTCCCTAGTCCCCCGACCGTAACGGTTTCAGGAATAAATTCGCCGAATGGTAACACCGTTGGGCGCTTCCATCCAAAACGACAGCCTTTCGGGTCGGTTAATTCCCAAAAAGCGTTAAACTTGCGGATTTATATTCTCAACCCCGGATACATCTTAGGGATTTCCCCAATAAGTACCAGTTTCCAATATTCATTGCAAGTTTATTACGCCCCGGAGAAAAGCCCTCAATCCGCCTGCCGACGCAGGAAAGCCGGGATATCCAGGTAGTCCATATCCTGCTCCTGGGCCGCTTCGACATAGTTCTGGGCTGCCTGGCGGTTGCGGATCGCGGTGGGGCTGTCCAGCTCCCTGTAGTCCACTGCACCACCACCTGCCGCTGCGGCAACTGCACCGGTCTCAACCACATCGGAGTTGACCAGGCGGACAGGAGCCGCTTCCTGTTCGGGCTGAGGCTTGCGCTGGCCGGCCAGTTCACCCAGACCGGTGGCGACCACCGTGACACGCAGTTCATCGGACATCTCGGGATCAATGACGGTACCGACGACAACGGTCGCATCGTCACAGGCAAACTCCTTCACGGTGCTGCCGACCTCGTCGAATTCACCGATCGAGAGATCCAGTCCGGCGGTGATATTGACCAGGATACCCTTGGCCCCGGAGAGATTGACATCCTCCAGCAGGGGACTGTTGATAGCCTGCTCTGCGGCATCACGCGCCCTGGTCTCGCCACGGGCGGAACCGGAGCCCATCATGGCCACACCCATCTCGGACATCACGGTACGCACGTCAGCGAAGTCGACGTTGATCAGGCCGGGGCGGGTGATCAGCTCCGCGATACCCTGAACCGCGCCCAGCAGCACATCGTTGGCCGACTTGAATGCGGTCAGCAGGCTCATCTCGCGGCCCAGCACCGCCAGCAGCTTCTCGTTAGGAATGGTGATCAGCGAGTCGACGTACTGGCTGAGCTCCTCGATGCCCTGGTTGGCGATCTGCATACGCTTGGCGCCTTCGAAGGGAAACGGCTTGGTGACCACCGCCACGGTCAGAATACCGAGATCGCGCGCCACCTCGGCGACCACCGGCGCGGCACCGGTACCGGTACCACCTCCCATGCCGGCGGTGATAAACACCATGTCGGCACCCGTCAGGGCCTCGTAGACACGCTCGCGATCCTCAAGCGCCGCCTCACGCCCCACCTCCGGATTGGCGCCTGCGCCCAACCCCTTGGTGATATTGGTGCCAAGCTGCAGCAGGGTCCTCACCTCGCTGTTCTTAAGTGCCTGGGCATCGGTATTGGCGCAGATGAAATCCACACCCTCGATATTCGCGTTCAGCATGTGGTGGACGGCATTGCCGCCACCGCCGCCCACACCGACGACCTTGATCACCGCGTTCTGACTATATGCATCCATCAATTCAAACATTGCCTCTCTCCTCATGTACCGGGCCGTCGGCCCGCCTCCCGAAGTTTAAAAACCGGTTCACTCCCGAACCGCGTTAAAAATTCCCCTGGAACCAGCTCTTCATGCGGTTCCAAACTGCCTTCATACTCCCACCGCTCGGCATGTCCTGCAGGCGGGTCGACTGGTTCTGATTGCCGAACAGCAGCAGGCCCACACCGGTTGCGTAAATAGGATTTCGTACCACATCAACAAGACCGGTCACGTACTGGGGCACACCCAGCCGCACCGGCATATGGAACACCTCTTCTGCCAGGTCGATCAGACCTTCCATCTTCGAACTGCCGCCGGTGAGTACGACACCACCGGCAATCAGGTTCTCGAAACCACTCCGCCTCAGCTCGGCCAGCACCAGTCCCAACAGTTCCTCGTAGCGTGGCTCCACCACCTCTGCCAGGGTCTGCCGCGAAAGACGCCGCGCCGGGCGGTCACCGATGCTGGGCACTTCGATGGTTTCGTCTCCCGCTGCCAGTTGGGTCAGGGCACAGGCGTAGCGGATCTTGATCTCTTCCGCGTGCTGGGTCGGCGTACGCAGGGCCACCGCGATATCGTTGGTCACCTGGTCCCCGGCGATGGGGATGACCGCGGTATGGCGTATGGAACCCTCGGTGAAGACAGCGATATCAGTGGTACCGCCACCGATGTCCACCAGGCAGACACCCAGCTCCTTTTCATCCTCGCTCAGCGCGGCGTAGCTGGAGCTCAGTTGTTCAAGTATCAGGTCGTCCACCTCCAGGCCGCAGCGACGTACGCACTTGACGATGTTCTGGGCCGCACTCACCGCACCGGTCACCATGTGCACCCGCGACTCGAGACGCACACCGGACATACCGATGGGCTCCTTGATGCCCTCCTGCTCATCGATAATGAACTCCTGGGGCAGGATATGGAGGATCTTCTGGTCCGCAGGAATGGCCACCGCCCTCGCCGCGTCGATCACCCGCTCCACGTCACCGTGGGTCACCTCCCTGTCCTTGATGGCGACAATGCCGTGGGAGTTGAGACTGCGGATGTGGTTGCCCGCGATCCCGGCATGCACCGAGTGGATCTCGCAGCCTGCCATCAGTTCAGCCTCTTCCACCGCCCGCTGAATGGACTGCACGGTGGATTCGATATTCACCACCACACCTTTCTTCAGTCCACGCGAGGGGTGAGAACCGATACCGATGATCTCGATCTCGTCACCCTCTTTGATCTCGCCGACGATCGCCACCACCTTGGAAGTGCCGATATCCAGCCCCACGATGAGGTTCTTTTCCGCCTTCTTGGTCATCTAAACCTGTCCTCTGCCAGCCGGCAGGTTGCGTTCTGATTTCACATCTGCGGCCGGCTTGTCCGGCCCTTCCAGGCGCTGCGGCCCGCCCTTCTCCCAGTAGACCGCCAGGCCATTGGTGTAGCGCATATCGACACGCCTGGCCTTACCCGTTGCAACTTTCACCAACTGCCTGTAAGCGGAGACGAAACGATGCAACCGCTGCTCGGTGTCGACACTCCCCAACTGGAGTTCAAGGCCATCGGCAAAGCGCAGGTACCAGGCGTTGCGCGGGTCCATCTTCACCTGGTGCACCTCGAGACCTACCTGTCGGGTCAACGCGACAATCTCCCCGTAACGCTTCACCACCTCTGCAGCATTTTCGTCGGGCCCATCCAACCTGGGCAGACCGGACGGAATCGAGCTTGCCTCGGGTGCAAACACCTGCCCCCTAGCATTCACCAGGCGCGTTTTGCCCCAGCGGGCCAGGGGCACCTGTTCATCCACCCACATCATCAGCGTATCCGGCCAGACCCTGCGTACCGTCACCTGGTCGACCCAGGGCAGGGCCAGTGCATCTTCGCGGACCGCATCCACATCGATAGTGAAAAAATTGCCGATCACACGGTCACCCACGGCACGCTCCAGGTCGGTCCGCTTCAGGTGCCTGAAGTCACCGTCGATGCGCACCACCTTCACCGGCAGCACGTTGGGGTCCCGCAGCTTGATCACACCCCAGGCCGCCCCGCTGCCCATCACTGCAAACAGCATCAGGGCCACTATCCAGCGCCCGACAACCGGCCACTCGATCATTGGCGGCTTTGCAGCCTTCTTTGTCTGTCTCTTCTGCTTCGCCATCACTCAGTTACCAGGGTGGTCTCCAGGATGCGCCATACCAGTTCATCGAAATCGATACCCCTTGCCCTGGCCGCCATCGGCACCAGGCTGTGGTCGGTCATGCCGGGCACCGTGTTGACCTCCAACAACCAGGGACTCCCTGACTCGTCCACCAGAATGTCCACCCGGCCCCAGCCCTCTGCACCGACAGCACGAAAGGCGTTCAACGCCAGTGCCTGCAGTGCCTGCTCCTGTTCCGTATCGAGTCCGCAGGGACAGTGGTAACTGGTGGTGTCGACCTGGTACTTGGCCTCGTAGTCGTAAAAGGTGTTGGGCGTTTCCAGCCTGATCAGCGGCAACGCCTCGTCCCCCAGCACACTGGCGGTGTACTCGGCACCGGTGATCCACCGCTCCGCGAGGACCTCGGCGTCATAATCCGCGGCATTTCGCCATGCCTGCTCCAACTCTTCACGACTTGCCACCTTGGCCATACCGATACTCGAACCCTCGCGTGCCGGCTTGATCATCAGCGGAAAGCCGATTGATTCCGCTGCAGCCAGGTCTGCTTCGGAGCGCAGCAACACGTATTCGGGGGTCGGCAGATCCAGCGCACGCCAGAGCAACTTGGTGCGGAACTTGTCCATCCCCAGGGCCGAGCCGGCGACGCCGGTGCCGGTGTAGGGCAGACCGAGCACCTCAAGGGCTCCCTGGATAACACCATCCTCACCGCCGCGGCCATGCAGCACGATGAACACGCGGTCGAACTTGCCGGCAGCGAGCTGATCGAGAACATCGGGACCCGCGTCGATGCCATGGGCGTCCACCCCTTTGCGGCACAGCCCCTCGAGCACAGCGTTGCCACTGTTCAGCGAGACCTCCCGCTCGGCGGAATCCCCACCCATCAGCACGGCCACCTTGCCGAAATCAGTCGCCACGACACTCATGCAGCCACCTCTCCGACAATATGCACCTCGGTACGCAGACGGATGCCGCTCATCTCTTCCACCCGCGCCCTGACCAGCTCGATCAGCTGCTCTATATCCGACGCCCTGGCGTCACCGGTATTGATAATGAAGTTGGCATGCTTCTCCGATACGCAGGCACCGCCGATGACAGTCCCCTTGAGACCGGCCGCCTCGATCAGGCGTGCCGCGTGATCCCCTTCAGGGTTGCGGAAAACCGAACCGCAGCTCGGCAGACCGGTGGGCTGGGTCGCCGCACGCCGCTCGAGCAGGCTGCGGATCTCCTGCTGCCCTGCCGCCACGTCTCCGCTGGTCAGTTCCAGCAGCGCGGCAAGAAACCACTCACCCTCGGCGCCCTTTACATGGCGGTAAGCGATCTCAAACTCTTCCGGTCTGCGATGACGAACGACCCCATGGCGGTCAACTGTCTCGACCTCGACGACATGCTCCCAGGTCTCTCCACCGAAGGCGCCCGCATTCATCGCCAGCGCACCCCCCATGGTGCCCGGTATGCCTGCCAGGAACTCGGCACCACAGAGCCCTTCGCGTGCTGCAAAACGGGCCACCTTGGCACAGGCCACTCCGGACTCGACCCGCAGGCGCGCGGGCGCAACCAGCGCCAACCCTTCCAGGCGGCCCTGGGTGGCGATCACCGTACCGGCGAAGCCGCCGTCCCTGACCAGCAGGTTGCTGCCCAGGCCGAGCCACAGCAGCGGCTCGTCTGCGGACAGCCCGCCAAGAAACAGCAGCAGGTCCTGGCTGTCCGCCGGGCGATAGAAGCGCCGCGCCGGGCCACCCACCTTCCAGGTGGTATGCAGCGCCATGGGCTCATCCAGGCGCATTTCGCCCCGCAGCCCGCTGTTGTCCACTGCCGCCATCAACCTTTCTGTCCTTTCTGCTTCGAACGCTTGGCCGGGCGCGTGAGCACACGCTTCACCCTGCCACCGGATAACACACCCGCCTTGTTCCCCTTGCCGGTTACAGCCACCTTGAGTGACTCGCCGCAGCCCATGTGCAGGCGACGGTTACTGCTGTTGCTGATCCCCATCAATCCTCCCCCTTGCCACTGAGCCGCGCCGGCAGCGCGGCGGCGATTGCGCCGATATCACCGGCGCCCAGTGTCAGTACGATGTCGCCGTCCCTTATCAGTCCGGCGAGCACATCGGGCAGCTCCTGCACCGGGTCCACGAAAACCGGATCGACCTGTCCACGCGCACGTATCGCCCGGCTCAGATCACGCCCCTCCGCACCGGCTATGGGTGCTTCACCCGCGGCATAGACCTCGGCCAGCACCAGCAGGTCGGGCTTCGACAACACCCTGACGAAGTCCTCGAACTGCTCCTGGGTACGGGTGTAGCGATGGGGCTGAAAAGAGAGCACCATGCGACGGCCCGGCCAGCCTTCCCGCACCGCGTCCAGGGTCGCCTCGACCTCCCTGGGGTGGTGACCGTAGTCATCCACCAGCAGGATTTCACGACCATCGGGCAGTTGGCACGCGCTGGTCTGAAAACGCCTGCCAATCCCCTGAAAACTGTCCAGGGCCTTCTGGATATCACCGACCTCCACACCCAGCTCCCTGGCCACCGCGATGGCAGCCAGCGCGTTGAGGACGTTGTGCCTACCGGGCATATTGAGTGTCACCTCAAAATCATCACCGTTCGACGCGGTCACCCTGAAGGCGGTACGCATTCCCTGCTGGGAGATCTCCGAGGCACGGAAGTCGGCATCTTCGGCGGTGCCGTAGGTGATCACCTGCCGGGTGATCTCGGGCAGCAGCTCCCTGGCATGCTCATCATCGATGCAGATCACCGCCAAGCCATAGAAGGGCAGATGATGGAGAAACTCGATAAAGGTCTGGCGCAGCCGTTCAAAGTCACCGCCGTAGGTGCTCATATGGTCTGCATCCACATTGGTGACGATGGAGAGCATGGGCTGCAGGTAGAGGAACGAGGCATCGCTCTCGTCCGCCTCGGCCACCAGGTAGTCCCCCTGCCCCAGGCGGGCATAGGTACCGGCAGAGTTGAGCTTGCCACCAATCACGAAGGTGGGGTCCAGGCCACCCTCGCCAAGCAGGCTGGCCACCAGGCTGGTGGTGGTTGTCTTGCCATGGGTGCCAGCCACCGCGATGCCGTAGTTGAAGCGCATGATCTCGGCCAGCATCTCGGCCCTGGGCACCACCGGAATCCGCTGGGCACGAGCCGCGGCCACTTCCGGGTTCTCTTCGTTCACGGCACTGGATATGACCACCGCATCCGTGTTCTCGATATTTTCCGCCCGGTGCCCGATCATGATCTCCGCTCCCTGCTCCTGCAGACGGCGGGTGGCCGCGTTCTCACGCAGGTCGGAGCCGGAGATCTTGTAACCGAGATTGAGCATCACCTGGGCGATACCGTTCATGCCGGCACCGCCGATACCGACGAAATGGATCCGCCGGATACGACCCATCGTCTCCGCAGCCATCCTCGGTTGTGACTTGCCGCTATTGTTCATGCCATCACCTCCTGGCAGATATCAGCCACCCGGCGGGTCGCTTCCGGTAGCGCCAGGGCGCGGGCCCTGCCTGCCATCTGCAGTACCTCCGCCCGATCGTTGACCAGCCGCTTCAACTGGGTTGCCAGGCTCTCGGGGGTCAGCTCATTCTGGGGTAACAGCAGCGCTGCGCCGTTATCGACCAGGTATCCGGCGTTGTGGGTCTGGTGGTCGTCCACCGCATGGGGATAGGGCACCAGCAGCGAGCCGACACCGACAGATGCGAGCTCCGCAATGGTCAAGGCACCTGCCCTGCAGACAACCAGGTCGGCCCAGGCGTAGGCTTCTGCCATGTCCGATATGAAGGGAGTGACCACAGCCTTGACACCCGCACCGGCGTAAGCCGCGTCGGTGGCATCAAGCTTGTCGCGACCCGCCTGGTGCCTCACTTCAGGACGCTCCTCCTCTGAAAGCAGGGCAAGCGCCAGGGGCAGGGTTTCGTTGAGTGCCTGGGCACCCAGTGAACCTCCCAGCACCAGCAGGCGAAGCTTGCCGTCACGCGATCTCATGCGGATGGCCGGATCTGCAATGGAGGTGATCTCCTCCCGCACGGGGTTACCGGTCACCTCTGCGTTGCGCTTCTTCTCAAAGCTTCCGGGGAAGGCTTCCAGGACCCTGTTGGCAAAGCGTGCCAGGAACTGGTTGGTCATGCCGGGGATCGCATTCTGCTCATGGATCACCAGCGGAATACCGCCAAGCCTGGCCATCAGTCCGCCCGGGCCAGCAGCGAAGCCGCCCATGCCCAGCACCAGTGCCGGATCCCGTCGTAGCATGACGATGCCTGCCTGGGACATGGCCCTGAACAAGCGGAACGGCAGGGTGATCCAGCCCAGTATGCCTTTACCCCGCAGTCCCTTGATGCTGACCCACTCCATCTCGATGCCATGTTCGGGCACCACGCGGGACTCGAAGCTGTCGGGGGTGCCGAGCCAGAAGATCTCCGCACCCCGGGCACGCAACTCCTCGGCCACTGCAAGAGCGGGGAAAACATGTCCACCGGTTCCACCGGCCATGACCATCACGCGCGCGCCCATTTGACCTCCCCGGACGCATCCTGGTCTCCGCAACGCACCTCGTAATCGATACGCGCCAGCAGGCCGACGACCATGCAGGCGACGATGATGCTGTTGCCGCCGTAACTCATCAGTGGGAGCGTCAGTCCCTTGGTGGGAAGCAGTCCCACGTTCACGCCGATATTGATAAATGCCTGCATGCCGAGCCAGAGTCCGAAACCCTGGGCGACATAGGATTCGAATCGCCTGCCGGCACGCTCAGCCAGGGCACCGACCCTGAAGGCACGCCAGACGATGATCCCGAACAGCGCGATAACAGCCAGGGTGCCGATCAGCCCGAACTCCTCGCCGATGACCGCCATCAGGAAATCGGTGTGAGCCTCCGGCAGGTAGAACTGTTTCTGTATACCGTTACCCAGCCCCACGCCGAACCACTCCCCGCGACCGAAGGCGATCAGTGCCTGGGCCAACTGGTAACCGCTGCCCTCCACGTCTGCCCAGGGATCGAGAAAGGCCGTGACCCTGGCCAGGCGGTAGGGCGAGAAAACGACCAGGCCGACCAGAACAGAGCCGGCGGCACCGAGCAGGATCATGAACTGCCAGACCGGAACGCCACCCAGGAAGAGCATCCCCAGCGCTGTCGCCAGCAGTACCGCGGTGGTGCCGAAGTCGGGCTGCACCATGATCAGTGAGCAGGCCACCAACAGCAGCAGCATCGGCTTGATAAAGCCCCATACGCTGTGAGTCACCTCCAGTTGGCGACGCACCAGGTAACCTGCAATGTAGAACACCACGAAGAGCTTCATGAACTCGGAGCTCTGCAGGTTGAAAGGACCGATCGGAATCCAGCGGGTGGCACCGTTCGCTTCCCTGCCGAGGCCGGGCACCAGCACCAAAAGCAACAGCAACAGGCCGATGAAATAGAGCGTCGTGCTCCACTCTTCCCACTGGGCCATCGGTATCCGGCTGACCAGCAGAACGCCGGCAAAACCCAGCCCGATGGCGATAAGATGCCGGTTCACGTAATAGAAAGGCAGGTCGCCGATACGATGCAGGGAGGCAGAGGCCACCATCACCAGGCCAAGCCCGAGCAGCACGACAGCCGCGCCCACCAACCAGTAGTCGATGTCCGGCAATATGCTGGGCGCATCCCCGATGGTGGCCTGGTGTCTGCTCATGAGACCAGCCTCCCCACGGTTGTCATGAAGACCTCGCCACGATGTTCATAGCTGCGGTACATATCGAAACTGGCACAGGCCGGCGAGAGCAGTACACGGTCACCCGGCAATGCGAGTTCAGCGGCACGGGCCACCGCCTCGTCCATATCCTCCGCAAAGACCACGGGCACCTTGTCGCCGATCGCCCCGGCTATCAGCGCGGCATCCCGCCCCATCAGCACCACCCCACGGGCGGTCTCCTCTACCACCGGCTTCAGATCGGAAAAGTCCGCCCCCTTGCCGTCACCTCCGGCAATCAGCACGGTACGGTCATCTCCGGAAGCCGATACAAATCCGTTCAGCGCGGCAATACAGGCTCCCACGTTGGTGCCCTTCGAATCGTTGTACCAGCGAACCCCTGCGTGCTCAGCGACGAACTGGGTGCGGTGTGGCAGACCCTTGAACTCGCGCAGGGCGTCCAGCATAGCGGCCATGGGGAGATCGAGAGCCCGCCCCATGGCGAGTGCGGCCAGTGCATTGGCCAGGTTGTGTCTGCCCGGCACTTTCAACTCATCGGCGGCAACCAACCGTTCCTGCTCGAAGCAGAGCCACAGCCTGTCATCCTCCGCGCGCAGACCGAATGTCCCCTCTCCCGGCTCACCCAGTGTGAAGAAGAGGGCCGACGATTCCGCGCCGCGCATCGCCATCACCCGGGGATCATCCAGGTTGAACACGCCAACCTCGGCGTTGTTGTAGATACGCGCCTTGGCATCCGCGTATAAGGCCATGGAGTCGTAACGATCCATGTGATCCGCCGAGACGTTCAGCACCACCGCCACCCGTGGCGCCAGGGTGTGGGTGGTCTCCAACTGGAAGCTGGAGAGCTCCAGCACGTAGAGATCCGCCTCATCGGAGAGCAGGTCCAGTGCCGGCTCACCCAGGTTGCCACCCACCTTGACCCGGCGTTCCGCCCTGTCGGCCATTTCACCCAGCAAGGTCGTCACCGAGCTCTTGCCATTGGAACCGGTGATCGCCGCCACCGGGGCGTCGGTCGCCTGTGCGAACAGTTCGATATCGCCGATCACCGGCACACCCCGCGCCATCGCCTGCCGTATCAGGGGCTGATCGACCGGCACACCGGGGCTGACCACCAGGCGGTCTGCCGCCTCGAATACGGCGGTCTCGAAGGCACCCAGGAAAAGCGCGGTATCGGGCAGCTCACTGCGAAGCTCATCCAGCCCGGGCGGCTGCTCACGGCTGTCGGTAATCGCAACAGGCACATCCCTGGTCGCCAGGAAACGGGCACAGGAGAGCCCGGTCTTACCCAGACCGACTACCAGCGTCTTGCCAGTATCCCCGTTTTCCATCCGTCTCCTCACCTTTTCCGCAAGTTGTGCCATGTCAGCGGATCTTCAGACTCGCCAGGCCGATCAGCACCAGGATCACCGTCACGATCCAGAAACGCACGATGACCCGCGGCTCGGGCCATCCCTTCAATTCAAAATGGTGATGCAGTGGGGCCATGCGGAATATCCGCCTCCCCGTCAGCTTGAAAGAGGCCACCTGCAGCATCACCGAAATGGTCTCCATGACGAAGACACCGCCCATGATCACCAGCACCAGTTCCTGGCGTACCACAACGGCCACCACGCCCAGCGCGGCGCCCAGGGCCAGCGCGCCCACATCTCCCATGAACACCTGGGCCGGGTAGGCGTTGAACCAGAGAAAACCGAGTCCGGCACCCACCAGGGCGCCACAGAAGATCACGATCTCGCCAACCCCGGAGAGATGGGGGATCAAAAGATAGTTGGAGATCTGCGCATGACCGGAGGCATAGGCGAAGATACCGAGGGCTCCCGCCACCAGCACCGTGGGCATGATGGCCAGCCCATCCAGTCCATCGGTCAGGTTCACCGCGTTGCTGGAGCCGACGATCACGAAGTAGGTCAACAGCACGAACCATGGCCCCATGTCGAGCACGATATCCTTGAAGAAAGGGATGATGAGCTGGGTCTCGGCAGGGACCACCGCGGTCATGTAGAGAGCGTAGGCGGCGCCCAGTCCGACCACCGACTGCCAGAAATACTTGTAGCGGGCGGCCAGTCCACGGGGATCCTGCAGCACCAGTTTCTTGTAGTCGTCGTAGAAACCGATGACGCCGAACAGCAGGGTCACGCCGAGGGTGATCCAGACATAGCGATTCGAGAGATCGGACCAGAGCAGGGTACTGATGGCCACCGCTACCAGCAGCAACGCACCACCCATGGTCGGGGTGCCTGCCTTGGAGAGATGGGTCTGTGGGCCATCGTCCCGCACCGTCTGGCCGATCTGGTGCTTGGTGAGACGACGTATCATCATCGGCCCCACCAGGAAGGAGATCACCAGGGCCGTCAGGATGCCCAGGATCGCCCGCAGGGTCAGATACTGGAAAACCGAGAAGCCTCGGTCGAATTGAGCCAGGTACTCTGCGAGATATAACAGCATCTCAGTCTGTCCCCTCTTCGGTCAAAACGTTGATCACCTTTTCCATTGCTGCTTTCCGTGATCCCTTGACCAGGACACGGTCGCCTGGCTGTGCATACTTGAGCAGTTCCTCCGCCAGATCCTCATGGGAGGCGAAATGCCGACTGCCGTCACCGAACGCATCGGCGGCGGCACTGGCGTCGCCCATCACGTAGAGGTGCTCGATACCCGCTTCACGGGCACGCTCTCCGAGCTCCCGGTAGAACGAGTGGCCCGCTTCACCCATTTCAGCAAGCTCGCCAAGCACCAGGTAACGGCGGCCCGGGGCACCGGAAAGCACGTTGATTGCGGCGCTCACCGAATCGGGGTTGGCGTTGTAGCTGTCATCGATCAGGCCGATGCGGTTGCGGCCCACCAGGGGCTGCAGGCGCCCTTTCACCGGCGCCATGGATGCCAGTCCTGCCCGGATCTGCTCAAGGGTTGCCCCCATGAGCTGGGTCGCGGCAATTGCCGCCAGCGCATTCATGCGGTTGTGATCCCCCGCCAGGGCCAGTTCGATCTCCACTTCACCCTCGGGGGTAACCACCCGGAAGCGGCTGCTGAACCCGGTTTCGCTCCAGTGGATCTGCCGGCTCTCTTCGGGGCTGAAGACATCCGCCTCATTCCTGACACCGAAGGTGCACAGGGCGTGACCCGCCCCGAGCTCTCTCCAGAGGGGTGCCCAGTCGTCGTCGGCATTGAATACGAAGCGGCCTTCATCACCCAGCCCGGAAACGATCTCGGCCTTGGCCCGGGCAACGCCTTCCAGGCTGCCGAATCCTTCCAGGTGGGCACGCCCGGCATTGTTGAGCACCGCCACGTCCGGCCTTGCGATATCGCTCAGATAGCCGATTTCACCGGCGTGGTTGGCGCCCATTTCAACCACCGCGTAGTCATGCTCCTGGAGCCTCATCAGGGTCAGCGGGAGGCCGATATCATTGTTCAGATTGCCCTGGGTCGAGAGCACCGATCCGGCCTGTTCCAGGATTGCCGCGATCATCTCCTTGACTGTTGTCTTGCCATTGCTGCCGGTCACCGCCACCAGGGGTGCACCGCTGGCCTGCCGCCAGAGCGCTGCCAGCCGACCCAGGCCGATGCGGGTATCCGGCACCACCACCTGGGAGATGGCAATCTCGCTTTCCCTGCTCACCATGGCAGCACCCGCACCCGCCTCGCTCGCTTTTCCGAGGAAGTCGTGGGCATCGAAGTTGGGTCCCAGCAGGGCAACGAAAAAGTCGCCATCACGGATAGAGCGGGTATCGGTACTGACACTGCTGAAGCGCACCTCGGGGCCCAGGTGCCTGCCTCCCAGTTGCTCTGCAACAGCGGTGGTGGTGAAACTGATCATGCGTCCACCCCCAGGGCTTTCAGCACCTGCTCGCGATCGCTGAACGGGATCTTCAGGTCTCCCACCTGCTGGTAGTCCTCGTGACCCTTGCCAGCCACCAGCACCAGGTCCTCGGCGCCGGACTGCCCGACGGCTTCGGCAATCGCCCGGGCGCGATCTCTCTGTATGATCGCAGCGTCGGGATCGGACAGACCCTCAAGGATGTCATTGACGATATCCGCGCCATCTTCGTTGCGGGGGTTGTCATCGGTGATCCAGACCCGGTCGGCCAACCGCTCGGCCACCGCGCCCATCTCTGCGCGCTTGCCACGATCACGGTTTCCACCGCAACCGAAGATAACCTTCAGCTCGCCACCTGCATGGGGGCGCAACGCCTCGAGGGCGTGTTTCAAGGCATCCGGGGTATGTGCAAAATCCACCACCACCAGCGGCTGTCCGGCACCGCCATAATGTTCCATACGACCGTCGACCGTCTCCACCCCGGAGAGCCTGGCAAGGGCATCATCCAGCACCACTCCCCTTTCCAGCAGAACCGCCAGCACTGCCAGCAGGTTGCTGACATTGAACCGCCCCAGCAGGGAGGTGTGCAGTTCTCCGCTACCCCGACGGCTGCAGATCCCGATACGCATGCCTTGGCTGTCGGAGAGGATCCGCTCGGCGTAGACCCAGCCGTCCAGTCCTGATGTATCCATCTTCTCGAGGGCATAGCCGATACAGCGCACGCTGCCTGACAGCTCAGCAGCCAGGCGACGACCGAAGGGATCATCCATGTTGAGCACCGCACTGCCCAGACCGGGCATATGGAACAGGCGACGCTTGGCCGCTTCGTAGCCGGCCATGGAGCCGTGGTAGTCGAGGTGATCCCTGGAGAGATTGGTCAGAACCGCGATATCGAAGCAGAGATCCTCGGCACGCCCCTGGTCGAGGGCGTGGGATGAAACCTCCATGGCCACCATGCCCGCTCCGTCCGCTTTCATTTCCGCCAGAACCGATTGCAACTCCACCGGGTCCGGCGTGGTATGAATGCCGGGATTCAGTGCCTCCAGAAAACCGCAGCCGAGTGTACCGATCACACCGCAACGCAGTTCCGGCGTCATTGCCTGCGCCAGGTACTGGCTGCAGCTGGTCTTGCCGTTGGTGCCGGTAATACCGACCAGGTGCAGTTCCCGGCTCGGGTGACCATAGTAGCGACCGGCGATGCGACTCACCTGCCGGCCCAATCCATTCACCTGGATCAGGGGTACCGCCACCTCGGCAGAGAGCTGCGCGATCCTCTCGGCCGTCCACTCATCATCGGGCTCGCAGACCACCGCCACCGCATCGGCGGAGAGCGCCTGGGAGATAAACTCGAGACCATGCTTGACGGTTCCTGAACAGGCCAGAAACAGGCTTCCCGCCTCCACCAGGCGGCTGTCCAGGGCAACACCGCCAACAGGGCGATCATCCTGCTCCGACACCTCTGCAATTCCCGACAGCAGGGCGGAAAGGGTAATACGCTCAGGCATCCGGGCAGCCGCCATCATTGCTCACCCCCCAGGCCCGCAAGCCGAACCGATGAGTTCGGAAGGTTGTCAGGAGCAACGTTGAGCAGCCGCAGCGCACCGGCCATCACCTTTGAAAAAACAGGCGCAGCCACCTGGCCACCGTAATACTCACCGGCCCGTGGCTCATCGATCATCACCACCATCACCAGCCGCGGATCACTGACCGGTGCCATACCGGCAAACACGGCCAGGTACTTGTCTTCGGAATAACCGCTCGAGGTGATCTTCTTCACGGTACCGGTCTTGCCTGCAACCTGGTAGCCGGCCACCGCAGCTTCCGGTGCCGTGCCCTTCGTGGAGACCACGGCCTTGAGCATACGCCTCACATCCCTGGCCACCCCGACACTCATCACCCGCTCACCCCTCGGCCTCTCTTCCAGGCGTAACAGGGATACCGGGTACCTGATGCCATCGGCAGCCAGTACGGCATAGGCCCTGGCGAGCTGCAGGGGGGTAACCGAAAGACCATAACCGAAGGAGAGGGTTGCATGGTCGATCTTGGTCCAGTTGAGATGCGGGGTGAGCTGACCACTCACCTCCCCCGGAAACCCGGTATTGGTCGGATCTCCGAATCCCAGCTTGAAGAAGTGGTTCCACAACTCCTCCCTGGGCAGGTCCAGGGCGATCTTGCTGGCACCGACGTTACTGGACTTGCGCAGCACGGTCTCCACGTCGATCTTTCCGTAGTTGCGATTGTCCTTGATCTGGTGGCGCCCTACCTTGTAGAAGCCTGGTGTCGTATCGATAGCGCTACCGGGACGGTAACGACCCGACTCGAGAGCCGCGGTAACGGTGAATGGTTTCATGGTGGAACCCGGCTCGAATACGTCGGTGAGCGCGCGGTTGCGAAAACGCCCGCCACGGGCACTCTTTGAACCGTTGGGGTTGTAGGAGGGCTGGTTGACCATCGCCAGCACCTCGCCGGTGCGCGCATCGAGCATCACGGCAGAGGCGGACTTCGCCTTGTGCCGCTTGACTGCCGCCTTGAGTTCCCGGTAAGCGAGAAACTGCAGCCGCCGATCCAGGCTCAGGGTGAGATTCTTCCCGGGCGTGGGCTTCTGAATACTCTCCACATCCTTAACAGCACGGGCACGTCCATCGCGGATAACACGCTTCTTGCCCGGCTTGCCCTGCAGCCACTGGTCGAAAGCGAGTTCCAGCCCCTCCTGCCCCTGGTCATCCACATTGGTGAAACCGACGACATGGGAGAATATCTCACCGGCCGGGTAGTAGCGACGGAATTCACGCTGCAGCTCCACACCGTCGATATCGAGCGCCATCACTTTTTCGGCCAGGTCGGGATTGACCCGGCGCTGCAGGTAGACAAAGGAGCGGTTGCTGCGCTGGGCCAGGAGGCGACGCAACTCGTTGGTACCCTTACCCAGCACTTTGGCCAGGGGCGCCAGCACGCGACGGTCGGGAGAGAGCACCCTCGGATTGGCCCAGATGGAGTCCACCGGGGTACTGATCGCCAGGGGCTCACCGTGACGATCGTTGATCATGCCACGATGAGCTGACATCTCCACCACCCGCAGGTGACGACGCTCACCCTCGGTCTGCAGAAAGTCCGTTTCAAAGATCTGCTGATCAACCGCCCGCCAGACCAGGGCGACAGAGGCAAGCCCCATAAGGGTAAGCAGGGTCCAACGCCTTGCCCTGTAGCTGGGCAGCGCCACCTTCTCCTGCTTCAGGGCCTTCACAGCCCTTTTTTGCCTTTTCTTGCCTGCCATCTAATGGGACCTGATCACCATAACCTCGCTGGACGAGGGAATGTGCATTTTCAATTTCTTTCGCGCCAGACGCTCCACGCGGCCATGGGTCGCCCAGGTGCTCTGCTCCAGTTGAAGCCTCCCCCACTCCACGTCGACCGCATCACGCTCTGCGCGTAGCAACTGCAACTCCACGAAGTACTTCCTGGAGGAGTACTTGGCATAAACCACGCCTGTCGCCGACACCAGCACGGCGATCGCCAGGATCACCAGCAGGATGAAGCGTCCACGGCTCATGCCATGCGCTCCGCAACCCGCAACACGGAACTGCGTGCGCGGGGATTATCAGCCACCTCGCCGGCCGAAGGCTTAATCGCCTTGCCGATGCGCTTGAGCTTGGGTTTCAACTGGTCCTGGGTGACGGGCAGACCGGGAGGAAACTGCTCACCCCGCTCACCGTCACGCATAAAACGCTTTACTATCCGGTCTTCCAGCGAATGGAAGCTGATCACTGCCAGCCTCCCACCGGGCGCCAGTACATCCAGTGCCTGCTCGAGACAGTCACTGAGATCGTCGAGCTCTCTATTTATATATATGCGTATCGCCTGGAAGCTGCGGGTCGCCGGATGCTTGCCCTTTTCATGGCTTGGATTGGCCGCAGCGACGATCTCGGCCAACTGGCGAGTCGTCGTAATCGCACACTCCTGGCGCGCTGCCACGATTGCCCTCGCGATGCGCTTGGCGTAACGCTCTTCACCATAGGCCTTGAGTACCTGGGCGATATCTTCCGCTTCTGCCCCGGCAAGCCACTCGGCTGCACTGGGCCCTGCGGAGTTATCCATTCTCATATCCAGGGGACCGTCACTCAGAAAGCTGAAGCCCCGCTCCGGACGGTCCAACTGCGGCGAAGAGACCCCCAGGTCGAGCAACAGCCCATCGACCTTTCCGACTACCTGGTGTTTTTCCGCAAACCGCTCAAGCATCGCAAAAGAGCCCTGCTCAATCACAAAACGCCGGTCACCCCCAAACGCAACCTCTGCCGCCGCCACTGCATCCGGATCCTTGTCGACGGCAATCAACCGCCCCTCCGGACCCAGCGCCTCGAGAATGGCACCACTGTGCCCACCCCGGCCGAAGGTGCCATCCATGTAGACCCCGGATGGCGTAATACTCAGCGCCTCCAGTGCCTCGTGGAACAGCACCGGCAGATGTTCCTTCATCTCAGCCATCGTCAGATCGACAAGGTTTCCAGATCGGCCGGCAGATCAAGATACTCCATATCAGCCTCTTCCAGCCATTCGTCTCGCTGTCCGTTCCAGCGCTCTTCGTCCCACAGTTCGAACTTATTTCCCTGGCCGATCAGTACTGCATGCTTGTTAAGACCGGCAAAATCTCTCAGTGGAGGCGGCAACAGAACCCGCCCCTGGGCATCCATCTCCACTTCGGTGGCATGCCCCACCAGCAACCTCTGGAGGCGCCGGGCAGTCTTGTTAAAGGAGGGAAGGCGCATCAGCTTGCGCTCGATCTCCTGCCACTCGGGCAGGGGGTAGATCAACAGGCAGTGATCGGTATCAACAGTGACAACAAGTTCAGAGGCACAGCAGTCCCGCAACCGATCGCGGTAACGCGTCGGTATGGCAAGACGCCCCTTGGCATCCAGATTGAGTCTGTTGACACCCCGAAACAATGCGAGCACTCCCCCTAGGTAATTCCGTTTCCCAAAAAAATCCACTTTTCTCCACTTCTTCCCATAATAGGTACCGTTCTAACTGCTTGTCAAGGAAATATCCCCACAAAATCCTTTAAAGACAGTGAGTTACAGAAGAGAACAAAAGGAAAATGACCCAGCGGAATACACTAAGAAAACATGACAATAAGCCCTGTTCTTAAAGTGATACTTTAGGTTTCGGGGAGAAAAAAGGAATTAAAAGGGTTGGAGTCGGCCTGTAAGCCGGGTTCTGTCGCGGATGATCATTCATCTGGGCCACGCGTCACCGCGCGCCTCAAGCAACCTACCCGGGAGCCGTGTGGGCCACACGTTGCGGTCGAGCCGCCT